>NZ_JASVWB010000002.1:2585588-3878382 GCF_030287445.1 Streptomyces sp. ALI-76-A | reverse complement strand
GCCGACCAGATCACCGTGGCCGTGCACGATCTGGCGCTGGTGCTCTCCACCGACGCCGAGGTCGAGGACGCGCTGGCGCTGGTCGCGGACGCGCAGAAGCGGGCGGGCGTCTGAGGGCGCCGCGCCCGCCGCGGGCCCGGGGGCGGGCAGTCCCCGCGCCCCGCGGGCGGGGCCGGGGCCCCGCGCCTCACAGGCTCGCTATGACCCGGTCCGCCAGGATGTAGATGCTCTCCTCGCCGCAGGCGAACGTGAGCGTGTACGCGCCGGAGACGCCGGAGCCGCCCAGCAGTATCGGGGTCTCACCCGCGCGCAGCGCCGCTGCCAGGCGTTCCGCCGTCTCACGGTGGCCCGGGGTCATGCAGAGTGTGGTGCCGTCGGCGAAGACGTAGACGTCGAGGGTGCCCAGGGGGCCGGGTCGGACGTCGGCCAGTTCGGTGCCGGAGGCCGCCAGTTCCTCCAGGGTGGCCACCGTGCGCTCGTGGTCGCCCACGACCGGCGACGCGACCGGGACGAAGTCCGGGTGGGAGGGGTGGCGGCGGCGGGCCGCGGCCAGTTCCGGGGAGTCCCCGGCGAACTCGTCGGCGTCCGCGCCGGACTCGGTCACCGCCTCCAGGCCCACGAAGTCGGCCTGCCGGGGCAGGAACATCTCACTGTCCGGCAGTCCCAGCAGCGTGGGCGCCTCCGAGGTGTCCCGGGTCTCCTGGGCGGCCCAGAACGCCCGCGCCTCGGCGAGCTCGCGCTCCCGCTCCTCGGCGAGCGCCTCGGCCACGGCGGCCCGTATCTCGTCGACGTCGCCGGCGGGGCGGGCGGCGGGCACGAAGGTCCGCGCGGCCTTGGCGTTGCCCTTGGCGATCTCGGTGTGCAGGGCGGCGACCTGCCGGCGCAGGACCATGAGGGTGCGCAGGACGGCGACGCCCACGGCACCGGTGGCGGCCGTGGTGACCAGCAAGGCGATCGGCATGGCGCTCACTGACGTACTCCCGGTTCAAAGTCGACCCCCGACTTCCTACATCAGCTTGAAGGGCGGACTAACCCGCTGTCAGTGCGTAACGTCACGAATCGGACATGACTTTGAGCTGGGGGTACCTGGTTGAAGTGGAGGTGACCTGCGTAAATCCCGTCCCGAGGGAGATAGGTCACATCCTGGGGGAGATTGGATCACAAATCGGCCCGGAACCTTGGTGATTCCTGGGTTCCGGGCCGGAGGGTGACGCTGGGTTCCCGTACGGCTACGGGTGGTTGAGCGGGTGGGGCCGTCAGCTCAGGCGCTCGATGACCATCGCCATGCCCTGGCCGCCGCCGACGCACATCGTCTCCAGGCCGAACTGCTTGTCATGGAACTGGAGGGAGTTGATGAGCGTGCCGGTGATGCGGGCGCCGGTCATGCCGAAGGGGTGGCCGACCGCGATGGCGCCGCCGTTGACGTTCAGCTTCTCCAGCGGGATGCCCAGCTCGCGGTAGGAGGGGATCACCTGGGCGGCGAACGCCTCGTTGATCTCGACCAGGTCGATGTCGTCGACGGACAGTCCGGCCCGGCGCAGGGCCTGCTGGGACGCGTCCACCGGGCCGAGGCCCATGATCTCGGGGGAGAGGCCGGAGACGCCGGTGGAGACGATGCGGGCGAGCGGGGTCAGGCCGAGCTCGCGGGCCTTGGTGTCGCTCATGATGACGAGCGCGGCGGCGCCGTCGTTCAGCGGGCAGCAGTTGGCGGCGGTGACCATGCCGTCGGGGCGGAAGACGGGCTTGAGGCCCTGGACGCCGTCCAGGGTGACGCCGGCGCGGGGGCCGTCGTCCTTGGCGACCACCGTGCCGTCGGGGGTGGTGACCGGGGTGATCTCGCGCTCCCAGAAGCCGTTCTTCAGGGCTTCCTCGGCGAGGTTCTGCGAGCGGACGCCGAACTCGTCCATGTCCTGGCGGGTGACGCCCTTCAGGCGGGCCAGGTTCTCGGCGGTCTGGCCCATCGCGATGTAGGCGTCCGGCACCAGGCCGTCCTCGCGCGGGTCGTGCCAGGTGGTGCCCTCCTGCTCCGCGACCGCGGCGGTGCGGGCCTCGGCCTCCGCGAAGAAGGGGTTGTGCGTGTCCGGCAGGCTGTCGGAGTTGCCCTTGACGAAGCGCGAGACCATCTCGACGCCGGCCGAGACGAACACGTCGCCCTCACCGGCCTTGATGGCGTGCAGGGCCATGCGGCTGGTCTGGAGGGACGAGGAGCAGTACCGGGTGACCGTGCAGCCGGGGAGGTGGTCCATGCCCATCTGCACGGCGACGATGCGGCCCAGGTTGTTGCCCTGCTCGCCGCCGGGCAGGCCGCAGCCGAGCATCAGGTCGTCGATGTCCCTCGGGTCCAGCTCGGGGACCTTGGCGAGGGCGGCCTGGATGATCGTGGCGGTGAGGTCGTCAGGGCGCAGGTCCTTGAGGGAGCCCTTGAAGGCGCGGCCGATGGGGGAGCGGGCGGTCGAGACGATCACGGCTTCGGGCATCAACGGCTCCAGTCGGGAAGGGGCGGCGCGCGGCGCCTCGTCGAAGGGATCGGGCGGCGCTGTGTGGGAAGTTACCCGTACGTATGGGCTCGGTCACGGGTATCGCGGTGTGACCCTGGCCGCAGTTTACTAAGCGCTTGCTTTTCCGGCCGGGGGCCGGGAGGGGCGTCCGGGCCGGGGAGGGAGGCGTCCCGCGCCCACCCGGGCCGGGCACGGGTGGGGGCCCCGCCTCGGCGGGGCCCCCGGTGGCGCGCCTCAGGGGGACGGGGTGACCGGGGCCGGGGCCGGCTCGGCCACCGCCACCCGCCGGCGCCGACGCCGCTTGAGCAGTGCCCATGGTCCCTTCGGTCCGCTCGGCATCGCGGCCGCGACCTCCGTGCCGGCCTCCGACGCGGCCTCCGCCGCGGCACGGGCCACCGGCAGGAAACCCTCGCGGCGGGAGGCGTCCGGGCGGTCCTCCTCCGCCGGCCACAGGCCCAGCGCCGCGCAGACCGTCGGCAGCACCGCCATGGCCGCCGTGGCGTACCCCTCCGCGGAGGGGTGGTAGTGGTCGGGTCCGAACAGCTCCCGCGGGTTCGCCTCGAACTCCGGGCCCAGCAGATCGCCCAGCGACACCGTACGGCCGCCCTGCTCCACGGCCCCGATCGTCTGGGCGGCCGCCAGCTGCCGGGAGGCCCGGCGGGCCAGCCAGCGCAACGGCTGCTGCACCGGCTCGATGGTGCCCAGGTCGGGGCAGGTGCCGACCACCACCTCCGCGCCGGCCGTGCGCAGCCGGCGGACCGCCGTCGACAGATGGCGGACCGAGCGGGTGGCCGGCATCCGGTGCGTGACGTCGTTCGCGCCGATCATGATCACGCAGATGTCGGGCACCCGGGCCGGGTCGGACAGCGTCAGGGCCACCTGGCGGTCGAGGTCGTCGGAGGTGGCCCCGGTCAGCGCGACGTTACGCAGTTCCACCGGGCGTTCCGCCACCGCCGCCAGGCCCGACGCCAGCAGCGCGCCCGGGGTCTGGCCGGCCCGGTGGACGCCCTGGCCCGCGGCCGTGGAGTCGCCCAGCATCACCAGACGCAGGGGCGGTTCGTCGGGGACGGTGTAGGCGTGGCCGTACCGTCCCTCCGCCTGAGGGACGTGCGGTGCCGTGCCGCCGTTGCTCACCTGTCGCCTCGCCAGCCGCACCTCCGCCAGCAACAGGCCCACGGCCGCCGCGCCGGCCACACCGATCCCGCCACCGCCGTAAGCGGCACCGGCCGCGATCCGCCGGGCCACCCTCGCCCTCGACATGCTTGTCATGCGTCGCCGCCACCTCCTCGTAGCCCTACATCCACTCCTTGCCCCGTACGGACCGTGGCCCAATCTCAACGGGGAGTGAACGACCGTCACGGATGCCGGGGAAGCCCTAGGCTGGCGGAACAGCCACGACCATTTCTTTTGCAAGCATCCGGAGACAACGGTGCAATTCCACGACTCGATGATCAGCCTCGTCGGCAACACCCCGCTCGTGAGGCTCAACAGCGTGACCAAGGGCATTCGGGCGACCGTCCTGGCCAAGGTGGAGTACTTCAACCCCGGCGGTTCCGTGAAGGACCGCATCGCCCTGCGGATGATCGAGGCCGCGGAGGAGAGCGGCGCGCTCAAGCCCGGGGGCACGATCGTCGAGCCGACCAGCGGGAACACCGGCGTCGGGCTCGCCATCGTGGCGCAGCAGAAGGGGTACAAGTGCATCTTCGTGTGCCCCGACAAGGTGAGCACCGACAAGATCAACGTGCTGCGGGCGTACGGGGCGGAGGTGGTCGTGTGCCCGACCGCCGTGGACCCGGAGCACCCCGACTCCTACTACAACGTCTCCGACCGGCTGGTCCGGGAGACGCCCGGCGCGTGGAAGCCCGACCAGTACTCCAACCCCCACAACCCGCTCTCCCACTACCACTCGACCGGTCCCGAGCTGTGGGAGCAGACCGAGGGGCGGATCACCCACTTCGTGACGGGTGTGGGCACCGGCGGGACCATCTCCGGGACCGGGCGGTATCTGAAGGAAGCCAGCGACGGCCGGGTGCGGGTCGTCGGCGCGGACCCCGAGGGCTCGGTGTACTCGGGCGGCTCCGGGCGGCCGTACCTCGTCGAGGGTGTCGGTGAGGACTTCTGGCCCACCGCCTACGACCGGACCGTCGCCGACGAGATCGTGGCGGTGTCCGACAAGGACTCCTTCCAGATGACCCGGCGGCTGGCCAAGGAGGAGGGGCTGCTGGTGGGCGGCTCCTGCGGGATGGCCGTGGTGGCCGCGCTGCGGGTCGCCGAGCGGCTCGGCGAGGAGGATGTCGTGGTCGTCCTGCTCCCCGACAGCGGCCGCGGCTACCTCAGCAAGATCTTCAACGACGAGTGGATGGCCGACTACGGCTTCCTGGAGGACGAGGGCCCCAGCGCCCGCGTCGGTGACGTGCTGAACGACAAGGAGCACGGGGCCATCCCGTCCCTCGTCCACATGCACCCCGACGAGACCGTCGGCCAGGCCATCGAGGTGCTGCGCGAGTACGGCGTCTCGCAGATGCCGATCGTCAAGCCCGGCGCCGGTCACCCGGACGTCATGGCGGCGGAGGTCGTCGGGTCGGTGGTGGAACGGGAGCTGCTCAACGCGCTGTTCGCCCAGCGGGCCTCGCTGGAGGACCCGCTGGAGAAGCACATGTCGCCGCCGCTGCCGCAGGTCGGCTCCGGCGAGCCGGTCGCGGACCTGATGTCCGTGCTCGGCGCGGCGGACGCGGCGATCGTCCTCGTCGAGGGCAAGCCGACCGGTGTGATCAGTCGGCAGGACCTGCTGGCCTTCCTCGCCAAGGGCGCGAAGTAGCGGGAAACGTCCGGTGAACGGCGCGTGGCCGCGGCGAACTTGCGGCCTTCCGGCCGATCGGTGAACTTCGCGGAAGTGGTACGAGCGCGTCACGTCCACGCAGCACACGCTTAACACGCGTCCGGCACATTGGTGGATGTCGGCAGGGCGGGAGCGGCTCCCCGCCCCCGCCGGCACCCAAACGGCGTCACGGACCTCCGGAGCGGCTCCCGGACCTCCACAGACGCCTGGGACGCGTAAGCCTGGCCCTGACCCGGCCCGCGTCCTTCGCGGGGACCGCCGTCGTCCCGCCCCCCGGTATCGGGGGTGCGGCGGTCCCCGCGCACAACTCTTTCCCGGGGCGGACGCCGGCCCGTGCGGCCCGTCGCCCCACACCCCCCACGGCCCCGTGACATGACACCCGGCGTTCCGTCATCCCCCGCGCCTCTGAAGGCAGTCCACGGGTATCCGCACCGGAGCACGCGATCCGCGGCCGGTCACAGGGATCCGCCCGGGAGTACGCGCGTCCGCGGCACCTCGCACGCACCCGCGCAAGTCCGCGCGTGTCCGCGGCAGTTCGTGGTGCCGCCGTCCGGCAGGCCCGCGGGCGGGAGGTCAGTCCTCCCAGGCGTCGTCCTTGGCGGACTCGCGGTGGCGCCGGCCGCGGAAGAGTTCGGGGTGGGTGCGGGCGGCCTGGAAGGCGTTGACGCCCACGATGCCGGCCCAGGCGACTAGCAGGCCGGGGAGGTGGGCGACACCGCCGCCGATCGCGGACAGCGGGATCGCCAGGATCAGCGAGACGATGCCGAAGCCGAAGCGCTCGCCCCAGGAGTCCGTGGGCTTCGGCGACCGGGAACCCCGGGCCACCACCATCTGCTGCTCGGCCATCTGCCGGCGCACCCGGCGCTCCACGGCGCCGTCGATGCGCTGGTCGACCTTCTCCAGGAACGAGTCGACCAGCGCGGACTCGTACTCGTCGCCCAGCTCCCTGCGGGCCTGGAGGGTGGCGTCGAGTTCCTTCTTGAATTCGGTGTCCCGCGCGTCCATTCCGGTCATGCGGTCCACGGTAGGCAGCGGCCGGACCGACCGCACTGGGGATATCCCCCCTCCTCCGACGCTGGCGGACCCCCGCTCACCCCGTGAGCCCGTGCTGCTTCGCGTACGCGTTCGCCACGTCCTCCGGGTCCTTCTTGTCCTTGTCGACCTGGCGGTTGAGCTCGGTGAGCTGGGCGGTGGTGAGGACGTTGCCGAGGCGGGCGAGCGCCCTGCGCAGGGTGGAGTCGGCCTTGCGGTCGGCGATGAGGGGGACGATGTGCTGACCCGGGATGAGGTTCTTCGGGTCCGACAGCACCACCCAGTCGTTGGCCACGATGTCGGTGTCCGTGGTGAACAGGTTCGCCACGTCCACGTCGCCCTTCTTCAGGGCGCCCTTCACCAGCGGGCCGGAGGAGTCGAGCGACTTGAACTCCTCGAAGCCGACCCCGTAGACGTCCTTCAGGCCGACCACGCCCACCTGGCGGGTCTTCACCTCCGGCGCGGCCCCGATGACCAGCCTGCCGTTCTGCGAGCAGTACCGGCGGGTCTGCGGCGAGCGCGCGGGCGACGCCGACGCGCTGCTGCTGCCCGCCGGAGAGCTGGTGCGGGTAGCGGCGGCCGGACTCGGGGGCGAGGCCGACGGATTCGAGGAGGTCGGCCGCCCGGGCCCGTGCCCTGCGGCGGCCGTGTCCCAGCAGCAGCGGCACGGTGGCGATGTTGTCGAGCACCGTGCGGTGCGGGAAGAGGCCCGACTGCTGGATGACGTATCCGATCGAGCGGCGCAGTTCGGCGGCGTCCTGCCGCTGGACGTCCTTGCCGCCGACCCGGACGGTGCCGGAGGTCGGTTCGACCATCCGGTTGATCATCCGCAGGGTGGTCGTCTTGCCGCAACCGGAGGATCCGACGAGGACGGTCACGCCGCCTTCCGGCATGTCCAGGGAGAGGTCGTGCACTGCGGTCGTGCCGTTGGGGAAGCGCTTGTGGACCGATTCGAACTGGATCATGAGATGTCCCTTGCCCGGCTGTATAACGTCATGCAGAGTTCTCGGTAGGTGAATAGGTTGTCAACGCCTCGACGTTAATCCGAGGTAACGGATGACCGAGAGGCAAGATCCACCGTCCGGTTGAAGGAGGGTTTGGGCTTGATGTCGTCTCAGATCGTGGACCCACCGCGGACTGCGGGTTCTGCCCTCGTGGTCCTCGACGGGGTCGCTCTCGGCGTCGCCGACGTCGTACGCCTCGCCGAAGGGGCCGCGCGGCCGGTCCTCAGGGGCGAGGGGATGCGGCGCGTCGAGGAGTCCTGGGACGCCGCCCGCCGGATCGCCGCGACCGGCCGCGTCTACGGCCGCTCCACCGGCGTGGGCGCCAACCGGAACGAGGACGTGCCCACCGACGCGGCCGCCGAGCACGGCCTGCGGCTGCTGCGCAGCCACGCCGGGGCCATCGGTGAGGAACTGCCCGCCCGGCAGGTGCGCGCGATGCTCGCGGTCCGCGCCAACCAGCTGCTGGCGGGCGGCGCCGGCCTGCGGCCCACCGTCGTCACGGCGCTGTGCGAGGCGCTGGAGAGCGGAACGTACCCCGTCGTCAACGAGTTCGGGTCCGTCGGCACCGGCGACATCGCCGCCCTCGCCCAGGCCGGTCTCGCACTGGCCGGCGAGCACCCCTGGCGGGGGGCGGGCGCCCCCGAGGCCCAGCCGCTCGACAACAACGACGCCCTCGCCTTCATCAGCAGCAACGCCCTCACCCTCGGCCAGTCCGCGCTCGCCCTGCACGAACTGCGCGGACTCCTGGAGGCCACCCAGGTCGTCGGCGCCCTCTCCCTGCTCGCCGTCGACGGCTCGCACGAGGCCTACGCCGCCCCCGTGCACGCCGCCCGCCCGCACCGCGGCTCCAGCGAGGTCGCCCGCCGCATGCGGGAGCTGATCGGCGCCGCCGACCGGCCCACCCCGCCGCTCGGCCGGATCCAGGACCCGTACGGCTTCCGCTGCCTGCCCCAGATCCACGGTCCGGCGCACGACGCGGCCGACGCGCTGGACGGCGTGCTCACGATCGAGATCAACGCCGCCGCCGAGAACCCGCTGATCTGCCCCGAGGATCTGGCCGCCTACCACCACGGCGGCTTCTACCAGGCGCAGCTCGCCCTCGCGCTGGACCACTTCCGGCTGGCCCTGACGCAGGTGGCCCGCCTGTCGACGTCCCGCCTGTCCACCCTGAACGAACCCGCGTTCACCAGGCTGCGGCCCTTCCTCGCCGACCCCGAGCCCGCCTCCTCCGGCGTGATGATCCTGGAGTACGCCGCCGGGGCAGCCCTCGGCGACCTGCGGGCCTTCTCCGCGCCCGCCTCCCTCGGTCACGCTGTACTCTCCCGGGGCGTCGAGGAACAGGCCAGCTTCGCCTCGCTCGCCGCCCGCCAGACACTGCGCGCGTGCGACGCGTACCGTCTCGTCGTCGGCTGCGAACTCGTCGCCGCCGTCCGGGCGTTGCGCCAGCGCGGCCTGCGGCCCGACCCGGAGCTCGGGGTGGGCCGCGCGCTGGACCTCGCCGAGTCGGTGCTCGACGAGGACCCGGCCGACCGGCCGCTCACGCACGACGTGACGGCGGCGGCCGCACTGCTCGACCGGTTCACGGACATCTGGAGGGGGAGCGGGGCATGAGCGCGGACACGAGGACGGGCGCGGTGGACGTGGAGACGGGGGCTGGTGCGGGTGTGCCGGACAGTCCCGCCGCCCGGCTTCAGGCGCTGTTCGAGGGGCACCGGCTGACGCCGACCCAGCGGCGCATCGCCCACAGCATGGTGCGGCGCGCCGTCGACGTGCCGTTCCTTTCCAGCGTGGAACTGGCCGAACTGGCCGGCGTCAGCCAGCCCTCCGTCACCCGCTTCGCGGTCGCCCTCGGCTTCGACGGCTACCCCGCCCTGCGCAGGCACCTGCGCGAGGTCGCGCCCACCGAACAGACGGCGGCCTCGGCGTCCTACAACGAGTACCAGCAGGCCGTCGAGGCCGAGATCGAGAACCTGCGGCATCTCGCGGAGGTGCTGGCCGACCCCCGGCCGGTGCGCAGGGCGGGGCGGCTGCTCGCGGCCTCCCGCCCGCTGGCCGTGCTCGGGCTGCGGGCGGCGGCCTCGCAGGCCTACGGCTTCGCGTACTTCGCCGCCAAGGTCCACCCGGACGTACGGCTGCTCAACGAGGGCGGCACGATGATCCACGACCGGATCGACGCCGCCGTCCGGGCGGGCGCCACCACGCTGCTGTGCTTCGCGCTGCCCCGGCACCCCCGCGAGGTCGTGGACACGCTCACCTACGCCAGGGAGGCGGGGCTGACCGTGGTGACGGTGGCCGACTCCGCCTTCGCGCCGGTCGCCAAGGTGTCCGACCTGCTGCTGCCGGCCGCCGTCGGCACCGGGCTCGCCTTCGACACGGCCTGCGCGCCGATGCTGCTGGGCCGGGTCCTGCTGGAGGCGATGTGCGACGACCTGCCGGACGCGCAGGCCCGGCTGGAGGAGTTCGACGCGAAGGCGGCGGCGCGGGGGCTGTTCGTGGAGTGACGGCGACCGGGGCGCCTTCTCAGACTCGTCTCACGTTCTGCCGATAATCTTCCCGACGGTCTGTCCGACGCCGGACATGACGCGGAAAATGCTGTCGGGCAGGAGTGCCGGAGCGACGAGGAGGCGGAACGTGGCACGCGGGGATCGCAGAGCGCAGGGACTGGCTCGGGTGGCCGTCGTCGTACGGGCCGGAGCCGCGCCGATGTGGTGGCTCGGGGTATTGGCGGCGGGGACCGGACTGTCGGTGCCGGGCATCACCGGACGGCGGATCGGAGTGCTGGCCGGGGCCGCGCTGTTCCTGGTCAGCGCGGCCGTCGTGACGTACGCCCGCCGCAGGCGGTACGTCGAACTGGCCCGCCAGGCCGCCCGCGCGAGCAAGCACGACGTGCTCCAGGACCGCGCGGTGAGCGCCCGCGCCTGGCGCCGGGGGCACCGCTGGTGGTTGCTGCTGGCCTTCCTCGCCGCGCTGGGCAGCGCCTTCGCCGTGCCCGCCGCCGGGGGCATGCTGCTCGCCGGGTGCGGCGCCGGACTGCGGTGGAAGGCCGCCTGGCTCGGACGGCGCGAACAGGCCGGGGACGCGCTGCTGTGGGTGCGGGTGGACTGGCTCTCCCGGAACGGCGGACGCCCCGCCGGGAAGGCGGTCAGGGCCTACCGCAGCACGGGCATCGCGGCCGGCGACGCGGCCCCGGGCGGGGCCCGCCGCCGCACCGCGGCACTCGTCTAGGGCCGCGGCGGGCGACGTCGGCCCGTCAAGGAGCGGCGTCCGGCGCGGCGTCCGGCGTGTGTTCCCGGTGTGCCGGCCGGACGTCCTGGTACGGGACGTTACGTCGGCTTTCGGCCGGTGCGGCGAGCGGGGGCACCTCCCACGCCCTCAAGGCGGTGGGGGAGCCGTGCCGGGCGTCACGGCGGGGCCGACATCGCCTGCCGTGGCACTGGTCAGACCTCCAGCTCCTCCTCGATCCTGCGCAGCTGGTGGCGGGCCATCGCCAGGTTGGACCGCTTGGCGTCGAGCACCAGGTAGAGGAAGAGCCCGTTGCCGCCCCGGCCGCTCATCAGGCGGATCAGGTGGTACTGGTCGGACAGGGTGATCAGGATGTCCTCGATCTGGCCCTTGAGCCCGAGGTGCTCCATGGTGCGCAGCTTGGCGCGGACGACGTCGGTGTTGCCGGCGGCGGCGACGTTCAGGTCGAAGGTCTTGCTGCCGCCCAACGTGCCCAGCGCCATGCCGCTGGTGTAGTCGACGAGCGCGACGCCGGTGGCGCCCTCGATGGAGGCGAGTGCCTCTTTCAGCGCGGTTTCGGTGTTGGCCATGACGGTTCCTCGGTTCCTCTCAACTTTCGGTGGTGCGCGCCGCCGTCGGTGCGGCGGGCGTCTCGGGGGCCGCGGTACGGGGCTCGGCGGCCGGGACCCGGGCCTCGGCGGGCTTCGCCCGGGAGGCTCGGGTGGCTCTGGTGCGAGGGATGGCGGGCTTGGCCGGGACCTTCGCGGGCGGCTTGGCCGGGGGCGCCGTGGCTGCCTCGACCAGTTCCGCGATGCGGGCCCCGGCCCGGCGGCCCTCCAGGTGCAGGCGGCCGACGTTGACGCGGTCCTGGGCGAGCAGGGTCAGCAGGGCGGTGCGGCCCGCCGTGTACGTGGCCACGTAGCCGTACACCCCGCGGACGAGCAGCTCGCGGACCTCGCCCTGGCCGGTCGCGTCGGTGAGCTGCGTGGCGAGGTCGAGGGCGGTGGTGGTGAGCGCGGCCACCGCGCGCGGGTCGACGCCGGGGGTGTCCTGGGCGAGGACGAGACCGTCGGATCCGGCCGCCACGGCGCCGGTGAGCTGGGGCACGCGGGCTCTGAGCCGGCGCAGCTCCTCCAGGATGTCGGCCTCCGCTGCCATCAGGTCTCTCCTCTCGGCGCGGGTCCACTGCCGTTCAAAGGGCCTCCAGCGCATCCCTGAGCCTCTTCAGCAACGTGATGTGGGGATCGGCGAGATAGGGGTCGGTGAGGTAGGGGGCGGGGACGTGGGGCTCGGCGGGGCGGGGTTCGGTGAGGTGGGGCTCCGTGAGGTGGGGCTCGGACTGGTGGGGATCGCCGAGGCGGGGCTCGGTGGCCCGCGGCGGTGGTTCCACGGAGGGCTCCGGCCGGGGCGCGACCACACCCGCCGCGGCCAGCCGCCGCACGTCCACCAGCGTGTGGAACGCCGGACGGCCCAGCTCCCGCGCGATGTCCGCCGCCGTCCGGACCTCGTCCAGGCGGTCCAGGACCGCGCGCTGGCGGGCGCTGGACGCCGGGGGAGCTGGGCGCCGCGCGCGGACCAGGGGCGCCTCGTCCGTGGCCGGATCGGCCCAGATGCGGTGCAGCACGTCGCGGCGGCGCAGGGTCTCGCGCTCCAGGGCGGCCACCGGCACCGGGCACGGACAGCCGGGCCCCTCCCCGCTGACGTAGCGGAAGCGGCCCGGGGTGCTGCTGGGCGCGAGCGCGAAGTACGCCGCGTCGTACAGCGCCACGAGCCGGCACACGTCCAGCGCGCCCGGGGCGAGGTGCCCGCCGTCGACCAGGAGGTGGCCCGCCCGGTGCCGGTCGCCGGTCTCGGTCAGCGCCCGCTGCCAGGCGCCCGCGTCGAGCGTGCCCCGGGCGGTGAGCAGGACGTCGAGGCCGGGCGCGGACGGGCTCTCGGCGTGCACCACCCGGCCCTCGGCCAGTTGCAGTGTGCCCCGCTCGCGGACGAGGACGCCGGTGGCCCGCTCGGCCGCGAGCCGGGTCAGCATCGGGGAGACGCCGCCCCAGCCCCGGTCCCGGGCCGCCGCCTTGTCCCGCACGGGCAGCCGGGGCGGTGGTGTGGTCCGCACGGCCGTCATCCCAGCACCAGCCGTCCGGCCATCTCGCCCAGCCGGATCCGGGCCAGCGCGAGATTGCCGTCGGCGCGGGCCAGCCACAGGTGCAGGCACACGCTGCTGTCGAAGGACGTCGGCACGAACCGCAGCACGTGGTAGCTGTCCCGGTTGCTGATGATGAGGTCCTCGACCGGCGGTCCGTCGCCGTCGTCTCCTTCCCCGCCGGGGTCGGGTGCGAAGGCGCGCTGCTCGGCGGCCAGCCGGGCGAGTTCGGCGGCCTCCACCGCGGCCGCCTCCTGGTCGCCGCCCGGGGACTCCCCGACGGTGCCCAGGGCCAGTCCGCTCGTCCAGTCGACCAGTGCGGCGCCCCGGGCACCGGGCAGTCGCATGGCTTCCAGCAGGCACTCGTCGATTCCGGGCACCGTGGCTCCCCTCCCGCCTGGGGTTCGGCTGAGTGACGCCGAAACTACGCAACGTGTGGGAGAGGAGTGAGCGTTCTGGCATTTTCCGGTGGAACATGCGGCGACTGACTAAGGTAGGTCAACTTGCCTGTTCACAAACCCAGTTGATCAGCAGTTCCCCCGGCGTGCGTCAACGGCGCCGGGGTGCGTCGAGGATGGTGAGCGCGTCGGTGTGCGCCCCTCCGGACTCCGCCACGATCTCCTCGACGGTCTGCGCCTCACGCACGGTCGCGAAGACCACGCCCCCGGCCCCGTCCCGGACGAAGCCGTGGATCCCGGGCCGCGCCAGGGAGTTGTACGCGTAGTGGTGGGCGAAGTAGTACGCGCCCGTGTCCAGCGCCGCCGCGTAGTCGCCCTGCGCCAGCAGCGGCAGCGGATACCCCCGGGCCAGCAGGTCGCCCGCGAAGCACGCCGGACCGGCGACGTCCTGCACCACCTCGGGCCCCTCCTTCCGCCGCCCCTTGCCGTCGTACGCGGCGATCCGCAACGGCCACGCCCCCGGCGCGTACACCGTCCGCGTCGCCACCTGCACCCCCGCGTGCGTCACCGCCACCGGCCGCCCGCCCGCGCTCTTCGCGTACTCCACCCGGGCCACCACCGTCCCGTGCTCGGCCAGCAGCGACCGCCCGAACTCGGTCACCAGCCCGTAGCGCCCGTCGAGCAGCCCCGGCACCGTCCGCTTCAGCACCCGCGCGTACTCCGCGAACGTCGGAGCCGTCTCGTCCGACGCGAAGTTCACCGGCAGCCCGCCGCCGATGTCGATGGTGTCGATCTGCGGCCGCCCGATCCGCCGGTTGATCTCCTCCGCGAGCCGGTACGTCTCCGCCACGCCCTCGGCCATCAGCGCCAGCGGGATGCCCTGCGACCCGGTGTGCGCGTGCAGCCGGGAGAGCCAGGGGCGCTCGGCGTACGCCCGCACCACCCATGCGCGCGCCCCTTCGTCCCGCAGCGCCACCCCGAACTTCGAGGTCGCCGTGGCGGTGGACAGGGCCTCGATGGAACCACCGCCGACCTGCGGGTTCACCCGGATCCCGAGGCGGGAGCGGCTGGGCGCCGACCGCATCATCGCGTCGATGCGGTGCAGTTCCTGAGGGTTGTCGGCGTTGACCGCGATCCCGAGCGCCAGCGCCTCCCGCAGCTCGGCCGGTGTCTTGGCGGGCGAGTCCAGGACCGTCCGGGCCGGCGCCAGCCCCGCCGCCCGCGCCAGCGCCAGCTCGCCCGGGCTCGCCACCTCCGCCCCGAGCCCCTCCTCCCGCAGCAGCCGCAGCACCGGCACCAGCGGGGTCGCCTTCACCGCGAAGGCGTGCAGCACGGGCGTCCCGGGCGCGGTGACCTCCTCGAAGGCCGCCCGCAGCCGCGCCGCCGACTCCCGGATGCCGGTGACGTCGAGCAGGCCGACGAGGGGCGAGCCGGGGCCCAGCAGTCCCTGCTCCACGGCCGCGCGGACCGCCTCGTCCCGGCGGGCCGCCCGCTCGCCGCCGGTGCCGCTCCCGTGCCGCTCGTGGGTGTCGCTCACCACGTCCCCCGTCAGGTCGGTGTCCTCGCCCATGCGTCCAGCCAAACACCCCTCGGGCGGCCCTGCCGAGGGCCCTCGCTATTGACTAGCTCTATTCAGGAAGTCAGGATGTGAATAACGGCAGCAACAATCCGCTGGGAGGCAGACCATGTCAGGACCCCGCCCCGTCCGAGCGGCACGCGGTACGGAACTGAGCGCCCTGGGATGGCAGCAGGAAGCCGCCCTGCGGATGCTGCAGAACAACCTCGACCCCGAGGTCGCCGAACACCCCGACAAGCTCGTCGTCTACGGCGGCACGGGCAAGGCGGCCCGGGACTGGCGCTCCTTCGACGCGATGGTCCGCACGCTGCGGACGCTGAAGCAGGACGAGACCATGCTCGTCCAGTCCGGCCGGCCCGTCGGTGTCATGCAGACCCACGAGTGGGCGCCCCGCGTGCTGATCGCCAACTCGAACCTGGTCGGCGACTGGGCGAACTGGGACGAGTTCCGGCGTCTGGAGCAGCTGGGACTGACCATGTACGGGCAGATGACCGCCGGCTCCTGGATCTACATCGGCACCCAGGGCATCCTCCAGGGCACCTACGAGACCTTCGCCGCCGTCGCCGCGAAGAAGTTCGGCGGCACCCTCGCCGGGACGATCACCCTGACCGCCGGCCTCGGCGGCATGGGCGGCGCGCAGCCGCTCGCGGTGACCATGAACGACGGCGTCGCCATCTGCGTCGACTGCGACCCGCGTGCCATCGAGCGCCGCATCGAGCACCGCTACCTCGATGTGAGGGCCGACTCCCTGGAGCACGCCCTCCAGCTCGCCGTCGAGGCCCGCGACGCCCGGCGTCCGCTCTCCATCGGCCTGCTCGGCAACGCGGCCGAACTGCTCCCGCGCATGCTCGCCGAGGGCGCTCCCGTCGACATCGTCACCGACCAGACCTCGGCGCACGACCCGCTGGCCTACCTGCCGACGGGCGTCGACTTCGACGACATGGCCTCGGCCGCGGCCAAGGACCCGGCGGGCTTCACCACCCGCGCCCGGGAGTCGATGGCCCGGCACGTCGAGGCGATGGTCGGCTTCATGGACGCCGGCGCGGAGGTCTTCGACTACGGCAACTCGATCCGCGGCGAGGCTCAACTCGCCGGGTACGACCGGGCGTTCGCCTTCCCCGGGTTCGTCCCCGCCTACATCCGGCCGCTGTTCTGCGAGGGCAAGGGCCCCTTCCGCTGGGCGGCCCTGTCGGGCGACCCGGCCGACATCGCCAGGACCGACAGGGCGATGCTCGACCTGTTCCCCGAGAACGAGTCCCTCGCCCGCTGGATCAAGCTGGCCGGTGAGCGGGTCCACTTCCAGGGTCTGCCGGCCCGGATCTGCTGGCTCGGCTACGGCGAGCGGGACAAGGCCGGCGAGCGGTTCAACGACATGGTCGCGAGCGGTGAGCTGGCGGCGCCGCTGGTGATCGGCCGCGACCACCTCGACTCCGGTTCGGTGGCGTCCCCCTACCGGGAGACCGAGGCCATGCTCGACGGGTCCGACGCCATCGCCGACTGGCCCCTGCTGAACGCCATGGTGAACGTGGCGTCCGGTGCGTCCTGGGTGTCCATCCACCACGGGGGAGGCGTCGGCATGGGGCGGTCCCTCCATGCCGGGCAGGTGACCGTGGCCGACGGTACGAAGCTGAGCGGCGAGAAGGTCCGGCGGGTGCTGACGAACGACCCGGGCATGGGCGTCATCCGGCACGTCGACGCGGGGTACGACATCGCGGAGTCGGTCGCGGACGAGCGCGGTGTCCGGGTCCCGATGCGCGAGGGTGACGACGCGTGACCTTCCACAGCATGTGGGCGGAGCTGCTGCCGATCGGCCGCAGCGCCGCCTCCGGCGGCTACCGCCGCTTCGCCTGGACCGGTGCCGACGCCGAGTGCCGGGCCTGGTTCAGGGGACAGGCCGAGGCGCGGGGGCTGACGTACGAACTCGACCGGAACGGGAACCAGTGGGCCTGGCTCGGCGACCCCGCCGAAGGGGACGCGGTCGTCACCGGTTCGCATCTCGACTCGGTGCCGGACGGCGGCGCCTTCGACGGGCCCCTCGGGGTCGTCTCCTCCTTCGCCGCGCTCGACGAACTGCGCGCGCGGGACGTCACCTTCACCAAGCCGCTCGCGATCGTCAACTTCGGCGACGAGGAGGGCGCCCGCTTCGGGCTCGCCTGTGTCGGGTCCCGGCTGACCGCCGGGCAGCTCGGCGTCGAGCAGGCGCACCGGCTGACCGACGGTGACGGGATCACACTGCGGCGGGCCATGGAGGCCGCCGGACACGACCCCGACGCCATCGGGCCCGACCCGGAGCGGCTCTCCCGCATCGGCGCCTTCGTCGAGCTGCACGTGGAACAGGGCCGGGCGCTGGACCTCAGCGGCGACCGGGTCGGCGTCGCCAGCGCCATCTGGCCGCACGGACGGTGGCGGTTCGACTTCCGGGGCGAGGCCAACCACGCCGGCACCACCCGGCTGGTGGACCGGCGGGACCCGATGCTGCCCTACGCCGAGACGGTCCTCGCGGCCCGCAGAGAGGCGCGACTCGCCGGCGCCGTCGCCACCTTCGGCAAGATCGCCGTCGAGCCCAACGGCGTCAACGCCGTCCCCTCGCTGGTGCGCGGCTGGCTCGACTCCCGTGCCGCCGACCAGGCGAGCCTGGACCTCGTGGTCGACGGGATCGAGAAGGCCGCCCGCGAGTACGCCGCCGCGCACGGCGTGGACCTCGACGTGGTCCGCGAGTCGTTCACGCCCGTCGTCGAGTTCGACCACGCCCTGCGCGACGAACTCGCCCGCGTCCTGGGCAGGAGCACCGACCTGACGGTCCCCGTCCTCGGCACCGGCGCGGGACACGACGCCGGGATCCTCTCCGCGAGCGTCCCGACCGCCATGCTGTTCGTGCGCAACCCCACCGGCGTCTCGCACTCCCCGGCCGAGTCCGCCGCCGAGGACGACTGTGTGGCCGGGGTGCTCGCACTCGCCGACGTACTGGAAGGGCTGGCCTGCAGGTGACCCACCCCCACGCACGGACGTACTGGCTGGAGCACGCCTGGCTCGGGACCCACGTCGAGCCGGGCGTGGCCGTGGACACGGCGGACGGCCGCGTCACCGCCGTCCGCACCGGCACCCCCGCCCCGCCGCCCGGTGCCGAGGTGCTCCGCGGGCTGACGCTCCCGGGCCTCGCGAACGCCCACTCGCACGCCTTCCACCGTGCCCTGCGCGGCACCGTCCAGGTCGGCTCCGGCACCTTCTGGACCTGGCGCGAGGTCATGTACTCCGTCGCCGACCGGCTGACCCCGGAGACCTACCACCAGCTGGCCCGCGCGGTCTACGCCGAGATGGCGCTGGCCGGCGTCACCGCCGTCGGCGAGTTCCACTACGTGCACCACGCCCCGGGCGGCACCCCCTACGCCGATCGCAACGCGATGGGCGAGGCGCTCGTCGAGGCCGCCGCCGACGCCGGCATCCGCATCACCCTCCTCGACACCGCCTACCTCTCCGCCGGCTTCGGCCGGGCCCCCGACGCCCACCAGCTCCGCTTCTCCGACGGAAGCGCGGAGGCGTGGGCCGAACGCTGTTCAGTTCTCAAGGAACGGGATCACGCGCGGATCGGAGCGGCCATCCACTCCGTACGGGCCGTGCCCGCCGGGCAGTTGGCGACCGTGGCGCGGTGGGCCGAGGAGCGGCGGGCCCCGCTCCACGTCCACCTGTCGGAGCAGACCGCCGAGAACGACGCCTGCCGCGAGGCCCACGGGTGCACGCCGACCCAGCTGCTCGCCGAGCACGGCGTGCTGGGGCGGCGCACCACCGGTGTCCACAACACCCATCTCACCGACGAGGACATCGCCCTGATCGGCGGCAGCGGCACCGGCACCTGCATGTGCCCGACGACCGAACGGGACCTCGCCGACGGCATCGGCCCCGCCGTCGCGCTGCGGAAGGCGGGCTCCCCGCTGTCCCTCGGCTCGGACAGCCACGCCGTGATCGACCTGCTCGAAGAGGCCCGCGCGATGGAGCTGAACGAGCGCCTGCGCAGCCGCACCCGCGGCCACTGGACCGCCGCCGCCCTGCTGCGGGCCGCCTCCGCCGACGGTCACGCGGCCCTCGGCTGGGACGCGGCGGGCACCATCGAGCCCGGCGCGCTCGCCGACCTCACCACGGTCGCGCTCGACTCGGTCAGGACAGCGGGGCCGCTGCCCAGGCTCGGCGCCGAGACGGCCGTATTCGCGGCGACGGCAGCGGACGTACGGCACACGGTCGTGGGCGGACGGCATGTCGTACGCGACGGGGCGCACACGCTGGTCCCCGACGTGCCGCAGGCCCTCGTCCGGGCCGTCGAAGCCCTGCGCGCCTGACACCCGCCCACGCCGGCGACGCCCCCCACGCCCCCCACGCCCACGAGGACACGATGAGCAGCACCGTCATCACCAACATCGCCACGCTGGTCACCAACGACCCCTCCCTCGGTGACAGTTCTCCCCTCGGTCTGATCCAGGACGCGGCCGTCGTCATCGACGGCGACCGCATCGCGTGGACCGGTGAATCAAGCAAAGCACCCGCCACTGACAACCGGGTCGACGCCGGCGGCCGGGCGGTCCTGCCCGGCTTCGTCGACTCCCACTCCCACCTGGTCTTCGCGGGCGACCGCACCGAGGAGTTCAACGCCCGGATGTCCGGCCGGGCCTACAGCGCGGGCGGCATCCGCACGACCGTCGCCGCCACCCGCGCCGCGACCGACGCCGAGCTGGAGGCCAACCTCACCCGCCACCTCGCCGAGGCCCTCCGCCAGGGCACCACCACCCTGGAGACCAAGTCCGGCTACGGCCTGACCGTCGAGGACGAGTCCCGCGCCCTGCGCCTGGCCGCCCGCCACACCGACGAGGTCACCTACCTCGGCGCCCACATCGTCTCCCCCGACCACGCCGACGACCCCGCCGCCTACGTCGCCCTCGTCACCGGCGAGATGCTCGACGCCTGCGCCCCGTACGCCCGCTGGATCGACGTCTTCTGCGAGCAGGGCGCCTTCGACGGCGACCAGGCCCGCGCGATCCTCACGGCCGGCAAGGCGAAGGGCCTGCACCCCCGCATCCACGCCAACCAGCTCTCCTACGGCCCCGGCGTACAGCTGGCGGTCGAACTGGACGCGGCCAGCGCCGACCACTGCACGCACCTGACCGACGCGGACGTCGACGCGCTGGCCGCCGGCGGCACGGTGGCGACCCTGCTGCCCGGTGCCGAGTTCTCCACCCGCGCTCCGTGGCCGGACGCCCGCCGTCTCCTGGACGCCGGCGTCACCGTCGCCCTGTCCACCGACTGCAACCCGGGCTCGTCCTTCACGTCCTCCGTCCCGTTCTGCGTCGCGCTCGCCGTACGGGACATGGGGATGACCCCGGACGAGGCGGTCTGGTCGGCCACGGCGGGCGGTGCGGCGGCCCTGCGCCGCACCGACATCGGCCGCCTCACCCCGGGCGCCCGCGCCGACCTGACCCTCCTCGACGCCCCGAGCCACGTCCACCTCGCCTACCGCCCGGGCGTACCCCTGGTCACCGGCGTATGGCGCCGCGGCGCACGCGAACTCTGACCCCGGACCCACCGCCCGCCACAACCCGGGCCATGCGGCCCCGGCCGCCCCCGCCGCAGTCGGCGGTCAGGCCGCCCCACCCCCGCCCCCGCCGCAACCGCCATTCACCCCGTCCCCGCCCGCCACCGCTGCCCGGTGCCGTCGCCGGACGGTTCCAGCGACAGTCCCGCGTCTGCGGAGCCGTCGGGGGTCAGGGCCGTCGCGACGGCGATGGCGGGGCGGATCACCCCGTCGTCGTCCACGGTGAACCTGAGGTTGTCGCCGTTGCGGCCGGACAGCGAGTCGCACTCCCAGATGCCGACGCCCTTGTCCACGCCGCCCCGGCTGTCCAGGCAGAAGCCGGGATCGGCGAGCGACTGGAGGACCCCGCGGCCGGAGTCGACGCGCCAGCGCTGGGAGGCGGAGGCGTCGCACGGGGCGGTGACCACGTCGGTACGGTTCTCGAAGTCGCCGGACACGTCCAGACAGCGGCCCGAGGCCACGTTCACGACCTGGGTGTACGTCCCGCCCGGCGGGCGGAACGGCGGCGACGAGGGCGTCGCGCTCGCCGTCCTGGTCGGTGTGGCGCTCCGCGACGCGGACGGCGACGGCGATGCGCTGGTCGCCGACGGGGACGGGGACAGTGACGGCGAGACCGTCGCCGTCACCGTCACCGGCGGCGGGCTCGACGGCGTGGTCACCGCGGCGCCCGCCGACTCCCGCGCCGGCGTGTCGCCCCGCGTCAGCAGGAACACCAGCAGTGGCGCCACGGCCACGCCGAGCGCCGCCGAGGTCAGCACCAGGCGCCGGGACGGCGGCCGGCTCCCGGACGGCGTGCGGGCCCGGAGCCCGCCCGGTCCGTCGGCGCCGCGCGCCCCGTACGCCGTCCCCGCCCAGGGCAGCAGCCCTTCCGCCAGCACCGCGTGCGGCGCGTCCCGCAGGGCGGTCAGTTCCTCGTACGCCGTCGTGCAGTGGGCGCAGTGCGCCATGTGGGCGTGCAGGTCGGGACTGCTCCGGGGGCTGTCCGGCCGTACGGACTCCTCGATGAGGCGGCGGAAGTCGCCGCAGCGCGGATCGTCGGACGCGGCGAGGCGGGAGCGCAGACACGCCCGGGCCATGGTCTCCAGCGCCCGGTCCGTGCCGTACGTGACGTCCTCACGGGTCAGGCCGAGGTAACCGGCCGTGGTGTCCGGTGCCTCCCGCTCCACGACGCCGTACCAGAGGAGTCCCTGCGCGCGGGCGGGCAGGGACTGGAACGGCGCGAGCAGCGGCGGCACCGGATGGTCCGGGGCCGCGGTGTTCAGCACCAGCAGCAGGCCCGCGTCGAGCCCCGCCGATCTCCCGTCCGCCGCCCAGGACGCGGAGATCCGTCCGGTCAGCAGCAGGAGCCGGTGCCGCCACGGGACGCCGGGGTCGGTGCCGCGGGCCGTCTCCCGGGCCGCGAGCGTGAACGCCTGCGCCGCCAGCTGCCGTGCCGTCGACTCGCCGGTCGCGCACAGGCGGGCGTAGGCGAGGACGGAGGGGCGGTGGCGGGCGCGGAGCTCCTGGAGGCCCAGGTACGCGGTGGCCGTGTCGGCGCGCAGGAGTTCGGTCAGGCGCGCGTCGGAGGCACCGGCGTGCAGGCCCGTGTATGAGCCGCTCGCCGAGCCGTCGTCGCTGCCGGTCGCGCCCGTCCCGTCGGCCCGAGCCATCCACCCGCCTCCTGGCACCCCACGGAGCCGTCCTGACGTACCGGCCAGTCTGGGAAGGGTGACCATAGTGGTGGACGCGACCCGGTGAGGAAAGAGGTTCCCCCGGGTAACAGCATGCTTTCGGCCGCGGCCGCGCACACGGCGGCGACCCGGCCCGCGTCGGGCCGGGTCACACGGTCACCGCAGGGGCGGGCGCCGTCACTCCTCGACGGTCAGCGCCTTGCGCAGCTTCACCAGCGTCCGCGACAGCAGTCGGGACACGTGCATCTGCGAGATACCGAGTTCCTCGCCGATCTCGGACTGGGTCATGCCCGCGACGAAGCGCAGGGAGAGGATCTTCCGGTCCCGGGAGGGCAGGTCGGCGATCAGCGGCTTCAACGACTCGACGTACTCGATGCCCTCGAGCCCGTGGTCCTCGTAGCCGATGCGGTCCGCGAGGGCGCCCTCGGCGTCGTCCTCCTCCGGCTGGGCGTCGAGCGAGGAGGCGGTGTACGCGTTCGACGCGGCCATGCCCTCGACGACCTCGTCGTTGGACAGGCCGAGGCGCTCGGCGAGCTCCGCCACCGTCGGGGCGCGGTCGAGCTTCTGGGCCAGCTCGTCGCCGGCCCTGGCCAGGTCGAGCCGGAGCTCCTGGAGCCGCCGCGGGACGCGGACGGACCACGAGGTGTCGCGGAAGAAACGCTTGATCTCACCGACGATGGTTGGCATCGCGAAGGTGGGGAACTCCACACCTCGGCTGAGTTCGAAGCGGTCGATCGCCTTGATCAGGCCGATCGTGCCGACCTGGATGATGTCCTCCATCGGCTCGCTGCGGGAGCGGAAGCGGGAGGCGGCGAACTTGACCAGGGCGAGGTTGAGTTCGACAAGCGTGTTGCGGACGTACGAGTACTCGTGGGTGCCCTCCTCCAGCGACTCCAGGCGCGCGAAGAGGGTCTTGGACAGCGCCCGCGCGTCCACCGCCCCGACCTCGTCGAAGGGCGGGATCTCCGGGAGTCCGGCGAGTGGGTCGTCCTGCCCGATGGGATCCAGATGTTCCGGGGGGGATGCCGACGTCGCCTGATGGGTATGCGATGCGTCGAGCCGGGGTGACATGATGTCCTCCATCGTTCTCGGCATATGGCTGCCGAAGCCAGTTCCGTGCACTGCGGTGTGCGGCGCCTCCAAAGCCGGCCGTGTCGGGTGCGTGTACCTACTAGCCCTACCCGCTTTCCCGAGCTCACCGCAAGTGTGTTCTGTTCGCGTATGTCCGTTTGTGTGTGATTGTTCGGGTGTCGGGAGCTGTGGAGAAGGCGTAGTGTTCGAGGGCGTCAGTCAGCAGCCACGACGTCGGGAGAGAGAGACGGCATGGACCGCGGGACAGTCGGCAGCGCACAGTCGGGCCGGCTTCTGGTGGAGGTGCGAGAAGAGGGCTCTAGTGCCGTCGTGACTCCGGCGGGTGAGTTGGATCACCACACCGCCGATCTGTTGCGCGAACCCCTCGACGAATGCCTCGCCAAAGGATTCAGTCGACTGGTGGTCGACTGCTCACGCCTGGAGTTCTGCGACTCCACAGGCCTCAACGTGCTGCTGGGCGCACGGCTGAAAGCAGAGGCGGCCGGGGGTGGGGTGCATCTGGCGGGGATGCTGCCCGTGGTCGCGCGTGTCTTCGAGATCACGGGGGCGGATGCGGTCTTCACTGTCCATGACACCCTGCAAGCGGCGCTGGCCGGCGAACCGGGCGAGTCCGACTGAGTCCGCGGGCGAGGCCGGGGCGCCGCCCCGCTCGCCCCCCTGGAACCGTCGCTTTCCGGGCGTCACGCCTTTCGTGTCCAATACAGGGGTGTTCACCCGGCCCGGTCGGGCAGGAGACACCCGTACCGACTGTGCGGGGCCGACCGGCCGTACTGACTTGAGTAGTGAACTTGTGAATCGTGAACTGGTGAATCGGTGAGGTGAAGCGCTGATGAGCACCACCCGGCCTTACCCGCCGGGCGACCGCGGCCCGGAGCCCAGCGGCGCTTCCGGGGTGTCCGAGGAGGGCGTGCCGGCGACCGGGGCGTCCGAGGGGGGCGCGACCGGGTCGTCGGGGGGACGTCAGGTCCGCAGGCTGAGCTTCGAGGGCCAGAGCGGTGTCGTGCCGCTCGCCCGCGACTTCACCCGGCAGGCGCTGTACGCGTGGGACTGGCTGCCCGCCGCCACCGCCGACCAGCGGGCCGCGGCCGAGGACGTGCTGCTCGTCGTCTCCGAGCTGGTCACCAACGCCTGCCTGCACGCCGAGGGGCCGGACGAACTGCGGATCGCCTGCGACAACAAGGTGATCCGCGTCGAGGTCTCCGACAAGGGCGGTGGCCAGCCCGCCCCGCGCACCCCGCACCGCGCCGGCCGCCCCGGCGGTCACGGCATGTTCATCGTGCAGCGGCTGTGCCTGGACTGGGGTGTCGTGCGCACCCCCGGGGCCGCGGGCAAGACGGTCTGGGCCGAACTGGGAGCACCGGCCTAGCCCGAGGGTTACCCGCGGTTCGCACTCTTCGCCGCACGTCCCCCGTACGTCACGTCACGCGCGCCGGATCACCCAGATCCGGCGCTCCCTGTGTCTTCCTTCCTCCGCACCCCGGGCGTACCTTGACGGCCCATCTGATGTGCCGTCAGGAACGCGTTCGCAACGCGCTCGGCAACGCGCTGGGGAACGCGTGCGGGAACGCCTTCGGGAATGAGGGGACCGTGTCGAACCGGACGTACCAGAAACGAACCGCCGCACTCGCGTCCGCCGCGGCCCTGGCCGGCTCGGCGGTGCTGCTGGCCGCTCCCGCGGCCCACGCCGAGGTCGTCGACGTCCACTACCAGTGCAAGACGCCGATCGGCGACAAGAGCGCCGTCTCGCCCATCGACATCAAGGGCGTCAGGAGCGGCGACGGCTACCGGCTCACCATGTCGTGGCAGAAGGGCGTCTCCTCCAGCCCCGTCGAGCTGGGCAAGGGCGCGATGAACCCGAGTGCCACCGTCAAGCTCGGCGGCGCCGACGGCGGGACCCTGACCGTCACCGGCCCCGCCAACCAGGAGGCGCTCCCCGCCAATACCCCCATCAAGATCAACGATCTGTCGGGCACCTACACGCCGAAGAAGACCGGCAAGGTCACCTTCACGGCGGGCGTGCTCACCATCAAGGCGCTCGGCACCACCACCACGTGTACGCCGACCAACAGCCCCGGCCCGTCGCTGACGCTGGACGTGACGGCGGCGTCGGGCGAGGGCGGATCCTCGGGCGGCACGCAGAGCGGCGACGGCGGCGGCGACGACTCCGGCGCCGGCCTCCCGCAGACCGGGCCCGAGGACTCCGCGCTCGCCCTCGGCACGCTCGGCGGCACGGTGCTGCTCGCGGGCGCGGCGGGCGCGCTGTGGCTGACCCGCAGGAACCAGGCGGCCCGCGTACGCCGCTGAGCCGTGCGGACGGCGGCGGGGTGGCCGAACCGCCGCGTGCGCAAGCCGAGTCGACGGGAGCGACGACGTGAGCGGGAACGTGCGGATTCCGGCGCTGGCGACGGTGCTCGCGCTGCTGCTGCTGCCTCTGGCGGGGAGCGCGACGGCGGCCGACGGGCCGCGCGTGAGACTGTCCGCGTCGCAGGCGGGAACCGGGGGTTCGGTCACCGTCACCGGGGACGGCTGGCGGGCCCGGGCCCTGCTGATGATCCTGATCTGCGGTCAGGCCGCCCCGCCACGGGGGGTGTCCGGCGGCACCGACTCCTGTGCCAACGCGGACGGCCGGGCCGTGACGACCGACGCCGAGGGACGGTTCAGCCGGAAGCTGCCGGTGGCCGAGCCGCCGGTGCCGTGCCCGTGCGTGGTGCACGTGGCGACGGTGACCGGGGCGAAGGCCGAGGCCGACGCGCGCTTCCAGGTCGCCGGGCACGCCGTCGAACCGCTGCCCGCCGAGCCGGCCGGCGGACGTCTGTCGGTCCTCACGGACACCCGGCTCGAAGGCTCCGGCGGGCTGCTGACCTGGTTCGGCTCGCCGCCCGCCCGCACCCTCGTCCTCACCGTCGGCAACGCCGGCACGTCCGCCGTGGAGAACCCCGTGTTCCAGGTCGGCACCTCCCACGGCGTCTACGCGCCGCAGTGGCAGGAGCAGCGGTGGCGCGGCACGGTCCGGCCCGGCGGGAAGGCGCGTGTCGAGCTGCCCGTCGAGCTGCCGGGCGGCGCGCACGGCGACTACACGGTGTCGCTGAAGTACGGCGGGAAGGTGCTCGCCGAGCAGCCCTGGCCCGTGGGCCGGCCCTGGGGCGTGACCCTCTTCTGGGTCCTGACCTTCCTGGTGGTGCCGGCGGCGGTGTTCCGCGCCGGGATGGCGGTGGTGGACCGGGTCCGGCCGCTGCGCGCGGGCGGGATCCGGCGCCGGATCCCGCGGCCGCCCGAGCGCGTCCCACGTGTGCCGGGCGGGCGTGCCTCCGGTGCTCCCGGCCCGAAGCGCCGCGGCCGGGCGCCCGCGTCCGCCCCGACCCTGCCGTGGTTCACCCCGGACGCCGACCCGGGCGCGTCCGGCGGCCCGCTCCCCGCACCGCCCGACGGCGGCCCGCTCCCCGCACCGCCCGACGGCGGCCCGCTCCCCGCACCGCCCGAGGGCGGCCTGCTCCCCGCACCGCCCGAGGGCGGCCCGACGAGTTCCACGGGCCCTGCGACTCCCACCAGGAAGGGACCTTCGTGAGCCGGCGGGGTCGGCAGCTGCTCGGCGTGGCGGCGGGGGCCGTGGGCCGCGCCGGCCACTCGGCGGCGTACCCGACGACGTGTGCCCGCCCCCGGGGAGTGGGCCCGGAGCCGGTGCGACGCCACCGCCGCCCGCGCGCGCAGGGCCGCCGCACCACGCGGGTGCGGCGGCCCTCCGGGAGCGGAACCGGGGCGGCGGGTCTCAGCGGACGTCGCCCATGAGGGACTTCACCTTCCGCCGGTACATCCACACCGCGAAGCCGGCCAGGGCGGCCAGCGCGGCCTCGCCGAACACCGCGGGGGTGCCGCCGAGGTCGACGCCGGCGACGGCCGGGTTGGACAGGAGGCTGGTGACCGAGTCGCCCGCGGTGACCGCGAGGAACCACACGCCCATCATCTGGCTGGCGTACTTGGCCGGGGCCATCTTCGTGGTCACCGACAGGCCGACCGGGGAGAGGCACAGCTCACCGACCGTCTGGATGAAGTAGATGCCCACCAGCCACATCGGACTGACCGCGGTGCCGTTCGCCGCCATGCCCAGCGGGATCAGGAAGAAGAAGAACGACACACCGATCAGCACCAGCGCCATCGCGAACTTCACGATGGTGCTCGGCTCCCTGCCGCCGCGGTTCAGCCACAGCCACACCCAGGCGAAGACCGGGGCCAGCGCCATGATGAACAGCGGGTTCAGCGACTGGTACCAGGAGGACGGGAAGTCGAAGCCCAGCAGTGAGCCCGCCGCCTTGCCCTCGCCGAACGCCTGGACGGTGGAGGCGCCCTGGTCGTAGATCATCCAGAACACGGCGGCCGCGACGAAGAACCAGATGTAGCCGGTCATCTTCGACTGCTCGGCGGCCGACAGGTCCTTGTCCCGCTTGATCCGCACCAGGACGCCCGCCGGGACGACCAGACCGATCACGGTGAGCGGGATCATCGCCCAGTTCATCGTGAAGTGGCCGGTGAAGCCGACGATCCCGTAGAACACGGTCGCGGCGATCACCCAGAGCAGACCCTTGCGCAGCCAGGACACGCGCTCCTCGGCCGCCAGCGGCTCGGGGACGACACTGCTCTGCGGGCTCAGGTTGCGGGTGCCGAGCAGGAACGCGGCGAGACCGATCGCCATGCCGACCGCGGCCATGCCGAAGCCGAGGTGCCAGTCGACCTTCTGGCCGACGGTCCCGATGGCCAGCGGGGCGAAGAAGGCACCCGCGTTGATGCCCATGTAGAAGATCGTGAAGCCGCCGTCGCGGCGCGGGTCCTCCGGGCCGTCGTACAGGTGGCCCACCATCGTGGAGATGTTGGCCTTGAGCAGGCCGGAGCCGGCCGCCACCAGCGCCAGACCCGCGAAGAACGGGGCCTGGCCGCCGGGCAGCGCCAGCACCAGGTGGCCGGACATGATGGTGACGGCGGCGATGGTCACGGTCCTGCGCGGGCCCCAGACGCGGTCACCGAGCCAGCCGCCGGGCATGGTGAGCAGGTACACCATCGCCGAGTAGACGGACACGATCACCGTGGTGGTGGCCACGTCCATGGCCAGACCGCCGCCCATGCCGCCCTGGCCGGCATCGGGTCCGCCGGAGAGCAGGTAGACGGTGAGGAGCGCCTTCATGCCGTAGTAGGAGAACCGCTCCCACATCTCGGTCAGGAAGAGAGTGGCCAGTCCGCGGGGGTGGCCGAAGAAGGTCTTCTCGGTGCCGGGGGTGCCCGGGGTGACCGAATCCTTCGTCAGGCTGGACGCCATGGTCGATCCTTGCTGAGGGGCTTTCCTTTCGAGGCCGGTGGGTGGCCGGCCCGCACACAAAAGAGACCTTCAGCGCCACATCCTCGCCAAAGGTCCCTGTCGGTGCTACAGGCGTTCATTCACCATACGGCAGGACAATGCGGGAAATGGAAGCCTTTGAGGCTCAGATCACAGGCTTGGAGGGAACCGTACACATGTAATCCAAGGTCTCTGTCAGGTTCACACCGCACAGACACAGGTTCACACCCGTACCCCCGAAGGTAAGAACAACCGGTTGCCGATCACACCCCAGCTCCTGGCCTGCGCGGACTACCATCACCCCATGACCCGTGTACTGCTCGCCGAGGACGATGCGTCCATCTCGGAGCCGCTGGCCCGCGCCCTGCGTCGGGAAGGGTACGAGGTCGAGGTGCGTGAGGACGGCCCCACCGCGCTCGACGCCGGAACGCAGGGCGGCATCGACCTGGTCGTGCTCGACCTGGGTCTGCCCGGCATGGACGGCCTGGAGGTGGCCCGTCGGCTGCGTGCCGAGGGCCTCACCGTCCCGATCCTCATCCTGACCGCGCGCGCCGACGAGGTGGACACCGTCGTCGGTCTCGACGCGGGCGCCGACGACTACGTCACCAAGCCCTTCCGCCTCGCCGAGCTGCTCGCCCGGGTCCGGGCCCTGCTGCGGCGCGGTGCCACGGAGCCGCAGCAGCCGCCCGCGACGCACGGGGTGCGCATCGACGTCGAGTCGCACCGCGCGTGGATGGGCGAGGAGGAGCTCCAGCTCACCGCCAAGGAGTTCGACCTGCTGCGGGTCCTGGTGCGCGACGCGGGCCGGGTCGTCACCCGCGACCAGCTGATGCGCGAGGTGTGGGACACGACGTGGTGGTCCTCGACCAAGACGCTCGACATGCACATCTCGTGGCTGCGGAAGAAGCTCGGCGACGACGCGGCCAATCCCCGGTACATCGCCACGGTGCGGGGCGTCGGGTTCCGCTTCGAGAAGAGCTAGCCGGGCCCTGGTGCCGCGCGCGTCGCGCCGTCCCGGGCTGGTACGGGCACGGGGTCGTGGGCCGCGCGGGGCCGGCCGCGCGGTTCCCCGCGCCCCTTCCGGTGCCGCCCGCACCGTTCTCATAGCGTCACCGCCCGGAGGGCCCTGTGCGTCGCCGTCTCATCCAGTCCACCCTCGCCGTGGTGCTCGTCGTCATCGCCGTCTTCGGTGTCTCCCTCGTCATCGTCGAGACCCAGACCATCAGCAACAGCGCCCAGGAACGGGTCAACTCCGAGGCCCAGCGGCTGGCCAGCATCGTGGACAGCCGGCTGCTCACCTCGCACACCGTCGACGCGCAGGTCCTGCGCGACCAGGTGGCGCCGGAACGGTACGCCGAGATCCGGATCCCGGGGGCGCGCAGCATCGAGGTCGGCACCCGGCCGACCGGTGACGTGATCCAGGGCAGGGCCCAGGGCGAGGAGGGCGAGACCGTCGTCGTCGAGGAGCCGCGTTCCTCGGTGACCCGGGAGGTCGGCCGCACCCTGCTGATCATCGGGCTGGTGGCGCTGCTCGCGGTGATCGCGGCGGTGGTCCTCGCGATCCGCCAGGCCAACCGGCTCGCCTCCCCGCTCACCGACCTCGCCGAGACCGCCGAACGCCTCGGCTCGGGCGACCCCCGCCCCCGGCACAAGCGGTACGGCGTCCCCGAGCTGGACCGGGTCGCCGACGTCCTGGACGCCTCCGCCGAACGCATCGCCCGGATGCTCACCGCCGAGCGGCGGCTGGCCGCCGACGCCTCCCACCAGCTCCGTACGCCGCTGACCGCGCTGTCGATGCGGCTGGAGGAGATCACCCTCACCGACGACCCGGACACGGTGAAGGAGGAGGCGAACGTCGCGCTCACCCAGGTGGAACGCCTCACCGACGTGGTCGAGCGGCTGCTCACCAACTCCCGCGACCCGCGCACCGGCTCCGCCGTCACCTTCGACCTCGACGAGGTCATCCAGCAGCAGCTCGCCGAGTGGCGGCCCGCCTACCGCAGCGCCGGCCGGGCGATCGTCAGCTCCGGCAAGCGGCACCTGACGGCGGTGGGGACACCGGGCGCGGTCGCGCAGGTGCTGGCCGCGCTGATCGAGAACTCCCTCATGCACGGCGGCGGCACGGTCGCGCTGCGCACCCGGGTCACCGGGAACCAGGCGGTCATCGAGGTCACGGACGAGGGGCCCGGGGTGCCCGCCGACCTCGGGGCGCGGATCTTCGAGCGGGCCATCAGCGGCCGCAACTCCACCGGCATCGGCCTGGCGGTGGCCCGGGACCTCGCGGAGGCCGACGGGGGCCGCCTGGAGATGCTCCAGACCCAGCCCCCCGTGTTCGCCCTGTTCCTGTCCCGTACGGCACTCAGGAAAGCGGCGGACGAAGCCGGCGAGCCGACGGTCCGCTGACCGCCCATACCGGTCCGCTGGCTCCCGGTGCCGTCCCCCTAGCTAGTGCCGCGGCAGGCAACGTTTGCCCGTCAAGGAGCGGCGTCCGGTGCGTGCTCTCGGCGTGCCGGCCGCAAGCCCTCGTACTGGATGTACTTGGGCTCTCGGCCGGTGCGGCGAGAGGGCGTGCCGGGCGTCGCGACGGGGCGAACGTTGCCTGCCACGGCACTAGGCGCGCTGCCGGGGCCGGGGCTTCTTCGTCTCCTTCGCCAGGAACGGCCCCGCGCCCGTCACCGCGTCCTCGACCGGCAGCGCCCGGAACACCCAGGTGCGGTAGGACCAGAAGCGGAACAGGGTGGCGACGCCGATGCCGACGAACTTGAAGATGTTGCTCTGTAGCGGGCTGTCCCAGCCGAAGCCGTAGGTCGCCGTGTAGAGCACGCCGTTCTCGATCACCAGGCCGACCGCGCTGAACAGCAGGAACAGCGTCAGTTCCTTGGTGCGACGGGTCTTGTCGCGGTCCCGGTAGGTGAAGTAGCGGAAGCCGATGTAGTTGAAGACGATGGCGACGACGGTCGCGATCACACTGGCTCGGACCACCGGGAGGTCGGTCGTGTGCCGTACGAGGTTGAACACGAGCAGGTTGACCAGTACGCCGGCCCCGCCCACCGCGCCGAACTTGGCGGCCTCACGCACGAGCCGGTCGACACGCTGCCGTGCCGCGCTGCGGGGCGGTGGAGGCGTCGCAGGGAGCCCCGAGGAACCACGTCCCATGGCTTTTCAGGCTCCCGTCCGTAGGTTTCGTCAACCCAGCCATGCTAACCACCCCCCGTTCGAGATCGCCCGTGGACGAGATCACGGGTCGGACGAGGGCGGACCGGGAGGGCGGGAAACCGGCCACCCCGGCGTGGCCGATACGCTGGGGGAGTGACGTTCCCGGTAGTCGGCATGGTCGGCGGGGGGCAGCTCGCTCGTATGACACACGAGGCGGGCATCCCGCTCGGCATCAGGTTCAAGCTTCTCAGTGACACCCCGCAGGATTCCGCGGCGCAGGTCGTGAGCGATGTCGTCATCGGCGACTACCGCGACCTCGACACGCTGCGTGACTTCGCGCGCGGGTGCGACGTGATCACCTTCGATCACGAACACGTACCCACCGAGCACCTCCGGGCGCTGGAGGCGGAGGGCATCCCCGTCCGCCCCGGCCCGGACGCGCTCGTGCACGCCCAGGACAAGGGCGTGATGCGGGCGAGGCTCGCCGCGATCGGCGTGCCGTGCCCACGGCACCGGATCGTGCGCGACCCTGCCGACGTGGCGGCCTTCGCCGCGGAGGGCGTGGCCGAAGGCGCCGCGGGCGACGGCTTCCCGGTCGTCCTCAAGACCGTCCGCGGCGGTTACGACGGCAAGGGCGTGTGGGTCGTCCGCTCCGCCGAGGAGGCCGCCGCGCCCTTCCGCGCCGGCGTGCCGGTCCTCGCCGAGGAGAAGGTCGACTTCGTCCGTGAGCTGGCCGCCGACGTGGTCCGTTCCCCGCACGGCCAGGCCGTCGCCTACCCCGTCGTGGAGTCCCAGCAGGTGAACGGCGTCTGCGACACCGTGATCGCGCCCGCCCCCGGCCTGGACGAAACCCTCGCGCTCAAGGCCGAGGAGATGGCCCTGACCATCGCCAAGGAACTGGACGTCGTCGGCCACCTCGCCGTCGAGCTGTTCCAGACCCGCGACGGCCGCGTCCTCGTCAACGAACTCGCGATGCGCCCGCACAACTCGGGCCACTGGTCGATGGACGGCGCGATCACCTCCCAGTTCGCCAACCACGTCCGCGCGGTCCTGGACCTCCCGCTCGGCGACCCGCGCCCGCGCGCGAAGTGGACCGTCATGGTCAACGTCCTCGGCGGGGACTACCCCGACATGTACTCGGCGTACCTGCACTGCATGGCCCGCGACCCCCAGCTCAAGATCCACATGTACGGCAAGGACGTGAAGCCCGGCCGCAAGGTGGGCCACGTCAACACCTACGGCGACGACCTGGACGACGTGCTGGAGCGCGCCCGTCACGCTGCCGGCTACCTGAGAGGCACGATCACCGAATGAGCCCCGTTGTTGGCATCGTCATGGGTTCGGACTCCGACTGGCCCGTCATGGAGGCCGCCGCCCAGGCCCTGGACGAGTTCGAGATCGCCTACGAGGTCGACGTCGTCTCCGCGCACCGCATGCCGCGCGAGATGGTCGCCTACGGCGAGCAGGCCGACGGGCGCGGGCTGAAGGTGATCATCGCGGGCGCGGGCGGCGCGGCCCACCTGCCCGGCATGCTCGCCTCCGTGACGCCGCTGCCGGTGATCGGCGTGCCCGTGCCGCTGAAGTACCTGGACGGCATGGACTCGCTGCTGTCGATCGTGCAGATGCCGGCCGGCGTGCCCGTCGCCACCGTCTCCGTGGCCGGCGCCCGCAACGCCGGTCTGCTCGCGGCCCGCATCCTGGCCACCCAGGACGAGGAACTCCTCACGAGGATGCGGGAGTTCCAGCAGGAGCTGAACGACCAGGCCACCGAGAAGGGCAAGCGGCTGCGCGCCAAGGTCGACGGAGCGGGCAACGGCTTCGGCTTCGGGAAGTGACGGCGATGACCTCGCTGGAGGCGGCCCGGGAACTCCTCGCCGAGTTCCCGGTCGCCGACGGGCACAACGACCTGCCCTGGGCGCTGCGCGAACAGGTCCGCTACGACCTCGACGCCCGCGACATCGCCGCCGACCAGCACGCCCACCTGCACACCGACATCCCCCGCCTGCGCGCGGGCGGGGTCGGCGCGCAGTACTGGTCGGTGTACGTCCGCTCGGACCTGCCCGACCCGGTCCCGGCGACGCTGGAACAGATCGACTGCGTACGGCAGTTGCTGGCACGCCACCCGGAGGACCTGCGTGCGGCGCGGACGGCGGCCGACATGGAGGCGGCGCGGCGTGAGGGCCGGATCGCCTCGCTCATGGGCGCGGAGGGCGGGCACTCCATCGCCGGCTCCCTCGGCACCCTGCGGATGCTGTACGCGCTCGGCGTGCGCTACCTCACGCTCACCCACAACGACAACGTGGCGTGGGCGGACTCCGCGACCGACGAGCCGGGCGTCGGCGGGCTGTCGGCCTTCGGCCGTGCGGTCGTGCGGGAGATGAACCGGGAGGGCATGCTGGTCGACCTGTCCCATGTGGCCGCCTCGACCATGCGGGACGCGCTGGACACCTCGTCGGCGCCGGTGATCTTCTCCCACTCCTCGTCCCGGGCGGTCTGCGACCACCCGCGCAACATCCCGGACGACGTCCTGGAGCGGCTGCCCGCGAACGGCGGCGTCGCGATGGTGACGTTCGTCCCGAAGTTCGTGCTCCCGGAGGCCGTGGACTGGACGGCCGCGGCCGACGAGAACATGCGGGCGCACGGCTTCCACCCCCTCGACACCACCGCCGAGGCGATGCGGGTGCACCGGGCCTTCGAGGAGCGCACTCCGCGTCCGGTCGCGACGGCGGCCACCGTGGCGGACCACCTCGACCACATGCGCGAGGTCGCCGGCGTCGACCACCTCGGCATCGGCGGCGACTACGACGGCACCGCCTTCACCCCCGACGGCCTCGACGACGTCTCCGGCTACCCCCACCTGATCGCCGAGCTCCTCGACCGCGGCTGGTCGACGTCCGACCTGGCCAAGCTGACCTGGCAGAACGCGGTACGGGTGCTGGGCGCGGCGGAGGACGTGGCGCGTGACCTCCAGGCCACGCGGGGTCCGTCCAACGCCACGATCGAGTCGCTCGACGGCTGACCGGGCTCCCGCTGGAACATGACATCGATGCGAGATCCCAGCGTGGGCGGTGTCGGACCGGGAGACCCGGAGGCACGCGGGCGGATCGGTGGGCCGGCGGCGCGGACCGCTGTGAGCGGGCGGTCGCCGCGGTACCACGCCGAGCGGGGGCTGCCGGCCGTGCCCCCGGGGGCACCGCGACTGCCCGGAGGCACGGCCGTCGGCCGGGTGATCCGCGTCCAGGAACCGTCCGCGGCCGGTCCGCGCGGCAGCGACATCAGGGACCTGCCGCCCCGCACGCGGAACGCCGACGACGGCTCCCCGGCCGTCGCCCACCCCGGAACCCGACGCCGACCTCACCGGGAGAGGCGAGCACATCGACCGCACGATCGCCGGCCTGGTGGTCCGCTCCCGGAGACCCTGGACGAGGTTTCGACGCGGCCCGGAAGGTCCGACCCGCGCGCCGGCGTCAGTCGCGGGTGAGCCTGTAGCCGACGCCGCGGACCGTCCTGATCAGTGACTGGTCGGCGTCGCCCAGCTTGCGGCGCAGATAGTAGACGTACGTCTCGACGGTCCCGGTACGGAACGGGGCTCCCCAGACGCGGTCCAGGATCTGCTGCTTCGTGACCACCTGGCCGACGTTCTCCAGCAGGTAGCCGAGCAGCCGGAACTCCCGGTCCGACAGCTCGATCCGGACGCCCTCCCGCCAGACCGCGCGGCGGTCCGCGTCCACCGTCAGACTCCCGTGGCGCAGCAGCCGGCTCTCGTCGGACAGATCCCGCTCCAGCAGGCCCTGGAGGTGCGCGACCGCTTCGGCGGGCACGAACGGCTTGGTGACGTGCCCGTCGGCGCCCGACATCACCTGGCGCACCGCGGCCCCGGCCCGCGGGTCGTCGTGGCCGGAGAGGAACAGCACCGGCGCGCGCACCTCGGCCGCGCGCAGTCCGTCGTACGTCTCCAGGCCGTCGTCGTCCGGCAGGTCCAGGTCCAGGACGACGAGGTCGGGCCGGGTGGAGCGGCCGACGGGTATCGCGAACCGGCCGCGGCCGGCCGCGTACACCTCGAAGCCGAGTTCGCTGAGCCGGGAGATCAGGGGACGCACGGACCGGTCGGCGGTGACGACCAGGGCACGGAGGGGGGTTGGTCTTTGAAGGTTCACGTATTGAGGACGAAGTCCGGCCGCCGAAGGTGCCCGTGCGGTACCCCGAACGCACCGCCCACCAGGAAGGCCCCCGGGCTCCGTGCGACGGTGACGGTACAGCGATCAGTACGGCGATCAGTACGGCGATCGGGACGACCACGAGGTGGACCGCGAGGCAGATCGCGACGTGGACCACGCACACGTCGTGTCGCACGCCGTATCTCACGACGTAATTCACGACGTACGGAGCCCGCCATGGCAGACCTCCAGGACGAACTGCACACCACCACCGAGGTCGGCGAGTTCGGCGACGACCTGCCGGAGTCCCTCCCGGAGCCCGCCTCCACCGCCTTCCCGGCGAAGCCGTACGCCGCAGGCCCCGGCACCTCCCGTCTGGACCGCGCCCGCGCCCTGCTGGCCGAGCACCCCGTCGCCGACGGCTACAGCGGGCTCCCCTGGGCGCTGCGCCATCTGCCCTGGTACGACCTGGAGATGGGCGAGAGCGCCGTCGACACGGACGTGCCACGGCTGCGCGAGGGACATGTGGGCGCGCTGCTGTGGTCGCTGCACCTGCCCGAGAGCCTCGACGGCGACCGGGCCGTCGGCGCCACCATGGAGCAGCTGGACCTGGTGAGGACGGTCGTGCGCATGCACCCCGAGGGGCTGCGCCTCGCCCACTCCGCCGGACAGATCACCGACGTCCGCCACTGCGGCCGGATCGCCGTCCTGCTCGGCCCCGCCGGAGCCGCCGCCGTGGGCGACTCGCTCGGCATCCTGCGCTCCCTGCACGCGCTCGGCCTGCGCCTCCTCACCCTGACCGGGGTGTCCTGGGCGAGCGAGGCCGGACTCACCCGGTTCGGCGAGGAGATGCTGCGCGAGATGAACCGGCTCGGCGTGCTCGCCGACCTGTCCGGCGCCTCCGGGGAGACGATCCGCCGGGTGCTCGCGGTGTCCAAGGCGCCGGTGGTGTGCACCCGTTCCGCCGCCCGCGCCCTGCGCCCCCACCCGGCCAACCTCCCCGACGACCTGCTGGCCCAGCTGGGCGCCGTGAAGGGGCTGTGCATGGTGCCGTTGACCGCCGAGCAGACCGGCGCGACCGTCCGGGACGTCGCCGACCACCTCGACCACGTCCGCGCCCTCGCGGGCGCCGAGTGCGTGGGTCTGTCGGGTACGTACGACGCGGGTACCGCCCACCCGCAGGAACTCGGCGACGCCTCCTGCTACCCGTACCTCGTCGCGGAACTCCTCCGGCGCGGCTGGCCCGAAGCCGACATCGCCCTGCTGACGTGGGGAAACGTCCACCGGGTGCTGCGCGGCGCCGACTTCGCCGCCCACGCCGCCCAGCAGCGCCGGGAGCCGTCCACCGCGACCATCGCCGAGCTGGACGGCTGACCCGGGCGGCTGGCCCGGGCGGTCAGAGCGGGTCGATCCGGCACAGGCAGAAGGGGTGGCCCGCGGGGTCGGCGTACACCCGGAAGTCCTTCTTCACGTCGTCCTCCCGGTCCAGGACACGGGCCCCGAGCGCCAGCACCTGCTCCTCGGCCGCGTCCATCTCCTCCCAGGTCGTCCCGGCGTCGAAGTCCAGGTGGAACTGCTGCGCGTTGCGGTCCGCGCGCGGCCACTCCGGCGGGGTGAGACCGGGCGCCCGCTGGAAGGCCAGCCGCGGCCCGTCCGGAACCCGCAGGACGACCCAGTCGTCGTCCTCGGCCTCGGGGGTGCCGCCGCCGATCCGCGCGTAGAACTCGGCGAGCGCGCGCGGGTCGGGACAGTCGACGACTACGGAACGCAGACGGGCCACGGGTGCGGATGCCATGGGGTCGGTCCTCCCGGTTCGACGGAGGGTCAGGGACGCCGGCTGATCAGCCGGCACAGAGGCAGAACGGGTGCCCCGCCGGATCCGCGTAAACCCGGAAGCTCCGCGAGCGGTCCTCCGTGTCCAGCGGCCTGGCGCCCAGCGCCAGCGCCTCCTTCTCGGCCGCGTCCAGGTCCGTCACGGTCAGGTCCAGGTGGAACTGCTGCGACTGGTCGGCCGACGGCCACTTCGGCGGTACGTACCCGGGAGCGGCCTGGAACGCCAGCGTCTGCCCGTCGGACAGCTTCAGGTCCACCCACTCGCCCTCGTCGGCCACGGTGCCGCCGAGCACGCTCGCGTAGAACCGGGCGAGGGCGCGCGGCTCGGGACAGTCCAGGACGACGGCGCCCAGCTTGGCGAGAGCCATGACTTCCTCCTCGGAGTCGGAGTTACCTGCCTTCGGGTTACCGCTAGAAGCGAGTAACCGGTAACAGTTACTGCATGCTGCCCTATGCGCGGTAACGAGGCAAGGGGATTCGGTGCCGCCGCGTCCGGGACGCCCTCGGGACGGACGGTTACCGCATGCCGGGGCGTCGGCGGTAACGTCACGGTATGAGTGAGAGATCGCCCGCTCCCGGGGGCCTGGCGCTGGTCGAGTCCCTGGTGAACACGCTGGACATCGAGACGGGCGCCGACTCGCTGGACGGGGCGGAGGGCCGGGCGCGCTTTGGACTGGCCGAGGCGGAGGTGTCCGGGGCCCGGGAGCTGCGCGAGTCGCTGCGGGCGGCCCTGCTCGCCCACGCCGGCCACCCGCAGCACCGCGCGGTGACCCCGCTGGGCGCGTTGCTGGCGGCCGCTCCGCTGGTGGTGACCGTCGACGGGCGCGACGGCTCGGCCGCCCTCGCCCCGGCCGACGGGGGCCCGCTGCTCTCCCGGGTCGCCGCGGCCGTCGCCCAGGCCCTCGTCGAGGGCACCTGGACCCGGCTGAAGGCCTGCGAGGCGGCCGACTGCCACTGGGCGTACTACGACCGCAGCCCGGCCGGCCGGGGCCGCTGGTGCTCGATGCAGGTGTGCGGGGCCCGCGCGAAGATGCGCCGGTACCGGGCGAAGGACTGACCCGCCCCTCGCCTCCCGGTCGGCCCTGGCCGGGAGCCGGAGTTCTCCGGCGGAGTGACGGCCGTCATCCCGGTCTCCTCGGAAAGCGGTTCCCGAAGGGCGGTGAAGATGTGGAGAATGGGGCAGGCGCCGCTCCGGCCGGCTGAGCCCCGGCCGGAGCGGCGTCCACCACGGGCGGCGGGCCGGGCCGGCGGTCGCCGGTGACTCCGAGGCCCTCTCAGGCTGTCGGCCGCCCCATCGCCCGGTACCTCCAGCCGGCCTTGCGCCACAACTCCGGGTCGAGGGCGTTGCGCCCGTCCAGGACCAGCCGCTGGGCCGCGACCTCGCCGAGCGCCGCCGGGTCCAGCTCGCGGAACTCCCGCCACTCCGTCAGATGCAGGACGGCGTCGGCGCCCCGCACGGCGTCGACGGCGGTGTCGGCGTACCCGAGGGTCGGGAAGATGCGGCGGGCGTTGTCCATGCCCTTCGGGTCGTACACCGTCACCTGGCCGCCCTGGAGGTGGATCTGCCCGGCGACGTTCAGCGCGGGCGAGTCCCGCACGTCGTCCGAGTCGGGCTTGAAGGTGGCGCCGAGCACCGCGACCCGCTTGCCCAGGAAGGGCCCGCCGCCCAGCGCCTGCCGCGCCAGCTCCACCATCTGCCCGCGCTGGCGCATGTTGATCGAGTCGATCTCGCGCAGGAAGGTCAGCGCCTGGTCGGCGCCCAGCTCACCCGCGCGGGCCATGAAGGCGCGGATGTCCTTGGGCAGGCAGCCGCCGCCGAACCCGATCCCCGCCCGCAGGAACTTCTTGCCGATCCGGTCGTCGTACCCGATCGCCTCCGCCAGCCTCGCCACGTCGCCGCCGGAGGCCTCGCACATCTCCGCCATCGCGTTGATGAAGGAGATCTTGGTCGCCAGGAAGGAGTTCGCGGAGGTCTTCACCAGCTCGGCGGTCGGGAAGTCCGTGACGACGAACGGGGAACCACCGGCGACCGGGGTGGCGTACACCTCCCGCAGCAGCTTCTCGGCGCGCTCGCTGCGCACGCCCACCACGATCCGGTCCGGGTGCAGGGTGTCCTGGACCGCGAAGCCCTCGCGCAGGAACTCCGGGTTCCAGGCCAGTTCGGCGTCCGCGCCGGCCGGGGCGTTCGCGGCGAGGAAGGCGGCGAGCCGGTCAGCGGACCCGACCGGCACGGTCGACTTGCCGACGACGAGGGCGGGTCCGGTCAGATGCGGCGCGAGCGAGGCGAAGGCGGATTCCACGTACGACATGTCGCAGGCGTACTCACCGTGCCGCTGGGGGGTGTTCACGCACACGAAGTGCACATCACCGAAGGCCGCCACCTCGGCGAAGTCCATGGTGAACCGCAGCCGCCCGCTCGACCCCTCGATCCCGGCCACGTGCTTGCGCAGCAGGTCCTCCAGCCCCGGCTCGTACATGGGGACCTCGCCCCGCTGGAGCATCTCGATCTTCTCGGGCACGACGTCCAGCCCCAGCACCTCGAACCCGAGCTCCGCCATGGCCGCGGCGTGCGTGGCGCCGAGGTAGCCGGTGCCGATCACGGTGATCTTGAGGCTCATGAGGTGCTCCAGGTGGGACGGCCGTGGGGTGCGGTGGACGAGCATAGTCCGGGCAGGGCGACAGCTCCCGGCGGGCGACATTCCCGCTGTCGCCAAGCTCACGTATGCCTGCGGTGGTCCGACCCTTAAAATTTGAGTTACTTAACGGTAATTAGCGCCAGCATCACAGCGTCCTTGGAGCGTGAGAGACCTTGGCCGGATCGGCTGATTTCGACCTGTACCGCCCGTCCGAGGAGCACGACATGCTCCGGGACGCGATCCGTTCACTGGCCGAGGCGAAGATCGCGCCCCACGCGGCCGCGGTGGACGAGGAAGCCCGCTTCCCGAAAGAGGCGCTGGACGCCCTCGTGGCCAACGACCTGCACGCGGTGCACGTGCCGGAGGAGTACGGCGGCGCGGGCGCCGACGCGCTGGCCACGGTCATCGTCATCGAGGAGGTCGCCCGAGCCTGCGCGAGCTCCTCGCTGATCCCGGCGGTGAACAAGCTCGGGTCCCTGCCCGTGATCCTGGCGGGCTCCGAGGACCTGAAGAAGAAGTACCTCGCCCCGCTGGCCAAGGGCGACGCGATGTTCTCGTACTGCCTCTCCGAGCCGGACGCGGGCTCGGACGCGGCCGGCATGAAGACCAAGGCGGTCCGCGACGGCGGCTTCTACGTCCTGAACGGCGTGAAGCGCTGGATCACCAACGCGGGCGAGTCCGAGTACTACACGGTGATGGCGGTGACCGACCCGTCCAAGCGCTCGAAGGGCATCTCGGCGTTCGTGGTCGAGAAGTCGGACCCCGGGGTCTCCTTCGGCGCCCCGGAGCGCAAGCTCGGCATCAAGGGCTCCCCGACCCGCGAGGTCTACCTCGACAACGTCCGCATCCCCGCCGACCGCATGATCGGCGAGGAGGGCACGGGCTTCGCCACGGCGATGCAGACCCTGGACCACACCCGGATCACCATCGCCGCGCAGGCGCTCGGCATCGCCCAGGGCGCGCTGGACTACGCCAAGGGCTACGTCCGCGAGCGCAAGCAGTTCGGCAAGCCGATCGCCGACTTCCAGGGCGTCCAGTTCATGCTCGCCGACATGGCCATGAAGATCGAGGCGGCCCGTCAGCTCACGTACGCGGCGGCGGCCAAGTCCGAGCGCGGCGACAAGGACCTCACCTTCCAGGGCGCGGCGGCGAAGTGCTTCGCCTCGGACGTGGCGATGGAGGTCACCACGGACGCGGTCCAGCTGCTCGGCGGGTACGGCTACACGCGGGACTACCCGGTGGAGCGGATGATGCGCGACGCCAAGATCACACAGATTTATGAGGGCACGAACCAAGTCCAGCGGATCGTGATGGCCAGGAACCTCCCCCAGTAGAGCCACCTCCCCGGCCGGACTCCTCGCAGCCGGTCCGGTCGGCCGTTCCGGTCGGCCCTTCGGGTCGGCCGGGACAGCGCGAGCCCGTGCTCGACGGCATGCTCCTTCGTGTCATCCCCCGGCCCTCCCGTGGATTCCCTCGGTCCGCCCCGTGGCGGATACCGCCCAGCAGGCGTAGGACGGAAGGGCGGGAGCCGATCCCGTGGTTCCCGCCACCGAAGGAGGAACCATGCAGCAGCCGAGCACGACCCAGCTGAACAAGGAGACGCAGGACTGCGTCGAGGCGTGCATGGCGTGTCACAGCGCATGCGAGGAGACGATGAGCTCCTGTATGCAGATGGGCGGCCAGGCCCAGATGCAGATCATGCGCGCGCTCATCGACTGTTCCGAGACCACTCGCATGTGCTCGGACATGATGATGCGCCGCTCACCGATGGCGGCCGACATGTGCGCCCTGTGCGCCACGGCCTGCGACCTGTGCGCCGAGGCGTGCATGTCCATGCCGGACGACCCCGAGATGATGCGCTGCGCCGAGGCCTGCCGCCGTTGCGCGCAGACCTGCCGTGCCATGGCGGGCGCCACGATGTGACCCCGCCGGCCGGGCTCCAAGGGCATCCACAAGGGTGCCCTTGACCGGGCCCGGCCCGCTCGTCGGACCTCGAAGGGGGCGGTAGCCCCTCATGCCTCGGCCGGCTCGCGTCCTCTCGCTGGTCCACGACTCGGCGAGCGCGGGGGCCGCCCACCACGACGCTCAGTGCTGTCGAGCGCCCCGGACCGCCTCGCGGGCAAGGGCACTCCCAGGACCGGGGTCTCAGGAGAACAGCGGCTCCAGCGCCGCCGTCAGATCGGCCGCCTGCCGGAAGTGCAGGGGGCGCATGCCGAGCGCGGCGGCCGTCTCCACGTTCTCCTCGGTGTCGTCGACGAACAGGCAGCGGTCCGGGCGTACGCCGGACAGGGACGCGGCGAGCCGGAGGATACGGGGGTCCGGCTTGGCCAGATCGACGCGGGCGCTGTTCACCACGTGGTCGGCGAGGTCCGTCAGGCCCAGCAGGGCGAGGTCGTCCTCCAGGCGGAGCGTGGCGTTGCTGACCAGGACCAGGGGAACGTGGCTGCGGGCGCGGCGCAGGAGGGACACCACCTCGTCGTCCGCCCGGAAAGGCGACTCCAGCAGCGCGGTGCCCAGCTCCCACGCCGTCGCCTCGGACACCAGCCCGGCCAGGCCCTCGACGATGGACCGCACCCACTCCTGCGCGTCGATCCGCCCCAGCAGCAGCGGCAGGTCCGTCTCCGGCGCGAAGGCCACCTTCATGGTGGTGCCCTCGGCCAGCCCGGCGGTGCGCTCCAGGGCGTACAGCCGGGCCGGGTCGTAGAAGCGGATCACGTTGTCCACGTCGCAGAGCACCGCGTCGAACGGCGCTCCGCCGCTTCGGTCACTCACCCGAGACCGTGACCTTCTCGTCGTTGTTCAGCTCCTCGACCAGCGTCTTCACCTTGGCCTTGTCCCAGAGGAGGTTGCCGTTCGCGGAACCGGAGATCGGCATGTTCATCGACGTGCCGTCGCCGCCGTTGACGCTCTTCATCGCCCAGAACATGGACGCCAGGTCGTACAGGCCCATGTCCTTGTCGACGATCAGCGAGTCCAGGCCCGCGCCCATCGTCGGGTACAGCTTGAAGGGGTTGAGGACCGTGCTCGGGGTGGCGACCTGGTTGGCGAGGGCCGCGAGGAACTTCTGCTGGTTCTTCGTACGGTCCAGGTCGGAGCCCTGGAGCGCGTACCGGGTCCGGACGAAGGCGAGGGACTGCTCGCCGTTCAGGGTCTGTTTGCCCGCCTCGAAGTCGGCGCCGGACTTGGTGTCCTTCATGCCGCCCTTCGGGATCTCGATCTCGACGCCGCCGACCGCGTCCACGATGTTCGCGAAGCCGGCGAAGCCGATCTCCACGTAGTGGTCGATGTGCAGGCCGGTGTTGTACTCGACCGTGCGCACCAGCAGCTCGGGGCCGTCCTCGGCGTAGGCCGCGTTCAGCTTCACGTGCCGGCCCGTGCCCTGGTACGTCTTGCCGGACTCGGAGCCCGTGAACGTCGGGATCTCCACGTCCGAGTCACGCGGCAGCGAGATCAGCGTGTCGCCGCCACTGCCGACGTGCAGGATCATCACCGAGTCGGTGCGCTTGCCCTCGGCGGAGCCGGTGTGCAGCTTCTTCTTCTCCTCCGCGGACATGCCCGCGCGGCTGTCGGAGCCGACGATCAGGTAGTTGGTGCCCTCGCCCGCCTCCGGCCGGTCGATGACCTTGGACAGGTCGACCTCGCGGTTGAGTTTGCCGTCGGCCCAGAAGTACGTGCCGACGGTGGTGACGATCAGCGCGGTGCCCACGACGATCGCCGTCCACTTGATCCGGCGGCGCCAGTCCGGCGCCGGCCGCGGGCCTCGGCCGCCCCCGGCACCCGGGCCGCCGGGCCCGCCGCCGTAGACCTGGCCGGTGTTGTAGCCGCTGTCGTACCCGTCGCCTTGGCCCTCACCGCCGTTGACGTACGACGGCTGCTGCGGGACCCCGCCGGTGTACGGCGGGGACGCCGGGCCGGAGCCGTACCCGCCGCCCTGGCCGCGCGGAGCCGCCGAGCCGCGGCGGACCTGCCGCATGACGCGTGCGCTCTCGGGCTGTGCGCTCGCGCTGCCGCGTCCGTACCGGTTGCCGCGGTTGTCGTCGGACCATCCCTGGGGCCAATCGTTCATGCGCCCAGTGTGCAGGGCTGAGCCAGGTCCCTTACAAGGTTCGTCGGAAAATAAGGGCATCCCTGTTGCGAAGCTGACACACAATTCGGACTTGTCGCCTCGGCATAAGGTGGAGGCCATGACAGACCAGGCCCCGGCCGTGGAATCGGAAGCTCCGGATATCCCGGGCAAGCCGACCTCGGCGTCCCGCACCACACTCAGCCACATCATGACCCACGCCGACACCAACCTGCTGGGCACGGTGCACGGCGGCGTGATCATGAAGCTGGTCGACGACGCGGCCGGCGCGGTGGCCGGCCGGCACAGCGGCGGGCCCGCCGTCACCGCGTCCATGGACGAGATGGCGTTCCTTGAGCCGGTCCGGGTCGGCGACCTCGTGCATGTGAAAGCACAGGTGAACTGGACCGGCCGGACCTCGATGGAGGTCGGCGTACGGGTCCTGGCCGAACGCTGGAACGAGTCGACCCCGCCCACCCAGGTCGGCTCGGCCTACCTGGTGTTCGCCGCGGTGGACGCCGACGGCAAGCCGCGCCGGGTGCCGCCGGTGCTCCCGGAGACCGAGCGGGACAAGCGCCGCTGCCAGGAGGCCCAGATCCGCCGCACCCACCGGCTGTCCCGCCGCCGGGCGATCATGGAGCTGCGGGAGCGGCGGGCCGCGGAGGGCTTCGAGGACTGAGGCGGCCGAGGCGCCCGGCAGCCGCGCGCGGCGGGGAGCACCCGCGCCCGGGGCGCCGCGCGCCCACGCGCCCCTACGAGCACAGCACCTCGTCGCCCCGCACCACTCCGGACTCCCCCTGGGCGGGATCCTCGGCCCGCACCCGGCGCACCTGCGTGAAGTCCGTCCCCGCGATCACCTTCAGCGTCGCCCCCAGCCCCTTCACCGGGCGCAGTTCGCTGCCGGGCAGGGCCGCCGCCAGCGACCGCGCCGAGCGGTCCCAGCGGGGGTCGTGGGCGACGACGGTCCGCCGCACGGAGCGGTCGGCCGAGGTCACGGGCTGCCGCGTCGTACGGAACCCGGTGGCCGCCAGCGCCGCGTCCACCCGCCTGCCGAGGCCGGCCGTGGGCGTGCCGTTCTCCACCTGGACGCGGATCTGCTGCGGGGCCACCGCCACCCGCACGACCTCGCTCCGGGGCCGGTGCACGGACAGCGGCTGGTCCTCGCGCAGGGAGTGGAAGAGGCGCTCGGACTTCTGCGGGTCCCATTTCAGGGTGGAACCGACGCCCTTCACCGCGTATCCCATCCGCTCGATCGGCACGGTGGTGAACTCCGAGGACGAGGGGGAGAAGTTCCGCATCGCCCGGCCGAGGTCCAGCAGTTCGCCGGTGCCGAAGCCCTTGTCGGCGCGCACGGAGCCCAGGACGGCCCGGGTGACGTCCCGGAACTTCAGGGGGTTGAGCAGGATCCCGGAGGAGGTCGCGCGCTCGATCAGGGCCGCCAGGAAGCGCTGCTGGCGCTGCATCCGGCCGAGGTCGGAGGCGCTGTCGACGTGCCGGGCGCGGACGTACTGGAGGGCCTGGCCGCCCCTCAGGGTGTGCGTGCCGGGCGGGAGGTCGAGGCCGGTGTAGGTGTCCTTGAGGGGATCGGCGGTGCAGATCTTCACCCCGCCGAGGACGTCCACGGTCTTCATGAAGCTGGTGAAGTCGACCTCCAGGTAGTGGTCGATCTTCACCCGGGTCATCTTCTCGACCGTGCGGACGGTGAGGTTCGGGCCGCCCTCCGCGTACGCGGCGTTGATCTTGATGGGGTGGCCGCGGTGCTGCTTCCCGGTGATCTGGTCGGTGTGCGGGGGCGTCACGGCGTACGAGTCGCGCGGCAGGCTCACCACACTCGCCCGCTCCCGGTCCTCCGAGATGTGCACGATCATGATCGTGTCGGTGCAGTGGCAGGGCGCGCCGCCGAGCCGGTACGTCCGCCGCTCGGCCCTGCTGATCGTGTCCCGGCCGTCCGTGCCGACCAGCAGCACGTTCATGCCGTGGCCGGCCCGGGGCCGGTTCTTCATGTCCTTGAAGGGATCGACCCGGGTGATGTCCGCGTCGAGGCTGGTGACCACGGCGTGCCCGATCCCGGCGGAGGCGAGGACGACCACGGACAGCGTGGTCACCGCCCGCATGGCCCAGCGGGGTTTCCTGCGCCGTACGGGGGGCCGCGGCGCGCGGGCGGGCCGGGGGCGGCGCTGGGGGTGGGGGGCGGGGGAGCGGGGCGGCTTGGGGGGCATGGGGGGACACCTCCGCGAGGGCCGAACGTGGGATCGTGAGCACCGTAGGCCCATACGATCTGCGACCCCGGGCACCACCCGGGCGGGGCGCACCGGTGTCCCCCGTTCGCGGTAACGTGAGCCCCCTATGAACGCCAAGCCCGACGTGCGGTTCCCCGCCGTTTCTGTGATCATGCCCGTCCTCAATGAGGAGCGGCATCTGCGCGGAGCCGTCCAAGCGATCCTCGCCCAGGAGTACGCCGGCGAGATGGAGGTCGTGATCGCCCTCGGTCCGTCCACGGACCGTACGGACGCGATCGCCGCCGAGCTCGTCGCCGAGGACTCCCGTGTGCACACCGTGCCGAACCCGACGGGCCGCACGCCCGCCGCGCTGAACGCCGCGATCAGGGCGTCCCGCCATCCGATCGTGGTGCGCGTCGACGGACACGGCATGCTCTCGCCGAACTACATCGCCACCGCGGTACGGCTCCTGGAGGAGACCGGCGCGCAGAACGTCGGCGGCATCATGCACGCCGAGGGCGAGACCGACTGGGAGCACGCGGTCGCCGCCGCCATGACCTCGAAGATCGGCGTCGGCAACGCCGCCTTCCACACCGGTGGTGTGGCCCAGCGGGCCGAGACCGTCTACCTCGGGGTGTTCCGGCGCGAGGCGCTGGAGCGACAGGGCGGCTACAACGAGGAGTTCATCCGCGCCCAGGACTGGGAGCTCAACTTCCGGATCCGGGAGGCGGGCGGCCTGATCTGGTTCTCGCCGGAGCTGAAGGTGTCCTACCGGCCGAGGCCGTCGGTGAAGGCCCTCGCCAAGCAGTACAAGGACTACGGCCGCTGGCGGCACGTCGTCGCCCGCTACCACGAGGGTTCCATCAACCTGCGCTACCTCGCCCCGCCGACCGCGGTGTGCGCGATAGCGGCGGGCGTCGTCGTCGGCGCCCTGGTCACCCCGTGGGGTTTCGTGATCCCCGGCGGCTACCTCGCGGCGATCGTCCTCGGGTCCGTCCCGGCGGGCCGGGGGCTGCCGCTGAAGGCCAGGCTGCGGATCCCGGTCGCCCTCGCCACCATGCACATGTCGTGGGGCTGGGGATTCCTGACCAGCCCGAAGTCGCTGGCGAAGAAGGTCATCGCCTCGCGCCGCCCCGCGGTCCACGCGGACGCCGCCTCGAGCTGACGCAGAGTCGGCGGGAGCCGACGAGAGCCGGTGCGGAACCCGGGGCGACCGTGCGACCACGGTCGCCCCCGTTCGTTCACCGGCTCAGCCGGCGCACTTCACCTCGTCGGCCGTGGACTTCTCCACGTCCGGCGTCTTGGCCGAGGCACCGTTGAACTTGACGCCCGCGCCCTTGAAGTCCTCGCCGAGGACCAGGGTCATCGCGGGTAGCCCCTGGGAGTTGGTCACGCTCTCACCCGGCTTCATCGCGGACCCGGACAGACCCAGCAGATCGGCGAGCCTACGGGCCTGGGCGGCCTGGTCCGGGGCGTACTCCAGCGTCGTCCTGGCCTGCGTGGTGCCGGCGTTGCCCGCGTTCTCGGACTTGTCGACGCCCGCGGTGTTCTGGAGCCAGTCGAGTTCCTGCTGGGCGCTGCCGCCCGGCGCACCGCCGTTGAGGATGCGCACCCGCACCTGGGAGGCCGCCGACTTGGGGCCCTTGAGCCGGGCGGCGACCGCCGCCTTCTCCTTCGCCTGCTGCTGCTTCACCTCGGTGAACGACACATCGTTCTTGATCATGTCGAAGACCTGGGGTGCCTTCGCCTCGTTGACGACCACCGTCGCCTTGACCGTCTCGGCGGGATTGTCCTCCACCGGCAGCGTGGTGAAGGTGATGTTCTTCGTCGGCACCTTCTTGATCTCCAGCGCCATGTCCTTCAGCGTGCCGACCTTGCCGATCGCGGAGTCCACGGTCAGCGCCTCGGTCGCGGCCTCGGCCAGTTTCACCAGCTTAGTCGGGCTGGTGAGGGTGTCGCTGGAGGACATCTGGCGCATGAGCGAGCCCAGGAACTGCTGCTGCACCTTGATCCGGTCCAGGTCGCCCTGGTTGCCGAAGCTGTGCCGGGTCCGCAGGAACGCGAGGGCCTGCTCGCCCTCCACCTGCGACTCACCCTTCGGCAGGACGAGCTTCGACTCCTTGTCGTTCACGGCCTTCGTCACGCACACCTTGACCCCGCCGACCGCCTTGGTCAGCGTCTTGACCGCGTTGAAGTCGGCCATCATGAAGTGGTCCATCGGGATGCCGGTGGCCTCCGTCACCGTACGCATGGTGCAGCCCGGGTCCCGGCCGCTCTCGCCGAGGCTCCTGTTGAAGCGGACCTGCTGCTGCCCCGGGACGGTCACCTCGGTGCCGTCCTCCTTCCTGGTGAGGCAGTCGGGAATGTCGACGATCAGGTCGCGCGGGATGCTGAGCGCGGTCGCGTTCGAGCGGTCCTTGGCGACGTGCAGCAGGATCGTGGTGTCGGCGTGGCCGGCGCTGCCCTTGTCGCCGTAGCCCTCGTTGCCCTCGCCGGTGCGCTTGTCGGTGCCGATGACGAGGACGTTGAAGGCCTCGTCCTTCTTGAAGCTGCTCGCACCCGCGTCACCGACGTCGTTCGTCTTTATGTTGCCCGCCAGGTGCTGGAGGTAGAAGTAACCGGCGCCCGCGGCGGCGACCAGGACGAACGCCATCGTGCCGCCGGTCCACAGCACGGCCTTCTTGGCCTTCGACTTCTGCTGCTCAGGCCGGCGTCCGCGCCGCCCGGGCAGTGGCTCCTGCGGACGCCTGCGCGGCGACGGAACCGAGCGTCCGGGGGCCGCGGGCGGCGCCGTACGGGTCCGGGCGGCCGTACCCGCGCCCCGGGGTCGCGGAACCGTCGACTGCGGTGCGGAAGGGCTCAGTCGCAGTTCGTATTCGCCGGTGTCCGGGTTCAGCACCCACTGGTCTGCGGGGTCGACGTTCTCCGCCCGCCCACGGCCTTGCGTGTCCACCGTTGTCGGAATCCTCCGTCTGGGCCAGATCTCGTGGCCGGGGATCACTGGACCGCTCACACTAGCCGCACCATGGGGCGGCGACGGAATTTTCCTGTGGATTGACGGAACGGGGAGCCCGTCTACCAGCGGTAGGGCTGGTAGACGTCCATGCACTGACCGGTGTCCGACCCGTTGATGGCGTCGGAGTTGCTGGGCAGGTCACCGGCCTCGGGGGACGCCTGCTTCGGATACGCCGTGCCCGTGCGCCAGTCGGCGCCGACGACGACTGTGACACCGGAGGCATCGGTCGACTTCTTCACCGAACTCACAGGAATCCCGAGGGACTTGGCGACCGCTTGGGCGTCACCCGCCAGTTCGGCGCTCGGATAGCGCACCACGGTCCGCTCCTCGGCCACCGCCGGTGAGGTGTCCTTGCCCGCCCTCGTGTAGCCCTTGGCGACCAGCGCCTCGGCGATCGTGCTCGCGCGCCCGGCGACCGGGCCGAGTGCGGCGGTGCGGGTGGCGTTGCTCACCAGGACGCCGATCTCGTCCTTCGCGGCCGCGGGATCGCCGGTGCCCTTGTCGGCGCCCGCCGTCTGCCGGGCGTCCGTCTTCGAGCCGTCCGTCTTCGCGTCCTCGTTCTTCGAGCCCTCGCCCTTCGTGCCGTTGTCGTCGAAGGGCACGTCGTCGCGGAGCATCGCCCACATCTTCTCCGCGTCGTCGCCCGCGGGCAGCAGGTGGTTGACGTTCTTCGGGTCCTGCACGGTCGGCATCGTCGTCATCGTGATGCGGTCCGTGGGCACCGTCTTGAGCTGCATGCCGAGGTCGTACAGCTTCTTCACCGTGCCGATCTCCTCCGAGACCGTCAGGGACTCGGTGGCCGCCTCGGCCAGCTTCGTCAGCCGGCCGCCGTCGGTGAAGACGTTCTGGTCCTTCAGCGTGCGGATCATCGAGTTCATGTACATGTGCTGGGCGCGGGCCCGCAGCGGGTCACTGCCCCAGGCGTGCCGGGTACGCAGCCACTGGAGCGCCTGCTCGCCCTCGACCTTGGTCCTGCCCGCCTCCAGCTTCAGCTGGGAGCCGCCGGACACACCGGGCAGCGGGCGGTCCCACACGTTCTGCCTCACACAGACCTCGACGCCGCCGATGGCGTCCGCCATGCTCACCACGCCCGCGAAGTCGATCGTCATCCAGTGGTCGATGTAGACCCCGGTGAGGTTCTCCCAGGTGGCCAGGGTGCAGCCGGCCCCGCCGCGGCTCAGGGACTCGTTGATGATCCTGTTGGTCGCCGCGTACGCCTCGCCGGTGTCCGGGTCCTTGCACGCCGGGATGTCGACCCGGGTGTCGCGCGGGATGCTGACGACCGCCGCGCTCTCGCGGTCCGCGGAGAGGTGGATGAGCATCTGCACATCGCCCAGCGGCGGGTTGTCGCGATGGTCCCTGCTGCCGCCGAGGGCCACGTTCGCGTCGGACTTACGGCTGTCCGAGCCGATGAGCAGGATGTTCAGCGGGGTCTGGCCGTCCGCGTTCGGCTCGGTGCGGTTCGCCTTGGAGTCGCCGCTGCTGCGCTCGCCCTTCTGGATGTTGCCGTTGAGGTGCTGGTAGTACAGGTATCCGGCGCCGGCCGTGCCGAGTATCAGCACCGCGAGTGTCGTCGCCGACCAGCGCAGCACCCGGCGCCTGCCCCCGGGCCGCTGCCGGCCGCGCTGTCCGCCGTGCCCGCTCCCCGGACCGCCTCTGCCGGAGCCGTCCCCGCTCGCCGTACCGCTCCTGCCGGAGCCGTGCCCGCTCGCCGTACCGCTCCTGCCGGAGCCGTCCCCGCTTCCCGTACCGGCTCTGCCGGAGCCGTCCCCGCCTCCCGCCTCGCCGGCGCCGGACTGTTTGCGGCGGCGGCCGGCCCCGCCGTTCGTGCGGCGGCCGCCCTCCCGGCCCGGTCCGCCGTCCGGCCGCGCGTCCGGACGGGTCCCCTCCCCGTGCACACTGCTGTGCGTCATCCCCAGTCTCCCCACCCTCGCACCGCCGAACGGGCCTGTCCCACGTCCCCTTAGACGTACGACAGGCCCGTCAGGTCACTCGGCGCACTCGACCTTGTCAGCCGTGGACTTCCGAATTCCCTCCGGCGCCTTCGTCGGAGTGGTCAGCGACACGCCGGCGCCCTCGAAGTCCTTGCCCAGGGTCAGCGTCATCGCGGGCAGCCCCTGGGAGTTGGTCACGCTCTTGCCCGGCTTCATCGCCGAGCCGGACAGGCCCATGATGTCCGCCAGCCGACGTGCCTGGTCGGCCTGGTCGGGAGCGTACTCGAGCGTGGTCCTGGCCAGTTCCTCCGGTGCGTTGCCCGCGTTCTCGGACTTCTCGACCCCCTCGTCCAGCTGAAGCCAGTTGAGCGTCTCCTGCGCGCTGCCGGCCACGGCGCCGCCGTTCATGATGCGCACCCGCACCTGTGAGGCGGGCGCCTTGGTGCCCTTCAGACGGGCGGCGACGGCCGCCGCCTCCTTCTTCTTCTGTGCCTTGACCTCGGTGAACGACACGTCCTTCCGGATCATGCTGAACACCTGGGGAGCCGATGACGGGTTGACGACGACGGTCGCCTTGACCTTCTCCGCCGGGTTGTCGATCACCGGGACCGTGGTGAACGTCAGGTTCTTGGTGTTGAGCTTGCCCAGCTCCAGACCGAGGTCCTTCAGCTTGTTGATGCTGTCCAGGTTGGAGTCGACGGTCAGCGCCTTCGTGCCCGCCTCCGCCAGCTTGATCATCTTCGACGGGCTGGTCAGCGTGTCGTTGGACTTCAGTTTCCGCATCAGCGCGCTGAGGAACTGCTGCTGGAGGGTGATCCGGCTCAGGTCACCGCCGAGTCCCACGGCGTGCCGGGTGCGCACGAAGGCGAGAGCCGTCTCGCCCGAGATGTGCTGCGTCCCCTTCTTCAGGTCCAGATGCGAGTCCGGGTCCTTGATGTCCTTGGCGAGACACACGTCGACCCCGCCGACCGCCGTGGTCAGCGTCTTGACCGCGTTGAAGTCGGCGACCATGAAGTTGTCGGGAGTGACCCCGGTCAGCTCGGTGACGGTCCGCACGGTGCAGCTGGGCGTCCGGCCGTCCTGCCCGAGGCTCGTGTTGAAGCGGACGCCGGCCGTGCCCGGGATGATCTTCTGGCTGCCGTCGGCCTGCTGGGTGGGACAGTCGGGGACGTCGACGATCAGGTCGCGCGGGATGCTGAGGGCGGTCGCGTTCGTCCGGTCCTTGGAGACGTGCAGCAGGATCGTGGTGTCCGCGTGCCCGACGCTGCCGGCGTCGCCGTAGCCCTCGTTGCCCGAGCCCGTGCGCTTGTCGGTGCCGATCACCAGGATGTTGATGGCCTTGTCCTTCTGGAAGCCACCGGTGCTCGCGCCGTCGTCGGCGACGGACTGGATGTTGCCGTTGAGGTGCTCGATGTAGAGGTAGGCGCCCCCCGCCGCGGCCACCAGCACGAACGCCATCGTGCCGCCGGTCCACAGCAGGGCCTTCCTGGCCTTCGAGGTCTTCTTGACCGGCCGGCGCCCGCGCCGGCCCGGCAGCGGCTCCTCGGGCGCGCCGCGCCGCCTGCGCGGGGGCGGGACCTGGCGGCCGGGTGCGCCACGGCCGGGTACGTCACGGCCAGGTGTCTCAGGGCTGGACGTCTCGCGGTCAGGAGTCCCACGGCCGGAAGTCCCACGGCCGGAAGTCCTGCGGCCGGGACTCTCGCGGCCGGGGGTCGCGGGTGCCGCCCTGCGACCGCGTGCCGGGGCCGTTCCGGCCGGGACGGCGGCCCGCGGTCCGGGAACCGCCGACTGCGGTGCGGAAGGGCCCAGTCGCAGTTCGTATTCGCCGGTCTCCGGGTTGAGTACCCACTGGTCTGCGGGGTCGATGTCGTCCGCCCGCCCACGGCCTTGCGCGTCCACGGTTGTCCGATTCCTCCGTCGGGGCACGCGGCGCCTTCCCCCTCAAAAGGCGCCCGGGTCTCGGTCTCACGGTGCCTGACCCAGGACGGACCTTGTGGCCGGGTGCACCGGATCGCTCACACTAACCGCCAGGTAAGGCGGGAAGCGACGCCGGTGACGCATTCCACTTCCCTACAAGCGGGCAATCCGCCCATATTCTCGGACGCCGGTTCGCCACCTTGGCGAATGCTTTACTCGCAGGGGTCTTCGGCGGCGGTGTTCCCGCGGAACGTGGGCGTCGGGGAAATCGGGGGCGCGGGTTCGGCGGGCCGCTTCTCGCCCGGTTTCCCGTCGTCAGCTCCGTAGCCGGCCTGGGAGTTGTAGTGGCGGCTGTACTCGTACTCGCCGTAGTCGAACGACTCCCCGGCGGAATCGCCGCCCTCCTCTTCGTCCCCCATTTCGTCGTTCTCGCCGCTGTCCCGCGCCGGGTCGGAGCTTTTCGTCGTGGAATCCTCGGGAGCGGCCCGGGTCACCTCGACCGGCGCGTCCGAGCGCAGTCGCTCGAACAGCTTCTCGGCTTCCGGTTCCACGAGTTGGTCGCGATTGGCGTTGTAGACGTACGACTCCCGGGGCACGGTCAGGAATTGCACGCGTTCGGTGGGGATGTGACGTACTCCGCGCACGAGTTCGTACAGCCCGCGCAGGCTCGCCAGACCGGGATCGGTCGTCAGGGAGGACGTGGCCGCGTCCAGCACGGGATAGAGCTTCACCGGGTTCAGCAGGACGTCGTTGCCGCGCACCTTGTTGACGAGGGCACCCAGGAAACGCTGCTGACGCTCCATCCGGTCGGTGTCGCTGCCGTTGCCGAGGGACTTGCGGACGCGGACGTAGCCGAGGGCCTGCTCGCCGTCGAGCTTCACCCGTCCCGCCGGCAGCCTCAGTTTGGCGGCCTTGTCGTGGATCGGCTCGGTGAGGCACACCTCGACGCCGTCGATCGCGTCGACCATGTCCTTGAACCCGTGGAAGTCGACGACCACGTAGTGGTCCACGCGGATGTCCGTGAGCCGCTCGACGGTCCGCACGGTGCAGGCCGAACCGCCCATCTGGAAGGCGTAGTTGAACATCGCGAACATGGGCTCGGTGCGGCTGCCGTCGGGCCGGCGGCAACTGGGGACGTCCACCATGAGGTCCCGGGGCAGCGAGACGGCGGTGGCGCTGCGGCGTCCGGCGGCCAGGTGCAGCAGGATGGTCGTGTCGGACCGCTCGGTCCCGGAGTCCCGCCCGTACCGGCGGTTCCCGTCCCCCGACCGGGAGTCCGACCCGATCACCAGGATGTTCCGCGCGCCCCGTACGAGCGCGGTGGGCCGCTCCTCCTCGTACCGGGCGAGTTCGGCCGCGGCCGCCTCGTCGGGCGTGATGTTGCCGTCGAGCTTCGCGTAGACGGCCCATCCGGCCCCGCCGGCCGCGAGCACGCCGACCGCCACGACGAGTCCCGTCCCGCGCACCCACCTCCGCCTCCGCCGCCGTATCAGCCCCCGCCCGGTGGCGGAGGCCCCCACCCCCGGACTGAGGCCGACGGCGGCGCCGTCCCGTGAGAAGGGCGCACCTGCGGTGTCGGTCACGTCGGATCCACCCCTCATGACGTACGAGCGTGTCGTGCGGGCTGCTTCTACGACGATGGCGCGGACGGAGGGCGGGGGGCGGATGGAGATGGGCCGAACGGGGGAGGGGGCGACGCGGCCCCGAGCCGGTACGTCGCCGGCCTGAGCCGGTACCTTCGCTTCTCGTCGGCGCCGGTCCGGGCGACCTCGGTCCGTCCGGCGCCTGAGGGCGAGGCCTCTCCCGGGCGGAAGCGGGGGTCTGGGGACGGCAGCCCCCGGAACGAGCCGGGCGGGCGCGAAGGCCGCTCACCCCCGCCCCGCCTACCGCGCCGTCGCAGTCACCCGCTCACTCTCGATCCGCTTCGCCAGTCCTTCCTCCCCCAGCCGATCGAGGTTCCGGCACAACACCACGGACCCCCCGACGGCCAACGGCGCGTACAACCCCGCGTTCAGTCCCTCCCACGTGTCGTACGGCAACCCGGACAGCACCCGGGACCCCGGCCCCGTGAGCCCCACCCCCGGCGCCTCCGCCCGGGCCCGCTCGACCACCTCGGCCCCGCTGAACTGCCGCCCGGCGACGATCAACGCCGGCTCCTCCGGGTCCACCGGCGCGAACGGCGCGAACCGGTCCCCCTGACCCGGCACCTCGACGGCGTAGTCGGCGAATCCCGCCGGGGCCTGCGGAAACCGCCCGCCCAACGGTCGCAGCGCCATGGCGACGCGCTCTCCGGAGCACGCCCGTGCCGCCTCCAGGGAGTCCGGCCCGCTCACCACGACGTCGGCCGTCCCCGGATCCCCGCCGACGTCCGCGATCACCCCCACCGACGAACACGCCAGCAGCCACACCGCCGTCTGCCAGTGCGCGGGCAGCAGCAGCGCGACCCGGTCACCGGGCGCGGCGGCGAGATCACCCTGGAGGAGGTTCGAGGTCTTGGCCACCCAGTTGGCGAAGGTGGCCACGGACAATTCGACGCGTTCGCCCGTGGCGTCGTCGTAGAAGGTCACCAGTGGGCGTCCGGGATCCGCGGCGAGCGCGGAACGCAGCAGGTCGGCGGGGGTGCGATCGGTGGCGTTCACCCGCAGAAGGGTACGCGGACCGCCCCCGCGCATCGAGCCGCCGGGCCTTCTCCCCACCACCGGTTCGGCGCAACACCGGCCGACGGCCCGTCAATTCCCCGATGGACAGATATGTATGACTATGTCCAAGATCGGGGGCATGCGTGGATTCCTTGTTTCCTCGATCGGTGTCACCTGCGCGGCCGCCCTGGCCCTTCCGCTGACCCCGCCCGCGGCCGCCGCGAACACTCCGGCCCCGGTGAACGCGGCAGCCGTGGCGGCCCACCCGGCCACGATCCATCCGGCCACGATCCATCCGGCTACGACCCGTACGGCCAAGGCTCGTACGGTCACGGCCGGCACGGCTCGGACGACCGCGAGACCGGCGCGGCCCGCGGAGGTGTCCGGCAGCACCCAGTCGCTGCCGCTGAGGCCGCTCGTGAGCGACCGCGCCCTCGGGCCCGCCGGTGAACAGGGCCTGTCCCGCCGGGACGTACGGCGCTTCTCGCTCGTCGGCGTGGTCTGGGACGACCCGGACGCCGAACTCCACGGCCGTGTCCAGGTCCGTACCCGCGCCGCCGACACGGGCGCCTGGTCCGGCTGGCAGGACGTCGAGACGCACAACACCGAACACGCGGCCGACCCGGACACGGCCGAGCGCTCCTCGGGGCGCGTGCGCGGTGCCACGGCCCCGCTGTGGGTGGGTGACTCGGACGGCGTGGAGGTACGCGTCCGGGCGGACGGCGAAACCCGAACGCCCGCCGCCGAGGAGACCACCCGGACCGCCCGGACCACCTCGGGGTCTCATACGGCGACGGCGGCCTCCCCCCTTCCCACCGGCCTGCGCCTCGAACTCGTCGACCCCGGCGAGGAACCCCCGGCCCCCCGCGCCGACACCGCTCCCCAGGACACCGCCCCCCAGGACACCGTCGTCCACGAGACCACCGTCCGGAACCTCGCCCCCACCGCCGACCCGGCCAAGGCCAAGGCCCTCGCCGCCATGGATGCCATGAACGTCATGGACGCCTCCGTCGTCAACGCCGAACTGTCGGCCCCCCTCGGCGCCACCGAGATCCCCGCGCTCGGCCGGGGTGCGACGGAGCGGGAACTGTCCGCCCTGCGCGTCGGCGAGTTGTCGCAGACGCGGCGTGTGAAGCCGTACATCGGACCGCGTCCGGGCATCGTCACGCGGCGCGGCTGGGGCGCGAACGAGACGCTGCGGGAACGGAAGTTCGTGTACACGAAGAAGGTCAAGGCGGCCTTCGTCCACCACACGGCCTCCGGCAACGGATACCGCTGCGCGCAGGCGCCCTCCGTCATCCGTGGTATCTACCGCTACCACGTCAAGAGCATGGGCTGGCGCGACATCGGCTACAACTTCCTCGTCGACAAGTGCGGAAAGATCTACGAGGGGCGGGCGGGGGGCGTGGCGAAGCCGGTCCTGGGCGCGCACACCCTCGGGTTCAACTCCAACAGCATGGGCATCGCCGTCCTCGGCACGTTCGGCTCCGCCAAGCCGCCCGGCGCCGCGGTGAAGGCCGTCGCCCGGCTCACCGCGTGGAAACTCGGCCTCTACGGCGCCAATCCGCGCGGGAAGACATACCTGAAGTCCGGCGGTGGCAATCTCTACCGGAAGGGCAAGAATGTGCGACTGAACGTGATCTCCGGTCATCGGGACGGCTTCGCCACGGCGTGCCCCGGCTGGCAGCTCTACCGCAAGCTCGGCTCGGCCCGCACGACCGCGGCCCGCTACCAGGGGCGCTAGGACCCGGGCCGGGGCCCAGGGGGCTCGGCAACCGTCCGGGCGGGCCGGGAACCGTCCGGGACGCGGAGGAGTCTGTCCGTTCGACCGCTGTCCGGAGGACACGTCCGTCGCTGTCGGGTGGCACGAGGCTGCATGCCGCACGGCCGTCCAAGGCGTCGCACACCGGTCTGCATACACTGGCCGGCCGAAAGAGAGTTCGGCCGGTCCCGGCAGGAAGCGGAGACGACAGGTGACAGAAGCGATCCTCCTGGTCGGCGGCAAGGGCACCCGGCTGCGCCCGCTCACGGTGCACACGCCGAAGCCCATGGTCCGCGCTGCCGGGGTCCCCTTCCTCACGCACCAGCTGGCCCGGGCGAGAGCGGCGGGCGTCGACCACATCGTGCTCGCCACCTCCTACCTGGCCGAGGTCTTCGAGCCGTACTTCGGCGACGGCTCGTCGCTGGGCCTGCACATCGAGTACGTGACGGAGGAGGAGCCGCTCGGCACGGGCGGCGCGATCCGCAACGTCGCCTCCCGCCTCCACTCGGGCCCCGACGACCCGGTCCTGATCTTCAACGGTGACATCCTCACCGGCCTGGACATCAGGGCGCTGGTGGACACCCACGGGCGGACGGGCGCGGACGTCTCCCTCCACCTCACGAAGGTCACGGACCCGCGCGCCTACGGTCTGGTCCCCACGGACGACACGGGCAGGGTCCTGGCGTTCCTGGAGAAACCGCAGACCCCCGAGGAGATCGTCACCGACCAGATCAACGCGGGGGCGTACGTCTTCCGCCGCTCGGTGATCGACACCATCCCGGCGGGCCGCCCCGTGTCGGTGGAACGCGAGACGTTCCCGGACCTGCTGGCAGCCGGGGCCCACCTGCAGGGCATGGTCGACTCGACGTACTGGCTGGACCTCGGCACCCCGGCGGCCTTCGTCCGCGGCTCCGCCGACCTGGTCCTGGGCCGGGCCCCGTCGCCCGCGGTCCCCGGCCTCTGCGGTGACCGCCTGATCCTCCCGACGGCCACGGTGGCGCCCGACGCCAAACTCACGGGCGGCACGGTGGTCGGCGAGGGCGCCTTCGTCGCGGAGGGCGCCCGGGTCTTCGGTTCGACGATCCTGCCCGGTGCCGTCATCGAACCCGGCGTGGTCATCACCGACTCCCTGATCGGGACCCGCGCCCGCGTCGGCGAGCGCTCCGTCCTCAGCGGCACGGTCATCGGCGACGGCGCGGTCATCGGCGCCGACAACGAACTGCGCGAGGGCATGCGCGTCTGGTGCGGCGCCCGCATCCCGGCGGGAGCGGTGCGCTTCTCCTCGGATCAGTAACGCCTCTCCGCAGCCCCTCTCCGCCGGCCCGAAACGGCCCAGCAGGTCAGCCGGTCCGGCGTTTGAGGACACGCTGCCGGGTACGGGCCGGCAAACCCTGCCTGTCCGGCGCTTGAGGGCGCATTGTCCGGTAGGGCCCAGGAAAGTCAGCCTGTCCGGCGTTTGAGGACGAGGGCGGTGCAGGGCCGAAGCGGGGGTGTGGGGGCGGCGGCCCCCACGGCCCGTCATCTCACAGCCGCCCGATGTCCCCCCGAGGCATCCGCGGCGCCCGCCGAGCCGGCACCTTCCCGCTGAGCAGGATCAGCCGAGCGGCCCGGTGCCGCTGCCCGGAATACGGCTCCAGCAACTCCAGCATCACCGCGTCGTCCGCGTCCCGATCCCCAGCCAGCGCCCACCCCACGATCCCCGGCAGATGCAGATCCCCGGTGGTCACCGCGTCCGCCGCCCCATGGCTGCGCTGCACGACCTCCGCCGACGTCCACGGCCCGATCCCCGGCACCACCTCCAGGCGGGCCCGCGCCGCGCCCGGCTCCATGCGCACCGCTTCCTCCAGCCGTCCCGCCACCCGCACCGCCCGCAGGATCGTCGACGCCCGCTTGTTGTCGACCCCCGCCCGATGCCACTCCCACGACGGGATCAGCGCCCACGTCCGCGGCGGGGGCATCACCCACAGCCGCCCGCCCGCCGCGGGCCCCGGCGCCGGCTCCCCGAACTTCCGTACCAGCGACCGCCACGCCCGGTACGCCTCGTCGGTGGTGACCTTCTGCTCAAGGATGGACGGGATCAGCGACTCCAGCACCAGTCCGGTCCGCGTCAGCCGCAGCCCCGGCCGCCGATGCCGGGCCATCGCCACCACCCGGTGCCGAGGCGTGAACGCGGACGGATCGTCATGGGCGCCCAGCATCCCCGGCAACTGCTCCAGCAGCCACTCCGCCCCCGGCCCCCACGCCTCCCCGCGCACCGCGCCACCGGCCGCCGCGACCCGCAGCGTCCCCGGCCCGGCAGGGGTGAGACTGGCCCGCCACACCGACCCGTCCGGCATCGCCCGGAACGTCGGATCCACCGGCCCGCGCCGCAGCGGCCCGAGCACCAGCCCGAGATCGAGCGGCCCGTCCGGCACCCACGTACGCACCCGCCCCGCGGCCACCGGCGCCTCCCGGCGCGCGGCGGGCACGACGACCTCCCCACCGCGCACGGTCGTACGCGTGGGCCGCGGGGAGAACCGTCCTGCCACGAGTGAGGCCCCAGGGATTCGAGAGGGAGAAGTCCTACGAGGGTAGGCGCAGCCCGACCCGCACCGACACACCCCGGCCGAACCCACGTCCACCGGGCACCTCGACGCGGAGGACGCGGATCACGACAACCGACGCTGCGGACGCGGATCACGACAACCGGCGCGGAGGACGCGCGTCACCGCACCTCGACGAACGCCTCCGCGTCCCGCTCCGGCCGCGCCCGCGGCTCCTCCGCGGGATGCCCGACCGCCACCGCCCCCATCGGATCCCAGTCCGGCGGCAGCTCCAGCACCCGGCGCACCACGTCCCGGCAGAACATCGTGGACGACACCCACGCCGACCCCAGCCGCTCCCCGGCCAGCGCGACCAGGAAGTTCTGTACACCGGCTCCCGCGGCGACCACGAACATCTCCCGCTCGGCCCCGTCCCGCCGCGCGTCGCCGTACGTGTGCGAGCCGTCCATGACGAGACACGGCACGACGAGATACGGCGCGCCCCGCAGCACCTCTCCGCGCCGCACCCGCCTGGCGATGGACTCCTCGCTCTTGCCGTCCCGCCGCAGATCGGCGATCCACGCCTCGCGCATGGCGTCCAGCAACCGGGTCCGCGACTCCGGCGACTCCAGCAGTACGAACCGCCACGGCGTCGTGTGGTGCGGGGCCGGCGCCGTCACGGCCGCGGCCACGGCCCGTCGGACGGCTCCCGGGTCGACCGGCTCGTCCGTGAAGGCCCGTACCGTACGCCGCTGGGTCACCGCCGCCCGTATCGCCTCCGAGGTGCCCAGCCGGAACATGTCGTCGCGCGCGCCGCGCACCATGGCGCGGGCGCCCTCGCCGTGCTCCCCGGCCACCATCTGCGGCAGCCCGCGCACCACGGCGACGGGCAGCCCGGCGGACTTGCCCTTCACCAGGTCACCGGCGGCGGCCAGCTCGTCCGCCGTGGCCACGACCGTCGCGCTGAGCGGCTGGCCGTGCGCGTCCGTGCCCCCGCGCAGGTCGTCGAGCACCCGCACACCGGCGGCGCCGATCGCCACGTCCGTCAGCCCGGCGCGCCAGGGCCGCCCGAACGTGTCGGTGACGACCACGCCGACGTCGACGCCGAGGGCGTCCCGCAGGCCGTCCCGGATCGTCCGCGCGGACGCGTCCGGGTCCTCGGGCAGCAACAGCACCGTCCCGGAGGGGGTGTTGGAGGCGTCGACCCCGGCGGCGGCCATGACGAGCCCCTGCCGGTTCTCGACGATCCTGAGCGCCCCGCGCCGCGCCACGACCCGTACCGTCTCGGCGTCGATCGCCGCTTCCCGGTCGGACGCCCGGACGATCCGGCCCTCCGCCTTGGACACGATCTTCGAGGTGACCAGGACGACGTCCCCGTCGGCCAGCGCCGGCTCGGCGGCGGCGATCAGCTTGGCGAGGTCGTCGCCCCGCTGCACCTCGGGGATCCCCGGCACGGCCCAGACCCGGTAGCCGTCGGCGGCACCGCTCACAGCGCCCGCACCTCCTCCGCCAGCGTCAGGGCCTCCCGCGCCATCTGCGCGGACGCGTCGAGGTCGGTCATCATCAGCGGTACGGCCCGGCACCTGATGCCGGCGGCCTCCACGCGCTCCACCACACCCGCGTCCACGGTGTCGACCAGCCAGCCGTCCAGCAGCCCCGAGCCGTAGTGCTCGGCGACCGCCGCGGCCGTCGACTCCACGCCGAGGGCCGCGAGCACCTTGTCGGCCATCCCGCGCACGGGCGCGTCCCCCACGATGGGGGACAGGCCCACCACCGGCACCCCGGCGTCCGCGATCGCCTCGCGGATGCCGGGCACGGCGAGGATCGTGCCGATGGAGACGACGGGGTTGGAGGGCGGGAAGAGCACGACGTCCGCCTCCGCGACGGCCTCCAGAACGCCCGGCGCCGGCTTGGACTGCTCCGCCCCGACCGGCACGATCGCCTCGGCCGGCACGGAGGCCCGCAGCCGCACCCAGTACTCCTGGAAGTGGATGGCCTTGCGCTCCCCGTCGACCTCGACCGCGACATGGGTCTCGACCCGGTCGTCCGTCATCGGGATCAGCCGTACGCCCGGCCGCCACCGGTCGCACAGCGCCTCGGTCACCGCGCTCAGCGGATACCCCGCGCTGATCATCTGGGTCCGCACGATGTGCGTGGCGAAGTCCCGGTCGCCCAGCCCGAACCATTCGGGCCCCACGCCGTAGGCCGCGAGTTCCTCCTTGAGGTGGAACGTCTCGTCGGCCCGCCCCCAGCCCTGCTCCTCGTTGATGCCGCCGCCGAGCGTGTACATCACCGTGTCGAGGTCCGGGCAGACCTTCAGCCCGAAGAGGTGGATGTCGTCCCCGGTGTTGCCGATGACCGTGACGTCCGCGTCCGGCGCGGCCTGCTTCAGACCGCGCAGGAACCGGGCACCACCGATGCCGCCTGCCAGAACCACAATGCGCATGGCCCAAGTCTTGCAGGCGGGTACGACAACGTGTCAGGCGGTCACGGCGTCCACGTCCGCGGAGGGTGCGGAGGCCGTGCAGGCGGTGCGCATCGGCATCTCGGTCAGCCCCGGGTAGTAGATGTGCAGGCTGACGGCCGGCTCCAGGGCGTCGTTGACCACCTCGTGCACGTACCCCGGCGCGAACACCCGCTGCGCGCCCGCCCCCAGCGCGCGCGTTCCGCGATCGGTCCGCTCGGTCAACGTGCCCTCCAGGACGGTCAGGACACCGGAGGAACGGCCGTGGTCGTGCGGTCCGCTGCCCTGCCCGGGGACCCAGGACAGCAGCCACACCTCGTAACCGGGACCGGTACGCAGCCGGTGGTACCAGCGGGTCGTCGCGTCGTAACGGACCAGGTGCTGCCACTGGGCGCGGTCGGCGGCCAGGGAACGGGCCAGGCCGGCGAACTCGGCGACGGTGGCCGGATGCTCGCGCGGGGGCTGGAGCAGGTGCGGGACTTCGAGGATGTCGCCGGCGATCTGGAGGTCGCTGTCGCTGTTCATGGGGTGCTGGGTTCCTCGGCGGAAGAGTGGGGGCTGGCTGGGTGTCGCGTACCGTCCGCCCGGATCACGGACGGGAGACAGGCCCGGTCAAGGGCTCGACCCTGGTGGGGTGCAAGGAGACAGCAGCCGAGTCGCGGTGGGACTCGAGCGCAACTGGAGCGCGTCGGCTCAACAGCTGGGACAGCAACAACAGCTACAGCGAGCATGGGCAGCACCGAGGGACCCGGCCGAGCGGGTCGAGGTGAGTGCCAAGTTCGCGAGCATGCCCACAAGGACATCGGCTCACACCTTCACTGTCAACTCGGCACCCGGCAAGTGGGACATGTTTCACCTCATCCGGTTCAACCGTCAGGTGAAAGGTTTGTTCAGGCGTCACCCGGGACACATGGCGCTCATCCGGGCGCACACCTCGATGCGATCTCGTGATCCGACTGTGATCCGGTTCGCATCGACGCGACGCGTCGGAACGGGATCCGGGTTCTGGGCGTCCTTCTCCGTACGGGGCCGGAAGGGCACCGCGCGGCTGGGGGGTTCTCTCGGGCCCTGTCCGCTTGTCAAGGTTTATGCCGATTTGAACACTTTCCGCAAGGCCTTGGTTCCGCAGAGTGAATAAGGGACCCAATAGCAGATCTCGGCTTGACTCGCCCGGAGCAGCACACTTGTAATTTCACTCGTGTCGTTCAGCCGAAATCGGTAACGGCCGCAGCACGGGGACGCGAGTAGACGGACGAGGGGCGCACATGACCGAGACGGTGCAGCAACTGCTGGTCGACGACGCGGACGAGGAACTCGGCTGGCAGGAGCGCGCGCTGTGCGCCCAGACCGACCCCGAGTCCTTCTTCCCCGAGAAGGGCGGATCCACGAGAGAGGCCAAGAAGGTCTGCCTCGCCTGTGAGGTCCGCTCCGAGTGCCTCGAGTACGCCCTCGCCCACGACGAACGCTTCGGCATCTGGGGCGGCCTGTCCGAGCGCGAGCGGCGCCGGCTGAAGAAGGCCGCGGTCTGACGGCCCTGGTCCGCCGGCCACCCGCCCCGGAGGACGAGCACCCGCGCCTCCACACCTTCCCGAGCGGCCCGTCGCAGGTGGTTGTCCACAGGCGGCGGGCCGCCGGCATGCCCAGCCGATAGTGTGGGCGCTCGTCCGAGACGCCTCGCCGCCCTGTCGGGGCACAGGCGTCCACCGCAGTCCACCGAACCGGGGCCCGTACCTCGATGTCCGTGCACAGCCACTCGGCAGCCCAGCAAGACACCGCTGCCACACCTGAGTTCCCGCGTCACGTGGTGACCGCGGTCCTCGTCTCCCACGACGGAGCCCGCTGGCTGCCCGACGCGCTCGCCGGGCTGCTCGGCCAGGAGCGCCCCGTGCAGTTCGCCCTGGGCGCCGACACCGGCAGCGCGGACGACTCCGCCCAGTTGGTCACCGACGCCCTCGGCGCCGACCGGGTGCTGCATCTGGCCCGGCGTACCGGCTTCGGCCAGGCCGTCGAGGAGGCGGACCGCACCGCCCCCGTGCTCACGCCGGAAGAGCTGCCGTACCTGAAGCGGCCGAGCGGCTGGGACCCGGTCACGCGCACCTGGCGCGACGACACCTACGACCTGCCCGAGCTTCCGCACGGAGAGCCGGTGCAGTGGCTGTGGCTGCTCCACGACGACTGTGCCCCCGACCCCGACGCCCTGGCCCAGCTGCTGCGGGTGGTGGACAACGAGTACGGACTGGGCCGGGACGACGTCGCCGTGGTGGGCCCCAAGCTCCGCGGCTGGTACGACCGGCGTCAGCTGCTGGAGGTCGGCGTCACCATCGCCCACTCCGGCCGCCGCTGGACCGGCCTGGACCGCCGCGAACAGGACCAGGGCCAGCACGACCACGTCCGGTCCGTGCTGTCCGTCTCCACCGCCGGCATGCTGATCCGCCGCGACGTGTTCGAACAGCTCGGCGGCTTCGACCGCCGGCTCCCCCTGATGCGTGACGACGTCGACCTGTGCTGGCGTGCCCACGCGGCCGGCTACCGCGTCCTGATCGCCCCGGAAGCCGTCGTACGGCACGCCGAGGCGGCTTCGCGCGAGCGCCGCGCCGTGGACTGCGCGGGCCGCACCACCGCCTCCCCGCACAAGGTCGACAAGGCCGGCGCCGTCTACACCCTGCTCGTCAACACACGCACCGCGGTCCTGCCCTGGGTGCTGCTGCGGCTCGTCGTCGGCACCCTGCTGCGGACCGTCGCCTACTTGGTCGGCAAGGTCCCCGGACAGGCCGTCGACGAGATCCGCGGACTGCTGGGCACCCTGCTGCGGCCCGAGCGGATCCTCGCCGGGCGCCGCAAGCGCGGCCGTCCGGCCGTCGACAAGGCCGAGATGCGGCCGCTGTTCCCGCCGCCGGGCGCGACGATCCGCGCCACCTTCGAGCAGGCCGCGGGAGACCTCTTCGGCAGCTCCGACCCCGAGGCCGCCTCCGGCGCCGGACGGCACGGCGGCGGGCTCGAGTCCGGGCCCGGCGGTGACGACGCCGACTTCCTGGAGGTCGAGCAGTTCGCCCGCCTGAAGCGCGTCGCCCGCAAGCCCGGCCCGGTGCTCTTCCTGGCGCTGCTCCTCGTCTCCCTGGTCGCCTGCCGCGCCCTCCTCGGCGGCGGCGCGCTCGCGGGCGGCGCCCTGCTGCCCGCCCCGGCCGACTCCGGTGACCTGTGGTCGCGCTACCTGGACGCCTGGCACACGGTGGGCGCCGGCGGCATCTCGTCCGCGCCGCCGTACCTCGCCCTCCTCGCGATGCTCGGGTCCGCGCTGTTCGGCTCGACCGGCCTCGCGGTCACCCTCCTGTTGGTCGGTTCGGTCCCACTGGCCGGCTTCACCGCGTACTTCGCCTCCCGCCCGCTCGTGGAGTCGCGCCTGCTGCGCGCGTGGGCCGCCGTCGTCTACGCCTTTTTGCCCGCCGTCACCGGCGCCCTCGCCGGCGGCCGCCTCGGCACCGCCGTCCTCGCCGTCCTGCTGCCGCTCCTCGCGCGCGCGGGCATCGCGGCCGGCGGCCTCGCCCACACCTCCGACGCCCGCGGCAGCTGGCGCGCCACCTGGGCGTACGCCCTCCTGCTGACCGTCACCACCGCGTTCACGCCGGTCGTCTGGCCCGTCGCGCTGATCCTCGGCGTCGGCCTGCTGGTCGTGCGCCGAGCCGAGATCACCGCGTACGGCCTGCGGTTCCTGGCCCAGCTCGGCACCCCGCTGCTCGTCCTCACGCCCTGGTCGCTGTCCCTGCTCCCGTCCGGCTTCTTCCAGGAAGCCGGCCTGGAGTACGGCACCTCGGCGGCCTCCGCCCTCGACCTGCTCGGCATGAGCCCCGGCGGCCCGGGCACGGTCAGCGGGCTGATGCTCGTCGGAGTCGTGCTGGCCGCGCTCGCCGCCCTGCTGCGCTCCGAGCGGCAGTTCGGCATCCGCACGGCCTGGGCCGCCGCCCTCGTCGGCCTCGTTCTCGCGGTCCTGTCCAACGCCTCCGCCTGGGCCGGCCCCGCCACCCTCGTCTACGGCCTCGCCCTCCTGGCCGCCGCCGTCCTCGGCGCCGACGGAGCCCGCGCGCGGGTGGCCGAGCAGAGCTTCGGCTGGCGCCAGCCCGTCGCCGCGCTGATCGCCTTCGCCTCGGCCGCGGGTCCCCTGCTGGTCGCCGCGGGCTGGATGATCGCCGGCGCCGACGGGCCGCTGGAGCGACGCGACCCCGTGCAGGTGCCCGCGTTCGTCGCCGAGGAGAGCGGCACCCGCGACCAGGCCCGCACCCTCGTCCTCGACAGCGACTCCGCCGCCCACGTCGGCTACATGCTGGTCCGCGGCTCCGGCGCCCGCCTCGGCGACGCCGAACTCGCCGCCGCCGACGGCGAGAACAGCAGACTCGACAAGGTCGTCGCCAACCTCGTGGCCGGCTCCGGCGCCGACCAGGCCGACCAGCTCGGCGAGTTCGCCGTGCGCTACGTGCTCGTCCACAGGGGCGCGCCCCGCGAGGTCACCCGCGTCCTGGACGCCACGCCCGGCCTGACGCGGCTCAGCCAGCAGGACGGCAGCGCCCTGTGGCGGGTCGACCAGCAGGTCGCGCGCGCCACCGTCGTCCCCGAGTCCGGCACCCCGCAGCCGGTCGCCGCCGGCCCGGTCGACATCCACACCACGATCCCGGCCGGCGCCGACGGCCGCGTCCTGCGTCTCGCCGACACCGCCGCCGAGGGCTGGACGGCCACCCTGGACGGCAAGCCGCTCTCCCGTACCACGGTCGACGGCTGGGCCCAGGGCTTCCGGCTCCCCGCCTCCGGCGGCCGGCTGGACGTCACCTTCGAGGCCCCCTTCGCCCACACCGCCTGGCTGTGGGCCCAGGGCGCGCTCGCCGTCGTCCTGGTCGTGCTGGCCCTGCCGGGCCGCCGCCGGGACGTCGACGACGACCTCCCCGAGGAGCCCGCCGTCCCCGCCCAGGCCGTCGCCGGCGAGGGCCGCCGAGCCCGCCGTCTGCGCGCTCAGGCGGAGGCCGAGGAGGGCGGCCGGCCCGACGAGTTCCCGCCCCCTGCCGCGGAGGAAGCCCCGGCCCCCGTCCCCGCCGCCGTCCCGCAGCAGCAGGCCTACGGCGAGTGGGACACCCCCCAGCACGCGGGCACCGACTACGGCTACGGGCAGTACCAGGGCGCCCAGCAGCAGTACCCGGAGGCCGGTTACGACCAGCAGCCGTACCAGGCGGACCCGTACCAGGGCGGCCAGTACGACCCGTACGCCTACGGCGGCCGGCCCCAGCAGACGCCCTACGACCAGGGTTACGGCCAACAGCAGTACCAGCCGCAGGGATACGACCAGGGGTACGACCCCACGTACGACCCGGAGCAGCAGCCGCCGCCCCCGCACGGCAACGGCAGTGAGCAGCGCCCCGACGGGAGTCAGCAGTGAACCGCAGCACCCTGTCCCTGTTCGCCGGCACGGCCGCGCTCGCCGCCGTCACCGCCTTCGCCGTGCTCACCACCCCCGAAGCCGGCGGCACCGACACCGCGAAGGCGGCCGCGGAACTGCCCGTGGAGCGCACCAGCCTGCTGTGCCCGGCGCCCAGCCTCTCCGACCTCGCGGAGACGTCGTACACGTCCTTCACGCCCGTCACCAAGGGCACCGCGAGCGACGGCACGGCCGAACTCCAGCCCGTCACCGGGCAGTCGGACGGCGAGGGCGAGGGCGAGGGCGAGGGGAAGAAGAAGGCCGACAAGCCGGTCCTCACACCGAAGAAGCCCGGCACCCCGGTCACCGCAGACGTCTCCGGCGGCGACACGCCCGCGCTGCTCGGCACCGCCGAGGGCCAGTCCGCCCCCGGCTGGACCCTTCAGGAGACCACCGAGGTCGCCGCGGGCACGGGCCGTGGCCTCCAGGGCGTCAACTGCACCGCCCCCGACACGGAGTTCTGGTTCCCCGGCGTCAGCACGGCCGCCGACCGCACCGACTACGTGCACCTGACCAACCCCGACGACTCCGCGGCCGTCGTCGACATCGAGCTCTACGGCAAGGACGGTGCCCTGAAGAGCACGGTGGGGGAGGGCATCACGGTCAAGCCGCACTCCAGCGATCCGGTCCTGCTGTCCACGCTCACGGACGAGAGGCAGGAGAACCTCACCGTCCACGTGAACGTCCGCAGCGGGCGCGTGTCCGCCGCCGTGCAGGCCCTGGACGACCGGCTCGGCGGGGACTGGCTGGCCGCCTCCACGGACCCCGCGGGCAGCCTGGTGCTGCCCGGCATCCCGAAGGACGCCACCGCCGTGCGCCTGGTCGCCTTCACGCCCGGCGACTCGGACGCCGACCTGAAGGTGAGTCTCGCCTCCCCGACCGGATCGATCACCCCCGCCGGGAACGAGACGCTGCACGTGAAGGCGGGCATGACGACGGCCGTCGACCTCGGTGACGTCACCCGCGGCGAGGCCGGCTCCCTGATCCTGACCCCGACCGAGCGGTCCGTGCCGGTGGTCGCCGCCCTGCGGGTCGTCCGCGGCAAGGGCGACGACCAGGAGACGGCGTTCATCCCGGCCACCGCCCCGGTCGGCGCACGCGCGACGTCCGCTGACAACCGCTCCAAGGGCACCACGCTCTCCCTGACCGCGACGGGCCGCACCGCCCAGGTCAAGGTCACCGCCTCGGCGGGCAGCGGCGGCGGCACACCCGCGTCGAAGACGTTCACGATCAAGGCGGGCACCACCCAGGACGTCGAGGCCCCGGTCCCCAGCGGCCTGAAGGGCACGTACGCGCTGACCGTCGAGCCGGTCTCCGGCGGCCCGGTCCACGCGGCCCGCACCCTGGCGGTCACCGAGGACGGCGTCCCGGGCTTCACGATCCAGACGCTCGCGTACGACCGGGGAACGGTGGCGGTGCCGGAGGCGGACGAGGACCTGTCGGTGCTGCAGAAGTAGACCGTCCTTCCCGGGACGGCGGTCCTTCCGGGGTGGCGGTCTCTCCCGGGACGGCGGGACGGTCGGTCAGTCCTCGCCGTACCGGGGATCCACCGTCTCGGGAGTCAGCCCCAGCAGCTCCGCGACCTGCTCCACGACGATCTCGTGCACCAGCGCGGCCCGCTCGTCGCGTCCCTTCGTACGGATCTCCACCGGCCGCCGGTAGACGACCACCCGGGCCCGCCGTCCCTCCCGCGCGGGCATGGTGCCGCCCAGGGGTACCGCCTCGTCGTTCCAGGCCTGTCCCGGCCCGTCGAGCCGAGGTACCTCCAGCACCAGGAAATCGATGTCAGCGAGCTGCGGCCACCGTCGCTCCAGCCGTTCCACGGAGTCCTGCACCAGATCCGCGAACGCCTCCGCACGGCTCGCGGCGAGCGGTACCTGCGGGGGCGCGATCGGACCCCGCATGCCCCGCCCGTGGCGATCACGGCGGCGGGGCCCGGGGCCGGCGGCACGGGGGGTTACGGGGTTGTCCATCACCGCTGAAGCGTAGTCCCCGCCAGGCCCGGGTGCCCGATGCCCACGCGGCGTCGCGGGCCGCGCCCGCACCCCTGCCCCGCATGACGGCAGTTGACCATTCCAGCCAAGGTTGGGCTCGATTCCGTATCCCTCCGAGACCGCCGATCTCAGGCCGATTGACGGGGTTTGTGCCGAGTGGTGACCGGGCTCCGGACCGTTCGGGGTCTCGAAAACCGGCGTCGGCGCAGGTCAGTGACGTGTGTCCGGCGGGGCGTGTGGGGCGTTTCACACCCCGACACGGTGGATCGACCTGGGGGAGAGTCGTCGCGGCCCGCTCAAGAGTGCGGTACCGTCCAACGTCGTGAGCCCTGTACGTCGCTGTTCGCGCACCGCTTGCGGCCGTCCCGCCGTCGCGACGCTGACGTACGTCTACGCCGACTCGACCGCGGTCCTCGGCCCGCTCGCCACCTACGCCGAACCCCACTGCTACGACCTGTGCGCCGAGCACTCCGAGCGCCTCACCGCCCCGCGCGGCTGGGAGGTCGTCCGCCTCCTCGACGGTTCGGCTCCGGCCCGGCCCAGCGGCGACGACCTGGAAGCGCTTGCCAACGCGGTGCGGGAGGCGGCCCGCCCCCAGGAACGCGCGGTCGGCGGCGGGACCATGGGGCGTGGGGCGGACCCGATGGAGGTCGCGCGCCGCGGCCATCTGCGGGTGCTCCGCTCGCCGGACAACTGAGGGCCAAGTCCCTGCCGTCCCACCCGATGTGACCGAATGACGCATGCCTGGGGCGTGCCTGACGCGGGCGCCCGTTGACGGGCCTCTTCCCCATTCTCTGGATCGTCCCTGTGGATCGTCGTCAACGCCCTGTGGTTCTACCGGGTGACGGTCCGCACCGGGCACTTCGACATCCCGCGCGGCTCCTTCGGGCTGCTGTCCGACGACCCGCGCATCCAGGCTTTCGTGGCCGCCTTCAGCTTCGGTGCCCTCCTGGAGGCCCTCGCCGGCTTCGGCGCACCGGTCGCGATCTGCTCGGTCATGCTCGTGGCACTGGGCTTCGAGCCGGTGCGCGCGGTGGTCGTCGCGCCGGTCGCCTTCGGCGCGATGGCACACCAGTCGGTGTGCGGAGTCGCCTTCGCCGTGGCGCGGTTCTCCGCCCCGAACGACGTCTCCGCGCAACTCACGGACATCGGGGCGGCCTTGGTCGGCGCCGGCGCCCTGGTCGCCGTACCGCACGCGCGGCGGGCACGCGCGCGTGCCGGTCGGGGAGCAGGCCGCCACGGTGCACGAGCTGAGGTTCGCGATCCTGACCGTGACGTCAGTCCTGGCGGCCCTGGTCCACGTCATGAACCTCTCCGGGCAGCCCGTTGCCTGATGGTGGTCGGGCAGAGGGCGCCGGTGCTGGGCCGGATGCCGCCCTGACGCTTGCTGACCTGAGGTTACGGCTGGAAGTCCAGTCGGCTTCCGTACCCCTCGCTGTCCGTGGGTGCGGGTAGTTTGTGGTGACCACAGGACTTTTCAGAAGGGTTGGCCGTGGCTGCTGATCTCTCACAGCTCGTAAAGGCGTACGACGTGCGCGGGGTCGTGCCCGACCAGTGGGACGAGTCGCTGGCCGAGCTCTTCGGGGCCGCCTTCGTCCAGGTGACCGGCGCGCGCGCCATCGTGACCGGGCACGACATGCGACCGTCGTCCCCGGGCCTGTCGCGCGCCTTCGCGCGCGGGGCGGCCGCACGCGGGGTGGACGTCACCGAGATCGGCCTGTGCTCGACCGACCAGCTCTACTACGCCTCCGGCGCGCTGGACCTGCCCGGCGCGATGTTCACGGCCTCGCACAACCCCGCCCAGTACAACGGCATCAAGATGTGCCGCGCGGGCGCCGCTCCGGTCGGCCAGGACACAGGCCTCGCCCAGGTCCGCGAACTGGTCGAGGGGTGGAGCGAGTCGGGCGCCCCCGCACCGGCCGCGACACCGGGAACGCTCACCCGGCAGGACACGTTGGAGGAGTACGCGGCCCACCTCCGCTCCCTCGTCGACCTGACCTCCATCCGTCCTCTGAAGGTCGTCGTCGACGCCGGCAACGGCATGGGCGGCCACACCGTCCCGACGGTCTTCGCGGGCCTGCCGCTGGACGTCGTCCCGATGTACTTCGAGCTGGACGGCACGTTCCCCAACCACGAGGCCAACCCGCTCGATCCGGCGAACCTCGTCGACCTGCAGAAGCGCGTCCGCGAGGAGGGCGCCGACCTCGGCATCGCCTTCGACGGCGACGCCGACCGCTGCTTCGTCGTCGACCAGCAGGGCGACCCGGTCTCCCCGTCCGCCGTCACCGCCCTGGTGGCCTCCCGCGAACTGGCCCGGCACGGAGGCAAGGGCACGGTCATCCACAACCTGATCACCTCCTGGTCGGTACCGGAGGTCGTCAGGGAGCAGGGCGGTACGCCGGTACGCACGCGCGTGGGCCACTCCTTCATCAAGGCCGAGATGGCGAGAACCGGCGCGATCTTCGGCGGCGAGCACTCCGCGCACTACTACTTCAAGGACTTCTGGAACGCCGACACGGGCATGCTGGCCGCCCTCCACGTCCTCGCCGCCCTCGGCGGCCAGCAGGGCACGCTCTCGGCCCTGGTCGCCCAGTACGACCGCTACGCCGGCTCCGGCGAGATCAACTCCACGGTCGCAGACCAGACGGGCCGCCTCCTGGCCGTCCGCTCCGCGTACGAGGGCCGCGAGGGCATCGAGCTGGACGAACTCGACGGCCTGACGGTGTCCTCGACGGACTGGTGGTTCAACGTCCGCCCCTCCAACACGGAGCCCCTGCTCCGCCTGAACGCGGAGGCGCGCGACGAACCCACGATGGCCAAGGTGCGGGACGAGGTGCTGGGGATCATCCGGGGCTGAGGGCGGGTGCAAGGCTGGGACCACCCGCGACCGAGGCCGGGTTCTCCGGCCGGGGCGGCGGGGGCGGCGGGGGCGGCGGGGGCGGCAGAGCCGGCCGGGGTGGCCGGGGTGCAGGGGCACCCGGGGCGGCAGGAGCGCCCGAGGCGCGGGGTGGCCGGGGCGGAAACACCGAGGTGGGCACCCACGCCGGCGGCGGTCGAAGCGGCCGAGCTGTTCACACACGTCGCGGAATCACCGAGGTGGGCACCCACGTCGGCGGAAACACCGAGGTGGGCACCCGCGTCGGCGGTTCACGGACCCCGTCCGCTCGACGCCCCGCACGCCACGCCGACCGTTCGCCGACCCCGTCCGCGCAACGCCCCGCGGCCCACTCCCACCGGCGGTACCCTGACCAGGCACATCCGCATACGCACGCGCACGCTCACCCGCCCCGAAGGGACACCCCATGCCGCTCGAAGCCGGCCTCCTGGAGATCCTCGCCTGCCCGGCCTGCCACGCACCCCTCGAGGAGCAGGACACCGAGCTGATCTGCACCGGACAGGACTGCGGCCTGGCATACCCCGTGCGCGACGGCATCCCCGTTCTCCTCGTCGACGAGGCCCGCCGCCCCGCGTGAGCGACCGGCGACCCGGAGACCCGCGCATCCGACGAACCCGGCGACCGGAGGCTGCCGTCCCATGCTCAACGAATCGCTGCTCGACACCCCCGACGCACTCACGGAGGCCGACCACCGCGGCCTGCTCCGCGGCGCCGCCGAAGCCGGCGCCCGCGTCCGCACCGCCGTGCGGCACGCCGCCGAGGCCGGTGTGCAGGACCTCAAGCCGGACGGCCGCCCCCGCGCCGTGCTCATCGCGGGCCCCGGTGCCGCCGCCACCCACACCGCCGACCTCCTCGGCACCCTCGCCGGCCCCGGCAGCCCCGTGATCCGCCTGGCTCCCACCGGTGTCGCCCCCGCCGCGGGCGCCCTGCGCTGGGACCTGCCCGGCTGGACCGGCTCCGTCGACCTGCTCCTGATCGCCACCCCCGACGGCACGGAGCCCGGCCTGTCCCTGCTCGTCGAGGCCGCCTACCGCCGTGGCTGCACGGTCGCCGCCGTCGCCCCCGTCGACACCCCGCTCGCCGAGTCCGTGGAAGGCGCCCACGGCCTCTTCGTACCGGTGGCCACCGCCCCGTACGACGTGGAGGAGCCCCTCGCCGCGTCCGCTCCCGGAGTCCTGTGGGCGCTGCTCACCCCGCTCCTCGCGCTGCTCGACCGCACCGGCGTGCTCACCGCCCCGCCCGACGCCCTGGAGAAGGTCGCCGACCGGCTCGACCGCATCGCCGAGCGCTGCGGCCCCGCCATCGCGACCTACAGCAACCCGGCCAAGACCCTGGCCGCCGAGCTGGCCGACGCCCTCCCGGTCATCTGGACCGAGGGCACCTCCGCGGGGCCCGCCGGCCGCCGTTTCGCCGCCGCCCTCGCCGAGCTCTCCGGCACACCGGCGGTCGTCGCCGAACTGCCCGAGGCACTCGCCGCCCACAGCGCCCTGCTCGCGGGCCCGCTGGCCGCCGGCGCCGACCCCGACGACTTCTTCCGCGACCGTGTGGAGGAACCACCCGCCCTGCACGCGCGCGTGGTGCTGCTGCGCGACCGTCCCCTCGGCGGCCTCACCGCCGCGCCCACCGCCCGTGACCTGGCCCTCAGCCACGACACGCCGATCAGCGAACTGGAGCCGGAACCCGGCGGTGAACTGGAGACCCTCGCGGAACTGATCGCCATGACGGATTTCGCCGCCGTTTACCTGGCGCTCGCCTCAGGGGCCTGACCTTGGCCCAGGCCTCCTGGGCGCGCCTTCCCACCAGCGCCCGCTGAGCAGCGTACGTACGGAGAAGAAGACACACCATGGACCGCCTCGACAACACCGTCCGCCCCTACGCCTGGGGTTCGACCACCGCGATCCCGCAGCTGCTCGGCGTCGAGCCGACCGGTGAACCGCAGGCGGAGATGTGGATGGGCGCCCACCCGGGCGCACCCTCCCGCACCGGACGCGGCACGCTCGTCGAGGTCATCGAGGCCGACCCGGAACGGGAGTTGGGCGCGCCGGCCGTCGCCAGGTTCGGCCCGCGCCTGCCCTTCCTGCTCAAGATCCTCGCAGCCGGCGCCCCCCTCTCCCTCCAGGTGCACCCCGATCTGGAGCAGGCCAAGGAGGGGTACGCGGACGAGGAGCGCCGGCACATCCCCGTCGACGCCCCCTACCGCAACTACAAGGACGCCAACCACAAGCCCGAACTCATCTGCGCCCTCACCGAGTTCGACGGCCTGTGCGGCTTCCGCGACCCGGCCGAGGCCGCCGGCCTCCTCGACGGTCTCGGCGTCGACGCCCTCAAGCCGTACGTCGACCTCCTGCACGCCCGCCCCGAGGACGCGGCCCTGCGCGAGGTCCTCACGGCGATCCTCACCGCCGACCCGGACGAGATGGCACGGACGGTCACCGCGGCCACCTCCGCCTGCGCCCGCCTCGGCGGCGCCTACGCCCCCTACGCGGACATCGCCCACCACTACCCCGGCGACCCGGGCGTCATCGCGGCCATGCTCCTCAACCACGTCCGGCTCCAGCCCGGCGAGGCCCTGTTCCTCGGCGCCGGCATTCCGCACGCCTACCTCAACGGCCTCGGCGTCGAGATCATGGCCAACTCGGACAACGTCCTGCGCTGCGGCCTGACGCCCAAGCACGTCGACGTCCCCGAACTCCTGCGCGTCGTCCGCTTCGAGCCGAGTGACCCCGGCGTGCTGCGCCCCGAGGCCTTCCCGGACGGCGAGGAGCTCTACGCCACCCCGATCGACGAGTTCCGGCTGTCCCGGTACGTCCTTCCCGACGGCGCCGCCGCCCACGACCTCACCCGCGCGACCCCCCAGATCCTGCTCTGCACGGCCGGAACGGTGAAGGCGGGAGAGTACGAGCTGACGCCCGGGCAATCCGTGTTCGTACCGGCGCACGAGAAAGCCGAGGTGTCCGGGGCGGGCACGGTGTTCCGAGCCACCGTGATTGTCTGACCGCTCCTGTGGATACCTGACGCACCGGTGCCGCATGGCACTGCAACAATGACCCACCGGCAAAGGCCCGGCAAAGGCCCGGATCCTGGGCGACCGCGTACACACGAAGGCGAAGGGACAACGCGAACAGATGAGCGCGTCAGGCGGTACCAAGGCGATCGTGGCGGCACTCGCCGCCAACCTCGCGATCGCAGTAGCGAAGTTCGTGGCGTTCCTCTTCAGCAACTCTTCGTCGATGCTGGCCGAGTCCGTGCACTCGCTCGCCGACTCCGGCAACCAGGCCCTGCTGCTCGTCGGCGGGAAGAAGGCCAAGCGCGAGGCCACCCCGGAACACCCCTTCGGTTACGGCCGCGAGCGCTACATCTACGCCTTCCTCGTCTCCATCGTCCTCTTCTCGGTCGGCGGCATGTTCGCCATCTACGAGGGCTACGAGAAGATCAAGCACCCGCACGAGATCGAGCACTGGTACTGGCCGGTGGGCGTCCTGGTGTTCGCGATCATCGCCGAGACCTTCTCCTTCCGCACGGCGATCAAGGAGTCCAACCCCCTGCGGGCCGGTCGGTCCTGGAAGGACTTCGTCCGGCACGCCAAGGCCCCGGAGCTGCCCGTCGTCCTTCTGGAGGACCTCGGCGCCCTCGTCGGCCTGATCCTGGCCCTCATCGGCGTGAGCGTGGCCCTGGCCACCGGCGACGGCGTCTGGGACGGCATCGGCACCCTCTGCATCGGCATCCTGCTCATCCTGATCGCGCTCGTCCTGGCCGCCGAGACCAAGTCGCTGCTGCTCGGTGAGTCCGCGGGCGTCGAAGAGGTCAGGAAGATCGAGGCCGCGATCGTCGACGGCGACACCGTCACCGGCATCATCCACATGCGCACGCTGCACCTCGGCCCCGAGGAGCTCCTGGTCGCCGCCAAGATCGCCGTGGAGCACGACGAGACCGCCGCCGAGGTCGCCTCCGCCATCAACGCCGCCGAGGCCCGCATCCGCGAAGCCGTGCCGATCGCCCGCGTGATCTATCTCGAACCCGACATCTACAGCGAGACCGAGGCCGCCAAGGGCGCCGACAGCGAGGCCACCCCCGGCGGACCGACCCCCCATCCCGCCGGTCACTGACCGCTCGTCCGCAGACGGGGTCCGCCGAGTCGCTCGGCGGACCCCGTCGTCCGTCCACCGCCGCACCTGACAGCCGTTCACAACGGCTGCCCCCCACCTGCCGCAGCAGCCGTACGGCCACGGCGACGACGCCCGGGCCGGGCCCGGTGCCCCGAGCCTGCCGACCAGCGGCAGCCCCAACGGCCACGCCCCACCGCCCACACGCGCCGAGGACCACCCGCTCCCACGGCGCCACCCACAGCCGCTACCGGACATCTTCACGCCGACGCCCGGGCCCCGGACGACCCGTGTGCTTCACCACGCTGCACGCGGGCGATACGCGGGCGGGACGCCGGTCGGACGTGCGGCCACCGACCTGTTCCCGCTCCTCAGCCCGCCCGTCACCGCCCCCGGCAGGGACCGGCGCGCACCCGGTCCACTCGCCGTGATGGCTCGATGTGTACGGAGGCGGACTGGGGACCGCCGGGTCCACCGGTGTAGCTTGGGTGGGAGCCAGACGTCGCTGCTGATGGCGGTCGGGCGGTCCCCAGCGGACCGACCGAGGGAGAGAGGGCCTCCGACGGACTGCGCTGCGCACTCGCGGGCATGCCTGTGTCCTCTTCGGGGCACCCCTGTGTCCGCCGCCGCGCAGACCAGCCGTACCCACCTCGACCCAACCCGAGGAGCAGCTCGCATGACGACTGTCGACCACCGACAGGACTTCAAGGTCGCCGACCTCTCCCTGGCCGAGTTCGGCCGCAAGGAGATCACCCTCGCCGAGCACGAGATGCCCGGCCTGATGGCGATCCGCAAGGAATACGCCGAGGCCAAGCCTCTGGCCGGCGCGCGCGTCACCGGTTCCCTGCACATGACCGTCCAGACCGCGGTCCTCATCGAGACCCTGGTCGCCCTGGGCGCCGAGGTCCGCTGGGCCTCCTGCAACATCTTCTCCACCCAGGACCACGCGGCCGCCGCCATCGCCGTGGGCCCGAACGGCACGCCGGACAACCCGCAGGGTGTCCCGGTCTTCGCCTGGAAGGGCGAGACGCTGGAGGAGTACTGGTGGTGCACGGAGCAGGCGCTGACCTGGCCGAACACCCCCACCGGCGGCCCGAACATGATCCTCGACGACGGTGGTGACGCCACCATGCTCGTCCACAAGGGCGTCGAGTACGAGAAGGACGGCAAGGTCCCGGACGTCGAGACCGCAGAGTCCGACGAGCACCGCGTGTTCCTCCAGCTGCTGACCCGCACTGTGGCCGAGACCCCGCAGAAGTGGACCCAGGCCGCCTCGGAGATCCGCGGCGTGACCGAGGAGACCACGACCGGCGTGCACCGCCTGTACGAGATGCAGCGCGAGGGCACCCTCCTGTTCCCGGCGATCAACGTCAACGACGCCGTCACCAAGTCGAAGTTCGACAACAAGTACGGCTGCCGCCACTCCCTGATCGACGGCATCAACCGCGCCACCGACGTCCTCATCGGCGGCAAGACCGCGGTCGTCTTCGGCTACGGCGACGTGGGCAAGGGCTGCGCGGAGTCCCTGCGGGGCCAGGGCGCCCGGGTGATCGTCACCGAGATCGACCCGATCTGCGCGCTCCAGGCCGCGATGGACGGCTACCAGGTCACCACGCTCGACGAGGTCGTCGACAAGGCCGACATCTTCATCACCACGACCGGCAACAAGGACATCATCATGGCCTCGGACATGGCCAAGATGAAGCACCAGGCGATCATCGGCAACATCGGCCACTTCGACAACGAGATCGACATGGCCGGCCTGGCGAAGATCCCGGGCATCGTCAAGGACGAGGTCAAGCCGCAGGTCCACACCTGGAAGTTCCCCGACGGCAAGGTGCTCATCGTCCTGTCCGAGGGCCGCCTGCTGAACCTGGGCAACGCCACCGGTCACCCGTCGTTCGTGATGTCCAACTCCTTCGCGGACCAGACCCTGGCCCAGATCGAGCTGTTCACCAAGCCCGACGAGTACCCGACCAATGTCTACGTGCTGCCCAAGCACCTCGACGAGAAGGTCGCCGCCCTCCACCTGGACGCGCTCGGCGTGAAGCTCACCAAGCTCCGCCCCGAGCAGGCCGCGTACATCGGCGTTGAGGTCGACGGCCCGTTCAAGCCGGACCACTACCGCTACTGACCGGACCGCTCCGCAGCCGGGCAGCTCAGCGAGGGTCCTCACCCCCGCTGAGCGGCTCAGCCGCTGCGGACGGACCGCAGTGCATGGTGAGCGTGCCGGTGCGCTGACGCGCTCACCACCAGCAGGTCCTCCGAGGCAGGCCCCCGCACCCCCGTGTCGGGGGCCTGCCCCTTTGGCCACTCAGGGCCGGACCAGCCCGTCAAGACCCAGGACCCCGATGCCCCGCGGCCGATATTCGCTCCACGATCCGCACGATCACACCCCCCTCGCAGAAGAGCACTTCCACTGCGCCCCCGGCCCCTCCGGCTGGCGCTACGTCTCCCAACTGACCGCTCCCTCCGGCGACCACAGCGGCTCCGTCGACCTCACCCTCGACGAACTCGGCCGCCCCATCCGTCTCGAACTGCACGCCGCGAGCTGGCAGGTCCGCGGAGCGGCCCTCGACGGCGTCACCTGGGTCCGCACGGACCCCACCGGCACGCATGCCACGGAAGGCAACGTCCGCGCCCACGCCTTCACCGGCACATCCCCGGCATTCCTCGTCGCCACCACCCGTCTGCTGCGCCTCACCCCTTCCAGCTCGGCCACCCGCGTACGCCTCGTCGCCTTCACCGACCCCGTCCTCGCCCCGCGCACCGTGGACCAGTCCTGGGCCTTGCTGAAGATCGAAGCACACGCCACTGACAACGGCCCCCTGACCGTGGAGGAATACCAGGTCACAGACCTGGACACGGGCGAACAGCACGCCGTGCACATCGCCGGTGACGTGGTGCTCGCGGCACCCGGCATCGAGCTGGAGGACCTCGACTCGCCGCCGTCGACCTTCGCGTGAGGGAGGCGAGAGGACCGGGGCAGACCTACGCGGGGCGGACCTCACGCGGGCGGCGCGAACCCGGTCCTGGCAGGACGGTCGTCGGAACGCTCCGTCGTCTCGCCCGGGACGCCGGCCTGGGACTGCTCGGCGATCCCCACGGCGGGCTGATCAGCAGGGGCCACTGACGGACCCGACGGAGGCACGTACACACCGGCCGACGGCCTGCCACCGGCCACCGGTGCACCTGAGCCCGGACCGGCGCCGATGCCGCTGCCCGTACCTGGGCCGGGACCCATGTCGGCATCGTGGCCCGTCCCCTGCGCCGGCGCCGCAGCCGCACTGCCGCCGAAGGCCCGCCGGACCTCCCGGGCCTGTCGTTCCTGCACCACCGCCGCCAGATACGCCGCCGGCGGCACGCCCTGTGGGGCCGGAGCCCCCGTACGGGCCGCGAGGTCGGTGGCCAGCCGCTCCACCATCGCCCATCCGACCTGCGGATCCAACTGCTGCATCCGCGTCAGGTACTGGCGGATCGCGAGCCACAGACCGTCGGGCACCGCCGACAGATCAAGCGCCGAGAATCGCCCGGACAGCCACGGCGGTGGCGGGGGCACGAAGCCCACCTGCGACGCCGGCACCCGTTCCCGCACGACCAGAGTGCCCGCGAACACGTCACCCAGCCGCCGCCCACGAGCGGACACGAGGGAAGCGACGCAGGCGACGACCCCGAACGTCATCAGGATCTCGACCGTCCCGATCGCCCCCCGGACCAGCGCGTGCCGGAACCGGATCGGCCCGCCGTCGTCCCGCACCACGCGCAGCCCGCACGCCATCTTCCCGAGCGAGCGTCCATGGCTGAGCGTCTCGACCGCTATCGGCCCGCCCACCAGCACCAGGAGGAACGTCGCGATCGACAGAGCGATCTGCGCCGCCTCGTCCAGAGAAGCGGTGGAGACGACCAGCACGATGGTCACGACGATGTAGGCGGTGATGGAGACGGCCAGGTCGAGCAACACGGCCAACGCCCTGCTGGGCAGCCTCGCAGGGCGCAACTCGAGCGCCACCGCCTCGCCCGTCACCAGCTCACTCACGTCCGCCGCCCTTTCCCTGACCTGCCCTGTGAACGGCCAGTCTGCCAAGCTGAGGGCGCATCGCGCCCCAGTACGACAAGCTGACCTCCGCGACGAACCGCCGACGACCAGCCCGAGGAGCAGGCAAACCGATGGACCTCGACGTCTTCGTCACCGCTCACCGAGCCGAGTGGGACCGCCTCGACGCCCTGCTCCGCCGACAGCGCCGCCTCACCGGAGCCGAGGCCGACGAACTCGTCACCCTCTATCAGCGCGCCGCCACCCACCTGTCCCTGATCCAGTCCAGCGCCCCCGACCCGCAACTGACCGGTCGGCTCAGTCAGCTGGTAGCACGCGCGCGCAGTGCCGTGACCGGTACCCGGCGTGCCTCCTGGCGCGACGTCACACACTTCCTCGCGCACAGTTTCCCCGCCGCGATCTACAGGTCCCGCCACTGGTGGGTGCCGACAGCGCTTCTGTCCACGGCTGTCGCCGCCCTCCTGGGCTGGTGGATCGGCACCCACCCCGAGGTCCAGGCCACCATCGCGGCCCCCAGCGAACTGCGCGAGCTCACCCGCCCCGGCGGCGAGTACGAGACGTACTACTCCAGCCATCCCGCGGCCTCCTTCGCCGCCCAGGTCTGGACGAACAACGCCCAGGCGGCCGCCATGTGCCTCGTCCTGGGCGTCTTCCTCGGTCTGCCAGTGCTCTGGATCCTCTTCCAGAACATGCTCAACCTCGGCGTCGGCTTCGGACTGATGTCGTCAGCCGGCCGCCTCGACACCTTCCTCGGCCTGATCCTCCCGCACGGACTGCTCGAGCTGACCGCGGTCTTCGTGGCCGCCGGCACTGGCCTGCGGCTGGGCTGGACCCTGGTCGACCCGGGTCCGCGCTCCCGACGCTCGGCCCTGGCGGAGGAAGGCCGAGCCGCCGTCGGCATGGCGATAGGTCTCGCGCTGGTCCTGTTCGTCTCCGGCGCCATCGAAGGCTTCGTCACCCCGTCCGGCCTGCCCACCTGGGCCCGCATCGCCATCGGCATCGCCGCCGAACTGGCCTTCCTCGCCTACGTCTATGTCCTGGGCGGCCGTGCCGCCCGCGCCGGCGACACCGGTGACGTCGAGGCAGCCGAACGCAGCGCGACCGTCCCCACGGCCGCCTGACTCCGCCGATGTGCCAACGCCCCGACTGAGCTGCTACTGTCTCCTTCGCCCCACAAGAGCCGTTGACACGGAGCGCGTGGGGAGGTAGATTCAAACAGTTGTCTGGAGCTCGGCTGGATCCGGCTCGACAACAGTGAGTGTCTGTCGCTTCTAGGAACTTGATTTCAAAGAAGCCTCTTCCCGAAGAATCGGAAACGGATGGCCGGTCAGCCCGGCCAAAAACTTCTGATAATGTTGGGACCGCCGGAAAGGGAAACGCGGAAGCGGGAACCTGGAAAGCGCCGAGGAAATCGGATCGGAAAAGGATCTGATAGAGTCGGGAACGCAAGACCGAAGGGAAGCCCGGAGGAAAGCCCGAGAGGGTGAGTACAAAGGAAGCGTCCGTTCCTTGAGAACTCAACAGCGTGCCAAAAGTCAACGCCAGATATGTTGATACCCCGTCTCCGGCCGGTTTCGGTCGGGGCGTGGTTCCTTTGAAGAAAACACAGCGAGGACGCTGTGAACGGCCGGGCTTATTCCGCCTGGCTGTTCCGCTCTCGTGGTGTCATCCCGATTACGGGAGAACATTCACGGAGAGTTTGATCCTGGCTCAGGACGAACGCTGGCGGCGTGCTTAACACATGCAAGTCGAACGATGAACCACTTCGGTGGGGATTAGTGGCGAACGGGTGAGTAACACGTGGGCAATCTGCCCTTCACTCTGGGACAAGCCCTGGAAACGGGGTCTAATACCGGATAACACTTCCATTCTCCTGAATGGTGGTTAAAAGCTCCGGCGGTGAAGGATGAGCCCGCGGCCTATCAGCTTGTTGGTGAGGTAATGGCTCACCAAGGCGACGACGGGTAGCCGGCCTGAGAGGGCGACCGGCCACACTGGGACTGAGACACGGCCCAGACTCCTACGGGAGGCAGCAGTGGGGAATATTGCACAATGGGCGAAAGCCTGATGCAGCGACGCCGCGTGAGGGATGACGGCCTTCGGGTTGTAAACCTCTTTCAGCAGGGAAGAAGCGAAAGTGACGGTACCTGCAGAAGAAGCGCCGGCTAACTACGTGCCAGCAGCCGCGGTAATACGTAGGGCGCAAGCGTTGTCCGGAATTATTGGGCGTAAAGAGCTCGTAGGCGGCTTGTCACGTCGGGTGTGAAAGCCCGGGGCTTAACCCCGGGTCTGCATTCGATACGGGCAGGCTAGAGTGTGGTAGGGGAGATCGGAATTCCTGGTGTAGCGGTGAAATGCGCAGATATCAGGAGGAACACCGGTGGCGAAGGCGGATCTCTGGGCCATTACTGACGCTGAGGAGCGAAAGCGTGGGGAGCGAACAGGATTAGATACCCTGGTAGTCCACGCCGTAAACGGTGGGAACTAGGTGTTGGCGACATTCCACGTCGTCGGTGCCGCAGCTAACGCATTAAGTTCCCCGCCTGGGGAGTACGGCCGCAAGGCTAAAACTCAAAGGAATTGACGGGGGCCCGCACAAGCAGCGGAGCATGTGGCTTAATTCGACGCAACGCGAAGAACCTTACCAAGGCTTGACATACACCGGAAAGCATCAGAGATGGTGCCCCCCTTGTGGTCGGTGTACAGGTGGTGCATGGCTGTCGTCAGCTCGTGTCGTGAGATGTTGGGTTAAGTCCCGCAACGAGCGCAACCCTTGTTCTGTGTTGCCAGCATGTCCTTCGGGGTGATGGGGACTCACAGGAGACCGCCGGGGTCAACTCGGAGGAAGGTGGGGACGACGTCAAGTCATCATGCCCCTTATGTCTTGGGCTGCACACGTGCTACAATGGCCGGTACAATGAGCTGCGATACCGTGAGGTGGAGCGAATCTCAAAAAGCCGGTCTCAGTTCGGATTGGGGTCTGCAACTCGACCCCATGAAGTCGGAGTTGCTAGTAATCGCAGATCAGCATTGCTGCGGTGAATACGTTCCCGGGCCTTGTACACACCGCCCGTCACGTCACGAAAGTCGGTAACACCCGAAGCCGGTGGCCCAACCCCCTTGTGGGGAGGGAGCTGTCGAAGGTGGGACTGGCGATTGGGACGAAGTCGTAACAAGGTAGCCGTACCGGAAGGTGCGGCTGGATCACCTCCTTTCTAAGGAGCACTTCTTAACCGGGCTTGCCCGGTTCAGAGGCCAGTACATCAGCGACTGTCTGATGCTGGTTGCTCAAGGGTGGAACGTTGACTATTCGGCCGGTTTCCGGGTCGGAGGCTGTGAGTACTGCTCTTCGGAGTGTGGAAAACAGATCTTCGGGCGGGTGCCGGCCGGGCGCGCTGTTGGGTGTCTGAGGGTACGGCCGTGAGGTCGCCTTCAGTGCCGGCCCCAGTGAACTCGGATCCGTGAGGATGCGGGGTGATGGGTGGCTGGTCGTTGTTTGAGAACTGCACAGTGGACGCGAGCATCTGTGGCCAAGTTTTTAAGGGCGCACGGTGGATGCCTTGGTACCAGGAACCGATGAAGGACGTGGGAGGCCACGATAGGCCCCGGGGAGCCGTCAACCAGGCTTTGATCCGGGGGTGTCCGAATGGGGAAACCCGGCAGTCGTCATGGGCTGTCACCCTTGCCTGAACACATAGGGCAAGTGGAGGGAACGCGGGGAAGTGAAACATCTCAGTACCCGCAGGAAGAGAAAACAACCGTGATTCCGGGAGTAGTGGCGAGCGAAACCGGATGAGGCTAAACCGTATACGTGTGAGACCCGGCAGGGGTTGCGTATGCGGGGTTGTGGGATCTCTCTTTCACGGTCTGCCGGCCGTGGGACGAGTCAGAAACCGTATGGATAGGCGAAGGACATGCGAAAGGTCCGGCGTAGAGGGTAAGACCCCCGTAGTCGAAATCTGTACGGCTCGTTTGAGAGACACCCAAGTAGCACGGGGCCCGAGAAATCCCGTGTGAATCTGGCGGGACCACCCGCTAAGCCTAAATATTCCCTGGTGACCGATAGCGGATAGTACCGTGAGGGAATGGTGAAAAGTACCCCGGGAGGGGAGTGAAATAGTACCTGAAACCGTGTGCCTACAAGCCGTGGGAGCGTCGGACGTCAAGCTTGCTTGACGTCTCGTGACTGCGTGCCTTTTGAAGAATGAGCCTGCGAGTTTGCGGTGTGTTGCGAGGTTAACCCGTGTGGGGAAGCCGTAGCGAAAGCGAGTCCGAATAGGGCGGTTCAGTAGCGCGCTCAAGACCCGAAGCGGAGTGATCTAGCCATGGGCAGGTTGAAGCGGCTGTAAGAGGTCGTGGAGGACCGAACCCACCAGGGTTGAAAACCTGGGGGATGACCTGTGGTTAGGGGTGAAAGGCCAATCAAACTCCGTGATAGCTGGTTCTCCCCGAAATGCATTTAGGTGCAGCGTCGTGTGTTTCTTGCCGGAGGTAGAGCACTGGATAGGCGATGGGCCCTACCGGGTTACTGACCTTAGCCAAACTCCGAATGCCGGTAAGTGAGAGCGCGGCAGTGAGACTGTGGGGGATAAGCTCCATGGTCGAGAGGGAAACAGCCCAGAGCATCGACTAAGGCCCCTAAGCGTACGCTAAGTGGGAAAGGATGTGGAGTCGCACAGACAACCAGGAGGTTGGCTTAGAAGCAGCCACCCTTGAAAGAGTGCGTAATAGCTCACTGGTCTAGTGATTCCGCGCCGACAATGTAGCGGGGCTCAAGCGTACCGCCGAAGTCGTGTCATTGCAGCATATAGCCCCAACGGGCGTTGTGATGGGTAGGGGAGCGTCGTGTGCCGGGTGAAGCAGCCGCGGAAGCGAGTTGTGGACGGTTCACGAGTGAGAATGCAGGCATGAGTAGCGATACACACGTGGGAAACGTGTGCGCCGATTGACTAAGGGTTCCTGGGTCAAGCTGATCTGCCCAGGGTAAGTCGGGACCTAAGGCGAGGCCGACAGGCGTAGTCGATGGATAACCGGTTGATATTCCGGTACCCGCTGTGAAGCGTCAAACATTGAATCCAGTGATGCTAAGCCCGTGAAGCCGTTCCGGACCCTTCGGGGAATGGAAAGTGGTGGAGCCGGTGGCCCGAGCTGGTAGTAGGTGAGTGATGGGGTGACGCAGGAAGGTAGTCCATCCCGGGCGGTGGTTGTCCCGGGGTAAGGGTGTAGCCCGTCATCCAGGTAAATCCGGATGGCACGAGGGTGAGACCTGATGCCGAGCCGATTGTGGTGAAGTGGATGATCCTATGCTGTCGAGAAAAGCCTCTAGCGAGTTTCATGGCGGCCCGTACCCTAAACCGACTCAGGTGGTCAGGTAGAGAATACCGAGGCGTTCGGGTGAACTATGGTTAAGGAACTCGGCAAAATGCCCCCGTAACTTCGGGAGAAGGGGGGCCATGTTCGGTGATCCGATTTACTCGGTGAGCTGGGTGTGGCCGCAGAGACCAGCGAGAAGCGACTGTTTACTAAAAACACAGGTCCGTGCGAAGCCGTAAGGCGATGTATACGGACTGACGCCTGCCCGGTGCTGGAACGTTAAGGGGACCGGTTAGTCACTCTTCGGGGTGGCGAAGCTGAGAACTTAAGCGCCAGTAAACGGCGGTGGTAACTATAACCATCCTAAGGTAGCGAAATTCCTTGTCGGGTAAGTTCCGACCTGCACGAATGGCGTAACGACTTCTCGACTGTCTCAACCATAGGCCCGGTGAAATTGCACTACGAGTAAAGATGCTCGTTTCGCGCAGCAGGACGGAAAGACCCCGGGACCTTTACTACAGTTTGATATTGGTGTTCGGTTCGGCTTGTGTAGGATAGCTGGGAGACTGTGAAGCTTGGACGCCAGTTCAGGTGGAGTCGTCGTTGAAATACCAGTCTGGTCGTGCTGGATGTCTAACCTGGGTCCGTGATCCGGATCAGGGACAGTGTCTGATGGGTAGTTTAACTGGGGCGGTTGCCTCCTAAAGAGTAACGGAGGCGCCCAAAGGTTCCCTCAGCCTGGTTGGTAATCAGGTGTTGAGTGTAAGTGCACAAGGGAGCTTGACTGTGAGACCGACGGGTCGAGCAGGGACGAAAGTCGGGACTAGTGATCCGGCGGTGGCTTGTGGAAGCGCCGTCGCTCAACGGATAAAAGGTACCCCGGGGATAACAGGCTGATCTTCCCCAAGAGTCCATATCGACGGGATGGTTTGGCACCTCGATGTCGGCTCGTCGCATCCTGGGGCTGGAGTCGGTCCCAAGGGTTGGGCTGTTCGCCCATTAAAGCGGTACGCGAGCTGGGTTTAGAACGTCGTGAGACAGTTCGGTCCCTATCCGCTGTGCGCGTAGGAATATTGAGAAGGGCTGTCCCTAGTACGAGAGGACCGGGACGGACGAACCTCTGGTGTGCCAGTTGTCCTGCCAAGGGCATGGCTGGTTGGCTACGTTCGGGAGGGATAACCGCTGAAAGCATCTAAGCGGGAAGCCTGCTTCGAGATGAGTATTCCCACCCCCTTTGAGGGGTTAAGGCTCCCAGTAGACGACTGGGTTGATAGGCCGGATCTGGAAGCCCAGTAATGGGTGGAGGTGACCGGTACTAATAGGCCGAGGGCTTGTCCTCAGTTGCTCGCGTCCACTGTGTTGGTTCTGAAACCACGAACAGCCCCGTTGTCGGGCCACGACAATGGTGTGGCAGGTTCACAGTTTCATAGTGTTTCGGTGGTTATAGCGTGAGGGAAACGCCCGGTTACATTCCGAACCCGGAAGCTAAGCCTTACAGCGCCGATGGTACTGCAGGGGGGACCCTGTGGGAGAGTAGGACGCCGCCGAACAATTTTTGGGAAAACCCCCGTGCCTTTCGGCACGGGGGTTTTCTGCGTTCACGGGCAGTAGGGCGGACGAGGCGCCCCTGTTGTCAGAGGCGGCCCGCTGCCTTGAGGGACAGATAGGCGTCCGCCAGCGCCGGGGCCAGGTCTTCGGGTGGTGCGTCGACGACTGTCACGCCGTGCCGGCGGAGCTGGTCCGCCGTGCGGTGGCGTTCGGCGTGGGCCTGGGCTGCGGCCGCGGCCTCGTAGACGGCCTCGGTGGTTCCGCGGCCTGTGGCCATGCGGGCGATGTGCGGGTCGGCGACCGAGGCCAGCAGGACGGTGTGCCGTTGGGTGAGCTGGGAGAGGACGGGCAGCAGGCCCTCTTCGACCGGAGCCTGGTCGAGGGTCGTGAGCAACACGATCAGAGACCGGCGAGGAGCCGACTTGAGCGCGGTGGCCGCGAGGCCTCGGGCGTCTGTCTCCAGTAGTTCGGGTTCGAGGGTGGCCATCGCGTTGACCAGGGACGGCAGGACGTCACCCGCCGAGCGGCCCTGGACGAGGGCGCGTACCCGGCGGTCGTAAGCGAGGAGGTCGACGCGGTCGCCGGCGCGGGACGCGAGGGCGGCCAGGAGCAGGACCGCGTCCATGGCGGCGTCAAGGCGTGGAATGTCGCCCACGCGGCCCGCTGCGGTGCGGCCGGTGTCGAGGACGACGAGGATGTGGCGATCGCGTTCGGGGCGCCAGGTGCGTACGGCGACCGTGGTCTGGCGGGCTGTGGCGCGCCAGTCGATGGAGCGGGTGTCGTCGCCGGGGACGTATTCGCGGAGGCTGTCGAACTCCGTGCCTTCGCCGCGGGTGAGCACGCTGGTGCGGCCGTCCAGTTCGCGCAGACGGGCCAGTTTGGACGGCAGGTGCTTGCGGCTGGTGAACGGGGGGAGGACGCGCACCGTCCAGGGGACCTGGTGGGTGCCCTGACGGGAGAAGAGGCCGAGCGGGCCGTAGGAGCGGATGGTGACGCGGTCCGGCCGGCGGTCGCCGCGGCGGGTGGGGCGTAGGCGGGTGGTCACGCGGCGGCGTTCGCCGGCCGGGACCGTCAGGCGGTGGCGGGAGGCGGCGACCTCCGTGCCGGGCTGCCAGGTGCTGGGGGGCCAGGCGTCGCGGAGGCAGGCGCGGAGCGGGCGGCGGGACGGGTTGGTGACCGTGAGGGTCACGTCGGCGGTGTCGCCGAGGCGCGCGGAGGTGTCGCCGGAGCGGGTCAGGCCGAGCCGTCGTACGGGTGCGGCCAGGGCGAAGTCGCAGGCGCAGGCCACGGCCAGGGGCGCGTTGACGGCGAGGATGCCCGTCCAGCTGGGCTCCCAGATGCCTACGGGGAGGGAGCCCAGGGCTGCGAGGAGGGCGGCGCGTCCGGTGAGTGCCATCAGCGGGGGACGGGGACGTGGGTGAGGATCGCGTTGATGACGGAGTCGGCTGTCACGCCTTCCATCTCGGCCTCCGGGCGGAGCTGTACGCGGTGACGGAGGGTGGGCAGGGCAAGGGCCTTGACGTCGTCCGGGGTGACGTAGTCGCGGCCGGTCAGCCAGGCCCAGGCGCGGGCTGTGGCGAGCAGGGCCGTGGCGCCGCGCGGGGAGACGCCGAGGGTGAGGGAGGGCGACTCGCGGGTGGCTCGGCAGATGTCGACCACGTAGGCGGTGATCTCGGGGGAGATCGTCGTCTTGGCGACCGCGGCGCGGGCCGCTTCCAGGTCGGCGGGGCCCGCGACGGGGCGTACGCCGGCGGCGCGCAGGTCGCGCGGGTTGAAGCCCTCGGCGTGGCGGGTGAGGACGTCGATCTCGTCCTGGCGGGAGGGGAGCGGGATCGTCAGCTTCAGGAGGAAGCGGTCCAGCTGGGCTTCGGGGAGGGGGTAGGTGCCCTCGTACTCGACGGGGTTCTGGGTCGCGGCGACCAGGAACGGGTCGGGGAGCGGGCGTGGGGTGCCGTCGACCGTGACCTGGCGTTCCTCCATGGCTTCCAGGAGGGACGACTGGGTTTTGGGCGGGGTGCGGTTGATCTCGTCGGCCAGCAGGAGGTTGGTGAACACCGGGCCGGGCTGGAAGGAGAACTCGGCGCTGCGGGAGTCGTAGACGAGAGAGCCGGTCACGTCGCTCGGCATCAGGTCGGGGGTGAACTGGACCCGCTTGGTGTCGAGTTCGAGGGCGGACGCGAGAGCGCGGACGAGGAGCGTCTTGGCGACTCCGGGGACGCCTTCGAGGAGGACGTGTCCGCGGCAGAGAAGAGCGACGACGAGGCCGGTCACGGCGGGGTCCTGGCCGACCACGGCTTTGGCGATCTCGGCGCGCAGGGCTTCCAGGGAGGCGCGGGCGGTGTCCGCGTCCCCCGTGGGCCCGGCGTTGTCAGTGGTCGGGTCCATCATGGACGGCGTACCTCTCTTTCGAGGGCGTCGAGCTGGTCGGCGAGGGAGATGAGGGCCGCGTCGTCGTTGGGCGGCGGGCCGAAGAGGAGCGAGTGCATGGCCTGTCCGTCTCCGGGGCTGTGGAGGTGGGCGGACAGGGCGGGGAGCAGGGCCTCGGGCGCGTGCGCCTGAGACGCGGGGATGCCTACCAGGGGGGCGAGGCGCGTGCGCGTGGTGGAGCGAAGAGCGGTGGCCGCGCGGTCGCGGGCGTTCGCCTTGCGGTAGAGGCGGGCGCGGCCTTCGACGGTCTCGGAGGCGCGGATCGCCACGGGGAGTCTTTCGGGCACGAGGGGGCCGAGTCGGCGTGCCCGCCAGAGGGCGGCGAGTGCGGCGGCGATGAAGAGCTGAAGGGTGCCCCAGAGCCAGCCGGAGGGGAGCAGGTCGAAGAAGCCCTTCTCGTCGTCCGGGTCGGTGGCGGCGGGGTCGGAGAGCGAGGGGAGGTACCAGACGAGATGGGGGCGGGAGCCGAGGAGTTGCAGGGCGAGCGAGGCGTTGCCCTGCTCGTCGAGGGTGTCGTTGTGCAGGATGTCGGGCGCGCCGAGGGCGACGGTGTCGCCGTTCCCGGACGGGGCCGGGAGGCGCACCAGAGTGGCCAGTCGTCCGCTGGGGTAACACTCGTCGGCCCCGGGGCGGGTGACGGTGTAACGGATTCCGCCGGTGTCGGCCCGGCCCGCGCGCCGGGCGGCGGGCAGGGCACAGGCGGGGGAGAGCGTGGAGTCGAGGCTGGTGGCGGGGTCCGCGACGATGCCCGGGGCGAGCCGCTCGACGGACCAGCCGCCCGCGGCGACGAGGACGGTGCGGCCTCCGGAGCCGTTCGTGGCGGAGTGCAGCTCCTCCTGCTGACTCTCGGTCAGCAGGTCGGGCGCGGCGACCAGGAGGGTGGTGTCCGGGCCGGCCGCGGCGCGGGCCCCGGCGAGGGTGGTGACCACGCGGGTGGTGACGCCTCGGTCGGCGAGGAGTTCGGCCACCGCGCGGCTGCCGTAGGGGTCGGGGGAGCGCGGGTCGAGACTGCCGTGGCGGGCGTCGGAGCGGATCGCCGCGATCGCGACCGCACCCGCCAGGAGGATCACGAGGGCGAGGACGACGCCTCGCGCGCGGGTCCACACCTGACGTGCGGTGGGCGAGGCCGAAGTGGACGGGAGCGTGGCCTCGGTGGTCATTCGGCGGCTCCCCGGCGGGCGTCGTGGGCCGCGCTGTGGCTGCTGCTCGCCGGCTGTGGCCTGGTGCGCTCCAGATCACGGTCGAGTTCGGCGATGCGGTGGTACGCCGGCTCGCCGGCCCGTCGGCCGCCGTACGTCACGTCGTCGAAGTCCCGGGCGGCGGCGCGCAGCCGGTCCGCTCGGGAGGGCAGCGCACGGCCCGCCTCCACGGCTGCCTCGTCGGCGGTGCGGCCGGGGCGGGCGTCGAGCAGGGCGCGTTCCTCCAGGGAGCGGACGATGGCCCGCATGCGTTCCTGGACGGCCTGGTTCCAGTGGCCCTGGGCGGCGTGCGCCTCGGCGGCGGCCCGGTGTTCGGCGGCGCTGCGGGGACGGTCGTCGAACAGGGCGGGGGCTGAGGTCGGCTCCCGGCGGGGGGTGCCCAGGCGCCACCACAGGGCGCCCAGGACCGCGAGGACGGCCACGATGACGACGACCAGGCCGAGCGGTCCGCCGGGTGTCGCGGCGGAGGCGGCGTCGAAGAGCCCGGCGACCCAGTCCCAGAAGGCGTTCAGGGCGCGCTCGAAGAGGCCGGGGTCGTCCTCGTGGTACATCCGCTTGGACAGTTCGCGCCGGGCCGCCTCCCTCGCGGGGTCGCGTGGGGTCGTCAGCGGTGGCGCGTCGTCCGAGCGGGAGAGCGACAGGACGGACGTGGTGTCGGCCGCGCGTGACACGGCGCGCACGGACACTGCGCCGGCGCGCAGCGCGAGCTGTGCCGCCGAGTCGGCTGTGTGCTGCGGTGCCGGTATCGCTGTGAGAACTCCCCCCGCCAGGTTCACCGCATCAGCTCCCGGGCGTGGTGCCGTAGCCCTGGACGCCGGCGGCGCGGGCCAGGTCGAGGTCGAGGGCCTCGCGTCGGATGCGCTGGTCGACGTAGAGGAGCACGGTGACGCCCGCCGTGATCGGGAACGTGATCATGGAGCCGATCACCGAGCCGATGCCGCTGACGATGAGGAAGGTCCAGCCGAGCTCGCCGGTGCCGTTCAGGAAGCCGCCGATGCCGTCGCCGCTGACCGCGGCGGCGAGGAAGGTGAAGGGCAGGACCACGATCGCGGCCAGGATGTTCGCGATGATCCCGGCGAGCAGCTGGATGCCGAACATCCGCCACCAGGAGCCGCGGACCAGCTTCGCCGAGCGGCTCATGGACTTGGTGATGCTCTGCTTCTCCAGCATCAGCGCGGGCGTGGCCAGGGAGAACCGGACCATCAGCCACACGGCGACGACGGCCGCGCCCAGGCCGCCCAGGACGGCGAGTACGGCGCCCCCCGTGCCCTGGCCCGAGACGGCCAGGAGGATGCCGGGCACCGTGCCCGCGAAGACGATGCCGATGGCGATGAGCGGCAGCAGCAGGATCAGGCCGAACAGCTTCAGCACCTGGGGGCGGGCGTCGCGCCAGGCCTCGCCGATGGTGACCGACTTGCCGAGCACCGCACGGCTGGTGACGGTCGTGAGCAGGGCGGTCGCGGCGACGGTGCCGATCAGCGTGATCAGGAAGACGACTCCGGAGCCGAGCATGGCTTCGCCCATGGCCCGGGTCAGCTCGTCGAGCGTGGCGCTCGGGTCGTTGAGGGCGTCGGTGCCGGCGGAGTCGTTCAGGACGAGGCCCTGAAGCAGGATGACGACGATCTCCGTGAGCACGGCGACGGTCAGGGAGATGCCGAGGACGGTGCGCCAGTAGGTGCGCATGGTGGAGACCGCGCCGTCGAGGATCTCACCGACGCCGAGCGGCCGCAGGGGGATGACGCCGGGCTTGGCCGCGGGCGGGGGGCCTCCCCAGCCGCCGTAGCCGCCGGGAGGGCCGTAGGCGCCTCCCCAGCCGCCGGGTCCGCCGGGCGGCGGGCCGTAGCCCCCGTAGCCACCGGGGCCGGCCGGGGGTGGGGTGCCCCAGCCCGGGCCGGGCGGCGGGGGCGGTGGCGGGGCCTGGCCGGGGGCCGTGGGGCCCGTGGGCGCGGGCCATTGGGCGGGCGGCGGCTGCTCCTTGGACCACTGCGGGCCGGGGCCCTGCGGGTCCTGTCCCGGCTGCGCTGCCGGCTGGTCCGCGGGGTCCTGCCCACCGGGGCGGTCGGTGGGTTCCTGGGAGCCGGACGCGCCGGGCCGCTGCCCGTCGTTCGGGGCGGATCCGGGCGAGGCCCAGCCCGGAGTGTCGTTCATCGTCGCTCCTTCACGGTGCCCGTCCGCGGTCGCGGCGGCAGGTTGGCAGCCATCGTGCCATGGGGCGGTCGCCGAGTGACCAGCCACGGTATGGGCTGCACACCTTCAATTGTGAGCTGGATAAGGGGCAGACTGATCGCATGGCTGATCAGTACGCGCAAACCGGCGAGAACAGCAGGCCGACCGAACTACCGACGATCCGCTGGGAAGAACCACCCGAAGGCCCCGTACTGGTGCTTCTCGACCAGACGAGGCTGCCGGCCGAGGAGGTCGAACTGGTCTGTACGGACGCGTCCGCGCTGGTGGAGGCGATCCGTTCGCTCGCCGTGCGCGGGGCACCGCTGCTCGGCATCGCGGGGGCGTACGGTGTCGCGCTCGCCGCCGCGCGCGGATTCGAGGTGGACGACGCCGCCGCCGCGCTGGCGGGAGCGCGTCCCACCGCGGTGAACCTGGCCGTCGGAGTGCGCCGGGCGCACGCCGCGTACCGGGCCGAGCTGGGCAAGGGCGGGAACGACCGGCAGGCCGCCGAGGCGGCGCTGGCCGCGGCCCGCCGGCTGCACCGGGAGGACGCCGAGGCGAGCACCCGGATGGCCGAGCGGGGGCTGGCGCTGCTGGACGAGCTGCTGCCCGGCGGCGGGCACCGGATCCTCACCCACTGCAACACGGGCTCCCTGGTGTCGGGCGGGGAGGGAACGGCGTTCGCGGTGGCGCTGGCGGCGCATCGCGCGGGGCGGCTCAGGCGCCTGTGGGTGGACGAAACGCGTCCGTTGCTGCAAGGTGCTCGCCTGACGGCGTACGAGGCGGCTCGCAGCGGTATGGCGTACACCTTGCTGACCGACAACGCGGCGGGCTCGCTGTTCGCGGCCGGAGAGGTGGACGCGGTGCTCATCGGGGCGGACCGCATCGCGGCCGACGGTTCGGTGGCGAACAAGGTGGGGAGCTACCCGCTCGCCGTGCTCGCGCGGTACCACCACGTTCCGTTCATCGTCGTGGCGCCCGTGACGACGCTGGATCCGGACACGCCGGACGGGGCGTCCATCGAGGTCGAACAACGTCCCGGTCATGAGGTGACCGAGCTCACAGCACCCCAGGTGCCCGTGGCGGGAGCGGAAGCGGGAGGCGGGATTCCGGTGGCACCCCTGGGGACCCAGGCGTACAACCCGGCGTTCGACGTGACGCCGCCCGAGTTGGTGACGGCGATCGTCACCGAGGAAGGCGTCGTTTCGCCCGTGACGGCTGAGGCGCTTGCGGAGCTGTGTGCCAGGTCACGCCAGGTAACGATTAGCTAATGGGATGATGTCGTTTATGAAGGGACGAGTCCTTGTCGTCGACGACGACACCGCACTGGCCGAGATGCTCGGCATTGTGCTGCGTGGTGAAGGTTTTGAGCCGTCTTTTGTAGCCGACGGCGACAAGGCGCTGGCCGCTTTCCGTGAGTCCAAGCCCGACCTCGTGCTGCTCGATCTGATGCTGCCGGGCCGGGACGGTATCGAGGTGTGCCGCCTGATCAGGGCGGAGTCCGGGGTGCCGATCGTGATGCTCACGGCCAAGAGCGACACCGTCGATGTCGTGGTGGGCCTGGAATCGGGTGCTGACGACTACATCGTGAAGCCGTTCAAGCCGAAGGAGCTGGTGGCCCGGATCCGGGCGCGGCTGCGGAGGTCCGAGGAACCGGCGCCCGAGCAGCTCGCCATCGGCGATCTGGTCATCGACGTGGCCGGTCACTCCGTGAAGCGGGAGGGGCAGTCGATCGCGCTGACTCCGCTGGAGTTCGATCTGCTGGTCGCGCTGGCCCGCAAGCCGTGGCAGGTGTTCACCCGGGAGGTGCTTCTCGAGCAGGTGTGGGGCTACCGGCACGCGGCCGACACCCGGCTGGTGAACGTGCATGTGCAGCGGCTGCGCTCCAAGGTCGAGAAGGACCCGGAGCGGCCGGAGATCGTGGTGACCGTCCGTGGTGTGGGATACAAGGCAGGGCCCAGCTGACATGTCCGAGGACAGTGCCGCTTCGTCGCCCGGGCGGACCGGGGCTCACGCGGAGCGGCCTGTCGGCCGGAAGACGGCAGGCTCCCGCTGGGGGCGCTTCTTCGAGGGCGGGTTGCTGCAGGGCGGAGTCCAGGGCAGCCCGGTCCTGCGTCTGTTCATGCGCTGGGTGCGCCGGCCGCTGCTGCCCGTCATGCGGCTGTGGCGGCGCAACATCCAGCTCAAGGTCGTCGTCACGACGCTGCTGATGTCGCTGGGCGTCGTACTGCTGCTCGGGTTCGTGGTGATCGGGCAGGTCCGCAACGGCCTGCTGGACGCCAAGGTGAAGGCCTCGCAGAGCCAGGCCACCGGCGGGTTCGCGGTGGCCAAGCAGAAGTCCGACGAGGCGGGGGCCGGCACCGGGGACGACCGCGCCCCGGTGGACGACCGGACCGAGCAGAACGTCATCCAGTGGATGAGCGAACTGGTGGAGTCGCTCGCCAGCGGCGGCCAAGGCGCGTTCGACGTGGTGACGCTCCCCGCCGCGGGCGACGACAGCGGCGGCGGGCGCGGGCCCCGCGCCTCCGGTGACGTCGACTGGGCGGCGAGCGTGCCCGAGGACCTGCGTGAGCGCGTCGACGGCAGTACGGCGGCGGCGCAGAGCTACACGCGGATCACCTACGACACGTCATCCGGCAAGGCGTCCCAGCCGGCCCTCGTCATCGGCAAGCAGGTCAACGACCCGAACGGCGACCCGTACCAGCTGTACTACCTCTTCCCGCTCACCCAGGAGGAGAAGTCGCTCAGCCTGGTCAAGGGGACCCTCGCGACGGCCGGTCTCTTCGTCGTCGTACTCCTCGGGGCCATCGCCTGGCTGGTGGTGCGGCAGGTCGTCACCCCGGTGCGGATGGCGGCCGGGATCGCCGAGCGGCTGTCCGCGGGGCGCCTGCAGGAACGGATGAAGGTCACCGGCGAGGACGACATCGCCCGGCTGGGTGAGGCCTTCAACAAGATGGCGCAGAACCTCCAGCTCAAGATCCAGCAGCTGGAGGACCTGTCGCGGATGCAGCGGCGGTTCGTGTCGGACGTGTCGCACGAGCTGCGCACGCCCCTGACCACCGTGCGGATGGCGGCCGACGTCATCCACGACGCGCGCGTGGACTTCGACCCGGTGACCGCACGGTCGGCCGAACTGCTCGCCGACCAGCTGGACCGGTTCGAGACGCTCCTCGCGGACCTGCTGGAGATCAGCCGCTTCGACGCGGGCGCCGCGGCCCTGGAGGCCGAACCGATCGACCTCAGGGAGGTCGTACGGCGGGTCGTCAGCGGGGCCGAACCGCTCGCCGAGCGCAAGGGGACGACGGTGCGGGTGGTCGGCGACCAGCAGCCCGTCGTCGCCGAGGCGGACGCCCGGCGGGTGGAGCGGGTGCTGCGCAACCTGGTCGTCAACGCCGTGGAGCACGGCGAGGGCAAGGACGTCATCGTCAAGCTCGCCGCGGCGGGCGGGGCGGTCGCGGTCGCGGTGCGTGACTACGGGGTCGGGCTCAAGCCCGGCGAGGCGACCCGCGTCTTCAGCCGCTTCTGGCGGGCCGACCCGGCACGCGCGCGTACCACCGGCGGTACGGGCCTGGGGCTGTCCATCGCCCTGGAGGACGCCCGGCTGCACGGGGGCTGGCTGCAGGCGTGGGGCGAGCCGGGTGGCGGTTCGCAGTTCCGGCTGACGCTGCCGCGCACCGCGGACGAGCCGCTGCGAGGCTCCCCGATACCGCTCGAACCCAAGGACTCGCGCCGCAATCGCGGGCTCCGCGACGCCGGGCTGCCGCGCGGGGGCGGGGACAAGAAGGCCACCGTGCCCGCCCAGTCGACGGGCGACCGGACGCCGTCGCGGGACCCGATCGCGCCGCGCCTGGCCACCATGGCGCCCATGGCCGATCCGACGGCACTGCCCGGCAGCGGCGCGCGCGTGGTGCCCCGGCCGGGCTCGGGGGCTTCGGGTGTGCGCCGTCCCGAGACGCCCGTCGGTGACGGGCCCCGGGACGGGACCGGAAGCGGCCCGGACACCGGGCCGGAGAACCCGTCGGCGGCCTCCGCTGAGGCCGCGTCGGCGGAGTCGTACGAGCAAGGGGAGGCATTTCGTGGGCGATGACCGCGAGGGAGGCGCCCGGCGCGGACCGGGGCGCGTGATGGCGTACGCCGCCTGTGGCGTCGTCCTGCTGGCGGGGTGCGCCTCGATGCCGGACAGCGGCGATCTGCGGGGCGTCGAGTCCACGCCACGCCAGGACACGCAGGTGCGGGTCTTCGCCATGCCGCCTCAGGAGGACGCGCGGCCCAACGCGATCGTGCAGGGTTTCCTGGAGGCGCTGACCAGTGATGATCCGCACTACGAGACGGCCCGCAAGTATCTGACCGCCGAAGCCGCCAAGACCTGGGAGCCGGAGCGGTCCACCACGGTGCTCGCCGAAGGGCCGGGCATCGAGGTCGAGCCGGATGTCGGCCGGGAGGAGACGGACGACTTCCTGTTCACGCTGACCGGCACCAGGGTCGCCACCGTGGACGCGCAGCAGTCGTACGTGCCCACCGGCGGGGACTACGCGCAGGCGGTGCACCTGGTGCGGGACCGGAAGACCGAACAGTGGCGCATCGACGGGCTGCCGCAGGGCGTCGTCATGGGCAAGTCGGACTTCCAGCGCAACTACGTCTCCGTCGACAAGTACTACTTCGCCTCGCACACGACCGGGGGGACGCCCCCGCAGACCGTGGCGGTCGCCGATCCGGTGTACGTGCGCAAGCGGGTGGATCCGATGACGAACATGGTGCGGTCCCTGTTCAGCGGGCCCACGGCGTGGCTCGGGCCGGTCGTCAGGTCGAGCTTCCCGACCGGGACGGAGCTGCGGAAGGGCGTCACCACGCTGACGCCCGACGACCAGAGCAGGCTGACCGTGCCGCTGAACGACAGGGCCGCCCGGGTCGGTGAGACCGTGTGCGGCGAGATGGCGGCCCAGATCCTGTTCACCCTGAAGAACCTCACGCCGGCGGTGGACGAGGTCGCGCTGGAGGCGGGCGGCGAGCAGCTGTGCGCGCTGACCGAGGGCGGGGCCGACGCGGTCGCCGCGAGGGGTTCGGTGCGCCATCCCGGCTACCTGTACTTCGTCGACGGCAAGCACCGGCTGGTGCGGATACCGGCCGACAGCGACGGTACGGACCCCGACGCGGTGCCGGGGGCGCTGGGCGAGGGCGGCAAGCAACTGCAGTCGGTGGCGGTGTCGCGCGACGAGCACAGGGCGGCCGGCGTCGGCATCGACGGCAAGGCGCTGTACGTCGGGTCGCTGGCGTCGGGTGGGTCGCTCGGGGAGCCCGTGCTCCTCAGCGGGGGTGCGAAGGCCGACGACCGGCTGACCACGCCGAGCTGGGACGCGGAGGGCGACCTGTGGGTGGCGGACCGCGATCCGGGCAACGCGCGGCTGCTGGTGCTGGAGGACGGCGCGGGTGAGCCGCTGAAGGTGGACGCTCCGGGACTGGACGGGCGTATCAAGGACGTCCGGGTGGCCGCCGACGGGGTGCGGATCGCGCTCGTGGTGGAGAAGGACGGCCGGCAGTCGCTGTTCATCGGGCGGATCGAGCGCGGCGAGCGGACGAGTGGAGAGCCGTCCGTATCGGTCCAGGAACTGCGGTTCGCCACTCCGGAGTTGGAGGAGGTCACGGCCATGTCGTGGGCTGGGGACAGCCGGCTCGTGGTGGTCGGGCGCGAGCAGGGCGGCGTGCAGCAGATGCGGTACGTCCAGGTCGACGGCTCCACGCCGGAGGGACCGCCGCCGGCGGCGCTGACGGGGGTGAAGGAGATCGCCGCGTCCGAGGACGACCAGATGCCGTTGGTGGCGTACTCGGAGGACGGGATCGTGCGGCTGCCGTCCGGGGCGCAGTGGCAGAAGGTCGACACGGAGGGGACGGCGCCCGTCTATCCGGGGTGAGCCGGGTCGGTCGGCGTGACGCGGATCAGCCGGTGCACCGGATCGGCCGGTGAGTCGGTGACCGGTCGCGTGGGTGACCGGTGACAGGGCGACTGGTGAGTTGGGCGACCGGTGAGTTGGCGACCGGTGGGACGAGCGGCCGTTTTCGCCGGGGTACGGCTCCGGTGGGGGCGGCCGTTTCCGCTGCGTGAGGCCGTGCGTCTGTGCTGGTGAGGGCGCGTCAACCGCTGTCCATGGCACAGGCCGGAGTTGTCCACAGGCGGTTGTCCACAGGGGTGGCCGGGACGCGTCGGCACGGGCACAGTGGTGGACATGCGGGGGTGGTGGCAGGACCTCACCGACCTGGTGCTGCCGACCGAGTGCGGAGGCTGCGGGCGGCCACGCACGGTGCTCTGTCCGGGGTGCCGTGCGGTTCTGAGCGGGGCCGCACCGAGTCGGGTGCGACCGGTGCCGGAACCACCGGGTCTGCCGGTCGTGCACGCGGCGGCACGGTACGCGGACGAGGTGCGGGCGGCGTTGCTGGCCCACAAGGAACGAGGTGCGCTGGCCCTCGCGGCACCGCTCGGCACGGCGCTCGCGGGTGCCGTGTGGGCGGGAGTGCGGGAGGTCGGCGCGGGGGGCGACGTCGGTGGACGGGCGGGTTTGCGGGCAGCCGACGGACGGGTCGGATGGGATGCGCGGGATGGAGTGCCGGAGGTGGGGACGGGGATCGGCGGTGGTGGGTGTGGCGAGCGGTCGGAGGGCGCGCTTTACGAGGCGGCGCGGGGCGGCGGGACGGTGTGGGGCGGCGGGGCCGTGGTGCTTGTTCCCGTGCCGTCCGCGCGGAGGACGGTCCGGGCGCGGGGGCATGATCCGGCGCGGCGGATCGCGCTCGCGGCGGCCCGTGCGTTGCGGCGGGCCGGGACACCGGCGCGGGTGGCCGCCGTGCTGCGGCAGCGGCGGGAGGTGGCCGACCAGACGGGGCTCAACTCCCGGCAGCGGCTGGAGAATCTCGCGGGCGCGCTGGTGGTGGTGCCGGGCGGGGAGCGACTGCTGGCCGGTGGCCCGGTGGTGCTCGTCGACGACCTGATGACCACCGGGGCGTCCTTGGCGGAGGCGGCGCGTGCGGTACGTGCCGTGTGGGTGGCGTCGGTGGGGGAGACGGAGGCAGGGGTCGCGGGCGGGGCGGTGACGTACGGCGGCGGGGTGGGTGCGGGGGAGTCGGCCTCGAGGAGCCGTGGGGGAGTGGATGGGGCGGCGGGAACAGGGCTGTACGACGGTGGTCCGGGGCGTGAGTGGGCAGCCGCCTCCCGCGGTGGCGCAGAGCGTGGGCGGGGCACGGGTGGGTGTGGCCGGGCTGCCGGTGGAGCGGAGGCCGGGGATTGCGGGGGCGGTGTGGGGAAGGTGGGTGTCTGCCGGGCGGATGGTGGAGTGGAGGAATGTCGGGGGTTGAGCACGGCCGTGTACGGGGCAGGAAGTCGGGAACGCAGAGAGGGACGGACGCCCCGGGTGATGGAGGAGGAGACGGGGTGGGTGCCCGGCCGGCCCGGAACGGCGGGCGGCGGCGCTGTCCGTGGCGTGTTCTGCGCGGCCGTGGTCGCAGCCACGCCAGATTCTTTCGAAATAAACCGGAACTGACGGGAAACTTGCATCGTTGCAGGTAATGAGAGGTCCAATTCACCTGAACGGAGGTAGGTCGTAGTAGAGGGTGACGACATCCGTCCGGGCGAGATATGTTCGGTTGTGAGAGAAAGGCCCAGGCCACACCTCTCTTATCGAATGCTGTGCTGCGGGATTTTTCATCATCACCCGCACCGGTGGAGTGGACATCTTGCCTGCGGGGGAGGTGGGCGTCACCGAGTCCGAGGTTCCGGGACTCACCGGAGCCTGGTGCAAAAGGGAGATGCTCCGCAGCGAGGCGGAGCGATCCGGGAACGGAGTTCTGCGTGGACATCGTCGTCAAGGGCCGCAAGACCGAGGTGCCCGAGCGGTTCCGCAAGCACGTGGCCGAGAAGCTGAAGCTGGAGAAGATCCAGAAGCTCGACGGCAAGGTGATCAGCCTCGACGTGGAGGTGTCCAAGGAGCCCAACCCCCGACAAGCCGACCGCTGTGACCGAGTGGAGATCACGCTCCGCTCCCGCGGTCCGGTCATCCGGGCGGAGGCGGCGGCCAGCGACCCGTACGCGGCACTCGACCTGGCGGCGGAGAAGCTGGACGCCCGGCTGCGCAAGGAGCATGACAAGCGCCACACCCGCCGGGGCGCACGGCGGCTCACGGCCGCCGAGGTCCCCGACCACGTCCCGGACGCGGCGACGCTCGACGTGAACGGTCACGCCGTCCACGACGAGGAGTCGGACGGGGTGCCCACCAAGAAGATCGGCTCGCTGGAGATCAAGGGTGACGGCCCCCTTGTCGTCCGTGAGAAGACCCACGTCGCCTCTCCGATGACCCTCGACCAGGCTCTCTACGAGATGGAGCTGGTCGGGCACGACTTCTACCTGTTCATCGACTCCGAGACCAAGGAGCCGAGTGTCGTCTACCGGCGACACGCCTACGACTACGGCGTCATCCACCTCAGCACGGACCCGATGGTGACCCAGGCGCAACCCCCGGCGGCGGGTGACACGCTGGGCGGCTGACCGCCCGGCGGACAAGCTGAGCCGGTGCCCCTGGTGCGCGCGTGCGCCCCCAGGGGCATCGGTGTGCGACCACTTCACGCCCCGCTCTGTCACCTCAGTGTCGTCCGGGCATGGAATCATGGCCGCACCGGCCCAACCGCTGGGCCGTTGCCTTGGGTTGGCGATGGCACAGAACCACAGGCCACAGCCTTCAGGGGGAGGAACGATGGCGGACAGCTTCGGACCGATGCAGGACGAGAACGCCGGCGACGGCGCCGTCGGCATGGGCCCGGACGCGGGATCTGCACGCAAGGAGCCGATCCGTGTCCTGGTCGTGGACGACCACGCCCTCTTCCGCCGTGGGCTGGAGATCGTGCTCGCCGCCGAGGAGGACATCCAGGTCGTCGGCGAGGCCGGTGACGGCGCGGAGGCCGTCGACAAGGCCGCCGACCTGCTGCCGGACATCGTGCTGATGGACGTACGGATGCCCAAGCGGGGCGGTATCGAGGCGTGCACCTCCATCAAGGAGGTCGCCCCCAGCGCGAAGATCATCATGCTGACGATCAGCGACGAGGAGGCCGACCTCTACGACGCGATCAAGGCGGGCGCGACCGGATATCTCCTCAAGGAGATCTCCACGGACGAGGTGGCGACCGCCATTCGCGCGGTGGCCGACGGACAGTCGCAGATCAGCCCGTCCATGGCGTCGAAACTGCTCACCGAGTTCAAGTCGATGATCCAGCGGACCGACGAGCGCCGACTTGTGCCCGCGCCTCGCCTCACCGACCGGGAACTGGAAGTCCTCAAACTCGTCGCCACGGGAATGAACAACCGGGACATCGCCAAGGAACTCTTCATCTCCGAGAACACGGTGAAGAACCACGTGCGCAACATCCTGGAGAAGCTGCAATTGCACTCCCGGATGGAGGCCGTCGTGTACGCGATGCGCGAGAAGATCCTGGAGATCCGGTAGTCCGGGCCGACGGGCTCAGGCGAGCGCGCGGGCGAGTTCCCTGGTGAGGGGCTCGCGGAGATCCGGTGCGTCCACCCGCTCCACGCGGACGTCCGTGCAGTCCACCCAGCTCGCCGCCTCGACCAGTGCCTGCGCCACCGCCGGGACCGCCTTCGGGCCGTCCAGGGTGGCCTGACGGGCGACCAGGGTGCGGCCCTCGCGCGCCGGGTCCACGCGGCCGACGAGCCGGCCGCCGGCCAGGACCGGCATCGCGAAGTAGCCGTACACCCGCTTCGGCTTGGGGACGTAGGCCTCCAGGCGGTGGGTGAAGCCGAAGATGCGTTCCGTGCGCGCCCGTTCCCAGACGAGGGAGTCGAACGGGGACAGGAGTGTGGTGCGGTGGCGGCCGCGCGGCGGTGTCTCCAGGGCCGCGGGGTCGGCCCAGGCCTGCTTGCCCCAGCCCTCGACCGTGACCGGGACCAGGCCCGAGTCGGCGATCACCGCGTCGACCTGATCGCCCCTGAGGCGGTGGTAGTCGGCGATGTCGGCGCGGGTGCCGACGCCCAGGGACTGGCCGGCCAGGCGGACCAGACGGCGCAGGCACTCGGTGTCGTCCAGGTCGTCGTGCAGCAGCGCCGCCGGTACGGCGCGTTCGGCGAGGTCGTACACGCGCTTCCAGCCGCGGCGCTCGACGCAGACCACCTCGCCGTACATCAGGGCGCGTTCGACGGCGACCTTCGAGCTGGACCAGTCCCACCACTCGCTGGTCTTCTTCGCGCCGCCCAGTTCGGTGGCCGTGAGGGGGCCCTCGGCGCGGAGCTGCTTGACGACCTGGTCGTAGGCGCCGTCCGGGAGTTCGTGGTTCCAGTGCGGACGGTTGCGGTAGGCACGGCGGCGGAAGGCGAAGTGGGGCCACTCCTCGATGGGGAGGATGCAGGCGGCGTGGGACCAGTACTCGAAGGCGTGGGTGTCCTTCCAGTACGCGTTCTCGACCGTCGTGCGGCCCACCGCTCCCAGGCGGGCGTACGGGATGAGTTCGTGGGAGCGGGCCAGGACCGAGATGGTGTCGAGCTGGACCGCGCCCAGGTGGCGGAGGACGCCTCGGACGCCGGACCTGCGGTCGGGGGCACCGAGGAAGCCCTGAGCTCGTAGGGCGAGGCGTCGGGCCTCGTCTGCGGAGAGGTGGGTGGCGGGGCGCGGGGTCGTCATGGCATCGCACGATAAGGGGTGGCACTGACAGTGGGGGATGGGCTGGGAGTTTGTCGCGGGGTACCGGGCGTCGGGTTCGGTGCCACGCGAGTACACCCTTTGTTGCCCCACCGCGCCCCGCCCTGTCACGCCCCGGCCCGCCCCACCACGCCCCGCCCTGTCACGCCCCGGCCAGGCCCGCCCCGGTCCGGCCCCTCCTGCTCCCGGGCCTCCGCCTGCGTGGCTCGTGCTCAGGCGCCGGACGGGCCGGGCGGTGCTGGTGCCGGCGTCGTCGCCGGCAAGTACGGCGCACTCGACGGAAGGCCCAGGTCGGACGGGAGCAGGGATCCCACCCAGCAGTCCCGGCGCACGCCCTTGTTGGTGATCGCGGAGCGCAGTGTGCCCTCGATGGTGAAGCCCGCGCGTTCCGCCAGCGCGCGCGAGGGTGCGTTGCCCACTTCCGCGCGCCACTCCACGCGGTCGACGCAGGCTTGGAGGAAGGCCCAGTGGGAGGCGGCGCGGGCGGCCTCCGTCAGATAGCCGTTGCCGCGGTGCCGCTTCGTGCCCCAGAAGCCGATCTCGGCCGTGCCGAGGGAGCGCATGGTGATGCTGAGCATGCCCACCAGGTCCTCCCCTCCGGGGAGGAAGAGGCCCCAGGTGAACATCGAACCGTCGGCCCAGCCGTCGGGGACCACCTGCCGGGTGAAGCTCAGGGCGTGTTCGTGGAGGTAGGGGACGGGGATCGTGGTCCAGCGCTGGATGTCGGGGTCCTGGACTGCCGCGTACACGGCGTCGGTGTGCCGCGCGTCGACCGTGCGCAGGACGAGGCGGTCCGTGGTGAGCGTGACGGGATCCATCGGGTGATTCTGCTCAGACGGGCCGAAGGACGCCATCCTTTCTCCGTGCGTGAGCGGGTGATCACAATTCGCGCAATTCCTCGGCGGCACGCGGCACCATCCGCGAAGTCCGGCCGTTGTCCTTTTTGAAGGAGATTCGAAGCAGGCGCGTGAAGGAGTGGACGGTCGTCGTCCCGGCAGGGCCTCCCGGCGCGGTGGGGTCCTCGCATACGATGGCCGTTGCTCAGTAAGTCCCATGGAAACCGACCGTCCCAGGCCCGACCGGCAAGGAGACCAACCCCCGTGTCCGTCCTCTCCAAGATCATGCGTGCAGGCGAAGGCAAGATCCTGCGCAAGCTGCACCGCATCGCGGACCAGGTCAACTCCATCGAAGAGGACTTCGTCGACCTCTCCGACGCCGAGCTGCGGGCCCTCACCGATGAGTACAAGCAGCGGTACGCCGATGGCGAGAGCCTGGACGATCTGCTGCCCGAGGCGTTCGCCACCGTCCGCGAGGCCGCCAAGCGTGTCCTCGGACAGCGTCACTACGACGTCCAGATGATGGGCGGCGCCGCCCTGCATCTCGGCTATGTGGCCGAGATGAAGACCGGTGAGGGCAAGACCCTGGTCGGCACCCTGCCGGCGTATCTGAACGCCCTCTCCGGCCAGGGCGTCCACCTGATCACGGTCAACGACTACCTGGCCGAGCGTGACTCCGAGATGATGGGGCGCGTCCACAAGTTCCTCGGACTGGACGTCGGCTGCATCCTCGCCAACATGACGCCGGCCCAGCGTCGTGAGCAGTACAACTGCGACATCACGTACGGCACGAACAACGAGTTCGGCTTCGACTACCTGCGCGACAACATGGCGTGGTCCAAGGACGAACTCGTCCAGCGCGGCCACAACTTCGCCATCGTCGACGAGGTCGACTCCATCCTCGTCGACGAGGCCCGTACACCGCTGATCATCTCCGGTCCGGCCGACCAGGCCACCAAGTGGTACGGCGACTTCGCCAAGCTGGTCAAGCGCCTCAAGCGCGGTGAGGCGGGCAACCCGCTCAAGGGCATCGAGGAGACCGGCGACTACGAGGTCGACGAGAAGAAGCGCACGGTCGCCATCCACGAGTCCGGTGTCGCGAAGGTCGAGGACTGGCTGGGCATCGACAACCTCTACGAGTCGGTGAACACGCCGCTGGTGGGCTACCTGAACAACGCCATCAAGGCCAAGGAACTCTTCAAGGCGGACAAGGACTACGTCGTCATCGACGGCGAGGTCATGATCGTCGACGAGCACACCGGCCGTATCCTCGCCGGCCGCCGCTACAACGAGGGCATGCACCAGGCGATCGAGGCGAAGGAAGGGGTGGACATCAAGGACGAGAACCAGACACTCGCCACGATCACCCTGCAGAACTTCTTCCGCCTCTACAAGCGCCACGACCACAACGGCAAGGAGCTTCCCGGCCTCTGCGGCATGACCGGTACGGCCATGACCGAGGCCGCCGAGTTCCACCAGATCTACAAGCTCGGCGTGGTCCCGATCCCGACCAACCGGCCGATGGTCCGCAAGGACCAGTCGGACCTGATCTACCGCACCGAGGCCGCGAAGTTCGAGGCGGTCGTCGACGACATCGCCGAGAAGCACGAGAAGGGCCAGCCGATCCTCGTCGGTACGACGTCGGTCGAGAAGTCCGAGTACCTGTCGCGGCAGTTGTCCAAGCGCGGCATCCAGCACGAGGTGCTGAACGCGAAGCAGCACGACCGTGAGGCGACGATCGTCGCCCAGGCCGGCCGCAAGGGTGCCGTGACGGTCGCCACCAACATGGCCGGCCGCGGTACGGACATCAAGCTCGGCGGCAACCCCGAGGACCTCGCGGAGGCGGAGCTGCGGCAGCGCGGCCTCGACCCGGAGGAGCACATCGAGGAGTGGGCCGCGGCGCTGCCCGCCGCCCTGGAGAAGGCCGAGCAGGCGGTCAAGGCCGAGTTCGAAGAGGTCAAGGAACTCGGCGGGCTCTACGTCCTCGGTACCGAGCGGCACGAGTCGCGGCGTATCGACAACCAGCTGCGCGGCCGTTCCGGCCGTCAGGGCGACCCGGGCGAGTCCCGCTTCTACCTCTCCCTGGGCGACGACCTGATGCGCCTGTTCAAGGCCCAGATGGTCGAGCGCGTGATGTCGATGGCGAACGTCCCGGACGACGTGCCGATCGAGAACAAGATGGTCACGCGCGCGATCGCGTCGGCCCAGTCGCAGGTCGAGCAGCAGAACTTCGAGACCCGTAAGAACGTTCTGAAGTACGACGAGGTGCTCAACCGGCAGCGCGAGGTCATCTACGGCGAGCGCCGCCGGGTCCTGGAGGGCGAGGACCTGCACGAGCAGGTGCAGCACTTCATGGACGACACCATCGACGCGTACGTCGGCGCGGAGACCGCCGAGGGTTTCCCGGAGGACTGGGACCTCGACCGGCTGTGGGGCGCCTTCAAGCAGCTCTACCCGGTGAAGGTCACCGTCGAGGAGCTGGAGGAGGCGGCCGGCGACCGGGCCGGACTCACCGCCGAGTACATCTCCGAGTCCATCAAGGACGACATCCACGAGCAGTACGCGCAGCGCGAGGCCCAGCTCGGCTCCGAGATCATGCGTGAGCTGGAGCGCCGGGTCGTGCTGTCTGTCCTGGACCGCAAGTGGCGCGAGCACCTCTACGAGATGGACTACCTCCAGGAGGGCATCGGCCTGCGCGCGATGGCGCAGAAGGACCCGCTGGTCGAGTACCAGCGCGAGGGCTTCGACATGTTCACCGCCATGATGGAGGGCATCAAGGAGGAGTCCGTCGGCTACCTGTTCAACCTGGAGGTCCAGGTCGAGCAGCAGGTCGAGGAGGTCCCGGTCGAGGACGCCAAGCCGTCGCTCGACAAGCAGGACACCGTGCCGGCGCAGGCGGGTGGGCGTCCCGAGATCCGGGCCAAGGGCCTCGACGTCCCGCAGCGGCGGGAACTGCACTTCTCCGCGCCGACCGTGGACGGCGAGGGCGGCGTCATCGAGGGCGACTTCGCCGACGACGAGGAGCCGGTGCGCTCGCAGGCCGACGGCCTCACGCGCGCGGAGCGGCGCAAGCAGTCCCGCGGCGGGCGGCGACGCAAGAAGTGACGGTGCCGTTGCCGGTGCCTGCGGCGCCGTAGCGGCTTGAAGGGCCGGGTCACCTCTGGGTGCCCGGCCCTTCGGCATGCGGTGCCGCTCGGCGGGGTGGCCGGGGTGATCGGCGTCAGCCGGTGCGGAGTCGGTGTCCGTCGTGTCCGTCTGTCCGTGGTGTCAGGCGGTGTCTGTGTGCGGTCGGCGGGGGCCGCCCAGTTCCACCGCCGTGCAGCGCCAGCGCAGGTCACGGCCCTGTTCCAGGCGGAAGGCCATGGCGCGCAGCCGGCTGCCGGCGCCGATGCGGGCGAAGGCCTCGATGGCGCCGGGACGGGGGACGAAGTACCCGATGTCGCGGACCACCGGCGTGGTGCCCCGGGTGGTGCGCAGGGGGCCGCGTTCGGCGAGCCAGGCCAGTTCGTCGTAGGCGCGGCCCGCGGTGTGCCGGAGCATCGAGTGGACGGGGCGCCGGCCGCTGAGGACCGCGAGGAGGCGGTCGGCGAAGACGTCGGTGGGGCGGGGTTGGGGGACCGGCCGGGCCGGGGCTGTCGCTGTGGCGGTGGCCGTCCTCGCGGTCGTCTGCGGGGCTGTCGCCCTTGCCGGGCCAGTCGCCGTCGCCCTTGCCGTGCTCCCCACGTTCCCCGTGCTCGCCGTGCTCGGGCGTGTGCTGGTGGGCGTGGTGACGGCGGGCGCGGTCGAGGGGCGGGTGTCGGTGGGCCTGGTACGGAGGGCGGGACCACGACCGCCCGATGAGCCCGGCGGTCGGCCGTCGGGGGTCGTGGTGCGGACGGTGTCTCCGCCCGGCGTGCGCGGGGGTGCGCCGCCGGGGCGGCGGGGGTCGCGGCGGCCCGGCGGGCGGGCACCGGGGTGATGGCCGGCCCTGGTCATGACCTTGTTCATGGAGGTCCCCGTTCGATCGACCCGGAGATACCGGGCGGTAACTTCGTGCTTGGGGATCTTGTACGGGGCCGCGGGGTGCCAGGGCAAGGAGGACGGGGCGCGGGTCGGGGTGGCCGGGAGGTTCGCTTATCCGGGTGGTCCCGGCGGGGAAAGGCCTGGTGGAGAGGGTGCGCCGGGTGATTTTTGAGGCGTCGGGATGACGTCCGCGAGGGCATGGGCAGGGACTCGAAAGGGGACGCCCGCGCGTATCCTGAAGGCCCCCGGGAGGTGCGGGCTCGCCCTTCCGAGGACTCTGTTGTGGAGTCCGCGACCACGGAACCGACCACGAAAGCGGCCAGCCATGCGCGTCTACGTCCCCCTGACCCTTCCCGGTCTCGCCGAGGCGTACAAGACGGGAGAGCTGGGGACCGGGCCGTTCGTCGCGTACGCGGTCACGCCGGCGTTGCGCGAGTGGTACCTCTCCGACGACATCGAGGAACTCGAGTACGCGGCGCTGAACCGGGCCGCGCTGGCGTCCCTGCGGCTGCTGGCGGCGGACCCGGACGCGGCGCGGCGCCGGGTCGTGGTCGCCGTGGACGTGCCCGACGGAACGGCGACCGCCGATCCCGACCGGGCGCTGGATCCGGCGGCGCTCGGCGAGGTGCGGGTCGCCGGGACCGTACGGCTGGCCAAGGCGGCGGCCGTGCACGTCGACGCGGACGACGCGGAGGCGGACGTGACCGCCGCGGCGGAGGCCCTGGAGGCGGCGGACGGCGGGGACGACGACGCGCAGTTCGTCGTGGACGGGGCCGAGGACCACGAGCTGCTGTGGTTCGCGACGCAGGAGATCCCGAGGCTGGTGGGGCTGGGGGACTGAGGGGGCGGGTGTTCCCCCGGGCCGTCCTGTCTCTGGGCTGACCGGCCCCGGCCTGACCGGCCCCGGCCTGACCGGCCCCGGCCTGACCGGTCCCGGTTCTGACCGGTCCCGGTTCTGGACCGTCCCCCTCCGACCGGTGCCCCTCCGACCGGTCCCCCTCCGGGCCCGTCCCGGTCTGACCGCGCCCGCTGCCGAGGTGCGTGCGGCTGCCCCGTGCTGCGGGCCCCGGGTCGGGTCGCCATCGGTGGGCTCATGATTGTCAGTGGCGCCGGGTACCGTTTTTGCATGGGGAAGCAGACGGGCGCGCACATTGTCTGGGACTGGAACGGCACGCTGTTCCACGACAACGACGCGATCATCGGAGCGACGAACGCGGCGTTCGGCGAGCTGGGGCTGGCGCCGATCACGATCGAGCAGTACCGGGCGCTGTACTGCGTGCCGGTGCCGAAGTTCTACGAGCGGCTGATGGGGCGGTTGCCCACTGACGCCGAGTGGGAGGTCATGGACGCGACCTTCCACCGGTACTACACCGAGCACCGGGTGGGGTGCGGGCTCACGCCGGGAGTGGCGGAGCTGCTCACGGGGTGGCGGTCGGCGGGGCGGAGCCAGTCGATCCTGAGCATGTACGTCCATGACGAACTCGTCCCGCTGGTCCGGACGTTCGGAATCGAGGCGCATTTCCTGCGGGTGGACGGGCGGACCGGGCCGTCCGGGGGCAGCAAGGCCGAGCACATGGTGCGGCATCTGGCGGCGCTCGCGGAGGTGGAGCCGGCCCGCACGGTGGTGATCGGCGACGCGGCGGACGACGCGGTGGCGGCGCTGCACGTGGGGGCGCGGGCCGTGCTGTACACCGGCGGATCGCACAGCCGGGCCAGCCTCGAAGGGGTCGGGGTGCCCGTGGTGGACACGTTGGCGGAGGCGGTGGTGGAGGCGGAGCGGTTGGCGGCGTAGGCGGCGGGGGAGGGCCGGTCGGGCTGGGCGGGCATCTGGGGCCGGGCGGCCAGGGCGCGGGCCACGGCGACACGCTGCTGCCGGCCGCCGGAACGGTGCTGGGGGCACCGGGGGTGGTGCTCGGGAGGACTTGCGGTGGTGGCGTCGGCCGGTCGTGGGGTGGGTTTTCGCCCCCGCCGCCCCTTCCCTTCCCGTCCCTGGGGGCTGTCGCTCCCAGACCCCCGCTTCGGCCTGGACGGCCTCGTCCTCAAGCGCCGGACGGGCTGGTTACCTCTCCTTCCCGTTCCGGGGGCTGCATGGGCGGGCCGTCCTCAAGCGCCGGAGGGGCTGAAGAGGTGCGCGGGAGTCGCCCCTGCACGACTGGCCGGTTCCCGCTTTAGTGCGGAACGTCAAAGTTCCACCCCCGCTTTTGTACACATACGGCTCGTGACGAGGCACCTGTAAGGAGCGATAGCCTGGTGGCGTGATCAGCGCGATAGTTCGCGGGGGCGTTGTTGCCCCTGCCCTGCGCCCGGCGAGCACGGATTACCTCCGTGACCGGGCGGCGGTCGCTGGTCCTCGCGGGCGGGACGGGGTCGCAAGGACCCCCAGGACGCCGTACACACCCCGGGAACAGGCGGCGCGGAGATCAGCGTCACACCGTGCCGGCGTGCCGAGAATGGCTGATAACCCCCCGCTCATCTCACCTTGCGGCATAGCGTCGGAGCAGACCGGACACCCCGCGTCGCGGCGTCACGTCACAGGGGAAGAGACCGTACTTCCTTCTACGTCACGCAACGGCGCGCGACAGGAGCCAGAGGACAATGCAGACCAAGCTGGACGAAGCCAAGGCCGAGCTGCTCGAGAGGGCCGCACGGGTAGCTGAGAACAGCCCGGTCGGGGGGCACCTACCGACCGGGACGACGGACGAGAGCACCCCCGACCAGGACACCGTGCTCGCGTTCCTCCAGCGCTACTACCTGCACACCGCACCGGAGGACCTCACCGACCGCGACCCGGTCGACATCTTCGGAGCCGCGCTCTCGCACTACCGGCTGGCCGAGAACCGCCCGCAGGGCACGGCCAACGTGCGGGTCCACACGCCCACCGTGGAAGAGAACGGGTGGACCTGTAGCCATTCGGTCGTCGAGGTCGTCACCGACGACATGCCCTTCCTCGTCGACTCCGTCACCAACGAGCTGACGCGGCAGGGGCGCGGCATCCACGTCGTCATCCACCCGCAGGTCCTGGTCCGCCGCGATGTCACCGGCAAGCTCGTCGAGGTGCTCACCGCGCCGCTCACCGACGGCCTTCCGCACGACGGGCACGTCGAGTCCTGGATCCACGTCGAGATCGACCGCGAGACCGACCGCGACGACCTCAAGCAGATCACCGCCGACCTGCTGCGGGTCCTGTCCGACGTCCGCGAGGCCGTGGAGGACTGGGAGAAGATGCGGGACGCGGCCCTGCGCATGGCCGACGAACTGCCCCGCGAGCCCATCGCCCCCGATCTGCGCGAGCAGGAGACCGAGGAGGCCCGGGAACTGCTGCGCTGGCTGGCCGCCGACCACTTCACCTTCCTCGGGTACCGGGAGTACCAGCTCCGGGACGACGACTCGCTGGCGGCCGTACCGGGGACGGGCCTCGGCATTCTGCGGGCCGATCCGCAGCACGCGAGCGACGAGAGCCACCCCGTCAGCCCCTCCTTCGAGCGGCTGCCCGCCGACGCCCGCGCCAAGGCCCGCGAGCACAAGCTGCTCGTCCTGACCAAGGCCAACAGCCGGGCCACCGTGCACCGGCCGTCGTACCTCGACTACGTCGGCGTCAAGAAGTTCGACGAGAACGGCAACGTCGTCGGTGAACGGCGCTTCCTCGGACTGTTCTCGTCCGCCGCCTACACCGAGTCCGTGCGCAGGGTCCCGGTCGTCCGCCGCAAGGTCGAGGAGGTGCTGGAGCGCGCCGGGTTCTCGCCCAACAGCCACGACGGGCGCGACCTGCTCCAGATCCTGGAGACGTACCCGCGCGACGACCTGTTCCAGACTCCGGTCGACGAGCTGCAGGCCATCGTCACCTCCGTGCTCTACCTCCAGGAACGCCGGCGGCTGCGGCTCTACCTCCGGCAGGACGAGTACGGGCGCTACTACTCCGCGCTGGTCTACCTCCCGCGTGACCGCTACACGACCGGTGTCCGGCTGCGGATCATCGACATCCTCAAGGAGGAGCTCGGCGGCATCAGCGTCGACTTCAGCGCCTGGAACACCGAGTCGATCCTCTCCCGGCTGCACTTCGTCGTCCGGGTGCCGCAGGGCACCGAGCTGCCGCAGCTGTCCGACGCCGACAAGGAGCGCATCGAGGGGCGGCTGGTGGAGGCCGCGCGGTCCTGGGCCGACGGGTTCGCGGAGGCGCTGAACGCCGAGTTCGGCGAGGAACGCGCCGCCGAACTGCTGCGCCGCTACAACAACGCCATCCCCGAGGGCTACAAGGCCGACCACAACCCGCGCACCGCGGTCGCCGACCTCGCGCACCTCGAAGAGCTCAGCGAGGAGAAGGGCTTCTTCTCGCTCAGCCTGTACGAGCCCGTGGGCGCCGCCCCCGAGGAGCGCCGGTTCAAGATCTACCGCAAGGGCGAGTCGATCTCCCTGTCCGCGGTGCTGCCGGTCCTCAACCGGCTCGGTGTCGAGGTGATGGACGAGCGGCCGTACGAGCTGCGCTGCTCGGACCGCAGCATCGCGTGGGTCTACGACTTCGGGCTGCGCATGCCCCGGCCGAAGAGCGGCAGCGGCGACTACCTCGGGGACGACGCGCGCGAGCGCTTCCAGGACGCCTTCGCCGCCACCTGGACGGGCAAGGCGGAGAACGACGGCTTCAACGCCCTGGTGCTGAGCGCCGGGCTGACCTGGCGCCAGGCGGTGGTGCTGCGGGCGTACGCCAAGTACCTGCGGCAGGCGGGCTCCACGTTCAGCCAGGACTACATGGAGGACACCCTCCGCAACAACGTCCACACCACCCGGCTGCTCGTCTCGCTGTTCGAGGCGCGGATGTCGCCGGACCGGCAGCGGGCGGGGCACGAGATCGTCGACGCGCTGCTCGAGGAGGTCGACGCCGCGCTCGACCAGGTGGCGTCGCTGGACGAGGACCGGATCCTGCGGTCCTTCCTGACCGTCATCAAGGCGACCCTGCGCACCAACTTCTTCCAGGAGGCGGAAGGCGGCCGGCCGCACGAGTACGTGTCCATGAAGTTCGACCCGCAGGCCATCCCGGACCTGCCGGCGCCGCGCCCGGCGTTCGAGATCTGGGTGTACTCGCCGCGCGTGGAGGGGGTGCACCTCAGGTTCGGCAAGGTCGCGCGCGGTGGTCTGCGCTGGTCCGACCGGCGGGAGGACTTCCGGACCGAGATCCTCGGCCTGGTCAAGGCGCAGATGGTGAAGAACACCGTCATCGTGCCGGTGGGCGCCAAGGGCGGCTTCGTCGCCAAGCAGCTGCCCGACCCGAGCGTGGACCGGGACGCGTGGCTGGCGGAGGGCATCCGCAGCTACCGGACCTTCATCTCGGCGCTGCTGGACATCACCGACAACATGGTCGCCGGTGAGGTCGTGCCGCCCGCCGACGTCGTCCGGCACGACGAGGACGACACCTACCTGGTGGTCGCCGCAGACAAGGGCACCGCGACCTTCTCCGACATCGCCAACGAGGTCGCGCAGAGCTACAACTTCTGGCTCGGTGACGCCTTCGCCTCCGGCGGCTCCGCCGGATACGACCACAAGGGCATGGGCATCACCGCCCGCGGCGCCTGGGAGTCCGTCAAGCGGCACTTCCGCGAGCTGGGCGTGAACACGCAGGCCGAGGACTTCACGGTGGTCGGCATCGGCGACATGTCCGGTGACGTGTTCGGCAACGGCATGCTGCTGAGCGAGCACATCCGCCTGGTCGCCGCCTTCGACCACCGGCACATCTTCATCGACCCGAAGCCGGATGCGGCCACCTCCTTCGCCGAGCGCCGCCGCATCTTCGAGCTGCCCCGCTCCAGCTGGGCCGACTACGACACCGGCCTCATCTCCTCCGGCGGCGGCGTCTTCCCCCGGACCGCCAAGGCGATCCCGGTCAACGCGCACATCCGCGAGGCCCTCGGCATCGAGGAGAAGATCTCCAAGATGACCCCGGCCGACCTGATGAAGGCGATCCTCAAGGCGCCGGTGGACCTGCTGTGGAACGGCGGCATCGGTACGTACGTCAAGGCGTCGACCGAGACCCACGCCGACGTCGGTGACAAGGCCAACGACCCGATCCGCGTGGACGGCGCCGACCTGCGGGTCAGGGTCGTCGGCGAGGGCGGCAACCTCGGCCTGACCCAGCTCGGCCGGATCGAGTTCGCGCTGCGCGGCGGCAAGATCAACAGCGATGCCATCGACAACAGCGCGGGCGTGGACACCTCCGACCACGAGGTGAACATCAAGATCCTGCTCAACGGCCTGGTCGTGGACGGCGACATGACCGTCAAGCAGCGCAACAAGCTGCTCGCCGAGATGACCGACGAGGTCGGCGGCCTGGTCCTGCGCAACAACTACGCGCAGAACACCGCCATCGCCAACGCGCTGGCCCAGTCCAAGGACATGCTCCACGCCCAGCAGCGCTACCTGCGCCACCTGGTGCGCGAGGGCCGGCTGGACCGGGCCCTGGAGTTCCTGCCCACCGACCGCCAGATCCGCGAGCGGCTGAACACCGGGCAGGGTCTCACCAGCCCGGAGACGGCCGTGCTGCTGGCGTACACGAAGATCACCGTGGCCGAGGAACTGCTGCACACCTCGCTGCCGGACGACCCGTACCTGCGCGGCCTGCTGCACACGTACTTCCCGGCCGCGTTGCGCGAGAGGTTCCCCGAGCGCATCGACGGCCACCCGCTGCACCGTGAGATCACCACGACCGTGCTGGTCAACGACACGGTCAACACCGGCGGTACGACGTATCTGCACCGCCTGCGGGAGGAGACCGGCGCCTCGCTGGAGGAGATCGTGCGGGCGCAGACCGTGGCCCGCGCCATCTTCCGCTCCGGCGTGGTGTGGGACGCGGTGGAGGCACTCGACAACCGGGTCGAGGCCGCCGTACTGACCCGGATCCGCCTGCACTCGCGCCGCCTGGTGGAGCGTGGCACGCGCTGGCTGCTCAACAACCGGCCGCAGCCGTTGCAGCTCGCCGAGACCGTCGACTTCTTCGTCGAGCGGGTCGAGCAGGTGTGGTCGCAGCTGCCGAAGCTGCTGCGGGGCGCGGACGCGGAGTGGTACCAGAAGATCTACGACGAGCTCACCGGCGCCGGCGTCCCGGACGAGGTCGCCACCCGGGTGGCCGGGTTCTCCTCGGCCTTCCCGACGCTCGACATCGTCTCGGTGGCCGACCGCATGGGCCGGGACCCGATGGACGTCGCCGAGGTGTACTACGACCTCGCCGACCGGCTCCACATCACCCAGTTGATGGACCGCATCATCGAGCTGCCCCGGGCCGACCGCTGGCAGTCCATGGCCCGCGCCTCCATCCGCGAGGACCTGTACGCGGCCCACTCGGCGCTGACGGCCGACGTGCTCGCGGTGGGCAACGGCACGTCGACGCCCGAGCAGCGGTTCAAGGCGTGGGAGGAGAAGAACGCGCCGATCCTGAGCCGGGCGCGGACGACTCTGGACGAGATCCAGAGCTCGGACTCGTTCGACCTGGCGAATCTGTCCGTGGCCATGCGGACGATGCGGACGCTGTTGCGGGCGCATTCGTAGGCAGTGGTTCGGTGACCGTCGGGGCGCCCTGGGCCGTTGCGGCCCGGGGCGCCCTTTCGTGGTGCGCCCATGGAGGGCTTCGAGTGTCGAGTGGAGGACTTGGCGTTTCCGGCTGAGGCTTGGGACGTGACTGTGAATGCCTCCGAGGAGTGTCCGGCGGACGCTCCCGTGCCGCCGCTGCTCCGGCGTGATGCGCGTCGCGCTTAGGGCCGCGCCGTCGGCGGCGGTCGCGGTTCTCCTGGTGTTCCTGCTCCTGGTGATCGCGCGCCTGCCGTGGGCCGGCGACCTCGGGATGCACGCGGCCACGATCGAACGGCTGCGGCACGACCTGCTCCGCCCCGGGAACCCGCTCGTCGACGCGGACACGCCGAGCCCGTACTACTCGCCCTGGATGGTGGTCCTCGGGTGCCTCGCCCGGGTGACGGGAGCCTCGGTCTTCGTCGTGCTGCGGATCGCGGCGGTGGCCGGGCTGGGGCTGCTCGTGACGGGCGTGTGGCGGTACGTCCGGACGCTGAGCCCGCATCGGGCTGCGCCGGCGCTCGCGCTGGTGTGCCTGCTGTTCCTGTGGGGGCCTCAGCTGTTCGCGTGGAGCGGGTTCCTGGGGCTGAACTCGCTCGCGCTGACGGTGTCGTATCCGAGTGTGTTCGCGTTGGGGCTGGCGTTCCACCTCTGGGCGTGGCTGGCGCGGGCGGTGGGACGGACGAACCGGGGGTGGGGGGTGTGGGCCGGGCTCGGGGTGCTGTGGGCGGCGATCCTGCTGTGCCACCAGTTCTCGGGGGTCGTGGCCTCGCTGGGCGCGCTGGCGGTGGTGGCCGCCGCGCGCCCGCCGGGGGTGGTGTGGCGGCGGCTCGGGGCGGGGCTGCTGGTCGGGATGGTGGTGCTGTGGGTGTGGCCGTACTACGACTTCTTCGCGCTGTTCGGGGCGGGGGGTGAGCTGGAGTCGGTGCACCGGGGGCTGTACCGGGACCTGGCCGGGCGGTTCGGGCTGGTGCTGGTCGGGGTGGTGGCGCTGGGGCTGCGGTGGTGGCGGGACCGGTGGGATCCGCTGGTGCTGTTCTTCGTGTCGGCGGTGGCCGTGTTCGTGGCGGGTGGGGTGACCGGGCACTGGTCGTGGGGGCGGGTGCTGCCGGGGGTGGTGATTCCGGCGCAGGTGGCTGCGGCGGTGGAGGCGGTCGGGGCGGTCGGGGCGGTGGGCGCGGTGGGCGCGGTGGGCGTCGTGGGCGTGGGGAGGACGACGGAGGTGCGGGCGCGGGGGGTGCGCCGGGAGCGGTGGTGGCGGGTGGGGTGGGGGTGTGTGCTCGCGGGGGCGTTGGGCGTGGGGGCCTGGGCGCAGGTGGGGACGGTGGGGTATGTCGTCGGGCGGGGGGCGCTGCCGGGGGTGGTCGAGGCCAGGTACCGGGAGCCGTGGGTCGGGTACCACTGGATCACTCCGTGGGTGAGGTACGGGGATGTGGTGATGGCCCGGACGGGGGCGGCCCGGCAGATTCCGGCGTACGGGGCGTACACGGTGGCGCCGGGGTATCCCGACTTCTTCCTGCCGGACGAGGGGCGGCGGGAAGTGGCTGTGCGGAGGTACTTCGACGTGGGGACGTCGGTGGGGGAGCGGCGGGAGATCGTGCGGGGGTATGGAGTGCGGTGGGTGGTGGACCGGGGGGTGGGGGCGGGGGCGGGCGTGTGGAGGGGCGCGGGGTTGCGGGTGGTGGCTCGGGGGCCGGGTGGGCAGGTGCTGTACGCGGTGGTGCCGTAGGGGGTTTTCTCGCCCCCGCCGCCCCTACCCGTCCCGTCCCCAGGGGCTCCGCCCCTTCGGCCCCGGCGGGGGGCTGCCGCCCCCGGGCCCCCGCTTCGGCCTGGACGGCCTCGTCCTCAAGCGCCGGACGGGCTGGAAGTTCCGGTGATCGGCGTCGTGAGGCCAAGCGTCTGGCGGGCTGGGGGTGCCGGGACCGGCGCTGTGAGGTCAAGCGCCGGGCGGGCTGGGGGTGCCGGGACCGGCGTCGTGAGGTCAAGCGTCGGGCGGGCTGGGGGTGTCGGGGACCGGCGCTGTGAGGTCAAGCGTCGGGCGGGCTGGGGGTGTCGGGGTGGCGCTGTGGAGTGCGGTTACCTCCACACGCTCCTCAGGAACCGCACCGCCCGCCGTACCCGTGGGCGGGCGAGTTTTCGGGCTGTGGGGTGGAGGAGTTTCGCTGTGGGGCCTGTGGGGTGCCAGTGGAGTTGGAGGCGGCCCGGGGTGCGGCCCTCCGGTTCGAGGGTGAGGCGGTGGTGGGGGACCTGGGCGGTGCACGACGGGAAGGACAGGGGGGCCAGGAGAACGGCCGTGTTGGTCTGGGAGCGGTGGTGGAGGCGGACCACGGGGTGGCGGGTGCCCTCGAAGCCGTGACGGGGGAGGGGGGCCGCCGCCAGGTCCAGGTGGACATGGGCCTCGTAGACGCCGGGGCGGACCGGGGTGAGGCGGAAGGGGACCGTCAGACGGCGGCGGCCGGGAGACAGGAGGAGGTCGGCGTGGTGGGGGCCGACGGGGAGGCGCAGGCCGGGGTCGTAGGTGCGGACGACCAGGTCGACCGAGGCGCCCGGGCCCTGCGTGAGGTTCGTGATCTCGTGGCGGAACAGGGCGCTGGGAAAGGGGCGCGTGTCCAGGTCCAGGTCGGTGACGTCGAGTTCGCGGCGGGCGGGGGAGGACGTGGGGACGCGGTCGCCCCAGTACGCGCGGCCCTGCTCGTCCGTGGTGACCTGTCTCGGGGCGACCGCGTGGCCCAGGCCCCGGGCGGCCAGCTGGGCCTCGGCGAAGCGGCGGTCGCGGACCAGCTGGAGGACCACGCGTTCGGTGCGCGGGAGGCGGGTGTACGCGCTCGGTGCGAGCGTCTCCAGGTACGGGTTCATCAGGTCCGCGAAGGAGGCCAGCCACGTCTCGTCCCGGTACGGCAGGTCGCCGGCGTGGATGCGGAAGTCGTGCTTGAGGAACTTGTAGTCCTTGTCCTCGCGCAGCGACTCGTGGCCGGCGGCGGCCAGGAAGTCGTCGATCAGGCGCTGGACGTGGACCCGGTCGCGGACGTTGCTGAGTTTGTGGCGCTGGTTGGATATCGACGCCGAGGCCGGGTCCGTCCGCGGGGCCACGTGCCAGAGGTAGACCGGGTCCGGGATGATCGTGAACGACTTCGCCAGGCAGTAGGCCTGGGCCGTGAACAGCTGGTCCTCGTAGTGGATGCCCTCGGGGAAGCGCAGGGTGTGGCGGTCCAGGAAGGCGCGGGCGTACATCTTGCTCGTCGCCAGGTGTTCGAAGAGAAGGCGGGGGTCGGCCTCGATGCCGTCGAGGGTGCGGCGCTCGGACACCAGGTGCGGCATCCAGGTGGAGCGGCGGCCGGTGTCCTCGCGGATCCGCCGCACGGCCCCCATGGCGAAGTCGATCTCGCGTTCGCGGTGCGCGGCCAGCAGCGACTCGACCGCGTTGTCCGGGAGTTCGTCGTCGCTGTCCAGGAACATCAGGTACGGCGCCCGGGAGATCTCCAGGGCGCGGTTGCGCGGGGCGCTGCACCCACCGCTGTTCTCCGGCAGGCGCAGCAGGCGGATGCGGGGGTCCTGGGCCGCCAGCGCCCTCGCCACGGCCGGGGTGGCGTCCGTGGAGTGGTCGTCGCTGATGACGATCTCGATGCCGGGGTGGGTCTGGCGGCGGACGGAGGCCACCGCGCGGGGCAGGCGTTCGGCGTCGTTGTGGACGATCACCGTGACCGTCACGTCGGGGGTGCTCATGCGCGGGCCTCCTCGGGGCTCGGCGCCGGCGTCCGGTCCTCGACCGGGATCACCGGCGGCAGCCGCTCCTCGGGCTCGCCGAGGAAGACCCGGCGGACGACCCGTTCGGCGGCGCGGCCGTCGTCGTACTCGCAGAAGCGGCGCCGGAACGCGGACCGGGCCTTGGCCGCGCCCGCGTCGCGCCAGGCGCCCGTGGTGAGGATCTCCGTCAGGTCCTCCTGGGTGCGGGAGACCTGGCCCGGAGGCTCGGCCAGCAGGTCGAAGTAGACGCCCCTGGTCTCCCGGTAGATCTCCCAGTCGTCGGCGTGGACGACGATCGGGCGGTCCAGGTTGGCGTAGTCGAACATGATCGACGAGTAGTCGGTGACCAGCGCGTCGGCGGCCAGGCAGAGCTCCTCGACCGGGTCGTACGACGACACGTCGATGACTCTGCCGGTGCGGCGCAGGCCCGCCAGGGGGGACGCCGAGGCGCCGTAGTAGTAATGGGCGCGGACCAGCAGGACCGTGTTCTCGCCGAGGCGGTCGGCGAGGGCGGCGAGGTCGAGACGGGGGGTCCAGCCGGCCTCGTAGTCGCGGTGCGTGGGGGCGTAGAGGATCGCCCGGTGGCCCGGGGGGATGCCGAGGCGGGCGCGGACCGTGCGGATGTCCTCGGCCCCGGCCCGGTAGTAGACGTCGTTGCGCGGATAGCCGTGGTCGAGCGAGACGAAGCGGGACGGGTACGCCCGCTCCCACATGCGCGTGGTGTGGCGGTTCGCCGAGACGCTGTAGTCCCACTTGTCGACGCGGGCCAGCAGGGCGGCGAAGTCGAGGCCCCGCGCGGCGGTCGGGAAGCTCATCTGGTCCAGGCCCATGCGCTTGAGCGGGGTGCCGTGGTGGGTCTGGAGGTGGATCGCGTCCGGGCGTTTGACCACGGCGTCGGGGAAGTTGACGTTGTTGACGAGGTACTTCGCGCTCGCCAGCACCTCCCGGTAGCGCCGGGTGCCGGGCACGACGTGGTCCGTGCCGGGCGGCAGGAGGGGCGCGTTGCCCGCCGACACCACCCAGACCGGGTGGATCCGCGGGGCGAGTTCGCCGAGCTTCGCCGCGATCGCCGCCGGGTTGCAGGCGACCCCGCGGTTCCAGTAGGCCGCGAAGACGGCCAGGTCGGGGTCGACCGGGCGGTTCAGGGCCGAGCGGTACCGATGGTCGCCCAGGCCGGCGGCGATCCGGCGGGCGCCGGCCCTGAGCGTCGACCGCGTCGCGCGGCGCGCCCGGTTGGCGGTCTGGAAGGCGCGGTACCGGGAGTACGCGCCTTCTTCGAGGAGCGCGCGGCGGATGCCCTCGGGACCGTCGGGACGCCGGTAACGCACGGGGCGGTGGCGTACGGCCGCCTGCGAGGCCCGGCGGAAGAACTCCCGGGCCACCGGGTCCGGCAGCGCGGACCGGGCGAAGGTGCGCAGACAGTCGCGGACCATCACGTCGTAGAGGACGGCGTGGACGGCGGGGCGGTCCCCGGCCCCGGTCAGGAGCCTCTCGTAGCGGTCGACGAGGGCGTAGCGCTGCTGCGGGGTGAGCGGCGGGAGGCTCTCGGGGCGCGGTCGGCGTTCCTCGTAGGCGACCTGGTTCAGGCAGGCGATCCGGTCCGCGAGCAGGAGGGCGGCGTGGGCGGCGAACGGCTCGTCGTCCGTGGTGAGGTGCGGCTCGTGGGCGTGCCAGAAGGCGGTGCGTATCGCCCGGTTGCCGAGCAGCGGGGTGAGGCGCAGGAGTCGCGGGGCCTCGTCGAGGGGCAGGTCGGTGCGGCCCGCGCGGGCGAGGAGGCGGCCGTCCGGGCCGGGGACGGCCACCCTGTCCCAGGTGGTGCGGACGTGGTCGAGGAGCAGGACGTCCACCGCGTCCGGCAGGTCCGCGACGCGTTCGGCCACCGTGCGCGCGGCGCCCGCGGGCAGGCCGTCCCTGGCGTGCACGAAGTGCAGCCAGCGGCCACCGGCCCGTGCGGCCCCCGCCGCCCGCGCCTCCGCGTCGCCCGTCCCGTCCGGCAGGGTCAGCACCACCGTCCCGGGTGCCGCGTGCGCCTCGGCCGTCTCCCGGGCCCAGTCGCCGACCGCGGCCACGACCACCTCGACCCCCGGCGGCGGTACGGCCGCCAGGGAGTCGAGGAGCCCGGCCAGGTGTCCCCGCGTGTCGGGTCCGTGGACGATGACGCTCAGCTCGGGCATCGCGGGGACTCCTTCACCTACGGCGGCTGCACTGCGGGCACACCCTGTTCGGTCATAGTGGCACCAATGCGACGAACAGGGCGGCCGGAGCTGCGCCTCACGAGGGAAGCGGCACCTGGGTCCCGTCGGGTGAGACCGGCGCCTGCTGGACGGGCTTGGAGGCTGCGGGCCTCGGGGCTGCGGACTTCGGCGCTGCGGCCTTCGGCTGGGGCTTCGGCCTGGCCTTCGCCTTGTCCGGGCCGCCGGTGAACGCCTCGTACGCCTCCAGCACCTCTTCCGTCGGCCCGTCCATGCGCAGCTCGCCGCGCTCCAGCCACAGCACGCGGTCGCAGGTGTCGCGGATCGACTTGTTGCTGTGGCTGACCAGGAACACCGTGCCCGCGTGCTTGCGCAGCTCGCGGATCCGGGCCTCGGAGCGCTTCTGGAAGGAACGGTCGCCGGTCGCCAGCGCCTCGTCGATGAGCAGGACGTCGTGGTCCTTGGCGGCGGCGATGGAGAAGCGCAGCCGGGCGGCCATGCCGGAGGAGTAGGTCCGCATCGGCAGGGTGATGAAGTCGCCCTTCTCGTTGATGCCGGAGAAGTCGACGATCTCCTGGTAGCGCTCCCTGACCTGCTCGCGGGACATGCCCATGGCGAGGCCGCCGAGGTGCACGTTGCGCTCGCCGGTCAGGTCGTTCATCAGGGCCGCGTTCACGCCGAGCAGGGAGGGCTGGCCGTCGGTGTAGATGTGGCCCCGCTCCACCGGGAGCAGGCCCGCGACCGCCTTGAGCAGCGTGGACTTGCCGGAGCCATTGGTGCCGATCAGCCCGATCGCCTCGCCCCGGTACGCGACGAAGGACACGTTCCGCACGGCGTGCACCGTGCGCACGCCCGCCGCCTTCTCGGTCTGCCTGCGGCGCAGCATGCGGTTGAGGGCGGCGGTCGCGGAGCCGCGGCCCGCGCCGGTGCCGTTGACCCGGTAGACGATGTCGACGCCGTCGACGACGACGGTGGGGACCTGCTCGGGTGTGCCCTGCGTGTTGTCAGCCACGGCCGTACGTCTCCTCAGCCTTCCAGAAGTAGATGAACCCGCCGACCCCGGCGAGCAGGGCCCAGCCCGTCGCCAGCAGCCACACGTGCTGCGGCAGCCGGCCGGCCTTGAAGCTGTCGATCAGCGCGAACCGCATCAGGTCGATGTAGACGGCCGCCGGGTTGGCCTGGAGCACGGGCGCCACCCAGGACGGCAGGTCGCCGTGCTTGCTGAGCAGGTGGTCGATGCTCCACATCACCCCGGACACGTACATCCAGGTGCGCAGCACGAACGGCATCAGCTGGGCGATGTCGGGGGTCTTCGCGCCCAGCCGGGCCAGGATCATGGAGACGCCCGCGTTGAAGGTGAACTGGAGCACCAGCGCCGGGATCGCCAGCAGCCAGGAGGCGGCGACCGGGACACCGAAGCAGAGCAGGATGACCACCAGCGCGGACATCGAGAACATCAGCTGCTGGAGCTGCTGGAGGCAGAAGGAGATCGGCAGCGCGGCCCGCGGGAAGTGCAGGGCGCGCACGAGGCCGAGGTTGCCGGAGATCGCGCGGGTGCCCGCCATGATTGAGCTCTGCGTGAACGTCCAGATGAACACGCCTGTGACCAGGAACGGGATGTAGTCGGGCACGCCCTTCTTGGTGCCGAGCAGCACCCCGAAGATGAAGAAGTAGACCGCCGCGTTCAGCAACGGCGTCATCACCTGCCACACCTGTCCCAGCTTGGCCTGGCTGTACTGGGAGGTGAGCTTGGCGGTCGAGAAGGCGGTGATGAAGTGGCGTCGCGCCCACAGCTCGCGGACGTACTCCGGCAGGGAGGGGCGGGCGCCGCTGACGGAGAGGCCGTGGCGGGCGGCGAGCGCCGCGAGGTCGTCGGCGGGCGGTGCCGTCGCGGGTGCCGTCGTCGGGGGCGGTGTGTGGAGGACCTGGCTCACATCCGCTGCTTTCGTTCGGGGGGTGGTGTGGTGCGTGGGGTGGTGTGGTGCGTGGGGCCTGGTGGTGCGATGCGTGCGGCCGGCGGGTCCGTCGCCCGGCGTCTCCCCACGCTTCTCCGCACGTTCTCTCACGTCGGGACGGGACCGTATCGTCGCAACGTGAGAGTAGGACGACTCGACGTCGGAACGCAACCGTTTCGTCGTGACGTCCACTCGTCGGGACGGACCCGTTCCGTTGTGACGTCCGGCCTCGGAAGGCCTCACTCCGCATGACGTCCGGCCGCGGGACGGTCCGCTTCGCAGCGTCGTCCAGCGTCGGGACGGTCCCGTTTCGTCGTTACGCCCTATGCTGGTTCGTATGACCAGCAACGCCGACGAGCCGCAGCAGCGTCCGCGCCGCCGGGCCCCCGCCGGGGCGGCCGTGCTCCGGGAGGACGTGACCGAGGCCATCCGGGCGGCCGTGTTCGAGGAGCTCGCGGCCGTCGGCTACGCGCGGATGTCCATCGAGGGGATCGCGCGCCGCGCGGGCGTCGGCAAGACCGCCGTGTACCGCCGCTGGCGCTCCAAGCTGCACCTCGTCCTCGATCTGGTCTCGGCGATCGCCGTACAGGGCCTGCCCGTGCCGGACACCGGCACCCTGGAGGGCGACCTGCGACTGCTGTACGAGGTGACCTCCCGGGCCCTGCGTCACCCCGTGGCCTCGCAGGTCATCCCCGACCTCCAGGCCGAGGCGGCCCGCAACCCCGAGATCGCCGAGGCCCTCCAGAAGGCCCTGCGGGAAGGGCAGGAGGGCGTCGCCAGCAAGATCGTCGCGGCGGCGGAGCAGCGCGGCGAGATCCGCCGGGGCGTCGACCAGGACCTCGCCCTGGACCTGGTCTCGGGTCCGCTGTACTGGCGCGCGGTGGTCATCCGCAGCCCGAAGCTCCCGAAGGGCTATCTGGGGTCCCTGGCGCGGGCCACGGCGGCGGCGGTCAAGGCGCTGTGACGTCCTGGCCGACCGCGCCCGTACCCGCCTGAGGGTCCCGTAGGACCATGGGGCCCATGAGAGTGGTGATCGCCGAGGACAACGCCCTGCTGCGCGAGGGGCTGGTCCTGCTGCTGACCTCGGCCGGACACGAGGTGGTGGCCGTGGTCGGTACCGGCCCCGAGGTCCTGCCCGCGTTGCTGGTCCACCGGCCCGACGTCGCCGTCCTGGACGTCCGTATGCCGCCCGACTTCCGCGACGAGGGCCTGCGGGCCGCCCTCGCCGCGCGCCGGGAGCTTCCCGGGCTGCCGGTGCTGGTGCTGTCGCAGTACGTCGAGGAGTCGTACGCCGCCGAACTGCTGGGCGGGGGCGCGGCCGGCCTCGGCTATCTGCTCAAGGACCGGGTGGGGCGGGTCGACGAGTTCCTGGACGCGCTGGCGCGGGTCGCGGCCGGGGGCACGGCCCTGGACCCCGAGGTGGTGACCGAGCTGCTGACCCGGCGCCGGGACACGCCGCTCGACTCGCTGACCCCACGGGAGCGGGAGGTGCTGAGGCTGATGGCAGAGGGACTCGACAACGCGACCATCGCCAGGACGCTGGTCGTCACCGAGCGGTCGGTCCACAAGCACATCGGCAACGTGTTCCTGAAGCTGGGGCTGGAGCAGAGCGACAGCGGGCACCGGCGGGTGCTGGCGGTGCTGACCTACCTGAACAACGCGTAGGCCGTCCGGGTGCGGAGGGCCGCGGGGAACATCGGCACCCTGATCTCCGCGTCCGGGTTCCTCGTGAGCGCGGGACTTCCGCTGCTCGTGGTGCGGGACCACCGGGCCGGGGCGTCGGCGCGGTGGACCGGGACCGGAGCCGTGGTCTTCCTGAGCGCCGGCTGGGCGCTCGCGCAGGAGGTGCGGCGCTCCCGCCGCGGACGTGCCGGGCGTCCCGGGCTGACGGGGCCCCGGTACCGGCCTCGAAACCCGGCCGCCGCGCTCTCCCGCCCGCCGTGCTCTCCCCGCTCCGGGCTCCCACCGGGCGGGTCAGCCGCGGGCGGCTTCCGGATGCAGGCGTACCCAGCCCGCCCAGGCCGACGTGATCATGTCCTGGATGTCGTGCTTGGCCTTCCACCCCAGTTCGGCGGCGGCGCGGTCGGCGGAGGCGACCACGCGGGCCGGGTCGCCGGGGCGGCGCGGGCCGACGGCCGGGGGACGGTCGTGTCCCGTGAGGGCGTTGATGCGGTCGATCATCTCGCGCACCGACACGCCCTCGCCCCGGCCGATGTTGAGGGTGAGATCGCGGCCGGGGGACGCCTGGAGGGCGTGGGCCGCGGCGACATGGGCCTCGGCCAGGTCGGCCACGTGGATGTAGTCACGGACGCAGGTCCCGTCCGGGGTGGCGTAGTCGTCGCCGAACACCCGCGGGGGCGCGTCCTCGGTCAGCTTCTCGAAGACCATGGGGACGAGGTTGAAGACGCCGGTGTCCGCGAGGACGGGGCTCGCCGCCCCGGCCACGTTGAAGTAGCGCAGCGACGCCGTGGACAGGCCCGTCGCCCGGCCGGTGGCCCGGACCAGCCACTCCCCGGCCAGCTTGGTCTCGCCGTACGGCGAGACGGGCACGCAGGGGGTCTCCTCGGTCACCAGCTCCACGTCCGGCATGCCGTACACCGCCGCGGAGGAGGAGAACACGAACGACCGCACGCCCGCCGCGGTCACCGCCTCCAGGAGGACGCGCAGACCCTCGACGTTCTCCCGGTAGTAGTGCAGCGGGCGCTCCACCGACTCGCCCACCTGCTTCTTCGCGGCCAGATGGACGACACCGGTGACCGCGTGGCCGGCCAGGGTGCGCGCCAGGAGCTCACCGTCCAGGGTGGAGCCGGTCACCAGCGGTACGTCCGCGGGGACCCGGTCGGCGATGCCGGTGGACAGGTCGTCGTACACGACGGTCCGTTCGCCCGCGTCGGTCATCGCGCGCACGACGTGCGCCCCGATGTAGCCGGCGCCGCCGGTGATCAGCCAGGTCATGGGAGGCCGTCCCCTCGTCCGTTGGTCGTCCGCCGGCCTGTGGTGACGCCGGTGGACTCCGATGCCCGTACTCAGTCAAACAGGCGGCGCGGCCCGCGGCGGCGGGCGCGCGGGCCGGCGCGTCGGGTGTGCCGGAGGCGTACCCCGCACGGGCGTGTACGCGGGTCTCCTCGCCGGCCGTGCCGGTGCCGGGGTTCACCGGCGCTCCGGCGCCTCTCCCACCGCCGTGGAGCTCACCGGCACTCCGGCGGCTCGCCCAGCGCCGCCGCGTCCAGCGTCGAGGTGAGCCGGTCGAGGCGTGCACGCAGCTCGCGGATCTCGTCGAGGTCGAACCCGGTCGCGGCGGCGATCCGGTGCGGTACCCGCACGGCGCGCTCGCGCAGCGCCACGCCCTGCTCGGTCAGCCGCACCTCCACCGAGCGTTCGTCCCGGACGCTGCGCTCCCGCCGGACGAGGCCGGCCGACTCCAGCCGCTTGAGCAGCGGCGACAGCGTGCCGGAGTCCAGGCGCAGGTGCTCACCGAGCTTCTTGACCGGCATGTCGCCCTGTTCCCACAGCACCAGCATCACCAGGTACTGCGGGTAGGTGAGCCCGAGGTCCTTGAGGATCACCCGGTACACGCCGTTGAAGGCGCGGGAGGCCGCGTGCAGGGAGAAGCAGATCTGGGAGTCCAGGCGCAGCCAGTTCTCGGTGGTGGCGGGGGTCGGCGTCGGGGTCATGCCTCCAGGATAGCTCGTGTGAGCCATTTAGTTGTGCACAATTGAATTGTGTGCTCTACTCGTGGTCGTGAGGCGGCCGGTACGGGCCGCCGCTCCGTGACTCGAGAGGGATGGATCTTCCATGGACGCGCTCTACACCGCTGTCGCCACCGCCACCCACGGCCGGGACGGCCGTGCCGTCTCCTCCGACGGCACCCTGGACCTCGCACTCGGCATCCCGGTGGAGATGGGCGGCAACGGTCAGGGCACCAACCCGGAGCAGCTGTTCGCCGCCGGCTACGCCGCGTGCTTCGGCAGCGCCCTCGGCCTCGTCGGCCGCCAGGCCAAGGTCGACGTCAGCGACGCCGCCGTGACCGCCGAGGTCGGCATAGGCAAGCAGGGCGAGGGCTTCGGCCTCAAGGTCGCCCTGCGCGTCGAGCTGCCCGACACCGTGGACGAGGCGACCGGCCGCAAGCTGGTCGAGCAGGCCCACCAGGTCTGCCCCTACTCCAACGCCACCCGCGGCAACATCGAGGTCGACCTCGTCATCGAGTAGCCCCCGCCCGGCGCACCGGCCCCGGACCCCCTCACCCGACCCGCGCCAGCACCTCCCCCGTCCGCGCGTTCCACGCCACCACCACCGCCTCCCCGGGCACGGTGCGCCAGCGCGTCAGCAGCAGCCACCGCACGTGATAGCGGCGGGCGACGGCGGTGCGCACGGCGCGGGTCGAGGTCGGGGCGAGGTAGGCGCGGACGTCGGCGAGCCGCCGCAGCCGCTCCCGTTCGTCCAGCGCCGGGTCCGGCCAGGCGGGCGCGGCGAGGTTCGGGCCGTGACCCGCGATCGCGTGGACGGCGTAGTAGCCGTCGGTGATCACCACCTCCCCGGGCCCGATGTGCCGCGCGGCCCACTCGTACGTGGGCCAGCGCGGCGGCTGCGCGAAGCCGACCGGGTCCAGGGTTCGCGGGACGACGGCTCCGGCCTGCACGGTGAGAAAGCCCACGCACGCCCCGGCCGCCGCGGCCCCGCCCAGTACCCGGCGCCAGACCCGCCACGGCCGCGGTGCCGCCAGCTCCACCGCCAGCGCGAACTGCAGCGGCACCAGCGTCAGCCCGAGGATCCGGCCGTACGTGTAGTGCCCGCTCACCCAGCCGTACGCCACGACCAGGCAGTCGAGGGCGAACATCAGCACCAGCGGATCGCGCCGGGAACCCCGCCGCGCCCGCAGCCACAGCGCCGGCAGCCCCAGCAGCGCCAGCCAGAAGTGCCCGCCGAGGTCCCGGTACAGCCGCCGGTGCATGGCGTCCACGCTGCCGTTCCCGGCCAGCGCGAACACGTCGAAGTACGGCCAGCAGACGGCCACCAGCAGGGCCGTCCCGCCGGTCAGCGCCCAGCGCCCGGCCAGGGCCCGGGACCAGCCCCGCTGCCACCCCGCCACGAACGCGACCGCCCCCAGTACCGCCGCCACCGCAGTGATCGGGTGGATCAGCAGGATCAGCCCGTACAGCGCGCCCAACCCGGCGTACCCGGACACACCCGCCGGCCCGCGCGGCCCCGCACGACGCACCCCGCGCACCGTGCCCCGGGCCCGCGCCCCCGTCCATCCCCACGCCCAGAACGCCAGCCCGATCGCGAACGTCGACGGGTATCCCAGGTTCCCCGTCATCGACATCAGCCCGAGGTACCCGCTCCACCAGGCCCGCTCGGTGCCCCACAGCAGTGTCATCGCGGCCGGCGCCAGCACCGCCGCCCACGGTCTCGGCGTCAGCACGCGCACGAACCGGCCGATGCCGGTCAGCAGGACCAGCAGGTTCAGCGGTCCGGCGAGCTTCACCACCTCCCAGCCGCCCAGCCCCGTCAGCCGGGCGAACGCGCCCTGCGCGACCGCGTACGGCGAGTAGTACGGGCTGCCCGCGCCCGGCAGGTCGGCCATCGGGTGGCGCGGCCGGAGCAGATGGGCCTTGAGGCGTTCGACGACCGCGGCGTGCTGGCCGGCGTCGCAGCACAGCGGCACCCGCCAGTAGGCCAGCGACACCAGCAGCCAGAACAGGAACCCGAAGACCTGGTACGGGGTGGGCCGCCAGGCGCGACCGCCGCGCAGCGCCGTCGCGCCGCTCGTGGCCCGCCGGACCAGAACGCCGGCGCTCATCGGACGGGGGGAACACGGAGGGGGTGAGGCATTGGCCGTATGTTCCCGCCGGCGTCGGCGGCTTAGCCGGGCCTCACCCCGTCGAGCGGCCCGTCACCTCATCGAGTGAGCCCGATCGGCGTGCCCCTGCGCCGGAACCGGAACCGTCCCCCGGCCGAGCCGCTCCAGCAGCAACGGCACCCCCACCACCGGCAGCAGCCACGCCAGCACGATCAGCCGGCCGCCCCAGATGGTGATGTCGGGATGCCCGGCCTGCGTGAGGATCCCGGTGAACGCGGCCGCCAGCAGGAACCCGCCGAACACCCGCCGCCCCCGCAGCGCGCCCCACGCCCCGGTGGCCAGCGCCACCAGGAACAGCGGCTCCCACAGCTGCCGGCGCAGCCACTCCACCCAGAAGTTGACCTGGAGGTGCAGGAACTCCGGCCACGGCCGGACCCGGTCGGGCCGGGCGAAGTGCCCGGTGAGCAGGTCCTGGAGGCTCTCCGACCCGGACGGGTAGTGCAGCACCCGGGCCAGCAGCAGCGTCCCGGCCAGCCCGCAGCAGCCCACCACCCCGAGCGCGACCACCCCGCGCCCCGGCGCCCGTCCCCGCCGCCACGCCCGGACGGCGATCACCGCGCCCGCCGCCGCCAGGCAGAGCCCGAGGAACAGTGCCTGGGAGTGCTTCACGGTGAACAGGGCCAGCAGCGAGCCGCCCACCAGCCACAGACCGGCCCGCTCCCGCCGCCCGTGCAGCACCAGAGCGCACCCCCACACCGCCGCCAGCGTCAGCGCCAGCAGCAGGCCCTCCGTCATGGGCCGCATCGCGGTCGTCCCGCACGGCAGGACGTAGAACAGCGCCTGCCCGGTCAGCGCGAGCGGCAGTGGCACGGACAGCGTCCGCAGGATCAGGAAGGCCAGCACACCGCCCGCCACCGCCACGACGACGCCCGCCGCCCACAGGCCCCACTTCACGCCCAGCAGGGTGAGGAACGGCACCAGGAACACCGGGTAGCCGGGCCGCGCCTCGAAGATCCGCATGAACCGCTCGGGCATGAACGGCACGGTGTGCCCGCCCGTCTGCCCCGCCCGCAGCCGCGCGTCCACGCCCCGCCACTCCGCCGCCCGGCACGTCTCCTGCACCCGCCGGGTGGGGCTCGGCGCGTGGAAGCGGACCACGTCGACCTTCTGGGCGCGCAGCGCGATCGACGCCTTGCCCGCGCAGGCGTAGGCGATGGTCGCGGCCGCCGCCTCCCGCTTGCTGTCACCGCGCAGACTCAGCGCGTACGACAGGTAGTTCTTGCTGTCGGGGGTGTCCCGGCCGGAGACGTTCGCGAGCTGGAGCACGGCGAACACCGCGGCCAGGACCAGCACCCAGGTCCGCGGCCTCACGAGGAGGTCAGCAGGTCACGGCCGGCGGCCGGCGCCGGCAGCGGCCCGGCGGCCGCCGGCGGCCCCGGCACCCACCCGTCCTCGCCGAGCAGCAGCGTCCGTACGACCCGCTCCGAGGCGTGTCCGTCGTCGAACGTGCCGAACCGCTCCCGGAAGACGGACCGCAGGCGGGCCGACTCCTCGTCCCGCCAGGTCCCGGAGGCGAACAGCCACGCCAGCTCCCGGTAGGAGCGCGAGACGTGGCCCGGTGGCTCGGCGGTGATGTCGAAGTAGGTGCCCCGGCCGGCCGTGTAGGCGCCCCAGTCGTCGGCGTGGACGACGATCGGCCGGTCCAGCAGGGCGTAGTCGAACATCAGGGCCGAGTAGTCGGTGACCAGGACGTCGGCGGCGAGCAGGACGTCCTCGGCGTGCGGTTCGTCGGTCGCGTCGACCAGGACACCGCGCCGGTGCAGCTCGGCGAGGCCCAGACCGCGCGCCGGGCCGGCGGCGAGCGAGGGGTGCAGGCGCACCACGAGGGTGTGGCCGGGCCCCAGGTCCTCCGCGAACCGCGCCAGGTCGATCCGGTCGACGTGGCCGCCGCGCCGGTAGTCGCGGCGGGTCGGCGCGTACAGCACGACCCGGTGGCCGGCCGGGATCCCCAGCCGGGCGCGGACGGCCGCGCCGTCGTCCGGCCGGGCGCGGACCAGGACGTCGTTGCGCGGGCTGCCGGTCCGCGCCGAGCGGAAGTGGCACGGGTACGCCCGCTCCCACACCAGCTCGGAGTGCGGGTTGGCGACCAGGCTGTAGTCCCAGCGGTCGGCGCGGCGCAGCATCTGCGGCACGTCCAGACCGTAGCGGGCACCCGGCTTGTCCAGCAGGTCGGCGCCCATGTACTTGAGCGGGGTGCCCTGGTGGGTGTGGATGTGGACGCTGCCGGGGCGCTTGGGCAGCGGGCCGGGCCAGTTGACGTTGTTGACGAAGTAGGTGGCCCGCGCGGCCACCCGGCGGTAGCGCGGGGAGTCGAGGAGGACGTGTTCGACGTCCGGTGGCAGCAGGGCCGCCGCCTCCTCGTCCCGCACCACCCACACCCCGCGCAGATGCGGAGCGATCACCCGCGCCGCGCGGTAGACCGCGGCCGGGTCACCGAGCACGCCCCGGTGCGAGAAGGCCGAGTAGAGGACGAGGTCCGGGTCCAGCGCGCGGCGTGCGCTCAGCGTGGGGCGGCGTGCCGCCACCCGGGTGCCCGCCGCCCGACGCGCCGCCTGCGCGCGCCGCCCGAGTTCCCGCCCGGCCCGGCCCGCCTGCCGCCAGGCCACGTACAGCGGGTAACTGCCCTCCAGTACCCGCAGTTCGGGCGGCACGGACAGGCCGGGCGGCTTGTGCCTGCGGAACATCTCGGCCGTACGGCGGAAGAACTCGGCCTTGGCGGACGGCGGCAGCCGGTCCGGCTTGGCGAGGATGTCCAGGCAGTGCTCGCCCATCTTGGTGTGCAGGTAGGGCCGCCAACTCGCCAGCTGCGGGCGGGAGTCGACGAACGCGAAGACCCGCTCGTACTGGTCGTGGATGTCGAAGTGCTTGCGGCTGGTGGTGGACAGGATGTTGCCCTGGCGGCGCTGCCGGTAGTTCAGGCAGATCCGGTCGAGGGTGGCGATCCGCGAGGCGCTCAGCAGGACCGGGAACGTCCAGGGCGTGTCCTCGTAGTAGCCGGGCGGGAAGGTGAAGCCCTCGCGCGCGACGAAGTCACGGCGGTAGACCTTGTTCCACACGACCATCAGCAGGTCGAGGATCTCCGGCCGGTCGGCGACCGTGAAGGTGCCCTCGGACGCCTCGGCGAGCACGTGCGCGAGGACGTTGCGCCGGGTGCCGCCCCACCAGTAGGTGCGCGCGTAGTCGAAGACCAGCACATCCGGGTCGGACGTCTCAGTCAGCCGGTCGGCCAGCGCGCGCAGCGCGCCCGGCGTGAGGGTGTCGTCGCTGTCCAGGAAGAGGAGGAAGTCGCCGGTGGCGTGCGGCAGTCCGGCGTTGCGGGCGCGGCCGAGGCCGACGTTCTCGGGCAGGTGCAGCACCCGGACGCGGGCGTCCCGGGCCGCGTACTCGTCGAGGATCGCGCCGCAGCCGTCCGGCGAGCAGTCGTCCACGGCGATGACCTCGATGTCCCGGTAGGACTGCTCCAGGACCGAGTCGAGGCACTCGCGCAGAAAGCCCTGCACCTTGAAGACGGGCACGATGACGCTGAAGCGGGGCACTGCTTACGTCAGCTCCTTACGAGGGTGGCGGCGGCGGGGGCCGGGACGCGCTCCGCGAGCGGGAGCACGGGCGGGAGCGCCTCCGGCGGCTCGCCGAGGAACACCCGGCGGACGACGCGCTCGGCGGCGCGTCCGTCGTCGAACTCGCAGAAACGCTCACGGAAGCGGCCCCGCAGCGCGGCCGACTCCGCTCCCGCGTACGAGCCGTCGCGGAACACCCGTGCCAGCTCCTGGGGCGTGCGGGTCACCGGACCGGGCGGGGCGGCCATGAGGTCGAAGTAGACGCCTCGGGTCTCCCGGTAGACCTCCCAGTCGTCGGCGTACACGACGACCGGGCGGTCCAGGTTGGCGTAGTCGAACATGATCGACGAGTAGTCGGTGACCAGCGCGTCGGCGGCCAGGCAGACGTCCTCGGAGGAGCGGTGCGCGGTCACGTCGATGACCCGGCCGGTGCTCCTCCGCGCGCCCCGGTCGTAGAAGTAGTGGGCGCGCAGCAGCACCACCACGTCCTCGCCGGCCTGTTCGCAGAACGCCTCCAGGTCCAGGCCCGGCGCGAAACCGGTCCGGTGGTCACGGTGGGTGGGCGCGTACAGGACGGCCGTCGCGCCCTCCGGGACGCCCAGTTCCCCGCGGATCCGGGCCACGTCGTCCGCGGTCGCCGTGTAGTACACGTCGTTGCGCGGATAGCCGTACTCCAGGTGCTCGTAGGCGCCCGGGAAGGCCCGCTCCCAGGTCTGGGTGGAGTGACGGTTGGCGGAGAGGTTGTAGTCCCAGCGGTCCACCCGTCCCAGCAGCCTGGTGAAGCTGCCGGTCGCGGCGGCCACCACCGGGTACGTCGACTGGTCGACGCCCATCCGCTTCAGCGGGGTGCCGTGCTGCGTCTGTAGGTGCACGCTGCCGGGCCGCTTGACCACGCCCTCCGCGAAGTTGGCGTTGTTGACCAGGTAGGTGGCGCGCGCCAGGACCTCCCAGTACCGGTGGCTGCCGATGACGGCGTACTCGATCCCCTCCGGCAGGGTGTGCGCCTGGTCCGGCTCGACCAGGAACACCGCGCGGATGTGCGGGGCCAGTTGGCGGGCCTTGGCGTGGATCGCGGCCGGGTTGCAGGCGTAACCGCGGCCCCAGTAGGCGCAGTACACCGCGAGCCGCGGGTCGAGGGGGCGGCGCAGATGGTGCTGGTACAGCAGGCGGGTGCGCAGCATGCGCGGACGCGGGAGGGCCTCGACCGCTCTGGTCGCCCCCCGGTTGGCGTCGCGCAGGGCCCGGAAGGCGGCGTACGACCCGGTCGCCAGCAGCCGGTGCTGCACGCCCGGACTGCCGCCCGGCGCCCGGAACCCGGCGGGGCGGTGGCGCCGGTACAGCCCGCTCGCCCGGCGGAAGTAGGCGCGGCGCCGGGCGGGCAGGCGGCGCGGCCGGGCGGCCGTCTTCAGCACGGCGGCGAAGAGCTGCTCGAACAGCTGGTGCAGCCGCTCCCCGGCCAGGCCCCGCTCGGACGCCCGGACGAGCACCAGCTCGGCCTGGTCCAGCAGGTCGAAGTGGTGCTCGCCGGGCAGCGTGAGGCGGCTGCCCTGCCGGCGCACCAGATGCCGGACGACGACCGAGCGCAGCACCGCGACCCGCTCGGCGGCCAGGATGCTCAGGGCGCCGAACCCGACGTCGGTGAAGTGGCCGTCGGGGAAGGCGAGCCGGTGCTCGGCGACGAAGGCGCGACGGTGGGCGGCGCTCCACGCCGGGAGCTGGACGCCGGTCAGCCGGGGGGCCTCGTCGGGGGAGAAGGCCGCCCGAGGGGTCCCCGCCAGGACCGGAGCGGCCGGGTTGGCCGGCTCGCCCTCCCACCACGGCACCCGCTCGTGCTCGAAGTACAGCACGTCCACGTCACCGGTCTCATCGAGCCGTGCGGCCAGCGCCGCCAGCGCGCCCGGCACGAGGACGTCGTCCCCGTCGAGGAACAGCAGATACGCGCCGGTCGCCGCCCGTGTCCCGGTGTTGCGGGCCCCCGCGAGGCCCGCCGACGGCGGGGAGTGCACCGGGGTCACCCGGGAGTCCCGGCGGGCGTACCCGGCCACGACGTCCGACGCGGGGGAGTCGGGCGCGTCGCAGACCGGGATCAGCTCGAAGTCGCCGAAGGACTGGGCGAGGACCGAGTCCAGCGCCTGGGACAGGCGGCCCACGACCCCGTGGGACGGGACGATGATGCTGAAGCGGGGCATTCTGCTCTTTCTGTCGAGGTTCCCGGAGTGGTCATGGTTCGCTCCCGGCGCGCGGGGGAGCCGGGCGGCTCACCCGCCGCGGCGGCCCGGCCGGCCCGTCGGACGCCAGGTGTTCGGCCGGGTCGGAGTGGGCCGCGAGGGACTGGAGGGCATACGGACTCCCCGGAGGTGGGAACGGCGTTCAGGCGCGGTCGGTGAGGGCCGGGGAACCGGCCGGATGCGGCACGGTGGCGAGCGGGGAGCGCGTGCTGGCCGCGGCCGCCGACGGCACGGGCCGGCGCTCGGCGAGCGGGACGACCGGCGGCAGGTCCGTCTCGCCCAGCACCACCTGCCTGACGACCCGCTCGGCGGCGCGTCCGTCGTCGTACGGGCAGAAGCGCTCGCGGAACGCCGCGCGCAGCTGGGCGGAGCGTGAGCCGCGCCAGTGGCCGGTGGCGAAGATGTCGATCAGCTCGTCCTCGCTGCGCGCGACCGCGCCCGGCGGGAAGGACCGCAGGTCGAAGTAGGTGCCCCGGGCCGCCTCGTACGCCTCCCGGTCGTCGGCGAGGATCACGATCGGCCGGTCCAGGTTGGCGTAGTCGAACATGATCGACGAGTAGTCGGTGACCAGGACGTCCGAGGCGAGGCACAGGTGCTCGACGCTCGGATGGCCGGTGACGTCGACGACCCGGGCCGACTCCCCGGCCTGCCCGGTCAGGGGACCGCCGTGGACCGGGTGGGAGCGGGCCAGGACGGTGAAGCGGGGGCCGAGGCTGCGCACGAGACGGTCCAGGTCCAGGGACGGGCACTGGGCGCGGCGGTAGTCCCGGTGGGTGGGCGCGTACAGGACCGCGACCGTGCCCTCGGGGATGCCGAGGCACCCGCGCAGCCGGGCCACGTCCGCCGTGGTCGCCTGCTGGAAGACGTCGTTGCGCGGCTGGCCGTGGGCGAGCGTGGTGTAGCCGCCGGGCAGGACGCGCTCCCAGGTGAGGGTGGAGTGGCGGTTGGCGGACAGTACGTAGTCCCACTGGTCGACGCCCCGCAGCAGCGCGGCGAAGTCCGTGTCCCGCGCGGCCGCCGGGCGCTCCTGGAGGTCGAGCCCCATGTGCTTGAGCGGGGTGCCCCGCTGGGTCTGGACCAGGACCTGGCCGGACCGCTTGACCAGGCGGCGGTCGAAGTCGGCGTTGCTCACCAGGTACTTGGAGCGGGCGAGCGCCGTCCAGTAGGCGGCCGAGCCGGGCGTGACCCGGCGGGTGACGGTCGGGACGGTGTGGTGGTGCTCGGGGCGGGCGACCCACGCCGTGCGGATGTGCGGGGCGTGCGTGCGGAACGCGGTCTCCAGCGCGCCCGGGTTGCAGCCGTGGCCGCGGTCCCCGTCCGCGGTGAAGACGGCACGGTCGGCGCGCAGGGGAAGGAGCAACTGCACGCGGTAGTGCAGCCGCAGCGCCGCGGACCGGCCCGCCCCGAGCACGCGGACGAGGGCCCTGACGCACCGGCGTCGCCCGGCCGCGGTCAGCCGCAGCGCGCGGTACGTGCGGTGCAGGCCCAGCCGGACGAGGGCGTGCCGGAGACGGGCGCGCACGGGGACGGGATGGCCGGGGGCGCGGTACCGGCGGCAGTGCGCGCGGGCGGTGCGCAGGAACTCGGCCCGGCACTCGCGCGGCAGTCGCTCCCGGCGGGCGAACACCGTCAGCAGGTGGTCGACCATCCGGCGGAACAGCACCGGCCGCCAGCGCGCCAGTTCGGGGCGGCGCTCGATGTACGCGAACACCCGGTCGTACTGCGCGAAGACGTCGAAGTGGCGGCGGCTGGTGGTGCCGAGGATGCTGCCCCGCCGGCGCTGCCGGTAGTGCACGCACACCCGGTCGAGGGTCGCGATGGACTCCGCCGTCATCAGGACCGGGTAGGTCCACGGGGTGTCCTCGTAGTAGCCGGGCGGGAAGGCGAAGCCCGCCCGCTCGACGAACTCCCGCCGGTACGCCTTGTTCCAGGCCACCATCAGCACGTGCAGCAGCCCCGGCCGGTCCTCCAGCCGGAACGGGGCCGGGCCGCGCTCGGTGAGCCGGACGGCCGCCTGGTTGCGGACGGTGCGGCCGGACCAGTAGGTGCGCGCGTAGTCGTAGACCAGGACGTCCGGCTCGTCCGTCTCCTTCAGCCGGTCGGCGATCGCGCGCAGCGCGTCGGGGGTGAGGGTGTCGTCACCGTCCAGGAAGACCAGGTAGTCGCCGCTCGCCTCGCGCATGCCCGCGTTGCGGGCACCGCCCAGGCCCTGGTTCTCCGGCAGGTGCACCGGGCGGACGCGCGGATCGCGGGCGGCGAACTCGTCGATGATCGCGCCGCAGGCGTCCGGCGAGCGGTCGTCGACCGCGATCAGCTCCAGATCCGGATACGACTGGGACAGCACCGATTCCAGGCACTCGTGCAGATACGCCTGGACCTGGTACGCGGGGACGATGACACTGAACCGGGGCACGGGACATCCATGGGTCGGCGCGGGAGTTCTGCCCGGGAACGGCCAATGGAGTGACTTGGTTACGGTTCGTGTGGCATACGGGGGACAGCGCGCGAACGCCAGGGGGCGGACCGCTGCCGGTCCGCCCCGCCCAATCCACCTGTCGTACGGGCTACTTGACCGCGCCCGCCATCACACCGGAGACGAACTGCCGCTGGAACGCGAAGAACACGGCCAGCGGGATCACCATCGAGATGAACGCGCCGGGCGCCAGGACGTCGATGTTGTTGCCGAACTGGCGTACCTGTGTCTGGAGGGCGACCGTGATCGGCTGGCTGTCGGCGTTGGAGAACACCAGCGCGATCAGCATGTCGTTCCACACCCACAGGAACTGGAAGATGCCCAGACTCGCGATCGCGGGCCCGCCGAGCGGCATCACGACCCGCGCGAACAGGCGCAGTTCACCGGCACCGTCGAGCCGGGCGGCTTCCAGCAGCTCCTTCGGGATCTCCGCGAAGAAGTTCCGCAGCAGGAACACCGCGAAGGGCAGGCCGAAGCCCGTGTGGAACAGGACCACCCCGAGGATGGAACCGAACAGCCCGATCTTGCCGAACAGTTCGGCGATCGGGATCAGCGCCACCTGCACCGGCACGACCAGCAGGCCGACCACGCCCAGGAACCACCAGTCGCGGCCCGGGAACTCCATCCACGCGAACGCGTAGCCCGCGAGCGCGCCGATGACGACGACCAGGAGGGTCGCCGGCACCGTGATCAGGGCCGTGTTGACGAGCGAGTTGGTGATGTCGCTGTTCTGCAGGAGCTTGTCGTAGCTCTCGAAGGTGAGCTGGGACGGCTTGCTGAAGACGTCCCACCAGCCGCTGACCGTCATCTCCTTGGGCGGCCGCAGCGAGGACAGCAGCAGCCCGAACGTCGGGACCAGCCAGAACAGGCCGACGACGACGAGGAAGAACTGCACCAGACCGCCGCTGACACGTTCCGCGAGGCGTGATCCGAGCGACCGCTCCGGCTTCACGTTCTCGGCCGGCGCCGCCTCGGTGGGCCGGTCGGTCTGTGTGGTCATCGCCGCACCTCCCGCTTGAGCCTGCGGATGTTGAACCACATCACCGGGATGACCAGCAGCAGCAGGAACACCGAGATGGCGCTCGCGACGCCCGGCTGGTCCTCGGAGAAGCCCTTGCGGTACAGCTCCAGCGCGAGGACGTTCGCGTCGTCCTGCGAGGAACCCGGGGCGATGATGAAGACCAGGTCGAAGATCTTCAGGACGTTGATCATCAGGGTGACGGCGACCACCGCGAGGACCGGCGCGAGGAGGGGGACCGTGACCCTCCGGAACACCTGCCACTCGTTGGCGCCGTCGACGCGGGCCGCTTCCAGGAGTTCCCGGGGCATCCCGGCCAGCCCGGCCGCGATCAGCACCATCGCGAACCCCGCCCACATCCAGATGTACGACCCGATGATCGCGGGGGTGACCAGGGACGGGCCGAGCCAGTCCAGGCCGTTGTAGGGCTCCCTGAAGTTGCTCGCGGGCAGCCGGAGCTGGGCTCCGTCGGCCTTGTCCGACAGGGTGAAGGTGCCGTCGGCGGCGGCCTTCGTCGACTCCACGACCTTGCCGTCCCTGACCGCCTCGATCCGCATGCCGGGGTAGCCGAGCTCGGAGGCGTCGGGCGCGCCGAGCGTGCCGACGCCCTTGCCGCGGGTGAAGTCCTGCCACGTCGTCCCGGTGATCTTCCCCGGGTCGGCCTGCGGCGCCGCGGCCGGCTTCGCGTCCCCGGGCATCTGGTCGGGGGCCACACCGACCAGGGGCAGGGTGACGGTCTCGCCGGCGCGGACGGGCTCCTTGGTGACGAAGCTCCCCCCCTGCGCCGTGAGCGGCGAGTCGCGGCCCGGGTGCGCCTTCGGGAACGCGGACGCCTCCGCGAAGGTGTCGTGGACGCCCACCCACACCGCGTTGGCGACGCCCTTGTCCGGGTCCTGGTCGTAGACCAGCCGGAAGATGATGCCCGCCGCCAGCATCGAGATCGCCATCGGCATGAAGACGACGAGCTTGAACGCCGTGCCCCAGCGCACCCGTTCGGTCAGCACCGCGAAGATCAGTCCGAGCGCGGTGGCGACCGTCGGGGCGAAGACCACCCAGATGACGTTGTTCTTGAGCGCGGTGCGGATGCCGTCGTCGGTGAACAGGGCCTCGTAGTTGTCGAACCCGGCGAAGCCGCCGCCGGACTGGTCGTAGAAGCTGCGGACGACCGAGTACCCGATCGGGTAGACCACGAGCGCGCCCAGCAGCACGAGAGCGGGCAGCAGGAACAGCGCTGCCACGGTCTTGCGGGTGCCGGTCACGCTCTTGCGCGACTTGGGGGCGACGGGGCCCGGAGGGGCCCCCGCCGCCGCGGTGGACGCCATCCGTCAGCCCCCGTAGGCGGCCGCCGCGTCGGCCTCCAGCTTCGCCTGGGTGCCCGCGATGTCCTTCGGGTTCTTCAGGAAGTCCTGCAACGCCTTCCACTCGCCCTTGCCGGGCGTGCCGCCGAACGCCTGCGGTGTCTGGTCGGACATGTCGAAGCGGAAGTCGTCACCGGCCGCGATGAGCGCCTTGGCCATCTTCTGCTGCACCGCGTTCGGGTACGCCGAGTCCGGCACGTTCTTGTTCGGCGAGAGGTAACCGCCGAGCTTCGCCTGGACGGTCGCCGCGTCCGGTGAGGCCAGGAAGGTGACCAGGGCCTGCGCCGCCTCGGAGTCCTTGAGGATCACCGCCGCGTCACCGCCGGAGACCACGGGCGCGCTGTCGCCCACGGCCGGGAAGGGGAACACCTTGGCGTCCGTGCCGACCTTCGCACCGGCCTGGACGATGTTGACCTGCGCGAAGTCGCCCTCGTAGACCATCCCCGCCTTGGGCTGGTCACCACCGGTGAAGGTCTGCGTCACCGAGGCCGGGAAGTCCGTCTGGAGCGCGCCGGTCGCACCGCCCGCGACGTAGTCCTTCTTGCCCCAGACCTCGGCCAGCGTGGTCAGCGCGTCCTTCACGGACGGGTCGGTCCACTTGATCTCGTGCTTGGCCAGCTGGTCGTACTTCTCCGGACCCGCCTGGGAGAGGTAGATGTTCTCGAACCAGTCCGTCAGCGTCCAGCCCTCGGCGCCGCCGACGGAGAAGGGGGTGACCCCGGAGTCGTAGACGGTCTGCGCGGTGGTCAGCAGCTCGTCCCACGTCTTCGGCTCGGTGGCTCCCGCGTTCTCGAAGACCTGGGCGTTGTACCAGATCAGAGACTTGTTGGCGGCCTTGTAGTAGACGCCGTACTGCTTGCCGTCCACCTTGCCGATGTCCTGCCAGCCCTGCGAGTAGTTCTTGGCCAGCTCCGCCTGCGCCTCGGCGCCGAGCGGCTTCGCCCACTTCTTGTCGACGGCCTGCTTGATGGCGCCGGGCTGCGGGAGCATCGCGACGTCCGGCGGCTGGCCGCCCGCGATCTTCGAGCCGAGGAAGTTGACGATCGGGTCCTGCGCGGGCACGAAGGTCACCTTGGCGCCCGTGCGCTTCTCGAACTCCGCCAGCACCTTCTTGAAGTTCGCCTGTTCGGCGCCCGACCAGACGGCGGCGACCTCCAGACTCTTGCCGTCCAGTTTCGGCAGGGTGACGGTGGTCCCGGTCTCCGTGCCGCCCGTCGGGCCGCTGTCGCTTCCCTTGTCGTCATCACCCCCGCAGCCCGTGAGCGCGAGCGCGAGGGCTCCCGCGACGGCGGCGGCCGCCGTTTTCGCGGCCCTGGTCCGGTGTGTCCGGATGATGTTGTTCCTGCTGTGCATCACTGCCCCGTTCTTGGTGCCTCGTCGAACGTTCGAGCGCTGTCCCGTGCGCTCTGGTCTACGCCCGGTGGGTTGGGGGCGGCAAGAGCGCGTCCGCCGTCAAGCGGGGGATCGTGATCGCCCTGTGACCAGGCACCCGGCGTCGGTGGCGCCCGCGCCGGGAGCGGGTGGCCCCCGGACCTCTTGCATCGGCCTGAACGGCCTCGTCCTGAAGCACGGGACGGGCCGGGAGATGCCGGACATGAGCGGAACGAGTCCAAAGACACCGGCATGAGCAAGGGGGCCGGCCGTCACAGCAGCGACGGCACCTGGACGGCCGCCACCTCCCGGGCCGCCCTCTCCAGCGCGCTCGCCAGCAGGGCCAGGTCCGTCGGACCGTTGCCCAGTTCGCGTACGGGGCGGCGGGCCGGGGGGTCGCCCATGCGTTCCCACTCCAGGGGGACGACCGTCGGGCGCAGCGTCGCCGTGCGGGGGATGCGGCCCGTGACCCGGCCGCCCTGGAAGACGGTGGTCCGGCCGTCAGCCCAGGTCAGGCGGCCACGCCCCGGTGCCGGTTCGTCCGGGCCGGGGGCCGGGGCGTCGAGGGTGACGCGCAGGGTGGCCCGTCTGGCCGGTTCCGACTGGGCCGTACGGCCGCCGACACCGGCCGCGGCCACCAGGTGCACGCCGAGCCGCTCGCCCTCCCGGGCCACGGCCTCCAGCGCGCGTATCACCGAGCCGGCCGCGGGCCTGCCCGGTGAACCGAGCGCCGGGGAGACCAGCAGGTCCAGGTCGTCGACGACGACCACGAGCCGGGGCAGCGGCGGTGGCGCCTCCGGCCGGCGGCGGGCCGCCGCGGGCCGCAGACGCAGAGTGGAGCTGGACGGACCGTCCAGGTCGCCGTCGAGGGCGCCGCCCGACTCGGTGCCGGCGCCGGCCCTGGCCCCCGACCCGTTCGCGGCAGCGCCGCGGGCCGTCGGGGAGCGCTGGGCGACCAGCCGGCCCGACACCTCACGGCCGGTGTGCCATTCGGCGAAGTCGGAGCGCCCCAGCAACTCCGCGCGCCGCTTCAGCTCGGCGCTCAGGGACTGGGCGAACTCCCGCATCCGCACCGGATCGTTGGCGGTGAGGTGGGTGGTGACATGCGGGACGTCCGTGCAGACCCGCAGGCCCTCGCCGTGTCCGCCGCTGTCCGTGCCCACGCTGTCCCGGCCGTCGATCAGGACCACGCTGAGCCGGTCGGGGCGCTCGGCGGCGGCGAGGGAGGCGACCACGGCCCGCAGCAGCTCCGTACGCCCGCTGCCCGGCGGTCCCTCGATCAGCAGGTGCGGGCCCTCGGCCGCGAGGTCCGCGCAGACCGGGCCGCGCGGTCCGGCACCGAGCACCGCCCAGACCCGTCCGCCCAGGGCCTCCGTGTCGTCGGCGGCGTCCGCCCAACGCGCCATCAGGGACGCCGGGGTGGCCCGGGCCAGCCCCAACTCGTCCAGCAGGCGGGCCGCCTGGGGCAGCGGGGCCGACACGCGCGGGTGCCGCTCCCCGGCGGCGCCCTCCGCGCGCAACGGCGCCAGCGCCCGCGCGAAGCGCTCCGCCCAGGCGAGCGAGACGGCGTCCACCGCGGCGACGGTGCCGTGCCCGACGGGGCCGTGTCCCGTGGGGCCGGGTCCGGCGGGGCCCGCGTCGGCCGGGTTCGCCGTCGCTCCCGCCCGGGGCGTGTCCGGGCCGGTGCCGGACGGCCCCGGGCCGGTGCGTGCCACCCGCAGCAGCCGCAGGGCCGTCGCCACGTCCCCGCTCAGCAGGGCGACGGCACCGCAGTCCCGGAAGGCCGGGGCCGCCGCGCAGGCCGCCTCGTACGTCTCCGTCACCGGGGACGCGGGCGAGGCGGGGGCCGTCTCGGCGAGGCTCACGACGTGTATCCCGGCCCGGGGGCCCTCCAGTGCCAGCCGCGCCACCGCCTCCCGCACGGCGGCGCCGCCGGGGTCGCCGTCCACGACGACCACGGTGTACGGGCCCGCGAAGCCGTCCGATCCGGGCCCGGTTCCGTCCGCCGCGGCGTCGTCCCTGGCCCAGGACGGACGCCGGTCCGCACCGCGGTCCGGCCGGCGCGCGTCGGCCGTGGCGGACGCGGGGCTCACCCCCGGCCGCGCCTGCGTCAGGTGGTCCTCCAGCCGGCGCAGGAGTTCGCCGGTGCGGGCCGTGGCCTGTTCGCGGTCGTAGGCGAGCAGGAGTCGGCAGTCCTGGCCGTGCCCCGGGCGGACATGGGGGAGCCAGCCCAGCCAGGCCCACTCGGCGGTGCGCTCCCGCACGGGACGGGAACGGTCCGTGCTGATCAGGACGATTTCCAGGGTGTCGGGAGAGTGCAGCGCGGCGAGCTGGGCGACGACCGCGCGGGCCAGCCCGGCGAGCCGGGTGCGCGGACCCGCCAGCCCCAGCGCCCCGACCTCGCGCAGGTCGGCGGTCACCGGCACCGCGGGCAGCAGACCCGAGCCGCCGGGCGCCGCCCGGTCGGCCGTGCCCAGCCGCACGGTGAGCGCCTCCGGGTGACCCGGGCCGCGCTCCCACAGCCGGGGTCCGGGTCCCAGCGCGGTCAGCAACAGGGCCGCGGGGTCCGGCCAGGTGTCCGGGGCCTGGGACGGCGCAGCGTGGGGCGCGGAGCGTGCCGCGGGAACGGCGATGTCCTCGGGTCCCTCGTACGTCTCGCGTCCGGCCGGGTCCGGTTCGCCGCGGGCGCCGGTCAGCCGGCGTGCCCACGCCGAGATCCCCCCGCGCTTGCGGACACCCTGCGGGACGTCGGTGCCCCGGAGGGGGGTTCCTTTGCGGCGGCCGGTCCCGGGGGCGGCCACCGCGTCCGCACCGGGGTCCGGCGCGCTGTGGCCGGCGTCCTGGGGGTGTCCGGGGCCCTGGTGGTGTTGTCCCGGGCTGTGGCCGGAGCCTTGGTGGGGGCCCGGGGTGTGGCCCGCGTCCTGGCGGTGTTCCGGGCCGTCGCCCGCCGCGGTGCCGTGCGGGGGTGCTCCGGACGGGCCGCCGTGGGTGCGTCCGCCGTCCCCGGGCACCGTGCTCGAAGCGCCGGTCGCCCCGGAGGGTCGTCCCCCCTGTGCCCGGCCACCGTCGTCGGCCGCCGGACCGGGAAGGCCGTCGGGGGCGCCCGCCCTGGAGGAGCCTTCGCGTGTCTGCCCGGGGACGCCGGCCGTCGCGCCGAAGGCACCGCCCGACCCGAGCCGTCCACCGTGCGTCGCCCCGCTGTCGTCGGGGTCCGCGCGCGAGCCGCCCTGGGGGACGGAGCCCGTCCGGCCGTACGGCCGCGCCGCCGTCTCGACGGGCGGGGCTCCGCCCTGGCCCGGTACCACCGCCGGTGGTTCGACGGGGTCGTGGTCCTGGGCGCCCGGGGCGCCGGTGGAGGCACCCCATCCGGCCGCGCCGTACCCGTGACGGGTCCGGCCGGTGGGGCCCGAGGAGGCGGGGCCGCCGTCGGCCGGGGCCGGTCCGTCCTGCGGGGCGCCGGTCGGCACGCGCACGTGGCCCTCGCCGTCCGGCGCGGTCCGTACGCGGGCCCCCGGTCCGCCGGCCGGAGCCAGCCGCAACGCCGACTCGCCGAGCCGCAGCAGCGCGCCGGGCGCGAAGCGGACCGGGCGGGTGCCCACCCGGGTGCCGTCCAGCGTGGTGCCGTTCGTGGAGTCGAGGTCGGCGACCGAGACGCGGCCGTCGGCGGCGACCGTCACCGCGCAGTGCAGCCGGGACACGTCCGGGTCGTCGAGCGGGACGTCGGCGTCGGCGGAGCGGCCGATGTGGATCTGCCCGCCGTGCAGCAGGTGGACCCCGCCCGCGTCCGGGCCGGCGATCACATGGAGCTGGGTCGGGGCGTCGTCCAGCTCGGGGTGTGCCTCCGGCTCGCCGGGGGTGCCCAGGAACAGCACGGCGCCGTCGATCAGCGGGGGCTCGCCCAGGGTGCAGCGCTGCGCGTCGAGCCGCTCCCCGCCGGCGTACAGCACGACCGGGCCGCCGCCGCGGTCGGTCTCACCCGCGCGCGCGGCGCCCCCCTCGCCGGAGACCGCCGAGGCGAGCGCCGACGCCACCGCGGCCAGGGCGGTGCCCGCGGGCGCCGTGACCAGCACGTCGCAGCTCGCGGCGCGAACCCGCGACTGGGCGGGCCCCAGCGGGTCTACGACGGTCAGCCGGATCTGCATCGCCGTCAGCGGTCCCTTCTGCGCGGGCACCCGGGAACAGGGACGAAGCCGCTCCGCGGTCCCCCACGCGGACTTCCCCCACCGCCACGAGCACGTCGGCCAGTGCTGGAGGCATCCTCGCACCTGCCACTGACATCACGCCCGCCACCCGGCTTCACATGATCTTGATTGGTCGGCTCTGCCCGCAAAAGTGCCTGACCGGTGCCCCACGAGTGATCGCTTGGGACCGGTCAGGTCCGCGTCCGGCAACCAGCCGACCGAGCAAAGCGTCTTTCCTTCGAACAAGTACGGCAAGCGGAACGTAAGACGCACAGAAAGACGACAAGCTGCCGTCGAGCGCGGCGGCATTACAGTAGGTCGGAATACAGGCGAGCAGCAGGGAGCCATGACGTGCGGCCGGTAGGCAGCAAGTACTTCCTCGAGGAGCCGCTCGGACGCGGCGCCACGGGGACCGTCTGGCGGGCCCGCCAGCGCGAAGCCGCGGGTCATGAGGCTGCCGTGCAGGGCCGGCCCGGGGAGACCGTCGCGATCAAGGTCCTCAAGGAGGAGCTCGCGAGCGATCCCGACATCGTGATGCGGTTCCTGCGGGAGCGCTCCGTCCTGCTCCGGCTGACCCACCCGAACATCGTGCGGGTGCGCGACCTGGTGGTCGAGGGCGATCTGCTCGCCCTGGTCATGGACCTCGTCGAGGGTCCCGACCTGCACCGCTACCTGCGCGAGAACGGCCCCTTCACACCCGTCGGCGCGGCCCTGCTCACCGCGCAGATCGCCGACGCGCTCGCCGCCAGCCACGCCGACGGCGTCGTCCACCGCGACCTGAAGCCGGCCAACGTCCTGCTCAAGCAGTACGGCGACCAGATGCATCCGCTGCTGACCGACTTCGGCATCGCCCGACTGGCCGATTCGCCCGGACTGACCCGCACGCACGAGTTCGTCGGCACGCCCGCGTACGTGGCGCCCGAGTCCGCCGAGGGCCGTCCGCAGACCTCCGCCGTCGACATCTACGGCGCCGGCATCCTGCTGTACGAGCTGGTCACCGGCCGTCCGCCGTTCTCCGGCGGCTCCGCCCTCGAAGTTCTGCACCAGCACCTCAGCGCCGAACCGCGCCGCCCGTCCACGGTCCCCGACCCGCTGTGGACGGTCATCGAGCGCTGCCTGCGCAAGAACCCGGACGAGCGGCCCAGCGCCGAGAACCTCGCCCGCGGCCTGCGCACCGTCGCCGAGGGCATCGGCGTGCACGCGAACTCCGCGCAGATCGCCGCGGCCGAGGGCGTCGGCGCACTGCTCGCGCCCGACCCGGCTCCGGCGGCCGTCCCGGGCATGCCCGGCGCCGCCGACCCCACGCAGGTGCTGCCGCACGGCGCGGGCGCCTACGACCCGAACGGCGCCACCAGCGTCCTGCCGCACACCTCCGGCCCCGGCGGCCCGGCGGGCGCCGCCGACCCCACCGCCGTCCTCCCGAGCCGGGGCGCGGCCGACCCGACGGCCGTCATGCCGCCGGTGCCGCCCGGACAGCAGTCCGGGCAGGGCGGGCCGGAGGATCCGCACCCCTGGCAGAACCAGCTGCGCGCCGCCCGCGACCGCAACGAGCAGACGCAGGTCCAGTACCTCGACCCGAACGAGGACCCGCTGCGCCGCCGCCCCCAGCGGCAGGTCGCCCGGCCGCAGCAGCAGCCGCAGCAGCGCCCGCAGCAAAGGCCGCAGCAGCAGCGCCCGCCGCAGTCCGGCTACGGGCAGCCGCAGCAGGGCGGTTACGGCCACCCCCAGCAGCACCAGCCGCAGCAGTACGCCCCGCAGCAGCAGCCCCGGCAGCAGCCGCAGCCGCAGCGGTACACGCCGCCGCCCGTCCCGCAGGAACCGCGGCGGCCCGCGCGCGAGCCCCGGCAGCGCAGCGCCAACCGGATGAGGATCCCGGGGCTGGGCTGCCTCAAGGGCTGCCTGTTCACGCTCATCATCCTGTTCGTCGCCGGCTGGCTGGTCTGGGAGCTGAGCCCGCTCCAGGACTGGATCGGCACGGGCAAGAGCTACTGGGAACAGCTCAGCGACTGGTTCGGCAAGGTGACCGGCTTCATCGAGGACCTGGGCGGGGGTTCCTCCGGGCAGTAGCGGCCTCGGCCCTCGGCGGCGAGGTTGGGGATTTGTCGACACCTGGCGGGTGATTTCCGTCTCCGCGGTGAAGGTTGGCTCTTCCGGCGCGTAGTTTTGTCGGCACACGCGTCTGTAGGAGCAGCCTTGGCACGGAAGATCGGCAGCCGGTACACCGCTCACCAGATCCTGGGGCGGGGCAGCGCGGGCACGGTGTGGCTGGGCGAGGGACCCGACGGGCCCGTCGCCGTCAAGCTGCTGCGCGAGGACCTCGCGTCGGACCAGGAACTCGTCGGACGCTTCGTGCAGGAGCGCACGGCGCTGCTCGGCCTGGAGCACCCGCACGTGGTCTCCGTACGGGACCTGGTGGTCGACGGCAACGACCTCGCGCTGGTCATGGACCTGGTCCGGGGCACGGACCTGCGCACCCGGCTCGACCGGGACAAGCGGCTCTCGCCCGAGGCGGCGGTCGCCATCGTGGCGGACGTGGCGGACGGGCTGGCCGCCGCGCACGCGGCCGGGGTGGTGCACCGCGACGTCAAGCCGGAGAACGTGCTGCTGGACATGCAGGGCCCGCTCGGCCCGGGCGGCTCCCACCCGGCGCTGCTGACCGACTTCGGGGTGGCGAAGCTGATCGACTCGCCGCGGCGGACCCGCGCGACGAAGATCATCGGCACGCCGGACTATCTGGCGCCGGAGATCGTCGAGGGCCTGCCCCCGCGGGCCTCGGTCGACATCTACGCCCTCGCCACCGTCCTGTACGAGCTGCTGGCGGGCTTCACGCCGTTCGGCGGGGGACACCCGGGCGCGGTGCTGCGCCGCCATGTCACCGAGACGGTCGTCCCGCTCCCCGGCATTCCGGACGAGCTGTGGCAGCTGATCGTGCAGTGCCTGGCCAAGGCGCCGGCCTCCCGGCTGCGCGCCTCCGAGCTGGGGGCGCGCCTGCGGGAGCTGCTGCCGATGCTGGCCGGGATGCCGCCGCTGGACGTCGACGAGCCGGACACGGAGGAGGCGGAGGACGAGCGGGAGGAACCGCCCCAGGAGCCGACGCCCTCGGCGCGGGTGCGGCGGGGCGCGGTGCCGCTGGTGCCGGGCGCGAAGCCGGCGGACTCCAACCGGGACACGCACACGTCGATGAGGGTGCCGGGGCCGGACGAGCTGGCCGGGGGCGCGCGGGGGACGGCACGGGCCCCGCGGGCGTCCGGAGCCCCGCGTCCGGGCTCGGCCCGGCACCGGGCGGCCACCCGGCGACGGCGGGTGGTGCTGGGCGTGGCCGCGGTGCTCCTGGTGGCAGCGGCCGGGCTCGGCACGTGGGCGGCGACGTCGGGAGACGACGCCGGCGCGACCCCCCAGGACCAGAAGAACTCCTCCCCGGCGTCCCCCTGACCCGGCAGCGGCGCGACCCCCTGGCGCCCGACGCCCGGGTCCAGAGGGCTCCGCGTCAGGCCCGGTCGGCCAGGAAGACCCGCTGCCGGTCCGGCTCCGGCGGACGAAGGAATGGAGCCGCCGTGGCCCGTCCCGGTCGGCCGCGGGGATCGGGGCGTAGCCCCCGGGCGGGCGGGTACGGCCGTGGCGGGGCAGGGGTGAGCCGTGGTCGTCGGAGCTGCCCGCCTGGCGGAGCCGTTAGGCTGGAGGCGTGGCAGTCGTCGATGTATCCGAAGAGCTCAAGTCCCTCTCCTCGACCATGGAGTCGATCGAGGCCGTTCTGGACCTCGACAAGCTGAGGGCAGACATCGCCGTGCTCGAGGAGCAGGCAGCCGCGCCGTCCCTGTGGGACAACCCGGACGAGGCGCAGAAGATCACCAGCAAGCTCTCCCACCTCCAGGCCGAGGTGAGGAAGGCGGAGACGCTGCGCGGACGGATCGACGATCTCTCCGTGCTGTTCGAGATGGCCGAGGAGGAGGACGACCCGGACACCAAGGCCGAGGCCGAGTCCGAGCTCGTCGCCGTCAAGAAGGCGCTGGACGAGATGGAGGTCCGCACGCTGCTGAGCGGTGAGTACGACGCGCGCGAGGCGCTCGTCAACATCCGCGCCGAGGCCGGCGGCGTCGACGCCGCGGACTTCGCCGAGAAGCTCCAGCGCATGTACCTGCGCTGGGCCGAGCAGCACGGCTACAAGACCGAGATCTACGAGACGTCGTACGCCGAAGAGGCCGGCATCAAGTCGACCACCTTCGCCGTGCAGATCCCGTACGCCTACGGCACCCTCTCCGTCGAACAGGGCACCCACCGGCTCGTGCGGATCTCGCCCTTCGACAACCAGGGGCGTCGCCAGACCTCCTTCGCGGGTGTCGAGGTGCTTCCCGTGGTCGAGCAGACCGACCACATCGAGATCGACGAGTCCGAGCTGCGGGTGGACGTCTACCGGTCCTCCGGCCCCGGCGGCCAGGGCGTCAACACCACCGACTCCGCGGTGCGCCTGACCCACCTCCCCACCGGCATCGTCGTCTCCTGCCAGAACGAGCGCTCGCAGATCCAGAACAAGGCGACCGCGATGAACGTCCTCCAGGCCAAGCTCCTGGAGCGCCGCCGCCAGGAGGAACAGGCCAAGATGAACGCCCTCAAGGGCGACGGCGGCAACTCCTGGGGAAACCAGATGCGTTCGTACGTGCTGCACCCGTACCAGATGGTCAAGGACCTGCGCACCGACTACGAGGTCGGAAATCCCGAGGCCGTGTTCAACGGCGAGATCGACGGATTCCTCGAGGCCGGAATTCGCTGGCGCAAGCAGACCGAGAAGTAAGTTTGTCGACAAGGCAACTGCCGCCCCCGTGGCGGCAGTTGCCTTGTGTGCGCCCGGAAGTGGGCCCGATGTCTGGGTTTTACATCACACTCACACACTTCAATGTCCGGCAAAGATCCCTTAGACGGACATTGCCCGCGCAACGGCCTTGACGTTGGTATGAAAAGTGGGAATGGTGAGGCGCGGCATGCGTATCTCTGGGGCGCATGTGAACCGGGGGGCTTGAGTTGCAGCTGACCCCCTCCGTCGATCACGGCCCCGAGCGCCGCCTCACTGACGATGAGCTACTGGGGGTAGCAACCACATGACGAAGAAGACGCGGATCCGTGTCGCGCGGATCGCGGCCGGTGCCGTGATCGCGGCCGGCGCCTCGCTGACCGCCGCTGGTGCCGCATCCGCCGACGACTGCGGATTCCTGGGTATCGAGTGCAACACGCCGGCCCCGGAGCCGACCGAGGAGCCCACCGGGGAGCCGACCGTCATCCCGACGGACGAGCCCACGGAGGAGCCCACCGAAGAGCCGACGGAGGAGCCCACCGAGGAGCCGACCGAGGAGCCGACCGAGCCCACGGAGGAGCCCACCGAGGAGCCGACCGACGTCCCGACCTCCGGCCCGGGCAACGGGAACGGCAATGGCAACGGGAACGGCAATGGGAACGGCAACGGCAACGGTGTCGGCGGCGGGAACAACAACACCACCCCCGACGGCGGCTCCGGCGCCTCCGCCCAGGCGGAGGGCTCCTCGGCCCTCACCGACACCGGCTCGGACGCCACCCCGGGCGACACGTCGGCCCAGGGCAGCGGTGAGGAGCTCGCCGAGACCGGTGCCGCGCAGACCACCTTCCTGGTGATCGGTGCCGCCACGATGATCGCCGGCGGTGTCGGCTTCCGCGTCCTGCCGCGCCTCATGGGCGGCCGGGGCGGCGCGGCGGCCTGACGGTAGCCGACTGTTCACGGACCGTACGCGCGGCGGACGGTGAAGGGCCCGGAGCGGATGTCGCTCCGGGCCCTTCGTGCGTCGTACGCCCCGTGCTCTACGCGGTCTGGTGCGCCAGCAGCGCGACCGCCGCGATCAGCAGGGTGAGCAGAGTGATCAGCGCCATGGGGTTCATCCCGGCGAAAGGGTTGTCCTGCTGCAGCCGCTCGCGGTTCGCACGGCACACATGGCACCGGCCCTCGCTCACGGGCGCCGCGCAGTTCGCGCACACCAGCCGGTCGTACGTCATGCGCTCGCCCTCCTTGCACCGGTTCCATCGACACAACGCCCGCGGGAACCCGAACGTTCCCCCTCCACTGTGCCAGGTTCCCCCGAATTCAGCGCGGGGTCCTGTAAGGACGGGGCATGCACAAAACGCACAACTGTCACGCAACCCCGGCCGGTGCCTGCGCTCGCCTGCCCGGTTCGCGTATGGTCACGCTCATCTACCCCCGGCGACCCGTGGTGCATCCGTGATCCGATTCGACAACGTATCCAAGGTCTACCCCAAGCAGACCCGCCCCGCACTCAGGGATGTGTCCCTGGAAGTGGAGAAGGGCGAGTTCGTGTTCCTCGTGGGGTCCTCCGGCTCCGGAAAGTCCACCTTCCTGCGGCTGGTGCTCCGCGAGGAGCGGACCAGCCACGGTCAGGTGCACGTCCTCGGCAAGGACCTCGCGCGCCTGTCCAACTGGAAGGTGCCGCAGATGCGGCGCCAGCTGGGGACGGTGTTCCAGGACTTCCGGCTCCTGCCGAACAAGACGGTCGCGGAGAACGTGGCCTTCGCGCAGGAGGTCATCGGCAAGTCCAAGGGCGAGATCCGCAAGTCCGTGCCGCAGGTGCTCGACCTCGTCGGGCTCGGCGGCAAGGAGGACCGGATGCCCGGTGAGCTGTCCGGTGGTGAGCAGCAGCGCGTGGCCATCGCCCGCGCCTTCGTGAACCGCCCCAAGCTGCTCATCGCCGACGAGCCCACCGGCAACCTCGACCCGCAGACCTCCGTCGGCATCATGAAGCTGCTCGACCGGATCAACCGGACCGGCACGACCGTGCTGATGGCGACGCACGACCAGAACATCGTGGACCAGATGCGCAAGCGCGTCATCGAGCTGGAGAAGGGACGCCTCGTCCGCGACCAGGCACGCGGCGTCTACGGCTACCAGCACTGACGACCGACATGCTCCACGGAAAGGCTTAACCAGACGCCATGCGCGCCCAGTTCGTACTGTCGGAGATCGGTGTGGGTCTCCGCCGCAACCTGACGATGACCTTCGCGGTCATCGTCTCCGTCGCCCTGTCACTCGCCCTGTTCGGCGGGTCGCTCCTGATGAGCGACCAGGTCAGCACGATGAAGGGCTACTGGTACGACAAGGTCAACGTCTCGGTCTACCTCTGCAACAAGAGCGACGCCGAGTCGGACCCGAACTGCGCCAAGGGCGCGGTCACCGAGGAGCAGAAGAAGGAGATCAAGTCCGACCTCGACAAGATGACGGTCGTCGAGGCGGTGACGTACGAGACGCAGGACCAGGCGTACAAGCACTACAAGGAGCAGTTCGGCGACTCCCCGCTGGCCAGCTCCCTCACGCCGGACCAGATGCAGGAGTCGTACCGCATCAAGCTGAAGGACCCGGAGAAGTACCAGGTCATCGCGACCGCCTTCGACGGGCGTGACGGTGTGCAGTCCGTGCAGGACCAGAAGGGCACGCTGGACAACCTCTTCGACCTGCTGAACGGCATGAACTGGGCCGCCCGCGCGGTGATGGCGCTGATGCTGGTCGTCGCGCTGATGCTGATCGTCAACACCGTGCGCGTCTCCGCGTTCAGCAGGCGGCGCGAGACCGGGATCATGCGCCTGGTCGGCGCCTCGGGCTTCTACATCCAGGCCCCGTTCATCATGGAGGCGGCCGTCGCCGGACTCATCGGCGGCGCGGTCGCGTGCGGGTTCCTGGTGATCGCCCGGTACTTCCTCATCGACCACGGCCTGGCCCTGTCGGAGAAGATGAACCTGATCAACTTCATCGGCTGGGACGCCGTCCTGACGAAGCTGCCGCTCATCCTGGCGACGAGTCTGCTGATGCCCGCGCTGGCCGCGTTCTTCGCGCTGCGCAAGTACCTGAAGGTGTGACGCACGCCAAGAGGGCCGTACGGGTCAACCGCCCGTACGGCCCTTCGCGTTGTCCTAGACTCACCGGCATGTCAGGCCGAGACCTGTTCTGTCCGCCCCGCCGCGTCCGCCGCGGGGCCGCCCTGACATTGGTCTTCGCGAGCGTGCTCGTCGCGGGAGCGGCGACCGGATCGCTGCCCGAAGTCGACGCGCGCGACCGGAAATCCCCCTCCGAGCCGACCATCTCGGCCGCCTCCGCGGGCCGCCACGAGGACGTGGCGAAGGCCGCCGAGAAGGCCATGGCCGCCGGCACGTCCCCCATGGAGGCCGCCGAACGCGCGGTCAGCCGCAGCGGGGACCGCTGGGGCGCGGTCTACTCCCCGGGCGAGTACGAGGAGTTCGAGGAGGCCCTCGACGGCGAGTACACCGGCGTCGGCCTGTGGGCACGGCGCGAGCGGGACGGCCGTATCGAGGTGGCCCGGGTGCAGCCGGGGTCGCCCGCGGACGCCGCCGGGATCCACCGGGGCGACCGGCTGCGCAGCGTCGACGGGAAGAAGGTCGACGGACGCCCGGTCACGGACGTCGTCTCCCTGCTGCGCGGTGACGCCACCGACGCGGCCGCCGGCACGGCCGTCCGCCTGGGCCTGGAACGCGGCACGCGCGCGTGGCACGAGACCTTGCGCCGGGCCCGCCTGTCCACGGACGACGTAACCGTGCGCACCCTGGGCGACGGCATCACCGTCCTCAGGGTCGCCGCCTTCACCAAGGGCTCCGGCGACCAGGTGCGGGCCGCCGTACGGCAGGCCCCGGCCGGCGCCGGGATCGTCCTGGACCTGCGCGGCAACTCCGGCGGGCTGGTCGGCGAGGCCGTCACCGCCGCCGCGGCCTTCCTCGACGGCGGCCTGGTCGCCACCTACGACGTCGACGGCGAGCAGCGCGCCCTGCACGCCGAGGCCGGCGGCGACACCACCAGACCCCTGGTCGCGCTCGTCGACGGCGGCACCATGAGCGCGGCCGAGCTGCTCACCGGCGCCCTCCAGGACCGCGGCCGGGCGGTGGTGGTGGGCTCCCGCACCTTCGGCAAGGGCTCGGTGCAGATGCCGAGCCGGCTGCCCGACGGCTCCGTCGCGGAGCTGACCGTCGGGCACTACCGAACCCCCTCGGGCCGCGGGGTCGACGGCCGGGGCATCACGCCCGACCTGGACGCCGAGCAGCACGTCCTGGAGCGGGCCGAGACGGTCCTCAGCGGCCTGGGGCGGTAGCCCGCGTCCAGCCGGGCGCCCCCGGCGCGCAGCCCCCGCGTTAATGCGCTTCCCGTCCACCCCCCGCGTAGTGCGAAAATGGGCGGCACTATGGCTAAGGAAAAAGGGCGCAAGCTGATCGCGCAGAACAAGAAGGCGCGGCACGACTACCTCATCCTCGACACCTACGAGGCCGGTCTGGTCCTCACCGGGACCGAGGTCAAGTCGCTGCGTCAGGGCAGGGCCTCCCTCGTCGACGGCTTCGTGCAGCTCGACGGGAACGAGGCGTGGCTGCACAACGTGCACGTGCCGGAGTACAGCCAGGGCACGTGGACCAACCACAGCGCCCGCCGCAAGCGCAAGCTCTTGCTGCACCGGGAGGAGATCGACAAGCTGGCGGCCAAGTCGCAGGAGACGGGTCACACGATCGTGCCCCTCGTCCTGTACTTCAAGGACGGCCGGGCGAAGATCGAGATCGCGCTGGCGCGGGGCAAGAAGGAGTACGACAAGCGTCAGACGCTGCGCGAGAAGCAGGACCGCCGGGAGACGGAGCGGGCGGTCTCGGCGGTGCGCCGCAAGCAGCGGGCGTAACCTGGCGGCCGCCGGGAATACGCTGGCACGTGGCCGCGTTGGTCACGTACGATGGCGACAGCACCGGCTGCGGTCGGTGTGCTCATTGAAAAATCAACATGGGGATGATCGGTTTCGACAGCGGCTGTCGAAGCAGGGGAAGCGTGTCGAGGAAGCGGCCATGATCTCGTAAACCACAGGCCGAAAAAAATAATCGCCACTCTCAAGAGCGATTCTCCCAAGGCGACGCAGTTCGCCCTCGCTGCCTGATCTAGGTAACGAGGCGACTGCCCCTTACTAGGGGAGTGTCAGCCCGGGGCTGTTCCCGACCCGGATCCTGGCATCAGCTAGGGAACTAAACCTTGATCCCGGTCACGGGGTGAAGAGGGAAATCAAACAGTGACTGGGCCCGTCGGCGACTTGTTCGCGTGATCGCCGGGGCCGAGAAAAGCGCAGCGAACTGCACACGGAGAAGCCCTGATTCTGCACCGTTGGACGCGGGTTCGATTCCCGCCATCTCCACTCGCCCGCGCCTGAGCGGGTACCCCATGTGGGCCCGGGCCCCGTCGCTTCCGAGCGGCGGGGCCCGTGTCATGCCCGGACGCGGCCGCTCCTCACGCGGTCGCCCGGCGCACCGTGCTCGCCCGCGGCGTCAGCCGGGCGGGCAGCAGGGTGGCCTCCGGGACGTCCACGCGGTCCAGCTTCCGCATCAGCAGGTCCACCGCGCGGGCGCCGACCTCGGCGGACGGCAGGGCGACGGAGGTGACGGGCACGCGGACGGACTCGGCGAGTTCGTCGGGGCAGATGGCGGTGACGGACAGATCGCCGGGCACGCGCAGCCCCAGCTGTTCGAAGGCGTCGATCAGCGGCTCCAGGAGCGGCTCGTTGTGGACGACCACGCCCGTCAGCGCGGGCTGCTCGCGCAGCAGCCGCTCCGCGATGGTCCGGGCCGCCCCGGGGACCGCCTCGCACGGGTGGACCGAGGAGGCGAGCCCGTGCCGGTCGGCGGCGGCCGTGAAGCCCTGGACCACGCGCTGGGCGAACGCGGTCTGCCGGACGTACACCTCCGGCGGCGACCCGACGAGCGCCACCACCCGGTGCCCGAGCCCCGCCAGATGCTCCACACACACCTCACCGGCCGCCTTGAAGTCGAGGTCGATGCAGGTCAGGCCCTCGGAGGAGGCGGGGAAGCCGATCATCACCGAGGGCAGGTCCAGGGTGCGCAGCAGCGGCAGCCGGGGGTCGTGCAGCTGGACGTCCATCAGGATCAGCGCGTCCACCAGGGCCGTGTCGGCGACCCGGCGCAGGCCCTCCTCGCCCTCCTCCTGGGTGAGCAGGAGGACGTCGTGGTCGTGGCGCCGGGCCGTGGTCACGACCGACACGGCGAACTGCATCACCACCGGGACATGGATGCCGGCCCGTAACGGCACCACCAGCGCCAGCACGTTCGACCTGCTGCTGGCCAGCGCCCGGGCGCCCGCGTGCGGGCGGTAGCCCAGCTCGCGGATCGCCTCCCGCACCCGGCGCCGGGTCTCCTCGGAGATGGGGCGCTTGCCGCTGAGCGCGTAGGACACGGTGCTCGGGGAGACACCGGCGCGCCGCGCCACGTCCGTGATCTTCACCATCAGGTCCACTCCACCGTCAGGAACCCGGTGCCGGCCTCCGCCCGCACCTCACGCCCGTCCACGGCCAGCCCCCAGGGCGCCCGGGGCTCACCGCACGAGGCCCGAAGCAGATCCCCCTCGCGGACGACGGTGAACGTCACGCCCCCGACCCGCACCGACACCTGAGCGCCCCGCTCCAGACCGTACGCCCGCAGGGTCACCCCGTCGACGTGGTCGTAGTCGGGCCGGTCCGCGACCGCGCCCACCGGGATCACCGCCCCCGGCCGCACCAGCAGCGGCACGCTCAGGAAGTCGTGCCGTTCCCGCACCCAGCGCGGCCCGGTCACCGTCCGCCCGGTCACGAAGTGCGTCCAGGTGCCCTCCGGGACGTAGTACGAGACCTCGCCCTCGTCGCTGAACACCGGCGCGACCAGCAGGTCGGGGCCGAGCATGTACTGCCGTTCCAGGTGGGCGCACCCGGGGTCGTCCGGGAACTCCAGGACCATCGCGCGCATCACCGGCAGGCCCTCGGTGCGGGCGGTGCGCGCGGCCTCGTACAGATACGGCATGAGCCGCAGTTTCAGCCGGGTGAAGTGGCGCAGCACGTCCACGGACTCGTCGTCGAACAGCCACGGCACACGGTAGGAGGAGCTGCCGTGCAGGCGGCTGTGGGAGGACAGCAGGCCGAAGGCCACCCAGCGCTTGAAGAGGGCGGGGGTCGGGGTGCCCTCGAAGCCGCCGATGTCGTGGCTCCAGAAGCCGAAGCCGGAGAGCCCCAGGGAGAGGCCTCCGCGCAGGGACTCCGCCATCGACTCGTAGGTGGCCTCGCAGTCACCGCCCCAGTGGACCGGGAACTTCTGGCTGCCGGCCGTCGCCGAGCGGGCGAAGACCACCGCCTCCGCCTCGCCCCGGTGCTTGCGCAGCACGTCGAAGACCGTGCGGTTGTAGAGGTACGTGTAGTAGTTGTGCATCCGCTCCGGGTCGGAGCCGTCGGACCAGGCCACGTCGAGGGGGACCCGCTCGCCGAAGTCGGTCTTGAAGCAGTCGACACCCTGGGCGAGCAGTGCCTCCAGCTCGGCCGCGTACCACTCGCGGGCCGCCGGGCTGGTGAAGTCGACCAGCGCCATGCCGGGCTGCCACAGATCCCACTGCCAGACGCTGCCGTCCGGCCGCCTCAGCAGGTGCCCCAGGGCCTTGCCCTCCGCGAACAGCGGGGAGCGCTGGGCGATGTACGGGTTGATCCACACCGACACCCGCAGGCCCCGCTCCTTCAGCCGGGCCAGCATGCCCTCCGGGTCCGGGAACACCCGCGGGTCCCACCGGAAGTCGCACCAGTTGAACTCGCGCATCCAGAAGCAGTCGAAGTGGAAGACCGACAGCGGCAGTTCGCGCTCCCGCATGCCCTCGATGAAGGAGGTGACGGTCTCCTCGTCGTACGAGGTGGTGAACGAGGTCGACAGCCACAGGCCGAAGGACCACGGCGGCGGGAGGGCCGGGCGGCCGGTGAGGGCGGTGTACTTGCGCAGGATGTCCTTCGGGGTGGGGCCGTAGATCACGTAGTACGTCAACTGCTGGGTCTCGGCGCTGAACTGCACTCGCGAGACGACCTCCGAGCCGACCTCGAAGGCCACCTTGCCCGGGTGGTCGACGAAGACGCCATAGCCCGCGTCCGTCAGGTAGAACGGCACGTTCTTGTACGCCTGTTCGGTCGCCGTGCCGCCGTCGGCGTTCCAGATGTCGACGACCTGGCCGTTTTTCACCAGGGGGCCGAAGCGTTCACCGAGGCCGTAGACCGAGGTCCCCACCCGGAGGTCGAGCTGTTCGCGCAGGTAGTGCCCGCCCGCGGCGTCCCGCATGATGCCCATGCCCTTGGTGGAGCTGGAGGTGAGGGTGCGGCCGTGGGCGAGGAAGTCGAGGTGCCAGGAGCCGGTGCGGGCCACCCGGACCGACAGCGCGCCGGAGGTCAGGGTCGCGTGCTCGTCGTCGTACGCCACCTGCGGCGGACTGTACCTCTCTGGGGGGCATCCCCCAGACCCCCGGACCTCGGTGGCGACCTCGAACTCCGGTCCGCGTGGCTGCCCGCCGTCGAAGTGGGTGAAGGTGACGCCGATGACGTCGGGCATCGGCGCGTGGGCGCTGATCGTCAGGACCGGTCCCTTCAGCAGGTCGCCGCGGTGGCGGACCGGCTGGGTCGGCGCGTGGATCTCCAGCGTGCCGTCCTGCGCGGTGACGTCGAGCACCTCGACCGGACAGGCCGCGGTGACGCCCTCGCGCAGCAGCCAGTAGCCGTCGGTGAACTTCATGTGGGGGTTCCTTACTTCACGGCACCGACGGCGATGCCGCGGGTGAGGGTTCGCTGGAAGAGGAGGAAGAAGACCAGGGCGGGCAGCACGCCGAGGAGGGCCGCCGCGTTGGTCATCGTGGCGTCCATCAGGCGCTGGCCCTGGAGGACACCGAGGGCCACCGACACCGTCTGGTTGTCGTTGGAGATCAGCATGACGAGGGGGAGCAGGAACTCGTTCCAGGTCCAGATGAAGAAGAAGACCAGCAGCACGCCGAGGGTGGGGCGGCTGACCGGGACGACGATCCGCCACAGCACCTGCCACTTGTCCGCCCCGTCGATGCGGGCGGCCTCGATGATCTCGCGGGGGAACCGGCCGAGGACCGAGGAGAGCAGATACGTGCCGAAGGCCGCCTGGATCACCGTGAACACGATGATCACGCTCAGCCTGGTGTCGTAGAGGCCGGCCTCCTTGCTCAGGTGGTAGACCGGGTAGACCAGTGCCTCCTGCGGCAGCATGTTGGCGAGCACGAAGAAGGCCAGGATCCAGGTGCGGCCCCTGATACGGCCGATGCCGATCGCGTACGCGTTCAGGACGGACAGGACGACCGCCAGGACCGCCACCGCGCCGCTGATCAGTACCGAGTTGACGAGTTTCTGGCCGAAGTCCACGCGTTCCCAGAAGTCCTTGATGCCGTCGACGTAGAGGCTCTCGGGGAGGCTGAGGGGGCCGTTCTGGGCGTACTCGGCGGGGGACTTGAAGGCGTTGACCGTGACGATCGCGAACGGGATCACCATGAAGAGGGCCGCGACGCACAGGGCCACCAGGACCGGGTAGCGGCGGAGCGCGGTCGTCATACGCGGGCACCTTCCTCGGCGTCCTCGGCGCGGGTCTGGAGTCTCAGGCCGATCAGGGAGAGGGCGAGGATGATCACCGTGAGCACGGTGGAGATCGCGGCGCCGTAGCCGACCTGCGTCTTCTCGAAGAACGTGGTGAACGAGAAGTAGGAGGGGACGTTCGTGGCGCCGCCCGGGCCGCCCTTCGTGAGGACGTACACCGCGCCGAAGACCTTCAGCGCGGCGATCGTGCACCAGGTGAGGACGACGTGGATCTCCGGGCGGAGCTGCGGCAGTGTGATGTGCCGGAAGCGGCGCCACCAGCCGGCGCCGTCCAGTTCGGCCGCTTCGTACAGTTGCGGGTCGACGCGCCCGAGGCCCGCCATGAAGACCACGAGCGGGAAGCCGAGCTGGACCCAGACCATCACGCCCATGACGCTGTAGAGCGCGAGGTCCGGGTCGCCGAGCCAGTCCTGCCGCCAGGACGACAGGCCCACCGCTTTCAGCAGCTCGTTGAGCGTGCCGTCGTCCGGCGCGAGGATCCAGCTCCAGACGATGCCGGCGACCGCGATCGGCAGCACCTGGGGGAGGTAGAAGCAGGCGCGCAGGACGGCCGCCCAGGTGGTGCCGAAGTGCTTGCCGACGTGGTCGAACAGCGCGGCGGCCAGGACCAGGCCGACCGCCGTCGGTACGGCCGCCATCGCGACGACCATGAAGAGGCTGTGCCGGAAGGACGCCCAGAACTCGGAGTCGTCGAGCAGCTCCCGGTAGTTGGCGAGCCCGGTCCAGCCGGGGGAGCCCACGCCCTGCCAGTCGGTGAAGCTCACCCCCGTGTTCATCAGGAACGGGACGACGATCACGACGAGGAAGGCGAGGGCGCCGGGGAGCAGGAAGAGGGCGTAGGAGTCGCGGGGGCGGCGGCGCGGGTGGCCGGTGTGGTCCTGCTTGCCGGTGACCCGCCCGCCGCGTTCGACGGTGACCGTCATCGCTTCGGCGCGTCCTTGTCGTACGCCCGCTGCAACGCGTCCAGGAAGTCGTCCGGTTTCGAACTGCCCGTCATCAGCTTCTGCGTCTCGGAGACCAGGACGTCGTAGAAGCCGGTGGCCGGCCAGTCCGGGTAGAAGGCCAGGCCGTCGCGGCGGGAGAGCGTGGTGAAGTCGTCGATCAGGGCCTTCGACTTCGGGTCGGTGACGGCGCTCGCGTCCGCCGCGACCGGGACGCCGCCCTTGTCGCCGAGCAGGTTCTGGATCTTCTTCGACAGGGTGATGTCGATGAAGTCGTAGGCGAGTTCCTTGTTCTCGGCGCCCTTGGGGACCACCCAGAGGTTGCCGCCTGAGCCGAGCGTGAGGTCCGAGTCGGGCCACAGGAAGGTGCCCCAGTCGAACGCCGCCTCGTCCTGGAAGCGGCCGTACCACCAGCTGCCGGAGAAGAGGACCGGCGCCTTGCCCTGGATGAAGGAGACCCCGGCGTCCTCCGCCTTCGCGCTGGTGGACGACTCGCTGATGTAGCCCTTCCGTACCCAGTCGGCGAAGGTCTCGGCCGCGTACGTCCAGGCCGCGTCGTGGAAGTCGACCTCGCCCTTGTACAGCTCGTACGCGTCCACCCAGGCGCGGTCGGCCTTCGACAGGGCGAGCTGGTAGAGGTACTGGTGGGCGGGGTATTCGGCGCCCGCGTTGGCGAGCGGGGTGACCTTGTTCTCGACGAACGTGTCCATGGCGGCGGTCAGTTCGCCGAACGTCCTCGGCTCGGGGATCCGGTACTTGGCGAACAGGTCCTTGTTGTAGAACACCATCGTGTACTCGGCGTAGTTGGGCACGCCGAACCACTTGCCGGAGCCCATCACGCCCTCGGCGTCATAGAGGCTCGTGGTACGGACGCCCGCGCTGAGCTTCTTGTCCCAGCCGCGCCCGGTGGCCTCGGCGGTCAGGTCGGTGAGCAGGCCCTGCCGGGAGAGGTGGCCCGCGGTCGCGTTGCCCTTGTTGTACTCCATGAGGTCGGGCGCGTCGGAGGAGTTGAGAACCATCGGCGCGGTCTTCTGGATCTGCTCGAAGCCCTTCGCCTCGAACTCCACCCGCACGCCCGGGTGGGTGGCCTCGAACTCCTTGACGGCCGCGGTCCAGGCCTGGCCCATCGCGCTGTTGGGGGCCTCGTAGTGCCAGAGTCTGAGCGTCCTGCCGTCCCCGGAGGAGCCGCCGTCCGAGCCGCCGCAGGAGGTCAGGAGCAGGGCTCCGCCGAGCATCGTCGCCATGATCGCCGTCGTACGCCTTCGTGCCGTCAACATCCCGCGTCTCCTGGGGGTCGGAGTCGGATGGGTCCCGGGGCGTCACGCGGTGTCCGTCGAACTGATTCGACGCGTGACGTCGAAGCGCTTCGACGGGCGAAGGTAAGGTGCGGCAGCGAGGGCGTCAATGTCCGGGACAGGATTGGCGGAAGCGGTTCGACGGACCGGACCCGCAGGATGACGGTTCGACGGAGCGGAGGGCGATCATGAGCGCCACCGCCGCCGCCGTGACCGGCACGCCGTAGCCGGTGGCGGGCGCGGTGTGCTCCGCGAGCCAGCCCCCGAGGGCGCTGCCGGCGGCGATCCCGCCGAGCAGACCGGTCACCGCGAGGGTCATGCCCTCGTTGAGGCGCCCGTCCGGGGTGCGCTGCTGGACCAGGGCCATGCCGGTGATCATCGTCGGGGCGGTCGCCATCCCGGCGGCCAGCAGCGCGCCCGCCAGCACCCACAGGGAGCCGGTGAGGGAGGCGGCGAGCAGCGGCAGGACCATCAGCGCGGTCATCGCGGCGACGCACCACACGTACCGGTCCCGCGCGGGACCGGCCGGCTTCACCGCCCCGTACAGCAGACCCGCCGCGCACGAGCCGGCCGCCTGGAGGGCCAGTACCGCGCCGGCCGCCGCGCGATGACCCCGCGCGTCCGCGAAGGCGATCGTGACGACCTCCATCGCCCCGAACACCACGCCCATCGCCAGGCAGACGGCGAGCAGCGGTGGCATGCCGGGGGCACGGAGGAGCGAGGCGGTCCGCGCCCGGGTCCGCGCGGTGGGCGGCGGTTCGGTGGAGCGCTGGGCGGCGAACAGCAGCATGCCGGTCACCAGCAGGACGACGCCCGCCAGCGTGCCCGCCTCCGGGAAGAACGTTCCGCACAGGAAGGCCGCGAGCACCGGGCCCAGCATGAAGCAGAGTTCGTCCACGGCCTGTTCGAAGGAGTTCGCGGTGTGCAGGGACGTGGGGGAGTCCTTCAGCAGACGGGCCCAGCGGGCCCGGGACATACCGCCCAGGTTGGGGGTCGTCGCGGTGGCGGCGCAGGAGACGAACAGGGTCCAGTCGGGCGCTCCGTGCCGTACGCACAGCAGCAGCGCGAGCGAGCCCAGCGCGGCCAGCAGGGTCGCGGGTACGGCGACCCGGGCCTGCCCGTACCGGTCGACGAGCCGCGCGGTCCACGGGGCGACCAGCGCGGTCGCCGCCAGACCGGTCGCGGTGACGGCGCCGGCCAGGGCGTACGACCCCCGCGTGCCGGCGATCATGACGACCGCGCTCACGCCGAACATGCCCATCGGCAGGCGGGCCAGCAGGTTACCGGCGGTGAAGGCGCGGGTGCCGGGGACGGTGAAGAGGGCGCGGTAGGGGCCGGGCGGGCGGTTGCCGGTGCGGGGGGCGAAGTCGACGGCGACGAGGGCGTCGGCGGTGACGGTGTACAACGGGGGCTTCCTGGGCGTCGGTTGCGGCATGCGTTCACGGTCACCCGCCCCCGGTCACCGGGTCCAACACCTGCTCCGTCCCGATTCACGCACCCCGGTTGTAAATTCTCCCCATGCCCGCCCCCGGTCACCACCTCGACCCCCGCCTCCTGCGCGCCTTCCTCGCCGTCGCGGAGGAACTGCACTTCACCCGGGCCGCCGCCCGGCTCTACGTCGCGCAGCAGGCGCTCAGCCGGGATGTGCGGCGGCTGGAGCGGGAGCTCGGCGCCGAGCTGTTCGTGCGGACCACCCGGCAGGTGACGCTGACCGCCGACGGAGAGCGGCTGGTGCCGTACGCGCGGCGCGCACTGGAGGCACAGGACCACCTGCTCGCCGCCTTCCGGCAGGCCAGGCCCCTGCTGGTGGACCTCAACTCGCCGGGTCTGGCCACCGGTCGCCGGGTGCTGCACCGGGCCCGGGAACTCGCGCCCGAGCACGAGCTGATGGCCCGCTACGAGAGCGGGCTGACGCACGCCGCGGGCGAACTGCTCGCGGGCCGGCTGGACGTGTCCTTCGGTCGGTTCGCCGGGCTGGACCCGGCGCTGCGGGCGGGCCTGGACCACCGGCCCGTGCGCTTCGAGCCGATGGCGGTCGTACTGCCCGAGGGCCATCCGCTGGCGGCACTGGAGGCTGTTCCGCTCTCCGCGCTCGCCGGCGAGGCCGTGTACGCGGGTGCCGGGAACCCGCGTACGCCGGAGTGGACCGACCTGGCGCGACAGTTGTTCGAGGGACATGGTGTCGAGGTCGCGCCGCCCGCCCCGCTCGCGGTCGGGGACGAGGAGTTCCAGCGCCTCATGGCGAAGACGCGGAACCCGGTTCTCGCCGTCGTGGACTTTCCGGCCATGCCCGGCACGGTGGTGCGTCCACTGTTCGATCCCGTTCCCTTGTCACTCGTGTCAATGACCTGGAGGAAGGGGCTGGTGCATCCCGGATTCGACGCGCTGCGCCGGGCGGCGCTCGAACTGTCGGTCGAGGCGGACTGGCTGCGGCGGCCGGCCGGGGGATGGATTCCGGCCATCGACGTGGACCTGATGGGCATGCATTCTTGACACCCGTGCCACACATAACCTCCTCGTGCGCTACATTCTTGGTCTGAGCACAGTGTGATAAAGGGGGCGCTCGGACCGGGTGGGGGCTCGGTTCGGTCGACGGGTGCTCAAGGTCGTCAGCGCACCCGGAACCGCCCCTGGGGGGAAGAACGTGCGCGTGAAGAAGTGGCGGGAAGACGCCCAACCGGAATGGCCCGAGACCGCAGCGGTCCAGGATCCATCGGTGACGGGGGGTCGTACCCAGGCGTTTCCGGAAACCGGTGGGACCGTGGTCCCGGCCGTGGGCGGAAACGGAATCCCAAGTCAGGCTGTCAGGCCCCGCTCGGGGACCGGTGGCACGGGCAGACTCGGCCCGGTCGCCCGGGGCCTCCCGGACGCGGGCCGGGCCGACCGGACGGAAGTCCTCGCGTCGGCGGGCGAGACCGGTGGGCGCTCCGGTGCCGGTCCGGCGGGCACCGTCGTGCGCGATCCGTGGCAGGAACCCGACGCGTCTGGTTCCGGCCAGGACGCGCTGGGCGGAGGTGCGCCGACGGGCGGGTCCGGGGGCGATCCCGGAAGTGGTCCCTCCCATGACCCGTACGAGGTGACGATCCAACTCGACGGCATAGGCCGACAGTTGGAGGACCTGCTCGTGCGGCAGGCCAAGGGGGCCGGGCCGGCCGGCGGTCAGGACGGGTCCGACGGGCCCGTCTTCGTGGACGAGTCGGGCCGCCGCAGCCGCCGCTTCCGGCGCATCGGCATCGTGGTCGGACTGGCCTGCGCGGTGTACGCCGTCGTCATCGTCGCCACGCTGCTGTCCGGCAACTCCAACGCGGCCTGGCTGCCCGTGCCGGGGCAGGAGGAGGGCCAGCCCGCGGGCAGGGTCGACACCACTCCGGTGCCCGCCGCGCCCGCGCCGCCCGTCGGCACCGGCGCCGTCTCGCCCGGGCCCACCCCGACGGCCGGCCAGGCCACCGCGACCGCGCCGGCTCCCGGCGTCACCGCGCCCGGCGGCGTCGGCACCAGCCCCGGCAGGCGGGTCACCTCGGACGACCCCGTGCCGAGTCCGACCGGCACGGCCCCGGGACCGGGCACCGGCCCGACGCAGTCGACCCCGACCCCGACGGCGACCGCGACGGTCACGGACCCGCCCGAGCCGACCCCGACCCCGACCCCGGCCGAGCCCACCCCGACCGAGACCGCGGGCACCGCGGGTCCCGGCACCGGCACGGTGGCCGACGGTCCGAGCGAACCGACGCCGATCGCGACCGAGCCGGGCGCCACGGCACCCGAGCCGACGGCACCCGTGCCGCCCACGGCACCCGTCGCCTGATGCCGTCACCGATCTCGCCGCACCACCTCGCCTCACGGCATGCCCGGCCGTGGTGCGGGGTGGCCGACGGCGGGGTGGGTGAGGTGAGTGCCGGTCGCCCGGCGGGGCCCCGCTCCTGGTGCCTGACGTCCCACGGCCCGGCGGGCCAGGAGGGCGTCCGTCGTCCGGAACTCCGTTCCTCCCGCCCGGCAGCCGACCGCGCCGCGCGCGGGGACGCCGGCGGACCGGCAGGGCTGCGCGTCCCGCGTCCTCCCGGCGCGGGGCAGTGTCCCGGCATCCCGCGCTCGCTCCGCCTTCCGCGTCTTCCCGGCGCGCCGTGCTCGGTCGGCGTCGCCGGTTCCGCAGTACCCCGTTCGCCGATCGTGCCGCCGCCCGACGGCTCCCCGTACCCCGGGGGCCGTCGCCGCAGGACCCTCACCCATGGTCCTCACCGCCCGCCGGCCTCCCTCTCCCCGGCGCTCATCACCCGCGGGCGTCCGCCTTGTCCGTCCCGGTGTCCGTAGTGACGACACCCCGACTTCGGTGCTCATCGTCTGATGGCACCGCCGTACCCGGTGTCCATCGTCCGATGGCATCCCCGTCCCCGGAGCACAACCTCTGATGGCATCCCGTCCCCGCCGTCCCGGGGCCGCGACCGGAGCCCCCGACGGCTCCCGGCGCCGCCGCCTGCCCATGCGTCTGCTGCTGCCGCTGCTCGTCCTCGCCGCCTTGATGGCGATGCTGATGCTGCGCGGCTACGTCCACAGCGAGATCCTCGCCGACCACCGCATCCGGCCCGAGGCCTCCGCCGACAAGGTGCCCCAGGAGATAGTCGACGGCGGGCCGGTCATCGACACCCGCACCGGCCGTCCCAGCACGCTGAAGGTGCCCGACCACCGGATGGTCCTCACCTTCGACGACGGCCCCGACCCGACCTGGACCCCCAAGGTCCTGGACGTGCTGGAGAAGCACGACGCGCACGCCGTCTTCTTCGTCACCGGCACCATGGCCTCCCGCTACCCGGACCTCGTCAGGCGCATGGTCGACGAGGGCCACGAGATCGGGCTGCACACCTTCAACCACCCCGACCTCTCCCTCCAGTCGAAGAAGCGCATCGACTGGGAGCTGTCGCAGAACCAGCTCGCGATCACCGGCGCCGCGGGCATCCGCACCTCGCTGTTCCGGCCGCCGTACTCCTCGTACGCCGCGTCCATGGACAACGAGTCCTGGGCGGTCACCGAGTACATCGGCGCCCGCGGCTACATCACCGTCGTCACCAGCGTCGACAGCCGGGACTGGAGCAAGCCCGGAGCCGACCGGATCATCCGCAACGTCACCCCCGAGGGCGGCGAGGGCGCGATCGTCCTGATGCACGACTCCGGCGGCGACCGGCACCAGACGGTCGAGGCGCTGGACCGGTTCCTGCCGAAGATGAAGGCCGAGGGCTACCGGTTCGGCAACCTCACCGAGACCCTCGACGCCCCCAGCGCGCACACCCGGGCCACCGGCGTCGACCTCTGGAAGGGCAAGGCCTGGGTCTTCCTCGTGCAGGCCTCCGACCACGTCACCGCGGTCCTGGCGGTCGGCCTGGCGATCATCGGCTTCCTGGTCATCGCCCGCTTCGGCCTGATGCTCCTGCTCTCCGGCATCCACGCCCGCCGCGTGCGCCACCGCGACTTCAGCTGGGGCCCGCCGGTCACCGAACCGGTGTCGGTGCTGGTTCCGGCGTACAACGAGGCCAAGTGCATCGAGAGCACCGTCCGCTCGCTGATGGCCAGCGACCATCCGATCGAGGTCCTCGTCATCGACGACGGGTCCAGCGACGGCACCGCGAGGATCGTGGAGAACCTCGCCCTGCCGAACGTCCGGGTGGTCCGCCAGCTCAACGCGGGCAAGCCCGCCGCCCTCAACCGGGGCGTGGCCAACGCCCGCCACGACCTCGTGGTGATGATGGACGGCGACACCGTCTTCGAGCCGTCCACGGTCCGCGAACTGGTCCAGCCCTTCGGCGACCCCCGCGTCGGCGCCGTCGCCGGCAACGCGAAGGTCGGCAACAAGAACACCCTGATCGGCGCCTGGCAGCACATCGAGTACGTGATGGGCTTCAACCTGGACCGCCGGATGTACGACGTCCTGCAGTGCATGCCGACCATCCCGGGCGCGGTGGGAGCCTTCCGCCGCACCGCCCTGGAACGCGTCGGCGGCATGAGCGACGACACGCTCGCCGAGGACACCGACATCACCATGGCCATCCACCGCGACGGCTGGCGGGTCGTCTACGCGGAGAAGGCCCGCGCCTGGACCGAGGCCCCGGAGTCCGTCCAGCAGCTGTGGTCCCAGCGCTACCGCTGGTCGTACGGCACCATGCAGGCGATCTGGAAGCACCGCCGCGCCCTGTTCGACCGGGGCCCCTCGGGCCGCTTCGGCCGGGTCGGGCTCCCGCTGGTGTCCCTGTTCATGGTCCTGGCACCGCTGCTGGCCCCGCTGATCGACGTGTTCCTCATCTACGGCCTGGTCTTCGGCCCCACCGAGAAGACGATCGTGGCCTGGTTCGGCGTCCTCGCCATCCAGGCGGCCTGCGCGACGTACGCCTTCATCCTCGACCGCGAGCGGCTCACCCCGCTGATCTCGCTGCCGTTGCAGCAGATCCTGTACCGCCAACTGATGTACGTCGTGCTGCTCCAGTCCTGGATCACCGCCCTGACCGGCGGCCGGCTGCGCTGGCAGAAGCTGCGCCGCATGGGCGGGGTGTCGGCGCCGCCGGGCGCGCCGGCCGAGCGCCACCCGGTCGTGGACGGGAGGCCGGTCGCGTGAGCACCGTGCCTGTGCGGGCCGACCCGCAGGACACACCGGACCTCCCCGAGCAACGGACCCGTACGACGGCTCCCGTCCGCGACCGCTACTTCGACCTCCTGCGGGCCCTGGCCCTCTTCCGGGTCGTCCTCTACCACCTCATGGGCTGGGCCTGGCTCCCGCTGGTCTTCCCGTCCATGGGCGTGATGTTCGCGCTCGCGGGCAACCTGATGGCCCGCTCCCTGAAGAGCCGCCCGGCCCTCCAGGTCGTCCGCGGCCGGATGCGCCGCCTGCTGCCGCCGCTGTGGCTGCTCGGCGCGATCGGTGTGAGCGGCATGCTGCTCCAGGGCTGGAGCCCGGACGACGACGGCCACCCCGGCTGGTGGTGGCTCCACCTCACCTACTGGATCCTGCCGCTGAGCGACCCGCCGTACGCCGAGGGACTGGCCGGGGTGTACGGCGTCCTCGGCGAGGGCTGGGCGGAGCAACTCGCCGGCCCGCTCTGGTACATCCGCGCGTACCTCTGGTTCGTGCTGCTGTCCCCGTTCCTGCTGAAGGCCCTGCGCTCGCTGCCCCTGGTGACGATGGTGTCGCCGATCGTCCTGGCGGCGTGCTTCGAGTTCGGCTACCTCACCCTGCCCGGCGAGCGGTTCCCGTCGGCGCTGACCGACTTCAGCACCTTCGGCGCCTGCTGGATCCTGGGCATGGCGCACCAGGAGGGCATCCTCCGGCGCCTGCCGCAGTACGTCGTGCCGTCCGTGGCACCGGTGATCGCCTGCCTGGGCCTGTGGTACGCCCTGACCCACGGCTTCAAGCAGGGCAACGACCTGGACGGCATCCCGTTCGCCCAGTCCCTGTGGTCCTTCGCGACGGTGATGCTGCTCCTGCACTTCAGCCCGTCCTGGTCCGAGTGGCCGGGCCGACTGCGGCGCTGGAGCCGGGTGATCACCCTCCTCAACGCCCGGGCGGTGACGATCTACCTGTGGCACAACACGTGCATCGTCGTCGCGGCCACCCTCTGGGACCACCTGTGGGGCTTCGACGTCCTGGCGGACCAGTACCCCGGCCTGCTGGAGAGCTCCTGGCCCGTCCTGGTGCTCGTCTGGCTGCTCATCGGCGGGTGCGTGCTCGCCTTCGGCTGGGCGGAGGACCTGGCGGCGAAGCGACGCCCACGGCTGTGGCCGGACGGCGCGGGCCGGGCCGGTACGGGCCGGACCCCTACCGGCAGGCACCGGTGAGCGGTCGGGCCGGTAGGGGCCGGCGTCGGCGGGCGTGAGCGGTCAGGCCGGCATCGCCTCGCGGACCTTGGCGGTGTCCACGAACTGCTCGAAGCGGACGATCCGGCCGCCGCGGACGACGAAGTGGTGGGCGACGCGGACGTCGATGTCCCTGCCGGTGGCCTTGTTGGTGGCGGTGTAGCGGGCGAGGACCACGACGTTCTCCCCGTCGACGACATAGGTGTCGTCGTGGGCGGTCCAGCCGTCCCAGTCCTCGCCCAGCCGCTCCATCACGTTGGCGGTGACGCCGTCGGGGGTGCGGTAGGTGCCGGCCAGCGGGAAGCCCGCCATCTCGGTCCACTCCACGTCGTCGGCGAGGGTGGCCCGCAGCGCTTCGAGGTCACCGTGGGCGGACGCGAGGTACTGGCGCCGCACCACGTCGGCGGGGGCGGTGGAGGCGGAGAAGTCGGTGGGCTCGTTCATGGTGGCCTCTCTGAGGGACTGAGGGACTGAGGGACTGAGGGGGATGGGGGCGCCGGCGGGAGGGGTGCGCCGGCGGGAGGGGTGCGCCGGCGGGAGGGGTGCGGTGCCGGGCGGCCGACGGCGCCGGCACCGCACCGAGTACCGGGACGGTCAGCCCCAGTTCATCTCGCCCTTGGCGACCTTGGCCCCGATCTGCGCGGCGATGAGCATCCCGGCGTCGGGGTAGCGGGCGACCAGTGCCTCGGTCAGTGCCTCGCCGTTCTCGGCCCTGGCGAGTTCCTCCTCGAACGCGACGAGGTAGTCACGGGTGTGGGTGATCGGGCTCACGTCGAGGGTGTCCGTGGGCAGCCGGTGACCGGGGACGGCGAAGGCCGGGTCCAGGGCCGTCATCTCGTCGAGCAGTTCGATCCACACGGCGCGGGACTCGGGCGTCGCGGTGTCGGCCACCCAGACGTGCTCGCGCTGGAAGAGCAGCACGCCGGCGACGATCGCCCGGTGCTCGGCCTGCCACAGGTAGTGCCGGTCGGGCAGGCCCGGGTGGCCGCCCTTCAGCTGGAAGACGTGGCCCTCGAAGGTGAGGTCGCCGGTCAGCGCGGTCAGCTCGACCAGCCGGGTGGGCCGGTTGGCGCCGACGGCCTCCCAGGCCTTGAGCTTGGCCTCGTAGGCGGCCCCGATGTGCTCGATCACCAGCGGGGTGGCGACGAGTTCGGCCTCGGGGAAGGCGTCGGCGATGACCTCGGCGCCCCAGTAGAAGTCGGGGTCGGCGTGGCTGACGTAGACCGTGGTCAGCGTCTTGCCGGAGTCGAGGATCTCGGCGACCAGGCGGTGCCCGTCGGCGCGGGTGAACCCGGCGTCGATCAGGAACGCCTCCCGCTCACCGGTGATCAGGGTGGCCGTCTTGTTCTTCGAGCCGACGGGGAAGTCCAGGTCGATGACCTTGAAGTCGAGGGTGCTCATCGTGGTTCCTCAGGGGAGAAGGGAGAAGGGAGAAGGGAGAAAGGCGGGGCCGGGAAAGGGGCGGCCCGACGGGGGGGAGGGGTGACGGCGGTCAGGCCGTGGCGGCCCGGGCGGCGGCCAGGCGTTCGTCGATCTCGTCGGGGCCGGCGTGGCCGACGGCCAGGACCGTGACGCGCCCGCCTGCCACGGCCAGCAGGGTGGGGAAGCCGCGGACGCCCAGGCCGGCGGCGCGCGCGAAGTCGTCCCGCGCGGCGGCGGCCGTCTCCGGCGCGGTGAACGCCCGCACCAGGGCATCCGGGTCCAGGCCGGCCGTTTCGGCGAGGACGCGGTAGGTGGCCGGGTCGGACAGGCTCAGGCCGTCCACGTAGAACGCGTGCTGGAGCGCGGCGGTCAGTTCCACGATGCGGTGGGGCGCGGCCTGCCGCAACGCGGCCACACCCCGCGCGGCGGCCTCGGAGTCCATCACGAACGAGCCGTCCTCGATCAGCCGGGCGTAACCGGGCCCGAACTCGGCCCCGGTCCGTTCGCTGATCTCGGCGTTGGCGCCTTGGACGTACCCGAACTCCCGGATCGGCGTCCGCCGCGCACCGGTGAACAGGCCGCCGGACACCACCTCCATGTCCAGGCCCGGGTGGCGTCGGACCACCTCGGCCAGGACCGGCGCGAAGCCGTGCGACCAACCGCAGTAGGCGTCGAAGACGTGGACGAGCCGCATGAGGACCTGCCTCCTGGTTGCCGGACCCGCCTGCCGCGGGCCATTCACCTGAGACAACAGTATCTGACGTGTCAGGTATTTCCTCGGGGTGCCCTGACTTTCGGCGGCGTCGCCCGGGGGCTCCTCAGCGCAGGCGGGGCAGCGCGTCGCGCGCGGCCAGGCTGACCGTCCGCAGGTCACGCGTGAACTGCTCGCGGCGCTCGGGGGGCAGCGCGTCGAGGAAGAGGCGCCGCACGTTCTCGGCGTGCAGCCGGGCGGCCCGCACCGCGGTCTCCTCCCCGAGGGGGGTCAGTCTCACCAGCCGGCCCCGGCGGTCCCCCGGGTTCTCGTCGCGGGCCACCAGACCCGCGGTCTCCATCCGGTCCACCAGCCGGGTCACCCCGCCGGTGGTGAGGACCCGCTCCTGCGCGATGGCCCCCATCGACAGGCCCGGCCCGCCCGCCCGGCCCAGGATCAGCAGCACCTCGAACATGAGGTGGCTGATCCCGCACTCCTCCTCGATGGCCCGGCCCAGGATGTACTCCAGCCGGTTCGCGGCTCCCTGCAACCAGCCGAACGCCAGCACCAGGTCGTCGTTCGCCGCCTGCTCGGCCGTCGTGATCTGCCCGTCCCGTGGCACCGACCCTGCCTTTCCGCCGTCCCTCGCGGCGCGTGCGCGCCGTCGCCCATCATCCCGCGCACCGGCCGGCTCCCGGCCCCGCCCGCACGCCGGCCCAGCCGCACGCCAGCCCAGCCGCACGCCAGCCCGGCCGCTCACGCCGGCCGCTCACGCCGGCCGCTCACGCCGGCCGCTCACGCCGGCCGCTCACGCCGGCCGGGCCCGGAGGCGCCCCCACGTTCTCGTGTCGGTCCGGAGGCGGCCCCCGCGTCCTCGTGTCGGTCCCGGCCGCGGTCCGTCCCGGCGCTCACCTCCGCCCGGCCGTACCCTTGGCGCGGTCCCTCTCACCGCCCCCACGGCACCGGACCGGCCCGGACCTCTCATCCCGACTTCGCTCGGGGTGAGAGCAAAGTTCCCTTCCGGTCACTCAGTGCCACAGACAGGAAACGCGCCCTCCCTACCGTCGGGACTCAGCCACTCCCCCGCACCACCCGAGCCCCGGTACACCGTGGAGGCGTCATGACAGCCCCTAGCACAGCCCCCGCACCCCCGAGCAGGGGCGGCCGCTGGATCCAGCAGTGGGATCCGGAGGACGAGACCTTCTGGAAGGAGACCGGAGAGAAGGTCGCCAAGCGCAACCTCTTGTTCTCCGTCCTCTCCGAGCACATCGGGTTCTCGATCTGGACCATGTGGTCCGTGCTGGTGCTCTTCATGGGCCCGGAGTACGGGCTCACCCCGGCCGACAAGTTCCTGCTGACCTCGATGGTGACGCTGGTCGGCGCCGTCGTCCGCGTCCCCTACACCTTCGCCGTCGCGATCTTCGGCGGACGGAACTGGACGATCGTCTCGGCCGCCCTCCTCCTCGTGCCCACCGTCGCCGCGTTCACGGTGATGGAACCGGGAACCTCCTTCAGCACGTTCCTGCTGGTCGGCCTGCTGGCCGGTATCGGCGGTGGCAACTTCGCGTCGTCGATGACCAACATCAACGCGTTCTTCCCGCTCCGTAAGAAGGGCTGGGCGCTGGGCCTCAACGCCGGCGGCGGCAACATCGGCGTGCCGGTGCTCCAGCTGGCCGGACTCGCCGTCATCGGCGCCAGCGGCGGTCCGCGGGTGCTGCTCGGGATCTACATCCCGCTCATCGTCGTCGCCGCCGTCCTCGCCGCGCTCTTCATGGACAACATCGAGAACGTGAAGAACGACACCGGCGCCGCGAAGGACGCCGCGAAGGACGCGCACACCTGGATCATGTCCTTCCTCTACATCGGCACCTTCGGTTCCTTCATCGGATACAGCTTCGCCTTCGGCCAGGTGCTGACCAACCAGTTCGGCCGGACCCCGCTGGAGGCGGCGTACGTCACCTTCATCGGCCCGCTGCTCGGCTCCTTGATCCGGCCCCTCGGCGGGTGGCTCGCCGACAAGTACGGCGGTGCGAAGATCACGCTGTACAACTACGTCGCCATGGGCGCGGCGACCGCCGTCCTCATCGCCGCCAGCATGGAGAAGTCGCTGGCCCTGTTCACCGTCGCGTTCGTGGTGCTGTTCGTCCTCACCGGCCTCGGCAACGGCTCGACGTTCAAGATGATCCCCGGCATCTTCCAGACGAAGGCCGTGGCCAAGGGCCTGGACGGGGAAGCGGCCGCCGCCTACGGACGCCGCCTCTCCGGTGCTTCCATGGGCCTGATCGGCGCGGTGGGCGCGCTCGGCGGCGTCGGCATCAACCTCGCCTTCCGCCAGTCCTTCCTCTCCTACGGCTCCGGGACCGGCGCCTTCGTCGCCTTCCTCGCCTTCTACGCGGCCTGCTTCGTGGTCACCTGGGCCGTATACCTTCGCCGCCCGGCCGGCCGCGCCGCGGACACGACCACCACCTCGGAGGCGAAGCCGCAGCTCAACTACGCGGAAGTGTGACGTAACACCGCCGACATCAAGTCGAACCGAGCCTGTCACGCACCATTGACAGGCTCGCTCGGCATGCGGGTGCCAGCACCTCATACCTGGGTGCGGCCGCCTCACGCAGGTGCAACGACTCGAGTGTGGGACGAGAGTTATGTACGACGAACAGCAGCGACCGAACCAGGGGCCCCTCGCGGGGTTCACCGTGGGAGTGACCGCCGCGCGCAGGGCCGACGAGCTGGGCGCACTGCTCCAGCGGCGCGGAGCCTCCGTCCTGCACGCCCCCGCCCTGCGCATCGTGCAGCTGGCCGACGACAGCGAGCTGCTGGCGGCGACCAAGGAGGTCATCGACCAGGCGCCGGACGTCGTGGTCGCCACGACCGCCATCGGCTTCCGGGGCTGGATCGAGGCCGCCGACGGCTGGGGCCTCGGCGAGGACCTGCTGGCCCGGCTGCGCGGGGTGGAACTGCTCGCGCGCGGCCCCAAGGTCAAGGGCGCGGTACGGGCCGCGGGACTGACCGAGGAGTGGTCGCCGTCCTCCGAGTCCATGGCCGAGGTGCTCGACCGGCTGCTGGAGGAGGGCGTCGAGGACCGCCGGATCGCCATCCAGCTGCACGGCGAGCCGCTGCCCGGGTTCGTGGAGGCGCTGCGGGCCGGGGGAGCGGAGGTGCTCGGGATCCCGGTGTACCGGTGGATGCCGCCGGAGGACATCGGACCGGTGGACCGGCTGCTGGACGCGACCGTCTCGCGCGGGGTGGACGCGCTCACCTTCACCAGTGCCCCGGCCGCCGCGTCGCTGCTGTCCCGCGCCGAGGACCGCGGTCTGCTGCCCGAACTGCTCGCCGCGCTCAACCACGACGTGCTGTCGGCGTGTGTCGGCCCGGTCACCGCGCTGCCGCTCCAGGCCCGGGGCGTCGACACGGTCTCGCCCGAGCGCTTCCGCCTCGGACCCCTGGTCCAGCTGCTGTGCCAGGAGTTGCCGGGACGGGCGCGCACCCTGCCGATCGCCGGTCACCGGGTGGAGATCCGGGGACACGCGGTGCTGGTGGACGGCGAGCTGAAGCCGGTCCCGCCGGCCGGGATGTCGCTCATGCGGGCGCTGTCCCGGCGCCCGGGATGGGTGGTGGCCCGCTCCGAGCTGCTGCGGGCGCTGCCCGGCGCCGGACGCGACGAGCACGCCGTGGAGACGGCCATGGCGCGTCTGCGGACGGCTCTGGGGGCGCCGAAGCTGATCCAGACGGTCGTCAAGCGCGGGTACCGGCTGGCGCTGGATCCGGCGGCCGACGCCAAGTACTCGGACGGCTGAGCGGGCACCCGGGGCACCACTGTCGTCCTTACCGCCGGTACGAGGGGTTCCGGCGGGGGGATCGGGCAGGCACTGTGTGAGGGGAACGTTTCCTCACCGGGTGACCCCTAGGCGGTGACAGGCGCATGGCACTGGGTACGGCCACCGACGCGTACGAGCTGAGGTTCGACGCCGGGCGGATCTGTCTGGACCTCCTCGCCACCACCCACCCCGTCGAACGCCTCCACTCGGTCGCGGCGCTGCGCGCCTGGATCGCCGCGTCCGGACTGGTCCCGGCGGGCACCGGGCTGACGCACGCCGACGCCTCCTGGCTCGCCGGGTTCCGTGAACTGCGCGGCCGGGTACGGAAGTTGGTGCCCGGCGGACTCGCCCCCGAGGGGCGCCCGTACGACCTCGCGCTCGCCCGGGTCAACGAACTCGCCCGCGCCGCCCCGCCCGCCCCGGTCGCCGTACCCGGCGAGGACGGCACGCTCGTACGGGAGTTGGCCGCCCCGCCCGAGTGCGCGGGGCTGCTCGGTGCCGTCGCGCGGGACGTCGTGGAGCTGCTCACCGACCCGGTCGCGCGGGCCGGGCTGCGCCGGTGCGAAGGGGACAACTGCCCCCTCGTCTACCTCGACACGTCACGGGGGCGCAGGAGGCGCTGGTGCTCCAGTGAGGTCTGCGGAAACCGCGAAAGGGTGGCCCGGCACCGCCGCCGCACGGCACCCACCCGCGCCTGACTGGCCGTTATGTCCGTTCTGTGGAACGACATTCGAAGTGACTTCGATTACACATCGTTTACCTTCTCAACGTCCCGGGCGGTCGGTTCGATCTTGTCGCTGTGACGGAAATGTAAAGATCGCGGGGTGGGAATGTGCACCCATGTCCAACCTCGTCACGTCACCCACAAGAAAACTGTCACCCCACGTTGAACATCCAACTCACGCCGTCCGTACCCGTGATCGAGCGACCGACTGGGGGAACCCCCGGACATCGGAGGTGGGCGTGCGCAAGGATTCCGTCGTGGCCAATGAACGTGGAACGAGGGCCCGACATCGTATGTCCCAGCCCTCGGAGCCTGATGAGGAGCTGATGCGTGCGCTGTACAGAGAGCATGCCGGACCCCTCCTTGCGTATGTCCTCCGTCTGGTTGCCGGCGACCGGCAGAGAGCCGAGGACGTCGTGCAGGAGACACTCATCCGTGCCTGGAAGAACGCCGGCCAGCTCAATCGAGCGACCGGATCGGTACGCCCCTGGCTGGTGACGGTCGCCCGGCGCATCGTCATCGACGGCCACCGCAGCCGGCAGGCCCGGCCGCAGGAGGTCGATCCGTCGCCGCTGGAGGTCATCCCCGCGGAGGACGAGATCGACAAGGCGCTGTGGCTGATGACGTTGTCCGACGCGCTCGACGACCTGACCCCGGCTCACCGGGAGGTGCTCGTCGAGACGTATTTCAAGGGTCGTACCGTCAATGAGGCGGCCGAGACCCTGGGCATACCCAGCGGGACCGTCCGCTCCCGGGTGTTCTATGCCCTGCGGTCGATGAAGCTGGCGCTGGAGGAGCGGGGGGTGACGGCGTGATGAGTGTTTACGGGGGATCACAGGGATTCGGTACGGGTGGTTCGGGTATGTCTGGCCCCATGATGGGATCTCCGGGTCCGAACGAACACGAGACCGTAGGCGCCTACGCACTCGGCATCCTCGACGACGCCGAGGCAACCGCCTTCGAGGTCCATCTCGCCGGCTGCGAGTGGTGCGCCCAGCAACTCGACGAGCTCGCCGGGATGGAGCCGATGCTGGCCGCCCTCGCGGACCTGCCGGGCTCCGGCACCCCCGCCATCGGCGAGTCGCTCTCCGCCAAGCCCAGCCCGCGCCTGGTGAACAAGCTGGTCGACGAGGTCGCCGAACGCCGCGCCCAGAAGCGCCGGCGCGGCTTCTACATGGTGGCGGCCGCGGCCGCGCTCATCGTCGCCGGCCCGTTCGCCGCCGTGGCGACGAGCGGCGGCGACTCGGAGGGCGGCGGCAACCAGGTCCTCGCGGCCAACCCCTCCAAGGACCTCTTCGGCACCATCGAGGACAAGGTCTCGGCGACCGACCCCACGACGAACGTCAGTGCGACCGTCGCCCTGCAGAAGAAGCTCTGGGGCACCGAGCCGGTGCTCGAGCTCAAGGGGGTCAAGGGCCCGCTCAAGTGCTCCCTGATCTTCGTCGGGAAGAACGGCGAGCGTGAGACGGCCACCACCTGGTCCGTCCCGCCCGCGGGCTACGGCCTCCCGGACGCCACCACCGAGCAGGCCCGGAACCCGCTCTACATCACCGGCGGCGTGTCCATGACCCCCGACGAGACGGACCGCATCGAGGTCGTCGACTTCGCCGACGGGAAGAAGCTCGTCGAGATCGACGTATGACCCACTGAGCGCACGCATAGCTTCCCGGGCCCACCTTCGCGTACGGTTGACGGCTGCCCAGCACGTCAGAAGGGGGCCCGGTGGCCGCTCAGGCTCAGCAGGAAACCGCGGTTCACGACTCCGCCCAGGAAGTCCACCAGGACTCCGTGCGGAAGCGAGAGATCAGCGTCGAACAGGCACACCTGAACCGTGTGTACCAGCGCCTCGAGGAGAAGATCCACGAGGCCGAATTCCTCATGAACGACGCGGCCAAGCGCGGTCAGGTCGGCACGCCCGGCGCGCTCGCCGAACGGGACGCCCAGGTCTTCCGGGCGGGGGTGCACCTCAACCGCCTCAACAACGAGTTCGAGGACTTCCTCTTCGGCCGCATCGACCTGCTGCCGGGCAAGGACGGCAGGAAGGGGCCCGACGGCGCCTACACCGCCGTGGAACCCGCCGAGGGCGCCGTGCGGGACGACAACACCGCCGAGATCGCCGAGACCCTGCACATCGGCCGCATCGGTGTCCTCGACCAGGACTACAGCCCGCTGGTCATCGACTGGCGGGCGCCCGCCGCCGCCCCGTTCTACCGCTCCACCCCGGTCGACCCGGGGCGGGTGGTGCGCCGGCGCGTCATCCGCTCCAAGGGGCGCAGGGTGCTCGGCGTCGAGGACGATCTGATGCGTCCCGAGCTGAAGGCGTTCCTCGGCGGCGACGAACTGCCCGTGATCGGCGACGGGGCCCTGATGGCCGCCCTCGGCCAGGCGCGCACCCACACCATGCGGGACATCGTCGCCTCCATCCAGGCCGAGCAGGACCTGGTGATCCGCGCCCCCGCCGCCTCCGTGACGTACGTCGAGGGCGGCCCGGGCACCGGCAAGACGGCCGTCGCCCTGCACCGGGCGGCCTACCTGCTCTACCAGGACCGGCGCCGGTACGCGGGCGGCATCCTGATCGTCTCCCCGACCCCGCTGCTCGTCGCGTACACCGAGGGCGTGCTGCCCTCCCTCGGCGAGGAGGGCCAGGTCGCCATCCGGGCGATCGGCTCGCTCGTCGACGGCGTCGAGGCGACCCAGTACGACTCCCCGGCGGTGGCCCGCGCCAAGGGCTCGTACCGCATGCTGAAGGTGCTGCGGAAGGCCGCCCGCGGAGCCCTGGAGCCGTACGACGCGCCGGCCCGGCTCAGAGTCGTCGCCTTCGGGCGGCGGCTGGAGCTGGAGGCCGCCGAGCTCGACCGCGTCCGGCAGAACGCCCTCGGCGGCACCGCCCCCGTGAACCTGCTGCGTCCCCGCGTCCGCAAGCTGCTCCTGGACGCCCTGTGGGCGCGGTCCGGCGCGGCCGGCCGGCACACCGACCCCGAGCTGGCCGCCGAGCTGCGGTCCTCCTTCGACGAGGACGTCAGCTCCGAGGACGCCTTCATCGAGTTCCTCGACGCCTGGTGGCCGGAGCTGACCCCGAAGGCCGTCCTCGCCGCGATGGCCGACGAGCGGCGCCTCGGCCGCTGGGCCCGCCGGATCCTCAACCCCGGAGAGGTCCGCAAGGTGGCCCGCTCCCTGCGCCGGGACGGCCACTCCGTGCACGACATCGCCATGCTCGACGAGCTCCAGGCGATCGTCGGCGCCCCGGCCCGCCCGCGCCGCAGACGTGAGCTGGACCCGCTCGACCAGCTCACCGGCCTGGAGGAGCTGATGCCGGTCCGCGAGGAGACCCAGCGCGAGCGGGCCGAGCGGCTCGCCCAGGAACGCACCGAGTACGCGCACGTCATCGTCGACGAGGCCCAGGACGTCACCCCGATGCAGTGGCGGATGCTCGGCCGCCGGGGCCGGCACGCCACCTGGACGGTCGTCGGCGACCCGGCCCAGTCCTCCTGGTCCGACCCCGACGAGGCGGCCCAGGCCCGTGACGAGGCGCTCGGCAGCCGTCCGCGCCGCCGCTTCGAGCTGACCGTGAACTACCGCAACCCGGCCGAGATCGCCGAACTGGCCGCCAAGGTGCTGGCGCTGGCCATGCCGGGCGCCGAGTCCCCCTCGGCGGTGCGCTCCACCGGCGTCCAGCCGCGCTTCGCCGTCGTACGGGACTCCCTCGCGCAGACCGTCCGGGCCGAGGCCGCCCGGCTGCTCGACCTCGTCGACGGCACGGTCGGCGTGGTCGTCGCCATGAACCGCCGCGAGGAGGCCCGGCGCTGGCTCGCCGGGCTCGGCGACCGCGTGGTGGCCCTCGGCAGCCTGGAGGCCAAGGGGCTGGAGTACGACGCGACGGTGGTCGTCTCCCCGGCGGAGATCGCGGACGAGTCCCCGGCCGGGCTGCGGGTGCTCTACGTCGCTCTCACCCGGGCGACGCAGCAGCTCACGGTGGTGTCGGGGGAGCGGGACGCGCCCGACGCGACCGGGCTGCCGGACCTGCTGCGGGACTGATTCCGGTGAACTCCGCGCACGGGAATGGTCTTCCGGCTCCTGTTTGTTAGCCTGGATGTGGCACCGGCCCGATCCAAGCCCCCGGGCCCAACCTTCGTCGCTACGAGCGACCACTTGCCGCGAGGCGAGCATGGCGGGTCGGTGCCACTCAGCATCGAGGAGACCCACGTCACCGAGTGACGTGGGTCTCTTCTCTGTGCCGGTTCCCTGGCGGATTCTGTGGCCGCCCGGTGCGTTCCGATGGCCGTCCGGCGAACACAACGTTCGCAATCCCACCCGGCTAACGCCTACTCGGCGGTAGGTGCGACGATCGGACAGCATCCAGCGTCACAGGTGAAAGCAGAGGAAGTCGGCCATGGCAACGGCGCCCAGCGTCTCCTACTCGATGACGGTCCGGCTGGAGGTGCCCGCGAGCGGAACCGCGGTCTCCCAGCTCACCGGGGCCGTCGAGTCCCACGGAGGCTCGGTGACCGGCCTCGACGTGACCGCCTCCGGCCACGAGAAGCTCCGGATCGACGTCACCATCGCGGCCACCTCCACCGCGCACGCCGACGAGATCGTCGAGCAGCTGCGCGACATCGAGGGCGTCACGCTGGGCAAGGTCTCGGACCGTACGTTCCTCATGCACCTCGGCGGCAAGATCGAGATGCAGTCCAAGCACCCCATCCGCAACCGTGACGACCTCTCGATGATCTACACGCCGGGTGTCGCCCGGGTCTGCATGGCGATCGCCGAGAACCCCGAGGACGCCCGCCGCCTCACCATCAAGCGCAACTCCGTTGCGGTCGTGACGGACGGCTCGGCCGTGCTGGGCCTCGGCAACATCGGCCCCAAGGCCGCCCTGCCGGTGATGGAGGGCAAGGCGGCCCTCTTCAAGCGGTTCGCCGGTATCGACGCCTGGCCGCTGTGCCTGGACACCCAGGACACCGACGCGATCGTCGAGATCGTCAAGGCCATCGCGCCCGGCTTCGCCGGCATCAACCTGGAGGACATCTCCGCGCCGCGCTGCTTCGAGATCGAGGCGCGGCTGCGGGAGGCCCTCGACATCCCCGTCTTCCACGACGACCAGCACGGCACGGCGATCGTGGTGCTGGCCGCCCTGACGAACGCGCTGCGTGTCGCGGGCAAGGCGATCGAGAACATCCGGGTCGTCATGTCCGGCGCCGGCGCGGCCGGTACGGCCATCCTCAAGCTGCTGATCGCGGCGGGCCTGAAGAACGCCGTCGTCGCCGACATCCACGGCGTGGTCCACGCCGGCCGCGAGGACCTGGTGGACACCGCCCCGGACTCGGCGCTGCGCTGGATCGCCGACAACACCAACCCCGAGGGTCTCACCGGCACGCTGAAGGCGGCCGTGCGCGGCGCGGACGTCTTCATCGGCGTCTCCGCCCCGAACGTCCTCGACGGCGACGACGTGGCCGCCATGGCCGACAACGCGATCGTGTTCGCGCTCGCGAACCCGGATCCCGAGGTGGACCCGGCAATCGCCCGCCAGACGGCGGCTGTTGTGGCCACCGGCCGCTCGGACTTCCCGAACCAGATCAACAACGTGCTGGTCTTCCCGGGCGTCTTCCGCGGTCTGCTGGACGCGCAGTCCCGCACGGTGAACACCGACATGATGATCGCGGCGGCGAAGGCCCTCGCGGACGTGGTGAGCGAGGACGAGCTGAACGCGAACTACATCATCCCGAGCGTCTTCAACGACAAGGTCGCGGGCGCGGTGGCCGGGGCGGTGCGGGAGGCCGCGAAGGCCGCGGGCGCGGCGGCTCCCTCGGCGTCGTAGGCTCCGGCGGGCGGTCACCGGCTGTGACGATCGCCACGGCTTGACTCCGGCGCGTCGTGGAACCCGGGGTCCTTGGCAGACGTTTATCGTGTCGGCCAGGCTCGGACCCTCTTTTCGTGTGACCCCCAAGGGTGTTCTCACGACTCCTACGGGCGCCGGATTGGCTTTCGCGCCGCAGGTAGGGGCAGGATGCGTCCCTGGGCGCGAGGGTCTGACGACGGACCCGGCTCCGGGGACTCACCGAGGAACCTGGCAGCATCGGCTTTCGCTGTGCCCAACATGCGGCTCCGCCGCGTGGCACGCCTCAACGGCAAGAAGAACACGGGAGTAACAACATGAACCGCAGTGAGCTGGTGGCCGCGCTGGCCGATCGCGCCGAGGTGACCCGCAAGGACGCCGACGCCGTTCTGGCCGCGTTCGCCGAGACCGTCGGCGAGATCGTCGCCAAGGGCGACGAGAAGGTCACCATCCCCGGCTTCCTGACCTTCGAGCGCACCCACCGTGCCGCTCGTACCGCGCGCAACCCGCAGACCGGCGACCCGATCCAGATCCCGGCCGGCTACAGCGTGAAGGTCTCCGCGGGCTCCAAGCTCAAGGAAGCCGCCAAGGGCAAGTAAGCCTTCGCGTACGCGACGGGACTTGCGTACGAGGCTCAGTAACGCGAATGGGGCGGCCACCCGGTGCGGGCGGCCGCCCCATCGTCGTGCTCAGGGGGCTGTCGGGCGGGGTGGGACTATCCGAGCGCCTTGCCCGGCAGCTCCACCTTCGCGCCGAGCTCCACGAGCTTCTCCATGAAGTTCTCGTAGCCCCGGTTGATGAGGTCGATGCCGTGGACGCGGGACGTGCCCTGGGCCGCCAGCGCCGCGATGAGGTACGAGAAGCCGCCGCGCAGGTCGGGGATGACCAGATCGGCGCCCTGGAGCTTGGTGGGGCCGGACACGACCGCGGAGTGCAGGAAGTTGCGCTGGCCGAAGCGGCAGTCGGAACTGCCCAGGCACTCGCGGTAGAGCTGGATGTGAGCGCCCATCTGGTTGAGCGCGGACGTGAAGCCCAGCCGGGACTCGTAGACCGTCTCGTGGATGATGGACAGGCCGGTCGCCTGCGTGAGCGCCACCACCAGCGGCTGCTGCCAGTCCGTCTGGAAGCCCGGGTGGACGTCCGTTTCGAGGGCGATGGACTTCAACTGGCCGCCGGGGTGCCAGAAGCGGATGCCCCCGTCGTCGATCCGGAAGGCACCGCCCACCTTCCGGTAGGTGTTGAGGAACGTCATCATCGAGCGCTGCTGGGCGCCCTTGACGTAGATGTTGCCCTCGGTGGCGAGCGCGGCGGACGCCCAGGAGGCGGCCTCCAGACGGTCCGGCAGGGCGCCGTGGTCGTAGCCGCCGAGACTGTCCACGCCGGTGACGCGGATCGTGCGGTCGGTGTCCATCGCGATGATGGCGCCCATCTTCTGCAGGACGCAGATGAGGTCCTCGATCTCCGGCTCCACGGCCGCGTTCGAGAGCTCGGTGACGCCTTCGGCGAGGACGGCCGTCAGCAGGACCTGCTCGGTCGCGCCGACGGACGGGTACGGCAGTCGGATCTTCGTGCCGCGCAGCCGCTGCGGAGCCTCCAGGTACTGCCCGTCGACCCGCTTCTCGATCGTCGCGCCGAACTGGCGCAGCACCTCGAAGTGGAAGTCGATGGGCCGGCCGCCGATGTCGCAGCCGCCGAGACCGGGGATGAAGGCGTGACCGAGGCGGTGCAGCAGCGGGCCGCAGAACAGGATCGGGATGCGGCTCGAACCCGCGTGCGCGTCGATGTCGGCGACGTTCGCGCTCTCCACGTGGGAGGGGTCCATCACCAGCTCGCCCGGCTCCTCTCCCGGACGGACCGTCACCCCGTGCAGTTGCAGCAGGCCGCGTACGACCCGCACGTCACGGATGTCCGGCACGTTGCGCAGTCGACTCGGCTCGCTGCCCAACAGGGCGGCGACCATGGCCTTCGGTACGAGGTTCTTCGCACCGCGGACACGGATCTCGCCCTCCAGCGGGGTGCCGCCGTGGACAAGCAGGACGTCATCATTGCCGTTGACGGTCATGTATCTCGCGTTCCGATGAGTGGGGCAGGGGCCAGAAGGGAAAGGGTAATCGCCGCCCACCCCCCTTCTGTAAGCCCGAGGACCGCCCGGGACCGTCATAGCTGTGTCACAACACGAACCGTTCCCCGACGGGCACATGCGGTCACCGGCGCGGTGTGTGCGCGGGGGGCGCACCGGTGCGCCCTGAGCTGCGTTCACTCCCGTACGGGCATTGGCTCCCCACGCACGGGGAAGATGCGAGATCATGTCAGGCATGACCGAGGTGTCCTCGCTCACAGGGCGGTTGCTCGTGGCAACGCCCGCCCTGGCGGACCCGAACTTCGACCGTGCGGTGGTGCTCCTTCTCGACCACGACGAGGAGGGCTCCCTCGGTGTCGTCCTCAACCGTCCCACCCCGGTGGACGTCGGCGACATCCTGGAGGGCTGGGCGGACCTCGCCGGCGAACCCGGTGTCGTCTTCCAGGGCGGCCCGGTCTCCCTGGACTCGGCCCTCGGCGTCGCCGTCATCCCGGGCGGCGGATCCGTCGACCGGGCCCCGCTGGGCTGGCGCCGGGTGCACGGCGCGATCGGACTGGTCGACCTGGAGGCCCCGCCGGAACTGCTCGCCTCCGCCCTCGGCAGCCTGCGCATCTTCGCCGGTTACGCCGGCTGGGGCCCCGGCCAGCTGGAGGACGAGCTGGTCGAGGGAGCCTGGTACGTCGTCGAGTCGGAGCCCGGTGACGTCTCCTCCCCGTCCCCCGAGCGGCTGTGGCGCGCGGTCCTGCGCCGCCAGCGCAACGAGCTCGCGATGGTGGCCACGTACCCGGACGACCCTTCGCTCAACTGATGGGTGTGACCTTCAGTACCCTTGGCTGTTATGAGCACTCTTGAGCCTGAGACCCAGCCACAGCGAGGTACTGGGACGGGGACCCTCGTAGAGCCGGCGCCGCAGGTGTCCCACGGCGACGGTGACCACGAGCGCTTCGCCCACTATGTCCAGAAGGACAAGATCATGGCGAGCGCCCTCGACGGCACCCCCGTCGTGGCGCTGTGCGGCAAGGTCTGGGTACCGGGCCGCGACCCGAAGAAGTACCCGGTGTGCCCCATGTGCAAGGAGATCTACGAGTCCATGGGCTCCGGCGGTGACGACAAGGACAAGGGCGGCGACAAGTAGCCCTGTCCGGCTGAGGTTCCCCAGGCCCCCGGGGCGCGCTGCGGCGCGTCCCCGGGGGCCTTCGTGCGTCTTTCGCGCCCTCGCGGGTCACGAAGTGGTTGAGACCTCTTGTGGACCTGTTCATCCAGTCCCTAGCCTCCGTGGTGTTGTGCAGAGCGAAACCGTCATTGCACATGTTGCAACGCACGCTCGGAGGACCACTCCATGAAGCTCGCCCCCCGACTGGCCGTCCTGCTCGCGGCCGTCGTCGTCACCGCCTGCGCCCCCCAGACGTCCGACAACGCCTCCTCCGACAAGGACGAGCAGACCGGCACCCTGCGGGTCTGGCTCTTCCAGGAGGTCAACAACGCGCCCAAGGAGAAGGTCGTGGACTCCGTCCTCGCCGGCTTCGAGAAGGCGCACGAGGACACCGACGTCACCGTCGAGTACATCCCCGTCGAGACCCGCGCCCAGCGCATGAAGGCCGCCTTCAACGACCCCAAGAGCGCCCCCGACGTCATCGAGTACGGCAACACCGACACGGCCGGCTACGTGAAGGACGGCGGACTCGCCGACGTCACCCAGGACTTCACGTCCTGGAGCGAGGCCAAGGACACCGACCCGACCGCGAGACAGTCGGTGACGGTGAACGGGAAGATCTACGGGGCCCCGTACTTCGTCGGTGTCCGCGCCCTCTACTACCGCACCGACGTCTTCGCGCGACTGAACCTGGACGTCCCGAAGAACATGGCCGAGCTGGCCACCACCGCCCGCGCGATCCGGGCCGCCGAGCCCGGGCTGTACGGCCTGGTGGTCGGCGGCGCCTTCACCTACGGCGCGATGCCGTTCATCTGGGCCAACGGCGGCGAGATCGCCACCGGCGAGGGCGGCTCGTACACCTCCGCCATCGACAGCGCCGCCGCGCGGAAGGGCATCACGGCGTACACGTCCCTCTTCAGTGACGACAACTGTCCCGCCGCCAAGTGCGCGGGCATGGGCGGCAACGACACGATCACCGCTTTCGCGGCCGGACGGGCGGGCATGGCGATCGGCGGCGACTTCAACCACGCGGCCGTGGAGGCCGGGAAGGTGAAGGGGAAGTACGCGGTGGTGCCGCTGCCGGGCGTGGCGTCCGGCTCGGTCGCCCCCGCCTTCGCCGGCGGCAACAACCTCGGCGTCCTGAAGACCACCTCGCACCGCACGCTCGCCGTCGACCTGATGAAGCGCCTGGCGTCGAAGAAGACGCAGGAGGAACTGTTCGGGGCGATGGGCTTCCTGCCCACCTTCACGGACGTACGGCAGCAGGCCGCCGCGCGGCAGCCGTACGTGAAGCCCTTCGTGGACACGCTCGGGGCGGGCACCAAGTTCGTGCCGGCCTCGCCCGCCTGGTCGCAGATCGACTCCTCGCTGGTGCTGCCGACCCTGCTCCAGGAGGTCATCACCGGCAAGAAGGACGTGGCGACGGCCTCGAAGGACGCGGCGGCCAAGATGGACGACGCGTTCGGTTCCGTCGGGTGACGCCGGTGCACGACCGCGCGGCGCCGGGCGGCGCGCCGCCCGGGCCGGTCCCGGTCCGGGCGGCCGGCGCCGCGTCGGGCCGGCCCGACGGCGGGGGAGCAGCCGCCCCCAAGACACGCCGGCCGCGTGGCGGGTCCGGGAAGGGCGGCTCCCCGCTCGGGCGGGGCGGCTGGACGCCCTGGCTGTATCTGGCGCCCGCCCTCGTCGTTCTGGGCGGACTGCTCGTCTACCCCATCTACCAGCTCGGCCTGATCTCCTTCTTCGAGTACACCCAGGCGCAGGTCAGCGGCGGCGAACCGACCACCTTCCAGGGCTTCGGGAACTACGCCGAGCTGTTCGGGGACGGCCAGTTCTGGCAGGTGCTGCTGGCGACGGTCCTGTTCGCGGCGGCCTGTGTCGTCTCGACGCTGGCGGTCGGCTGCGCGCTCGCCGTGCTGCTCACCCGGGTGCGTGCCGTGCCCCGGCTCGCGCTGATGCTGGCGGCGCTCGGCGCGTGGGCGACCCCGGCCGTCACCGGCTCGACGGTGTGGCTGCTGCTCTTCGACCCCGACTTCGGCCCGGTCAACCGGGTCCTGGGCCTCGGCGACCACTCGTGGACGTACGGGCGCGCCAGCGCCTTCCTCCTCGTCCTGCTCGAAGTGGTGTGGTGCTCCTTCCCGTTCGTGATGGTGACGGTGTACGCCGGTATCCGCGCCGTGCCGGGCGAGGTGCTGGAGGCCGCCGCCCTGGACGGCGCCTCGCAGTGGCGTATCTGGCGGTCCGTGCTCGCGCCGATGCTCCGGCCGATCCTCACCGTCGTCACCATCCAGTCCGTCATCTGGGACTTCAAGGTCTTCACCCAGATCTACGTCATGACCAACGGCGGCGGCATCGCCGGTCAGAACCTCGTGCTGAACGTGTACGCCTACCAGCAGGCGTTCGCGTCCTCGCGGTACAGCCTCGGCTCCGCCATCGGTGTGGTGATGCTGCTGATCCTGCTCGCGGTCACGCTCGGGTACCTGCGGCTGCTGCGCCGGCAGGGGGAGGAACTGTGAATCTCGTACGTGGCCTGGTGCGGCGCCCGTGGCGGCCGGCCGCCGAGGCCTCCGCGCTGCTGATCGCGGTCGTCGTCGCGTTCCCCCTCTACTGGATGGTGCTCAGCGCCTTCAAACCGGCCGGAGAGATCGAGTCGGCCCGGCCGAGACCCTGGACGCTGTCCCCTTCCCTGGACTCCTTCCGGCGCGTGTTCGAACAGCAGGAATTCGGCCGGTACTTCCTCAACAGCCTGGTTGTGGCGTGCAGTGTGGTGATCGTCTCCGCGCTGATCGCGTTTCTCGCGGCGACCGCCGTGACCCGATTCCGGTTCCGTTACCGGACCACCTTGCTGATCATGTTCCTGGTGGCCCAGATGGTGCCGGTCGAGGCCCTGACGATCCCCTTGTTCTTCCTCATGCGGGACGCCGGCCAGCTGAACACCCTGGGTTCGCTGATCCTTCCGCACATCGCCTTCTCGCTGCCCTTCGCGATCTGGATGCTCCGGGGATTCGTGAAGGCGGTTCCGGAGGCCCTGGAGGAGGCCGCGTACATCGACGGGGCGAGCCGGGCGCGATTTCTGTGGCAGATCCTTTTCCCGCTGGTGTTCCCCGGGCTGGTGGCCACGAGCGTGTTCTCCTTCATCTCGGCCTGGAACGACTTCCTGTTCGCCAAGTCCTTCATCATCAGCGACACCTCCCAGTCCACCCTGCCGATGGCCCTGCTCGTCTTCTACAAGCCGGACGACCCGGACTGGGGCGGTGTCATGGCGGCCTCCACGGTGATGACGATCCCGGTACTGATCTTCTTCGTACTCGTACAGCGACGGCTGGTCTCCGGACTGGGCGGAGCGGTGAAGGACTGAGGGCATGAGCGGTATTCCGTACGACCGGTACCCGGGGTTCCCCGTGGGGCTCATCCCCGCCCCGCGCGGTCTCACGACGCCGATCGGAGGGGGCCGGGGCCACCGCCTCGACGCCGACACCGGGATCGAGGCCGCCCCCGGCACCGAACGGGTCGCGCGGTGGCTGCGCACGACCGTCGGCGCGGCGACCGGCTACCCGCTGCCGCCGCACCGCGACGACGGCAACCGCATCCTGCTGCGGATCCTCCCCGGACTCGCCGGGGAACTCGGCAGCCCCGAGGCATATCGCATGAGCGCCGACGGACAGGTGCTCGCCATCGACGGGGCGAGCGAGACCGGCGTGTTCTGGGGCGCCCAGACACTGCGTCAACTGCTCGGTCCGGACGCCTTCCGCCGGGCCCCGGTCGCCGTCAGGGAGGAGTGGGAGTTCCCCGCGGTCACCCTCCACGACAGTCCCCGTTTCCGCTGGCGCGGGCTGATGCTCGACGTGGCCCGGCACTTCATGCCCAAGGACGGCGTGCTGCGCTACCTCGACCTGATGGCCGCGCACAAACTCAACGTCCTCCACTTCCACCTGACGGACGACCAGGGCTGGCGCGTCGAGATCAAGCGGTATCCGAAGCTCACCGAGACCGGCTCCTGGCGGGCGCGCACGAAATTCGGCCACCGCGCCTCACCGCTGTGGGAGGAGAAACCGCACGGCGGTTTCTACACCCAGGACGACATCCGGGAGATCGTCGCCTACGCCGCCGAGCGGCATATCGCCGTCGTCCCCGAGATCGACGTACCCGGCCACTCGCAGGCCGCCATCGCCGCATACCCGGAACTCGGCAACACCGACGTCATCGACACGACCTCCCTCTCGGTCTGGGACAGCTGGGGCATCTCCCCGAACGTACTCGCTCCCACCGACAACACCCTGCGGTTCTACGAGGGGGTGTTCGAGGAACTCCTCGGTCTCTTCCCGTCGGAGTTCATCCACATCGGCGGTGACGAATGCCTCAAGGACCAGTGGCGGCGGTCACCCGCGGCGCGGGCCCGCATCGCGGAACTCGGCCTCGCGGACGAGGACGAGTTGCAGGCGTGGTTCGTCGGGCACTTCGACACCTGGCTGTCCGCGCGCGGGCGCCGGCTCATCGGCTGGGACGAGATCCTGGAGGGCGGTCTCGCCGCCGGGGCGGCCGTGTCCTCCTGGCGCGGGTACCAGGGCGGGATCGCCGCGGCCCGCGCGGGCCACGACGTCGTCATGTGCCCCGAACAGCAGGTGTACCTGGACCACCGTCAGCACGAGGGCCCCGACGAGCCGGTCCCCATCGGGTACGTCCGCACCCTGGAGGACGTCTACCGGTTCGAGCCCGTTCCACCGGAGTTGACGCCGGACGAGGCCCGGCACGTCCTCGGCACCCAGGCCAACCTGTGGACCGAGGTGATGGAGGACCAGGCCCGCGTGGACTACCAGGCCTTCCCGAGGCTCGCCGCCTTCGCCGAGGTGGCCTGGAGCCCCCTGCCCGCCCCCGCCGAGCGGGACTTCGCCGACTTCGAGCGCCGGATGGAGGCCCACTACCGCCTGCTCGACGCCCTGGGGGTCGGCTACCGGCCGCCGGCCGGGCCGTTGCCGTGGCAGCGGCGGCCCGGTGTGCTCGGCCGGCCGATCGAGGGGCCACCCCCGAACAGATAGCGAGGCGCCGCTCCCGACCGGGCGGAACGTGGCGGACCCGCCCGAACACGGGCGGGAAAAGCCGTCAAGGGTCACCGAAGAGTGTCAATCGGAATGCACGGGCCAAGCCGTGCGAAACCGGACCATCTCCCTGGTGAGGCGGGCGAATGCCTCCTAGCGGACCCCCGTCTTCGGGTCCTGCGAAGATGTGCCAGAGTTGCCACATCCGCCCTGTCAGCACGTACCGTACGGCAGCACAGGTGGGACCAGGTGGGGCAGCGGGAAGGGGCAGCCGGTTTGACCACGCACACACCGCAGGCGGCGCAGGCCGTCACGCTGCCCACGACGCTGGACGAAGCGGTGGCGGCGCTCGCCGCCATGCCCGCCGCCGTGCCCGTGGCGGGCGGCACCGACCTGATGGCCGCCGTCAACTCCGGACAGCTCAGGCCCGCCGCGCTGGTCGGCCTCGGCCGGATCAGCGAGATCCGCGGCTGGCAGTACCAGGACGGCCACGCCCTGCTCGGCGCGGGCCTCACCCACGCGCGGATGGGCCGGCCCGACTTCGCCGCCCTGATCCCCGCCCTCGCGGCCTCGGCGCGCGCCGCCGGCCCGCCGCAGATCCGTAACGCGGGCACCCTGGGCGGCAACATCGCCTCGGCCGCCCCCACGGGGGACGCCCTTCCGGTGCTGGCCGCCCTGGAGGCGACCCTGATCATCGCGGGCCAGGGCGGAGCCCGCCGGGAGATCCCGGTGTCGCACCTGCTGGCCGGCATGGAGATGCTGCGCGCGGGCGAACTCATCGGCTACGTGCGCGTGCCGCTGCTGCACGCCCCGCAGGTCTTCCTCAAGGCGACCGGCCGCACCGGTCCCGGGCGCGCCGCCGCCTCCGTCGCCCTCGTCCTCGACCCCGCCCGGCGTGGCGTCCGGTGCGCCGTCGGCGCCATCGCGCCGATGCCGCTCAGGCCGCTGGACGCCGAGCAGTGGGTCGCCCGGCTGATCGACTGGGACAACGGCCGCGCGATCGTCCCGGAGGCGCTCAGCGCGTTCGGCGAGTACGTCGCCGCGGCCTGCATCCCCGACCCGGCTCCGGCCGAGGACGGCTCCGTACCACAGCATCCGCCCGCCGTACTGCACCTGCGGCGTACCGTCGCCGCGCTGGCCCGACGAGCACTGGGGAGGGCTCTGAAGTGACCGACGACCAGCACGGAGAGGGCACGCCCCAGAGCGCGGGCCGCTGGGATCCCCTGCCCCAGGGCGACTACGACGACGGCGCCACCGCCTTCGTGAAGCTCCCCGAGGGGGGCGTGGACGGCCGTCCGCTCGCCGCGCCCGGTCACGGCTACGTGCCGCCGCAGATCACGGTCACCCCGGCCACCACCGCGGGCACCGACCCGGCGGCCACGGGCTCCTGGACGCTGCCCGCCGCGCCCGCCGACGGCGCGCGGTGGCCCGACCCGAACGCGGTGCCCCACGGCACCGGGGACGACCGGTTCACGTACAACCCCGGTGCCACCGGGCAGTGGAACTTCGAGGAGACGGGGGCGGCGGACGCCGCGCACACGGCTCCGGCGCCTGGCCACGACGTCACCGGGCAGTGGTCGATCCCGGTCGCCGGCGGCGACCTCCCGGACGAATCAGGCGAGTTCACCACGTCGTCCCTGGTGGAGCAGTGGGGCGGCACCCCGCCGGCCACCCTTCCCGGCGGCGCCCCCGCGCCCTGGGCCACGGAGGCGGCGGGCCGGCCCTGGGGACAGCCGTCGGACACGGCCCAGCGGCCGACGGGGACGGACCCCGGAACGGGATCCGACGCCGGGCAGCACGGACACCCGGGGCAGCCCGCCGGGGACGGGCACGGCTACGGGCGGCCGACCGAGCCCGCGTACGACCGGCCGGCGGGTGACGGGCACGGGCACGCCCAGTCGGTGGGCGACGGGCACGCACACGAGCAGCGGGTGACCCACGACGGGGAAGCGCGGGCCGGGCACGCGCCGGAGCGGTTCGACCCGGAGCGGTTCGCGCCGGATCCGCACGCGCCGCATCCGCACGCGCCGGATCCGCACGGGCCCGAGTCACGCGGATCGGATCCGCACGCGCCGGACCGGCACGGCCATGCACCGCACGCCACCGAACCGCACGCGCCGGAATCCCCCGAGCCGGGAGCCACCGCGCCGGAATCCCGCACACCGGATTTGTACGCCCCGCAGGCACACGCGCCCGGGTCGTACGCGCCGGAGCGGTCCGCGCCCGAGGCGCACGCGCCGACGGAGCCGTACCCGACCGGACCCGCGTCCGAGCACCCCCACGGGCACGCGGCCGAACGACCCCTCGCGCCCGCCTCCGACCGGCCCCACCCGCACACCCCCGAGGAGTCCCGGCCGCACGAGGCGGAGCGGTCCTTCGCCGAGCCGTACGCGGACCCGCCCGCCGAGCCGGCCGGGTCCGCCCCGGACGGCTCACAGCCCGCTCACGGGCCCGGTGAGGCCGTGGAGGCGGCTGAGCGTGCCCAAGAGGCCGCGGAGGCCGTCGAGGCCGCTGAGAGGGCCGCCGACGCCGCCGTGGACGATTCCCCGGGCGACGCGGCGGACCCGGAATCCGGACCGGACGCCGACGAGTCGGCCGCCGCCCCGGAGACGGGCGACGCGACACCCCGGTCGTCGGGCGGGGAACACCCCCTGGCCTCCTACGTCCTGCGGGTCAACGGCGTCGAACGCCCCGTCACCGACGCCTGGATCGGCGAGTCGCTGCTCTACGTGCTGCGCGAGCGGCTCGGTCTCGCGGGCGCCAAGGACGGCTGCTCGCAGGGCGAGTGCGGGGCCTGCAACGTCCAGGTCGACGGGCGGCTCGTCGCGTCCTGCCTCGTCCCGGCCGTGACCGCGGCCGGCAGCGAGGTCCGTACCGTCGAGGGACTCGCCGTCGACGGGCAGCCGTCGGACGTGCAGCGGGCGCTCGCCCAGTGCGGCGCGGTGCAGTGCGGCTTCTGCGTACCGGGCATGGCGATGACCGTGCACGACCTGCTGGAGGGCAACCCCGCCCCGAGCGAGCGGGAGACCCGCCAGGCGCTGTGCGGCAACCTCTGCCGCTGCTCCGGCTACCGGGGCGTCGTGGACGCGGTCAAGGAGGTCGTCGCGGAGCGCGAGGCGCACTCCGTGGCCGACAGTGAGACGGACGCGGACGAGCCGCGTATTCCGCACCAGGCGGGTCCGGGGGCCGGCGGCGTCAACCGCTCGGCGTTCGAACCGGCCGAGCACGACCAGGTGTTCGGACACCGACACGGGCCCGGACAGGGACAGGACGGAGGCCAGGCGTGAGCAACGAAGCCGCCACCGCGACCACCACCACCGCCGCGGAGGCAGCACCCGCCCCCGAGCCGATCCCGCACGGCCTCGGCGTGTCCCTGCCGCCCGTCGACGCCCGCGCCAAGACCGAGGGCACCTTCCCGTACGCGGCCGACCTGTGGGCCGAGGGCCTGCTGTGGGCGGCCGTGCTGCGCTCCCCGCACCCGCACGCGCGCATCGTGTCCATCGACACGTCCCACGCGCGCGAGATGCCCGGCGTACGGGCCGTCGTGACCCACGAGGACGTGCCCGGCACACCGGTGCACGGCCGGGGCAGACCCGACCGTCCGGTGTTCGCCTCCGAGGTCGTGCGCCACCACGGCGAGCCCATCGCGGCGGTCGCCGCGGACCACCCCGACACCGCGCGGATGGCGGCGGCCGCCGTCATCGTCGAGTACGAGGTGCTCGACCCGGTCACCGACCCCGAGCAGGCCTTCGAGGCCGAACCGCTGCACCCGGACGGCAACCTGATCCGGCACATCCCGCTGCGCCACGGCGACCCGGAGGCGGCCGGCGAGATCGTCGTCGAGGGCCTGTACCGCATCGGACGCCAGGACCCGGCCCCCATCGGAGCCGAGGCCGGCCTCGCCGTGCCGCGCCCCGACGGCGGCGTCGAGCTGTACGTGGCCTCCACGGACCCGCACACCGACCGCGACACCGCCGCCGCCTGCTACGGCCTGGCGGCGGAGCGCGTGAAGGTCGTCGTCACCGGCGTCCCCGGGGCCACCGCCGACCGCGAGGACCAGGGCTTCCAGCTCCCGCTCGGCCTGCTGGCGCTCAAGACCGGCTGCCCGGTCAAGCTCACCGCCACGCGCGAGGAGTCCTTCCTGGGCCACGTCCATCGGCACCCCACCCTCCTGCGGTACCGCCACCACGCCGACGCCGAGGGCAGGCTGGTCAAGGTGGAGGCGCAGATCCTGCTCGACGCGGGCGCGTACGCGGACACCTCGTCGGAGGCGCTGGCCGCCGCGGTCTCGTTCGCCTGCGGCCCGTACGTCGTCCCGAACGCCTTCATCGAGGGCTGGGCCGTGCGCACCAACAACCCGCCCTCCGGCCATGTGCGCGGCGAGGGCGCGATGCAGGTGTGCGCCGCCTACGAGGCGCAGATGGACAAGCTGGCCAAGAAGCTGGGCGTCGACCCGGCGGAGCTGCGCCTGCGCAACGTGCTGGCCACGGGAGACGTGCTCCCGACCGGCCAGACGGTGACCTGCCCGGCGCCGGTCGCCGAACTCCTCCAGGCGGTACGGGACTTCCCGCTGCCCCCGCTGCCCATGGACACGCCCGAGGACGAGTGGCTGCTGCCCGGCGGCCCCGAGGGCGCGGGCGAACCGGGCGCGGTGCGCCGGGGCGTCGGCTACGGGCTGGGCATGGTGCACATGCTGGGCGCGGAGGGCGCGGACGAGGTCTCCACGGCGACCGTCCGGGTCCAGGACGGCGTGGCGACGGTGCTGTGCGCGGCGGTCGAGACCGGCCAGGGCTTCACCACGCTGGCCCGGCAGATCGTCCAGGACACCCTCGGCATCGACGAGGTCCACGTGGCCCCCGTCGACACCGACCAGCCGCCGGCCGGCCCGGGCGCCCGGGGCCGCCACACCTGGGTGTCGGGCGGTGCGGTGGAACGCGCGGCCAAGATGGTCCGTACGCAGCTGCTCCAGCCCCTGGCGCACAAGTTCGGCATGTCCACCGAGCTGCTCCAGATCACCGACGGCAAGATCACCTCGTACGACGGCGTGCTGTCGACCACCGTCACCGAGGCGATGGACGGCAAGGAGCTGTGGGCGACCGCCCAGTGCCGGCCGCACCCGACGGAGCCCCTGAACGAGACCGGCCAGGGCGACGCCTTCGTGGGCCTCGCCTTCTGCGCGATCCGCGCGGTGGTCGACGTCGACATCGAACTGGGCTCGGTGCGCGTGGTGGAGCTGGCGCTCGCCCAGGACGTCGGCCGGGTGCTGAACCCGGCCCAGCTGGCGGCGCGCCTGGAGGCGGGCGTCACCCAGGGCGTAGGTATCGCGCTCACCGAGAACCTGCGCAGCGCGCGAGGCGTGATCCGCCATCCCGACCTCACCGGATACGCCCTGCCGACGGCCCTGGACGCCCCCGACATCCACATCGTGAAGCTGGTCGAGGAACGCGACGTGGTCGCCCCCTTCGGTGCGAAGGCGGTCAGCGCGGTACCCGTGGTGACCTCTCCGGCGGCCATCGCCTCGGCGGTCCGCGCCGCGACCGGCCGCCCGGTGAACCGCCTCCCGATCCGGCCGCAGGCCGCGGTGGTGACGGGGCAGTGACCGGGGCGGGGTCCGGGCAGCGGGCGCCTCGCCACCCGCGCGTGCCTGCGGACTCGGCCCCGCCGAACGGTTCTTGAGCACGGCGACGCTGGGCCACGCCCCACGACGATCCCACTCCTCAGGCCGGCAACGGCCGGACGGTGGCGGGACGGCCGGACGGGTCCGGGAGTCGTCGGTCCGTGGCTGGACACCTCCGCGCCGACGGTGGCGGCGATGGTGGACGTGATCGTCGCCGGGAGGGAACGGGCCCGGGTGTCTGAGCGTCTCCTGGTCCGGGGCGTGTGGCTCGAGGGCGTTGTCAGTGGTGCCGCGTAGTGTTCTGGGCAGTGGGGGACGGGTGCCGGACCTGGCCGGCTGTGCGTGCCCCGAGCGGGGACTGCGAGCACGTACAACGGGGGAACACACATGAGCACGACCGACGCCGGCCCGGCGACGATCACACTGGCCGAGGCCGACCTGGATCCGTACGTCACGCACACGGCGACGCGCCGCTGGCTCACGGGCCCCGGACTGCCGGGCGACACGGGCCTGTTCAGCTTCGCGGAACTGCGCGTGGCGGGTCTGCGGACGGTGGCGGACTCGACCGGTGACCCCGACCGGCTGCTCGCCTGGGACCTGCGGGACCAACTGGTCATAGGCGGGCTGGTGGGCCCCGGCGGTCCGGACACGGAGTCGGTCCCGCTGGACGGTGCGACCGGCGAGGTCTCGACGACGTACCTGTGCCACGACCGCCTCGACCTGAGGGGCCGCCGCCCGCTCGCGCCCTCGCTCGCGACACTCACACGGTTCGCCGCGGTGGCGGACGAACTGGCCTGCCTGCGCGGCCGGTTCGCCGCGTACGCGGGACGGTTCGGGCCCAAGGTGGTCGCTCAGGCGTCCCGGCAGCTGCTCGCGGTGTTCGAGGAGGGCACGGGCGGCGAGCCGGCCCCGTTCTGGAAGATGGCGGCCCTGATCCGCCCGCTGTCTCTGGTGGCGGGTCCGGGCACGGACTCGGGGCTGGCCCTCGACCTCCCGGCCCGGCTGCTGGACCAGGATTTCGGTCGGGGCAGGGTGGCGCGTTTCGAGGACGTCGACTTCCCCACGACCCTCACGCACGAGCCGACCCGCCGCTTCCTGCGCCAGGTCGGCCTGCCGGAGCACGGCTACCTCTTCCACCTGGACACCGACGTGCTGCTGCCGACGCTGGCCGAGCACCACGCCGACACGGACGGGCCCGCCGGACTCCCGGACTGTGCCGACCGGTTGATCCGCGTCGGTCATCTCGTGGGGGACAACAGCCTGGTCGTCGACGGCGCGACGGGCGCGGTCCTGAACTGGAACGAGCGCGACACCACCCTCTACCCGCTGAACACCGACCTCTCCACCCTGGCCTTCACCCTCTGGCTGCTCCACCGCGAGCGGGCGATCGACAAGGAACTGGCCCACGAACTGACGACGGACGCCTACGACCAGCTGGCGATGACGATGATCCAGGTCCTGGCGAGCGTCGACTCGACGGGAACCATGGGAGTGAGGCCTGTGGCGGGATCCCCGGCGGGACCCCTGGCGGGACCTCTGGCCGGACCGTGGGAGGGTACTGGGACGGGACCTGTGACGGCAGCGGCAGCCGGGCCGCGCGCGGAGACGCGAGTTGGAACGCGGGCCGGCACGTTCGCCGGAATTCCGGCCGGCACATTCGCCGGGACTCAAGCCGGCACATTCGCCGGAACTCAGGCGGGCACATTCGCCGGGACGGCAGCCGGAACCCACTGGCACTACTGGACGGAGCGGTTCCAGGACAGGGCGGGTGGGGCCCTGTGACCGGCACGGAGAGCAGGAACATCGTCGTCCGCCCGGCCGAACCCGGTGACTGGCCCGCCGTGGCCGAACTCCGCTGGCAGTGGATCGTGCAGAACGGCGCCGCCCCGCAGGCCCTCGAACGCGAGGACTTCGTACGGCACTTCGTCACCTGGGCGAGCGAGAACGCGTCCTCCCACCACTGCATGGTCCTCGTCCGGGACACCGAGGTCATCGGCATGGCCTGGCTGGCGATCGTCCAGCGCGTCCCGACCCCGCACGCCCTGGAGCGGGCCTCGGGCGACCTCCAGTGCGTGTACGTCGTCCCGCAGGCCCGCGACGACGGCCTCGGCAGCCGCCTCATCAAGGCGACCCTGTCCGAGGCCCGGCACCTCGGCCTCGAACGGGTCACGGTGCACTCGTCGACGCGCGCGATCCCCGCCTACACCCGCACCGGCTTCGAGAACACGCCCCGCCTGCTCCAGGCCCGCGTCGCCGGACCGACGCCCTGACCGGGACGGTGGCCCGCCGCGTCACCGGCGAGAAGCACCGCGGCTTCGCTCTGAGTGGTGGCAGCTCGCCTTGCATCTGGATCCTCCGTCATTCCAAGGTGATGGAGGTAGGTTGGCGAATAGCCCCACGCATGCAGTAAATCACCCTTTGATGTGTATCCCCCGCCTGATCTTTGGCTTCTACCATGGCCAGGATGTCTTCGATTACCTCCATGGCTCGCGGAGTGAAAACCCCCATGACCCCAGCATTCGCCATCGCGTTGGAGAGAGGGAACGCGGGGCCGATATATCGGAGCTCGAAGTCATGCTGAGTCAGACCCGCAGATTCCAGGTAAGAGATTGCCTCTTCTCGTGATATCCATGAATCGGGAACCGGGCTTGACGTCTGTGCAGCGGGTTTGAGGATGACGCGATAGTTGGTGATATTGATCCGCGATGCCGTCGACGTGCCGTTCACCAGCCTGACTATCCAGGCAAACTCGCTGGAGCGTTCGGTGACCCTGATTATGCCACCGGTCCACCCGAGCATGGGGCGAACCACTGATGCGTATTGCGCCCGAGCGAACACAAGGCTGGCGGCAATAGTGGTCGCAGCGGTTGCGGATTGATTATCGAGCAGCTTCAGCCTCCACGGCCAGGAAGAACGGACGGAGGGTGGGAGGTTTTGGGTCACTATGACCCAGACAAGGAAGCTCGCAGATATTCCGAGAAGGATGAGGGGGATCGTGAAGAATATCCGGTTGCGACCCACACGTACTTGCGAGTCACCTCTCATTGCCCCACCTAGCTATAGTTTTGTGATGTCCGTCTTGTGGCATCGCGGTGTCTGTGCGCGGCTTCAGCCGGGCGACTACCGCTTCGGACATCGATCTTTCCTCTGGCGCAGTCGGTCTACCGTACGGACGGCCTGAAAACCACCCCCGCCAGGCCACCGACGGGATCAAGGGCTGGTCCACCTGAGAGGGCGCACGTCGACGCCCGTGGAAAGTTCGTCAGATGTGGTCCAGGCCGGCGACGAGGTCACGGTCGTCGTCTCAACGGTGGCACTCTCGGCGGAGAGCGCCACCGGATCCTGCGTGACAGGGTCGCCGACCTGAACCAGGTTCTGCCGTTACTCGGCGATCCACCGAATGAAACGACGTCCGGACGGACAGTAGGGCGGCACCTCCATGGGTGCCGCCCTTCTGTTTTCCCTGGTCGCTCGCCAGAGGCCGTGGCGGGATTCGAACCCACGTAACTCGCTTTGCAGGCGAGCCCCTGAACCACTCGGGCACACGGCCTTGTTCGTGACTCGACCGTAGGGGGGCGGGCGGGGCGGGCTCAAGGAAACCGGCGGTGGTGCAACGGGACTGCCACACGCCGTTCATGAAAGGGGGCGGGGAGGGGGTGGTCGTACGACCAAGGTCTCAAGGGGAGGCCTTCTTTGGACAGGGGTCAAACCGGGTCGTGACCCTTACGCTGGTGACCATGACCGCCCCCGAACCCCGCGACACCGGTGTCGCGGACACGCCTGACCCGGACCCCTCCGACCTCGACCCCTCCGACCCGGACGACTCCGACCCGGGCCCCTCCGACCGGGATCCTCACGGCCGGGACTCCTCCCACCGTGTCCCCTCCGGCGCCGGCGCCGGCGCCTCCGTGCCGTTCGCTGTCGCCGAGGGCGGCGAGACCGTGTTGAGCCGTGCCTATCGGGCGCTCAGCGTCGGGATCGTGTCCGTGGTGCTGCTGATCGCGTTCGAGGCGACGGCGGTGGGGACGGCGATGCCGGTGGCGGCGCGGGAGCTGGACGGGGTGGCGCTGTACGCGTTCGCGTTCTCGGGGTACTTCACCACCAGCCTGTTCGGCATGGTGCTCGCCGGGCAGTGGTCGGACCGGCGGGGGCCGCTCGGAGCGCTGACGACCGGCATCGGCGCGTTCGCCGCCGGACTGCTGCTGGCGGGGACGGCGACCACCATGTGGCTGTTCATCCTCGGGCGGGCCGTGCAGGGGCTCGGTGGCGGGCTGGTGATCGTCGCGCTGTACGTCGTCGTGGGCCGCGCCTATCCGGAACGGCTGCGGCCGGCGATCATGGCGGCGTTCGCGGCCAGTTGGGTCGTACCGTCGATCGTCGGGCCGCTCGCCTCGGGCGCGGTGACCGAACACCTCGGCTGGCGCTGGGTGTTCGTCGGGATCCCGCTGCTGGTGGTGTTCCCGCTCGCGCTCGCCCTGCCGCAGATACGGCGGCGGGCGGCGGGCCCCGTGGGCAGTACCGAGGAGGGCAAGGGCGCGGCGTCCTCCGGGGCGCGGCGCATCCGGCTCGCGCTCGGCATCTCCCTCGGCGCGGGGCTTCTCCAGTACGCGGCCCAGGACCTGCGGTGGATCTCGCTGGTCCCCGGGCTCGCCGGCGTCGCGCTGCTGCTGCCGGCGGCCCGGGGGCTGCTGCCGCGCGGCACCTACCGGGCGGCGCGCGGACTGCCCTCCGTCGTGCTGCTGCGCGGGGTCGCCGCGGGGTCCTTCATCGCCGCCGAGTCCTTCGTACCGCTGATGCTGGTCACCCAGCGGGGGCTGTCGCCGACGATGGCCGGCTTCTCGCTCGCGGCGGGCGGCGGGACGTGGGCGCTGGGGTCGTGGGTGCAGTCGCGGCCGCGGGTGGAGCCGTACCGGGAACGGCTGATGACGCTGGGGATGCTGCTGGTGGCCGCCGCCATCGCCGCCGCGCCGAGCGTGCTGGTCGACGCCGTGCCCGCCTGGACCGTGGCGGTCGCCTGGGCCTTCGGCTGCTTCGGGATGGGACTGGTGATCTCCTCGACCAGCGTGCTCCTGCTCCACCTCTCCGCGCCGGAGGAGGCCGGCAGCAACTCCGCCGCCCTGCAGATCTCCGACGGTCTGTCCAACGTGGTGCTCCTGTCAGCCGGCGGCGCGGCCTTCGCGGCGCTGGGCGGCGGCACGGTGAGCCACGCGGCCACCGAGGCGTCCGGTACGCACCCGGCGGCCTTCGCGGCGGTGTTCCTGCCGATGGCGGGGGTGGCGCTGGCGGGGGCGTGGGTGACGACGCGGCTGCGGGCGACAGCCGGGTGACACCACGGGGACCGATCGCGGCCGGGCTGCCCTGCTTCGCGCGCTGACCCGGTGCCGCGCGTCCTCTGTGACGTGAGTCCCACCTGAGGGCTCCCCTGTGACGTGAGTCCCACCTGATGGCTCCCCGGCCTCGTCCGAACGTCGACCCGGCCGGGCCGCCGGTAGGGTGGCCCGGTTGTCATACGTACCCGAGTCGTCAGAACCGTTCGTCGAACCGCCCGCCCGTCACCCACCACCGCCCTGCCCGACGCGCTCCGCGCGGCCCCTCCCATTCGACCCCCGAACCGGAGACCGTGACTACCACCGCCGCCTCCTCCACGTCCCACCACCTCTCGCCCGCCTTCCCCGGCCGCGCCCCCTGGGGCACCGCCGGCAAGCTGCGTGCCTGGCAGCAAGGGGCGATGGAGAAGTACATCCAGGAGCAGCCGCGTGACTTCCTCGCGGTCGCCACACCCGGGGCCGGAAAGACCACCTTCGCGCTGACGCTGGCGTCCTGGCTGCTGCACCACCATGTCGTGCAGCAGGTCACGGTGGTCGCGCCGACCGAGCACCTGAAGAAGCAGTGGGCCGAGGCGGCCGCCCGGATAGGGATCAAGCTGGACCCGGAGTACAGCGCGGGGCCGCTCGGCAAGGACTACCACGGCGTCGCGGTGACGTACGCGGGTGTGGGCGTGCGGCCGATGCTGCACCGCAACCGTGTCGAGCAGCGCAAGACCCTCGTGATCCTCGACGAGATCCACCACGCCGGTGACAGCAAGTCGTGGGGTGAGGCGTGTCTGGAGGCGTTCGAGCCGGCGACCCGGCGCCTCGCGCTGACCGGTACGCCCTTCCGGTCCGACACCAACCCCATCCCCTTCGTGGCGTACGAGGAGGGGAACGACGGGATCCGGCGGTCCGCCGCCGACTACACGTACGGATACGGGTCCGCGCTGTCCGACGGGGTCGTCCGGCCGGTCATCTTCATGAGCTACAGCGGCAACATGCGGTGGCGGACCAAGGCCGGGGACGAGATCGCCGCCCGGCTCGGCGAGCCGATGACGAAGGACGCGATCAGCCAGGCGTGGCGTACGGCGCTGGATCCGCGCGGTGAGTGGATGCCCAGCGTGCTGCGCGCCGCCGACCAGCGGCTGACCGAGGTCAGGAAGGGCATCCCGGACGCCGGCGCCCTCGTCATCGCCTCCGACCAGGACTCCGCCCGGGCCTACGCCAAGCTCATCCGTGAGATCACGGGCAACAAGGCGACGCTGGTGCTGTCCGACGACGCCGGGGCGTCCAGCAGGATCGACGAGTTCAGTCGGAGCGACGACCGGTGGATGGTCGCGGTGCGGATGGTGTCCGAGGGCGTCGACGTCCCGCGGCTCGCCGTCGGCGTGTACGCCACGACCATCTCCACGCCGCTCTTCTTCGCCCAGGCCGTCGGGCGTTTCGTACGGTCCCGGCGGCGCGGCGAGACCGCGTCCGTCTTCCTGCCGACCGTCCCCGACCTGCTCACCTTCGCCAACGAGATGGAGGTGGAGCGGGACCACGCCCTCGACAAGCCGAAGAAGGAGGGCGAGGAGGACCCGTACGCCGAGTCCGAGAAGGAGATGGAGGAGGCGAACCAGGAGCAGGACGAGGACACCGGCGAGCAGGAGCAGTTCGCCTTCGAGGCGCTGGAGTCCGAGGCCGTCTTCGACCGCGTCCTCTACGACGGCGCCGAGTTCGGCATGCAGGCCCACCCGGGGAGTGCGGAGGAGCAGGACTACCTCGGGATCCCGGGGCTGCTCGAACCCGACCAGGTGCAGCTGCTGCTCCAGAAGCGGCAGGCCCGGCAGATCGCGCACAGCCGCAAGAAGCCGGACGAGGAGGCCGACCTGCTCGAACTGCCCGCCGAGCGGCGGCCGGTGGTCTCGCACAAGGAGATGATGGAACTCCGTAAGCAGCTCAACACGATGGTCGGCGCGTACGTCCATCAGAGCGGCAAGCCGCACGGGGTCATCCACACCGAGCTGCGTCGGGTGTGCGGGGGGCCGCCGAGCGCGGAGGCCACGGCCGGGCAGTTGCGTCAGCGGATCGCCAAGGTGCAGGAGTGGGCCACCCGGATGCGGTGACGCCGGTGCGGTGCCGGTACCGGCGTCGGGACGGGGTGAGCTCTCCGGTCGGACCGGGCGCGGGCGTGGTGTGAGCTGGGGTGAGTGCGTTGCGTGCAAAGGTCGTGCACACCGCGTGTGCGCGCCGGACGTAACGGGGCAGATCGTGGCGGGTCCGTCGTGTTCGGTGCCCGGATTCTGGACGGAGACTTCCGCTCAGCGAACCCGCTTCGCTACTGTCCCGCTACGCACACGCCCCGTGGCAGCGCCGCCGCGGAGCGCAGCCGTGAAGCGACGCGGTCCGGACAGGCCGGGCCGCCGACCGATCGGCGGCCTCTGAAGCGCGTCGCCGACGGGACTCGGTGGCGCATCGATCGCGACGGGGGCTGTCGACCTCACCACTTAAGGAGTGGGCGTCGTGACCGCGGAGACCTCTCAGACGCTCGACCGGGGCCTCAAGGTCCTCAAGCTGCTGGCCGACACGGACCACGGGCTGACCGTCACCGAACTCTCCCACAAACTCGGGGTGAACCGGACTGTCGTGTACCGGTTGCTCGCCACGCTGGAGCAGCACGCACTCGTACGGCGTGACCTGGGCGGGCGCGCGCGGGTGGGGCTCGGGGTGCTGCGTCTGGGCCGCCAGGTGCATCCCCTGGTGCGGGAGGCCGCGCTCCCGGCGTTGCGCTCGCTGGCGGAGGACATAGGGGCGACCGCTCACCTGACGTTGGTCGACGGGGCGGACGCGCTGGCCGTGGCGGTCGTCGAGCCCACGTGGACGGACTACCACGTGGCCTATCGGGCCGGGTTCCGGCATCCGCTGGACCGGGGGGCCGCGGGCAAGGCGATCCTCGCCGCGCGGCAGCAGATGCTGGACGAGCCCGGTTACACGCTGACGCACGGGGAGCTGGAGGCCGGGGCCAGTGGGGCGGCGGCGCCGTTGATCGGGGTGACGGGGGTCGAGGGCAGCGTCGGGGTGGTGATGCTGGCGGACGCGGTGCCGGAGCGGGTGGGGCTGCGGGTGGTGGACGCGGCGCGGGAGGTCGCGGAGGCGTTGCGGTGAGGTGAGGTGCGGTGAGGTGAGGTGCCGGGTGGAGAGGTGCGGTGCGGGCGGCTCGCTGGGCGGGGAGGTTTTGCGCCGGCGCTCGGTGAGTGGTGCCGGCACGGTTCGCGACTGCCCGACGGTCCGGTGCTGACGCCTGCCGAGCGGTGCGCGGTGCGGGGGTGAACGGGTGGGCGCCGCTCGCCCGCGCGGACGGGGTGCCGCTGCGCCCACCCGTGCCGCCCCAGCGGCACGACTGCCCGCAGCTAAGTGGGCCTCCCGGCCCCAGCTCGTGCCGCCCTTGCGGTGCGACTGCTCGCAGCCAAGTGGGTCTTCCGGCCTCTGCTTGGGCCGCCCTTGCGGTGCGACTGCTCGCGGCTAAGTGGGTCTTCCGGCCTCTGCTTGGGCCGCCCTTGCGGTGCGACTGCTCGCGGCTAAGTGGGTCTTCCGGCCTCTGCTTGGGCCGCCCTTGCGGTGCGACTGCTCGCGGCTAAGTGGGTCTTCCGGCCTCTGCTCGGGCCGTTTCTGCGGTGCGACTGCTCGCAGCTGCGTGGGTCCCCCGGTCCCTCAGCCTGTGCCGCCGCTGCGGTGCGACGGCCCGCGGGCCGCGTGGGATGCGGCTCGTTGGTGCGGCGGCACCTGTGGTTGTGGGGTGTGGCCGCCCCGGCCCGCGCGGAACCGGCTGTCGGCCTCCGCTGTCTACGGACCCGTCGCCCCGGCTGTCTACGGACCCGTCGCCCGTCGCCCCCATGCCGCCTCCGCTGACCGTAGCCGCGTGAAGTGGTGGGTTCGGTGGTCGTCACCTGGGACTGGCCGTGGATGGGTGCCGCGTTAGATTGATCCCGTGCTCTCTCGTCTCTCGCGCCCCCGGGCTCTCGCCGTCTGCGTCCTGCCCGCCGTGGCCCTGATCGCCACGGCGGTGTTCGCGCCGCTGCCGTTCTCGCTCACGCAGCCCGGTCTGACGGCGGACGTCCTCGGCGAGAACAAGGGCACCCCGGTGATCACCGTCTCCGGTGCGCCGACCCGGGAGACGCGCGGGCAGCTGCGTATGACGACGATCGAGGCGACCAACCCGGAGACCCGCGTCTCGCTCGGCGAGGTGATCGACAGCTGGTTCCGCACCGACCAGGCCGTCATGCCGCGCGACGCGGTGTACCCGAGCGGCCAGAGCGTCAAGGAGATCGAGCGGCACAACACGGCGGAGATGGAGCAGTCCCAGGACGCGGCGACCGAGGCCGCGCTGAACCACCTGGACCTCAGCGGCAAGGACGTCAAGGTCACGCTGAGGCTCGCCGATGTCGGCGGCCCGAGTGCCGGTCTTCTGTTCAGCCTCGGCATCGTCGACAAGCTGGACGGCGACGGCGGCGGCGGCGACCTCACGGGCGGCCGGATCATCGCCGGTACGGGGACCATCGACGCCGACGGGACGGTCGGCGCCGTCGGGGGAGTGGCCCTGAAGACCCAGGCCGCACGCCGGGACGGGGCCACGGTGTTCCTGGTGCCCGAGGCGGAGTGCTCGGACGCGAAGGCCGAGCTGCCGAAGGGACTGCGGCTGATCCCGGTGACCACGCTGAAGGGCGCGGTCAACTCGCTGACGGCACTGGAGAGCGGAAAGGGATCCGTCCCCAGCTGCTAGGTGCCCGGTCCAGCAGCAGCCGCAGCCGCAGCCGCCGTAGCCGTTCAACTGCCCCGCGCTCACCTCTCCTTGACGAACCCCTCTGCCTTCAGCCAGTCCAGTGCCACCTGGTGCGGATCCTCGCCCTCGACGTCCACCTTCGCGTTCAGTTCCCGTGCCACCGCGTTGTCCAGTTTCTTGGTGATCGGGTCGAGGACGTCCGCGATGGCCGGCCACTCCTTCAGGGTGGCGGAGTTGATTTCGGGCGCCGCGTTGTAGTTGGGGAAGAACTTCCTGTCGTCCCGCATCACCGCGAGGTTCATCGACTTGATGCGCCCGTCGGTGGTGAAGACCTCCCCGTACACGCAACTGCCCTTTGCCGCCTGGGTGTAGATGATCCCCGTGTCCATCTGCGTGATCCGGGGCGCCGCCACCCTCATCCCGTACGCCTTCTGCATGCCCGGCAGGCCGTCCGCGCGGTTGGCGAACTCGCCCTCCACGCACAGCGTCACCGCGTCCGGGTCCTTCCTGGACAGCGCGGCCACGTCCGACAGCGTCTTCGTGCCGTACCTCTCGGAGTTGGCCTGGTTCATCGCCAGGGCGTAGGTGTTGTTGAGGGACGCCGGCGCCAGCCAGGTCAGGCCGTTCTCCTGGTCGGCGTCCCGCACGGCCTCCCACTGCTGCCGCGGGTCGGTGATGGGGTCGCTGTTGCCGAGGTACGTGATCCACGCGGTGCCGGTGTACTCGTACATGCCGTCCGCGTCACCGGACCTGACCGCCTCCCGCGCCCCGACGGAGCCCTGGATGCCCGTGCGGTCGAGGACCTCCGCGCCGGCCGCCTCGAAGGCGATGCCCATGATCGCGCCGAGGACGAGCTGCTCGGTGAACTCCTTGGAGGTCACGGTCAGGTCGGCGCCCTTCAACGGCTCGCCCTGGCCCACGGAACCCGGGCCGACGTCGTCGGCCATCGGGGAACCGCTGGTCAGACCGCAGCCGGAGGCCAGCACCAGCACGCCGACGACCCCACAGCAGACCCGTCTCATGTCCCCGCCTCCAGCCCTCGTGGCCGCAGCAGCAGTTCGGCCAGCGACGCCAGCCAGTCGACCAGCAGGGCGAGGACGACCGTGAGGACCGAGCCCAGCACCAGGACCGGCATCCGCTGGGTGGTGATGCCGGTCGTGATCAGCACGCCGAGACCGCCGCCCCCGCCGAAGGTCGCCAGGGTCGCCGTGCCGACGTTGAGGACCAGGGCCGTGCGCACGCCCGCCAGGATCAGCGGGACGGCCAGCGGCAGCTCCACCTTCCCCAGGACCCCGAGGGGGGACATGCCGATGCCCCGCGCCGCCTCCAGCAGCGTCGGGTCGTTCGCCTTCAGGCCCGCGATCGTGTTCGACAGCACCGGCAGGACGGCGTAGGCGATGATGCCGATCAGGGCCGCCCGCATGCCCGTACCGAGCCAGATCACCAGCAGGGCGAGGAGGCCGATCGCCGGGGTCGCCTGGCCCGTGTTGGCGAAGGACATGGCCACCGGGGTGGCCTTGCGGAAGGCCCGCCGGGTCAGCAGGATCCCCAGCGGGATCGCGATGATCAGCACGAAGAAGGTCGAGATCGCCGTCAGCTCGATGTGCTGCCACAGCGCCTTCGACACCTGGCCGTCCGACAGCGCGTTCTCGGAGATCGAGTCGAGGTCGGCCTGCCGGAACCACAGCCAGGTCGCCAGCAGCACCGCCACCAGTACCGCGGGCAGGATCGTCAGCTGCTGCCAGGTGATCCGCCGCCCCGGGCGCCCGGGGGGCGGCGGCGGGGCCTCGGGCTCGTCCGGTTCGCGCGGCTCGGGACCGGTCAGGTTCGCGGGGGCGGTCACGCCGTCCGCTCCCTTCCGGCGCCCTCCTGCTCGGCGTGCGTCTGCGCGGCCCGCAGGTCCTCCAGATCGTGCCGGTGCGCCATCGCCTCCAGCCGGTCGGCCTCCAGGAGTTCGTGCACGGAGTTCATCAGCGTCTCCACGTCGACCACGCCCGTGTACTCGCCGCGCCGGCCGGTGACCGGCACCCGCCCCGAGCTGTCGGTGAGCACCGCCTCCAGCGCGTCCCGCACGGTCGCCTCCCGGGTCACCGTGTCGTGCACCAGCGTCCCGGCGCGGGCCAGCGAACCCCTGGCACGCATCAGGTCACCGCGGCGCAGCCACTTGTAGGGCCGGCCGCGCTTGTCGAGCAGCAGGATCTCGTTCGTGCCGCTGGACCGGAGCTTGCTGAAGATCTCCTGGAGCGGGTCGTCCACGGTGACCGTCGGATACTCGGTGATCTCGACATCCCGGACGCGGGTCAGGTTCAGCCGCTTCAGCGCCGCCCCCGCGCCCACGAAACCGGACACGAAGTCGTCGGCCGGGTTGGTGAGGATCGCCTCCGGGGTGTCGAACTGGGCGATGTGCGACCGCTCCCGCAGCACCGCGATCCGGTCGCCCAGCTTGATGGCCTCGTCGAAGTCGTGCGTGACGAAGACGATCGTCTTGTGCAGCTCGTGCTGCACCCTGATCAGCTCGTCCTGGAGGTGGTCCCGGGTGATCGGGTCGACCGCGCCGAACGGCTCGTCCATCAACAGGACCGGCGGGTCGGCCGCCAGCGCCCGCGCCACGCCCACGCGTTGCTGCTGCCCTCCGGACAGCGCGCGCGGATAGCGGCCGTGGAACTCGCCCGGGTCCAGCCCGACGAGGTCGAGCATCTCCTCCACCCGCTCCCCGATCCGCGCCTTCGGCCAGCCGAGCATCCTCGGGACGAGCGCGATGTTCTGGGCGACGGTCATGTGCGGGAAGAGGCCGGAGGACTGGATGGCGTACCCGATCTGCCGGCGCAGCCTGACCGGGTCCATGTGGGTGACGTCCTCGCCGTTGATGCGGATGCGGCCGCCGGACGGCTCGATCAACCTGTTGATCATCTTGAGCGTCGTCGACTTGCCGCACCCCGACGGGCCGACGAGGACGACGGTCTCGCCCGCGTCGATCCGCAGGGTGACGTTGTCGACGGCGGGAGCGGGACTGCCCGGATACCGCTTGGTGAGGTGCTCCAGCTCGATGGAGGCACCGGAGGCCGCCGGCTCAGGCACGGATCCCCCTGGGGATGGTCAGCCGCCCGATCAGGACGTACGCGGCGTCGAACAACAGGGCCAGGATGATGATCCCGAGCGTGCCCGCGAGTACCTGGTTGATCGCGTTCTTGCTGCCCAGGGAGGCGAGGCCGCGGAAGATCACGTTGCCGAGGCCGGGGCCGGAGGCGTAGGCGGCGATCGCCGCGATGCCCATCAGCATCTGCGTCGAGACCCGGATCCCGGTCAGGATCGGCGGCCAGGCCAGCGGCAGCTCGACCCGCGTCAGCCGCGTCACGCGGGACATCCCGATGCCCTTCGCCGCGTCCACCAGCGAGGGATCCACCCCGCGCAGGCCGACGATCGCGTTGCGCACGACCGGCAGCAGCCCGTACAGCGTCAGCGCGATCACGGTCGGCGGGACGCCCAGGCCCACGACCGGGACCAGCAGACCGATCATCGCCAGCGAGGGAATGGTCAGGATCGTCGAGGTGGTGGTGGTCGCGACGGTGCCGGCCCACTCGCTGCGGTAGGTGACCACACCGATCAGCACGCCGATCAGCGTCGCCACGACCATGCACTGGAAGACGGCGCTCGCGTGTTGGTAGGCGTCCGTCAGCAGTTGCTGGTGGCGGCTGCCCAGGTACTCCCAGAAGTTCACATCCGCTCACCTCGGGTCGGCGTCAGGTCCCCTCCCGGTCCTCCGCGGCCTGCTCCACCAGCGGGATGACCCGCAGCGGAACAGGGTTCTCCATGACGATCGCGGTGGAGGCCCGGACGATCCCATCAAAACCGACAACCCGGTCGATGACCCGCTGGAGATCGGCGTTCGAGCGGGCCACCAGCCGGCACAGCATGTCCCCGGTGCCGGTGGTGGTGTGCAGCTCCAGCACCTCCGGCACGGTCGCCAAGTGCGCCCGGACGTCCGCCCCTTGCCCCTGCCGGATCTGGAGGGTCGCGAACGCCGTGACCGGGTAGCCGAGCGCCGCCGGGTCCACCTCGGGACCGAACCCGCGGATGACTCCGTTCGACTGAAGACGGTCCAGCCGGGCCTGCACCGTCCCCCGGGCCACCCCCAGGCGCCGGGACATCTCCAGCACCCCGATCCGCGGCTCCCGCGCCAGCAGCACGATGATCCGCCCGTCCAGCTGATCGATCCCCACGGCCGCCCTCCAGACACTGGTCATCCTGCACACAGAGGCCGCCGACACCGGCGTGCCACTGGTCATGTTGCCCAGCGAAAACGCGAACTATTGCGCACCTTGCCCTCAAGGGTGAGGCTTCCGTCATGACGCAGACCACACACCTCACTCCCGACACCGCCCGGCAGGCCGACCCCTTCCCGGTCAAGGGAATGGACGCGGTCGTCTTCGCCGTGGGCAACGCCAAGCAGGCGGCGCACTACTACTCCACCGCCTTCGGCATGAGGCTGGTCGCCTACTCCGGACCGGAGAACGGCAGCCGCGAGACCGCGAGCTACGTGCTGGAGAACGGCTCCGCCCGCTTCGTCCTCACCTCCGTCATCAAGCCCGCCACCCCCTGGGGCCACTTCCTCGCCCAGCACGTGGCCGAGCACGGCGACGGTGTGGTCGACCTCGCCATCGAGGTCCCGGACGCGCGCGCCGCGTACGCCTACGCGATCGAGCACGGCGCCCGCCCGGTCGCCGAGCCGTACGAGCTGAAGGACGACCACGGCACGGTCGTCCTCGCCGCGATCGCCACGTACGGCGAGACCCGCCACACCCTGGTCGAGCGCACCGGCTACGACGGTCCCTACCTCCCCGGCTACGTGGCCGCGCGCCCGATCGTCGAGCCGCCCGCCCACCGCACCTTCCAGGCGGTCGACCACTGCGTCGGCAACGTCGAGCTCGGCCGGATGAACGAGTGGGTCGGCTTCTACAACAAGGTCATGGGCTTCACGAACATGAAGGAGTTCGTGGGCGACGACATCGCCACCGAGTACAGCGCCCTGATGTCGAAGGTCGTCGCCGACGGCACCCTCAAGGTCAAGTTCCCGATCAACGAGCCCGCGATCGCCAAGAAGAAGTCCCAGATCGACGAGTACCTGGAGTTCTACGGCGGCGCCGGCGTCCAGCACATCGCGCTCAACACAAACGACATCGTCGCGACCGTCCGCACCATGCGCGCGGCCGGAGTCCAGTTCCTCGACACGCCGGACTCGTACTACGACACCCTCGGCGAGTGGGTCGGCGACACCCGCGTCCCCGTCGAGACCCTGCGCGAGCTGAAGATCCTCGCCGACCGCGACGAGGACGGCTACCTCCTGCAGATCTTCACCAAGCCGGTCCAGGACCGGCCCACCGTGTTCTTCGAGATCATCGAACGTCACGGCTCGATGGGCTTCGGCAAGGGCAACTTCAAGGCCCTGTTCGAGGCGATCGAGCGCGAGCAGGCCAAGCGGGGCAACCTGTAGTCACCGCTTCGCGTCCATCACGGGCACGTCCATCACGGACGGCTCACCCAGCTCCGCCAGCGCCGCCCGGGCCGCCCGCGCGTGGACCGGCGAGAAGTACGGGTTGATCCGCAGCGCCTCCTGGAGGTGCCTGCGGGCCGGCCCGTACCGCTCCAGCGCCCGCTCGATCACGCCCCGGTGGTAGGCGTACGGCGCACTCCGCACGCCACCCCCCTTGGCCTCGTCCGTCGCCAGGGTCGCGAACCGCAGCGCCTCCCGGTGCTGCCCGGCCCGGTGCAGCGCCCAGCCCAGCGCGTCGGCCACCGCGGTGCCCGGCTGCCGGGCCCACTCGGCCCGCAGTCGCCGCACCGCGGCCCGCGGATCCCCGTGGTCCGCCTCGAACCGCCCGAGCACCAGCTCCTCGTCGGCCCCGCCCGCGGCGGCGCCGCGCACCCGCGCCCGCAGCAGGTCGTACTGCACCCCCGCCGCCTGCCCGAGCCCCAGCGACTCGTACAGCTCGCCCAGTTCCAGCGCGTACTGCGGGGACGGCTGCTTGGCCAGCGCCACCCGGTAGGCGTTCAGCGCCTCCGTCGTCCGGCCCAGCGCGGCCAGCGCCCGCCCCTGCCCGGCCTGCGCGGCCCGCTGGTCGGGGTCGAGACGCACGGCCTCCTGGAAGTGCCGCAGCGCGTCCGCCGGGTCGCCGCGCTCCCAGGCCAGCTGCCCGGCCCGCTCCAGGTACGCCGCCCGCTCGGCCGGCGCCTCGGCCGCCGCCGCCGCGTCGGCGAGCTGGGCCGCCGCGTCCTCCCGCCACCCCCGGTCCCAGTAGACGGCCGCGGCCCGCGCCATCACGTCCGGCCCGGAGCGCAGCTCCATCAGCCGCTCCAGAGCACGCCCGGCCGCCTTGTGGTCACCGAGTCCGGCGCAGGCGTCGATCAGCGGCGGATACACCGTCCAGCGCCCGGGTGCCAGCTTCCGCGCGGCCTCGGCCCACTTCCGCGCGGCCGGGAAGTCCCGGCGCGCGTTGGCGAGGGCGGCCAGCCCGCCGAGCGCCTCCGTGTTCCCCTTCACGCGCACTCTCAGCGAGGTCCGCAGGGCCGCCTCGGCCCTCGGGTAGTACGCGGGGTCCGCGGTGCGCCGCCCCTGCTCCGCATAGGCCATGCCGAGCACCGCCCAGGACCGGGCGTCCCGGGGGTGCGCCCGCACCCGGGCCTCGCGCTCCCCGATCAGCACCGCCAGATCGGGCAGCGCGGCCGGCACGCCCGCGGCGACCGCCGCCCGTGCCTGTTCCCCCGGTGCCGGGGCGGGCGCCCGGGTCGCCGTCCGCTCCCAGGGCAGCAGCGCCAGCACCGCGCCGAGCACGGCGGCACACCCGGCGACGGAGGCGACCAGGACACGTCTTGCCTTGGGCCCCGGCACCGGCGCGGGAGCCTCCTCGTGGTTCTCCATGGCGCTCACTGTGCGTCCGCACGACGCCCGGACCCCGCTGTACGGCGGTTGCCGCAGACGGGGTTCACACCGATGGCCGGGGGTGCGAACCTGTGATCATGAGCCGTATCGAAGCGCCTCGCGACGAAGCGACCGGCAACCTCTTCGACCGTCTGCTGGACGGCCTGCCCGCCGACGCCGTCCTGACCGACCCGGACGTGACGGCCTCCTACGCCCACGACATGGCCGGCTTCTGCCCGGCCGGAGCGCCCGCGGCGGTCGTGCTGCCGCGCACGGTCGAGCAGGTCCAGCACGTCATGCGCACCGCCACCGAGCTACGGATCCCGGTCGTCCCGCAGGGCGCCCGCACGGGCCTGTCGGGCGGCGCCAACGCCTCCGACGGCTGCGTCGTGCTGTCCCTCACCAGGATGGACCGGATCCTGGAGATCAACCCGGTCGACCGCATCGCCGTCGTGGAACCCGGCGTCATCAACGCGACCCTCTCCCGCGCGGTCGGCGAGCACGGTCTGTGCTACCCGCCCGACCCCTCCAGCTGGGAGATGTGCACGATCGGCGGCAACATCGGCACCGCGTCGGGCGGCCTGTGCTGCGTGAAGTACGGGGTGACCGCGGAGTACGTCCTCGGCCTGGACGTGGTGCTGGCCGACGGACGCCTGATGTCCACCGGCCGCCGCACCGCCAAGGGCGTCGCCGGGTACGACCTCACCCGCCTCTTCGTCGGCTCCGAGGGCTCCCTCGGCATCGTCGTCCGCGCCACCCTCGCGCTGAAACCGCAGCCGCCCGAACAGCTCGTGCTGGTGGCCGAGTTCGCGTCCGGGGCCGCCGCCTGCGACGCCGTCTGCCGCGTCATGGCGGGCGGCCACGTGCCGTCCCTCCTCGAACTGATGGACCGTACGACGGTGAAAGCCGTCAACGACCTCGCGCACATGGGACTGCCGGAGAGCACGGAGGCCCTGCTGCTGGCCGCCTTCGACACCGCGGACCCGGCCGCCGACCTCGCCGCCCTCGGCGCGCTGTGCGAGGCGGCCGGCGCCACCCAGGTCGTCCCCGCCGACGACGCCGCCGAGTCCGAACTCCTGCTCCAGGCGCGCCGGCTGTCGCTCACCGCGCTGGAGGCGGTCAAGGGCACCACGATGATCGACGACGTGTGCGTGCCCCGCTCCCGGCTCGGCGAGATGCTCGACGGGATCGACCGGATCGCCGAGAAGCACCAGCTCACCATCGGAGTCGTCGCCCACGCCGGCGACGGCAACACCCACCCCACGGTCTGCTTCGACGCGGCGGACCCCGAGGAGTCCCGGCGCGCCCGGGAGTCCTTCGACGACATCATGGCCCTCGGCCTGGAACTCGGCGGCACCATCACCGGTGAGCACGGCGTCGGCGTCCTGAAGAAGGAGTGGCTGGCACGCGAGATCGGCCCGGTCGGGGTGGAACTGCAACGGCAGATCAAGCAGGTGTTCGACCCGCTCGGCATCCTCAACCCGGGCAAGCTGTTCTGACCCCTGCTCCGCCCACTTCGGCACGGTCACCGGGCGAGCAGCTGGTCGAGCGCGTCGTCGATGCCCAGCTGCTCGCCCTCGCTCCCCGGGGGCACCACCCGCAGCGTCCGCTCCAGCCAGGCGGCCACCTGGGCGGCCGGCGCCTGGAGGAGAGCGTCACCATCGGGTGAACTCAGCGCCATCAGGACGACGCCGCGGCCCCGCGCCTTCGCCGGCCACACCCGCACGTCCCCGTGCCCGCTCGGCCGGAACACCCCCTCCACCAGGAGGTCGCGGGAGAACGTCCAGCACACCGGCCGGTCGGAGGTGACGTGGAAGGCGACGTGGACGGCGTACGGGTCGTCGGAGCGGTAGGCGAGCCGGGCCGGGACGGGGATGCTGCGCTCCGGGGACAGGATGAGTTCGAGCTCCAGTTCGCGCTCGACAACGGTGTGGTGCATGGCGGGTGTCCTCTCTCGCGCTGTCTCGTACGGGCCGGCGGTGGTCCGTACGAGAGGAGACGGGGAGGGGAGGCGGGCATTACGCGGAATCGGAGAACTTTTTTCCGGGCCTGTGAAGCCGATGCACACCCTTGCCCGGAAAGGGGCGCGTCCGGCGGGACCGGCGGTGGGGGTTGCGCCGGTCTGATAGATGTGGAGGCCCCCATTTGGCCCCCGAGCAGATACGGGACGACGGACATGAGCGCCCCAACCCCGGCCCCCGGTGACGACAGGCCCCGCGAAGGGTATTACCCGGACCCGTCCATTCCTGGATACGTCCGGTACTGGAACGGTGCCTCCTGGGTGCCGGGCACCAGCCGTCCGGCACCGACGGACGGCGTACCGCTCGCCCCGCCGCCCGGCTCCGGCCCGGCGGCCGTGGCCGCCCCGGTCGAGGAGACGGGCCCGCACTTCTTCGACGAGGATCCGGTCGGCGCGCCGGGCCCGGCCCCGGCCCCGGCGGCCGGCGCTCAGCACGGCGACCGGCCGCCGCCCGCCGCCGCCTGGGGCGCCGAACGCTCCCGGCAGTCCGGCTTCGGGGGTGACCAGGACCGCCGGGTGTCGTGGGGGTCACCGCCTCCGCAGGGCGCTCAGCAGAGTGCCCCGCAGGGCGCCCAGCAGGCAGGCCCGCAGAGCGCCGACCCCCGGCTGCCGCGTGCGGCGGAACCGGCCGACGGCCCGGCCCGGCCCGAGGGCCACGCGGCCCGTACGGACGGCACCGCGACGATCCCGCCCGCGGAGCGGGACGCCGGCGGCGGCAGCACGTTCGTCTTCCGCAGGCCCACGGCCGGACCCGGGGGAGGGGCGGCGACTCCCGGCGTCCCGGGCCCCGGCGGCCCCACCGCCGACGAGGGCACCGTGACCTTCCGCGCGCTCTCCCCGCGCACGGCCCGGCAGGGCGGGGCGGCGGGGGCGCACCAGGGGAGCACGGGCACCCCGGGCGCGGCCCCGGGAGCGTTCGGCGCCCAGTTCCCGGCGGCAGCCGGCACGGGCACCGCCGGGCCGGCCGGTGGTCCGGGCGCACCCGGCGCCCAGGTTCCGCCGCCCCAGTCCCCGTCGCCCCAGGCCTCCGGGCCCGCCGGAGCGACCCCGTCCCCCGGCACACCCGAAGCCCCCGGCTTCGGCGCCGGGAAGGCCGCAGTCGCCCGCGCGGCAACCGCGCGGGGCCCCGCGGGCGACGGAGCCGGGACGGCCGCCCCGGCGGCCTTCTCCGGCCCGCAGCAGGCGATCCCGCCGGCCGCCCCGCACGTGCCGCAGCAGCCCGCCGGACCCCAGCCCGGGGCGCCCCGGCCCGGTGGCCCCGAGTCCGCCTCCGGCTCCGCCCCCATGGCCGCCGGCTCCGGCGGCGGACAGCCCTCCTGGGCGCAGCAGGTGCACCGGCTGGCCGGCGCCTCGGACGAGGACCAGCCGGTCGTGCCCTGGAAGCCGCCCGTCGACGACGTGTTCCAGGCGGCCGCCCGGCGGCAGTCGTCGGCCCGTCCCGCGGGGCTCGGCAAGCGGCTGGCCGCCCGGCTCGTGGACACGGTCGTCCTCGCCGGTGTCACCGCCGTGGCCGCCGTACCGCTGGGTGCCAAGGCGCTCGACCACGTCAACGAGAAGATCGACGCGGCCAAGCTGTCCGGCGAGACCGTCACGGTCTGGCTGCTCGACGGCACGACGTCTGCGTACCTCGGCATCGTCCTCGCCGTCCTGCTGGTCTTCGGCGTCCTCTACGAGGTGCTGCCCACCGCCAAATGGGGCCGGACCCTCGGCAAGAAGCTGTTCGGCCTGGACGTGCGGGACATCGAGGGGCACGAGCCCCCGTCCTTCGGTGCCGCCCTGCGCCGCTGGCTCGCCTACAGCGTGCCCGGGCTGCTCGCCATCGGTGTCCTGGGCGTCCTGTGGTGCCTGTTCGACCGGCCGTGGCGCCAGTGCTGGCACGACAAGGCCGCGCACACGTTCGTGGCGCGCTGACCGGACACCGCGCGGGCATCACGGGCGCCCGGATCGCGGGCACCACGGGATCCGGTCCCCCGGACGGCCGCTCGCCGGATGCGGGGGCGGGGGGTTCGCGGTCGACTCGGGCCATGAGCACCGAACCGCCCCCCGGCTCCGGCCGGCCGCCGGAAGACGACCCGTTCAGGAAGCAGCCCCCGCCCGCCGAGGGCGCGGGTTCGCCGTACGGCAGCCGGCCGCCGCCCTCTGCGGGCGGGCCCTACGGCGGTGGCCCCCCGGGCGGCGACCCCTACGGCGGTGGCGGCGGCGACCCCTATGGCGGTGGCGGCGGCCCGTACGGCGGTGGTCCTGCCTCCGGGGACCCGCTGGCCGGCATGCCGCCGCTGGCCGACAGCGGCAGACGCACACTCGCCCGGATCATCGACATGATCCTGGTGGGTGTCGTGGTCTGGCTGCTCACCTGGGCGTTCGGCGTCAACGAGTACGAGGTGAGCGGCGACGAGTTCGAGGCCGGCAAGTCGTTCGGGCAGTCGGTCGTCGCCGCCGTGCTCTACATCGCCTACGACACGTACCTGATCACCAGGTCGGGCCAGACGCTCGGCAAGAAGTGGCTGGGCATGCGGGTGGCCAACCTCGACAACGGCGCCACGCCGTCCGTGCAGAGCGCGCTGATCCGCTCGGCGGTGCTGTGGATCCCGTTCGCCTTCTGCTGCGCCTGCGTCTGGACCGCGATCTCGGGCGGCTGGAGCTTCTTCGACAAGCCCTACAAGCAGGGCCTGCACGACAAGGCGGCGAAGACGGTGGTGGTCAGCGCCGGCTGACCGCCCGCGACCGGGGCCGGGAGACGGCGCGCTCGCGCACGGGCCGCCCGGACGCCACCGCGGCCCCCCGGGCCTGCTACGCCGCCCGCGCGGGCGCCTGTGCCGGTTCCGTCGCCTCGGCCCGCTGTACGGCGGGCCGGTTCACCGCGACCAGGCGGGACTTCGGGACCGGGACCCTCAGCGCGACCAGCAGCCCGAGGGCGAGTGCCGCGACGGCGATCAACGCGATGCCCACGGCCGAACTCGTCCGGGACAGCAGCAGCATGGCGAGCGTCGAGAAGACCACGGTGCACGCACCGCAGGCGAGCTGTACGGCCGTCGGGAGAGGCGTGACAGTCGGACGAGGCATGGCAATCGTGTCCTCGGAAGTGGGGGTCCACGGGGGCGTCGGCCTGGCTTTCCGCCGCATTCGGGGCGTTCCGCCAATCGACTCTAATCGCCTGCATGCCCGAGTGGAACGAACGGTAAGCGTGACCTGACCAACAGTGCCGGAGCACGGGGGGCGCACGGGTTCATGGCGTCCAGCAAGTGGACAGAACCGCGCGCCCGTTCGACAGCGCCCTGGCGTCGCCTTCTCACGTCACTCCGGCATCACTCCTGCATCACTCCAGCCATGGTCCGGACGTTCTCCGGCCGTTCTCCGGCCGTCCTCCGGTCTCCCGCGGGTCTCCCGGTGACCGTGCTCCGGCCTCGCTCCGGTGTTCGCAAATCGGACACCTGCTCCGCATAGTGCAATTGACCTGTCCAAGTCAAGGTCTGTCTTTTCTCGCCAACCTCTAGTCCAATGTCGTCACTTGACTACACGCGTTGAACACGCGCGCGCGGACCCCCCAGGACCGGACCCCCTCCTTCCGCGCGCCCGAACGCGGGGGAGGAACTCAAGTGACCAGCAGATCCTGGCAGTTCAGAACGGCGGCGACCGTGGTGGCGCTAGCCGCGGCCACCGTCACCTTCTCGACCTTCGCGGTGGCCCAGGCGGATTCGCCCGGCGCACCCGTGGCCGTGGACGGGCACGACCCGCAGCCGGCGAAGAGCAGGGAGCACGACCTCGACGGGCCGCTGTCCAAGACACAGGAGGCACAGCGCGAGGAAGCACTCGACCAGGTCATCTCCGGTGCCGCCAAGGTCAGTGACCGCGACGGTTCCAAGGTCGTCAAGCTCAAGGGCGAGGACAAGTACGTCGAACTCGGCCGCGAGAAGACCGACAAGATCTTCACGATCCTGGTCGAGTTCGGCGACCAGATCGACAGCCGCTACGGCGGCACCCCCGGCCCGCTGCACAACCAGATAGCCCAGCCGGACCGGGCGAACGACAACAGCACGGCCTGGCAGGCGGACTACAACCGGCAGCACTTCCAGGACCTGTACTTCGGCACCGGCAAGAACACTGAATCGCTGAAGAAGTACTACGAGAAGCAGTCCTCGGGCCGCTACTCGGTCGAGGGCGAGGTCACCGACTGGGTCAAGGTTCCCTACAACGAGGCCCGTTACGGCTCCAACGACGCGCCCACCGGTGCCTGGTACGCCGTGCAGGACGGCGTCAGCGCCTGGGTAGCCGAGCGCGAGGCGGCCGGTGACAGCGCCGCCGAGATCAAGGCGGAGCTGGCCGAGTTCGACCAGTGGGACCGCTACGACTTCGACGGCGACGGCGACTTCAACGAGTCCGACGGCTACATCGACCACTTCCAGATCGTGCACGCCGGTGAGGACGAGTCCGCGGGCGGCGGCGCGCAGGGCGCGGACGCCATCTGGGCCCACCGCTGGTACGCCTTCGGCACCGACGCCGGCTCCACCGGCCCCGACACCAACAAGCTCGGCGGCACCGAGGTCGGCGACACCGGCATCTGGATCGGCGACTACACCATCCAGCCGGAGAACGGCGGCCTGGGCGTCTTCGCCCACGAGTACGGCCACGACCTCGGCCTGCCCGACGAGTACGACACCTCCGGCGGCGGCGAGAACTCCACCGGCTTCTGGACCCTGATGTCGTCCGGTTCCTGGCTCGGCACCGGCAAGGACTCCATCGGTGACCTGCCCGGCGACATGAACTCCTGGGACAAGCTCCAGCTCGGCTGGCTCGACTACGACGTCGCCAAGGCCGGCGTGAAGTCCAACCACACCCTGGGCGTGGCGGAGTACAACACCGAGAACCCGCAGGCGCTCATCGTCCAGCTGCCGGACAAGACGGTCACCACCGAGGTGGTCACCCCCGCGCAGGGCGCGACCCAGTGGTGGAGCGGCAGCGGCGACAACCTGCGCAACTCCCTGGCCCGCTCGGTCGACCTGACCGGCAAGTCCACCGCGAGCCTGACCCTCGACGGCTGGTGGGACATCGAGGCGGACTACGACTACCTCTACACCGAGGTCTCCACCGACGGCGGCGCCAACTGGACGCCGGTCGACGGCAAGCTGGCCGACGGCTCCGCCATCCCGCGTGACGGCGGCGACAAGCCGGCCCTCACCGGCACGGTGGAGGCGTACCAGAAGCTGACGTACTCGCTGGACGCCTACGCGGGCCAGAAGATCGGCCTGCGCTTCCGGTACGCCACCGACGGCGGCGTCGCCCAGCAGGGCTTCACGGCCGACCGGATCACGGTGACCGCCGACGGCGCCGCCCTGTTCTCCGACAACGCCGAGACCGCGGACGCCGCCTGGACCGCGAGCGGCTTCACCCGTATCGGCGCGTCCATCACGGACGACTACCCGCAGTACTACATCGCCGAGAACCGCCAGTACGTGTCGTACGACAAGACCCTCAAGGCCGGCCCGTACAACTACGGCTTCTCGACGACCCGTCCGGACTGGGTGGAGCACTACCCGTACCAGAACGGCCTGTTGATCTGGAAGTGGGACACCTCCCAGGCCGACGACAACACCAGCCAGCACCACGGTGAGGGGCTGATCCTGCCGGTCGACGCCCACCCGGCGCCGCTGAAGTGGGCCAACGGCACGCTGATGCGCAACCGCGTCCAGTCCTTCGACTCGACCTTCAGCCGGCAGCAGACGGACGCGATCACCCTGCACAACGCGGGTGTCCCGACCAAGATCAAGTCGCGGGCCGGCGTCCCGGTCTTCGACGACGGCACATCGACCTACTACGACCCCTCGAACCCGCTCGCGGGCGTCAAGGTCACTGACACCAACACCCGGATCAAGATCACGAAGGAGCCGCTGGACGGCTCGACGATCTCGGTCCAGGTGGGGCCGTCCGCCAAGTAGACGGCGTTTTAGCAGGTCAGAAGCGTATCGGCGGTGACCCCTGGCGGGTTGCCGCCGATTCGTGTTTAGGTGCGTCCTGTGGCTCCCTTATTGACACCGACGCACACGGGGGTGTGACCGCATGGCCGCAGGAGGTTTCTGCAAGCTGCCGACCGGCAGCGTGGTGGTGGCGCTGAACCTGCCCCGCCCCACCACCGACGGCACGGGCAGTGTCCGCTTCCTCGTCCACGCCCAGAACCGTGCGCGCGCCCTGACCAGGCTGCGCAACCTGGGCATGCGGGCGGTCTACCTGCGGGGCAACGCGGCCCCGCCGACACCGGACGAGATCACCGCGGTCCTGCACCACCCGGACGGCCTGATATGGCGCACGGCGCCTGACAACGGTGTCGGCGGCCCGGATCTCGTCCAGGAGCTGTGGCAGCCGATCAGGACGCTGCTGAGACGTCCGACGGCGCCCGTGTAGGTCCTGAGCAGGCCTTACCCTGCCGCCCGGGTCCAGGGCGACCCTGGCTGACGGCTGACGGCTGACGGCTGACGGCTGACGGCTGACGGCTGACGGCTGACAGCTGACGGCTGACGGCTGACGGCTGACGGACCGCGGACGGCGGCTGACGGACGGCGACGGCTGAGGTGCCGGTGCGGCGGCTGACGGTCGGGGACGAGGGGGTCGGGCCCTGAGCGGGCGGCTGACGGGCGGGCGCGCGAGGTCGCGGGTCGGCAGACCACCGGCTTCTAGTGCCGCGGCACTAGGCGACCACCGGCTTCCCGGACAGCTCCACGCCGGCCTCCCGCATCTCCTCCAGCGCCCGCTCGGTGGTCGCCTCGGCCACCCCGGCGGTCAGGTCCAGCAGGACCTGCGTACGGAAGCCCTCCCGGGCCGCGTCCAGCGCGGTGGCGCGGACGCAGTGATCGGTGGCGATGCCGACCACGTCCACCTCCTCGACCGCCCGCTCGCGCAGCCAGTCGGCCAGCGCCACGCCGTTCTCGTCGGCGCCCTCGAAGCCGCTGTAGGCCGCGGCGTACGCCCCCTTGTCGAAGACGGCGTCGATGGCGCCGGAGGCGACCGCCGGGGCGAAGTTCGGGTGGAAGCCCACCCCCTCGGTGCCCGCGACGCAGTGCGCCGGCCAGGAGTGGACGTAGTCGGGGTTGTCGGCGAAGTGGCCGCCGGGGGCGACATGGTGGTCCCGGGTGGCCACCACGTGCTGGTAGCCGGAGCCGGCCGCCTGGCCGATCAGCTCGGTGACGGCGGCGGCCACGTCGGCACCCCCGGCCACCGCGAGGCTGCCTCCCTCGCAGAAATCGTTCTGCACGTCTACGACGATCAAGGCGCGGCGCATGGTCGGTGTCCTTCGACTATGGGGTCGGGAAGAGAAGGGGTGCGAGCCCGGCCGGTGAACCTCCGAGCCTACGGACTTCGGTTGCGGGGCGGGAGGGGGCACGGTCCGGCGCGGACGGGCGCACCCGCTCCAGGGCCTGTCCGGCCCGTCCCGCCTGTCCCGCGACGCCACGCACACTCCCGCCGCCTCAAGGGCGGGCGAGGTGCGAGTGGCACGCACCGGACGCCGCGCGACCACCCCGCGGGCGGGCGACGACGCGAAGGGCCGGACAGGCCCTAGTGCCGTGGCAGGCGACGTTCGCCCCGTCGCGACGCCCGGCACGCCCTCTCGCCGCACCGGCCGAAAGCCCAAGTACATCCAGTACGAGGGCTTGCGGCCGGCACGCCGAGAGCACGCACCGGACGCCGCTCCTTGACGGGCAAACGTTGCCTGCCGCGGCACTAGCTACCCGAGCGACCGTGTGCGTACTCCGTCGGGATGACCGGTTCTCCGCGGGACAGCTGGGTCGCCGACAGGGGCAGGCCGGCGCGGGCGGCGGCGTGCCGGTCGCGGACGACGTCCAGCGGCTCCCGGGCGACGACCTCGCCGCCCTTGACGAGCTCGACCAGCAGCTGCCGGTCGGCCAGTTCGGCCGGCACGGGCCCGGTGCCGACGACCTCGGTCTCCGCGATCCCGTGCTCGTCGAGCCGCCGCGCGGCCCACTTGCGGCCGCCGACGGAGGTCTTGCCGCCGGACGACTTCTTCGCCACCGGCACCAGCGGGGCCTTCGGGTCGGCGGACTCGGCGCGGGCGACCAGCTTGTAGACCATCGAGGCCGTCGGGTGCCCGGAGCCGGTCACCAGCTGGGTGCCGACGCCGTAGGCGTCCACGGGCGCCGCCGCCATCGAGGCGATCGCGTACTCGTCCAGGTCCGAGGTCACGATGATCTTCGTCTCGGTGGCCCCCAGCTCGTCCAGCTGCTGCCGTACCCGGTGCGCGACCAGCAGCAGGTCCCCGGAGTCGATCCGCACGGCGCCCAGTTCCGGCCCGGCGACCTCGACGGCCAGCCGGACGGCCTCGGTGACGTCGTACGTGTCCACGAGCAGCGTGGTGCCCCGGCCCAGCGACTCGACCTGGGCCCGGAAGGCGTCCCGCTCGTGGTCGTGCAGCAGGGTGAAGGCGTGGGCCGAGGTGCCCACCGTGGGGATGCCGTAGCGGAAACCGGCCGCCAGGTCGGAGGTGGTGGTGAAGCCGCCGACGTACGCGGCGCGCGAGGCGGCGACGGCGGCCAGCTCGTGGGTGCGGCGGGCGCCCATCTCGATCAGGGGCCGCCCGCCGGCGGCGGAGGCCATGCGGGAGGCCGCCGCGGCGATGGCCGAGTCGTGGTTGAGGATGGAAAGGATCACGGTCTCCAGCAGCACGCACTCGGCGAAGGAGCCCTCGACCCGCAGGATCGGCGAGCCGGGGAAGTACACCTCGCCCTCCGGGTAGCCCCAGATGTCACCCGAGAAGCGGTAGGCGGCGAGCCAGTCCAGGGTCTCCTCGTCGACGATGGCGCGCTCGCGCAGGAAGCCGAGGACGTTCGCGTCGAACCGGAAGTTCTCCACCGCGTCCAGGACGCGTCCGGTGCCCGCCACCACGCCGTACCGCCGCCCGTCCGGCAGCCGGCGCGTGAACACCTCGAACACGCTGCGCCGTTCGGCGGTACCCGCCTTCAAGGCGGCCTGCACCATAGTGAGCTCGTACTGGTCCGTGAAGAGCGCCGTCGAGGGAACGTCCACCGGCAGCCCAAGGTCCGCTGTGTTCATGGCAACGCATGCTACCCCCATTTCGTCAGTGTGACGATTTGCGGGGGGCGTGGCAGCATGGGCCATGTGACGTCACCCGCTCCCCTTGAGACCGAACGCACCGAGTCGGCGGAGGAAGTCTTCGCCGTCCCCGAGCCGGACGTCCCCTGGGTCACGATCGTCCACAACGACCCGGTCAACCTCATGAGCTATGTGACGTACGTCTTCCAGACGTACTTCGGCTACTCCAAGGACAAGGCCACCAAGCTCATGCTCGACGTCCACCACAAGGGCCGGGCGGTCGTCTCCAGCGGCAGTCGCGAGGAGATGGAGCGCGACGTGCAGGCCATGCACGGCTACGGCCTGTGGGCCACGCTCCAGCAGGACCGCAAGTAGCCCCGCGTCCGCCCGGCAGCCCAGCGCCCGCCCAGCAGCGAAAAGAATCCATGCCAGGACACTTCGAACCGCTCCCCGGCGGCGGCGCGGCCGTCGCCCTCGACGACGTCGAGATCTCCATCATCCGGTCGCTGGCCGTTCAGCTCCTGGAACTCATCGGCCCCGGTCCCGCCGAGGAACCCACCGACGACCCGCTCGCCGAGCTGTTCGCCGACGGCCCCAGCGAGCCCCCGTCCGACCCGGTCCTCAGGCGGCTCTTCCCCGACGCCTACAGCGACCCGGAGGGCACCGCCGGACCGCGGCAGGCCGAGGAACAGCGGGCCTCCTCCGCCGAGTTCCGCCGCTACACCGAGAACGACCTGCGGGCCGGCAAGCGGGACAACGCCCTCGCGGTGATCCGCTCGCTGGACGCGCTCAGTCCGGCCGGTGATGCCGGAGCGGTCCTCAGGCTGTCGCCCGGCGCCTCCCAGCAGTGGCTGCGCACCCTCAACGACCTGCGCCTCGCGATCGGCTCCCGGCTGGAGATCACCGACGAGGACGACAGCGACCTGCTCTACCACCTCCCGGACGAGGACCCGCGCAAGCCGATGGTGATGGCGTACCTGTGGCTGGGAGGGCTCCAGGAGACCCTCGTCGGCACCCTTATGCCCTGACTTGTGTGGATGTTGTGTTCGCTCAACGGACACTCAAATCCGGATAACGATCACATCACCGCGGCGGACACCTATGCCCCTCACGGGTGGCTTTTGTCCGCCTTTCTCTGTGCGCTGCGCCACACGCGCCACAGGTGATCAATGTGGCGGCCGTGATAAATCTGCACGACCGCCCGGCGAACACCACCCACGTTCGTCCGGGTGCGCCACCGAGCCGACGACCGTCGGCCAGGCAGAAAACTCCAGTATCCGGGGGGATCGAGACCCGATCCGAGGCCGACGAGAGGCCCGGGTCGGCATGGAGAAAGGCGCACCACACATGACCTCAGCGCAGGTCGACACGGACAAGGCCCCGAAGGAATCGGAAGAGGGGTACGAGCGCGGGCTCGGCAGCCGCCAGGTCCAGATGATCGCGATCGGCGGCGCCATCGGCGTCGGCCTCTTCCTGGGCGCCGGAGCGAACATCGCCAAGGCCGGCCCCAGCCTCATCCTCATGTACGCCCTGGCGGGCGTGATCATCTTCTTCATCATGCGGGCGCTCGGCGAGCTCCTGCTCTACCGCCCGGTCTCGGGCTCCTTCGCCGAGTACTCGCGCGAGTTCCTCGGCCCGTTCTTCGGCTACTTCACCGGCTGGACGTACTGGCTGATGTGGGTGGTCACCGGCATGGCCGAGCTGACCGCCGCCGCGATCTACGTCAACTACTGGTACCCGGCCATCCCCCAGTGGGTGACCGCACTGGTCTTCCTGGTGGTCCTGTTCGGGGTCAACCTGATCTCCGTGAAGCTCTTCGGCGAGCTGGAGTTCTGGTTCTCCATGGTCAAGGTCACCGCCCTGATCGGCATGATCGTGATCGGGCTGGGCGTCATCACCTTCGGCTTCAGCTCCGCCGGCGACACCGCCGCCGTCTCCAACCTCTGGGCCTTCGACGGCTTCTTCCCCAAGGGCGTCGGCTCGTCCCTGATGACCCTGCAAGGCGTCATGTTCGCCTACCTCGCCGTCGAACTGGTCGGCGTCACGGCCGGCGAGTCCGAGGACCCCGAGAAGACCCTCCCCAAGGCGATCAACACCCTCCCCTGGCGCATCGCCCTCTTCTACGTCGGCGCGCTCACCGTCATCCTCTGCGTCGTGAAGTGGACCGAGTTCGCGCCCGGGGTCAGCCCCTTCGTCGAGGCCTTCGCGAAGATCGGCATCCCGGCGGGCGCCGGCATCGTCAACTTCGTCGTCCTGACCGCCGCCCTGTCCTCGTGCAACTCCGGCATGTACTCCACGGGCCGCATGCTGCGGAACCTGGCCCACAGCGGCGAGGCGCCCGCGGTCTTCAAGAAGCTGTCCTCGACCAAGACCCCCGCTGTCGGCGTCACCGTCTCGGTCCTCTTCATGGGCATCGGCGTGGTCCTGAACTACGTCGTCCCCGAGAAGGCCTTCGGCTACGTCACCTCGGTGGCCACCGCGGCCGGCATCTGGACCTGGCTGATGATCCTGATCAGCCACGTCCTGTACCGCCGCGCGGTCGACGCGGGCCGCCTGCCCGCCTCCTCCTTCCCCGCCCCGGGCGGCGCCAAGTGCAGCTACGTCGCCATCGCCTTCCTGCTCTTCGTCACCGGCCTGATCGCGTACGACGCCGACGCCCGCGTCTGCCTGTACGTGATGGCGGGCTGGTTCGCCGCCCTCGGGATCGGCTGGCTGATCCTCAAGGGCCGCGACCCGCGCCTCACCGACCGGGGCGGCGAGCAGGAGCTCCAGAAGACCGGCTGACCTCCGCGCCCAGGATGCGGACCGGCCCGTACCGTCCCTCGGTACGGGCCGGTCCCTCTGCTTATCCTGACCACATGCTCACCATCACCCAGGCCCTGTTCGACCAGATCGTCGCCCACGCGCGCGAGGACCACCCCGACGAGGCGTGCGGCGTGGTCGCGGGCCCGGCGGGCTCGGGCCGCCCCGAGCGCTTCATCCCGATGCTGAACGCGGCCCGCTCGCCCACGTTCTACGAGTTCGACTCCGGCGACCTGCTCAAGCTCTACCGGGAGATGGACGACCGCGACGAGGAGCCGGTGATCATCTACCACTCCCACACCGCGACCGAGGCCTACCCCTCCCGCACCGACATCTCCTACGCCAACGAACCCGGCGCCCACTACGTCCTTGTCTCCACCGCCGACTCCGACGAGGCCGGCCCCTTCCAGTTCCGCTCCTTCCGGATCGTCGAGGGCGAGGTGACGGAGGAGGAGATCAAGGTCGTGGAGGCATACTGATCGTCGTACGCACCGGCAACTCGCCCTATCGGAGATGGTGTTGACGCGACCGTCGAACGGACAGCGCCCCACGCTCGAAGACGTCGCACGCCGGTCGGGGGTGTCGAAGTCCACGGTGTCACGGGTGATCAACGCCGAGCCCAGGGTGCGCGCCGAGGTCGTCGAACGGGTCCGCGAGGTGATCGCCGAACTCGGCTACGTCCCCAACCAGGCCGCCCGGCAACTGGTCACCCACCGCACCGGCGCCGTCGCGGTGGTGGCGGCCCAGCCGGAGAACCGGCTCTTCCTCGACCCGTTCTTCGACCGCCTGCTGCGCGGCATCCGCCGGGAACTCGCCCGCCACGGCGCCCAGGCCGTCCTGCTGTTCCTGGACGAGCCGGACGACTACCCGCGCGTGGCCGACTACCTCGGCGGCGGCCACGTCGACGGCGCCCTGCTGTTCTCCCTGCGCCCCGGCGACCTGCTGCCCGAGATGGTCGACCGCCTCGGCCTGCCCGCCGTCTTCGGCGGCCGTCCGCTGCTGCGCGAGGGCGACACCGTGCGCGGCCAGGTCTACGTCGACGGCGACAACCGCGGCGGCGCCCGGCAGGCCGTCCGGCACCTGGTCGCGCTCGGCCGTACCCGCATCGCCACCGTCACGGGGCCCTACGACCAGGAGAACTCCGCCGCCGACCGGCTCGCCGGCTACCGGGACGCCCTCCCGGAGGCCGCATCCCCCCTGGTCGAGCGGGCCGACTACACCCAGCGGGGCGGCGCCGACGCCATGGCCGCCCTGCTCGACCGGTGTCCCGGCCTGGACGCCGTCTTCGTCGCCTCCGACCTCATGGCGTCCGGTGCCCTCCAGACGCTGCGGGAGCGCGGCCGGCGGGTGCCCGAGGACGTGGCCGTGGTCGGCTTCGACGACCTGACGGAGATCGCCGAGTCGACCGACCCGCCGCTGACCACCGTCCACCAGGACGTCGAGGAGATGGGCCGGCTGATGGCCCGGCTGCTCCTCGACCGCACCCGGCGGCCCGACACCCCGGCCGCGGCCCCCGCGATCGTCCCCACCCGCCTGGTGCGCAGAAAGTCCGCCTGAACTCGGCAGTCTCACTCTCCGACCGGAAAGCGTCCGCAATGTGGGATCACATACGGGGATCCGGGCCGGGAATCGATACGATGAGCCCATGGTTTGTGACGACGTGAGCGAGAAGACGCCGGGCATGCTGCTCGTGGCGCGGCTGCACGTCGACCTGTGCAGGCTCGCCAGCGCCATCTGTTGACGCCCCGCCGCCACACGGCCGCGAGCCGGCGGGGGTACCTCCCGCGCCGACGCAGCCGGGCGTGGGGGATCCTGACCGCACCACCCCGCTGTACTGCGCTCCCGCGCGTCCACCGACCTGACCACTTCCGACAGGAGCCCTCAGCCATGGCCATCGAGGTCCGCATCCCGACCATCCTCCGCCCGTACACCGACGGCCAGAAGGCGGTGGAAGGCAACGGGGACACGCTCGCCGAGCTCTTCGCCGACCTCGAGAACCGGCATGCGGGCATCCAGGCCCGCATCGTGGACGGTGACCAGCTGCGCCGCTTCGTCAACGTCTACCTCAACGACGAGGACGTCCGCTTCCTGGACGGCATCAACACCAAGCTCACCGACGGCGACAACGTGACGATCCTGCCGGCCGTGGCCGGCGGCATGGTCTGAGGACCACTGACCACCGATGCGTTACGACTCCCCGCTGGCCGCGGTGGGCAACACCCCGCTGGTGCGCCTGCCGCGGCTCTCGCCGTCCTCCGACGTCCGGATCTGGGCCAAGCTGGAGGACCGCAACCCCACCGGCTCGGTCAAGGACCGCCCCGCCCTGCACATGATCGAACAGGCGGAGAAGGACGGCCGGCTGACCCCGGGCTGCACCATCCTCGAGCCCACCTCCGGCAACACCGGCATCTCCCTCGCCATGGCGGCCAAGCTCAAGGGCTACCGCATGGTGTGCGTGATGCCCGAGAACACCTCGCAGGAGCGCCGTGAGCTGCTCGCCATGTGGGGCGCCGAGATCATCCCGTCACCCGCCGCGGGCGGTTCCAACACCGCCGTACGGGTCGCCAAGGAGCTGTCCGCCGAGCACCCCGACTGGGTGATGCTCTACCAGTACGGCAACCCGGACAACGCCGGCGCCCACTACGCCGGCACCGGACCCGAGATCCTCGCCGACCTCCCCTCCGTCACCCACTTCGTCGCCGGGCTCGGCACCACCGGCACCCTGATGGGCGTCGGCCGCTACCTGCGCGAGCACAAGCCGGACGTGAGGATCGTCGCCGCCGAGCCGCGCTACGACGACCTGGTGTACGGCCTGCGCAACCTCGACGAGGGCTTCGTCCCGGAGCTGTACGACGCCTCCGTCCTCACCACCCGCTTCTCGGTCGGGTCCGCCGACGCGGTCACCCGCACCCGCGAACTCCTCCAGCAGGAGGGCATCTTCGCGGGCGTCTCCACCGGCGCCGCCCTGCACGCCGCGATCGGCGTCGGCAACAAGGCCGTGAAGGCGGGCGAGAGCGCGGACATCGTGTTCGTCGTCGCCGACGGCGGCTGGAAGTACCTCTCGACCGGCGTCTACACGGCGGCCACGACCGAAGAGGCCATCGAGACGCTCCAGGGCCAGCTCTGGGCATAGCCCCCGCGCGGCCCCGGGGCACTCCGCACGAGCGGCATCAGCGCCGAGGCAGGCGACGTCGGCCCGTCAGGGAGCGCCGTCCGGCGCGTGCTCCCGACGTACCGGCCGGAAGTCCTGGTACCGGACGTACGGGGGCCTTCGGCCGGTACGGCGAGTGGGGGCGGCTCCCACGCCCTTGAGGCAGTGGGGGAGCGGGCCGGCGCCACGACGGAGCCGGCGTCCCCCTGCCCCGGCCCTCCTAGCCGGCCAGGTGGCGGACCCGGTCCCACAGGGCCGGGTCCACCACCCCGGCCCGGCGCCGGAACTCCCGCACCGGCACCTGGCGCAGCTCGTCCGTCTCCAGGAAGCTCGCCCGGCCGCGCGTGTCGCCCACCGACCCCGGCGGCAGCGGGATCACCCCGGCCCGCTCGTCGTGGTACTTGCTGGTGATCTTCGCGACGGTCGCCCGGTCCCCGTGCACCACCAGCACCAGACACGGGCGGTCCTTGCCGCCGGGCCCGTCCTCGTACGGGACGTTCGCCCACCAGATCTCCGCCGGCCGCGGCCGCCCGCCGGTCTCCTCCGGACGCCCCGGCGGCCGGCTCCGACGGCCCGCGGGCCGATGCCCCCGCCCCCAGCCGTCGACGAGCACGGCGACCAGCGCGAGCAGTACGACCGCGACGAGCGCGAGCCACCAGGACGTGTCCATACGCACGACGTTACCGGCGCGCGATGACCACCGCGCGCCCCCTCGCTAGTCCCATGCGCCCCGGGTCCAGCCGAACCGGTGACACCACAGGTGAGTTCGCCCACAACAGCCCTTGGCGGAGGAGCGACCATGGGTTTCGCGCCTTACGCTCGACGGACCGCACGACCCGCCCGACGCCCTGTTACCGATCTTCCGGATTTCCCGCCAGCGGAGGTTTCTGCTTCATGAAGCTCACCGTCGTCGGCTGCTCGGGGTCGTTCCCGTCCGCGGAATCGGCCTGTTCGAGCTACCTCCTAGAGGCCGACGGCTTCCGGCTGCTCCTCGACATGGGCAACGGTGCCCTGGGCGAGTTGCAGCGCCACTGCGGTCTCTACGACCTCGACGCGATCTTCCTCAGCCATCTGCACGCCGACCACTGCATCGACATGTGCGCGTACTTCGTCGCGCGCTACTACCGTCACGACGGCGGCCGCTGCGACCCGATCCCCGTCTACGGACCCGAGGGCACGGAACACCGTCTCACCACGGCCTACGCGGACACCCCCACCGCCTCCTCCATGAGCGAGGTCTTCGACTTCCACACGGTCAAGCCGTCCACCTTCGACCTCGGTCCGTTCACGGTCCACACCGAACGGGTGGCCCACCCGGTCGAGGCGTACGGCATCCGCGTCGAGCACGGCGGGAAGACCGTCACGTACTCCGGCGACACGGGCGTCACCCCCGCCCTGGACGAACTCGCCCGCGACGCCGACCTGTTCCTGTGCGAGGCCGCCTTCACGCACGGCAAGGAGAGCATCCCCGACCTGCACCTCAACGGCCGCGAGGCGGGTGAGACGGCGGCCCGGGCAGGCGCCCGCCGCCTGGTCCTCACCCACATCCCCCCGTGGACCGACCCGCAGGTCAACCTCACCGACGCGCGCGCGGTGTTCGACGGCCCGGTGGAACTGGCGGTGCCGAGGATGTCGTACGAGATCTAGCCTTCCGTACGCGCGCGAAGGCCCCGGAACCTCGTCGGTTCCGGGGCCTTCGTCCTGCCGTACGGCGAGGCTCACGCCTTGGTGAGGTCCTCGACCTCCTCCTCGGGCTCGCGGCCCGGGGTGGGGAGGTTGAACTTGGTGATGGCGAAGCGGAAGACGGAGTAGTAGATCGCCGCGAAGACCAGGCCGATCGGGATGATCAGCCAGGGTTTGGTGGCGAGGTTCCAGTTCAGCGCGTAGTCGATGAAGCCCGCGGAGAAGGTGAAGCCCGCGTGGACGCCGAGCGCCCAGGTGACCGCCATCGAGATGGCCGTGAGCACCGCGTGGATCACATACAGCAGCGGGGCGATGAACATGAACGCGAACTCGATCGGCTCGGTCACACCGGTCACGAACGAGGTCAGCGCCAGCGAGATCATCATGCCCATCACGGCCTTGCGGCGCTCGGGACGCGCACAGTGGGCGATCGCGATCGCGGCGGCGGGCAGACCGAACATCATGATCGGGAAGAAGCCGGACATGAACTGACCGGCGGTCGGGTCACCGGCGAAGAAGCGGTTCAGGTCGCCGTGGACGACCGCGCCCGAGGCGTCCGTGAAGTCACCGATCTGGAACCACGAGACGGTGTTGACGAACTGGTGCATGCCGATCGGGATCAGCGCGCGGTTGATGAGGCCGAACAGACCCGCGCCGAAGGCACCGAGACCGGTCATCCACTCGCCGAAGTCGGAGATGACCTCGCCGATCGGCTCCCAGACCAGCCCGAAGAAGACACCCATGATCGTGCCGACGAACGCCATGATGATCGGCACCAGGCGGCGGCCGTTGAAGAAGCCGAGCCAGTCCACCAGCCGGGTGCGGTGGAACCGCTGCCACAGCACGGCGGACAGCAGACCCATGATGATGCCGCCGAGGACACCGGGGTTGTTGTAGGTCGCGGCTATGTCCGCGCCGGCCTGGACCTTCGCCTCGGTGACCGGGAACGCCTTCAGGACGTTGCTGTAGACCAGGAAGCCGACCAGGGCGGCCAGCGCGGTGGAGCCGTCGGCCTTCTTGGCGAAGCCGATCGCGACACCGATGCAGAACAGCATCGGCAGGTTGTCGAAGATCGCGCCACCGGCGGTGGCGAACACGGCCGCGACCTTGTCCCAGCCGAGGCCGTCCTTGCCGAACACGTCGGGCTGGCCGAACCGCAGCAGCAGACCCGCCGCCGGCAGCACGGCGATCGGGAGCTGCAGGCTGCGGCCGACCTTCTGCAGGCCCTGGAACAGGCCGGATCCCCGCTTCTTGGCGGGGGTCGCCGTTGCGGTGGCGGAGCTCATACTTCCTCCATCGGGTGGTGGTCTACACCACTCAGTGGTGTAGACCATGTTGTAGCACGATGAAGGAGAGATAAGGAACCCGCGAAAACCGTGACGATGAGGCTACGTGGAGCTACACCTTCGTGACGTCCTCGACCTCCTCCTCCGGCTCCCGCCCCGGAGTCTTCAGATCGAACCTCGTGATCGCGAAACGGAAGATCACGTAGTAGACGGCAGCGAAGCACAGACCGATCGGAATGATCGCCCACGGCCTCGTCGCGAGATTCCAGTTGATCACGTAGTCGATCAGGCCCGCCGAGAAGCTGAAGCCGTCATGCACCCCGAACGCCCACGTCACCGCCATCGACACACCCGTCAGCAGCGCGTGCACCACGTACAGCAGCGGCGCGATGAACAGGAACGAGTACTCGATCGGTTCCGTGATCCCCGTGACGAACGACGTCAGCGCCACCGACAGCATCAAACCGCCCACCTCCTTGCGGCGGTGCGGCTTCGCGCAGTGCGTGATCGCCAGCGCCGCCGCCGGCAGCGCGAACATCATGATCGGGAAGAAACCCGAGGTGAACTGACCCGCGTCCGGGTCTCCCGCCAGGAACATGTTGATGTCCCCGTGCACCACCGTGCCGTCCGGCTTGGTGTACGTGCCGAACTGGAACCAGATGGGCACGTTCAGGAACTGGTGCAGCCCGATCACCAGCAGAGCGCGGTTCGCCACCCCGAAGATGCCCGCACCCCACGCGTCCAGACCGTCCAGCCAGTCGCTGAAACTCTCCAGCGCGTCACCGATCGGCGGCCACACCCACAGACACAGCGCCGCGAACGCGATCGCGACGAACGCCATGATGATCGGCACCAGCCGGCGGCCGTTGAAGAAGCCGAGCCAGTCCACCAGCCTCGTCCGGTGGAAACGCTGCCAGAAATAGGCCGACAGCAGACCCATGACGATCCCGCCGAACACACCCGGGTTCTGAAAGGTGAACGCCGTCACCGTGCCGTCGACCGTCGCCTGACAGCCGATGCCGGTGACGGCCGTCGCCCCGTCAGGACAGTCCTCCGGGAACTGGCGCAACACGGAGAAGTAGACGAGGAAACCCGTCACCGCCGCCAGCGCCGTCGAACCGTCCGCCTTCTTCGCCATGCCGATCGACACACCGACGCAGAACAACAGGGGCAACCCCAGCTGACCGTCCAGCAGCGCGCCGCCCGCACCCGCCATCACCTTCGAGACATTGGTCCACCCCAGCCCGTCGTCACCGAACACATCAGGCTGGCCCAGCCGGTTGAGGATGCCCGCCGCCGGCAGCACGGCGATCGGAAGCTGCAGACTGCGGCCCATCTTCTGCAGACCCTGGAACAGACGGTTCCAACGGGCGCGCGCGGGACCACTGGTGTCGGCGCTCTCGGCACTCATGGTTTGGCGACCGCCTGTCAGGTGGTGTAGACCAGTCACGGACGATTTGGGTGCTGTGACGTCATCCTTCGGTACGCGCGCCACGATCGCTCGCAAAGATGGGCCAACTGTGGGTTACTGCCAAAAAGCGGTTCGGATCAGGGAGAAGGAACATGGCCACCAAGGCTGAGAAGATCGTTGCCGGACTCGGCGGCATCGACAACATCGAAGAGGTCGAGGGCTGCATCACCCGCCTGCGCACCGAGGTCGTCGACGCCGGCAAGGTCGACGAGGCCGCCCTGAAAGCCGCCGGCGCCCATGGAGTCGTGAAGATGGGCACCGCCATCCAGGTCGTCATCGGCACCGACGCCGACCCCATCGCCGCGGAGATCGAAGACCTCATGTGAGCCACCCGAGCCACCGTCCCCGACGGCCCGCGCTCCCTCGAACGGGCCTTCTCCCACCGCGGGAGGGGCCCGTTCCGCACGTACGGATAGGCTCAGCGCCATGTCTCGAATCGACGGCCGCACCCCCGAACAACTCCGCCCGGTCACCATCGAACGCGGCTGGAGCAAGCACGCCGAGGGCTCCGTCCTCGTCTCCTTCGGCGACACCAAGGTCTTCTGCACCGCCTCCGTCACCGAAGGCGTCCCGCGCTGGCGCAAGGGCAGCGGCGAGGGCTGGGTCACCGCCGAGTACTCGATGCTGCCCCGCGCCACCAACACCCGCGGCGACCGCGAGTCCGTCCGCGGCAAGATCGGCGGCCGCACCCACGAGATCAGCCGCCTCATCGGCCGCTCCCTGCGCGCGGTCATCGACTACAAGGCCCTCGGCGAGAACACCATCGTCCTGGACTGCGACGTCCTCCAGGCCGACGGCGGCACCCGCACCGCGGCCATCACCGGCGCGTACGTGGCCCTCGCCGACGCCGTCTCGTGGGCCCAGGCCAAGAAGCTGGTCAAGGCCGGCCGCCGGCCCCTGACCGGCACGGTCAGCGCGGTGTCCGTCGGCATCGTCGGCGGCGTCCCGCTGCTGGACCTCTGCTACCAGGAGGACGTCCGCGCCGACACCGACATGAACGTCGTCTGCACCGGCGACGGCCGCTTCGTCGAGGTCCAGGGCACCGCCGAGGCCGAACCCTTCGCCCGGGACGAACTCAACTCCCTGCTCGACCTCGCGGTCGCCGGCTGCACCGACCTGGCGGCCTTTCAGCGCAAGGCACTTGATACGGTCCTCGAAAAGTAAAGGGCGCCCCAAGAACGACGGCCACCGCGGGCAACCGCGCCGACCGTCCCCGCGTCACTATGGGTACGGGCGCACGGCACACCACCGTGCGCCCGGCCAGCACGGGGGGCCCACCGGGGGCCTGACCCCAACGGGAGGGAACAGATCCATGGCCGCGAGCCGACGCCGCCGAAGTCGCCGTACCGCCATCGCCGCCGCCGTCGCGGCGGTCGGGCTGACGGTCGGACTCACCACCGGCTGCGACGCCGTCAACAAGGCACTGGACTGCGTCCAGACCGCCGACGCCATCGCCGACAGCGTCACGGACCTCCAGCAGGCCGTCGCAAGCGCCTCCAACGACCCGACGCAGCTGCAGGAGTCCCTCGACTCCATCGACCAGAACCTCGACGAGATCGGCGACAAGACCGACAACGCCGACGTCAACAAGGCGGTCGACGACCTCGCCGCGGCCGTCACCAACGTCCGCACGGCGGTCGAGAAGGGCGACGAGACCCCCGACCTCAGCCCCGTCACCGACGCCGCCGGCGAACTGACCAAGGTCTGCACCCCGTAAACCGGCGGCGGGCGGGGCCGCGATACTGGACCCCATGACCCGCCTGATCCTCGCCACCCGCAACGCCGGAAAGATCACCGAACTCAGGGCGATCCTCGCCGACGCAGGTCTCCCGCACGACCTCGTCGGCGCGGACGCCTACCCCGAGATCCCCGACGTCAAGGAAACGGGCGTCACGTTCGCCGAGAACGCCCTGCTCAAGGCCCACGCCCTCGCCCAGGCCACCGGCCTGCCCGCCGTCGCCGACGACTCCGGCCTGTGCGTCGACGTCCTCAACGGCGCCCCCGGCATCTTCTCCGCCCGCTGGGCCGGCCGCCACGGAGACGACCAGGCCAACCTCGACCTCCTCCTGGCCCAGTTGTCCGACATCCCCGACGAACACCGCGGCGCCCACTTCGCCTGCGCGGCGGCACTCGCCCTGCCGGACGGCACGGAACGCGTGGTCGAGGGCCGCCTCCGCGGCACCCTCCGCCACGCCCCGACCGGCACGAACGGCTTCGGCTACGACCCGATCCTCCAGCCGGAGGGGGACACGCGGACCTGCGCGCAACTGACCCCGCAGGAGAAGAACGCGATCAGCCACCGGGGACAGGCGTTCCGGGGGTTGGTGCCGGTGGTGCGGGAGCTGTTGGGCTGAGAAACGGGGGAGGGGCCGCCCGGCTGGGGCGGCCCCTTCAGGTGTGCGGCCGATGGGAGTCGAACCCACATGGGCAAATGCCCCGAGGCACCTAAAACCTCTGCTTATACCATTCAGCAACGGCCGCCTACCCGCTCATGCTACCGGGGATGACCCCGATGTCGGCGCCCCCCTCGGCACCACGTGCTGGTGGTCGCGTGACAGTTGGGGCACAGCAGCCGCAGGTTCTCGCGCCGGTCGTCGCTCCAGTCGCCGTTGATGTGATCGACCTCCAGAGTCATGGGCCGGCCGAGCCACTCGGGACCCACTCCGCACTCCGCGCACTCCTCTGGGACGCCGATCTCACGGAGCGAGCGCCGCAGCAGGTGTGTTCTTGTCCGGCGCCCGCCGTCGTGCTTGATCAGGATGTCCTTGGCACGTTTGACAGGGGTCGTCCCCTCCTTTCCACGCTGATGGCCTTGTCCCAGGAAGTGGGAGGTGTCGAGACCGTCGTCGGCCACCCACTGTCGCAACCGGGTGCGCGCCGGGCCGCTGTAGGGGGCCAGACCCAGCGCGCGCAGGGCGTCGGCGATGGACGTCGCTCCCTCGACCGCCCGCCGCAACTCGTCGGCCGCCGGTCTACGGCGCGCTCCGGTTCGGTTCCGACGTGGCATGTGGGAGACATCGATTCCGAAGTGGTCGAAGCGCCGGAAGAGATGACGGCGAAGATTGCCGTAAGGCCTGGTACCGAAGTAGGCGATGACCTCGTCGATGTCGGAACACCGCGCGGCGGCCTCCGCCAACCGTTCGCGGGTGTACTGCACGCCGGTCATGAAACGGCACCTCCCGCACGCCTCTTGCCACGCCCTCGATAACTGTCCGTCGTGGAATGGCAGTTGGGGCACAGCAGCCGCAGGTTCTCGATGCGGTTGTCCCGCCAGTTGCCGTTGATGTGGTCGACCTCCAGGGGGAGCGGACGATCTCGCCACACCGCCGCTGTGCCGCACAGGGCGCACCGCTCGGGGACACCTCTGACCGTCATCGCCCACTTGAGCCGGTCACTCGGAATGCGCCGGGCCTCAGCGGCCGGCTGCTCGACGAGCAGGCCTTCCGGTGTGCGTGGTCGCCAAGCCCTGCCGCGCCGGGTCGGTACCTGGAAGTGCGAGGTGTCGATCCCGTACGCCTTCACCCGGCGGCTGATGTGCGTGTGGTGCCCGCCGACCACCTCGAGTCCGAGGTGGCGCAGCACCTCGCACATGTTCGTCGACGCCGAGACCGCTGCCTGAAGGACCTCTCGGGTCCAGCGGACCCCCTCCCGCTCGAAGTGCGAGACATCCACCCCCAGCTTCCTCATCCGCTCCAGGACATACCGGCGGGTCGAACTCCGCGGATCGACCCCCAGCCTCGCCAACGCCTCCGACAAGGTGCGCGACCCCCGAGCGGCCTGCTCCAACCGCTCCCTCGGATACGCACTGGCCCCCATCGATCCCCTCCCGTATCTCGGCCACGCGTTCGTGGTCTCGTACGGAGTAACGAACCGATTGTCGGACAGTCACGCGGAGGATGTGGAGCGGCCCGTACCGGGGCGTGCCGGTGCGGGCCGTTGTCGGGGGTGGGGCGGGGTCAGATCGCCAGGTCCTTGATGATCTTCGCCACGTGGCCGGTCGCGCGGACGTTGTACAGGGCCCGTTCGACCGTGCCGTGCTCGTCGACGACGACCGTGGAGCGGATGACGCCCAGGTAGGTCTTGCCGTAGTTCTTCTTCTCGCCGAAGGCGGCGTAGGCCTCGGTGACCGTCTTGTCGGGGTCCGCGAGGAGGGTGACCTTCAGGTTCTCCTTCTCGCGGAACTTCGCCAGTTTCTCGGGCTTGTCCGGGGAGATCCCGATGACGTCGTACCCCGCGCCGGCCAGCACGTCGAGGTTGTCGGTGAAGTCGCAGGCCTGCTTGGTGCAGCCTGGGGTCAGCGCCGCGGGGTAGAAGTAGACGATGACCTTGCGTCCCCGGTAGTCCGACAGGGAGATCTCGTTGCCGTCGGCGTCGGGGAGGGTGAAGGCGGGGGCTGCATCCCCGGGCTGGAGTCGCTCGCTCATCGGGCTAGCGTAACCGGGGGTCCTGACAGCGCGGCGGCGCGTGGAGCTGACAGACTGTCCGGACAAGCAGCGGCAACAGGCAGCGGCAACAGGCATCAGCTGACTTCGGAGGCCTTACGGTGGCGGAGACGTCGGACACGAGAACCCCGGCGCAGATCGAGGCGGACATCAAGCGCCGCCGCGAGATGCTGGCCGAGACGCTCGACGAGATCGGGGTGCGGGTGCATCCCCGGACGATCGTGGGCGATGCCAGGGCCAAGGTCGCGTCGAACATCGACCACACGCTCGGGCGGGCCTACGTCGGGGTCAACCGGGCGGTCAGTGACGTGAAGGCCCAGTTCGTCGACGAGGAGGGCGCGCCCCGGCTGGAGCGGGTGGTGCCGGTGGCGCTCGTCGTGGTCGGGCTCGTGGGGCTGCTGGCCCTGGGAACCCGGCGGCGCAAGGGCTGACCCACCGGCCTACGGACGCGTCGAAGGCAGGTAGGTTCAGAGCTGTGAGCGCCAACAGAAACGAGCACAGCACCCAGCACGACAAGCTGCCCATCCGGATGCTGCACGACCGGGTTCTCGTGCGGCAGGACACCAGTGAGGGCGAGCGGCGTTCCGGTGGCGGGATCCTGATTCCGGCCACCGCGGCCGTCGGGCGCCGGCTGGCGTGGGCGGAGGTCGTCGCCGTGGGGCAGAACGTACGGACCGTGGAGCCGGGCGACCGGGTTCTGTTCGATCCGGAGGACCGGGCCGAGGTGGAGGTGCGGGGCGTCCCGTACGCCCTGATGCGGGAGCGTGATCTGCACGCGGTGGCCGCGGACCGCTTCGAGGGGTCCGAGGACTCGACCGGGCTGTATCTCTGATGCAGCGGTGAGGAAAGGGCTGGTGACCTCGGTCACCAGCCCTTTCCTCATGCGGTGGCTCGCCGGGTGTCACTCCCGGCGGCTCGCCAGCTGGGGGACCGTGCCGGTCGTCCCTCCTTGCTGGGTGCCGTCCGTGGTGCCGCCGGTCGTGTCCCCGGTGGTGCCGCCGTCCGAGGTGCCGCCGTCGGTGGGATCGCCGGTGGTGCCTCCCGTGGTCCCGTCGGTGGTGCCGCCGCCGGTGGTGGTGCCGCCGTCGGTCGTGCCCCCGGTCGTCCCGCCCGTGGTGTCGCCGCCGCCGGTGGTGCCGTCCGTGGTGCCGCCGGTCGTGTCCCCGGGGGTGCCGCCGTCCGTGGTGCCGCCGTCGGTGGGATCGCCGGTGGTGGCTCCCGTGGTCCCGTCGGTGGTGCCGCCGTCGGTGGTGGTGCCGCCGTCGGTCGGGTCCACGGGGATGTCGGTGTCGGGGGCCTCGGGCTCCGAGGAGCCCGGCTGGAGCTGGAGGTCGAAGTCGGTGACCGGCTTGCCCTTGAGGGCGTCCTTGGTGAACTGGGCCCAGATCTCGGCCGGGGCGCCGCCGCCGTTGATCCGCGCCAGGCCCATCGCCCCGTAGAGCGGCTTGTGGGCGGCGGTCACCGGGTCCTGGCCCATGACGGAGACGACGGTGGCGAGGTCCGGTGTGTAGCCGGCGAACCAGGCGGCCGTGTCCTCCTCGGCCGTGCCGGTCTTGCCCGCGGCGGGACGGCCGGCGGCCTGCGCGGCGGTGGCCGTGCCGTTCTGGACGACGCTCCGCAGGACCGCCGTGGTGGTGTCGGCGGCCTCCCGGCTGACGGCCTGGCTGGTCTTCTTCCGGGGCAGCTCGATGTCTCCGGCGCCGCCCCGGGTGATCTTCTCGATCATCGTGTACGTGCCGTGCCGGCCGTGGTTGGCGAGGGTGGCGTACGCCTGCGCCATGTCCAGGACGCTCGCGGTGGACGGGCCGAGCGCGATGGACGGGGACGCGGTCAGGTCGGGGGTGTTCGCCGGGATGCCCAGGTCGATCGCGGTCTCCTTGACCTTGTCGGAGCCGACGTCGACGGCCAGCTGGGCGTACACCGAGTTGACGGACTTGTCGGTGGCCTCGCGGACGGTGATGTCGCCGTAGGAGACCTGGTCCTCGTTCTCGGGCGCGTAGGCGCCGCCGTCCCAGCCGACGATGGGGCGCTTGTTGGTGCCGTCGTAGACCGTGTTCGGGGTGATGACGCGGCCGTCCTGCGTCTCGGAGTGGTTCTGGACGGCGGAGGTGAACACGAACGGCTTGAAGGTGGAGCCGACCTGGAAGTCGCCGCGGGTGGCGTTGTTCGTGTACTGCTTCACGTAGTCGATGCCGCCGTACATGGCGAGCACCTTGCCGGTCCTGGGGTCGATGGCGGCGCCGCCCGCGCGGACGTACGTGTCGACCTTGCGGTTCTTCTTGTCCAGTTTGTCCATCAGCTGGTCGTTGACCGCGTCGACGAAGGCGTTCTGCTTGCCCTTCTGAAGCGTGGTCGTGATGCGGTAGCCGCCGACGGCGAGCTGGTCCTTGTCGAGGATCTTGTTCTCGGTGAGGTAGTCCTTGATCGCGTCGACGATGTAGCCGCGCTGCCCGGACATGCCGGTGGAGACCGTGGCCTCCTTCGGCATCGGGAACGTCATGCCGGCCCGCTCGGACGCGGTCAGCCAGCCCTTGGTGACCATGCCGTCCAGGACGTAGTTCCAACGGGCCTGCGCCGCGCCCTTGTTCTCCGGGTGGGCGACGACGTCGTACTCGCTCGGCGCGTTCAGCAGCGCGGCGAGGTAGGCGCCCTGGGCGGCGTTCAGTTCGGAGGCGTCGACGCCGTAGTAGGCCTGGGCGGCGGCCTGGATGCCGTAGGCGTTGCGGCCGAAGTAGCTGGTGTTGAGGTAGCCCTCGAGGATCTGGTCCTTGGTCTCCGTGCGGTCCAGCTTGATCGAGATGAAGAACTCCTTCACCTTGCGGGTGACGGTCTGCTCCTGGGCCAGGTAGTAGTTCTTCACGTACTGCTGGGTGATCGTCGAGCCGGACTGCTTGCCCTTGCCGGTGGCGGTGTTCCAGCCGGCGCGGAGCATCGCCTTGGGGTCGATGGCGGACTCGCTGTAGAAGTCGCGGTCCTCGGCGGCCAGGACGGAGTGCTGGGCGTCCTTGGAGATCTGCCCGAGAGAGACGTTCTCCCGGTTGACCTCGCCGTCCCGGGCGAGCTGGCTGCCGTCCGCGTACAGGTAGACGTTGCTCTGTTTGGTGGCGAGCGCGTTGGCCGGCGGGATGGGGACGATCGAGTAGCCGAGGAAGAACAGGCCGGTCAGCAGGAGGACGCCCATGACGAACGTGGCGAGGACCATCCGCCAGGTGGGGACGGCGCGCCGCCAGCCCGTCCGCCGGGGCCGCTTGGCCTTCTTGCCGGCCGGCGCCCCGGACTCGGGCTCACCGGACCCGGGATCTGCGGCCGCTTCCGGCTCGCTCGGTGCCCAGCCCTGCTTCGGCTGCTGCGGCTCGTCACTCATGTCGTGCACGGACTCCTGTTTCGCGTCGTACGTTCCCGTACGCCTCGTACGCCTTCTGCGGCCCCTATTGAAGACTCTCGCACCGCGGGTTCCGTTCCCGACAATCGGCACGCGTTGCGCTCGGAAAACGCCTGGCCTGCCGGGCCGCCGCAGGACTAGGCTCCTGCGCTTCGGTGCCGTGCGGCGAGGAGGACGACTGCGGTGGGTTCGGCGCGGTTGTACGCGGCCGTCGCGTCGGGGGGCTTCCGACGGTACGCGACGTATCGGGTGGCCACGGCGGCGGGGGTGTTCACGAACACCGTCTTCGGGCTGATCCTCGTCTACACCTATCTGGCGCTGTGGGACGAGAGACCGCACCTGGGCGGGTACGACCAGGCGCAGGCCGTCAGCTTCGTGTGGCTGGGGCAGGCGCTGTACGCGACGCTGGCGATCCAGGGCGGCGGTTTCGAGACCGAGCTGATGGAACGCATCCGCACGGGTGACGTGGCCATCGACCTGTACCGGCCGGTGGACCTGCAACTGTGGTGGCTGGCTCACGATCTGGGGCGGGCGCTGTTCCAGCTGGTGGGGCGGGGGGTGATCCCCTTCGCGTTCGGGGCGCTCGTCTTTCCCACGGCGCTGCCGGACGATCCGGTGACCTGGCTGGCCTTCCTGGTCGCTGTGGTGCTCGCGATGATCGTCAGCTTCGGGATCCGCTTCCTGGTGGCGCTGAGCGGGTTCTGGCTGCTGGACGGCACGGGCGCGCTTCAGGCGATGGTGGTCACCGGGATCTTCTGCTCGGGGATGACGCTGCCGCTGAACGCCTTCCCGGGACCGCTGGGCGAGGTCGTACGGGCGCTGCCGTGGGCGGCGCAGTTGCAGATGCCGGCCGATCTGCTGATGGGGGAGACGGGCCCGCTGTCCGCCTTCGCGTTCCAGGCGGTGTGGGCGGTGGCGCTGCTGGCGGCCGGGCGGCTGTTGCAGGGGGCGGCGACCCGGCGGGTGGTGGTCCAGGGTGGGTGAGGTCGGGCGTGTCCGGGAGCGCGCGGGTGCGGGGGAGCGCGAGGGTGTGCGGGAGTCCCGCCGGGTGCGGGAGGGTCTGCGGGCCTACCGGCTGATCTCGGCCATGTGGATCCGCTCCACGCTGGCCTACCGGGTGTCCTTCGCGATGACCGTGTTCGGCACCCTGCTGGTGACCGGGCTGGACTTCGTGGCGATCCTGCTGATGTTCTCGCAGGTCGACGTCCTCGGCGGGTACACGTTGCCGGAGGTGGCCTTCCTGTACGGGCTGTCGGCGACGGCCTTCGGGATCGCGGACCTGACGATCGGCTCGGCGGGCCGGCTGGGCTCGCGGGTGCGTGACGGCACGCTCGACACGCTGCTGGTGCGGCCCGCTCCGGTGCTGGCCCAGGTCGCGGCGGACCGTTTCGCGCTGCGCCGGCTCGGCCGGATCACCCAGGGGGCGCTGGTGCTGGGCTGGTCCCTGGTGGCGCTGGACATCGACTGGACGCCGGGCAGGGTGCTGATGGTGCCGGTGACGCTGCTGTGCGGCGGGGCGATCTTCTCGGCGGTGTTCGTGGCCGGCGCGGCCTTCCAGTTCGTGGCGCAGGACGCGTCCGAGGTGCAGAGCGCGTTCACGTACGGCGGGCAGACGCTGTTGCAGTATCCGCCGACCGTGTTCGGCAGGGAGCTGGTGCGGGGGGTGACGTTCGTGTTCCCGGTGGCCTTCGTCAACTGGGTGCCGGCGTCGTATGTGCTGGGGCGGCCGTATCCGCTGGGGCTGCCGCGGTGGGCGGCGTTCACGTCCCCGCTGGTGGCGCTGGCGTGCTGCGCGTTGGCGGGGCTGGCCTGGCGGACGGGGCTGCGGTCGTATCGGAGTACGGGGAGCTGAGGACGCGTGGACGCGGGTTTCATCGTGGTGGACCGGCTGGAGAAGGTCTTCGACGTGCGCAAGAGGACCGGTTTCCTGCGGCGGGAGCGGCGCCGGGTGCGCGCGGTCGATTCGATCTCCTTCACCGTGGCGCGCGGTGAGATGGTCGGTTACATCGGTCCGAACGGTGCCGGGAAGTCGACGACGATCAAGATGCTCACCGGCATCCTGACGCCGAGCGGCGGCCGGCTGCGGGTCGCGGGCATCGACCCGTCGCGGGAGCGGACCCGGCTGGCGCACCGGATCGGGGTGGTGTTCGGGCAGCGTACGACGTTGTGGTGGGACCTGCCGCTGATCGATTCGTACCGGCTGATGCGCCGCATGTACCGCATCCCCGACGGCCGGTATCGCGAGAACCTCGACACGCTCGTCGAACTGCTGGGTCTGGCGGACCTGTTGGACGTTCCGGTCCGGCAGCTGTCGCTCGGTCAGCGGATGCGCGGGGACATCGCGGCGGCCCTGCTGCACGACCCGGAGGTGCTGTACCTGGACGAGCCGACGATCGGGCTGGACGTCGTCTCCAAGGGCAAGGTGCGGGGTTTCCTGCGGGAGTTGAACGCCGAGCGCGGCACCACGGTGCTGCTGACCACGCACGACCTCCAGGACATCGAGCAGTTGTGTTCCCGCGTGATGGTCATCGACCACGGGCGGATGATGTACGACGGTCCGCTCACCGGACTGCACGAGGCGGGCGACGGCGAGCGGATCCTCGTGGTGGACCTGGAGCGGGAGCTGCCGCCCGTCGAGGTGCCGCCCGCGCGGGTGGTGAAGGTGGACGGGCCCCGGCAGTGGCTGGCGTTCCCGGCGTCGCAGTCGGCGGCGCCGCTGGTGGCGCGGGTCGCGGCGGAGTATCCGCTGGTGGATCTGTCGGTGCGGGAGCCGGACATCGAGGCGGTGATCGCGAAGATGTACGTCGAGCGGACGACCACGTGACGACCGCCCGACGCCTGCCCGACGCCCGCCCCGGCCGCACCGGTGCCGGGTGCGACCGCGTAGTGCCCGGCGCCGACAACTCGTAGGCTGCTGGGTATGACCGAGGATGCCCCGGAGCTGCGCGCCTCCGACGCCGATCGTGAACGAGTCGCCGAGGTCCTGCGGGACGCCCTCGCGGAGGGGCGCCTCGACATGGAGGAGTTCGAGGAACGGCTGGACGCGACGTACAGGGCCCGGACCTACGGCGAACTCGCGCCGATCACCCGTGACCTGCCGTCCGGAGCGCAGGCCGCTCCCGTGCCCCGGGTGTCGATGGCCAAGAGCCCTGCGCCGAGCGGGAGTTGGTCGGGGCGGATCACCGGCGGCGAGGGGTCGTCGACCTGGGCCGTCGCCGTCATGTCCGGGTTCCAGCGCAAGGGCCGCTGGACGGTGCCGAGGCGGTTCAACAGCTTCGCCTTCTGGGGCGGCGGTGAGATCGACCTGCGTGAGGCGGACTTCGCGGCCGACGAGGTCGAGATCAACTGCGTCGCGATCATGGGCGGGATGCAGGTGATCGTGCCGCCCGGCGTCGAGGTCGTCGTGCGCGGCATCGGGATCATGGGCGGCTTCGACCACCGCGAGGAGGGCGTGCCGGGTGACCCGGGCGCCCCGCGCGTGATCGTGTCGGGCTTCGCCTTCTGGGGCGGGGTCGGTGTCGAGCGCAAGCTCACCCGGGCGGAACGGCAGGCCCTGAAGGAGGAGCGGCGCCAGGGGAAGCTGGACCGCAAGGCGTCCCTGCGGGAGCTCGGGGAGCCGTCGCACGGTGGCGTCCACGGGGCCCACGGCGGGATGCTCGACGGCCACCACGACCTGACGCGGGAGCGCAAGCGGGAACGCCGGCAGGAGCGGGACCGCCGGCGCCAGGGGGATGTCTGACCTCGGCGGAGTGCCGGCGTCGGCCGCGTGCCAGGCGGGGCGCTGACGTCGGCCGGGTACGGGTTACCGGCGTCGGCCGGGTGCCGGCGTCAGCGGCGTGTGACTACAGCTCCGCCGGTGCCGTCCCCTTCAGGTCGTCCAGGTCGAACGCGGCGGCCATCCGCCCGTACCCCTTGTCGTTCGGGTGGATGTGGTCGCCCGAGTCGTAGTCGGAGCGGAACCGGCGCGGGTCGTAGGGGTCCCGGACCGCCTTGTCGAAGTCCACGACGGCGTCGTAGACCCGGCCGGCGCGGATCTCGGCGTTGATGGTCTGCCGGACGTTCTCCCGGGCGTCGGTGTGGCCGCGGTGGCCGCCGAAGGGCATCAGGGTCGCGCCGACGACCTTGATGCCGCGGGCGTGGGCCTGGCGGACCAGTGTGCGCAGGCCGTCGAGGATCCGGCCGGGGTCGGCCAGGCGGGGGTTGCGCAGGATGTCGTTGATCCCGAGGTCGACGACGACGACCTTGACGTTCGTCCGGGCGAGCGCGTCCCGGCCGAAGCGGCTGACGCCGGCCTGGTTCTCGGCGGGGCGGCCGCGGGCGTCGGCGAGGACCTGGTTGCCGCCGATGCCCTGGTTGACGACGCTGTAGCGGGGCAGGTCCCGGCCCGCCGCGAGTGCCGCGCGCAGCCGGTCGGACAGCAGGTCGGGCCAGCGCTGGTTGGCGTTCACGGTCGAGTCGGCGCCGTCGGTGAGCGAGTCGCCGAAGGCGACGACGGTGCCCTCGGCCTCGTCGCTCAGCACGTCCAGCGCGGTCAGGTAACGCCAGTACTCGGTCTGCTCGGTGTACGCGGTCGCGGTGAGGTCCTCGGTGCGGTCGCCCCGGGCGGCGTACGAGATCTGCCGGGCCCGCGGGTGGTAGGTGACCGGGCCGGACGGCGTGGGGGAGTAGGTGGTGACCAGGATGTCGCTGTCCGCCGGGACGGGGAGGGCGACGGCGTCGCTCAGCACCTGCTGCCCGACCGGCACGACCACGCCGGTGCCGCCGCCGAAGGTGAGGCGCCGCATGGTCCGGGCGGCCGCCTCGGCGGTGCCGGCGCCGGCCGCGACGGCGATCGAGGCGTGCGTGATCGTCAGCGGGGACCGGCCGTAGAGATTGGACAGCGTGACGCGGGCACTCGTACCGCCGACGCTGGTGTGGACGACGTTGCGCACCGAGCGGCCCGCGAGGCCCTCGGTCTCGGTGCCGGGTTCGCCCCCGACGGGGGAGGCGGACCAGGTGGCGACCCAGTCGCCGGTGGAGGCGGGGGCGGCGGAGTTGTGCGAGGGGCGTCCGCCGGCGAGCGTGGCCCGGTCGCGCGTACCGGTGTCGGCCGCCACCCCGACGTAGAGGGCGGTGGACAGGACCACGATCACGGCGACGATCGTGGCGAGCAGGGCGTAACCGTGACGCCGGGTCATGCTGTGGTGTTCTCCTCGGGCGATGGGAGCCCCGGGCTCCGATCTGATGAACCCATGATGAGTCATGAGTCCGGGGAGAACTGGCAGCCCCCGGCCGCGTTCCCCCGACCGGACAGACGCCGGGAACTCCTGTTCCGTTCCGGGAGTCGGTCAGGAAGGGACAATGTGTGAGGGATCACCGAACGGGTGGAGCGGATGGAACGTACGGAAACGGGACCGAACGGCGAGGCGGCAGGGCAGCCCGCCCGCCCCGGCGCCTTCACGAACCGGGCCATGAACACCTTCAGCGCGGCCGACGAGGTGAAACAGCGCGGCGTACGCCGGATGAAACTCACCGCGACCGGCCTGCTGCTGTTCGTCGCGCTGGTGTACGTCCTCGCCGAGTGGGCCTCCCACCGGGGAGCGGGCGCCTGGGCGGGCTATGTCGCGGCGGCCGCCGAGGCCGGCATGGTCGGCGCGATGGCCGACTGGTTCGCGGTCACCGCGCTCTTCCGCCGCCCGCTCGGCCTGCCCATCCCGCACACCGCGATCATCCCCACGAAGAAGGACCAGCTGGGCGTCTCGCTCGGTGAGTTCGTCGGCGAGAACTTCCTCTCCGAGGACGTCGTACGGCAGCGGCTGCGGGCGGTGGGCATAGGCGGCCGGCTCGGCACCTGGCTCGCCGACCCCGAGCACGCGGACCGGGTCACGGCGGAGCTGTCGGCCGCGCTGCGGGGCGCCCTGACGGTCCTGCGGGACTCGGACGTGCAGGCCGTGGTCGGTGAGGCGATCACCCGCCGGGCCGACGCGCAGGAGATCGCGCCCGGCATCGGCAAGATGCTGGAGAAGGTCGTCGCCGACGGCGGCCACCGCAGGGCCGTCGACCTCATCGTCACCCGCGCGCACGACTGGCTGGTGCTGCACAGCGACTCCGTCATGGACGCCGTACAGGGCGGCGCGCCCGGCTGGACCCCGAGGTTCGTCGACAAGAAGGTCGGCGAACGGGTCTACAAGGAGCTGCTGCGCTTCTGCGCGGAGATGCGGGACATGCCCTCCCACCCCGCCCGCGGCGCCCTCGACCGCTTCCTCACCGACTTCGCCTCCGACCTCCAGTCCGACACCGACACCCGCGCGCGCGTCGAGCGGCTCAAGGGCGAGGTGCTGGGCCGCGGCGAGGTCCAGGACCTGATCGCCTCCGCCTGGACCGCCGTCCGGTCCATGATCGTCTCGGCCGCCGAGGACGAACGCAGCGAGCTGCGCCTGCGCGTGCGCGCCTCCCTCCTGTCCCTCGGCACCCGCATGGCCGCCGACCCGAAGGTCCAGGGCAAGGTCGACGGCTGGGTGGAGGGCGCGGCGGTGTACGTCGTCACCACCTACCGCCGTGAGATCACCTCCCTGATCACGGACACGGTGGCGGGCTGGGACGCCGAGCACACGACCCGCAAGATCGAGGCCAACATCGGCCGCGACCTCCAGTTCATCCGGATCAACGGCACGGTGGTGGGGTCGTTGGTGGGGTTGTTGATCTATGCGGTTTCTCGGGGGGTGGGGGCGTAGGGGGAGGGGTGCAGGGGGGACGAGGGGCAGGGGGAGGGGGAGGGGGCACTTCTTGGCGGGCCGAGTCGGTGCGCCCTGCCGGGCCACTTCTTGGCGGCCGAGTCGGATGGTGGGTGGGCACAGGGCCGGGGGGCTGGGGGCGGAGCCCCCAGGAGGCCGCTTCAGCGCCCGGTGCGGCAACAGCACCCGGCGTCCCGCCCGCGCCCGCGCCCGCCGGGGCGTAAAGCGGCAGGCGCCGGGCATCCGATCGGGATTCCGCTCAATGAGGAGGGAGGGAGCCCATGACCACCGCCAAGGCCAGCGGCAGCGTCCCCGACGAGTCCGGCCCCACCATCACCACCAGCATCCCCGCCCGCCTGGACCGCCTCCCCTGGTCCCGCTGGCACTGGACGATCGTCCTCGGTCTCGGCACCGTATGGATCCTCGACGGCCTCGAGGTCACGGTCGTCGGCAACATCGCCAGCCGCCTCTCCGAGCCCGGCAGCGGCCTGCCGATCACCTCCGGCCAGGTCACCGGCATCGCCGCCGCCCTCTACGTGGCCGGCGCCTGCGTGGGTGCCCTCTTCTGGGGCCGGCTGACCGACAAGTGGGGCCGCAAGAAGCTGTTCATGATCACCCTCGCGGTGTATCTCGCGGCCACCGCGCTCACCTCGATCGCCTTCGACACCTGGTGGTTCTTCGCCTTCCGCTTCCTCACCGGCTTCGGCATCGGCGGCGAGTACGCGGCCATCAACTCCGCGATCGACGAGCTGATCCCCAAGGAGTACCGCGGCCGCGTCGACCTGATGATCAACGGCAGCTTCTGGCTCGGCGCGGTCGGCGGGTCGCTGCTGTCGATCGTCGCGCTGAACACCGACATCTTCCCGGCGAACGTGGGCTGGCGGCTGACCTTCGCCCTGGGCGCCGTCCTCGCCCTGGTGATCCTCCTGGTACGACGCCACGTCCCGGAGAGCCCCCGCTGGCTGCTGATCCACGGCCGGGACGAGGAGGCGGAACAGATCGTCTCCGCGATCGAGCGGAAGATCGAGGCGGAGCGGGGTGAACCGCTGCCGCCGCCCGAGGGCGAGATCACCATCCACCAGCGCGGTGGTGTCACCTTCATGGAGATCGCCCGCACCGTCTTCTCCGACTACCGCAGGCGGGCCGTCCTCGGCTTCTCCCTCTTCATCGGCCAGGCCTTCCTCTACAACGCGATCACCTTCGGCTTCGGCGCGATCCTGACGACGTTCTACGACGTCCCGACCGGCGACACCGGCTACTACTTCGCCGTCATCGCGCTGGGCAACTTCTTCGGCCCGCTGCTGCTCGGCAAGCTGTTCGACACGGTCGGCCGAAGGGTGATGATCTCGGGGACGTACCTGCTCTCCGGCCTGCTCCTGTTCGGCACGGCCTGGCTGTTCGACCAGGGTTCGCTGAGCGCGAACACGCTGACGGCCTGCTGGTGCGCGGTCCTGTTCTTCGCTTCCGCGGGCGCCTCCAGCGCGTACCTCACGGTCTCCGAGATCTTCCCGATGGAGACCCGGGCGATGTCCATCGCCTTCTTCTACGCCCTCGGTACCGCGGCCGGCGGCATCAGCGGCCCGCTGCTGTTCGCCGACCTCACCGGCACGGGCAAGGTCGGCGACACGGTCCTCGCCTTCCAGATCGGCGCGGCCCTGATGTGCCTGGCCGGCCTGGTCGCGGCGGCCCTCGCCGTCCGCGCGGAACGCCGCTCCCTGGAGGACATCGCCCAGCCCCTGACGGCGACGGCGTCCTCCCCGGCCGCGACGGTGAAGAGCGACGCGTAGGAACCCCCCAGCCCGCGCCCACCCGTGCCCTTGGGCCGGCACGGGTGGGCGCAGGCGGCACCCCGCCGACACGGGCGAGTGACACCCGCCTGGCCCACCGAGGCCGGGGACCCTGCCCGAACCCGGAGACCGAGCCACCCCGCCCCACCCGTCCACCGTGACGACGGCCTCTACTGAGCGGCGTCGCGGCGTACCCGGTCACGGCGGCGCAGGAACAGGAGGCCGCCGGCGACCGCGGTGATCCCCGCGGCGGCCGTCCAGCCGACGATGTCGTCCGCGCCGGTGGCGGCGAGGTCGCCACGGCCACGGTTGCCGGCGGAGGGCGAGGGCGAGGGGGCAGCCGTACCGCCGGTCTGCGGCCGGGCACCGGAGCCCGCGCCGGAGTCGGTGGCGGTACCGGAGCCCGCGCCCGTGCCCGGGGCGGATGAAGCGGAGGCGCCGGCCGCCCGGCTCGGCGGAGCCGACGTGTCCACCGCCCGGTCCCGGGTGAACGCCAGCGTGCCGAAGCCCAGTTGGTCGTAGCCGCCGCTGTTGGGCCCGTAGTCCCCGCCACCGCCCTCGGGCGCGGCCTGCGCGGCGATGCGCGTGAGGTGGGTGGCGGACATCCCCCGCCGCTTGGTGTAGTGGTTGGCGATCATCGCCCAGACCGGCCGCCGCATGGCCGGGTCCACCGCGGCGGCGTCCGTCGCGGTCTCCTGCCCGGACCAGCCGCCGATCGCGCCCTTGGCGCGGGTGTTGGCCGTGTAGGCCACGTCACCGCCCATGCTCCACTTGGCCACGTACTGGGCGCCCTTGAGGAAACGGCTGTCGTCGTGGCCGTACAGGTCGATGCCCTGGTTCCAGGCCATCTCGCAGACCGTGCCCATCAGGCCGACGCCGAGCAGCGCGTGTCCCTGGTCACGGCCGGCCTCGACCCACTCGGCGAGTCCGTCGTCCCGCACCACGGGAATGGCGTGCCTGACGGAGCCCATCCCCTCGCCGTTCTTGAAGTAGTCGACGGCGCGGGCGATTTGAGCCGTGTCGTCGCAGAAGATGCCGGTCGCCAGGACGCAGGCCACGGCCGTGAGGTCCCAGTTGGGCCAGTAGTTGGTGACGACGGCGCCGTTGTGGTCGACCAGGAAGCTGTCGCTGAGCGGTGCGAAGACCGTGCTCAGCATGGACTGGAAGCGGCCGAGGTCGAAGTCCCCGTGGTCACGCACGAGTTCGGCGGCGTTCGCGAACTGGTAGCCGTAGAGCCCGGCGGCGAGGAACCGGTCCGCGCTGCCGTCCAGCTTGGTCAGCCTGGCCGACCAGGCGTTCAGGATCGCGACGGCGGTGTCGAGGTGCGCGCTGTCGCCGCTGACGTGTCCGCGCAGGGCGTTCTGGTAGGCGGCGTGGATGTCGTTGTAGAGCAGCGAGTAGTTCTCCGGGGTGCCCGATCCCCGGTACACGGTGGCCTGCGGGTCGGCCGTCCAGCCGGCGGCCGAGTGCCGGTTGGCGGCCAGCTTGGCGAAGCCGGCGGTGTGGGGGGCGGCGCCTGCCCGCACCTTGGCCGCCATACGGTCCAGGTCGGCGCGGGTGTGCAGCAGACCGGGATGCGCGGGGGCGGTGCCGGCCGCTGTCGCGGGGGCGGTGCCGAGAACCGTCGCGGTGGTCGTGGCGGTCGCGCCGGCGCCGACGGCTCCGGCCGCCTTGAGCATGCCGCGCCGGCTGATCTGTGGGGTCACGTACGTCATTCCTCGCGTGCCGGTGGCTGGGGACACTGAGGAGACGTCAGGAACTGACGGGTGATAACAAAAAGTGGTGAACTGCTGGGAGGGGTGGGGGTGTTGGTGTGTGCGGTGCCGCGGTCCCGCGCGGGCGACGGTGCCGAAGCGGGCATCGAAGGCCCGCCGACCGCCCTCCCGGGGCAGGCCCCACATGGTGCGAGGCCCCCGTCGTCTCGCAGCTCACCGGACAGCCCCGAAGCCACCACCGTGCCCGCGGACACCGCCCGGACCGGCCGCTCAGCCCTCCCGGCCGGCGGCTGAGCGCACCAGCCAGGAGCCGCGCCTGCGCCGCCCCCGCCCGGCCGACGGGCCCGCCGGGCGACCGGCCGCCAGATCGACCAGTTGGCCCACCGACGGGCCGACGGGCCGACGGGCCGACGGGCCGAAGTGCCGACGGGCCGCCGGGCTGGCCCACCGACGCCGACGGACCGGCCGGCCGCCGGCAGCTGCGCCCCACCGGCCTTCCGTGCAGCCCTCGCGCCCCACCGGCCTTCCGTGCAGCCCTCGCGCCCCACCGGCCTTCCGTGCAGCCCTCGCGCCCCACCGGCCTTCCGTGCAGCCCTCGCGCCCCACCGGCCTTCCGTGCAGCCCTCGCGCCCCACCGGCCTTCCGTGCAGCCCTCGCGCCCCACCGGCCTTCCGTGCAGCCCTCGCGCCCCACCGGCCTTCCGTGCAGCCCTCGCGCCTGCGCCCCACCGGCCTTCCGCGCAGCCCTCGCGCCCCACCGGCCTTCCGCGCAGCCCTCGCGCCCCAGCCCTTCGCTCAGCTCTTCCGGTCGGCCACCGCCCACGACGCCAGCGCCACCGCGCCCGCGACCCCGAACACGGACGGCCAGGCGCCCACCTTCTTGGCCAGGGGGTGGGACCCGGCGAAGGCGGCGACGTACGCCGCCGTCAGCGCGCCCGCGGCCTTCCCGCCGGCCCGCCGCCGCCACTGCTGCGCGGCCGCCGCTCCGGCGACGGCCAGCACGGCCCCGCCCAGCTGCCGCTTCTTGGTCCACCGGGCCACGCCGTAACCGCCGACGATCCCGCCCGCCGCGACCACCGCGCTGGGAACCTTCGCCATGCCTGCCTCCCGCTCACTCACCCGTACACCTAGCCGAATCCGTACCCGAGGCTAACGCGCGGACGCCCCGGCTCCCCGGACCTGAGCCTGGGCTTGTCAAGTTTTCTCCCGCGAGCTATATAAGAAGGCGTAGGGCATCGCACGGACAGCACCTGAAGAGAGGAGTGAACTGTGATGCTCATGCGCACGGACCCCTTCCGTGAACTCGACCGGCTCACGCAGCAGGTGTTCGGCTCCACAAGCCGCCCCTCCGCGATGGCCATGGACGCCTACCGGTCCGGGGACGACTTCGTCGTCCACTTCGACCTCCCCGGCATCGACCCCGAGACGATCGAGCTGGACGTCGAACGCAACGTCCTGAACGTCCGCGCCGAACGCCGTTCCCCCGCCCCCGAGGACGCGGAACTGCTCGTCGCCGAACGCCCGGCGGGTACCTTCACCCGCCAGCTCTTCCTCGGCGAGACCCTCGACACGGAACGTATCGACGCCTCGTACGAGGCCGGCGTCCTGACCCTGCGCATCCCGGTGGCCGAGCAGGCCAAGCCGCGCCGCATCCAGATCTCGGGCGGCGGCGGCGACCGCAAGCAGCTCAACAGTTGACGAAGGGAAGGATCACGCGGCACTGACCGCATAGTGCGAAGCACCAGACAGCTGACAGCTGACAGCTGACAGCTCAGAGTTCAGAGCTCACAGCTCACAGCTCACAGCTCACAAGAGACAAAACAGGTATCCCCAGCACAAGGCGTCCCGCGGGCATCCCCCTCCCGCGGGACGCGCCACGCACCACGCACCACGCACCACCCGGAGCGATCCGGAGGAGGAGGAGCCCCGACGTGACCGTACTGAGCGTCCAGCCCATGCCACAGCAGAGCGGCGACGGACCGGACAGGCCGAGATGGACCGACCTGGTCGAGGCCGTACGGGAGGCCGGCCAGTACCCGACGACGGCCGAGGCGGAACGTGTCATCCGCGTCGTCCTGTCGGCCCTCGGCGGCCATGTGATCGGTGACGAACGGGTCGACCTGGCCCGCGCCCTGCCCCAGGAGGCGGCCCGGGTGGTGGCGTCCCAGATCCCGGCGACCCGCCCGCTGACCGCCGCGGAGTTCGTCGACGCGACGGCCACTCGCATCGAGGGAGCCACCCAGGCCACTGCCCGCTGGGACGTCAGCTCGGTTCTGGGCGTCCTGCCCAAGCTGGTCGGCGACGACCTGATCGACCGCATCCTGACCCAACTCCCGTCCGGCTACGCCCTGTTGTTCGGCCGCGCGGAGCTGATCCCCACGGCGTGAGCCCTACTGGACTTCGCCCTGCCCGGCCCCGGCACCGGCCTCTCCCGACCCCACCCCGGTGGCCCTGGCGGCCCCGTCGGCTCCGGCGGCCCGGGCCGCCCGCTCCGACGCGTAGCCCGCGGAGACGGCACACCCGGCACCGGCCAGGGCGAAGCCCAGCGCGGCGGCGTTGACGTACCAGGGGACGTCACCGTTGTCGTAACTCCCGCCGTCACGAACCCCACCAGCACGGCTCCCGCTGTGACTCGTCTCGCAGACGAACCCGAGGGGGATGAAGGACACCGTGTAGTCCACGATCTCGACACCCTGCTCGGCCCTCTCCAGCCAGCCCGGCGTACGGCAGGACTGGACCGGCGCCGAGTCCGTGCCCCCGTCCTCCGCCGTCATGAACGCGCCGGCGACGATCAGCAGCCCCCACGCGTACGCGGCGGCCGCGACGGAACCACACAGGGCGGCGAGCCCGCGGAACAGCACGGGCGCGCCGGAACGCCGTACGCCGCGCTCGGCCAGGGCACCGCAGCCGTACCCGCACAGCGCGAAGGCGGTCACCGCAGCGACCACGGCGAACAACAGCATCAGCAACCACATCGCGCCCCCGCACCGATCCGTAGGAATGCCTGCGCCGATCACCGGGACCGGCGCGCCCGTCAGGGATCATCGAATCCGCAGAGTCCAGCAGCAGACGGCGGAGCGAGCTATGGCGGACCCCACAATTCCGGCAACAGCACTGTCACAGCCCGACCGTGACCGCTCCAGCCGACCGTGCCGAAGCGATCGCGCCATTCCTGCACGCGCTTTCCTGAACCTTCTCTCAAGTACAACCTTTGGCCGAGTGTGAACGTCCGTAGAACAACAGCTGACTTTTTTTGGGGGAAAGTTCATGCTCAAAGTAAGCATCGTGGTGCCCGTGTACAACGCGGGCCGGTATATCGATCTGTGCTCGCCCTCGCTCCTCGACCAGAGCCTGGGCAAGGACGCCTACGAGGTCATCTACGTCGATGACGGCTCCACCGACGACTCCGCCCAGCGCCTCGACCAGCTGGCGGCCCGTCACCCGCACGTACGCGTGATCCACCAGGAGAACTCCGGCTGGCCCGGAAAGCCTCGCAACGTCGGCATCCGGATGGCCCGCGGCGAGTACGTCCAGTTCGTCGACCAGGACGACGAACTCGCCCTCGACGCCCTCGAACACCTGTACCGCCTGGCCACCCGCAACGGCTCCGACATCGTGCTGGGCAAGGTCGTCGGCACCATGGCGGGACCCAGCAACGTCTTCAAACGCACCGTCGAGCGCTGCACGGTGGAGAACGCGCCCCTCATCGAAAGCCTCACGCCGCACAAGATGTTCCGGCGCGAGTTCCTCCTCGACGAGGACCTGACATTCCCCGAGGGGCCGGTGCGTCTGGAGGACCAGCTGTTCATGGTCCGCGCCTATCTGCGCGCCAAGACGGTCTCCATCTTCGCCGACCGCCCCTGCTACATCTGGAAGCGTCGCGAGGACGGCGGCAACACCAGCAGCCGGGCGACCGCCCCGGAGGACTACTACGGCCACCTGCGCACGGTCGTCGACGCCATCAAGGAGGAGACCGAACCGGGTCCCCTCCAGGACCATTTACTGCGCCGCTCCTACCGCGTCGAACTCCTCCGTCCGGTCGGCGAACCCCGCGCCCTCCAGCGCACCGGCAAGGCCCTCGAACGCTACTTCGACGTCGTACGGAGCATGGCCCTCGACGCGTACCCGCCGGGCGTGCGCGACGGCCTCCCGGCACTCACCAGGCTCAGGGCGCACCTCCTGGAGGAGGGCCACCTGGACTCCCTCGTCGAACTCGCCCGCCGCACCCGGGGCATCAAGCCCGACCTCACCGTCGACGACGTCCGCTGGCGCGCCGGCAGACTCCACGTCACCACCACGATCGGCATGCGCCGGGCCGACGGCGAACCCTTCACGCTCGTCGAACGGTACGGCCGTATGCTCCTGGACCCCGAGCTGCTGGCGGGCATCAAGGGCGCCGAGAACTGGGAGGCCCCGCACCCCCTGGGACACGCCTACGGCGAACTCCTCGTCCACGACTCCGCCCGTGACCTGTGGTGGTTCCCGGACGCCGACCTGACCCCGCGTACCGAACCGCTCGGCGCCGGCCGCCACCGGGTCGTCCTCACCGGCGAGACGGTCATCGACCCGCTCACCCTGGTCGGCGGCGGCGCGATGGAACCCGGTACGCACGTGGTGTGGGCCAGCGCCCAGCTCCTCGGCGTCGGCCGCAGGGCCCGCGTCAGCCGCCCCGAGGACCGCTCGATCCTCGGCGCGGTGCGGGTCGGCACCCCACCCCGGCTGGTCATCCCGGCCTGGTTCGGCCAGCACGCCCAGCTCAGCATGTCCGTGGGCCGGCCGGGCGACGCCACCGTCCCCCGCCACCTCCTCCTCCGCACGACAGGCGTCCCCCGAGTCCGCCGCGCGGCCCGCACAGTCCTCCACCACCTCCCGACAGACGTACGCCACCGGGCACGCACGCTCGCCCGCAGGGCGGACCCCTGGAGCAAGAAGGGCTGAGGGCCCGGGCCAGCGGAGTCCGAGGGAAAGGCGGAGCCTGAGGAGAAGCCGTCAGGTGGGACGGGAAGCCACCGGGGAGAGACGCCCGCCCGCGAGTGAATGGGGCCGCGGGACCAGCCCCCCTCCGAAGCCCGACCTAGGGCGGAGGTCCGGCGCCCTGTCTCACCCCTAGCCTCACGCTTTCATGAAGCAGGCTGTCCGGCAGGTGGTCAGCTCAGCAAAAAGTGCCCCTGACCAGCAAGAATGAGGATTGTCGAGGTCCTTGTTCCCGCTGAAACCAGAGGCACTTTCCAGGTGAAGCAGCCTATAGGTTCCTATCCCCTTGTGCGTGTTCAGGGTGACGGCCGTCAGGTCTTCTCCCAGGCCGGGTCCGTCCTGCTGGTCGAAACGGTCCGCAAAGCCGGTCTCGACCGGGTGTTGTCCTCAGCGCTTGCTCCGTGGCGGAAGCCGCGGGCCGTCCACGACCCGGCCAAGATCCTCCTGGACGTCGCGCTGGCGGTCGCACTCGGCGGGGACTGTCTCGCCGACATCGCAACGCTGCGGGCCGAGCCGGCCGTGTTCGGGCCGGTCGCCTCCGACCCGACGGTCTCCCGCCTGATCGACACCCTTGCCGCCTCGAGCGAGAAGGCACTGACCGCCATCCGCGCGGCCCGGTCCGAAGTCCGCGTCCGGGTCTGGACGTTGGCCCGCGACCGGGCTCCGGACGCCGGTGGGCAAGTCACCGTGGATCTGGACGGAGTGCTGGTCATCGCCCACTCGGACAAGCAGGACGCCGCCCCGACCTGGAAGAAGACCTACGGTCACCACCCGCTGATGGGCTTCGTCGACCACGGCCCCGGTGGCACCGGTGAACCTGTCGCCTGCCTTCTGAGAGCGGGCAACGCGGGCTCGAACACGGCCGCCGACCACATCGAGGCCGCCCGCCTCTCCCTCGCCCAGCTGCCCACGAAGTACCGGCGCGGGCGACAGACCTTGATCCGCTGCGATTCCGCGGGCGGCACCCACGAGTTCGTCGCCTGGCTCGCCCAGCGCGGGCGTTGGCTGTCCTACTCGGTCGGCATGGTGATCACCGAGGCCATTCACCAGCACGTTCTGAAGATCCCGGCATCGGCATGGACGCCGGCCGTCGAGACCGGCGGCGAGGTCCGCGACGGGGCCTGGGTCGCTGAACTCACCGGCGACCTGCTTGAGGGCTGGCCGAAGGGCATGCGGCTGATCGTCCGCAAGGAACGGCCGCATCCCGGGGCCCAGTTGAGAATCACGGATGCGGACGGCATGCGGATCACCTGCTTTGCCACCAACACCGCCGGCCGTCCCATCGCCGAACTCGAGCTCCGTCACCGGCTGCGGGCCCGGGCCGAGGACCGCATCCGAGCTGCCGCGCGACGGGCCTGCGGAACCTGCCCCTGCACGACACCGCACAGAACAAGGTCTGGCTGGAGATCGTCCAGATCGCTCTCGACCTGCTGGCCTGGATGCCCATGCTCGCCCTGACCGGCCAGACCCGGCTCTGGGAACCCCGCCGCCTCCGCTTCCGCCTGTTCTCCGCAGCCGCCCAGCTCGTCACCACCGGCCGGCGCCGCATCCTCCGCCTCGCCCGCCACTGGCCCTGGACCCGGGAGATCACAGACGCCCTCGCACGGCTCGCACTCCTGCCGAACCCGGGCTGACCAGCAGCTTCCCTACCCCTGCGAGTAGCACCACCCCACCCGGAGCAGTGGAACCCGGCGCCCACCCGACGCGACACTCGGGCCCACAGCCTGCCCGGCATCAGCCACCGAAAGCGAAACGGCCCACCGACTCCGTCGGCGGACCGTCACGAAAGATCGAGGCTAGGACCCCAACGCCCTGACATAAGCCACCAACTGGCTCCAACTGAAGGTCGCCGAAGCTCCGGAGATCCCCGCCACTGCCCTCACCCTCCTCGCCGCCCACGACCGCACCAAGAGAATCCGGCATTCGGCCGGGACAACTCTTCAGCGCAACTGGACGCTCGCCAGGGGCTTGACTCTGTCAGCTGGGTACGTCAGACGTGAGTGGGTGATGGGGTTAGCTACGAAGGGTGTCGCGCCATTCCTGGCTCATCGAGCAGAGTCGTATTACGCCCGGTGTGGGCCACGAACGTCGCCCAGGCATGGGCTGGGACACGCATGTGTGAGTCCGCTGGCCTCTTGGAGTCCCGTATGAGGACACATGACGAGACGAATGCGGCTTCTACGCATTCGGTGGCGTTGCCGCCGCTGTACGACGACTTGAACCAGGCTGGTTCGGCACTGGTCTGCGAGCGGTCGGACATTCACAGCTCCTTGCGGGCGCGTTGGATCATGGCGGAGGAAGCCTCCATGTCCAACGCTTGTGCCTGGAGATACTCGAACGCAAGTCTGTATCGGTCCAGTTCCTCGACCTTCTCCAGGAAGAGGGAGCCTGTGTGGAAGTCGACGTACACCACGTCGAGGGCCTGTTCGGTGCCGCCGATGATGACGAAGCTGCCGAGCGCGGCTGCGTGGGCTCCCTTGGAGAAGGGCAGCACTTGAAGCGTGATGTGGGGTGACTCGTTAGCTTCGAGCAGGCGGTCGAGCTGCTCCTTCATGATCTGAGGTGACCCGACGACGCGGCGGATCACGGATTCGTCGAGGATTGCCCACAGACGCAGTGGCTTCGGGCGAGTGAGGATGTCCTGACGCTTCATGCGGATGTCGACCAGCCGCTCGACCTCCTCAAGCTCCAGTGGTACTTCATTGGCCTTCTGCAGAGCTGTGCTGTAGGCGCGCGTCTGCAGGAGGCCGGGAACATAGACGCACGAGAAGTGGCTCTCGCGTACGGCCTCGTCCTCAAGCGTGAGCAGCAGGTTCATGCTCTCCGGGATGGAGTCAGCGAAGGAGCTCCACCAGCCTTGTTGCTTGGCATCCCTCGCCAGTCCGACAACGGCTCCGCGCTCGGCATCCGTTGCCCCGTACTCCCGGCACAACGCGTCAATGACAAGCCACTTCACTGGACCGGCTTGGGTTTCGTACCGGCTGACCGTGGCCTTGGAGACGCCGACGAGCCGACCGGCCTCCTCAAGAGTCATTCCCTTGCGAGCGCGCAACTTACGCATCATCGCGCCTAGTTGCCGACGGCGGGTTGTGGTCCGTTCGGACATTCGGCTCCTTCGCCATGGGCCGGGCTGCGGGCCCGGAGGTGCCCATCAGGCTAGGCAGCGGAGAGGTGGCTTCACTATCAAATTCACCCGATGGATTCTTGTGAGAAGTTACATAAAGAGAATTCTCTGTGCCATGCTCCCTCTCAGATCGCTACGCAGTGCAGCCGTGTGGATACGGCGGGCGCAGCATGTGCGTGGCCCGGGAGGGAGGAGTCGGCCATGCCCGGCTACGAAGGCACTGAACCGAGACTCCGCTGCGTCCTGCCTTTTGAGGCGGCGCCGGCGGAAGTGCATCTCTTGCGCAGAGCCACAGTCAGGCAGTTGAGCCGCTGGGGCACCCCTGTCGCTGTTGACGAGGCGGAGCTGCTCGTCACGGAGCTGGCCACCAACGTGGTCAAGCATGTCGGGGAGGGCACCTCCGCGACCTTGATCCTCGAATGGAGGGGTGAGCGGCTGCGGCTGGAAGTCCATGACAAGAGTCCGGTGCGTCCGTCGCTCAGGGCGGTGGACTGTGAGCAGGAGTGCGGGCGCGGCCTGCACCTGCTCACCTCGCTGGCCATGGACTGGGGCACAGTGCTGACAGCGGCCGGCAAGGCCGTCTGGTGCGAGGTCGCGCTCAGCGCCCAGCGTGGGTGCCGACGCGTGGAACGTGCGGCGGAAGCCCTGGAGAGCTATGAGGGGACTCGCGGCGGGCCAGCCCTCCGAATGAGGGGTCTTGAGGAGTCCGCGATCGAGTTGATCGCGGATCTCCTCCACTGGACCGCCGCCCGCGGCCATGACCCTGATGACTTCCTGGACCGCGCTCAGATGTACTACGAGGCGGAGGCGGGCGCCGCCTAGGAGTCAGTGACTCGCCGCGCAGACCTTCTGCCGCTCGCTGAGAAGGGGTGCGCGTGGCGCCGGCGGTCAGGTCGCTGCCGCACGCAGCATGGCGCCGGCGTCCTTCATGGCGCCATGCTCGTGGAGCGCCAGGGTCGCGTGCAGAACGTCTTGGTAACTCTGGTCCCGGCCGTAGATGTGGATCACGTTGTCGGCGAGCCGGTCGTTCTGTTGCTGACGAAGCAGTATGAGGAGTGTCGCCATCTCAGGAGGGCTGAGAGCCTCAGTGGTCTGACGCAGAAGGGTCAGTGCGGTTTCAGGACCCCGCTCCCTTTCCAGCTCTCCGGCCTGATGTGCGATTTGCCGTGCGGCGGCCATGTCGTTCCGCCTCCGCTGCCGGTCCCCCTTCCGGCGGGGGACCGGCAGCGGAGCTGACGACGCCTGGGTTGCCAAACGCGCTTGCAAGCCGGCTCTGGTCGCCTTCAGGTTTGCTACGACAGCCTTCTGTTCGGCCACTTCGCGCCTGAGGACGTCCATTTCTGCGACCGCTTGCCTGAGGGCCGAGCACTCGCCCTCCCGTTCCTGTAGCCGCCGGGCGAGATCGTCGATCTCTTCCTCCAGGGCAACGCAGTCCTGACACTTCTCAGTTTGTGCTTCGCCGTGGAGTCCCCTGAGTTGCTCAAGGCTGACGCCGACGGCGTCTTCGCTGCCAGCGTCAGCGCACGCCTGCTTGAAGAAGCTCTCGACCAGGTCAAGGCCGGGGAGTGACTGCCCGCTCAGAGCTCTGGATAAGGCGCTTTCGCTGCATCTGAGGTGTTCGGCGGCTTTGGCCTGAGTTATTCGGTTTCTGGCGGACTTGGCCGGAGTCAGATGGCGGCACACTTCTTGCAGGGCCCTGGCGAGAGCTTGCCTGCCAGGCGGAACGCTGCTGCGGAATTCCTTGTCGATCCACCTTGGCGCCGTGGAACCATCCGTACGCGTCATGGACATGCCGTCATACCTCCGGCAGTTGAGGACTGTCTTCATCGGGTTCGGCAATTGTGCATCAGCTGGCCGCAGTTGGTGTTCTTGCGAGTTCTGGAGCAAGTGTTCAGACGCTGGACTTCTATTCGGTGCCTGGTGTCGACTAGAGGAACCGCCCGGGAAACGGGGGGCGCAAGACCACGCACGAGGCGAATCACGCGCTTGGTGCGGTCTGATGCGGCCTGATTGCCGCACGACTTGTGACCGGAGGAGATGGATGACGCTGCCGTCTTGGCAGGACAAGAAGCTGGGAAGCATGGCTCGGGCCGCGTTGTGGCTGGTGACCGTCGTAGGAGAAGGGAACATCTTCACGAAGGCCGCACTGCGTGAGGCGTTCCCCGAAGTAGCTCAGATCGACAGGCGTCTCCGTGACCTGCGCAAGTACGGCTGGCGCATTGATACGAGTCGCGAAGACGCCGAGCTGAAGCAGCAGGAGCAGCGGCTCGTGAAGCGGGGAGCCGACGTGTGGATCCCCGGTCAGGCGAAGGCTCCGAAGCACGAGAACAGCCTCACTCCGGCGCAGCGTACGAAGATCCTCCAGGCGGACAATTATCTGTGCCGCACGTGCGGGATCGGGGTCGGTGAAGAGTACGGAGACGGCGTCGAGCAGGCACAGCTGAACGTGGCACGCCGCAAGGTACTCCTCTCCGATGGTGAGGTCGAGCACCAGCTCGTCTCGGAGTGCAAGCGGTGTGGGCTGGGGAACTCCGGCCGTGAGGTCGACCTGGGGGCCGTGCTGGAGATGGTGGAGGCTCTGTCTCCCGTCGAGCGCCTGACTCTGGCCGGCTGGATGGCTGCGGATCAGCGCACTCTGAGTCCGCTGGACAAGCTCTGGGGCCTTCTGCGAACCCTTCCGGAAGAGTCCCGGACGACGGTCGCTGACGCTCTCGACGACATGGACGACTAGGCGAAGTACGGGACGGAGAAAAGCGATGCTGCGGGAGTTCCCGCCGCCGCCAAGGGCGGCCGAGTTCAGCGAACTGATCAAGAAGAGGGTTGAGGAGGTCAAGGCGGCGGGCGGCACGAGGGAGACGGTCACGGTCGACTGGAACGAGCAGCAGGCCCATGTCGAGGTCATCGACCTGCCGCTCAGCGGCCTCTACTTCAACCCCGGAACGCACCGTATCCGTGCTCAGCGAAGCCACGACGCTGCCCGGGATGAGGCTCTGGAGAAGGACCCGTGGAGTGCCGAGAGCCAGGACTACCTGATGTTCCTCCTCAAGGCCTCGCCGACGGATCCGAACCTGCGTGACCCGGAGTTCGACAAGCTCCAGGACAGCCTGAACCAGTTCGGCCAGAACGATCCCGGCCTCGTGACGCACCACGGCGTGCTGGTGAACGGCAACACGCGTGCCGCAGCCCTCCGTGACCTGGGCGTGCAGTCGATGCGCGTGGGTGTCCTGCCGGAGTCGTTCACCTGGGCGGATATCAACGCCGTCGAGTTGTCGCTCCAGTTGCGCAAGGACCACCGCCGCGACTACTCGTACATCAACAGGCTCCTGGCTATGGAGGAGCAGGCATCCCTGGGACGGACGCCGGAACAGATCGCGAAGGACTTCCGCATCCAGGTGAAGACCTACCACCAGGAGAGGTGGATCCTGAGCACCGTCCGGGAGCTGATCGACCGCAGCAAGAGCGGCGGTGGTGCCGCGCTCAGGCTCGTTGACTGGGAGGGCGCTCAGGAACGGCTGAAGGAACTGCACCGCCTGTACCTCAAGCTGGAATCCGTGGACCGGGACCAAGCTGAGGTCCTCAAGGAATTTCGCTTGGCCGCGATCCTCCTCGACTTCTCCAAGACTGACGTGCGGCACATCGACGAGGAGTTCCTCAAGGAGGGCTACCTGACGAGGTCGCTGCCGACGGCATTGGCCGTGGGCGGTTCTGACGCGACCCAGCCGGAAGAGGTCTCGATTCCCGGTCTCGACCTCACCGTGCCGGCAACTTCCTCGGTGGTGTCCGAGGCGAGGTCCCTGAACGACCAGATCCTCCGTGCCAGTGCGGCAGTCCGCAGCGCGGCACCGGACTTGCCTGACAGCGACAAGGCCCAGGACCAGGCCGTGCTCGACGGGGCCAGGAAAGCCTTCGACGAGGCGATCGAGTCCGCTGGACGTAACGCCCGTCTGAGGAAGCGGAAGCAGATGGCTCCCGCACGTCTCGCGGAGGCGTGCGCGAGCATCGATCAGTGTGTGATGGACCTGGTGCAGGCCCGCACGTCGCACAGTCTTGATGAGGAGGTCTTCGACGAGGCTGTCCTGAAGCTGCGTGGCAGCCTCCGGAGGCTCGCCCAGCAGGCTGGGCGGGGGCTGCCCACTCCCGGCGACGGTGTGGCCTGGCTGCTCGAGGCCGTGGCCGCGGAGGGCTCTCGTTGAGCGGCGGCATGACAGGGACGTCTCTGCACCTGGGATTCGACGAGACGCGTACACGCGTCGTTCTGAGGACGACTGACCAGTACCAGCAGGACCTCGTCCAGCTGGCCGCCCGTTTCCGCACGGGCGGTCAGCTGGGCCCGCTCACCGCCTCAGTCGCCCTAGATGAACTTCTCGCCGATCTGGCGGTGCTTGGTGGCTGGCCACACCGCGAGGGAGTGGAGTGGGCTCCTGAGCTGCGGAACCTGGTGTCAGGCGTCGTCAGGGATGCCAATACGGTCAAGGAGCGCCTCGCCGGCACCCAGCCGCGTGGTGAACTGTCGCCCGACGCCGTTCCCAGCTTGCTGGGAGACATGTGGGATGCCTCGCTCAGCGAGTTCCAGCTCCGTGACATCGCGAAGCTGCTCTCGCTCCAGCACGGAGCGAACTTCAGTGTCCCGGGCGCGGGGAAGACCCGGGTTGCCCTGGCGGTGTACGCGGCGCAGAAGGCTCAGGAGCGTGTGAGCCGGGTCCTGGTCGTGTGCCCCAAGTCGGCTTACGAGTCCTGGCGGTATGAGACGGCCGTGTGTTTCCGCTATCCGCTGCGGACGCACGTCCTCGACGGTTCAATGGATCAGTGGGCCGAGGTGCTGATCGTCAACTACGAGCGCCTGGACCGCTCACTGGCCACTCTGGCCAGCTGGCTGAAGGCGGCGCCTTCGATGATCATCCTTGACGAAGCCCACAGGATGAAGCTTGGTGTGCGCGGGACCTATGGTGCCGCGTGCATGGCCCTGGGTCCTCTGGCCGAGCGGCGCATGATTCTCACCGGTACGCCGGCGCCGAACGGTTCGAAGGACCTGGAGAATCTGCTGGGTTTCGTCTGGCCGGGACACGGACAGCGCAGCGTGGTGCAGGCCGTAGCGGGTGGGGATCTGGCCTACGCCAGTTCTGTCCTGCGGCCGCTGTTCACCCGGACGACGAAGCAGGAGCTGGGGCTCCCGCCTGTGCACCTCAGGATGCGCTACGTCGACATGCCGCCCTTGCATGAGGAGATCTACGGCTCGTTGGTGGGAGGCATGAACAACGGGACCGCCCGGGACGATCTCAGTTCTCTCGGCAAGACAGCACTGCGGCTGCTCATGGCAGCGACGAGTCCCGCACTGCTTCTCGAAGGGGGGAGCCGGTACGAGCCGCTGGCGTATCAGCTGCCGCCGTTGGACATCCCACAAGGCAGTTCCCTCTACTCGCTGATGCAGAACTTGCCGGACTACGAGTTGTCTCCCAAGTACAAGGAGACGGTGACGATAGTCGCGGAGAACGCGGCGCAGGGACGTAAGACGCTCGTCTGGACGACCTTCGTCAGGAGTCTGACAACCCTGGAACAGATGCTGGGGAAGTACAGCCCGGCTGTCGTCTACGGGGGTACGCCTGACCGGGACGAACAGCTCAGGCGCTTCCGGGAAGACCCGAGCTGCATGGTGCTGATCTCGAACCCGGCGACCCTGGGGGAGGGGATCAGCCTGCACCACGTGTGCCACGACGCCGTCTACGTGGACAGGGACTTCATGGCCGGCCGGTTCCTTCAGAGCCTCGACCGGATCCATCGCCTCGGCCTCGCCCCGGGGACGGACACCCGGGTCACCGTGCTGGGGGTCCGGAAGACCATTGACGAGGTGGTCGCGATGCGTCTGGAGAGAAAGCTGGAGTTCATGGGGAAGATCCTCGATGACCCCACGGTGCAGCAGCTGGCGGACTTGCAGGAAGAGCCGTCCGTTGCGGCAGGTCTGGCACCAGGTGACATTGAGGCCCTGCTGCGACACATGGGTAACAGGTAGCTGACGCCGAGTTCGGACGCCGCGCAGGAGCCCCTGGCGGGGCTGTGGAGCTGTGGTAGTGGGAGACTCTTGTGTCAGAGGCGGCGAGCAATCGCCGCCTCTGCAAGACCTGGCACCGCTTTTCAGCCATCCCGGAAGGAGCGCCATGCGCCCCAGCGGCCGACCTCATCCGCAGTTCACCCCGCCACTGACCTCGGTAGAGATCTGTGCCGGGGCAGGCGGGCAAGCCGTTGGTTTGCATAACGCTGGCTTTGATCACAGGGCGCTCGTGGAGTGGGACCGACACGCCGTGCGCACGCTCGCGGCGAACGTCGGTGGATGGCCGGGATGGACCCCGGAGCGCGCAGCTTCCCTTGAACCGATGGACGTCAAGGAATTTCTTGGGTCAAAGGTTCATAGTGGCCTTGGGCTCGATGTGGGCGATCTTGATCTCCTCGCGGGCGGAGTTCCGTGCCCTCCCTTCTCTTTGGCTGGCAAGAGGCTCGGCAAGGACGATGAGCGAGACCTCTTTCCGGATGCTCTGCGCATTGTTAACGCTCTCCGGCCCAAGGCGGTGATGATCGAGAACGTGAGGGGTATTCTTGAGCCGCCTGAGGTTTTTATTGATTACCGAAACCATATCTTGAGTGAACTGCGAGATTACGGATATGCGGTTCCGGTCATTGAGGATCACTGGCTTCCCGAGAAGCAGGACCTGGCGATGCGAAGTGTCTGGCGGAGGGTAGACGCAAGACACTTCGGTGTACCGCAATTGCGTCCACGCGCGATCCTCGTTGCCATCCGGCAGGACATTCTCGAAAAAAATGACGTCGAGTTTGTGTGGCCCCGACGCCTTAAAGGTGAGCAGGCAACGGTTCTCGCGGAGCTGCACGACAGTATGAAATTGCGCTGCGAGCAGTATTGGGACAAGAACTGGCGGGGTGAGAAGCCCCAGCCCGGTGATCTTACCGGCGAGAAGGTCTTCCATAACTGGCTCAGGAAAGCAGGGGAAGCGGCGAGTGCCGGAAGAGGTGTTGCGCCGACGCTGGTGGGAGGTTCAAGAAAGCACGGTGGCGCTGACCTGGGGCCTACCAGGGCCAAGCGGGCTTGGGCTGACCTTGGAATCAATGCCATGGGTGTCGCCAACGACCCGAAGGAATGTGACCCCGAGCGTGATCTTTTCCGGGCGGCTGGGCCCATGCTGACCGTCGAGCAGGCGGCGATTATCCAAGGCTTCCCCGTCGGGTGGAAGTTCGCAGGGCGAAAGACAGCGCAGTATCGCCAGGTTGGAAACGCTTTCCCTCCCCCGGTTGCGGAGGCGGTTGGACGTGCTATTGCCGCCGTACTGCGGCCCGACCGGCGAGGCGAACTGCTTCGGGACTACCAAATGGATGGCCAGGGCGACGAATCCGGCGAAGGGGGACCTGAGCAGATGTCCCTTCCGGTGTCAGGACTCTTGCGAGTCCGCTCTGCGCGTGAGGACCGTCGCGGCAATTATGTCCGCGCAGGCGTCTGAAGGTTCATGTTCCCAGAAGCGTAGTACAAGCCACCCCGCTTCGGTGAGCTTTTGGTCAGTATCGCGGTCCCGTTCCATATTGCGCAGGACCTTTTCCGACCAATACCCTTGATTTGTCTTTGGTGCCACGTAATGCTGCGGACAACCGTGCCAATAGCATCCGTCAATGAATACGGCTACCTTTGCGGGACGGAAGACCAGGTCAGCCGTCCGGCGAAGATCCGGCAGCGGACGCGCGGCTACGCGGTATCGCAGACCTTGCGCATGCACGAGGCGGCGGATTAGCTGCTCGGGCTTTGTGTCGCGGCTCCGGATCGCCTGCATATTGCGGCGACGGGCAGCGGACGAAGCCCAGGAGCCTGGTGGCGCTTCCCATTGCAGATCATCAGACACGCCTCAGAGCGTAGACGGCGGCGGGTCGCAGCGGGGCGCGTGCAGCTGTTGCCGAGCGGAACGGAGGGGCGCTTGGTGCCCGAGACGGGGCCGACCTGGTGCTGGGCGGCCCCGATCCTCGCGGAAGGGATCAAGACGCGTCGGCTGGAACTGTCGCCTGAGAGGCGTAGCGCGAACTCTTGGCACGGAAACGCACCAGTCGACGGTCAGCGCTCACCGCTGAGGTGGGCGGGATCAGAGTAAAGGCCATAACGATCTTCGACGGGTCGGCCGAGCCGCTCCGCACGGCGGCCTGCACGTCGCTGTGGCTGTCCCCCTCCACCACGGGGTACAGGAGCACTACTCCTGTCGTAGATCCGATCCCGGCGCCCTGGTCAGAATGCGCGTTGGGTGAGCCCGCCTCACCGATCAGGCGCTGTGCCGCGGTGCGGTGCTCGACACTGGCGATGCGGCCGAAGGACGTCTTGCCGGCCTGCCGACTGCGGCGGACCAGGGAAAGCGGCAGTGAACCGAGCACACGGGCCTCAATGCGCGTGCCTGTGGTCAGACGAGGGGATATGAGCAACCAGTCGTCCACCCTGGCGAGCGTGCCGTCGAGCTGGCTGAGATAGGTCAGATGGGGATCGAAGTGGCCTGGACGTTCCCATTCGAGCTGCGACAGTGCGCTGACGAGGTTGCTGTGAGAGACGGTACCGGTCAGTGCCTCGAAGGTGCGCGCGAGCGAGCTGGAGCCGTCTGGCGGATTGGTAAAGGTGACCGGGGCGGAGCTGAGCTCGTCCAACAAGGGGCGCCACCTCTCGGTGTTGCGCTTGAGCATCATATTGCTCAGCGGATAAGCGGCCGGCTCAATGGGGCGGCCGGGTGACTGGATCTCCACCAGCTCCGCATTGAACATCTTGTTGCGGGCGGAAGGCTTGATCCAGGGCAGGTGCTGCGCCACAAGGGGAGGTACCTGCATAGGGGTTATCTGCGGTTGGCCGTCGACCACCGTGGCGTACTGGGCCAGCTGCTCTCGGAACATCTCCTCGTCGCGGCAGATCGCTTCGTAGGCCTCGTACAGATCGGCGTACCCGTTGCGGCCGAAAGGCTCCTCCCGGCCGATGTAGAGCCGGATTAGATCCCGGTACCCAGGCCGGAAGCCGAACCAGCGGCCCATCTGCATCAGGGTGTCCGCCTGCTGCGTGGTGCGCCGATAGTAGGTGATCGTCAGGCCTTCCACGGTGAAGCCGCGAGAGAGCTTCGTTCCACCGACGAGAATCTTCCAGACGTGCGGCGTCCGGTCGAAGTCCAGGTTGAGCTGGTCGAAGTAGCGGTCGGAGTCGCCGTTCACGACGATGACCGGCTGACCCCCTGAGCCGATGCGCTGACGTGCGGCATTCACGTAAGGACGCAGCGCCTCATAGGCGGCGGGAGCAGGGAGATCGGAGGCGCGGGCCTCGCTGACCGGAGCGAAGTCCGAAGCCCACAGGGCGGCTAGGCGCTCGTGTCCGGCGGTCGAGCTGTAACCGGCCTGGTGCCACATGGAGTTGATCCGCAGTGCGAGATCCGCGTGATCGTCCTTCCGCACCGACTGGTGCGCGAGCATCGTGTGGTGCCGGAACGGGCCGTCATCCACACCGTGATCAGCCCGGTACAGCTTTAGCGCGCCCGACAGGACGAAGGAGTCCATGGCTTCCTGGAGACGGTCGCCGGTGGACTCGTAGACATCCCGTATATGCGCTTTCTCCTGAGAGTTGGCATGTGTGCGCTCCTCCATGGGGATCGCCGAGTCCAGGTCGTGGAAGTCGTGGGCACCCATGTACCCGGAGGGGCGGGGGAGTGAAATCAGGAAGTCGCTGGGGAAGATGTCCTCATCGTCACCTGGGTCGATGAAGACATTGGCGAAGGGGGTCGCCGTGTAGCCGATGTACTGCGCACGCGGAAGCAGCTCCAGGAGCTGGGAGAGCAGCCCATTGATGGCCGTACGCTCAGGTCTGCCCTGCTCCCACTTCTTGGGATCCAGGGTGTTGACGGAGGCCTGGTCGGACTCGTCATCGATGATCAGGGCGGGCAGCTCGCCGAGCAGCCCATGGATTTGCTTGAGGTCCTTGACAAGCTTGGTCAGAACGGACTTGTTCTTCTTCACCACCAGGATGCGGGCGGCGGCGTGGTGGAGGTTCGCAGGGTCGTGCAGCGGACGTGTGGGTTCACGCTTCTCGAACTCAAGGGCCCGGATGCCCTGCGCCAGGCTCTTGTAGTCCTTGTCACGAGTCGTCAGGCGCTCGATGTCGAACGCGCCAAGGACGGACGGCCGTGCCCCATGCCGAACGAACTCGTGCCAGTCCGCGTCGTCGTCCCCTACGTAGTCCACGCCTACCAGGGAGTCGAGGTCCGTGATGTCCGCACCCCGCAGGATGTTCTCCTGCCCGATCAGCTCCATGTCGAGGCGCCGCTGGGTCTGAGCGCGCAGCAGGTTGAGTGTGCCGCCGAGCACAATGACGAGGCGGTAGCCAGCGTCGATCGCCTTGGCGGCGACGCCCGTGAAGTTAGCGGTCTTACCTGACTGCACGTATCCGACGACCAGACCCTTCGCCTGTCGAGCCGTCGGCTGTTCTGGATCAGTGAGGCGCTCCACGACTGCCCGGCTCGCTTCATCGAGGCTCGCGATCGCGGCGTCGGACCAGCCTTTGGCGCGGAGCTTCCCCTCATACGACGTCCAGTAGAAGGACCGGGCTGCCGCTCGCTCAGCGGTGTACCAAGGAGTGAACTCGCGCGTGATCACTGTCGGGGCCGGGATCTTCGCCACGGGTACGGCGTCATCCAACGCCTTCCGCACGTCCCCTCCGAACCGGAGCCGGTCGTACACGGCCGCGCGGCGCTCATTTGTGCGAGCGGGGGTGGCCAGCGCCCAGTGAGGAGCTTCGGCGAAGTCCCAGGCGGTGAGGTGACGGCTCCACAGGGCTCTGAGTGCCTCATCGCCGCTGACCAGGTAGGTGTGAAACAGCTCCTCGCTCAGGTCGGCGTCCGGGTAGTCCTCATCGGCGGCGAGAGCGGCCCATTTCGCGAAATGCTTGGGCGCGCTTTGCATACCTGCCAGTGCGTCGGTGTGAATCACAAGGAGCAGGGTGGCTGGGGTGTCACTCATGTGAAGTCCTCGGTCTGGATCAAAGGCGAAGTCGTTGCGTCGCTGGCGTCAGGAAGGTGACTGCGCACGTCTCGCGCGCTGTGCGTCCACCGAAGCCATGAGGATGGTGTTCCAGTAGTCCAGACGGTCCTGACGACTACGCTCCCAGCGCCCCAGTCCAAAGCAGTCCTCAAGAAGCAGGTACAGCAGGGTCTTTGCCACGGGGACATCGTTTGCTCCACCGCGCCTGCCGTCGTTGAAGTCCTCGCGATATGCCTTGTTGAGGATGACGGCGTTGCGCTCACGGTCCAAGTCGAAGAACTGGTCGGGGGGAAGCGAGCCCCAGGTGAAGGTGATCGGTTCCTCGCCTGGCTTCTCTGGCAGTTCTTCCTTGATAACCCGCTTGACCTTTGGATCCAGGCCCTTGCCTGGAGGAGTCACCGGCTTACGGACGATCTCGTTGCGCCTCGAACCGTCCCTGTAGGCGGTCTCGGCGTCCAGCATGTAACTCCGGAAGGTAAGACCCTTAGAATCCACCGCCTTGTCCAGGCCGTCAGTGAAGGCCGGCGTGACGGTGACGTTCTCCTTCTTTACGTCGAGACTCAGGACGTTGTTCTCATGAGATGGAAGGTCGATCGCGACGCGGGCGAGAACCAGGTGCCCTTCGGGGTTCCGCCAGCCGTTCCACCCACCAGCTTGTACGAGGCGGTCGTTCCGGTAGAAGTAGAAGCCTTGTCTGTCCGCCAGCGAACCGATCTGGCGGAAGCCTGCCTGCTTGGACTTGGCCTGCCAGATGTGGGCCTTCAGCCGCAGGTCTCCCAGACCCTCCACCGGAGCGATGAACTCCCGGGGGTAGCCCGCCTTGCCCGGCACTTTGTACCCGAAGGGGTCCAGTGCCTCTACGGCGATATGGTCCACTTCCTCGCCGAGACCCTGCCCTCCGCTGCCGACATCCCACACCGCGATGTCGAGGTTGAGGCCGCGCTGCAGGTACCTGTGGAAGTACAGACCGAGATGGGTCTCTAGGCGGGAGATCGCCTTGGACAGGAACTGATCGCTCTGGCCCCGCGCGACAGTCTTGAAGGCTCGCACGCCATCCCAGCGCACGATGGTTCCCTGCCACTCGATGACTCCGTCGTACCGGTCTACGAGTTCCTGCGCGTACCGCGGGTCGACAGTGTCGCAGCGGAAGCTGTCTTCGATGCCCTCGGCGGTAAGAAGACGACCCGCGGTGCGGCTCCGGCGAGTGCGGCTGACTACGGTGAGTGAGGAAGCGTGGGACAAGGAAGCCGCCTTCAGTCCCGTGCCGTACATGCCGAGGGCGCCTTCGCCGTAGTCGCGGCGATGGCCCACCGTCATCGCGGCATCCAGACCCTCCTCGTCCATGCCCTTGCCGTTGTCGATGATCAACAGGGTGAGGATCCGGTCGGCATCACGCAGGAAGTGCACGACGATCTTGTCGGCTTCGGCGTCGATGGAGTTGTCGATGAGATCAGCGACGGCAACCTCGAAGCCGTAACCCTGGTTGGTCAGGGCCCTCCCGTAGCCCGCATCTGGCGGCAGGTGTGTGCTGCCGGTCGTGGGGACGTCGTACTGCCATTCGGTACCGGGCTCGTAGGGCATGTTTCCTCAAGGCACAGGTCAGGGCCTGCTCCACGAGTTAACAGCCCCCTACACACAACAGATGGAGGATGTGACCGTACTGCAAACGTTGGACATAGGGGGAGGGAGATGCCGAACAGGGGCGATAAGTCCCTTATTTATCGGCTGCGTTGGTCAGGGATATTCATTGTATGTACCGCTTTATGTGCATCCAACATCTGGGATTCCAGGGCGCTGCGCGTCGCCTTCGGCGATGGCCCTTCGGAAGTTGGGGCCTGGACGCGCCTCCCCACCACGCCGGGCCGGCTCGGCGGCGTGCGGTGTGTGGGGAGGGGGAAGGTGCTACGCCCCGTGGCACTCCCGGTACCCCTCGCCCGACCCGCACCAACACCCCGCCCCCCTCTGCGGAGGCCACCGCACCGCCCGCCCCCTCGCCGCCAGCGTCGTCGCGTACTGGGGAAGGAGCGACACGTCCTCCGGTGAGGCTCCCTCCGACGCCGCGAAGGCCTCGTAGGACGGGACCGTGCCGGTGACGATGCCCAGGTTGGGGGTGCCTGAGGAGGACAGCTCGCGCAGGGAGGCCTCTATCGTGGCCAGGTGGGTCTCGTGGGAGGGGTACTCCGCGGACAGGGACGGGTACGCCGAGACCAGTTCCGCCAGTTCGCCCGCCGGCCAGTGCAGGACCGCCACCGGGAACGGGCGGGACAACGCCTCCCGGTAGGTGCCGAGTTCCGCGCGCAGGCGGGAGATCTCCGCCGCCAGTTCCGCGGGGTTCTCCGAGCCCAGGGACCACACGCGCTTGGGGTCGTGGAGTTCGTCCAGGGAGACGGGGGAGGTGTGCAGCGTGTCGGCCAGCACGTCCCAGTCGTCGTGGGTCAGGCCCAGCATGCGGCGGACCCTGTGCCGGCCGAACAGCAGCGGATGCGTGGCGTACGGGGGCTCCTGGACGTCCGCGAGGAGGAGACGCACGCCCTCCGTGAACGTCTCCTGGGCCGCCTCCAGCTCGTCGTGGGCCTCCAGGGACTCCGCCACGATCACCCACGGCGCCGCGTCGCGCGGGGCCCCCGACCGGATGCCGTCGATGATGGCTCTGGCCTCAGCCTCGTGGCCGTACTCCCAGAGGTTCGAGGCCTTGAGGGCGCGGACCAGGTGGGGGTTGTCCAGGGCGTCCCCGGACGACAGCAGGCGGTCGTAGAGCGCGGTGGCGGCGGGGCGGTCGCCGGACAGTTCCAAGTGGGCCGCGGCCTGTAGGAGCAGGGCCTCGGCGTCCTCCGGGTACAGGCCGGCGGTCCGCTCCAGGCGTGCCGCTTCGGCGGTGTGGTCGACGTTCTCGGCAGGCGTGTCGGGGCGCATGGGGGACACGGTACTGCCGAGCGGTGACAAAGGGAGAGAGAGGTGCAGGCCAGGACCGGTGGGCGGGCCCGTCCGAGCCCGCCCGACCCGGTGTGTTCCCTAGATCGTCACCCCGTCGATCTGCAGCGTCTGCACCGCCTTCGCCGCGAACGGCACGCTCACGCTCTTCCCGCTCAGCCGCGTGTCCGAGTAGGCCGCGTACTTGTCGCCGCCCGTCGTGACCGTGTTCCAGCGCGGGACCAGGCCGCCCGAGCCGCCCGTCACCGTGGTGAAGCGGGACAGGTCGAAGGTCAGGGTCTGGGCCGACGTCGACGTGTTCACGGCCACGATCACCAGGCGCCTCGCCGTCGCGTCGTAGGCCGCCGCCGCGTAGCCCACCCCCGTGTCGAGGATCCGCATGCCGGGGCGGATGTGGCGGCTGAACTGGGCCATCACGTAGTACTTCGGCTGCACGGTCGTCGGTTGCAGGGTGCCCGCGTCGTACGCGATCATCGCCCAGCCCGCCGACGGGTCCATGACCTGCCAGTAGACCCACGCCGTGGGGTGCAGCCAGCGGAAGTCGAGGCAGAGGTTCGACGCCATGGTCAGGCCGGTGCCGTCGCTGTCGCCCGTCTCCGAGTTCCACAGCTTCTTGCCGGAGGTGGTCACCACGTCCGTGTACAGCAGGTCCCGCCGGCCGCCCGAGCCCTGGTAACCGTGCACGTTGACCTGGCTGACCAGGGCCTTGGTCGAGGAGCCGAAGGAGGCCCAGGTCGAGCGGGCGGTGTCGTAGTTCGTCTCGTCGGACGCGGCGATCCGCAGACCCGTCAGACCGCGCTTGTCCAGCTCGCTGCGCATGTGGGGGAGGACGGCCGCCTGGACCGCGGGGTCCATGTGGCAGCCCTCCTGGGTGCCGGTGGCGGTCCACCAACTGGCGGCCGGCTCGTTGAAGGGGTCCACCGTCGCGAAGTTCACGCCCCAGTTGTTCCTGGCGTACAGGGCGGTCGCGGCCAGGTGGGAGGCATGCTGGCGGTAGTTCCAGGACTGGAGGTTGTTGCCGCCGCCCGAGGCGCCCGACGGGTTGTGGTTCAGGCACATCCACCACATCGGGGAGTTCGCGAACAGCTCGCTGACCGCGCCTCGTTGGGTCGCCTTCGTCAGCATGGCGCGCTGCTTCGCGTCCGCCGCCCAGTTCCAGGCCGAGGACGCCGGGTCCTCGTTGTTCCAGTCCTGCCAGAAGCCCTCGATCTGCTTGAACGCGGGGATGTTGGGCGACTTGACCATCGTCGTCCCGCCCACGCTGTTCCAGCTGCACGCGCCCAGGTTGTAGCGGGCGATGTTCAGGCCGAGACCGGGGAGCGTCGCGCCGCCGTACGACACCGACTTGGTGGTGAAGAAGAGGTCGGCGAAGTCGTCCCGGGCGCCGAACACGTTGGCCCACCAGGCCAGCGACGTCCCCCAGCCCTCCCATGTGCCGTACGAGGTCCCGGGGTTGACGGCGACCGTGGCGTCCGCGTGTGCGGTGCCCGTCGCCAGGGCGCTGCCGAGGACGGTACCGCCGGCGGCCGCCAGCAGTGTTCTGCGTCGGATCATGGCTTCTCCGATTCGATCGACGACCGGTCCCTGAACCGGTGCCGTGGCCTGTCCCGCTGATGCCAGGACGAAGCATCGGGTGCGGCGCGTGAGGTTGTCGAGAGGTCTGACAGCGCTTTCTTCCAGCCCTTTCTAAAACCAGTGGAGGAAGTGCGATATCCCGAACGCGGGGCGGCGGGAGTTCGTACCAGCAGGCCGACCACGGCACCCGACTCGGCCCGTACGGCGAGTGCCCGGCCCGCGCGCCCGGCCGCGCGACCGTCGTCCGCCCGGCCTGCGCAACCGCCGTACCGCCCGGCCCGCGCAACCGCCGTACCGCCCGCGGACGTCCTCATGGTGCCGGGCCGGGCCTCGATCCCGGCCCGGAGCACGCGCGGCGGAGCCGGTCGGCCGTCGGCCGGTCACACTGCTCGGTGTCGGCCGGACACCGCTCGGGCCGAAACGCTCGCTACAGCCGATCGCGAGCGATCAGGTATAACCGAGGCAGGTATACCGAGGCAGGTATACCGAGGCAGGTATGACCGAGGCAGGTATGACCGAGGCAGGTATGACCGAGCCAGGACAGACGGCCGTACGAACTTCGCACAAGACGTACGAGGCGTACGAGACGCAGGGAGGGGGCCGCTCGTGATCCGCAGCTGGACCGACTCGCGCCCCGCCGCCGCCCTGCTGATCCTTCTCCTCGACGTCGTGCTGCTCGACGTCGGCAGCCTCTCCGCCACCGTCGCGCTCGCCGCGACCGCCGCGGCCGGCTCCGCCCTCGCCGTCTGCTCCCTCCTCGCCTCGCGTGCCGCGCCCGCCGTCCCGCCCACCCGGGTGCGCACGGCCATCCGCGACCGCGCCCGCCGCACGGCGTTCCTGCCCCAGCGAGATCCCGACGCCAAGGGGCGCACCCGCCCCCGAGCACCGGGACACGCCCTCCCGGCGACCGCCGCGTAGGGCTCACTCACCGGCACCATCTCCCGTACGCACAGGTGTGCACACGTGCGCACCCGGCACCCGTACGCGCCTCCACACAGCCCGTAGGCGCCTTGTACGTCCCGGAGGCCTGGTAGGCCTGCGTGCGTTTCGTACCTCTCCGTACGCCGGTGACCCCGCGCCGCCCGTCGTCATGCCGTCCGCACCCCACCGGCACGACGAGACCCCCGGAGGGCTCACCCATGTCCGTTTTCGCCGACCTGGTCCAGCACCTGGCCGACCTGCTCCAGCCGCTGTTCGGCGCCACCGCGGCCGCCGCCGCGATCGTCCTGTTCACCGCACTCGTACGACTTCTCGTGCACCCCCTGTCCCGGGCGGCGGCCCGCGGACAGCAGGCGCGGACCCGGCTCCAGCCGAAGATCGCCGAGCTGCGCCGCAAGCACGCGAAGAACCCCGACAAGCTCCAGGAGGCCGTCCTGCGACTGCACACCGAGGAGAAGGTGTCGCCGCTGTCGGGCTGCCTGCCCAGCCTGTGCCAGGTGCCCGCGTTCTTCCTCCTCTACCACCTGTTCTCCAGCGCGGAGATCGGCGGACAGGCCAACGAACTGCTCTCGCACCGGCTGTTCACCGCGCCCCTGGGCGACCGCTTCGCCGACGCGCTCGGCGACGGCGGACCGTTCGGCGCCGCCGGGCTCGTCTACGTCGGCCTGTTCGCGCTCGTCACCGCGGTCGCCGCCTTCAACTACCACCGTACGAAGCGGATGCTCGCCGCGAACCCGGTGGTGCCGGCGGGGGACGGCGCGCAGCTGCCCGGGATGGGCGCGATGAGCAAGGTCATGCCCTTCATGTCCTTCCTCACCCTGTTCACGGTGGCCGTGGTGCCGCTGGCCGCCGCGCTGTACGTGGTGACGAGCACGACGTGGAGCGCGGTGGAGCGGGCGACGCTGTACCGATGACCGCCAGGGCGGGTCGCTGTACCGAGCACCGCCAGGGCGGGTCGCTGTACCGAGCACCGCCAGGGCGGGTCGCCGTGCCGATGACCGTCGGGGCGGGTCGCCGTGCCGACGGTCACGTCCGGCCCGCCCGCCGACCGGTCGCACTCCGAACCGGGTGCCCGGTCCTGCTCCGACCTGGCGAGCCCTGCCCGGTCCGCCCACCTCACCCCCCGTCCAGTCCGTGAACCGGGTATTGCGGACTGGACGCCGAGCTTGGAGGATCGACCAGTCCTCCGATGGCTGCACCCGTCGGCGGACAGCCCGCGATCGAGGGAGATTGTGCTCATGAAGCTGCTGCGAGTCGGTACGGCGGGGTCGGAGCGGCCCGCGCTGCTCGACGCCGAGGGAATCCTGCGGGACCTGTCCGGTGTCGTGCCGGACATCGACGGTCCGCTGCTCGCCGACGACGCGGCGCTCGGCCGGATCCGCGCCGCCGCGGGTTCGCTGCCCGCGCTGGACGCCACCGGGCTGCGCATCGGACCGCCGCTCGCCCGGATCGGCAAGATCGTGTGCATCGGGCTGAACTACCACGACCACGCACGGGAGACGGGCGCCGAGCCGCCCGCCGAGCCGGTGATCTTCTTCAAGGCCGCGGACACGGTGGTCGGGCCCTACGACACCGTGCTGGTCCCCCGCCGGTCCGCGAAGACCGACTGGGAGGTGGAGCTGGCGGTCGTCATCGGGCGTACGGCCCGGTACTGCGAGTCCGTCGAGGAGGCGTTGGGCTGTGTCGCCGGATACGCGGTGGCGCACGACGTGTCCGAGCGGGAGTTCCAGATGGAGCGGGGCGGGACCTGGGACAAGGGGAAGAACTGCGAGACCTTCAGCCCCCTGGGACCGTGGCTGGTGACGGCGGACGAGGTGCCCGATCCGCAGCACCTGTCCCTGCGGCTGTGGGTCAACGGCGAGCTGAAGCAGGACGGGACGACCGCGGAGCAGATCTTCCCGGTGGCGGAAGTGGTGCGCTACGTCAGCCAGTTCATGACCCTGTATCCCGGTGACGTGATCAACACCGGGACGCCGGCGGGGGTGGCGTTCGGGGCACCCGAGCCGAAGCCGTACCTGCGGGCCGGGGACGTGGTCGAGCTGGAGATCGAGGGGCTCGGCAGGCAGCGGCAGGAGTTCAAGGACGCCTGAGGGGCGGGGAGCCGCGGCGGGTCCCGGCGGCCACGGGCCGCCGGGACCCGCCGCGGTTCCCCCGGCCCAGGGCGTCACCTCACACCAGCAGCGCGGCCAGCCGCTGCCACGCCTCCCGCGGCAGCGTCTCCCGGGCGTTCCCGTCCACCACCTGAAGCGCCACATGGTCCGCGCCCGCCGCGAAGTACGCGTCGATCCGCTCCCGGACGCGGCTCTCCCCGCCCCACGCGAACACGGCGTCCACCAGGCGGTCGCTGCCGCCGTCCGCCAGGTCGTCCTCGGTGAAGCCGTCGCGCAGGAAGTTGTTGGTGTAGTTCGGCAGCGCGAGGTACGGGGCGAGGAACTCGCGGGCCAGGGCGCGGGCGCGGGCCGGGTCTGTCTCCAGGACCACCGCCAGCTCAGGGGCCAGGAGCGGGGCTCGGCCCAGGATCTCGCGGGCCCGCGCGGTGTGCTCCGGGGTGACCAGGTACGGGATCGAGCCGGCGGAGCGGTCCCGGGCCAGCTCCAGGCTCTTGGGGCCGAGGGCCGCCAGGAGCCGGCGGTCCGCCGCGAGTCCCGCCGCGTCCAGGGCGTCGAGGTGGGCGACCAGGGCGGAGTAGGGGCGGCGGTACTGCTCCGCGCGCTTGGCGTGGCTGACCCCGAGGCCGAGGGCGAAGCGGCCGGGGTGCGTGGCCTCCAGCGCGGCGATGCCGGCCGCGGTGTCGGCGGCCCCGTGCTGCCAGATGCTCTGGATGCTGGTGCCGACGACGATCCGCGAGGTCGCCTCGACGAGCGGTACGGCGTTGCCGACGGAGCTGTTGCCGCCCAGCCAGATCGCGCCGTACCCGAGCTGCTCCAACTCGGCGGCGGACTCGGTCAGTTCATCGCGCCGGGCCGGGTCCTCGGAACGCAGGCCGACGCTCCAGACGCCGTACCGGCCGATGGATTCCTTCAAGGCGTCGCTCATGGGGTTCGGCTCCTCCGGTCGGCGGGCTGTACAGCGGTGCCAACCGGAGGACGCGCCGGGATCTTCCCTCAGAGTCCCAGGAACTGCTCCAACGCCTCCACGACGAACCGGTGGTCCTGCAACTGCGGCAGCCCGGAGACGGTCACCGCGCCGATCACGCCCACGCCCTCGACCGTGATCGGGAACGAGCCGCCATGGGCCGCGTACACGTCCGGGTCCAGCCGCGAGGACTCCTCGAACGTCGTGCCCTTGGCGCGGAACTGGGCGCCGACCAGGTAGGAGGCGGAGCCGTAGCGCTCCACCACCCGGCGCTTGCGGGCGATCCAGGCGTCGTTGTCGGGGGCCGAGCCGGGCAGGGCCGCGTGGAAGAGCTGCTGGCCGGCGCGGTGGATGTCGATGGCCACGGGCGCCTGGCGTTCCCGGGCCAGGTCGACGAGGAGGGAGCCCAGGGCCCAGGCGTCGTCGTAGGTGAACTGTCGGAAGACCAGACGGCGTTCCTGCGCCTCCAGTTCCTCCAGCGGAGGGGTGAGCTCCGGGTGGAACTTCGGGCCGATCTCCTGGTTGTGCGTCACAGTGTCACCGTCATTCCGTCGCGGGCCGACCGGCGGGCCGCCTCCAGTACGTCCAGGGCGGCCGCCGCCTCCAGCGCGGTCACCGGGTGGGGACCGCCGTCGGTGAGGGCCCTGGCCACGGCCGCATAGTAGGCGGGGTAGTCGCCGGGCAGGGTGGGTTCGGGGCGTCCGCCGCCGGTCGGCGGGGACTCGCCGGAGCCGACGCGGCCCCACAGGGACTCGGGCTCGCGGCCCCAGTCGCCGGTGGTGCCGGGACGCAGGCCCTCCCGCAGCGCCGCCTCCTGCGGGTCGAGGCCGTACTTCACATAGCCGGCCTTCGAGCCCAGCACCCGGAAACGGGGTCCGAGTTGGGCGGTCGTGGCGGAGACGTACAGGTGGGAGCGGACGCCGTTCGTGTGGGTGATCGCGATGAACGTGTCGTCGTCGGTCTCGGCGCCCGGGCGGCGGATGTCCGACTCGGCGTAGACGGAGGCGGCCGGACCGAAGAGGACCAGCGCCTGGTCGACGACGTGGCTGCCGAGGTCGTACAGCAGACCTCCGATCTCTGCGGGGTCGCCCGACTCACGCCAGCCCCCCTTGGGCTGGGGGCGCCAGCGCTCGAAGCGGGACTCGAAGCGCCACACGTCGCCCAGCTCGCCGTCCGCGAGCAGCTTGCGGAGCGTCAGGAAGTCGTTGTCCCAACGGCGGTTCTGGAAGACGGAGAGGAGCAGGCCGTGCTCCTCGGCCAGGGCGGCCAGCTCCCGCGCCTCGGCGGCCGTCCCGGCGACGGGCTTGTCCACGACCACCGGCAGACCGGCCTTCAGGGCCGAGGTGGCGAGTGGGACGTGCGTCTTGTTCGGGGACGCGATGACGACCAGGTCCAGGTCGCCGGCGCGCTCGAACAGCTCGTCCGCGGTGGCGGCCGTGCGCACGTCGGGGAACGCGGCGCGGGCCTGTTCCTGTCGCTCGGGGTTCGAGGTGACCACCGTGTCGAGGGCGAGGCCCTCGGTGGCGGCGATCAGCGGGGCGTGGAAGACGGAACCCGCGAGGCCGTAGCCGACGAGGCCCACGCGGAGGGGGGTACCAGCCGTACCAGTCGTACCAGTCATGCGTCCACTTTCGCAACGCTGTTGCCAAAGTGCAAGCGCCGGGGACAATGGGGGCGTGGACAGGGTGAGGAACGGCGGTGCGAGCGGTGGCGCGAGGGGCGGTGCCGCGGGTGCGGTGGGCGGGACGCGGGGGGTGACGGCCGGCGTCAACCTGTTCGCCCTGCGCAGCCACAACACGGCACTCGTCCTCGACCTGCTGCGCGCGGCGGGCGCGCCGGGCATCAGCCGGCTGGAGCTCGCCGACCGCACCGGACTCACCCCGCAGGCGGTCAGCAAGATCACGGCCCGGCTGCGGGACGACGGGCTGGCCGCGGAGGCCGGACACCGCGCGTCCACCGGCGGCAAGCCGCGCACGGTCCTGCGGCTGGTGCCGGAGGCCGGGCACGCGGTGGGCGTACACCTGGACCGGGACGAGCTGCGGGCGGTGCTCGTCGACCTCACCGGCGCGGTGGTGGGGGAGCGGCGGGCCGCGCTGGACCTGGGGGCGGGGGCGGACGCCGTGGTCACCGCCGTCGCGCGGGAGACGGAGCGGCTGGTCGCCGGCGCGCTCGGACCGCCCGCCGACGGGTCCCTGGCCGCCGTCGGCTCCCTCCTCGGACTCGGTGTGGCGCTGCCCGGACCGCTCGACCACGCCCGGGGAGTGCTGCACCGGGTCACCGGATTCCCCGAGTGGGACGGGTTCCCGCTGCGGGACGCGCTGGCCCGGCGGCTGGGCGTGCCGGTGGTCGTCGACAAGGACACGAACGCCGCCGCGCTGAGGCTCGCGGTGGGCGGTGAGGACGGTTCCTTCGCCTATCTCCATCTCGGTACGGGCCTCGGCGCGGGCCTGGTGATCGACGGCGACGTCCACCGGGGCGCGCGGACCGGGGCGGGCGAGTTCGGCCACCAGGTCATTCAGCTGGACGGACCGGTGTGCGAGTGCGGGAACCGGGGGTGCGTGGAGGCGCTCTGCCTGGGAGCGGTGGCCCGGGGGGAGCCGGCCGAGGCGGCCCGGGTCCTGGGGGAGGGGGCCGCGAACCTGGTGGGCCTGCTCGACATCGACCTGGTGCTGCTGGGCGGCCGCACGGTGACCGGCGCTCCGGAGGTCTTCGTACGCGGAGTGGCCGCGGTCCTGGGGGCACGGACCCGCGGACGGAGCGAAGCGGTACCGGTACGGGTCGCCTCCGGCGGAGTGCGCGGCGTCGCGGAGGGAGCCGCCCAACTGCTGCTGGCACCGCTGTTCGGGCGGGGGGAGGGGTGACGGGGACGGGGTGACGGGGCCGGAGTGACCGCCCACCGGCCCTCCGCCCGACCACTCCGCCCACCCCCCGATCGGGCGGCATCACGCGTCCATTCGGGCACCCGGGCGGAGTGGCTACGCCTGTCGCGGGGGCGTGACCGGCATGGTCATGTGTTCATGCGACTGCCTACGTCCGCCCTGCTCTGCCTCGCGGCAGCCGCCGCCGCGCATCTCCCGCTCGCGTCCCCGGCGTACGCCGACTCCTGTGCCACCGGGTCCGACGAGCGGGCCTTTCCGCTCACCACCCGTGTGCACGGGGGCCCCGACTCCTACGAGGCCGGCGGCGGCTACGGCGTCTGGAAGCTGGACCTCACCAACACCACCACCCGGACCTGCGAGAACATCCACCCGGTCGTCGTCCTCGTCGACGAGCGGCGGGCTCTGGAACCCGGCCAGCCCCGGCTGGAGTTCCTCGAAGGCGAGGAAGGGTCCCGTCCGCACCCGGTGGTGTTCGAGCGGACCGACGCCGACGAACTGGTCGGGGTGTTCGCCGGGGAGGGGGACGGCTTCCCCGGGTTCACCGTCGGCCCCGGCCGGACCCTCAGCGTGACGGTACGGCTCGCGGTCACCTCCGACGCCGTACCGAACGAGGTCACCGCCCACGCGGCCGTCGTACAGCGGCGCGACGACGACGGCGACTGGGTCGGGCAGTCGAACGACTACCGGTTCGGGATCGAGGCCGAGGCCGAGGCCGAGACCGGGAGCGAGACCGGGACCGGCAGCCCGACGCCCTCGCCCAGCCCGAACGCCGAGGCATCCACACCCCCCGTCGGCCGCCTCCCCTTCGCCGACGAACTCGCGCGGACCGGACTCGGGCCGACGGGCGGAGCCGTCGCGGGGGTCGTCGCCCTGCTCCTCGTTGCCACCGGCGCGCTGCTGCTGACCCGCCGGCGCCGGTGACGGCCCCGGCTCCCCGCCGGGTCCGCGGCACCCGGCCATTCCCGCAAGATCGGGGCTCTGTCTAGGCTGGGGCGCACGCAGCACCGCGTACATGCGTACGGCAGGAGATCCCGCACATGGCAGACCGCAGGCCCATCGAGTCGTGGCTCACCGACATGGACGGTGTACTCATCCACGAGGGCGTACCGATCCCCGGCGCCGACGCCTTCCTGAAGAGGCTGCGCGAGTCCGGCAGGCCCTTCCTGGTCCTGACCAACAACTCCATCTACACCCCGCGCGACCTGCACGCCCGTCTGCGCCGCATGGGCCTGGACGTGCCGGTCGAGTCCATCTGGACCTCGGCGCTGGCCACCGCCCAGTTCCTGGACGACCAGCGGCCGGGCGGCTCGGCGTACGTCATCGGCGAGGCCGGCCTCACCACCGCGCTGCACGACATCGGCTACGTCCTCACCGACCACGAACCCGACTACGTCGTCCTCGGCGAGACCCGCACGTACTCCTTCGAGGCCATGACCAAGGCCGTGCGGCTCATCGAGGGCGGCGCCCGCTTCATCGCCACCAACCCCGACGAGACCGGGCCCTCGGCCGAGGGCCCGCTGCCCGCCACCGGTGCCGTCGCCGCGCTGATCACCAAGGCGACCGGCCGGCAGCCGTACTTCGCGGGCAAGCCGAACCCGCTGATGATGCGCACCGGGCTCAACGCGATCGGCGCGCACTCCGAGACCAGCGCGATGATCGGCGACCGGATGGACACCGACGTGCTGGCCGGCATGGAGGCCGGGATGCAGACCTTCCTGGTGCTGACCGGGCTGACCCGGCCGGAGCAGATCGAGAACTTCCCCTACCGGCCGTCCACCATCGTGGACTCGATCGCGGACCTCGTCGACAGGATCTGAAACCCGCCGGGCGGCGAACACGACCCGTACGGAGTAACGCGGGCCGCGCCAGGATGCGTGGCCCGCGGCCCGGGGGGAGTCTCCAGGTATCTGGAGGTTCACGATGGGTTTCCTACGCCTCACTCTCTGTGCCACCACCCTCGCTCTCGCCGCCCTGACCCCCGCCGCGTACGCGGCGGACGGCGGCAGCGTCTCGGTGACTCCGTCCTCCCCCGCGCCCGGCGCGGAGATCGCGCTGCGGGTGAGCGGCTGCGCCGGGAAGACCGCCACCGCCGCCTCGGCCGCGTTCGTCGCTCAGGCGCGGCTGTCGGGCGCCGACGGCACGCTCGCGGGCGAGACCCGGATCCGCTCCTCGATCGAGCCCGGCTCCTACCCCGTGCGGATCGTCTGCGCCGACTTCCGCGTGCAGGGCACGATCACCGTCGGCCACGGCTCGGCCCTGCCGACCGGGCAGCCCGCCACGCCCACCGCGCCCGCCTCACCGGTCGCCCCGGTGCGGGCCGGTGGCGGAGGCGCCGCCCACCTCTCCGCCGCGGACGACCGCGAGACGGGCCCCGGTACCGGGCACGCGGTGACCGGGCTGGTCCTGGCCACCGTCGCGGCGACAGCCGTCGTGCTGCTCGGCGGCCGCCGGAGCCGCAGGACGGGCTGACCCATGTCCGACCGCGAACGCACCACCGGCACCGGCCGTCTGCTCACCGGCGTGGCCTGGGCACTCCTGCTGCTCGGGCTGTGGCTGTGGGGACGCGAGGCGACCGACGTACGGCACGGGATATCCGCGCCGGCCACCGGCGACATGGCGGCGGTCGGCCGGCCCCCGGACGTGAAGCTGCCGCCCCCGCTCCGGCCGCTCGGCGACGCGCTCCCGCAGCGCGTCGACATTCCCCGCCTCGGCGTCCAGGCCCCGGTCGTGGCCCGCGGCCTCGACGGGCAGGGAGCGATCGACCCGCCGCCCTTCGACCGGGCCGGTGCCGTCGGCTGGTATGCCGCCGGGGTGAAGCCGGGGGCGACCGGGACCGCCCTGCTGGTCGGGCACGTCGACACCGAGACCCGGCCCGCCGTCTTCTACAAGATCAGCGCGATGCAGCCCGGCGAGACGGTCCGGGTGATCCGCGACGACGGCGAGGTCGCCGAGTTCACCGTCGACGACGTCCAGGTCGTCACCCGCGACCGCTTCGACGCCCGGCAGGCGTACGGCCCGCGGGAGACCGGCCGGGCCGAACTGCGGCTGATCACCTGCGGCGGCACCTTCGACCGGGCGAGCCGCAGCTACACGGCGAACGTGATCGTGTCGGCGTATCTCACGGGAACCGGTCTGTGAGGCACCTGGCCCGGTCGGCGGCCCGCTCCCCTTGAAGCCGCCGACCGGGCTGGTCCTCGACCGCGGGCGCACGGGCCGCGGGAGTGACCCGGCGCCGGCACGGGAGGCTGCGAAAGCCACGGTGGTGAAACCGTGGCCGGGGGCTGGAGCCGTACGACACGACTTTAGAGCGGATGTCCGCCGGGGCCTAGAGGGCGATGCACGCCACGTCCCGAAGCGGTCGCTCTGCGTCATCGACGCAGGTGACTCCTCTCCGCGAGGGCTGGTCGCCCGGTCTCCGCGGGGGCTGGTCGCCGGGCGCGGCGCAGAGGCGCGCGTACGCTGACCACCGGAACTGCGGACCGCTCCGGACAAGGCGTGGACGACTTCGATAGGGATACGACGGGTGTGTCAGGATTGAGACTTGGAACGGTGCACCCAAGGGGGAGTTGGATGTACGTCAGCAGGGGGGCCGGAACACGGTTTTCCGCGGCGGTGCTGGGGGCGGCGCTGCTGATCGCGGGGTGTTCCTCATCGGACGGCGGAGGGGACAAGGACGACGACGCCGCCGCCGGGATCACCCAGCAGCCCAAGGCGACCGACCCGTTCTGGGTGAACCCGGACGGCAACGCGGCCCAGCAGGTGGCCGCCTACGAGAAGGCCGGCAAGAAGGCGGAGGCGGAGCAGATCCGCAAGATCGCCGAGCAGCCGACCGGCGAGTGGATCGGCGTGGACGAGCCGGAGCAGGAGGCGCGCGGCTTCACCGAGGCCGCGACGAAGGCCGACCGCACGGCCCTGCTGGTCCTCTACAACATCCCGCACCGCGACTGCGGCCAGTACTCGCAGGGCGGCGCCGCCGACGGCAACGCCTACCGGACCTGGATCGACGGCGTGGCCAAGGGCATCGGCGACCGGTCCGCGACGGTGATCCTGGAACCGGACGCCGTGCTGCACCTCGTCGACGGCTGCACGGGCCAGGAGTTCCACGAGGAGCGGTACGCCCTCCTCAAGGAGGCCGTGGGCAAGCTCGCGGCCCTGAAGAACACCAAGGTCTACCTGGACGCGGGCAACGCGGGCTGGGGCAACCCCGACCAGATCTTCGGACCCCTGCGGCGCGCGGGCATCGACCAGGCCGACGGCTTCTCGGTCAACGTCTCCAACTTCTACTCGACCGAGGACTCCATCGCCTACGGCAAGGAACTCTCGGCCAAGGTCGGCGGCAAGCCCTTCGTGATCGACACCAGCCGCAACGGCAACGGCCCCTACGAGGGCGGCAACCCGGACGAGCGCTGGTGCAACCCGCCCGGCCGGGCCCTCGGCGAGACCCCGACCACCAAGACGGCGGACCCGCTGGTCGACGCCTACGTCTGGGTCAAACGCCCGGGTGAGTCGGACGGCGAGTGCAAGGGCGGCCCGCAGGCGGGCGAATGGTGGACGGACTACGCGCTGAAGCTGGCCAAGGGTTCGCGGTAGTTCCCCGTACCTGACTGGGGGCGCCCTCCGTGACGGAGGGCGCCCCCAGCGCGGTGTGCGGTTCCGCTACGGCACCTTCACCCACTGCGCCTTGCTCGGCGTCCCCTGGTCGTCGTTCACGAACAGCATGTACCACCCCGACTGGACGAGGTTCTTGTTCTTCGGCAGGGTCACCGTGATCTTGTCGCCGGACGCCTTGAAGTCCAGCGCGATGGACCGCTGGTCCACGTCGGTCACGTGCGTGGACGCGCTCGGCCGGATCAGCCGCACCTTCTTGACCGACGAGGCGTGCTGCGAGGTGAACGTCCCCGAGTCCCCGCGCTCGATGGTCTGCGGACCGCCGGACAGCGACGGCCGCGCGCCCTGGTACAGGTACGGCGGCGTGTAGATCTCGATCCGCTGCTCGAACGTGCCCGGCTTCGTGTTCGCCTTGTCCCCGTACAGCGAGTCCGACCCGAAGAACATCACCCGCCCGTCCGGCAGCAGCAGCGACCCGGAGTGGTAGTTCCGGCCCACCAGCGGATCGGCGACCTCGTCGAACGTGTTGGTGTCCGGGTGGTACATCCGGGCCTGCAGGATGTTGGAGTCGCCGCGCCCGCGGTAGTCCTCCGAGCCGCCCGACACCAGCACGGTGTCGTCCGGCAGGACGGACGCCTGCGGATAGCGCGTGCCCTTCTCCATCGACGGCCCGTCCACGAACTCCGGGTCGTCGGCCTTCAGGTCGATGATCCGCGTCTTCTTGCTGGACAGCTTGGACTCGCCGACGCCGCCACCGCCGATCACCATGTACTTCTCGTCCTGCGCCGGTGGCAGCAGCACGGTCCCGGACGTCTCCAGCAGCTTGGGATCGCTCAGGCCGGGCACCTTGGTGAACTTGTTGGTGTCCACGTCCCAGACGCCCGGGTCACGGCCCACGTCGTCCGGCCCGTAGCCCGCGTTGGAACCCGAGTAGAAGACCTTGCCGTTCTGCATCAGGAACAGCGCCGGGTAGGTCGGGAACTGCATGGTCTTCGGCAGGTAGGTCCACTTCTTGGTCTTCGGGTCGAAGACCTCGTTCTTGCCCGGGACCAGCTGGCCGATGTCGTCGAGGCCGGAGGCGCTGAGGATCCTCCCGTCGCTCAGGGTGGTGAGCGTCGGATACCAGCGGGCCTCCTTCATCGGGTCGACCTTGATGTACTTCTCGGCGATCGGGTCGAACTCGAAGGCGTCCCGGATGCCCTGGAAGTCCTTCTTGTCCAGGGCGAGCTTCTGCGCGATGCCGTACGTGTTCTTGGCGTCGGCGCCGGACAGGCCCAGCACCTTGTAGTTGTCCTGCGTACCCGTCTCGTACCGGGCGCCGCTCTTCTGCGCCTCGACGTAGATACGGCCCAGGCCCGGGGTGTTGCCGAGGAACTCGCCGGTGTTCTTGTCGAACTTCTTCGTCGCCCGCTCGACGACGACCGGGTCCTTCGACACGAAGGTCTTGCCGTTCTCCTTGCCCACGAACCTGGTGCCCGCGGGCAGCGTGATCGGCTTGTCCGGGTTCTCGTTGTGCACGATCATCAGGCCGCCGGCCTTGGTGACGTCACCCTTCAGCTTCTCGTACCGCTTGGTGCCGCCCGCGATCAGCAGGTTGCCGTTGGCGAGCTGGGTATGGCCGGTGCAGAACAGGTCCTTGGGCGTGGGGACCACCTTGATGGTGCCCTTGACCGGGTCCCAGATCCGGGTGTCGAACTTCTTGTCGTCGAAGTTCTCCTGGTTGTTGCCCGAACCGGCGACGAGCAGCACCTTCCCGGTCCGCAGCAGCGCCGCGTGGATGGTGTTCTGCCGGTACTCCTCCGGGAACTCGATGATGTCCCACTTGCCGTTCGCGGCTTTGTACTCGGGCTTGTTGATTTGGTACTGGTGGTATTTCTCGGTGCCGAAGCGGTAGAGCCACGGTCCGTTCATCCCGGCCAGCGCGAGCACCACCGCCGTGCCTATCGCGAGTCGACGGGCGCGGCGGCGGCCTGCACGGTCGTTCATTCCTTACGTCCCCCAAGTCCACCAAGGGCGATCTGCATGGTCTGGTCACCCGTTCCGTTCGAGCCCTCGTTCGAAGCCGCCCAGCTGGGCTTGTGCTGCGGGGCGTGCTGGGCCGCCGTGCGCTGCACCGGCAGCGCCTGCGGCTCGTAGGCCCCCACGGGGGCCGCGGGCGGGGCGACGGGAGCCGCGTCCCGCGGCTCCTGCTCGGGCGCCGCGGGCCTCTTCTTCGCCTGGCGGAGCATGTGGCGCCAGGCGATGATCGGCGTCGCGGTGATCAGCGTGGCGAACGTCGCCCAGATGATCATCGCGGGGTGCGCGTGCCCGAAGACGAATCCGGCGGCGATCGACGCGGTGAAGAGCGCGATGAAGTACCAGTGGTACCGGAAGGTCCCGAACCACCTGTCCGGGCTCGCCGAGTCACCCTTGGGCGTGACCACGAACTTGCTCTTGCGCCGGAGGGCGGAGTCGATCAGCGCCTTGGCGTAGAGCGGCGCGGACAGGGCGGACATGACCATGCCGGCCACGCCGCCGGACCCCTCCGGCTCGTGCGGGGAGACGTTGTGCCGGCGGTTCCAGATGTACAGGCCGATCTGGAGCGCGGAGGCGTTGCCGTAGAGCATCAGCCACACGGTCGGGTCGATGTTCACACCGGAGGCGCCCAGGCCCAGGAACAGCGCGCAGCTCACCGCGGCGAGGATCCAGTTGAGGGCGGACATCGGGTAGAAGATGATCATCATCGTGTAGTTGAAGAGCTTGCTCGGCGGCAGCGAGTACCAGCCCTTCCAGTACTGCTTGAGGATCGTCTCGTACGTACCGCGCGACCAGCGCATCTGCTGGGTGAAGAAGTCCGTCCAGGCGCTGGGTCCCTCACCGACCGCGAGGACGTCCGGGGTGTAGACCGAGCGCCACTTCTTGCCCGTCGCCGGGTTCTTGTGGCGGTGGATCTCGAAGCCGGTCGCCATGTCCTCGGTGATCGAGTCGTACAGGCCGCCGATCTGCTTCAGCGCCCTGATGCGCACGGCGTTCGACGTGCCCACGAACATCGGCGAGCCGTAGCGGTTGCCGGCGCGCTGGATCAGCGCGTGGAAGAGGAACTGCTGCGACTCGGCGGCCTTGGTGACGAAGTTGTCGTAGTTGCCGTAGACCTGCGGGCCGATGACGAAGCCGATGTTCGGGTCGCGGAAGAAGCCGAGCATCCGCTCCAGGTAGTTCGGCAGCGGCACGTGGTCGGTGTCCACGGACGCGAAGAAGTCGTAGTTGTCGCCGTGCGCGTCCAGCCAGGCGTTGTAGTTGCCGTGCTTGGTCTTGGCGCGGTGCGGGCCCGAGGCCTGGTTCCACTTCGCCACGCCCTTGCGGGAGAAGTGGTGGACGCCGAGGCGCTCGCACACGGCCTTCACCTCGGGGTCGTCGCCCTCGTCGAGGAGCCAGACATGCATGAGGCCGCGGTGGCGGATCTTCACCGCGGCTTCCAGGGTCTTCGTCACCATCTCCAGCGGCTCCTTGCCGGGCACGAAGGAGGTGAGGAAGGCCACTCTGGTGCCGGTCTCGGGGACCACCGGGATCGGGTCGCGGGCGACCAGGGTCGCGTGCGCGTTCGACAGCACGTTCATGCAGCGGAAGAACTCGATCAGGCCGATCGAGACGAGCATCACCACGTCGAGCGCCGGCAGCCAGGCGAACGCCGGGTAGTCGCGCACGGTCCAGTGCGAGGGCTGAAGCAGCCACACCAGCAGCACCAGCGACAGCAGCGGTGCGGCGGCCAGCATCAACGCGACCCGGATACGGTGCGGCTCCTGCGAGATCAGGGAGCGGTACTGCACTCTGTACGGCTTGGTCGGGTCGGGCTGGGTGAGGGGACCTGCCAGTCGGCTGTAGTGCTCGTAGTCGTACTTCGGCAGCGTCTTCTTGATCCTGCGGAACGCCCCGGTCCGATGTGAAGGCACCCTGAGCTGGGTGGTCTGGGACGGGTCGTAGTTCTGCCGGGCGCCCGTCGGCGTCGACGTCATGAGTCATCCCCCCACACGCGTGTCTCCGCGTGGTGTCGTTTCCTTACCACTGCTCGGGTCCCCCTCGACCCTGCACAGTCGTATCAGCGGTGGGCCACAGTCACCACATCGTCCACATCTTTGGACACAGAACTGCGACCTTCCGGTTGCATGATGCCCCCCTCGGCATCACTCCATGAACGGGGCCCCTTCCCCCGCAACACCGGCAACCGGCTCCTTGCCCCCCAACTGCCGCGAAACCGCAGCATCTTGAAGGAACCAGGTTTCTACGGTGTCCATCATGATCGCAAGATGCGAAACGCGGTGTTTACCGGTCATACGCGTTCAATGTGGCCCCTGTGGGGACCTTGTGGAGCCGTTGTGGACAGGAGGGCACGGATGTCGACGAAGTGCTTCCTCGCGACCTCACCTCTGGCGAGGTGTGGCGCGAAACACGCGGTCGGTCCCGGTGGGGCCGGCTTCCTCGACGGCCTTCCGTTCCATACGTCCGACGCGCGCGTCCAGTTCAAAGGACGGACGTGCCCTGCCATGACGAGATGATATCCGGCCAATCCTGGAAAGCGTTCCTTTCTGGGGCATGGGGAAAGCCCCCCGCTCCCGCGAGGGGCTTCTCACCATCGTGCGCCGCCAGGGACTCGAACCCCGGACCCGCTGATTAAGAGTCAGCTGCTCTAACCAACTGAGCTAGCGGCGCGCGCTGACCTGCACAACTTTACCGGACCTCGGAGAGTGCTCCGGACCGCGGGTGCCGGGGCCCCGCTGGACCCCGTACATCATTCGGACCGTCAACATGCGCGGTCGGGCGACAGTTGAGAAACTGACGAATGTGCACAGGCATGGACATTTCCACCTGAGGTGTGAGGGGAATCGCATGGCGGCTCCGGTCTTCGAGGAATTCGATCCCGCGACCGACTGCGACTGCCCCGGATGCGTCCACTGGCGGCGCGTCCTGCCGCATTCACCGGGGGCCCGGACCGGCCGCCACCCGGCCGCCCACCGGGCCGTGATCGTCGCCGCCGCGGCCTCCACGGCGCTCGTCGCCGGCCACCCGGCCCCCGCTCTCGCCGGCTCCCACGCCCCCGCCCGCCCGGGTGTTCCCGCAGGTGACGAGCCCGACACCCCTCAGGGCGGCAAGGCCCCGCTGCACGGTCCGAGCGGCGCGTCGGCCGCCCCGGGCACCGCGCGCGCGGTCTCCCGGGCGGACATCATCAAGCGGGCCAAGGTCTGGGTCGCCGCCAAGGTGCCGTACAGCATGTCCGCGTACTGGAGCGACGGGTACCGGCAGGACTGTTCGGGCTTCGTGTCGATGGCCTGGAACCTGCCGAGCAACGAGTGGACGGGCAGCCTCGGCCAGTACGGGGTGCGGATCACCAAGGACGACCTCCAGCCCGGCGACATCCTGCTCTTCCACAACCTGTCCGACCCCCAGAAGGGGTCCCATGTCGTGATCTTCGGGGGCTGGACCGACTACACGCGTACCTACTACACCGCCTACGAGCAGACCCGCCCGCACACCCGCAGGCAGGCCACCCCGTACGCCTACTGGAGCAACTCCGACCGCTATCTCGCCTACCGCTACAAGGGGCTCACGGGCGGCGCGGCGGGCGCGCAACCGGACAGCGCGAAACCGGACAGCGCGAAACCGGGTGTCCCCGCCGGGACGCCCTATCCGGGCCGGGCCCACTTCGGTCCCGGCGCCAAGAACAAGTACGTCACCCAGCTCGGCCGGATGCTCGTGGAGCGCGGCGCCGGGCGCCACTACGCCACCGGGCCCGGCCCCCGCTGGACGGCCGCGGACCGCACGGCGACCCGGGCTTTCCAGCAGGCCCAGGGCTGGCGCGGCCGGGCCGCCGACGGGCTGCCGGGCCCGCTGACGTGGGAGCTGCTGGTCACCGGCCGGGGCCGGGACGTCACCACCGGGGCGGTGGTACCCCCGGCTCCCGCGTCCCACGGGGTGCCCGGCTACCCGGGGCGGGCCATGTTCCGGCCGGGAGCGCGCAACGCGTACGTCACCCAGCTCGGCAGGCAGCTTCTGAAGAAGGGGTTCGGCAGGCACTACACGACCGGGCCGGGGCCGCGCTGGGGCGAGGCGGACCGGCGAGCCGTCGAGGCCTTCCAGCGTGCCCAGGGCTGGCGGGGCGGCGCGGCGGACGGCCACCCGGGCCCGGAGACCTGGCGGCGGCTCTTTTCCTGACCACCTGTTGTGACGCATCTGGCGCGGAGGCTGGAGGCACGCATGAGTACGACCACGTCCCACACCCCCGAGTCCGAGGGGCCGTCCCGGCCCGCTCGGCTCATCCAGAACGAGTCGACCACCGAGATCCCCGTCCATCTGCTGTTCCGTGACGACCCCGACCCGGTGTCGGTGCCGCTGAGGCCGGCCGTGGTGGCACGCCGGCAGGGCATGGGGGAGCAGCCGCGCCTGCGGCGCCCGGCGCCCGCGAGACCGAGCCCCGTGATCGAGGTCGACCCCGCGCTGGGGGAGCGGCCCGCACGGGTGCTGCCGGGGGCGGTGGGCGTGTTCGCCGGCGCCTGCGGGCTGGCCGGGGGAGTGGCCACCTCGTGGTGGGCGGGCGTGCTGCCGCCGCTCGCGGTGCACGCGCTCGGGCTGCCGCGGTACGCCGGGGCGGGCCTGGGACCCGCGCAATGGGCGGTGTACGCCACGGCCGGCGCCCTCGCTCTGTTCGGCTTCGGCGGGCTGGCCCGGGGACGGACCGGGCGGGCCTGGGTGCTCGGGCTGTTCGGCCGCTACCGGGGCACGGTCCGGCGCACGGGTCTGATGTGGGTCAACCCGCTGGTGCTGCGCCGCCGGGTGGACGTACGGCTGCGGCACTGGCGCAGCGAGGCGATGCCCGCGGCCGACGCGAGCGGGGTCGCGCTGCGGGTGGTGGCGCTGGTGGTGTGGCGGGTGCGGGACACCGCGCGGGCGACGCTGGGTGTCGAGGACCACGAGACGTATCTGCGCGCGTGCGTGGAGGCGGCGCTGGCCCGGGTGCCGGTGGAGACGCCCGGCTCCGGGCGGTGTTCCGGTGACGGGTCGGGGGAGCGGCTGACCCGGCTGGTGGCGGCGGACGCCGCACCGGTGGGCCTGGAGGTGTTCGCGGTGCAGCCGTTGCGGGTGGAGTACGCGCCGGAGGTCGCCGCCGCGATGCACCGCCGCCGGATCGCCGCGCTGGACGCCCAGCACCGGGCGAGCGTGCTCACCTCGGTCGTGGACTCCGTGGAGGACACGGTGACCCGGCTGACCATGCGCGGGCTGGTGGAGCTGGACGACTACGAACGCAAGGCGCTGGTCAAGGACCTGACGGTGGCGTTCTGCGCGGGACGGGGAGAGGCGGGGCGGTGAGGGAGGCCTTGGCCGAGCGATCTCGGTGATTGGTATGGACATGTTCAACCAGCGCCCATAACCTGAGACTTGGTCTAGACCTACCCTGCACGGCTCACTGAAACTCCCCCACGTTCTCCAGGAGCGGCAGCATGCGCAAAAAGACCAAGTGGTACGCCGCCGCGCTCGGCCTCGCGACGACCGGAGCGCTGGTGCTCTCGTCCCAGGGCGCGAGCGGCCATGGCTACACCGACCTCCCCGTCAGCCGTCAGAAGCTCTGCCAGAACGGCACCGTGACCAACTGCGGCAACATCCAGTGGGAACCGCAGAGCGTCGAGGGCCCCAAGGGCTTCCCCGGGTCCGGGCCGGCCGACGGCCGGATCTGTTCCGGCGGGAACGCGCCCTTCGCCCAGCTCGACAGCCCGAGGACACCCTCGGGCGGGGCCTGGCCCGCAACCAAGGTGACCGGCGGACAGAGCTACACCTTCCGCTGGCAGTTCACCGCCATGCACGCCACGACCGACTTCAAGTACTACGTCACCAGGCCGGGCTGGAACCAGAGCCACAACCTGGCCCGTTCCGACCTCAACCTCACCCCGTTCCTGACCGTCCCCTACGGCGGCCAGCGACCCCCCTCCACGCTCTCCCACAGCGGCACCCTGCCGTCCGGGCTGAGCGGCCGTCATGTGATCGTCGCGGTGTGGACGATCGCCGACACGGCCAACGCGTTCTACGCCTGCTCGGACGTCACGTTCTGACCCGGCCGGACGGGAACCGCGTGCGCCGGGAGGCTCGGTTCCGGCGCACGCGGACCCCGGAGGTCCGCCGTGACCTCTGAGCTTCGCTTGAGACAGCGCGGCTTCCCCCGAGGGTAGGTTCCCCGTACGCCGCCGAGCGTGACGGCGCTGGAGATCGGGGGATCCATGGAAGCGTTCTTCTACGTCGTGCCGTCGCTGATGATCGGGATCGCGGTGTTCGCCGCGGTCACGGTGGTCCGGCGCGCCCGGGACGTCAGCGACGCCTGGAACAGCGGCCTCACGGCGGAGGCGCGCTGTCTGCGGACATACACGACGACCAGTGGCGGCGGTGACAGCGCCGTGCACACGAGCATGCACCACGTCTACGAGTTCGCCACGCGGGAGGGCCGCGTCGTCCGGTTCGACGAGACGGGCGGCCGGGGGACGATCGTCGAGGGGGACATCGTCACGGTGCGCTACGCGGCGGACCGCCCGGAGCGGGCCACGGCCAACGCGCCGGCGCCCGGGAGGCTGGCGGCCGGCACGGGCTGCGCGCTGGTGTTCTTCGCGGTGCTGGTCCTGTTCTGCCTCGGGTTCATGGCCGTGGTCCACATGATGTTCGAGGTGGCCGGCGACGCCCTGCCCTAGCCGGCGCGGCCCGGGCCGCCCGTGAGCGGCGGCCCGCACGCGAAGGGCCCCCCGCTGCTGCGAGGGGCCCTTCGTCCGTGCGCCGCCAGGGACTCGAACCCCGGACCCGCTGATTAAGAGTCAGCTGCTCTAACCAACTGAGCTAGCGGCGCATGACTCCCGCCGTCCGCCTTCGGCGGTCGACGACAGAGAAAATACTACCCGGCCCACAGGGGTGCTTCCGACCACCCCCGGGGGCGGACGGGTGGACTAGATCGCCAGGGACAGCAGCACCGGGGCCGCGCCCCGGTTCAGCCGGTCCGCGGCCTGGCGAAGGCGGTGGGCGTGCTCGACCGGGAGGGACAGGGCCAGGCAGCCGACCGAGGAGCCGGCGGTGATCGGGACGGCCGCGCACACCGTGCCGACCGCGTACTCCTGGAGGTCGAGGTGGGGCACGGTCGGCGGCTGGGACTCCAGGCGGGAGAGCAGCAGCTTGTCGCTGGTGATGGTGCGCGAGGTCAGGCGGGCCATCTTGTGGCGGGAGAGGTGGTCGCGCCGGCCGTTGTGGTCGAGCTGGCCGAGCAGGCTCTTGCCGATCGCGGTGGCGTGCGCGGAGTAGCGGAAGTCCACCCACTCGTTCACCGCGGGCGTCGCGGGGCCGGCTGCGTACTGGGTGACGTCGATCTCCCCGTCGACGTACCGGCTGATGTAGACGGCGGCGCCGACCGAGTCGCGCAGTCGGTCCAGGGTGCGCTGGAGCTTCTCGCGCAGGGCCTGGTCGCGGTCCTCGGCGGAGCCCAGACGGCTCAGGGCGGCGCCGCTGACGTAGGCCCCGTCGGCCACCTGCTCGACGTAGCCCTCGCGGCGCAGCATGCGCAGGAGCGTGGTCAGGCGCTCCGGGCTGAGGCCGGTCAGGGTGGCGAGCCGGCTGTCGGTCACTCCGGCGGTGTGCCGTGCCACGGTCTCCAGGACGCGCAGCGCGTCCTGCGTCGAGTGGTACGGCGCGGTCGGCTCGTGCATCAGCGCCACGGTGTTCCCCCTGCGCTCGCTCGGTCGCTCTACAGCTGGGCCGTAATCCGGACAGCGAATCCCTTCCACGATAACGGCCAAGAGGCCTGCGGGGAGGGGATGTTGCCGAGTTTGTCGGTGCTGTCCGGACCGCTCAGCAGCGGAGAACGACACTGGCATATGTCAGTGGCAAGTTCTGCGGCAGTGGGACGGTGCGCCCCGGCGCGGGCCCGTCCGGCCCGCCCGCCCCGGGGCCCCGGGGCGCCGCCGGCGTTCAGAGCACGGCGCTCAGGAACTGCCGGGTGCGCTCGTGATCGGGTTCGGTGAACATCTTCTGGGGTGAACCGGACTCGATCACCCGGCCCCCGTCGAACATCAGGACGTCGTCGGAGATGTCGCGGGCGAAGTTCATCTCGTGGGTGACGACGAGCATCGTGATGTCCGTCGTGTGCGCGATGTCCCGCAGGACGTCCAGCACCCCGGCCACCAGTTCGGGGTCGAGCGCGGAGGTGACCTCGTCGAGCAGCAGGACCTGGGGGCGCATGGCGAGGGCGCGGGCGATGGCGACGCGCTGCTGCTGGCCGCCGGACAGCTGGGTCGGGTACTTGTCCGCGTGCTCGGTCAGGCCGACCAGGTCGAGCAGCCCGCGGGCCCGCTCCTCGGCCTCGTCCCCGGACAGGCCGAGGACGTGCACCGGGGCCTCGGTGATGTTCCGCATGACCTTCATGTTGGGGAAGAGGTTGAACTGCTGGAACACCATGCCGATGTTCTTGCGGACCTCGCGGACGTGCTTCTCGCCGGCCGGCACGAGCTTGCCGGCGCGCTCCTCGTGCGTGAGGTACTCGCCGCCGACCCTGATGGTGCCCTCGTCGGGCGTGGCCAGGGTCATCAGCAGCCTCAGGATCGTCGTCTTGCCCGAGCCCGAGGGGCCGATCAGCGTGACGTGCTTTCCGGAGGAGACGGTGAAGTCCAGCGAGTCCAGCACGGTGTTGGTACCGAAACGCTTGGTGACCTTGTCGAAGCGGATCAGCTCGCTGCCGTCCACCGCGGGGTTGCCGGTTTCTTTCGAGAGGCTGCTGTCAGCGGACAAGGCGACGCTCCAGGACTCGCAGAAGGACAGAGGTGGGATACGAGATCACGATGAAGAGCACACCGACGACGGTGATTGGCTCCATGTAGTCGAAGGTGGTCGCGCCGATGCTGTTGGCCTCGAAGAGCATGTCGGCCACGGTGATGGCCGAGAGCATCGGCGTGTCCTTGAACATCGCGATCACATAGTTGCCGAGGGCGGGCACCACCCGCCGGAAGGCCTGCGGCAGGATGACGGCGAGCCAGGTGCGCCCGCGCGGGAGACTCAGTGCGGTGGCCGCCTCCCACTGGCCCTTCGGGACCGCGTCGATACCGGCGCGGTAGACCTCGGCGGTGTACGTCGAGTAGTGCAGTCCCAGGCCGATGACACCGGTGGTCAGCGCCCCGAAGGTCAGCCCCCAGCCCGGCAGGACGAAGAACAGGAAGAACAGCTGCACCAGCAGGGGCGTGTTGCGGACGAACTCGACGAGGACACCGACCGGCCAGGTCACCCAGCGGGACGGTGAGCGCAGTGCCATCGCCCACACCAGACCGAGGGCGAAGGCCACCAGTGAGCCGAGCAGCGTCGCCTGGACGGTGATCCACAGCCCGTCGAGGAGCTGCGGCATGATGTCGCCGACGTAATCCCATGACCAGGTGTTCATCAGTGGCCACCTCCGACGGCGGACGGCTGGGCGCTCTGCCTGGAGACGGACAGCCGGCGAGAGAACCAGCCGCCCGTCTTCGGTGCCTGGCCGATCGACGCCTTGGCGCGGCGCTCCAGCACCCGCATGACCCGGGTGACGACGAACGCGATCACGAAGTACATCACCAGGATGATCCCGTAGACCTGGGCGCTCTCCCCGGTGGAGAGCCGGGCGAGCTTGGCCTGGAAGGTGAGTTCGCCGATGGACAGCAGGGAGGCCAGCGCGGTGCCCTTGAGCAGCTCGATCAGCAGGTTGTTGAACGGCGGCATCATCTCCGGCACCGCCTGCGGCAGGATCACCTTCCGCATCCGCTGCCAGGGCGTGAAGCTCAGCGCGATCGCCGCCTCGCGCTGCGCGGGTGCCACCGACTGGAGCGCGCCGCGCACCACCTCGGAGCCGTAGGCGCCGTAGGAGAGGCCGAGGGCGAGGGTGCCCGCCCAGATGCCGGCGAGCTGCCAGCCGAGCAGGGGCAGCGCGAAGAACAGCCAGAACATCAGCACCAGCGCCGAGGTGCCGCGGAAGAACTCCACGTAGACACCGGACAGGAAGCGGACGATCCACAGGCGTGAGGTGCGTGCCATGCCGATGCCGAAGGCGACGGCGGCCGCGAGCACCGCGCTGTAGACCATCAGCTGGACGGTGATCCACGCGCCTTTGAACAGGAGTTCCCACAGAGGCCCGGTCATTTCTTGCAGAGCTCCTCTGCGGTCAGATCCGTCATGAACTCCTCGGTGAAGCCGAAGGGCTTGGCGATCCGCAGGAGTTCGCCGCTCTGTTTCATCTTCCGCAGCTCACGGTTGAAGGCGTCCCGCAGGGCGGTCTCGCCCAGCCGGAAGCCGTAACCGCCGCCGTCCCGCTGCGGCTTGCCGTCGACCTCCGGAGTGAACGGATCGGTCATCCCCACCTTGGGGTGGGCGCCGGTCCTGAGGGCCTCGATCATGGTGAGGGCCGTACCCGCGAAGCAGTCGATACGCCCCGCCTCGAGCGCCTCCATGCCGGCGATCTGGTCGCCGTAGGTCTGGATGCCGCTCTCCTTCACGCCGTTGGCCACGGCGTAGTCGAACTCGGCGTAACCGACGCCGGTTCCCATGCGCAGGCCCTGCTCGGCGACGTCCTGGTAGGACGTGATCCCGTCCGGGTTGCCCTTGGGGACGAGGAACCCGTCCTTCGACTCGTAGTCCGGGTCGGAGAAGAGGACCGCCTGGCAGCGGCTCTTGTTGATGAACATGCCCGCGACGATCACATCGAACTGGAAGGAGAGCAGCCCGGGGACGAGGGAGCCGAACTCGACCGGTACCGGTTCGAAGTCCTTGACGCCCAGCCGCTGGAAGACGGTCCGGGAGACGGCCGGCGCCTCGCCGGTGAGCTTCCCCTGGGAGTCGATGGAGGCGTAGGGGGGCTCGCTCGCTATGCCCATGCGCACGGTGCCCTTGCGGCGCAGGTCGTCCAGGAGATGACCGCCGTCGGTCGCCCCGGTGACGTCGACCCGCGCGCATCCGGCGGTGCCCAGCGTGCCCGCCGCGCCCACCGCCGCCGCCCCGGCGAGCAGCGAGCGGCGGCGGAGTCCTCTTCGGTTGCTTCCTGTCATGTACGCCTGTGGTGGAGCCATGGGCGCGCGCCTACCCCGGCGGGTCACCGCCATACCGGGGGTCCGGGGCGGTGGATGTGGAGGGCGTGTGGCGATATCGGGCGGTGACCACCCGCGCATACCGGGGGAGGTGTTCTGCTGGAGGGAACCCGACCGCCACCGTCAGCACCCGCACAGGAGGCCGAATGGCCGACCGTCACATCGAAGTCTCCCTGCTCAGGAGGGGAGTCCACTGCACGGCGACACTGCTCGACGAGCGGGCGCCGCGCACCTGCGCCGCGGTGTGGGACGCCCTTCCGCTGGGCGGCGACGTCTACCACGCGAAGTACGCGCGCAACGAGATCTACGCCCTCTTCCCGCCGTTCGCCGAGAAGGAGCCGCCGCTGGAGAACCCGACGGTCACCCCCATCCCCGGCGACCTCTGCTATTTCTCCTTCGCGGGCGCGGAACTGGGCACCAAGGCGTACGGCTACGGCGCCGACGTACGCCCCGGCACCACCGTCGTCGACCTCGCCCTCTTCTACGAACGCAACAACCTGCTGCTCAACGCGGACGTGGGCTGGGTCCCCGGCATCGTCTGGGGCCAGGTGACCGAGGGCCTCGACGCGATGGCGGAGGCGTGCAACGACCTGTGGCGGACCGGGGCGGCCGGGGAGACGCTCAGCTTCCGGCGGGTGTGACCCCCGCCTCGTCCAGCGCGTGCGCCGCGCGCAGCACGAGGTCGTCACGGTGGCGGGCGGCCACGAGCTGGAGACCGATGGGCAGCCCGTCGCCGTCCGTCCCCACCGGGACGGAGACCGCCGGCTGCTGGGTCAGGTTGAAGGGGTACGTGAACGGCGTCCAGCCCGTCCAGCGGCGGTGGCCGGAGCCCTTGGGGACCTCGGCGCCCGCCTCGAACGCGGTGATCGGGAGGGTCGGGGTGACCAGCAGGTCGTAGAAGTCGTGGAAGCGGCCCATCCGGCGGCCCAGCTCCATCCGGACGTCGACCGCGGCCAGGTAGTCGAGGGCGCTGTACCGGGCGCCCCGGTCGCGGATCTCCCGCAGCCCCGGGTCGAGCGACTCCCGCTGCCGCGGCCCGAGGTGCTGGGTCACCCGGGCCGCGCCGCTGAACCACAGGGTGTGGAAGGCGTCCACCGGGTCGGTGACGTCCGGGTCGGCCTCGGTGACGTACGCGCCGAGGTCCGCCAGCCGCTCCACGGCCCGCCGTACCGCCGCCGCGACCGCCGGCCGCACCGCCACCTGCCCGCCGAGGGACGGCGAGTAGGCGATCCTGAGCCCCCGCACCCCGCCGGACAGGCCCGCCGAGAACGGGCCGGAGGCGGGCGCGAGCGCCGACCAGTCGCGGGAGTCGGGGACACCGATGACGTCGAGGAGCAGCGCCGCGTCCGCCGCGTCCCGGGCCATCGGGCCCACGTGGGCGAGGGTGCCGAACGCGCTCGCCGGGTACAGCGGCACCCGGCCGTACGTCGGTTTCAGGGCGAAGATCCCGCAGAACGCGGCCGGGATACGGACGCTGCCGCCGCCGTCGGTGCCCAGCGCGAGCGGGCCCGCGCCGAGGGCCACGGCCGCCGCCGCGCCGCCGCTGGAGCCGCCCGCGGTACGGGTCGGGTCGTGCGGGTTGCGGGTCACGCCGGACAGCGGGGAGTCCGTGACGCCCTTCCAGCCGAACTCCGGGGTCGTGGTCTTGCCGAGGAAGACGGCGCCGTGCTCGCGCAGCCGGGCCACGGACGGGGCGTCCTCGTCCCACGGGCCCCGCTCCGAGATCGTCCTGGAGCCCTTGAGGGTCGGCGCGCCCCGCAGCAGCAGGATGTCCTTCACCGTGACCGGGACACCGTCCACCAGCCCCGCCGGTTCCCCGCGCCGCCACCGGTCCTCGGACGCCCGCGCCCGCGCGAGGGCCTCGTCCGCGAAGAGGCGGACGAAGGCGTTCACCGCCGGCTGGACCGCCTCCGCGCGGTCCAGGGCCGCGCGGGTCGCCTCCACGGGGCTGAAGTCGCCCGCGCGGTAGCCGTCGAGGAGTTGCAGTGCGGTGAGTTCGTCGAACTGCGTCATCCGGCCCCTCCGTAGGACGTCAGTGTCCGGGTACGTACCCGCGCTTCTTGTCCACCACGTTCGGCAGCGACCGGCCGGCCTCCCAGCGCTCGTAGAACTCCACGAACTGGGCGGCCAGTTCGTCCCGCCAGCCGACGGTGTCGCCGCTCATGTGCGGGGACACGATCAGGTTCGGCACCCGCCACAGCCCGCTGTCCGGCGTGAGGGGCTCGTGCTCGAAGACGTCCAGGGCCGCGCCCGCGATCCACCGCTTGGTCAGCGCCTCGACCAGGGCCTCCTGCACGACCAGCTGTCCCCGGCCGATGTTGATGAAGCGGGCGGAGGGCTGCATCACGCCGAAGCGGCGGGCGTCGAACATGCCGTGGGTCCGGTCCGTGAGCGGCGCCGCCGCGATCACCCAGTCCGCCCCGGCCATCAGCCGGTCCAGGTCGTCGGGGCCGTGCACGCCGGTGCGCGGGGTGCGGCCGACGAGCGCGGCGGTGACGCCGAGCGCCTTGAGCGTGGCGACGATCGCCCGGCCGATGGGCCCGGCCCCGACGACGCACGCGCGGGTGCCCGCCACCCGCTGCGACTCACGGTGGAGCCAGGTCCCGCGCCGCTGCAACTCCCAGGTCCGCGGCAGGTCCTTGGCCATCGACAGGACCAGCGCGGCGACGTACTCGGCGATCGGCTGGTCGAAGACACCGCGCGCGTTCGTCACCACGGTGTCGGACGCGGCGAGTTCGGGGCACATCAGATGGTCGACGCCGGCGCTCGCCGTGTGCACCCAGCGCGGTCGCGGCCCCGCACCGGGCCAGGCGCGGCGCACCGCGTGCGAGGTGAAGTCCCACACCAGCAGCACGTCCGCGTGCGGAAGCCGCTCGGCGAGGGTCGACTCGTCCACGTGCTCCACGCGGGCCCGGCCGGTGAGCCTGCCGAGGCGGGGGAGCGGATCGGCGTCCAGGACCAGGAGGGTGGGGACGGGCGGGGGACCGGAGGGGGGAGCGGTCATCTGCGAGCCATTCGGGAAGCCGGTTCTCCGGCGGTGACGGCCGTCTGACGTGGGCGGACACAAGCGGGTGACCGAGGCGTGACGCGGGCGTCACGAGGGCGGATTGACCACGCTCGCACCCGAACCTACCTTCGTCAACACGGGCATGCGCACAGTCCGTTGTCCCCTGGTCCCTCAGCGTGAGGCCGGTGTCTGCCATGGACGTTTCCTTTCTGGGGGGCCCACGGCCTCAGCGCGGTGTCGGGGTCGTCGCCCCGTTCGACTTCGCCCTCGACCGCGAGCTGTGGCGCTGGGTGCCCGACGAGGTCTCCCTGCACCTGACCCGGACGCCGTACGTCCCGGTCGAGGTCAGCCTCGACCTGGCCCGGCTGGTCAGCGAGCACGAGACCCTGCACGACGCGGTGCGCACGCTGACCGCGGTCACGCCCGAGGTGGTGGCCTACGCCTGCACGTCCGGCAGCTTCGTCGGCGGCATCGCCGGGGAACGGGCGATGTGCGAGGCGATGACCCGGTCGGGCGCGCTGCCGTCGGTGACGACCTCCGGCGCCCTGCTGGAGGCCCTCACGGAACTCGGCGTACGGCGGGTGGCCCTGGTGACGCCGTACACGGTGTCCGTGACCCGCGCCCTGGAGGAGTACGTGGCGCAGGCGGGCGTCACGGTCGCCGGGTGCGCGTACATGGATCTGACCAGGCACATCTGGAAGGTCCCCTACCGGGACGTGGCGGACATGGCCCGCCGGGCCGCCCGGGACGGCGCCGACGCGCTGTTCATCAGCTGCACCAACCTGCCGACGTACGACGTCATCCCCCAACTGGAGGCGGAGCTGCGGATCCCGGTGATCTCGGCCAACCAGGTCACGATGTGGGCGGCGCTGCGCCGACTGGGTACCCGAGCGGTGGGACCGTTCCAGGCGCTGATCGATCCGGCGGCACGGTTCGGTCCCGCACTGCCCGACGTTCCGGGACTGCCGGACGCACCGGCACTGCCGGACGAAGAACAGCAGGAAGGCTGGACATGACCGCACTGGGATTCCTCTATCCGGGCCACTCCGCCGAGGACGACTACCCGCGCATCGAGCAGTTGCTCGGCAGCGACGTCCGGCTGGACCTGGTCCACACCGACATGGGTGAGGACGCCCACCGGGTCGACGCCCTGCTGGAGATGGGCTCCGCGGAGCGGCTCGCGGCGGGCGTCGGGGAACTGCGGATGTCCGGCGCGGAGTCGGTGGTGTGGGCCTGCACCAGCGGCAGTTTCGTGTACGGCTGGGAGGGCGCCCACGAGCAGGTACGCGCCCTCGCCCTGGCGGCGGGCATGCCGGCCTCCTCCACGTCCTTCGCCTTCGCGCACGCGGTGCGGGAGTTGGGGGCGAGCCGGGTGGCGGTCGGCGCGACCTACCCCGACGACGTGGCGTCGCTGTTCGCGGAGTTCCTGCGGGCGGCCGGGGTGGAGGTGACCGCGGTCCGCGGCGCCGGGATCATCACGGCGGCGGAGGTCGGGACCTGGGGGCAGGAGGAGGTGTTCGCGCTGGCCCGGGAAGCCGACAGCGTGGACGCGGAGGCGGTGCTCCTCCCGGACACGGCCCTGCACACGGCGGCCCACATACCCGCCCTGGAGAAGGAACTCGGCAAGCCGGTGCTGACGGCCAATCAGGTCACGGTGTGGGAGGCCCTGCGCCTGGCGGACCGCCGGGTCAACGCCCCGGCCCTGGGCACGCTCTTCACCAGGGAGCCCATCGTCCAGGCCTAGACGTCCGGCCCCGGACGCCCGCCCCCGGTGGTCGTGAGGCGCCGGGGCGCGGGCGGCAGCTGAGGGCCGTCCGGTCGCGGGCCGGGTCGGCTCCGCCTCGGTCGGCAGGGGCTCGCATCGGCGGGTCATCCGACTCCGGTGGTCGTGGGGCGTTGGGGTGCGGGCGGCAGCTGAGGGCCGTCCGGTCCCGGGCCGGGTCGGCTCCGCCTCGGCCGGCAGGGGCTCGCATCGGCGGGTCACCTGACTCCGGTGGTCGTGGGGCGTTGGGGTGCGGGCGGCAGCTGACGGCCGTCCGGTCCCGGGCCGGGTCGGCTCCGCCTCGGCCGGCAGGGGCTCGCATCCGCGCTTCACCCGGCCCGGTGGGCGTGGGCCGCCCCCTCGCGCATTGCCCGGTCCGGTGGGTGTGGGCTGCCTACTTGCGCGTTACCCGGTCCGGTGGCCCCGAGGCCGCCACCCTCGCATCACCGGGCCCGTGGGCTTGAGGCCTCCGCCCGAGCATCACCGGGCCAGGTGGCGCGGGCCGCCCACCCGCGCACCACTCTGGCCCGTGGCCTCAAGGCACCACTCGGCCCGGTGGCCGTGAACCGCTCACCCGCGGACCACTCGGTCCGGTCCGTGAACCGCTCACCCGCGCATCAGCGCCCCGGTGGCCGTGAACCGCTCACCCGCGCATCACCGGCCCCGGAGGCCGTAAGCCGCCCGCCCACCACCCCGCCCGGTGGCCGTGAGAACCCATCGGGACGGAATAAGCGGGGACCCCCTCCTGTTAACCCCCGAGGACACCGTACGGCCATACACAGGAGGCACCCACCGTGACCGCAACGCCAGACGACATCCGGGGGACCAGCCACGGCACCGCCCCCGCCCCGCTGTCCGTCCTGGACCTGGTCACCGTCGGCGCCGGCCGCACAGCCACCGACGCCCTGCGCACCAGCGTCGCCCTGGCCAAGCTCGCGGAGTCCCGCCGCTTCCACCGCTACTGGGTCGCCGAACACCACTCCATGCCGGGCGTGGCGTCCAGCTCTCCCGCCGTGATCCTCGCCCACCTGGCCGCCCACACCACCCGCATCCGGCTCGGCTCGGGCGGGGTGATGCTGCCCAACCACGCCCCGCTGGTCATCGCGGAACAGTTCGGCACGCTCGAGGCCATGGCTCCGGGCCGGGTGGACCTCGGGCTCGGCCGGGCCCCCGGCACCGACGGCGCCACCGCCGCCGCCCTGCGCCGCACGGACCGCCTCGACGAGGCCGCCGACGACTTCCCGCAGCAGCTCGCCGAACTCGTCCGCTTCCTCGACGACGACTTCCCGGACGGGCACCCCTACCGCCGGATCCACGCGGTCCCCGGCCCGGTCCAGGCCACCTCCCCCGGCGGTGTGCAGTCACCGCACCGCCCGCCCGTCTGGCTCCTCGGCTCCTCCGGTTTCAGCGCCCGCCTGGCCGGCACCCTCGGCCTGCCCTTCGCCTTCGCGCACCACTTCTCGGCGCAGAACACCGTCCCGGCCCTGGACCTGTACCGGGAGTCCTTCCGGCCCTCCGCCGTCCTGGCCGAGCCGTACGCCCTCATCGGCGTCTCCGCCCTGGCCACCGAGGACCCGCGCGAGGCGCGCCGCCAGGTCATGGCCGCCGCGCTCAGCATGATCCGGCTGCGCACCGGCCGCCCCGGGCTCGTCCCCACCCCCGAGGAGGCCGAGACCTACGAGTTCAGCCCGATGGAGCGCGACTTCGCCGAGTCCTGGAACGCCAACGTCATCCACGGCACCCCCGACGAGGTCCGCTCCGGTCTCGACGACCTCCACAAGCGCACGGGCGCCGACGAGCTGATGATCACCGGCAACGCCCACAGCGGTGACGTCCGCCTGCGCTCGTACGAACTCATCGCGGACGCCTACGGACTGCCCACCGCCTGACCCCGGGGCCCGGTCGCCGTCCTGCTCACACCCGCACTCCCAGCAACCCGGAGATACGATCCGGCGACACCGGCCGCGAGTACAGCCACCCCTGGCCGGTGTCGCAGCCGATCCGCCGCAGCCGGGCGGCCTGCGCCGACGTCTCCACGCACTCCGCGGTGACCGTCAGCCCGAGCCGGTGGGCGAGCTGGATCATCGCCTCGACGACGACCTCGTCGGCCGGGTTCGGGGGGACGCCCTCCCCCTCGTACTGGAAGCCCCGGACGAACGAGCCGTCCAGCTTCAGCACCTTCACCGGCAGCCGGCTGAGGTAGGCCAGGTTCGAGTAGCCGGTGCCGAAGTCGTCGATGGCGATGTGCACGCCCATGTCGCTGAGCGCCTGGAGCGCCTGGAGCGGCCGGCCCGCCGAGCCCATCACCGCCGACTCCGTGAGCTCCAGCTGGAGGAGATGCGGCGCCAGGCCCGTCTCCGCGAGGATCTCCGCCACGTCCGCGACCAGGTCGGAGTCCCAGACCTGGCGGACCGCCACGTTGACGCTCACGAAGATCGGCGGCTCGTCGGGGTGGTCCAGCTGCCACTGCCGCGCCTGACGGCAGGCCGTGGCCAGAACCCAGCGGCCGAGCTGCACGATCGAGCCGTCCTCCTCGGCCAGTCCGATGAACCGATTCGGCGTCAGCACACCGAACTGGGAGTGATTCCAGCGGACCAGCGCCTCGACGCCCCGCAGCCGGCCGTCCTCCATCCCCACCAGCGGCTGGTACTCCAGCACGAACTCGCCGCGCTCGATCGCCGGCCGGAGGGTGGAGGCGAGGGCCTGCCGGGTCATGCGGTGGGCGTTGCGCTCCGGGTCGAACAGGGTCCAGCGGGCCTTGCCGTCGGCCTTGGCCCAGTACAGCGTGGTGTCGGCGGCCTGCATCAGCCCCGTCGCGCTGGTGCCCGCCGCCTGCCGCTCCACCACGCCGATCGAGGCCGACACCGACAGCCGCTGCCCGGACAGGTCGAAGGGCGCCTGCACCGCCTTCTGCACGGCCTCGGCGAGATCGGCGAGCTGCTCGGTGCCGGTGGAGTCCTCGACCAGGAGCGCGAACTCGTCACCGCCGAGCCGGGCCACCAGCGGCACGCTGACCCGGCCGCGCCCGGCCTCGTCGGCGCAGCGCCTGAGCCGGTCGGCGACGGCGGCCAGCAGCCGGTCGCCGACCCGGTGGCCGAGCGTGTCGTTGACGGCCTTGAAGCCGTCCAGGTCCAGGTAGCACAGGCCGACCCGTCCGGTGCCGCTCGGCTCGTACGACTCCGCCTCCAGCGCGGCCGAGAGCCGTTCGAAGAACAGCGCGCGGTTGGGCAGCCGGGTGACCGGGTCGTGCATCTGCAAGTGCCGCAGCCGCGCCTGTAGTTCACGGCGGGCGCTGATGTCGGCGACGGACAGCAGGACCGTACCGGGCCCGTCTCCCCGCAGGGGAGCGACCGTGACCTGCACCCACAGGGACTGGCCGTCGGAGTGCTTGAGCCGGCGGGTGCAGCGCAGCCGGGCCTGCCGGCCGCGCAGGACCTCCCGGTAGGCGTGCCAGGTGCGGGCGTCGGAGGCCAGGTCCACCAGATCCGCGGCGATCCGTCCGGCCAGCGCGTCGGGCGCGCTGCCGAGCAGGTCCGCGAAGGCGGTGTTGGCGCCGACGACCAGGCCCTCGCGGTTCACGACGGCCATGGCGAGCGGGGCGGCCGTGAAGACCGACCGGTAGGTGGAGGGGTCGGCACCGGGCGCCGTGAGGTCATTACTCTCTGTGACGGCTGACCGGTCGAGGTCTGCCGCGGGCGTCGGCCCTTCGGACGTTCCGCTCACCGCTCGCTCCCGCAGTGCACTCGATCGCTGTCCGGCAGGAAAGTGTGCCGATCATAGAGGCTGCCCCAAGGGCCTTCCAGCCACTGTCCAGTGTCCCGGACCGAGCGGCCTTTCTGACAGATCGTTTCTGCTCGGACTGTGGACGGCTTCTACAGGCGTCTGACCAGTTGTGACGTTCCGTGAGCGGTTCGGGGGTGTCGCTTCTGACGGGCCTTCGGCCCTCTCACTCGTCTGGTGCAGATAAACAGGGCTTAGTACGACTAAATCCCACAATCTGGGTGCGGTGTCCCGTGAACCGCTTCCGGAGGTCCCTGTGCCGCGTCCGTTCCCGCGCCCCCGACTGCGCAGCACCGCGGCCGTGTTCACCACCCTGGCCGCCCTCGTGGCGACCTCCCTCGTCACCGGACCCTCCGTCGCCGAACCGTTCTCGGCGACACCGTGCGCCCTCCACCGCACCGAGGCCCACCACTCGGAGGGCCTGGACACCTGGAACGCCGCCTATCCGCAGCCGACCCGCGAGCTGGACGCGGTGATGGTCTTCCTGTCCTTCCCCGACTCCACCCCGCTGACCAGCCCCGTCCAGCTGGTCGCCGACCACTTCCCGGCCACCACCGACTTCTTCCGGCGTGCCTCCTACGGCAGGTTCACCCTGCGCCCGCACCCGCTGCGGCACTGGATCCGGATGCCGCGCCCCTCGGCCTCGTACGCCATACAGCGCGACTGGAGCGCCCCGCACCGCGCCGCCTACCTGCGCGACGCGCTCGCCGCGGCCGACGGGCAGGTCGACTTCTCGCGCTACGACGTCGTCTACTTCGTCGCCGACCCGGACGCGCCCGGCGTGGACTCGGACGCGACGAAGGTGGTGAACCTGGACATGCCGCTGCGGGCCGACGGCACGGACATCCGCCGGGTCGTCACCGTGTTCGAGCAGCACCCGCCGGACCGGCTGGTTCTCGCCCATGAGACCGGGCATGTCTTCGACCTGCCGGACCTGTACCGCCGGCCGGTGGACGGCAAGGGCGACTGGGACACCCACGTCGGCGACTGGGACCTGATGGGCAGCCAGTTCGGGCTGGCCCCGGACCTGTTCGGCTGGCACAAGTGGAAGCTCGGCTGGCTGGAGCCGCGCCAGGTGGCGTGCGTACAGCAGAGCGGGCCGACGCGGCTGACGCTGGAACCGCTGGGCGCGGGGCCTGGGGTCCCGGCCGTGGGCACCGCCGGGGCGCCGGCCTTCGGGCTGGGCAGCGGGACCAAGCTCGCCGTCGTGCGCACCGGCGCCGACAGCGTGCTCGCCTTCGAGGCGCGCGGACCGGTGGGCAACGACACGGAGGCCTGCCGGCCGGGCATCCTCGTCTACCGGGTGAGCGGCGCGGCGGAGTCCGGCCGGGGCCCGGTCGAGGTGCTCGACGCCCATCCGCGCACCGACGCCTGCTGGGAGAACTCCGTCTACCCGCCCCTCGCGGACGCTCCGGTCTCCCTCGGTGAGAGCTTCACGGTGCCCGGCGAGAACGTCCGGGTGGAGGCGGAGGGGCAGACGGCCTCGGGGGCCTGGACGGTGAAGATCACGGTCGGTTAGCCGGCGCGGGACGGCCGACCGCCGGAGCCGCCTCGCCCCCTTCCGCGCCAAGCCGCCCACCGACCTGGCCCAGGTCCTCGGCCCGCTCGCCGAGGGTGAGCTCGTCCCCAGGCCGCCGCGCGCGTCCCGCTCACCGGGGTACCGGTGGCGCGAGCACTCAGCCGAGGACGCCGCGGGCGAGCAGGGCACGCTTGAGCGCGCGCATCGCGTAGTAGGTGCGGGACTTCACCGTGCCGTGCGGAATGCCCAGGCGATCGGACACGTGGTCCACGCTGTGCCCGTGGAAGTACATGCTGTGCAGGATCTCGCGTTGCTGGTCGGTGAGGTCCGTCAGCGCCTCCCTCACCACCTGGGCGGTCAGTACGCGGTCCGTGTCGTCGCCGACCGGGATGACCACGTCGTCCAGCTGGTGCGGGACGGGGGGACGCGCGGCTCGGGCCCGGTGCTCGTCGATCACCAGGTTCCGCAGGACCCGGAAGAGCCAGGGACGTATGCCCTCCGGGGAGAGGACGAGCGAGGGGCCGTGACGCCAGGCCCGAACGGCGGTTTCCTGCACCAGGTCCTGGGCGCGGTACCAGTCGTGGTCCAGTCGCCGGGCCGCGTAGGTCAGCAGAGCCGTCCCGTGCTCGGCGTACAGCTCGCGGACGAACCGTTCGGCGTCCGCGGCCGCGCACCGCGCGGTGGTCCGCGGGGCCGCTTCGCCGGCTCGCTCGGCGGCCAGGGCAGTCGCCTGCTGGGTGCTCATGATGTTTCCCCCTGAGTGATGTGGCGTCCGCCTGCGGGCACCGGGTGACGTCCCCCGATGAGGTGACGTCCGTCGGTGGAAGCCCGGCGCGGCAGTCGCTGCCGGGTGGGTCGCAGGAGCGCGTCGGAGGCCGGCTGCCGTGTCCTCGGCGGCGCGGCGACTGCGCTGTGACCAGCCTGCGGCACCTCTCGTCCCACCTGCGACGATCATCGGGAATCAGGAATGGCTGGAACGCCGAAACGGCGTCTCACCTGGGGAAACGCGGGCTGCTTGGGACGGCGGTACGGGACGGGGGTGTGGACGCGGGTGTGGACGCGGCACAGGCCCTGCGCCCGCCCGCCGGATCGCGCGCGGGACAGGGGACGACGGCCGGGGCGGGGCGGCGGACTCCCGGCCGAGCGGCCCGCGTGCGTGCGGCGCGGGCGGGCCGGCACGGCGAGGCCGGCCGAGGCCCCCACGGTGCTGGCGGGACCGGCGCCGCGGGAGGGAGAGCGAGCGGCGTACCCCGCGCCGGTGGCGTGGCACCGTGCCGGAACCACCGGTGTGCGGATCGGCGGACCGGACTGCACCCGGCCGTCGTACCGGTGGTCGCCGACCGGGATCAGGGGACGCCGAAGCGGCCCGTGCCCGAGGCGCGGGCCGCCCCTCGTCGCCGTGCTGCCTACGGCTCGAGGATCTGGTCGAGCGCCGCGGTCGCCATCATCAACTGGCCGTAGGTGTTGGGATGGGCCGCCATGGAGCCCGGGGCCGGAGTCAGGGACTCGATGAACCGCCGGTGGCGGGGCTGGCACATGTCGTAGCCGACGGTGGGCGAGTAGGTGTCCGCGTAGGACACGCCGGTGCCACCGGCGGCGGCCCGACGGGCCAGCGCGCGGTTGAGTTTCTGCGTCGTGTCCCGCAGGAACGCGAAGTCCTGCCGGGCGAAGGGCACTTCCGCGCAACCCACACCGTTGTCGGGGAAGAGGGCCGGGTAACCGACCACGACGATCTTCGCGTCCGGGCTGCGCCGCCTGATGTCGGTGATCGTGTCGCGGACGCGGCCCTCCACCGTGTTGATGCGCTCACCGAGCACGTCCTTGCCGGTGGTGAAGTGCTTCCTGCACGGACTGCCGTCCGGGTCCGAGGATTTCACCAGCACGCAGGTGGTTAGTACGCCGGTGAAGCCGACGTCATTGCCACCGATGGTCAGGGTGACCAGCTTGGTGTTCGGCGTCAGCGCGTTGATCTGCGGCGGCTTGGACCCCTGGGCGTTCCAGATGTGGCGCGTCGTGGCACCGCTGCACGTGACGTCCTTGAGCGCCCGGTTCTCGCCGGCGGACGTGCCGGCGATGATGGAGGGGTAGCCGGCCGCGGTGCGGTCGCACGCGGTGTCCTTCACCCCTGACAGGCCGGCTCCCGAGGCGTAGGAGTCGCCCATGGCCACGTAGTTGGGGCCGTCGCCGGCCGCCTGCGCCGGCGCCGCGAGGGAGAACAGGCTCGCTCCGGCCATGGCGGTCACCGCGGCGGCCCGGCACACGCCGGACAGCCGCCCTGAGTTCTGCGTCATCATGCCCCTGAAAGATGGTGGGTCGGTGGTCCGGCCCCCGCGGACGCGGGCCCGGCGCGGACGGAAACCGTGACGGTTCCGCCCCCGGAGCCCGCTGGTCGGCCGGATGGGTGCGCGCTGTGTCGGGCACGCCCGGCCACGGGGCTCCTTCGTGGACAACGTGGGCCCCAGGGCCCCGGTTCACCCGGTACGACGGGAAGTGCGCGGCCCGCGGCGGTCGCGTCCGCCGGGCCTTCGGGATCACCCCGGCCTGTGCGGGGCCGGTCGGCGGGGCGGTCGTGGTTCAAAAGGGGCGTGGTTCAGGAGGTGAACGGGACGGCGTCGGCCGGGTTGGTGTGCCAGTTGGTCGTGAGGGGCTTGTCGACGACGACGCTGCCGACGTTCAGCGAGAGGGGGTGGGGGTCGTCCTCGCTGACGGAGACGATGACCGTGCTGTACTCCGTGCCGGTGTCGCCGTTGGTGCTCTTCGGGGTGACACCCGCGTACGCCGTCCTGCCGCCGCTGAGGGTGATCTCCTCGCCCGCGACCTGCTCGGCGGGGTCGGCCTGCGTGCCGCCGGAGCCGAAGGCGAAGACGGGCAGACCGGCGGGGAGCACACAGGTGATGCCGGACCTGGCCTTGACGCTGACCAGGTAGTAGCCGCCGGCCTGCGTCATGGGCCTGGCGGACCACTGGAGGTCGTTGGTGCCGCAGCCCTGGTCGTAGCCGCTCTTGTCGGCGGCGTCGGAGTCACCCGAGGACGACTGGGACGACGAGGACGACGTGCCCGACGTGCCCGACGTGCCCGACGAGGACGTGCCCTCGGCCTTGTCGCCGGTGCCGCCGGTGCCGCCGTCCCGCGCGGCGCCCGGCGTGGCCGTGGCGGTGGTGGCCTCGGCCGTGGGGGAACCGGAGGAGGCCGTCCCGGTCTTCTCGGCGGCGCCGGTCGAGCCGCCTTCGCAGGCGGTCATGAGCAGTCCGGCGCTCAGGGCGGCGGAGACGACGAGGGCGGTGCGCAGGCGGCGGTTCATGTCGGGTGTTCCTCTCGGTCGGTCGGCGAGCGGTCCGCGGCGTGCCTTGCGGTTCCGCGTTCTCAGCCAGCACGACGGACCACCCCGCCGACGGGTTCGACGAGCGCACCTGATCAAGACACCCTCGTCACGCCGCTGTGACAAACGAAGTCCGGATCCTCCGTCACCGGCCGCGGAGTGAACCGGGGCGGGGATCCGCACGTTGAGATGAGCCACCGGGAGTGTCACCGGGAGACGTCACCGGACGGCCGGCCGCCGTCCGCACCCGGCAGTCGCACATTCAGGTGGGGGACAGCGCTCATGCGAAAGGCCCCCCGCCTGAGCGAGGGGCCTTTCACTGTCTGTGCGCCGCCAGGGACTCGAACCCCGGACCCGCTGATTAAGAGTCAGCTGCTCTAACCAACTGAGCTAGCGGCGCCTGCTGACGTCGTAGACATTAGCACCCTGATCGGCGGGAGGAAAAATCGATATCCGCACGACCGCGCGGGCCGCCCGGACGGCCGCCCAGAGGAGGATCTCCGCACCCGGCAGCCAGGGGCGGCGGGTGTCCGGGGCGACCAGCCAGCGCACGGCGGACCTGCCGGGGGAGCCGCCGGTGCCGCTCGGGGCGGGGACGGTCACCGCGTCGCCGGTGCCGTGGCACACCAGCGGCGGGATGGCGCCCGTACGGCCGAACTCCTCCCAGCGCAACAGGGAGGGCAGCCGCTGTGCCGTGCCGGGCGCGGCGAACAGCAGCATCCTGCCCCGGAACACGGCGACCGGCCCCGAACCCGGTCCGTCCGCCCACAGCCGGTCGATCATGCGACGCCCGAATACGGCGGGCGCCCCGACCACGTCGAAGGCGGAACCACAGGGCAGCACGACCGGCGCGTCCGGCCGCTCCGCCCACAGTGCCAGGGTGCTGCGCGGAGAGGCCGCCGCGGAGGCGAGCCAGGCGGCGCCGTCCGCGGTGACGCCGGAGACGTCGAAGCGGTCCTCGCGGTGAAGGGAGAACGGCGGTTGCTGATTCCGTGGACTGCTCATGCCTCTACGTCTACGGGCTGTGAGCGCCCGGATTCGCCGGGTTGCCGGAAAACGGGACGCGGACGGACGGGAGGGAGTATCTTGCCCGCCTGGCATATGCCTGGGTAAAGGGCGTCCCCGTGGGGGCCCAGCGGCCCCGGGTGTGTCACACCGGGTCGGCGGGCCCGCGGCCCTCCGTGCCGCCCCGCATGAGATCCCGGCCGAACTCGACCATCTTCTTCGCGTAGTCCTCGGTCCACTCGGCCCGCTCCGCGATGTCCGCCGCGGTCAGCCGGTCGAAGCGCCGGGGGTCGGCCAGCTGGGCCGCCGCGATGGCCTGGAACTCCACGGCACGGTCGGTCGCCGCGCGGAACGCGTGCGTGAGTTCCGTCGCACGGTCCAGCAGGGCGCGGGGGTCGTCGATCGACTCCAGATCGAAGAAGTGCTCCGGATCGGCGGCGGCCTGCGCGGGCTCGAAGAGCAAGGGCGCGGGGCGTAGCCGCGGTTCGTTCCGACGCGGCGTTTGCTCCGCCATGTCTTCTCCTCCTCGTACGTCAGGGATGACCCGTCTGGTTCGGGCCACCGTCCATTCTCCCGCGTCCGCGCAAGGGGGCCTGGCGCGTCCGGCGGTGCCGGTGCCCCTGGACACGCCTCAGGTGTCAAGGCCTCCGCCGCACGCGATGTTCCCGCGACGCCCCCGCCCGCCACGCCATCCGCTCCCTCCACTCACGGCCGCCACACCACCCGGTGCTTGCCCAGGTGCGCCAGTACCGCGTGGTTCGCCTCCCAGCCGTCCGGGAACTTCACCACCGTGCCCAGCTGGACCGGTTCCGTCGACGGGTAGTCGTCCAGGAGGTCGGTGACGCCCGCCCGGCAGACCACGACGCACGCGTGCCGGTGCCGGGAGGCCAGGACGCACAGGCGGCCGGTCTCCAGGTGGAACGCGGTGGCGTCGGGGCGGCCGGAGAGGGGGTGCAGGACGACCGTGACGTCGTACTCACGCCCCTGTAGGCGGTTCGCCGTGTCGACGGTGACGTCCGCCACGCCCAGTTCGGTGAGCGCCGCGCGGACGGCCGCCGCCTGGTCCCGGTGGGCCGTGCCGACCGCGATCCGGTCGGCGGTCAGCGGGGTGGGTTCGGGCGAGCGCTCCGACACGGCCGCCCCGCCCCGGTCCAGCAGCCGGCGGACGACCGCCGCCACGGCCCGCACCGCCTCGGGATCCGTCCGCGGGGTGTGCCGCGCGGGCAGCTCCAGCAGACCCCAGCCCGACTCCGCGGCCTCGTCGATCACCTTGTCCGGGCCCGAGCCGTCCGACGGGACGGCGAACGCGAGCCGCCGGTCGTCGTGGCCGGTGCCGCTGCGGAACGGCGTGTACGGGTAGAAGGCGTCCGAGACCAGGGGCGCCGCCGACGCCGGGAGCCGCCAGGACACCGGCAGGCGGTGCTGCGGCAGCTCGGGGTTGTGGGCGAGCAGGGTCGACACGGCGGAGGCCGAGGGGTCGTACGACAGGCCCGCCCACTGCTCGCTGCCCACGATCGCGAATGGGTCCAGCTGGCCCGGGTCGCCCACGAACAGCGCCCGCTCGAACAGGCTGGCCACGGCCAGCAGCGCGTCGGAGCGCATCTGGTAGGCCTCGTCGACGATCGCGTGCCGCCACGGCTCGTCGACCTTGACGTGCCCCCACTTGGCGGCCGTCGACAGCACCACCGCCAGCCCGCCGAGGTCGCCCGCCCTGGCCGACTTGCGTACGTTCGGCAGGTCGTCGAGCGCCGTGTCGTACGGGTCGCTGTCGCTGCTGTGCAGGCGGCCCACCGGCAGGTCGGGGTTCTTCTCCGCGAGCCGCAGCACCAGGTCGTCGACCTGGGCGTTGGTCTGCGCGACCACCATCAACGGACGTCCGGCCTCGGCGAGTTCGAGGGCGGCCCGGACCACGAGCGTGGACTTGCCGGCGCCGGGCGGGGAGTCGACGACGACACCCCGGTGCGTGCCGTGCACGGTGTCGTGCAGGATCGCCGTGGTGGCCCGCGTGGCCTCGGTACCGGGGTCGAACACCTGGCTCGTCACAGGACGTCCTCCGGGGTCACGGGGTCGGGATCGGGAACCGTCGCCTCACCGGGCGGCCCGCCGTGCGTCCACGGGGTGTCCTCCGGGTCGGGCAGCTTCGCGCCGCCGCGCTGCTCGTGCTCGAAGAGGGTGAAGCAGAGCCGGTCGCCCTTCTCCGGCACCGAGCCGGGCTCGGGCTCCTTGCCGCGGCCCATCTTGTCGACGATCCGCAGGACCAGCAGATCCTCCGCCTCCAGGCCGACGAACTCGGCGGCCTGCGGCCTGCCGCCCAGCGAGCGGTACACCCTGGCCCGTTCGCCCAGGTGCGGCCGGTCGTCGGTGCGGACCGTGACCAGCGGGCGGGGGCTGGGCCGCTTGCCCTCGCTGTACGCCATCACGACATCGGTGACCTCGCCCGCGAACGCCTCCCCGGCCAGCCGCCGCCCGGCCATCACCAGCGGGTCGTCCAGCGACTCCTGGGCCTCCAGGCGGGCCTGTTCGCGCTCGCGCGCGGCGAGCTTGTTCGCGGCGGTGACCGCGTCGTCGCGGCGCGGCTGCGGGGGCTCGCCGGCCAGGACGCGGTCGCGGTGGGCCGTGAACGACCAGCGGTCGCGGGTCCACCGCTCCTCGACGTGGGCGCCCTCCGGCAGCGCCCGCAGCAGGTCCAGACCCCGCCACACCGCGTCCCAGGTGGGCCGCGTCCGGCTCTCCACCAGGGCGCGCAGCTCGCGCTCGGCGGCGGTGAGGATGCCGAGCCGGTCGTCGGCCTGTAGGCCGTCCTCGGCGGCGGCGAGGGCGAGACGGGCACGGTCGTACCGCTCGAAGGCGGGGGCGAGGAGTTTGTTGTCGAACGCCGGGTCGGTGGCCGGGCCGGCGGGCGGGCACAGCAACTGGCCGTCCGCGTCCCGCTGGAGCTCCGCGCGCAGGGCCGCCTCGGCGCCGGACACGCCCTGCGGCGGGTCGATCCAGGCGAGCAGCGCCCCCAGGTGCTGGTCCTCCAGCGTGGACTGGCCCGTCGCCCAGTGCCGGGCCAGCACGTCGGTCATGGCCAGCAGCAGCGAGGAGCCGGGCACCCGGGCCCGCTCCCCGAAGTGGGTCAGCCACCGGCCGAGCAACGGCAGCCGGGGCGGCGCGGGATACGGGGTCTCCGGGTCCTGCTCCGCCGTACGCCGAAAGCGCATGGAGCGCCCGAGCAGCCGTACGAACTCGACGCCCGCGCGGCTGGGCACGATCAGCTGCGGGGCGTCCGCGCACAGGTCCACCTCGACCTTGACCCGCTTGCCGGTCTCCGGGTCGGTCTCGGTGCGCTCGGCGGCCTCGACGGCCTCGGCGTACGTGTCCACGTACGGCAGGACGACGTCGGCCAGCTCGGCGAGGAACGCGAACCGGAGGTCGCGGTCGCGCGGCTGCGGTACGACCAGCAAGCGCGGCGCGTCCCGGTCCGTGCCCACCAGGGCGCCGAGCGGGGCGCCGGCCTCGCCGGCGGTGGTGAGCGGCACCAGGACGAGCGGCCGCTCGGACAGCCGGCGGTGCCGGACGGTCGCGGCGGGCTGGGCGCGGCCGGCGCGGACGGCTTCCAGCCGGGCGAGGGTGGAGATCAGTGACACGGGGCGTCCTCCGGGCGGGTGGCCCTCCTCGCCGGACCCGTGGGAGCGGCGGGCCGCGACGGCCGCCGCCGCCCGGCCGGGACGGTGGCGGCCCGCGTCCGCGCCGGTACGACGCCTCGGCGGGGCAGGGACGGGACGGGGTGGCTGTGCGCCGCGAGCCGTGGCAGCGAGGTCACCGGGCCGCACCTCCCAGAGCCTCCGCGCGCAGCAGCGCCGCCCGGCGCAGCGCCGCCACCGCCGGGTCGTCCGGGTCGCCCGTCTCCCCGCGGGCCGCCGCCAGGACGTCGGCGACCGTGGTCAGGCCGCCCAGTTCGGCGCGGACCGAGCGGCCGAGGGAGGTCACCGCGCCGGCCGTGCGGGAGCGCTCGCGGCAGTGGAAGGCCAGCTCGCAGGCGGACAGGCACTCGGGCGCGTAGGCCGCCGGGACCGCCTCGACGGCCGCCGTGAGCTGCTCGGCGGGCAGCTCGGGGGAGAAGCAGGTGCCCTCGGGAAGGGTGTCGGCGATGTCCTGGAGGCGGGTGAGGCGGGCCAGCTGCCGGGCGGTCACCGCGCGCTGCTTGCGGATGTCGACCGCGGACGCGGCGGGCAGGTTGGAGAAGTCCCTGGGACACACCAGCAGCACGTGGTGGTGCACGCGCGGCGGCGGATCCAGCCGGGCGGCGACCCCTTCCAGCGCCAGTACGTACACCGCCGCCTGCCGGGCCGCCGCACCGACCTTCGCCGGGTCCGCGGAGCCGTCCAGCAGCGGGAAGGACTTGATCTCGACGACCGTCCAGCCGCCGTCCGGGTGGACGACCACCGCGTCCGGCTCCAGGAAGGCGGGCGAACCGGCCACGTCGAGCGCCAGCATCGGATGGTCGAGCAGCGTCCAGCCGCCGGCCCGGGTGGCCTCGCGCAGGGCGAGCGCGGTGCGGGCGGTGCGGCCCTCGGAGCCGACCGCGGCGAGGTCGGGCACCTGGGCGTGCGCCGGCGGCTCGGCCGCCGGGTCCAGTTTCTCGCGCACCAGGCGCAGCAGTTCCGCGCCGCCGTCCGACTTGACCCGCGCCTCGAACGCGTTGCCCCGGGTCAGGGCGAACTGCGACTGCCCGAACGCGGAGGGCGCCCCCAGCGCGCTCGCCAGCGCCGTCTTGTTCACCCCGGCGCCGTCGAGGATCGCGCGCCGCTCGCACCCGGGGTTGGCGGCGAGCGCCGCCAGGGCACGCGCGTCCAGGGCCTTGGCCGGTACGTCGGGGCCGCGCAGCTCAGCGAGCCGGTGCCGGAGCGCCTTCTCCCGTGTCCGTGGGGGAGGCACTCGGCTCGGCTCCGCCTGCGAACCGGGACTCGCGCTGCCGTGGAATGTGCTCACTCGCGGAAGTCTGGCATCCGGCACTGACAATTGAGGCCTGTGCGCCGGGAGAGACGGCCGCGGCGACCACGAACCGGGCCCGCAGCCGAGCCCCCGCCCGCTCCGAGACCCGGATGACGTGCGGCGCGAGCAGCAGCCCGGCCCCCATCACCGCGGCGCCCGCGACGGCGTCCAGGAAGTAGTGGTTCGCGGTGCCCATCACCACGATCGTCGTCACCAGCGGGTAGAGGACACCGGCGGTCCTCGCGGTACGCGTCCGGCCGTAGCGCCACAGCAGCACTCCGCACCACAGCGCCCAGCCCACGTGCAGGCTCGGCATGGCCGCGTACTGGTTGGTCATACCGCCCAGGCCCCGCGGAGCGCTCGCCTCGCCGCCCCACCAGCCGTACGAGCTGTACTGGGCCATCGTGTCCACGAAGCCGTGGTTCGCGGCGAGCAGCCGGGGCGGGCAGGTCGGCAGCAGGGTGAAGCCGATCAGGCCGATGAAGGTGGACGTCATCAGCCAGGTGCGGGCCATCCGGTAGTGCACGGCGTGCGACCGGAACACCCAGATCAGGACGGCCGGCGTGATCAGGTAGTGCAGCGAGGCGTACAGGAAGTCGGCGGGCACGCCGATCCACGCCTGCTGCGTGAACAGCCGGTTGAGCGGGTGCTCGGCGTTGATGCGCAGCACCTTCTCGACGCGCAGGATCGCCAGGCCGTGGTCGACGGCGCTCGCGACGTCGCCCCGGGCGAGGAGCCGGCCGGCCGAGTAGCAGGCGTACACCAGCAGGATCAGCGGCAGCTCGGTCCACCAGCGCAGCCGGGTCCGCAAGGCCGCCTCGGTGCCTGGTGTCACGGTCTGCGGCATCCGATCGTCCTCCCCCTTCGTCTCGCGCGCCCGGTGGTCCTGTCCGGTCGTGCCACTTTACGGCGTATGCAAGCGGCCCCTGCGGAGGGCCCCCGGCCCTCATAGACGCAGAGATCGGCCTGCGGGTTGCCCCCGCACAGCGTGCGGGATGATGGAGGGGTTCCGCCGCCGAATTTCTCCGAAGAGGTTCCCTCATGGCACCGCGCATCCTGCTGGCCCGGCACGGACAGACGCAATGGTCGCTGTCCGGCAAGCACACGGGCAGGACCGACGTGCCGCTGCTGGAGGAGGGCCGGCGCGGTGCCAAGCTGCTCGGCGAACGGCTGCACCGGGCGCCGTTCGACGGTCTCGACGGCGTCGAGGTGCGCACCAGCCCGCTGTCCCGCGCGCGGGAGACGTGCGAACTCGCCGGCTTCGGGGAGCGGGCGAAGGTCTGGGACCCGCTCATGGAGTGGCACTACGGCGCCTACGAGGGCATGACCCCGCAGGACATCCAGGCCGTCCGGCCGGGCTGGCTCATCTGGCGGGACGGAGTGCCCGAGGGCGAGTCGCTCGCCGAGGTGACCGCGCGCGCGGACGAGGTGGTCGCCTGGGCGAAGGAGGCGGACCGGGACGTGCTGGTGTTCGCGCACGGGCACATCCTGCGGTCCATCGGCGCCCGCTGGCTCGGCCTGCCGCTCGACTTCGCGGCGCGGATACGGCTGAACCCGACGTCCCTGTCCATCCTGGGCTGGGCGTACGGCGAACCGGCCATCGAGAGCTGGAACGACCTGGGGCACCTCTCCTGACGCCGGCCGGCCGCTCACGCCGGCCGCGGCAGTGAGGCGTGCCGCTCCAGGAACGCCGACACCCCCGACGCCCTCCGGTGCGGCCGCAGCACCCTCGCCGTGCCCGCCAGCATCGTCTGGACGCGGGCCGACTGGACCTCGGCGAGCAGGTCCAGCACCTTCATGCCCGCCGCCGCGGCCTCGTCGGGCCGTCCCCCGCGCGCGAGGTCGTCGGCCAGCTCCGCCGTGTACAGGGCGATGTTCCGGGTGAAGTGCGGGTCCTGGAGCTGGGCGGCACGGCGCGCGTGCCGGGCCGCGCGCCGCCAGTCGCCCAGCGTCGACCAGCACTGCGCCTCCAGGCCCTCCAGCTCGGCCTCGCCGTAGAAGCTCATCCACTCGGGGTCGGCGTCCGAGCGGCCGCGCTCATGGAGGACCTGCGCGCGGGCGAGCGCCTGTTCGCAGCCGGTGCGGTCGGCGAGCCCGGCCCAGCCGCCCGCCTCGCGCAGCGCGAGCAGCGACATCAGCCGGGCCGAGCCCAGCGGGCGCGCGACGCGTTGCGCGGCCTGGGCCGCCCGGACCGCCTCACGCGGCCGTCCGGCGTCGCGCGCGAGGAACGCCGTGTTGCAGAAGGCGTGTGCCTCCAGGGCGTCGTCACCGCTGGTGCGGGCGGTCGCGAGGGCCTCCGCGTAGTGCGAGCGGGCGTCGTCGAACCGCCCCGAGTCATGGGCCAGCCAGCCCACCGAGATGGCCAGTTCACCGGCGCCCGAGTACAGCCGGTCGGCGGTCTTCTGCCGGGTCACCCCGGCGTCCAGCAGCGCGTACGCGGCGCGCAGGGGGGCCGCCGCGCGCTGGTAGAGGCCGTCCGCGCCGTGCCGGTCGTCGAGCAGCCGGATTCTGCGGACGGCCTCCTCGAGCGCGTTGGCCTCGCGCCCGCCGACGCGTCGGGCGGGACGGTTGGCGGCCGCGGCGTCGATGGTGAGCGCCAGGGGGCCCAGCGAGGCGGCGGCCACCGTGGCGCCCCCGCCGGTCATGAATGCGCGACGCAGCACGTCGCTCTCCTCGTAGTCGTCGTGCGTCTCGTACGGGCCGTGCGTGCCGTACGGGTCCTGTGTGTCCTGCGTGTCATACGGCTCGTCCGCCCTCCGCGTCTCACCCAGGGCGTACACCGGGCTCGTGGCGCATGAGGGGGACGCGTCCTCCGGTGCGTGCGCCCGGCGTCCGCGTACGGACGAGCGAGGCGCGAACCCCAGGTCGGTGAGAGTGCGGCCGGGGAACATATGCAGGAACACCCGCTCGTACGCGTAGTTGGGGCACCGGATCTCGCCCGCCTCGACCCGCCCGACATAGCGCGCGTCGCAGCTGACCCGCTCGCCGATCTCGCGGGCCGCCCGCCGGACCGCCGCGGCGAACTCGGCCGGCGAGCGCTGGCCGCGCAACCTCCGGAACGCGAGATTCGGCCGCGGTGGTCCGGGGGGCGGGGACGAGGTCACCGTTGACGACGCCATGGCCGGGTCCTCTCGTGCGAACCGTCGAACCATGCCGGACGCGGGGCGAGTTCGGGGTGAGTTGTCCGTGTGACGCCCTGTTTCCGGCGGGCAAGAACGTACCCGCTGTGCACGACCCGCCACGCGGTGTTTGGCTACAAACCGGATATCTCATCCGTGATCTGCCATGAACTGCCATCCTTTGCGGCGGACTTCCCCCGTAGCCGTTGACGCGCCGCCGCGTTGAACCCCGTGGACCGGGAGCCGCCCGACTCCCGATCCGTTCGTTGGAGGAGGGATTCCGTGGTGAAGACCGGACAGAGCATCGATCCCTGTACGCCGACCGCGTCCGGCGCACCGCAGCCCAGCCCCGACACCGTGTGCGACCTGGTCACGGTGCCGGCGCGACAGGGGCTGGAGGCGGTCGACATCCTGCGCCGGGGGGCCGGCGACGCGGTGGGCCCCGTACTGCACGACGACGGCTGCGACACCCTGGGGTTCCTGGTGCCGCCGGGGACCGCGGCGGCCTGGGACGTGCCGGGGAGCACGTGCACCGAGACGGACGGACGGGGCCTGCGGCTGAGCCCCGAGCCGCCGGTGGAGGGCTCCGACTGGCTGCTGCCGCCGGGAGAGGCGGACCTGGCGACGGATCCGGCGGTGCTGCGGGCGGCGCTCGGGGAGGCGGCGCGGTTGATCGAGGCGGCGGACAACCGCCGCTGACCTCGCCCTGAGCTCGCGGAGCCGTCCGGTCCACGGCCCCCGATAATGGCCCCATGGGAAAGTCCAGGAACTCCCGGCGCGCGAGCGCCGCCGTCGAAGCGCTCGTCGAAGCCGTCGACGGCGGGCTCGCCGAGCTCATACCCGACCGGGACCGGGCACGGGCCTGGACGCTGCTCGTCGACGGGGCCCCGCAGTCGCATGTCGACCTGGACGAACCGGCGTACCTGTCCTTCGAGTACCAGCGGCGGCTCGGGCACGTCATCGACCTGGCCGCCCCGCCCGGCCGGCCCGTGCACGCCGTGCACCTCGGCGGCGGCGCGCTGACCCTCGCCCGCTACGTCGCCGCCACCCGCCCCCGCTCCACCCAGCAGGTCGTCGAGCGCGACGCGGCCCTGGTCCAACTGGTCCGCCGAGAGCTCCCGTTGGCGCCCAACGCACGCATCCGCATCCGGTCGGCGGACGCCCGCGAAGGCCTCGCGAAGGTGCCCGACGGCTGGGCCGACCTCGTCGTCGCCGACGTGTTCAGCGGGGCCCGCACCCCCGCCCACCTCACCTCCACCGAGTTCCTCCACGAGGTCCGCCGGGCCCTGAAGCCGGGCGGCGTCTACACCGCGAACCTCGCCGACGGCCCGCCGCTGGCCCATCTGCGCGGCCAGATCGCCACCGCGGCGGCCTGCTTCCCGGAACTGGCGCTGGTCGCCGACCCGGCCGTGCTGCGCGGCAAGCGCTTCGGCAACGCGGTCCTGGCCGCCTGCGACCACCCCCTGCCGCTCGCCGAACTCACCCGCCGCGCCGCGTCCGACCCGCACCCGGGGCGCGTCGAACACGGCCGGGCGCTCACCGACTTCACGGGCGGCGCCGTCCCCGTCACCGACGCGGCCGCGGTGGCCTCGCCGGCGCCGCCGCCGTCCGTGTTCCGCTGACGCGGCACGGGACCGCGGCTCAGTAGGTGCCGATCTCCACCCGTGGCGGCCCGTCGTGCCAGGTGCAGAACACCGACACCCGGTCCGCGCCCGCGGCGAACTCCACCCGGATCCACGACTCCGTCTTCCACACCTGCATCGACCAGCCGGTGCCCGGTGTCGCCGACACGAGCGTCGCCGAGGTCTTCCCGAGGTCGAAGACCGTGCGTCCCCCGTCGGTGTCGTAGCTCTTCACCCGGCCCGGCACGACGGTGGAGGCGCTCGCCGTCGGGGTGGCGGAGGCGGTGGGGGCCGGTGCCGGCGCGCGCGACGGCGTCCGGCCCGGCGCCGGGGACGGGCTCGTCGAGGGGGACGGCCGGCTCGTCGACGAGGCCGACGGCCGTGGCTCCCGGGTGGCCGCGTCGGCCACCGTGACCGGCAGCGCGCGCGGCGGGTCGTAGGCCGTCCCCTCCATCACCGTGCGCACGCCCCACCACGACAGCGTGACCGCCGCGCCCGTGGCGAGCGACCAGGCAAGCAGGTGTACGAGTCCTCTGCGCATCGCGGGCCATCCTGCCCCACGGGCCCCACCGGTGTCCCGGGTGGGCCGTCGCCGTCCACACCCGGGGAGTTGTCCACAGGCGCCGGATGGGCCTGTCCCGCATGGCGTACGGTGCGGCGCATGGCACGTGTTCTCGTGGTCGAGGACGACCAGTTCGTACGCTCGGCGCTGATCCGGCACCTGACCGACGCCTCGCACACCGTGCGCAGCGTCGGCACCGCGCTGGAGGCGCTGCGCGAGGTCGCCCATGTCCGTTTCGACGTCGTCGTCCTGGACCTCGGACTGCCCGATCTGGACGGATCCGAGGCCCTGAAGATGCTGCGCGGCATCACCGACGTCCCCGTGATCATCGCCACCGCCCGGGACGACGAGACGGAGATCGTCCGCCTGCTGAACGCGGGCGCGGACGACTACCTGACCAAGCCGTTCTCCGTCGAGCACCTGTCGGCCCGCATGGCGGCCGTCCTGCGGCGGTCCCGTGCCGCCGGGGAGCCCCCGCAGACCGTGCTGCGGGTCGGCGGCCTGACCGTCGACCCGCTGCGCCGCCAGGCCGAACTGGACGGCGGACGACTGGACCTCACCCGGCGCGAGTTCGACCTGCTCGCCTTCCTGGCCGGGCGGCCCGGTGTCGTCGTCCCGCGCCGGGAACTGCTCGCCGAGGTGTGGCAGCAGTCCTACGGCGACGACCAGACCATCGACGTCCACCTGTCCTGGCTGCGCCGCAAGCTCGGCGAGACGGCCGCCCGGCCCCGCTATCTGCACACCCTCCGGGGCGTCGGCGTGAAGCTGGAGCCGCCGGCCGATCACCCGGCCGCCCCGCCGTTCCCGGGAGCGGAGCCGGCGCGATGAGGTGGGCCCTGGTCAAGGTCTCGCTGGCGGTCACCACCATGGTCGTGGTCGCCTTCGCGATCCCGCTCGGACTCGTGGTCAGGGAGATGGCCCGGGACCGCGCCTTCTCCAACGCCGAGCGGCAGGCCGCGGCCGTCGCCCCCGCCCTGTCCATCACCACCGACCGCGACCAGTTGGAACGGGTCGTCGCCTCCGCGGGCTCGGACGCCGGGATGGCCGTGCACCTGCCGGCCACCGGCGGAGCCGCGGCCGTCGGCCTCGGGCACCGGCGCGCCGCCGAGGGGGACATCGCGACCGTGCGGAAGCTGGGCCGGGCCTCCACCAGCGAGGTGCCCGGCGGCTCCGCCCTGCTCCAGCCGGTCGCGCTGAGCTCCGGGGAGATCGCCGTCGTCGAGGTGTACGTCCCCGAGGCCGACGTCAGCAACGGCGTCGCCACCGCCTGGGCGGTGCTCGCCGGCGTCGGCCTCGCGCTGGTCGTCGGCTCGGTCGCGGTCGCCGACCGGCTGGGCGTGCGGATGGTGCGGCCGGCCCGGCGGCTGGTGGCGGGCGCCCAGGAGCTGGGGGAGGGGAAGCTGGGCGCCAGGGTGCCGGAGGAGGGGCCGACCGAACTGCGGCTGGCGGCGGTCGCGTTCAACTCGATGGCCGACCAGGTCGTCCAGCTCCTCGCCAACGAGCGGGAGCTGGCGGCGGATCTGTCGCACCGCCTGCGGACGCCGCTGACCGTGCTGCGGCTGAACGCGGCCTCGCTCGGGGAGGGGCCGGCCGCGGAGCAGACGCGGGCCGCGGTCGCCCAGCTGGAGGGCGAGGTCGACACGATCATCCGGACCGCCCGGGACGCCAAGCCGCGCACCGCGGCGGCCGGACCCGGTGCCGGGTGCGACGCGGCCGAGGTGGTGCGCGAGCGGATGGTGTTCTGGTCGGCGCTGGCGGAGGACGAGGGCCGCACCTGGCGGGTGGCCGGGGCGGACCGGCCGGTGCGCATACCCGTGGCCCGCGCGGACCTGGCCGCCGCCCTGGACGCCCTGCTCGGCAACGTCTTCCGGCACACCGCGGAGGGCACCGCCTTCGCGGTCGACGTGCACAACGCCGAGGACGCGGTGATCGTGCTGGTGTCGGACGCGGGGCCCGGCATACCCGACCCGGAGGCGGCGATGGCGCGCGGCCGGGGTTCGGGGAGCGCCGGGTCGACCGGGCTCGGGCTCGACATCGTGCGCCGGCTCGCGGAGTCGACCGGCGGGGACGTACGGATCGGCCGGTCCGTGCTGGGCGGCACGGAGGTGCGGATCTGGCTCCAGGTGGACGGACGCGCGCCGGTGCGCGGCGGCCACCGCGGTTCCGTACGACGTCGTCGGGCCGGACGGCTGGGCTCCACCTTCAACCGGCCCCGATCCCATCCCTGAGGCCGCCCGAGATCCCCGACCTCCGTCCTGATCACGGTGTTCGGGCCAGCACTCCGATCGCCGGCGTGCTGCCGCACCCACCCCTCGGGGCACCTCGTGGGGAGCGAAGGCAGGCACGCGTCGGCGCGCAGTCGGCGGCAGGGGCACGGTGGTGGGCGGTGCGGTCACCTCGTCCCTCCGGCGCGCGGCCGCGCCCCCCGTGCCCGTGGCGCGGGTACGAGTGACACGTGCCGGGGCGCGGCACCCCCCGTCGGATGCCGCGCCCCGTCCCCCGCTTCCCCCAGGGTGTCAGTCCGTTGCCGCCAGCGGCGGCATGTCCATCGCGGTCACCGGCGGGAGCGTTCCCGTGCGGGCGGCCTGGGCGTACCAGTGCGCGCTCGACTTGGGAGTACGGGCCAGGGTCGCGTAGTCGACGTAGACCGCGCCGAAGCGCTTGCCGTAGCCGTACGCCCACTCGAAGTTGTCCATCAGCGACCACAGGTAGTAGCCGCGCACGTCCGCGCCGTCCGTGATGGCGCGGCGGACCGCCGCCAGGTGGCCGTGCAGATACGCGATCCGCTCGGGGTCGTGGACGCGGCCGTCGGGGTCGGGCTTGTCGTCGTAGGCCGCGCCGTTCTCCGTGATGTACAGCGGCAGGCCCGGGGCCTCGCGGGTGTAGCGCATGATCAGGTCGTGCAGGCCGGTCGGGTCGATCGTCCAGCCCATCTCCGTGCGCTCGCCCGGGGTCTGGTGGAAGGCGACGTCGTCCGCGCCGGGCCAGGGGGAGTAGGAGCTGGCGCCGTGACCGTCGTTGCGCGAGCTGCCCGACTGCGGGTCCGTCGCCGCGACCAGCGCCGGGGTGTAGTAGTTGAGGCCCAGCGCGTCCAGCGGCTGGTTGATGGTCGCCAGGTCGCCGTCCTGGACGTACGACCAGTCCGTGATCAGCTCCGTCGCCGCGTACAGCGTCTCCGGGTACACGCCGTGCAGCATCGGGCCGTGGAAGACACCGTTGGCCAGGTCGTCGATCTTCTGGACCGCCGCCAGGTCCGCCGGGTCCTGCGACAGCGGGCGCACCACCGAGGAGTTGAGGCTCACCGCGACCGAGTTGCGGGCCGGCATCACCGAGCGCAGGGCCGTCGTGCCCAGCCCGTGCGCCAGGTTCAGATGGTGGGCCGCCTTCAGCGAGGCCGCCGCGTCCGTGCGGCCGGGGGCGTGCACCCCCGAGCCGTAGCCGAGGAAGGCGCTGCACCACGGCTCGTTGAGCGTGATCCACTGCTCCACCCGGTCGCCGAGCGCCTCGCCGACGATCCGCGCGTACTCCGCGAACCGGTACGCCGTGTCACGCTCCGGCCAGCCGCCCGTATCCTCCAGCTCCTGCGGCAGGTCCCAGTGGTAGAGCGTGACGGCCGGCTTGATGTCGTGCGCGAGCAGCTCGTCGACCAGCCGGCGGTAGAAGTCCAGGCCCTTCTGGACGGCCGGGCCCCGGCCCGTCGGCTGCACCCGCGACCACGAGATGGAGAAGCGGTACGCGCTCAGGCCCAGGTCCGCCATCAGCGCCACGTCGTCGCGGTAGCGGTGGTAGTGGTCGACAGCGATGTCACCGTGCTCGCCGCCGGCGGTCTTGCCCGGCGTATGGCTGAAGGTGTCCCAGATCGAGGGCGTACGGCCGTCCTCCCGCACCGCCCCCTCGATCTGGTAGGCGGAGGTCGCGGCGCCCCAGAGGAAGGCGGGCGGGAAGGTCACCGGGGTTCCCGGCGTTTCGGACTCTGGCATGGAAGCGCTCCCATAGGAGGTCGTGTGGACCGACGGGTGGATGAGAGAAGGGGGAGGGAAAGAAGGGGAGGGAAGAAGAGAGGAAGGGCGAGAAGGGCGGAGCGGGGGGCCGAGGCGACGGTGGCTCGGCCCCCGGAGAACAGGGGGCGGGCTCAGCCCTTCACAGCGCCCTGCATGATGCCGCCCACGATCTGCTTGCCGAAGATCGCGAAGACGATCAGCAGGGGCAGCGTGCCCAGCAGGGCGCCCGCCATGATCAGTGACTGGTCGGGCGTGAAGCCCCGGCCGAGGCCCGCCACCGCGACCTGCACGGTCGGGCTGCCGGTCTGGGTCAGGACCAGGAACGGCCACAGGAAGTCGTTCCAGGTCTGGACGAACATCAGCATGCCGAGGACGGCCATCGCGGGCCGCGCGGCCGGGAACACCACGTGCCACACCACCCGCCAGCTGCTCGCGCCGTCCACCCGGGCCGCCTCGATGATCTCGTCCGGCAACGCCTGGATCAGGTACTGCCGCATGAAGAACACCCCGAAGGCGCTCACCAGCGAGGGGAAGATGACCGCCTTGAGCTGGTCTGTCCAGCCGAGCTCGGCGACCATCATGTACAGGGGGATCACGCTGAGCTGCGGCGGCACCATCATGGTGCCGATCACGATCAGCATCATCGCGCCCCGGCCCTTGAAGCGCAGCTTGGCGAAGGCGAACCCGGCGATCGTCGACAGGAACACGATGGTCACCGCCGACACCCCCGCCACGAACGTGGTGTTGATGAACGCCTCGCCCAGGTTGGCGTCGTTCCAGGCGATCTCGAGGTTGTCGAAGAGGTTCGAGCCGAACCAGAACGGCGGCGGCGTCTGCGCCAGGCGCTGGGTGTCGCGCGAGGCGGCGATCGCCGTCCACACCAGTGGGAACAGCGAGCCGATGGTGAACAGGGCGAGGATGACGTACGCGATCGGGCCGGCGTGCATCTGTCCGCCCGCGCGGGCCGACTTGGGCCGTCGTACGCGCTGGGTTTTCTGGTCGGTCGGTTCCACCGGGGTCAGTGTCGTCGTCACGGCCGGGTCTCCTAACTACTGGCGCGCAGCCGGCGCGAGATGACGTAGTTGACGATCCCGATCACGATGAGGATCAGGAACATCGTCCAGGCGATCGCCGAGGCGCGGCCCAGGTGCTGGTTGACCCAGCCCTGCTCGTACAGGTACAGCCCGAGCGTCTGGAACTGGTGCTGGGAGCCGCCGGAGGTGCCCTTGTTCGCGTCGAACAGCAGGGGCTCGCCGAACAGCTGGGAGGCGCCGATGGTCGACACGACCACGGTGAACAGGATGGTCGGGCGCAGCGACGGCAGGGTGACGTGGATGAACTGCCGCCAGCGGTTGGCCCCGTCCAGGGCCGCCGACTCGTACAGGTCCTGCGGTATCGCCTGCATCGCGGCCAGGTAGATCAGCGCGTTGTAGCCGGTCCAGCGCCAGATCACGATCGACGAGACGGCGATCTGGGAGGCCCACTTGTCGTTCTGCCAGTCGATGTTGTCGAAGCCGACGGCGTTCAGCGCCCAGTTGATCATGCCGTAGTCGCGGCCGAAGAGCAGCACGAACACCAGGGAGGCGGCGGCGATCGACGTCGCGTACGGCGCGAGCATCATGACCCGGTAGAAGGTCGAGCCGCGCAGCTTGTAGTTGAGGATGTGGGCGATGCCCATGGCCATCAGCAGCTGCGGGACCGTCGAGATGATGCCGATGGTCAGGGTGTTCTTCGCCGCGTTCCAGAAGAAGTCGTCGTCGAAGATCCGGGTGTAGTTGCGCAGGCCCGCCCACTCCATGTCGGTGGGCGCGGTCATCTCCACCGTGTGCAGCGAGGCCCAGCCGGTGTAGATCAGCGGGAACAGGCCGAACGCGAGGAAGAGCAGGAAGAACGGCGAGACGAACGCGTACGGGCTCCAGCGCATGTCCCGCTGCCAGCGGCGGGAGAGCCGGGCCCGGCGGCGCTTGTCCGCCTCGGGCACGGCGTCGGCGGGCGGGCGGCCCGGGGCCGCGCCCCCCTCCTTGAGGGGGGGCGCGGCGGTGTCGTGCCGGGTGGCCATACCGGTCACTTCTCCAGGTTGTTGTCGATGGTCTTGGTGGCCGTCTCCCAGGCTTCCTCGGCCGACTTGCCCTGGGTGACCAGGATGACGCCGTTGTCGGTCAGACCCTGCTGGATGATCTGGTCCTTCGGGCCGATCACCTGCGCCGGGATCTGCTTGGCGGCGTCGGCGAAGATCGTGCCGATCGGGGAGTCACCGGTCATGTCGTTCTTCGCGCCGGTGACCTGCGGCATGGTGTACGCGGCCGGGGCGCTCGGGAAGCTGCCCTGCTTGGCGAAGAGCTTGGCCTGCTGCTCGGGCGCGGTCAACCATGCGGCGAGCTTCGCGGCCTCGTCGGCGTTCTTGCCGGACTTCGGCACGGCGAGGAAGGTGCCGCCCCAGTTGCCGGGCTTCGGCGAGGTGGCCACGTCCCACTTGCCGGCCGCCTCGGGCTTCGACTTGCCCTTGATGTAGCCGAGCATCCACGGCGGGCAGGACATCGCGGCGAACTTGCCGTTGGCGATCGTCGTGTCCCAGGCGGGCTGGAACTGCGTCTGGTTGCCGATCAGCCCGTCCTCGGCGGCCTGCGCCGTCAGGTCGAAGGCCTTCTTGATGGCCGGGTTCGTCTTGTAGATGACCTCGCCGGAGGCGTCGTAGAACTTCTCGCTCTCACCGCTGACGATCGCGTTCAGCAGGCCGCCGGGGGAGTCCAGGAAGGTGGTGCCCTTGGGCGCCTTCCCCTGGTAGTCCTTGCCGACCTCGACGAACTTCTCCCAGCTGCCGGCCCACAGCTTGCTGACCTCCTCGCGCTCGGACGGCAGTCCGGCCTGCTCGAACAGGTCCTTGCGGTAGCAGATGGCCATCGGGCCGACGTCGGTGCCGAGACCGATCGTCTGGCCGTCCTTGGTGGTGGCCTGCTTCCACTTCCAGTCGAGCCAGTTGCTCGACTGGACGCCCTCCACCTTGGACAGGTCCGTCAACTTCGCGGCCTGGGTGTTCACGACCTCGGCGATGTTTCCGACCTCGACGGCCTGGATGTCCTGCAGACCGCTGTTGGTGGTCAGGTGGTTGACGAGAGCCGGGTAGTAGTTCTCGTTCCGCTCGACGACGTTCTCGGCGATCTTGATGTCCGGGTTCAGCTTCTCGTACTCGGCGTACAGACCGGCTTCCTTGAAGCCCTGGGTGCCGAAGAGGCCGAGGGTGATCGTGGTCTTGCCACTGGTGTCGCCCGAAGACGAACCGTCACCGCCGTCGTCTCCGTCGTCGGCACAGCCGGCCAGCAGCCCGGAGCCCAGCGCGGCGACGGCCGCGAGGACCATCGTCTTGCGGGCGATTCGGGTACGTGCTCGCATTGCGTCCTCCTGTTGCCCTGACGTGCCGACCCCCCGGCCAACTGCGTTGTTGGGCCCGTTAGTTCTAGCTGCGGCTCGGGCGGGGAACGTGCGGGTTATGTATGTGTCAGGTACCGTGGGAGCGCTCCCACTTGTGATGTGTTGAAGGTTCGTCGGTCGGAGCGAGGGTGTCAAGGGACTGGGAGCGGAGAGATGCGTTCAGTTATCGGGCTGTTAACTGGAACCCGGGCGTAACGATCCAGCCACCCCCGCGAAGCACGGCAGTGGAATGAGGGAGTCCACCGTGACCGGTCGCCCCTCCGGCGGGACTGTTAAATTCCAGGCCAATGACAGGGTCAACGGGAGGCGGAGCCCATGGCAAGCCACGGAGCGCGGGGCCGGAGCGGTGGCCGGCCCACCCTCGAAGAGGTGGCGGCACGGGCCGGCGTGGGCCGCGGCACGGTCTCCCGGGTCATCAACGGCTCGCCCCGGGTCAGTGACGCCACCCGCGCGGCGGTGGAGGCGGCGGTCGCCGAGCTGGGGTACGTGCCCAACACGGCGGCCCGCGCCCTGGCCGCCAACCGCACCGACGCGATCGCCCTGGTCGTCCCCGAGCCGGAGACCCGCTTCTTCGCGGAACCGTACTTCTCGGACATGCTCAAGGGGGTCGGCGCCGAGCTGTCCGACACCGAGATGCAACTGCTGCTGATCTTCGCGGGCAGCGACCGGGAGCGGGCCCGTCTCGCCCAGTACCTGGCCGCGCACCGGGTCGACGGCGTCCTGCTGGTGTCCGTGCACGCCGACGACCCGCTGCCCGACCTGCTCTCCCAGCTGGAGATACCGGCGGTGATCAGCGGCCCGAGGTCGGCCGCGGAGACGCTCCCGTCGGTCGACTCGGACAACTACGGCGGCGCCCGCACGGCCGTCGAGCACCTGCTGGCCCGCGGTTGCCGGGCGGTCGGCCACATCACCGGCCGCCTCGACGTGTACGGCGCCCAGCGACGCGTCGACGGCTACCGCGACGCCCTGCTCGGCGCGGGGCACCAGGTGGACGAGCGGCTCATCGAGCCGGGCGACTTCACCGAGGAGGGCGGCCGGCGCGCGATGACGAAGCTGCTGGCCCGCCGTCCCGACCTGGACGCGGTCTTCGCGGGCTCGGACGTGATGGCGGCCGGCGCCCGCCAGGTGCTGCGCGAGGAGGGCCGCCGCATCCCCGACGAGGTCGCGCTCGTCGGCTACGACGACTCGGCCATCGCCCGCCACATGGATCCGCCCATGACCAGCGTGCGCCAGCCCATCGAGGAGATGGGCCGCAGGATGATCGACCTGCTGCTGACGGAGATCGCGGACCGCCGTCCGGCGGCGGTCCGGGGACTGGAGCGGCAGCGGGTGGTGCTGGCGACGGAGCTGGTGCAGCGGAGTTCGTCCTGAGGCCGCTCTGACCTCGTCATGTTCCGGACCCCGGCCGTTGTCCTGGCCGCCGGTGCCGCCCGTGCCGTCGGTGCGGCCGGGGTTCGGTGCGGTGGGTGACGAACCAGGCCACCCCCAGCAGGACGACCCCGGTCAGCCAGGAGAAGATCACCACCCAGGCGCCGGTGACGGAGCCCGGGTCGGTGGCGTCCCGGCACCGCTCCCCGACGCACCCCTCGCCCGCCGCGTCGAGCGCCACCACGAGCCACAGCAGCATGGCGAGGTTGAACGCGAGGATCACCCAGGTCAACAGCCGCCACCGGGGAACGTGTCGGGCCCGCATGACGAGCCTCCCAACCTCACAAACATCCCATAAGCCGACCATACGCCTCGATGGCCCGGGTTCTGGTGCCTGCGGCCGGCTCAGCCGGGCAGCGGCGGCAGCGTCAACTGCCACCGCCGCTCGCCGTCCTGTTCCTCCTCGGTCGGTGTGAGTCCGACCGCCGCGGCGACCGCCGCCGACGCGAGGTGCTCGGGGTGGATGTGGGCGACGACCGTACGCACGGGCCCCTGCCCGAGCTGTCCGACCAGCGCCCGCGCCGCCTCCGAGGCGAACCCGCGCCCCTGCCAGGGCGTTCCGACCACCCAGGCGATCTCCGCGAGGTGCCCGGTGTCCGCCTGGACCACGGTCGCCTGGACCGTGCCGACGAGGCACGCCTCCGCACGCGCCCGGAGCACCCAGTTGCACCAGGAGACCGCCGGATCCGGTGACCCGGCGACCAGCCGACGGTAGCGGTCGCGCAGCGCGGCGGGGGAGTGGGGCGTGCCGCCGGTGAAGGCGTGCAGGGCCGGATCGGACAGGACGGCGGCCATCTCCGCGGCGTGCTCGACCCGCAGCGGGAGCAGGTCGAGGCGGGGCGTGGAGACAGGCTCGGCGCGGGCGAGGGGCTCGGACATCGGCCCACCCTACGAGCCGCAGGTGGGGCAGGGGCGCCGGGAACGACATCAGCCGGTGACCTTGTCTCCAAGGTCACCGGCTGATGATTGAGGGTGAGTGACGGGACTTGAACCCGCGACTTCCTGGACCACAACCAGGTGCTCTACCAGCTGAGCTACACCCACCATGTCGGCGACTCGGGTTTCCCCGACCGGCCGAGAAAAAGTGTACAGGGTCCGAAGGGGTGCTCGCGCCAGGCTTTCGCGGCGCCCCTTCGCACGCCGGTGACGTGCCCTTATCGCCCGGGCAGGACGTACTTGGCGGCGATTTTCTTCGCGGTGTCGGAGTCGGGGCCCGGCTGCGGGACGAAGACCGCCTCGCGGTAGTAACGGAGTTCCGCGATGGACTCGCGGATGTCGGCGAGGGCGCGGTGGTTGCCGTTCTTCTCCGGGCTGTTGAAGTACGCCCGCGGGTACCAGCGCCGGGCGAGTTCCTTGACGCTGGACACGTCGACGATGCGGTAGTGGAGGTAGTCCTCCAGCGTGGGCATGTCCCGGAGCAGGAAACCGCGGTCCGTGCCGACGGAGTTGCCGCACAGGGGGGCCTTGCCGGGTTCCTTGACGTGCTCCCGGACGTACGCCAGGACCTGCTCCTCGGCGTCCGCCAGCGTCGTGCCGCCGGACAGCTCCGTGAGCAGTCCGGACGCGGTGTGCATCTGGCGCACCACCTCCGGCATCGTCTCCAGCGCCCGGTCCGGCGGGCGGACGACGATGTCGACACCGTCACCGAGGATGTTCAGCTCGGAGTCGGTGACGAGGGCGGCCACTTCGATGAGCGCGTCGTCGGACAGCGAGAGGCCGGTCATCTCGCAGTCGATCCACACCATGCGATCGTTCATGCGCCCACCCTAAGGCTGACGTCGCCCGATGAGGTGACCGGTGCCGCCCCGACCTCGCCGGCCCGTGCCGTCCGGCGTTCGGAGACGAGGCCCCTTCAGGGCCGGAGCGGGGTCCGGAGGCGGCGGCCCCGGGGCCGGGAACGGGCAGGGGCGGCGGGGGCGAGGAAGTCCCCGCGCCCGCCGCCCCCACCCGGCGTCACATCCCGCTGCGCTGCCCCGGCAGACTCGCCCGGCTCCCCGCGTACGCCTCCCGGCCGTTGTCCGAGGACGCCGAGGCCAGCGACGCCGACGTCCCGACCGGACTCGCCGTACGCCGGGTCTGGAGCGGTAACGGACTGCCGCTCTCCGGATGCAGCGGCGCCGGCGCGCTCGCCGGACCGCCGTGCTGTCCGGCCATGGCACCGTCACCGTCCGCCGGCGGCCGTTCGCCCTGCGGCCTGCGGGCGCGGTACGCGGCCCGGTAGGCGGCCGGGGACGAACCCAGCTGGCGGCGGAAGTGCCCACGCAGCGCCACCGGCGAGCGGAAGCCGCAGCGCCCCGCGACCTCGTCCACCGAGTAGTCGGACGTCTCCAGCAGACGCTGGGCCTGGAGGACCCGCTGCGTGATCAGCCACTGCAACGGCGCGCTCCCGGTGAGCGAGCGGAACCGGCGGTCGAACGTACGCCGGCTCATGTACGCGCGGGCCGCGAGCGTCTCCACGTCGAACTGCTCGTGGAGGTGCTCCAGGGCCCAGGCGACGACCTCGGCGAGCGGGTCGGCGCCGATCTCCTCCGGTAAAGACCGGTCGAGGTAGCGCTCCTGGCCGCCCGACCGGCGCGGTGGGACCACCAGACGCCGGGCCAGCGCGCCCGCCGCCTCGTTGCCGTGGTCCGTCCGCACGATGTGGAGACAGAGGTCGATCCCGGCCGCCGTACCGGCGGACGTCAGCACGTCGCCGTCGTCCACGAACAGCTCCCGCGGATCCACGTGCACCGACGGATAGCGCTTGGCCAGCGTCGGCGCGTACATCCAGTGGGTGGTCGCGGGGCGGCCGTCCAGCAGGCCCGCCGCCGCGAGGACGAAGGCGCCGGTGCACAGCCCGACGATGCGGGCACCCTCCTCATGCGCGCGGCGCAGCGCGTCGAGCGCCTCCTCCGGTGGCGGCGAAGTGATCGACCGCCAGGCCGGCACGACGACCGTGCCCGCCCGGGAGATCGCTTCCAGGCCGTGCGGTGCGGTGAGTTCCAGGCCCCCTGTGGTCCGCAGCGGGCCTTCCTCACCTCCGCACACCAGCAGTCGGTAGCGTGGCACTCCGGCGTCCTGGCGGTCGATCCCGAACACCGACAGTGGTATGGAACTCTCGAAGATGGGACCGCCGCTGAACAGCAGCACCGCGACGATCTCCTTGCGGCGTCGCCCGGAGAGTTTCCGGGCCGCGGCTTCCGGCGCGGCAGTGGAGTCGTGGCTCATACTGCTAAGCCCCCCTCGGTGGTCGCGGCTCCTCGGTTGTGTCGCTCCTGCACGTTTCCCCTCGGTCCTGCACGAGTCCCCCGCCGTAAGACAGTCAAGATCGAATCTACTGCGTCCCGTGGCGCCGGCATGACCAGTTGGTCATCCGGTGCATTGTCGACTTGGCAACTTGGCGTGAAGCATTCGATCACGAAGCGTTGCACTCGTGGGGCGTGCAGGGAAGTGCGCCTTGTCGCCGTGGCTAATCCACGTAGGGTGCGAGGACCCCGGGAGACCCTTTCCGTGCAGGTGGAACGGGGGTCGGGGGGTGGTTCGGCCAAGGAGTGGGCGGATGCCGGAAGTTGGCTGAAAAGAGTCGGGCGCGTGCGCGGAAACCGGTCAGCCGACCGGTGTATTGCCCCCGCTGCGCCGTCCGCCTCTGTGCGCCCCCGTTCCGGCCCTGTGGTGGCGGGGGCGCGGGCGGCCGGCCCGGGATCCCCGCGGGGCCGCGTGCCGACGGGCCCGCTCCTCGGCGAGCAGGCGGGCCGCGCCGTGCTCCGACCGGCGCAGGAGGATACGGCAGACCGCGGTCACCGCGGCGAGACCGAGGGCGGTGCCGGCGGCGCCGGCCAGCGAGCTGCCGTACCAGAGGAGGACCACGGGAACCAGGACGCAGCTGAAGGCCGCCCAGCGGACGACGTCCGTCGCGGAGTCGTGGGCGGGCGTGGTCGCGCGGGGCGGGTCCTCCCGGGTTCCGGGCGCTGGAGGAGCCTCGAAGTGGCGTCTGGGACCGGACATGCGTGCTCCCTGGGGCTGGCTCACGGGGTTCAACGCGTGTTCGATCCATCGGTCACTGTGCGTCCGCGACGGACCGCCGCTGAGCACGTGCTGTGCAAACCGCCTGTACAGCGCAGCAACCATTGCGTTACGGGCGCACCCTCGTGCATGCTCCCTGGAACCCCGACGCAGCGAGGGCGGGATCTGGGCTGAGGAAGCGTGGCGCCGTACCCTTGGGGGTATGGGGTTGGGAAGATGATTCCCGGACACAGCTCCGCCGCACACGGTCGTCCCTCCCGATCAAGGATCACCACTCCGAGACAGCCATGGCCGGTCACGAATTCTTCGAACCCGCGGACCGCAAGCGGCCCGTCGCCGATCCCACGGCGGCCGAGCCCCGGGCGGCGGAAGAGCCACGTCACTCCTGCGACCCCGCCTTCAAGCACGGCGTCGTCGTCGGCTTCGACGGCTCCACGTCCAGTGAGCGCGCCCTCGCGTACGCCATCGGCATGGCCCATCGTTCCGGGTCGGCCCTGATCATCGTGCACGTCGCCAACCGGCTGCCCACCACCGTGTGGGCGGGCTGCGAGCCGCCGGTCTTCGTCGACGTGCCGGACCACCGCACCGAGGTCCTCGGGCTGGAGCTCGCCTGCGCGGACTACCTCGCCGAGGTGCCGTGGATCCTCGTCGAGCGCGGCGGCGACATCTGTCACGAGCTCGAAGAGGTGGGCCGCGAGTACGAGGCGGACGCCATCGTCGTCGGCTCCACGCACGGCCTCGTCGGCCGTATCTTCGGCTCGGTCGCCGGGCGCCTCGCCAAGCGGGCGCGGCGGCCCGTGGTCGTCATCCCGTAGGCGCCCCGCGTCCCGTAGGCGCCCCGCGCCTCAACCGTCGCCCTTGCGCCACTCGCCGTTCCGCAACTCGCCGTTCCCCTGGGGGAGATGGACCGCGGGAACGGTCAACTCCCTTTGCGCGCCGCATAAATCTACTCGCGCGTAGGTGTGTTCGTGCCCTTGTGCAGGGCATATACCGGGAGGCGCCACCACGACCGTCGGCCGGCTCCCGCCCGGCGCCCTCCGGTTCGCCCGGGCGGTGTGCCCCGTCGCGCCGGCTCGCTGGCCCACAGCACATCCGCGACGCGCGGCCGGCCGGGGCGTGACGGCCACTTGGCAGCCGCGCGGGCCGGGGGTTGGGCGGCTCCCGGCGCAGGGACGGACCCCCCGTGCAGGGTGGCTGCACGCGGGGGTCCGTCCTCTTTCTCCGGTCCGTGCTGGTGCGGTGAGTGGTTCGCGCGGTGGCCCGCGCCCCCGCGGCGCGCTACTCGACCGTGACCGACTTGGCCAGGTTCCGCGGCTTGTCGATGTCCCTGCCCAGGGACAACGCCGTGTGGTAAGCGAGGAGTTGGAGGGGGATGCCCATCAGGATCGGGTCCAGCTCGTCCTCGTTCTTCGGGACGACGATCGTCTGGTCGGCCTTCTCCTGGCACGCGTGGGCCACCGCGAGGATCCTGCCGCTGCGGGCCTTGATCTCCTCCAGGGCGGCGCGGTTCTTCTCCAGCAGGTCGTCGTCCGGGACGATCGCGACCGTCGGCAGGGCGGGCTCGATCAGGGCCAGCGGGCCGTGCTTGAGCTCGGAGGCCGGGTAGGCCTCGGCGTGGATGTACGAGACCTCCTTGAGCTTCAGGGATGCCTCGCGGGCCACCGGGTAGCCCCGGACACGGCCGATGAAGAGCATCGAGCGGGCGTCGGCGTACTGCTCGGCCAGCTTCTTGATCTCCTCCTCCTGCTCCAGGATCTCGGCGATCTGGCCGGGCAGCTTCCGCAGCCCCTCGATGATCCGCTTGCCGTCCCGGACGGACAGGTCACGGGTGCGGCCCAGGTGCAGGGCGAGCAGTGCGAAGGCGACCGTGGTGTTGGTGAAGCACTTGGTGGAGACGACGCAGACCTCGGGGCCGGCGTGCACGTAGATGCCGCCGTCGGCCTCGCGGGCGATCGCCGAGCCGACCACGTTCACCACGCCCAGCACCCGCGCGCCCTTGCGCTTGAGTTCCTGGACGGCCGCCAGCACGTCGTACGTCTCACCGGACTGGGAGACGGCGACGTACAGCGTGTCGGGGTCGACGACCGCGTTGCGGTAGCGGAACTCGGAGGCCGGCTCGGCGTCCGCGGGGATGCGGGCCAGCTCCTCGATCATCTGGGCGCCGATCATGCCCGCGTGGTACGAGGTGCCGCAGCCGAGGATCTTCACGCGGCGGATCCGGCGCGCCTCGCGGGCGTCCAGGTTCAGGCCGCCCAGGTGCACGGTGGAGAAGCGCTCGTCGATACGGCCGCGCAGGACCCGGTCCACGGCGTCGGGCTGCTCGTGGATCTCCTTGTGCATGTAGGTGTCGTGGCCGCCCATGTCGTACGAGGCGGCCTCCCACTCCACGGTGGTCGGCTCGGCGGTCGTGCGGGTGCCCTCGGTGGTGTACGTGCGGAAGTCGTCGGCCTTGAGGGTGGCCATCTCGCCGTCGTCCAGCGTCACTATCTGCCGGGTGTGCGCGACCAGGGCGGCGATGTCCGAGGCGACGAACATCTCCTTCTCGCCGATGCCGAGGACGACCGGGGAGCCGTTACGGGCCACCACGATCCGGTCGGGGAAGTCGGCGTGCAGGACGGCGATGCCGTACGTGCCCTCGATGACCCGCAGGGTCTCGCGGACCTTGTCCTCCAGCTTCTCGCCCTGGGCGCGGGCGATGAGGTGGACGAGGACCTCGGTGTCGGTCTCGGAGAGGAACTCGACGCCGTCCGCCTCCAGTTTGCGGCGCAGGTCGGAGGCGTTGTCGATGATGCCGTTGTGGACGACGGCGACCTTGCCCTCGGCGTCCAGGTGCGGGTGGGCGTTCACGTCGGAGGGGGCGCCGTGGGTGGCCCAGCGGGTGTGGGCGATGCCGGTCGTGCCCTTGAAGCGGGCGGGGACCCTGGCCTCCAGGTCGCGGACCCGGCCCTTGGCCTTGACCATCTTCAGGCCGGACGTCTTCGGGGACGTCACGACGATGCCCGCCGAGTCGTATCCCCGGTACTCCAGCCGCTGGAGGCCCTCCAGCAGCAGGGGCGCCACGTCACGCTTACCGATGTAACCGACGATTCCGCACATATATGGGTATTCCTCAGCGTTCGCAGTGTTCGAGGATCAGCCGTAGACCATGCGGCGCAGCTGGCGGAGCGTGAGCTCCGGTGGCGCCACCGCCCGGTACTTCAGGTCCGCCCCGATCCGTTCGAAGATGGTCGCGTTCACCAGGCCCTGGGCCTGTAGCTCGTGATGGCGGCGACGGACGTACTCCTCGGTCGTCTCGTCGAAGTAGGCGAGCACGTCCTGGATCACGCGCAGTGCCTCGCCCCTGCTGAGGGGCGTGGACCGCGTCAGATGATCAACGAGTTCGTCGTGCACCCGGTAGATCCTGGAGTACTCGCGACCTTTTCGCAAGAATTCTGCCCGATTTCGGGCAGCGTAGCGTTGAGGGCCCTTGGGGGAACGTTGAACCTGTCATGAGGACCTGTTCGTGACTCGTCCATCCGGCGTCCGCCGACTCGTCGCCCGAGGAGACGAGTTTCAGTCACCATGGACATTCCCCGTATGGGCGTACCCGAGCGGCTCGCCGAGCGCATGAGCATGGCCGAACAGCACGCCTACCTGCGTACCAGATTCTCCCGGCGCACGATGATCAGGGGCGGCGCGGTCACCCTGGGCGCCGTCGCGGGTGGCGCGTTCGTACCGGGCGCCACCGCACAGGCGGCGACCCCGGCCGCCGCGCCCCGCACCGAGACCGTCGACGGAGCCCTCGTCGCCCCCTTCGGCCGCCACCTCGCCTACGGCAACGACCCGCGCACCGAGATGACCGTCTCCTGGCAGGTCCCGGTCGCCGTCAAGAAGCCCTTCCTCCGCGTCGGCGCCCACCCCTGGGACCTCTCCCACAAGATCGACGCCGAGGTGCGCGCCCTGCACACCCCGGCCGGTGTCGGCGCCGGCGGCGACCACACCCAGTACTACGTGCACGCCAAGCTGGCCAACCTGCGGCCGGGCCGGACGTACTGCTACGGCGTCGGCCACGCCGGCTTCGACCCCGCCGAGCCCCGTCTGCTGGGCACCCTGGGCACCTTCACCACCGCCCCCGCCCACCGGGCACCCTTCACCTTCACCGCCTTCGGCGACCAGGGAGTCAGCTACCACGGCCTCGCCAACGACGCCCTGATCCTCGCCCAGAACCCCGCCTTCCACCTGCACGCCGGCGACATCGCCTACGGCGACCCGGCCGGGCAGGGCCTGAGCGGCGACACCGGGTTCGACTCACGGGTGTGGGACCAGTTCCTGCACCAGACCGAGTCCGTCGCCAAACAGGTGCCGTGGATGGTCTCGTACGGCAACCACGACATGGAGGCCTGGTACTCGCCCAACGGCTACGGCGGCGAGGAGGCCCGCTGGACGCTCCCCGACAACGGGCCCGACAGGAAGAACCTGCCGGGCGTCTACTCCTTCGTCCACGGCAACACCGCGGTCATCTCGCTGGACGCCAACGACATCTCCTTCGAGATCCCGGCCAACCTCGGCATCTCCGGCGGCACCCAGACCAGCTGGCTGGAGTCGCGGCTCAGGCAGTACCGGACCGCGCACGGCGTCGACTTCATCGTCGTCTTCTTCCACCACTGCGCCTACTGCACCTCCACCGCCCACGCCTCGGAGGGGGGTGTGCGGCAGGAGTGGGTGCCTTTGTTCGAGAAGTACACCGTGGACCTCGTCATCAACGGCCACAACCACGTCTACGAGCGCACCGACGTCATCAAGGGCGGCGAGGTCACCCGGCAGCTCCCGATCGGCGGCACCGCCCACCCGGAGACCGACGGCGTGGTCTATGTGACGGCGGGCGCGGCCGGCCGCAGCCTGTACGCGTTCAGCGCCGACGAGTCCTACCAGGGCCGGGTCAAGGACGACGACGCCGTCTCCTCCTTCGTCTGCCTGGCGGACGGCGCCCGGCAGCAGGAGACCGTCGCCTGGTCCCGGGTGCGCTACCTCGACTACTCCTTCCTGCGGGTGGACGTCACCCCGGCCGCCAAGGGCCGCACCGCCACGCTGACGGTGCGGGGCATCGCCGAGACCGGGGAGCAGGTCGACCACTTCACGGTGGCGCGCCGGGCCGGGTAGGCCGCCGGTGTGCCCGGCGGGCGGGCGCACGGCCCGTGCGGCGGCAGGCGGTCCGCGACTCCCGGACGACTACATCCTCCTGAGGACCGCCTGCTTGGCCATCGCGAACTCCTCCTCCGTCAGCACCCCCGTGCGACGCAGCTCCCCGAGCTCGCGCAGCCGCCGCAGCAGCGCGTCGTGGTCGTCCTCGGCGGCGGGCGCGGACGCGGTGAGCACCTTGGGCGCGTCCTTCGCCTGAGTGGCCGGATGCGGCAGCCGGGCCTGGACGGCCGCCGCGACCAGGGCCATCAGCGGGTCCTTCTTGAAGCCCCACAACTCGACGGCGTGCGGGTCGTACTTGGGCGGGGCCTTGGTCGGCGGGGCGTTCCTCACGGTGAAGCGGAGGTAGCCGTTCTCCAGGCCGACCGCCGGATGCCACTCGACGGCGGTGAGATCGGTGACCGCGACGGTGCGGGGGCCGGCGGCCGACTTGGCGTCCTCGGTCTTCCAGTTCCACTCCAGGCGGACCTGCTCGCCGTCGAAGCTCGCGGTGCCGTCACCGGCGGACACGGAGAGCGGAACGGCCGGACCCGGCAGCAGGTAGGCGTCCACCGGGTCCGCCGGAACCTGGTCCAGGACCAGGGCTTTGCGCACCTCGTCCACGAGGTACTCGGCGACGCCGTAGCGGTCGGCGTCGACGGCCAGCTGGTACGGGTCGTGCGGTTCGGTGAGCCGGCCGCCGGTCGCGAGCAGCAAAGGATCCGAGCCGTCGCGCAGCCGCAGCCTGAGCCGCCCGCTCTTCTTCCCCTGCTCGAACGAGATGCCCGCCAACGCGCCCAGGGGGACGACGAGTTCGCCCAAAGTCCTGCGGAGCAGGCCGACGTTCTTGTCCCGTCCCGGGGTCAGCCGCAGGGCGTCGCCGTCGAAGACCCAGGTTCCGTCCTTCTGGAGGATTTCCGCCATGAGGGGATTGTTTCACCGCTCCTGAGGGAGAGTTGGTCCATACCTGTTCGGGTTCTGCTCGGGCTCAAGGAAGGGACCGTCGGTGAGACACCACCACAGAACGACCCGCCTGTTCGGTTCACTGCTGCTCGTCGCCTCGGCGAGCGCCTTCTCCGTCGGCGCCGCCCCGGCCGCCGGCCCGCCGGCCGCGACCCCGCTCGACCGGGTGGTCCCGGCCCCCGCCTCGGTCGCGCCGGGCGGATCGCCGTACCGCATCACCCGCGACACCCACATCCGCGTCGACGACTCCCGTGAGGTCCGCCGGGTCGGCGCCTACCTCGCGGACGTCCTGCGGCCGTCCACCGGTTACCGCCTGCCGGTCACCACGCACGGCAAGGGCGGCATCCGACTGCGCCTGGGCAAGGGCCCGTTCGGCGCGGAGGGCTACCGCCTGGACAGCGGCGGCAAGGGCGTCACCATCACCGCCGCGCGGCCCGCCGGCCTCTTCCACGGCGTCCAGACCCTGCGCCAACTCCTCCCGGCGGCCGTCGAGAAGGACACCGTGCAGGCCGGGCCCTGGCTGGTCGCGGGCGGCACGATCCAGGACGCCCCGCGCTACGGCTGGCGCGGCGCGATGCTCGACGTCTCCCGGCACTTCTTCACCGTCGACCAGGTCAAGCGCTACATCGACCAACTCGCCCTGTACAAGGTGAACACGCTGCACCTGCACCTCAGCGACGACCAGGGCTGGCGCATCGCCGTCGACTCCTGGCCCCGCCTGACCACCTACGGCGGCTCCACCGAGGTCGGCGGCGGGCCCGGAGGGTTCTACACCAAGGCCGACTACCAGGAGATCGTCGGTCACGCGGCGTCCCGCTACCTGGAGGTCGTCCCCGAGATAGACATGCCCGGCCACACCAACGCGGCCCTCGCCTCCTACGCCGACCTGAACTGCGACGGCGTGGCGCCCCCGCTCTACACCGGCACCGAGGTCGGCTTCAGCTCACTGTGCGTCGAGAAGGAGATCACGTACGACTTCGTGGACGACGTCATCCGGGAGCTGGCCGCCCTCACCCCCGGACGCTATCTCCACATCGGCGGTGACGAGGCGCACTCCACGAGCCACGAGGACTACGTCAAGTTCATGGACCGGGTGCAGCCGGTCGTCGCCAAGTACGGCAAGACGGTGGTCGGCTGGCACCAGCTGACCGGTGCCACCCCGGTCAAGGGCGCGCTCGCCCAGTACTGGGGTCTGGACTCCACCGGCGCCGAGGAGAAGGCCCAGGTCGCCAAGGCCGCGCAGAGCGGGACCGGGCTGATCCTCTCGCCCGCCGACCGGATCTACCTCGACATGAAGTACGACGAGGACACCCCGCTGGGGCTGTCCTGGGCGGGCTACGTGGACGTACGGCGGTCCTACGACTGGGATCCCGCCACCTACCTGCCGGGGGCGCCCGCGTCGGCCGTGCGGGGCGTCGAGGCGCCGCTGTGGACGGAGACCATCGAGCACTCCGCCCACATCGAGTACATGGCCTTCCCGCGGCTCGCGGGCGCCGCCGAGCTGGGCTGGTCCCCCGCCGCCACCCACGACTGGGAGGCGTACCGGGTGCGGCTCGCGGCGCAGGGGCCGCGGTGGGACGCGCTGGGGATCGGATACCACCGGGCGCCGGAAGTGCCCTGGCCGGCGCGGTAGTCCGTACCTGCCGACGGGCACCCCGGAGGACCGTACTCCGGGGTGCCCGTCCGTCCGGTGGGGGCTGTGCTCACCGCCCCGCGAGGGGGTTCTCCAGGGTGCCGACCAGTTGGAGCGCGCCGGACGGATCCGCGAGGTCCACCATCTGCTTGTTGTTGCGCAGCTGGAGCCGGTTGAGGCAGGACAGCGCGAACTCGGGGGCGAACATGTCGTACCGCTCGAACTTGTCCGCGAGTTCGGGCACCGAGCGCTGGTAGTCGCGGGTCACCTCGGCGACCGTGCGCCAGAAGTCCTCCTCCTCCAGGATCCCCTCGCCGGCGAGGTTCGCGGCGAGGAAGCGGAAGAAGCAGTCGAAGACGTCCGTGAAGATCGACAGGAGCTTCTTGTCCTCGGGGACCTCCACGCGCAGCCGCTCGACCGTCGGTGGCAGCACCGCCTCCGGGTCCATGACCGCGATCTCCTCGGCGATGTCCTTGTAGATCGCCCGCTGCACCACGCCGTCCCTCAGGACCAGGATCACGTTCTCGCCGTGCGGCATGAAGACCAGGTCGTAGGCGTAGAAGCTGTGCAGCAGCGGGGTGTAGTACGCCCGCAGATAGCGGCGCAGCCACTCCTGGGGAGCCAGGCCCGACCGCTCGATCAGCGCGCCCGCGAAGGACGCGCCCTCGTGGTCGACGTGGACGAGGGAGGCCATGGTGGCCAGGGACTCGCCGTCCTGGAGCGAGGGGACCGGGCTCTCCCGCCACAGCGCGGCGAGCATCTTGCGGTACGGCGAGTAGCGGTCGGTCGCCGCCTCGTACTCCAGGTGCCGGTACCCGACGGCCGCCCGCTCGCGGATGACCGACAGGCCCGTGGCCTTGAGCACCGGGTCGTTGTCGACCAGTTGGGCCAGCCAGTCGTTGATCGCCGGGGTCGCCTCCATGTAGGCGGCCGACAGCCCGCGCATGAAGCCCATGTTGAGGACGGACAGGGCCGTCTTCACGTAGTGCTTGCCGGGGTGCGAGCTGTTGAAGAAGGTCCGGATGGACTGCTGGGCCAGGTACTCGTCGTCGCCCTCGCCCAGGCACACGAGGTGGCCGCGGGCGACCTCGGCGGCGAAGGTGACGGTGAGCTTGTTCCACCACTGCCAGGGGTGGACGGGGATGAGGAGGTAGTCGGCCGGGTCCCGGCCCTGGTCCCGGAGCACCTGGTCGAACCGCTCGACCGTCTCCTCGCCCAGCTCCTCCCGGACGAACGACTCGTACTCGATGCCCACGCCCGCGGTGAACGCGGCCCGCGAGCGGTGCGCGGCCAGCCACACCAGGCGGACCGGACTCGCGGTCTCGGGGGCGTACGAGAGGTAGTCGTGGATGCCGAAGCCGAGCCGCCCGTTGTTGGCGACGAAGCAGGGGTGACCCTCGGTCATGCCGGTCTCGATGGCCTGGAAGCCGCTGTCCACCAGCTCGGCGACCGGGATCTGCGGTTTGGTGAGTTTGTAGCAGGTGCCGGAGAGGGTGGAGGAGATCTCCTCCAGGTAGACCGGCAGGATCTCGTCGCTCAGGCCCAGTGTCTTCTTCAGCTCGATGAAGAAGTCCAGTGCGGCGAGCGGGAGTTCCTGGCCGTCGCGGGTGCGGGTGATGGAGCCGGCGTCCACCTGCCAGTGGTCGAGGGCGTGGCGGGTGGCGGTGAAGCGGTACCGGCTCAGGCCGTCGTCGCCGCGGACGACGTACGTGTCCGTGTCCCCGTCCCTCTCCGGCGTGATCAGCCGCTCGTGCGCGAACTCGGCGAGCGCCTTGCGGATCAGCTGTCGGTTGGCCTGCTCCCAGCGCTCGGGAGTGAGGTGGGCCACGGAGTCGGCGAGGGTCATGCCGTCACCCCCGTCGCCGCGACGAACCGGTCCCGGGTGCAGAAGCTCAGCAACGCCTTCTTCTCCGGCTTCTGGATCTCGCGGTCGGGCACGAACCCGACGGCCGCGTTCAGGGCGTGGACGGCCGTGTTGGACACGTCCGGCTCGACGACCACCCGGGCGGTGGCCGGGTCCTCGAAGAGGTGGGCCATCACGGCGGTGATGACCGCGCGGGTGAACCCGTGCACCGGCCGGTCGGTGGGGGCGACCAGGAAGTGCATGCCGACGTCCCCGGGCTCGGGCTCGTACAGGCCGACCAGCTCGCGGTGGGCGGGGTCGTACTTCTCCATCAGGAACGCGGGCTCGCCGTCGTGCAGGCCGAGCAGGGCGTGCCAGTGCTCGTCGGCGGCGATCTCCATGTACGCCCGCTCGACGTCCTCCAGTTCGGCGTCCTGCATCATCCAGAAGGCCGCCTTGGGATGGGTGACCCAGGAGTGCACCAGCTCGGCGTCCTTGAGGGGGTCGAGGGGGCGGAGCGTCAAGGCGCCCAGGTCGGTGGTGGTGGTGTTCATACGGCGAACTCCTGGAAGGCGATCGTCTTCTCGACCGGGTAGTACTCGCTGCCGAGCAGCTCGCGGATGATGCAGCTGTTGCGGTACGCGCCCATGCCCAGGTCGGGGCTGGTGATGCTGTGGGTGTGGACGCCGGCGTTCTGCAGGAAGACGCCCCGGCCGGTCACGTCGATCGCGTAGTTGCGGGCGATGTCGTAGTTGCCCCGGGAGTCGTAGCGCAGGCGGTCGCGGACCGGCTTGAGGAACTCCGGTTCGGCGTACTTGTAGCCGGTGGCCAGCACCAGGCCCTCGGAGGCCAGCTCGTAGTCCTTCCCCTGCTCCTCCTGGCGGAAGGACAGGGTGTACGTTCCGTTCTCGTACCGGGCGCCGGTGAGCGCGGAGTTGGTGAGCAGGCGGGTGGGCACCGGGCCGCCGAGGTTCTTCTGGTACAGCAGGTCGAAGATCTCGTTGATCAGGTCGCCGTCGATGCCCTTGAACAGGCCCTTCTGCTCGGCGGTGAGGCGGTAGCGGGTCTGCTCCGGCAGCGCGTGGAAGTAGTCGACGTACTCCGGGGAGGTCATCTCCAGCGTGAGTTTCGTGTACTCCAGCGGGAAGAAGCGCGGGGAGCGGGTGACCCAGTTCAGCCGGTAGCCGTGGACGTCGATCTCGCTGAGCAGGTCGTAGTAGATCTCGGCGGCGGACTGGCCGGAGCCGACCAGCGTGATCGACTCCTTCTTCTGCAGCTCCGCCTTGTGCCGCAGGTACCGCGAGTTGTGCAGGAAGTCGCCGCCCAGGTCCCGGCAGGCCTCGGGGATGTGGGGCGGGGTGCCGGTGCCGAGGACCAGCCGGCGGGCGCGGAAGGTCTCGCCGGCCTCGGTCCGTACGACGTACAGCTCGTCGCCCTCGTCGTACCGCACGTCCGTGACGGTGGTGTTGAAGCGGACGCTGCTCAGTTTGCCCGCGGCCCAGCGGCAGTAGTCGTCGTACTCGACCCGGAGCGGGTAGAAGTTCTCGCGGATGTAGAACGAGTACAGCCGGCCCTTCTCCTTCAGGTAGTTGAGGAAGGAGTACGGCGAGGTCGGGTCGGCGAGGGTGACCAGGTCCGACATGAACGGGGTCTGGAGGTGGGCGCCCTCCAGGAACATGCCGGCGTGCCACTCGAAGTCGGGCTTGGAGTCCAGGAAGACGCCGTCGAGTGCGTCGATGGGCTCGGTGAGGCAGGCCAGGCCCAGGTTGAACGGGCCGAGCCCGATCCCCACGAAGTCGTAGGTCCTTTTCGTGGACCCGGTGGGCTCAGGAAGCGCGGTCAAGGGACTCTCCCAGGTACTGCTCGGCGTGGCCGGCGATCAGGTCGAGGACGGCGGCCATGTCGGCGGTCGTCGTCTCGGGGTTGAGCAGGGTGAACTTCAGGTAGTGGCGGCCGTCCACCTTGGTGCCCGCGACCACCGCGTCACCGGAGGCGAACAGGGCCTTGCGGGCGTACAGGTTGGCGCGGTCGATCTCGGCGGGGTCGGTGACGGCGGCCGGGATCCAGCGGAAGACGAGGGTGGAGAGGGTGGGCTCGACCACGACGTCGAAGCGGGGGTCGGCGGCCAGCAGATTCCAGCCCTCCACCGCCAGGTCGCAGACCTCGTCGAAGAGCTGTCCGATGCCGTCGGCGCCCATCACGCGCAGCGTCATCCACAGCTTGAGCGCGTCGAAGCGGCGGGTGGTCTGCAGGGACTTGTCGACCTGGTTGGGGATACGTTCCTGCACCATCCGGCGCGGGTTGAGGTACTCGGCGTGGTAGGTGGCGTGGCGCAGGGTGGTCGCGTCCCGGACCAGCACGGCGGACGAACTCACCGGCTGGAAGAAGGACTTGTGGTAGTCGACGGTGACCGAGTCGGCGCGCTCGATGCCGTCGATGCGGTCCCGGTACTTCACGGAGGCGAGCAGTCCGCAGCCGTAGGCGGCGTCGACGTGCATCCACACGCCGTACCGCTCGCACAGCTCGGCGATCTCGGGCAGCGGGTCGATGGAGCCGAAGTCGGTGGTGCCGGCGGTGGCGACGACGGCCATGGGGACGAGGCCGTCCCGCTCGCAGCGCTCCAGTTCCTGGGCGAGCGCCACGGTCCGCATGCGCTTGTCGGCGCCGACGGGGATCGACACCACGGCGTCCTGGCTCAGGCCGAGCAGTTTCGCGGACTTCTTCACGCTGAAGTGGCTGGCCTCGGACGCGAAGACGCGCAGTTTGGAGAAGGAGTCCGCCGCTTCCCGTCCCGGCCGTCCGGGCTTCGCCTCCTCGCGGGCCAGCAGCAGCGCCTGGAGGTTGGACTGGGTGCCGCCGGAGGTGAACACGCCGTCGGCGTTCTCGCCGAGGCCGATGCGGGCGGTGGTCCAGTCGACGAGCTTGCGCTCGATGAGGGTGCCGCCGGCCGACTGGTCCCAGGTGTCCAGGGAGGAGTTGACGGCGGAGAGGATGGCCTCGCCGAGCACTGCCGGGATGACGACCGGGCAGTTGAGGTGGGCGAGGTAGCGGGGGTGGTGGAAGTAGACCGCGTCCCGGAGGTAGACGTCCTCCAGTTCGTCGAGCACCGCGGCGGTGTCGTACAGCGGCCGGTCGAGGTCGATCTCGTCGATGCGCGGGGAGAGGGCGTCGACGGTGACGCCGGTGAACGGACGGGAGGTGGTGGCGAGTTTGGCCGCCACCCGCTCTATTCCTTCGGTCACGGAGCGGCGGTAGTGCTCCGCGGTCGTGTCGTTGAGCAGGTGCGAGCGCATTGCGGGTCCTCCGGTGGGGACAGTCCGTGGGGCGGGGGAGCGGGGCGGAAGCTCGGCTTCAACTTAGGTAAGCCTAACCTAATTGAAACCTCGGAGAACCCGCCCCAGCCGTGACTGCCGTCACTCTGAACTCGGACCGGATCCACGCGAGTTGGGCGCCCGGCGCGTCACTCCTGCTCGCGCAGCTGTTCCTCGGTCAGGCCCTGCCTCCAGTAACCGACGAAGGTGACGCTGCGCCGGTCGATCCCCCGCTCGCGTACGAAATGCCGGCGCAGCTCCTTCACGCAGCCGGACTCGCCCGCGATCCACACGTACGGCCGCTCGGCGGACGGGAGCCGGGCCTCCCGGATCGGGTCGAGGGCCATGGGGGTGCACTCGGCGCCCCCCGAACCGCGCACCAGCCAGGTGATCTCGGCGTCCGCCTCGGTCACCAGGTCCTGTACGTCGGTGGCGTGCGGCACCTCCAGCCAGACCCGGGCGGGGGTGCCGGCCGGCAGTGACTCGACGATGGCGCAGGCGGCCGGGACGGCGGTCTCGTCGCCCCAGACGACCACCAGGTCGGCGTCCTCGGGGGGCCGGAAACGGATCGCCCGGTTGTCCGCGACCGCCGGGCCGAGCAGCAGCACCCTGTCCCCGGCGGTGGCGCGCGCGGCCCACCGGGAGGCGGGGCCCGCGGCGACGGGCGCGCCCGGCTCCACTCCGTGCAGGACGAAGTCGATGTCGATCTCGGCGGTGTGCCCGGAGTCGTCCCGGCGCAGGTCGCGCAGTGTGTACGAGCGCATCACGGCCCGTACGTCGTCCGGGAGTTCACGCCAGCCCTGCCACCAGCCGTCGCCCAGCTCGACGGGGACGCGGGGCTCGGGCTGGCCCGGGTGCGGCAGGAACAGGGACAGGCTCTGGTCCCGCCCGTCGGAACGGAACGCCCCGAGGTCGTCCCCGGCGAAGGTGACCCGGACCAGGGACGGGCCGAGCCGCCTCGTCCGTACGACCTGGAGGGAGAAGAAACGGAACGGGGCGGCTACGGCGGTGGTCACGTACGGCTCCTGACGGTCAGGAAGGTGTGTCGGGCGGGCGCGCGGGTCAGCCGACCTTCTTCGCGTCCTCGATGGCCTTCGCGAGGTTCTCGACCATCGGCACGCACTTGTCGTACGACAGGATCGGCTCGGGGGAGCGGGAGATGACCTGGCCGGCCTTGACCGCGGGCAGCTTCTTCCAGGTGGCCTCGGTGATGTCGGCCGGCTGGATGGTCGCGGTGCGGTCGTCCATCATGATGATGTCGGCCGGGTACTTGTCGACGTTCTCCCAGCTGAGCGTCTCGAACCAGCCGCCGGTCGCCTTCTTGGCCGACGCCGGGGGCTCGACGAAGTTCACGCCGAGGGCCTTGAAGTACTCCAGGTCGACGGAGAGGTCGGTGCCGGAGACGTAGAACGAGGTCTCCGCGGCGGAACCCGCCAGCACCCTGATCTCCGGGCGGGCCTTGGCGGCCTTGCGCAGCCGCTCCGAGGCGGCCTCGAAACGCTTCTTGGCGTCGGTGGCCTTGGCGGCCGTCATGTCCGCGCCGAGCGACTCGGCCAGCTCCCACATGCGCGCAAGCGGCTTGGTCAGCTGACGGTCGAAGACGGAGACGGCCACGCTCGGGGCCAGCTTGGCGATCTTGTCCTTCGAGGCCTCGGGCACGTACCAGAGGGTGCCGGCGCTGTCGAAGGTCGTGCTGATGAGGACCTCGGGGGCGAAGGCCGCGTACTTCTCGACGTTGAACTGGTCCCACACGTTCCCGAAGACGGTCAGCTTGCTGACGTCCATGTCGCCGGCCTGGACGTCGGCCTTGTCGTCCTTCGTCGTGGTCGGGCCGAACACGCCCTGGATCTCGATGCCGTAGTCGTGGAGGGCGGCGGCGACACCGGTGAAGGCGACTATCCTCGTGGGGACCTTGTCCAGCTTCACGGTCGTGCCGCGGTCGTCCTTGAAGGACCAGGGGCCGGAGGCCTTGGCGGACGCCGTCGAGTCCGAGCCGCCGCTCTCCGAGTCGCTGTCGCCGCAGGCGGCCAGGAAGGCGCCGAGGCCGAGCGCACCACCGGTGGCGAGCAGGCCGCGGCGGGAGAAGTGGGCGGTTCTGGCGTTCGACATGGAAGGGTCTGCTTTCGTGCGTACGGGGCCACTGGGGGGTGTGCGCCTACGGCGGGTGGCTGATCGCGATTAGGTTAGCCTAACCTCAGATCCCGGCCAAGGCGGGGATGCCGAGAGGCGCGCACACGGGAACCGGGCCCGGCACGGGGGTGCCCCGGAACCCGGCTTCCCATGCCGGCCGATGGTGGCTCACGCACCCGCGACGACGGGGTGGCCCGGTCGCGTCCGGGCTAGCCGGTCAGCCCCAACTCCCGCGCGATCAGCATGCGCTGGACCTCGCTCGTGCCCTCGCCGATCTCCAGGATCTTGGAGTCGCGCCACATGCGGGCCACCGGATACTCGTTCATGAAGCCGTAGCCGCCGTGGATCTGGGTGGCCTCGCGGGCGTTGTCCACGGCGATCGTCGAGGAGTACAGCTTGGCCAGGGCCGCCTCCTTCTTGAAGGGCTCGCCGGACACCAGCCGCGAGGCCGCGTCGCGCCAGGCGAGGCGGGCCGTGTGGGCCTTCATCTCCATGTCGGCGATCTTGAACTGGATGGCCTGGTTGGCGCCGATCGGGTGGCCGAAGGCCTCGCGCTGCTTCGCGTACTTCACCGACTCGTCCACACAGCCCTGCGCGAGCCCGGTGGCGAGGGCGGCGATGGCGATCCGGCCCTCGTCGAGGATGCGCAGGAACTGGGCGTAGCCGCGGCCCTGTTCGCCCAGCAGGTTCGCCGCCGGGACCCGCACGTCGGAGAAGGACAGCTCACGGGTGTCCGAGGCGTTCCAGCCGACCTTCGAGTAGGGCGGCGCGACCGTGAACCCGGGGGTGCCCGACGGCACGATGATCGCGGAGATCAGCGGCCGGCCGTCCGGGGTGCGGCCCGTCACCGCGGTGACCGTGACCAGGCCCGTGATGTCGGTGCCCGAGTTGGTGATGAAGCACTTGGTGCCGTTGATCACCCACTCGTCCGTCTCCGGGTCGAGCCGGGCCGTGGTCCGGGTGGCGCCCGCGTCCGAGCCGCCGTCCGGCTCGGTCAGGCCGAACGCCCCGAGGATCTCGCCGGAACACAGCCGGGGCAGCCACTCCCGCTTCTGCGCCTCGGTGCCGAACAGGTGAATCGGCATCGCGCCCAGCGAGACGCCCGCCTCCAGGGTGATGGCCACCGAGGAGTCCACGCGCGCCAGTTCTTCCAGCACGATGCCCAGCGCCAGGTAGTCCCCGCCCATGCCGCCGTACTCCTCCGGGAACGGCAGCCCGAACAGCCCCATGCGGCCCATCTCGCGGACGATCCCGTACGGGAACTCGTGCCGCTCGTAGAAGTCGCCGATCTTGGGCGCCACGACGTCGTGCGCGAACTCCTCGACCGTGCGGCGGAGTTCGTCCAGCTCGGGGGAGAGTCGGTGGTCCATGGCGGTCACTGCTCCTTGCGGCTTTCGGGGTCCTCGTGGGACAGGGCGCGAACGGTGCGGGAAGGGCTGGGGCGGCCCAGCCGGCCGGCCATCCAGACGCTTGTGGCGACGAGACGGCCGAGGTCGACGCCGGTGTCGACGCCGAGCCCCTGGAGCATCCATACGAGGTCCTCGGTGGCGAGGTTGCCGGTCGCGGACTTGGCGTACGGGCAGCCGCCGAGGCCACCCGCCGAGGCGTCGACGGTGGTGACGCCGTACTGGAGCGCGGCCAGGGTGTTGGCGAGCGCCTGGCCGTACGTGTCGTGGAAGTGCACGCCCAGCGCGCCGACCGGGACCCGCTGTTCGGTGAGGGCGGTGAGCAGGGCCAGCACGTGACCGGGCGTGGCCACGCCGATCGTGTCGCCGAGGCTCAGTTCGTCGCAGCCCATGTCCAGCAGGGCCCGGCAGACCCGGACGACCTGCGGGACGGGCACCGCGCCCTCCCAGGGGTCGCCGAAGCACATGGAGAGGTAGCCGCGCACGTGCACGCCCTCCGCCTTCGCCCGGGCGACCACCGACTCGAACATCGCCAGCGCCTCGTCGACCGTGCGGTTGAGGTTGGCCCTGGCGAAGGACTCGGTGGCGCTGGCGAAGACGGCCACCCGGGTGGCGCCCAGCGCGAGCGCGCGGTCCAGGCCGCGTTCGTTCGGCACGAGCACCGGGAGGTCCGCCGCCAGGTCCCGCACCAGCGGGAACAACTCCTCCGCGTCGGCCAGTTGGGGCACCCATCGGGGGTGGACGAAGCTGGTCGCCTCGATCGTGGTCAGGCCCGCGCCGGCGAGCCGGCTCACGAACTCCGCCTTGACCTCCGTCGGGACGGTGCCCTTCTCGTTCTGCAGGCCGTCGCGCGCGCCGACCTCGTGGATCCGGACGCGGGCGGGCAGGCCGGGCGCCGGGACGGCCATGGGCAGCGTCATCTCTCCTCCTCCGCGGCCGGGACCGCCGGGGTGACGGCCGGTGTGTCCACCGGGGTGACGGCCGGGGCGTCGCCCGACGCGTCGGCCGGGGTGATGACCGCCAGCACCTGGTCCATGGCGACCGTCGTCCCCGGTACGACGTCCAGTTCGGCGACCGTGCCGGCGTGCGGGGCGGAGATGACGTGCTCCATCTTCATCGCCTCGACGACCAGCAGGCTCTGGCCCGCGCTCACCTCGTCGCCGACAGCCACCTTCACGACCGTGACGGTGCCGGGCATGGGGGCGGTCAGCGAGTCGGCGCCGCCGTGCGCGGCCCGGTTGAGCGACGCGGCGACCGGGTCGTGGTCCCGCACCTGCCAGGCGTCGCCGTCACGGCCGAGCCAGTCGGCGGCGCGGTGGAAGGTGTGGCGGACGCCGTCCAGGGTGACCGACACCCGGTCGTCGGTGACGGTGTGGGTGCCGCGCGGGACGTATGCCACGGGGTCCTGAACGCGCAGGGAGAAGCCGACGGGCCGGGTCAGGCCCCCGATCCGCCAGCCGTTCGGCACCGAGAAGGGATCGGTCCAGCCCTCGCCCCTCGGCCGCAGCGCGTCGAGCCGTACGGCCGCCGCCGCCTCGTACACCTCTTCCGGTACGTCCGTGGTGACGAGCCCCGCCGCCTCCCGCTCGACCAGCCCGGTGTCCAACTCGCCCGCCACCACCGCCGGATGCGCGAGCAGCCGCCGCAGGAACCCGGCGTTCGTCTGCACGCCCAGCGTGACCGTCTGCGCGAGCGCGGCCCGCAGCTTCCTGAGCGCGGTCGCCCGGTCCGGCCCGTACGCGATCACCTTGGACAGCATCGGGTCGTACAGACTGCCCACCTCGGTGCCCTCGCTGAGCCCGGAGTCGGTGCGTACGCCGTCCCCCTGGGGTTCGTGGAGCCGCAGGACCGTGCCGCCGGTGGGGAGGAACCCGCGCGTGGGGTCCTCGGCGCACAGGCGGGCCTCGATCGCGTGCCCGGTGAGGCTGATGTCGTCCTGGCCGTACGGCAGCCGCTCACCGGCGGCCACCCGCAGCTGCCACTCCACCAGATCGAGGCCGGTGACCAGCTCGGTGACCGGATGCTCGACCTGGAGCCGGGTGTTCATCTCCATGAAGTAGTACGACGACGGATCGTTGCCCGGGACGATGAACTCGACCGTGCCCGCGCCCGCGTACCCGCAGGAGCGGGCCGCCTGGACCGCGGCCTCGCCCATCGCCGCCCGGGTCCGCTCGTCCAGGAGGACGGACGGGGCCTCCTCGACGACCTTCTGGTGCCGGCGCTGGAGGGAGCACTCGCGCTCGCCCAGATGGATCACCTGGCCGTGGTCGTCGGCCAGGACCTGGATCTCGATGTGCCGGGGCCGGTCGATCCACCGCTCGACGAGCAGGGTGTCGTCCCCGAAGGAGGCGCGGGCCTCCCGGCGGGCCGCGGCGATCTCGTCGGCCAGCACGGCGGGGTCGCGCACCAGCCGCATCCCCTTGCCGCCCCCGCCCGCGGAGGGCTTCAGCAGCACCGGCAGGCCGATCTCCAGGGCGCTGTCGGCCAGTTCGGCGTCGGTCAGGCCGCTGCCGCTGGACCCGGGGACGACCGGCACCCCGGCCGCCCGCACCGTCTCCTTGGCGCGGATCTTGTCACCCATGAGGGCGATCGCCTCGGCGGGCGGTCCGACGAAGACGAGCCCGGCGTCGGCGCACGCGCGCGCGAAGCCGGCGTTCTCCGCGAGGAAGCCGTAGCCCGGGTGGACGGCCTGGGCGCCCGTGCGGGCGGCCGCCGCCAGCAGCCGCTCGACGGACAGATAGCTCTCGGCGGCGGGCGCCGGGCCGAGCCGTACCGCGGTGTCGGCCTCGCGCACGTGCCGGGCGTCGGCGTCGGCGTCGGAGAAGACGGCCACCGAGCGCACGCCCAGCGAGCGCAGCGTGCGGATGACACGGACGGCGATCTCGCCCCGGTTGGCCACGAGGACCGTGTCGAACATCGGCTGAGGCATCTGCGAAGTCCCCCTCACATCCGGAAGACGCCGAACTGGGGGTCACCCAGGGGCGCGTTGGCACAGGCGGTCAGGGCCAGACCCAGCACCTGCCGGGTGTCGAGCGGGTCGATGACCCCGTCGTCCCAGAGCCGGGCGGTGGCGTAGTAGGCGTTGCCCTGGCGTTCGTACTGCGCGCGGACCGGGTCCTTGAACGCCTCCTCCTCGGCGGCGGGCCACTGCTCGCCCCGGGCCTCCAACTGGTCGCGCTTCACCGTCGCCAGGACGGACGCGGCCTGTTCGCCGCCCATGACCGAGATCTTGGCGCCCGGCCACATCCACAGGAAGCGCGGGGAGTAGGCCCGGCCGCACATCGAGTAGTTGCCCGCGCCGTACGACCCGCCGATCACCACGGTCAGCTTGGGCACCCGCGTGCACGCCACCGCGGTCACCATCTTGGCGCCGTGCTTGGCGATGCCGCCGGCCTCGTAGTCCCTGCCGACCATGAAGCCGGAGATGTTCTGGAGGAACACCAGCGGGATGCCGCGCTGGTCGCACAGCTCGATGAAGTGGGCGCCCTTCTGGGCGGACTCGGAGAACAGGATGCCGTTGTTGGCGACGATCCCGACCGGGTGGCCGTGGATCCGGGCGAAGCCGGTGACCAGGGTCTGCCCGAACTCGGCCTTGAACTCGGCGAAACGGGAGCCGTCGGCCACCCGGGCGATGACCTCGCGGACGTCGTAGGGGGTGCGGGAGTCGACGGGCACGGCGCCGTACAGCCCGTACGGGTCGACCTTCGGCTCGACGGCGGGCCGGACCTCCCAGGGCAGCGGCCCGCGCGCGGGGAGGGTGGCGGCGATGTTCCGCACGATCCGCAGGGCGTGCGCGTCGTCCTCGGCGAGGTGGTCGGTGACGCCGGACACCCGGGCGTGCACCTCGCCGCCGCCGAGCTCCTCGGCGGTGACGACCTCACCGGTGGCGGCCTTCACGAGCGGGGGACCGCCGAGGAAGATCGTGCCCTGGTTCCGCACGATCACCGCCTCGTCGCTCATGGCGGGCACGTACGCGCCGCCGGCCGTGCACGACCCGAGGACGGCGGCGATCTGCGGGATCCCCGCCCCCGACATCCGTGCCTGGTTGTAGAAGATCCGCCCGAAGTGCTCGCGGTCCGGGAAGACCTCGTCCTGAAGGGGCAGGAAGGCGCCGCCGGAATCGACCAGGTAGACGCACGGCAGACGGTTCTCCAGGGCCACCTCCTGGGCCCGCAGGTGCTTCTTCACCGTCATCGGGTAGTACGTCCCGCCCTTGACGGTGGCGTCGTTGGCGACGATCACGCACTCGCGTCCGCTGACCCGGCCGATCCCGGCGATGACGCCGGCGGCCGGGGCCTGTCCGTCGTACAGCCCGTCGGCTGCCAGGGGCGCCAGCTCCAGGAACGGCGAGCCGGGGTCGAGCAGGGTGTCGACCCGGTCCCGCGGCAGCAGCTTGCCGCGCGCGGTGTGCCGGGCGCGGGCCTTGTCACCTCCGCCGAGCCGGGCCGCGGCGAGTTTGCCGCGCAGCTCCTCGACGAGGGCGAGGTGCCCCCGTTCGTTGGCCCGCCAGGCCTCCGACGCGGGATCGGCCGCGCTCGTCAGCTCTGCTGCCTCCTGCATCCTTCGGTCCCCTCACCCAGCGATCGACTGTTAATGAGCGTTAACCATTTCCTTCAGGTTAACGACCGCTAACCTCCCTGTCTAGAATTGCTCGCATGGCCACCAGAACCGACGCCCCCACCCGCCGCGAGCAGATCCTCAAGGAAGCCGCGCGGCTGTTCGCCGATCGCGGCTTCCACGGCGTCGGCGTGGACGAGATAGGCGCAGCGGTCGGGATCAGCGGACCCGGCCTGTACCGCCACTTCCCGGGCAAGGACGCGATGCTCGCCGAGCTGCTGGTGGGGATCAGCGGGCAGCTGCTGACGGGGGCGAAGCGGCGGTTGCGGGAGGCCGACGGGGTGCCCTCCGAGGCGGTCCTCGACTCGCTCATCGAGGGCCACATCGACTTCGCCCTCGACGACCGGCCGCTGATCACGCTGCACGACCGTGAGCTGGACCGGCTGCGGGACACGGACCGCAAGCTCGTGCGGCAGCTCCAGCGGCAGTACGTGGAACTGTGGGTGGGGGTGGTCCGGGAGGTGTACCCGGACCTGGCCGAGCCGGCGGCGCGGTCGGCGGTGCACTCGGTGTTCGGCCTGCTGAACTCGACCCCGCACCTGGGGCGCGCGGGGGCGCTGCCGGGCCGGGGGGCGATGGCGGAGCTGCTGCACCGGATGGCGCGGGGGGCGTTCGCGGCGGCGGGGGCGGCGGAGGCCGCGGGGGAGTAGGCGTCCGGCCTGGAGCCGGGGCGCTTTCCTGGGGGGTGACCGAGGGCGGGCTCCGGGGCGGCCGGCCCGTTGGCCGCCGCACCGGCCCGGCGTGACGAGCGTTACCTGGACGGACCTTCCTACTCGCCGGTACCGTAAGTGAGCAAGCGCTTAGCCGAGGGACCGCAACCAGCGATTGAGGAACCCCGACGGCGAGCAACCAGGTACGCGAGAGCGGCGCCGGTCCAGGCGCAAGGAAGGGTGGCGGCGGTGCGCCGTACGGTGTTCAACGAGGATCACGAGGCGTTCCGGGAGACCCTCCGGGCCTTCATCGAGGCCGAGGTCGTCCCGGTCTACGACGAGTGGTTCGCGGCCGGCCAGGCGCCGCGCGACTTCTACTACAAGCTCGCCGAGCTCGGCGTCTTCGGCATCCGCGTCGACGAGGAGCACGGCGGCGCCGGTATCGACTCGTACAAGTTCGAGGCCGTCATGTACGAGGAGACCGCCCGCGCGGGCGTCTCCTTCGGCGGCTCCGGTGTGCACGTGCTGCTCGGCCTGCCGTACATCAAGATGCTCGCCACCGACGAGCAGAAGAAGCGCTTCCTGCCGAAGTTCGTCTCCGGCGAGGAGATGTGGGCCCTCGCGATGACCGAGCCGGGCACCGGCTCCGACCTCGCGGGCATGAAGACCACCGCCAAGCTCTCCGAGGACGGCACGCACTACGTCCTCAACGGCTCCAAGACCTTCATCACCGGCGGCGTCCACGCCGACCGCGTCATCGTCTGCGCCCGCACCGCCGCGCCGACCGCCGAGGACCGCCGCCACGGCATCTCCCTGTTCGCCGTGGACACCAGGTCCGAGGGCTACTCCATCGGCCGCAAGCTGGACAAGCTCGGCCTGAAGGTCTCCGACACCGCCGAGCTGGCGTTCGTCGACGTCAAGGTGCCCGTCGAGGACCTCCTCGGCGAGGAGAACAAGGGCTTCTCCTACCTCGGCCACAACCTGGCCTCCGAGCGCTGGGGCATCGCCTTCGGCGCCTACGCGCAGGCCAAGGCCGCCGTCCGGTTCGCCAAGGAGTACGTCCAGGAGCGCACCGTCTTCGGCAAGCCGGTCGCCTCCTTCCAGAACACCAAGTTCGAGCTGGCCGCCTGCCAGGCCGAGGTGGACGCCGCCGAGGCCGTCGCCGACCGCGCGCTCGAAGCCCTGGACGCCGGTGAGCTGACCCCCGCCGAGGCCGCCAGCGCCAAGCTGTTCTGCACCGAGGTCGCGCACCGCGTGATCGACCGCTGCCTCCAGCTGCACGGCGGCTACGGCTTCATGAACGAGTACCCGATCGCCCGCCTGTACGCGGACAACCGTGTCAACCGCATCTACGGCGGCACCAGCGAGATCATGAAGACGATCATCGCGAAGGACATGGGTCTGTAAGGCCGGCGACATTACTCGCGGGTAGAACGGACCTCATGAGTCAGGCACTACAGGATCTCCTCGATCTGCTCGACCTCGAGCAGATCGAGGAGAACATCTTCCGCGGCCATTCCCGGTACGCCGTCGTCCCCCGTGTCTTCGGCGGGCAGGTCGCGGCCCAGGCGCTGGTCGCCGCCGGGCGGACGGTCCCCGAGGACCGGCTCGCCCACTCGCTGCACGCGTACTTCCTGCGCCCCGGTGACCCCGGCGCGCCCATCGTCTACACCGTCGACCGGATGAACGACGGCCGTTCCTTCACCGCGCGCCGGGTCCTCGCCATCCAGCACGGACAGCCGATCTTCGCCCTGTCCGCCTCCTTCCAGCGGTACGAGGAGGGCTTCGAGCACCAGACGGCCATGCCGTCCGCCCCGGACCCGGTTACGCTGCCCACCTCCGAGGAGCGGCTGCGCGGCTACGACCACCTCAGCGGGTCGGTCGTCGAGCGGTTCCTGGAGGCGCGCGAGGCGATCGACCTGCGCTACGTGGACGAGCCGCCGTACGGCGCGTTCGGCGAGCCGCGCGAACCGCACTCCCAGGTCTGGTTCCGCACCAACGGCAAACTCGCGGACGACCCGCTGCTGCACGTCGTCCTCGCCACCTACGTCTCCGACATGACACTCCTCGACTCGGTGCTCCTCGCGCACGGCCGGGGCGGCTGGGCGGTCGGTGACGTCGTCGGCGCGTCCCTGGACCACGCGATGTGGTTCCACCGCCCGTTCCGCGCCGACGACTGGCTGCTCTACGACCAGGAGTCGCCGTCGGCGCACGGCGGCCGGGGCCTCGGCCAGGCCCGCATCTACACGCGGGACGGCCGGCTGGCGATCTCGGTGATCCAGGAAGGCGTGGTTCGCGCCCCGCGGGACAACCGAGGGGGATGACCTCCGCACCGCAGGGCGGCGGCGAGAGCACCTTCACGGTGATCGTCGCCGCCTTCGCCAATCTCGGGATCGCGCTCGCCAAGGCGGTCGCCGGCGTCGTCAGCGGCTCCAGCGCGATGCTCTCCGAGGCCGCGCACTCGGTCGCCGACACGGTCACCGAGGTGCTGCTGCTCACCGCCCTCAAACGCAGCGAGAAACCCGCCGACGAGGACCACCCCCTCGGCCACGGCCCCGAGCGCTACATCTGGGCCCTGCTCGCCGCGGTCGCCACCTTCGTCGGCGGCGCCGTCTTCTCGCTCTACGACGGCATCCACACCCTGGTCCGGGGCGAGGAACTCGGCGACCCGCTGGTGTCGTACATCGTTCTCGCCGTCGCCTTCCTGCTGGAGGGCTACTCCCTGCGCACGGGGGTGCGGCAGGCGCGCGGCGAGGCCGCCCGTGCCAGGGTGCCCTTCGGGCGCTACCTGCGCCACACCCCCGACACCGCAGTGAAGGCCGTGGTCCTGGAGGACTCGGCGGCGCTGGCCGGCCTGGCCCTCGCGGCCGGCGGCCTGCTCGGCGGGCAGCTCACCGGATCCGGCGTGTGGGACGGCCTCGCGTCCCTGCTGATCGGCGGGCTGCTGCTGTACGTCGCCTGGGTGCTGGGCCGCTCCAACGCCGAACTGCTCATCGGCCGCCCGCTGCCCGGGCCCGCGCGGGAGCGGATCCGGGCCGAGCTGCTGGCGGTCGAGCACATCGAGGCCGTACTGGAGCTGACGACGCTCGTACAGGGTCCGCGGGAGGCACTGGTGGCCGCGAAGGTCGACTTCCGGGACCTGTCGACGGCCGCCCAGATCGAGCGGGCCTGCGAAGAGGCCGAACGGCGGCTGCGGGCGGCGGTCCCGGCGGTCGGCCGGGTCTACCTGGACCCGACGCCCACGCCCGGTCCGACGCCTGCGCCCGGCTCGACGCCTACGGCCGGTCCGTCTGCGCCAGCCCCGCCTCCGCCAGCAGGTACGCCGTCATCGGGTCGTAGTAGCGCGGACTGACCACGTGGTCGTCGAGGGGGACCGCCACCTGCACGGTGCCCTCCGCCTCGGCGAGGAAGAGCGCCGGGTCGTTGCAGTCCGCGTAGCCGACGGAGTCGACGCCGTGCTGCCCGGCGTAGCCCGCCCAGCCGTGGTCGGCGACGACCAGGTCGGGCAGCGGGCGGCCCTCCTGTTCCAGCGTGGTGAGGATCGCCTTCATCGGCTCACCGGAGTGCGTGTGCCACAGCGTGGCCCCGTGCTCCAGCACCGCCACGTCCGCGAACTGCATGACGTATCCCTCGTCCGTCTGCAGCCCGTCCGGGATCACCACGATCTCGCAGCCCGCCGTCCGCAGCGCGGCGGCCGTGGCGCGGTGCACGTCGAGCAGGCCGCCCGGGTGACCGGTGGCGAACAGGACCCGCTGCTGTCCGTCGGCCGCCTTGCGCAGCCGGGCCGCCATGCGGTCCAGGGCGGTCACCGTCAGACCGGGGTCGATGGTGTCCTGCCCGTACCGGTACTCGGGGTCGTCGTTCACCCCGACCCGTTCCGCCATCACCGCGAGCACGTCCTGTTCGTCGGTCCAGCGGTCGCCGAGCTCCAGGCCGAGCCAGAAGTTGCGGACGCCGTTGGCCAGCTGGCGGTAGTGGGAGAGGTTGTTCTCACGCGGGGTGGCGACCTCGCCCGCGATACGGGTCTTCACAAGGTGGTCGACGAGCTCGGCGCGGCTGGGTGTCCCGGGTATCGGCATGCCCCCATTGTGGAGCAGACGCCTGTCGGCTCACCCGCCGTCCCGCCCCCTGGGACGTGGGTCACGCCGTGGTCAGGGCCGCCGCAGCGCGAACCACAGCTCCATCCGTACGTCGGGGTCGTCCAGGTCCGCCGCCAGCAGGGCCGCGCACCGGGCGATCCGCTGCCGCACGGTGTTGCGGTGCACGGACAGCGCCACCGCCGTACGGTCCCAGCTGCCGTGCAGCGACAGCCAGGTGCGCAGCGTCTCGGTCAGCGCCGGGGTGGCGCTGACCGGCGCGAGCAGCGTGCGGGCGTATGCCTCGGCCTGGTCCCCGGGGACCAGGTCGGCGAGGGCCGGGCGGGCGCCGTGCCGGACGAGCGGGGCGCGGACCGCCCGCGCCCGGGCCAGGGCGCGGGCCGCCTGGGCGTCGGCGAAGACCCACTCGTGCGGGCCGACGGCGGCGCTGGCACCGAGCGTCCAGCCGGGCTGCGGGGCGGCCTCCCGGCCGTCCGGCACGAGGACCCGTACGACGTCCTCGGCGAGGTCCACCAGCGGGGAGCCGAGTGCCGCGCCCAGCGCGGAGGCGGCCACCGCGTCGGGTGCCCGGCCGTCCGGCCGGGCGTGCACGACGACCCACCGCTCCCCGCCGAGCAGCGGCGCGACCGTCTCCGGAGCGGCTCCCAGCAGCAGCCGGACGAGCGCCGAGGACCGGGCCGCCCCCGTACCGCTCTGCTGCTCGCCGGTGAGCAGGGACAGCAGCACGGCGGCGACGGAGGCGATGGTGTGGTCGCCGGACTCGTGCCGCGGGGCCGCGACCCCCAGCACGAACCCCTGCCCGGCGCCGAGGGCGTAGGCGGCGAGACGGGTGCCGGCGACGGTGTCGGTCGCGGTGGCCGGAGCGCGGCCGGCCGGCACCCGCGCCAGTTCCGCCAGCGCCTCCCGCACCGCGTCCGCCGGCTCGTCCCCCGCCGCCGCGATCTCGGTGCCCTCCGGCCCGTAGAGCACCGCCCGGCCGCCCACCCGCCGGGCGAGCTGCCGCAGCACCGACGGGACCGGGTCGGGGCGGGAGGCCGCGGCGGCCAGGCTCTGCTGGGCCTCGGTGACCCGGCGCAGCTCGGTGTGCCGGGCCCGGGCCATCAGCTGCCAGACCGCGCGGGCCACGCCGGAGAACGTGGTCCGCGGCGGGACCTCGACCAGCGGCAGCCGGTACGCCTCGCAGGCCGCGACCAGCGCCGCCGGGACCGTGTCGTGCACCGGCGCCACCCCGAAGCCGAGGGCGGCGCCGCCCGCCGCGACGATCCGGGAGACGTAGTCGTCGAAGTAGGTCCCCGAATCCGCCGCCCCCGGAATGTGCACGCCCGCCGTCAGCAGCAGCTCACCGCCCAGCAGATAGGGGTACGGGTCCGCCATCTCGGAGGTGTGCGCCCCGTGCACGACGACGCCGGGATCCGACGGCCCGGCGATCTGCCGCAGGGCCAGGTCCTGACGGGCCAGGAGGGCCGACAGTGGTATCGGCGGGGTGGGAGGGACAACGGGGTCCGGCATGGTGGACCTTTCCTCCGTCGTGCTCGGATCGAATGGAGGAAACGTACACTTCGCGGTCGCTTTCCGGCCACCTAGTGTCGGACCTCGACCCGCCATGACCGCAGGACGCTCGGGACGAGGTCAGGGGCGACCGGCGGTCATACGCGACACGAAGCAGGAAAGAAGGCAGTTCATGAGCGGCAACCAGACTCCCCGCGGCCCCGTCGACTCCTCCCGCGTCCCGCGGTACGCCGGTCCCGCGACCTTCGCCCGGCTGCCCCGCCTGGACGAGGTCGGCCGCGCCGATGTCGCCGTGGTCGGGGTGCCGTTCGACTCGGGCGTCTCGTACCGGCCGGGCGCCCGCTTCGGCGGCAACGCGATCCGCGAGGCGTCCCGGCTGCTGCGGCCGTACAACCCGGCGCAGGACGCGTCCCCCTTCGCGCTCGCCCAGGTCGCGGACGGCGGCGACATCGCGGTGAACCCCTTCGACATCCACGAGGCGGTGGAGACCGTCGAGGCGGCGGCCGACGACCTGCTCGGCACCGGCGCGCGGCTGATGACCCTCGGCGGCGACCACACCATCGCGCTGCCCCTCCTGCGCTCGGTGGCGAAGCGGCACGGCCCGGTGGCCCTGCTCCACTTCGACGCCCACCTCGACACCTGGGACACGTACTTCGGTGCCGAGTACACCCACGGCACCCCGTTCCGCCGGGCGGTGGAGGAGGGCATTCTCGACACCTCCGCGCTCTCCCACGTCGGCACCCGCGGCCCGCTGTACGGCAGGCAGGACCTCACCGACGACGAGAAGATGGGCTTCGGCATCGTCACCTCGGCGGACGTGTACCGGCGCGGCGCCGACGAGGTCGCCGACCAGCTCCGCCAGCGCGTCGGCGACCGCCCGCTCTACATCTCCATCGACATCGACTGCCTGGACCCGGCGCACGCGCCCGGCACCGGCACCCCCGAGGCGGGCGGCATGACCTCCCGTGAGCTGCTGGAGATCCTGCGCGGGCTGGCCTCCTGCCACCTGGTCTCGGCGGACGTCGTCGAGGTGGCCCCCGCGTACGATCACGCGGAGATCACGTCGGTGGCCGCCTCCCACACGGCGTACGAACTGACCACGATCATGTCCCGCCAGATCGCCGCGGCACGCGAGGAGAACGAGGGCAAGTGACCCACGACCACGACCTGGTGCTCCGCCCCACGCCGGCCCAGACGGAGGCCGCGCTGAACCCGCCCCCCGGCCGGCTGGGCGGAGACCTGGTCGTGGAGACGCTGGCCGCTCTCGGCGCGACGACCGTCTTCGGCCTGCCCGGGCAGCACGCTCTCGGCGTGTTCGACGCCCTGCGCCGCTCCGATCTGCGGTACGTCGGTCTGCGGGTGGAGAACAACGCGGGGTTCGCGGCGGACGCCTACGGCCGGATCACCGGCGAGGCGGCTCCGCTGCTGCTGTCGACGGGTCCCGGCGCGCTGACGTCCCTGGCGGCGCTCCAGGAGGCCGCCGCCGCCAGTGCCCCCGTGCTGGCCGTCAGCAGCCAGGTCCCGACGGCGGGCCTCGGCGGCGGCCGCCACGGCTATCTGCACGAACTGCCCGACCAGGCGGCCTCGTTCCGGGGCGTGGTGAAGTCGGTCCACACGGTCCGCGCCCCGTCCCAGATCCCCTCCGCGCTCGCGGACGCCTGGAAGTCGGCGCTGACGGCTCCGCACGGCCCGGTGTGGGTGGAGATCCCGCAGGACGTGCTGCTGGCCCCGACGACGATCCCGGTGGTGACCGGCGGCGACGCCTTCCCCGACGAGCTGCCCCCGCGCCCCGAACTGACGGCGGTCGCGGCCGATCTGCTGTCCCGCGCCGCCCGGCCCGCGATCATCGCCGGCGGGGGAGTGGTCCGGGCGGACGCGTCGAAGAAGCTGCGCCAGCTGGCCGAGCGGCTCCAGGCGCCGGTGGTGACCACCTTCGGCGGCAAGGGCGCGTTCCCCTGGACGCACCCCCTGTCGCTCCAGTCCTGGCTGGAGGACCGGCACACCACGGACTTCCTGGAGGACGCGGACGTCCTTCTGGTCGTCGGCTCGGGGCTCGGCGAACTCTCCTCCAACTACCACACGTTCGCGCCGCGCGGCCGGGTCGTCCACATCGAGGCGGACCTCGGCAAACTGGAGGCCAACCACCCGGCGCTGGGTATCCACGCGGACGCGCGCCTCGCGCTCCAGGCACTCCTGGAGACGGTGACCGAGCGCGCGGACCCGTCCGCCCCGGAACGCGTACGCGACCTGCTGTCCCGCGTCCGCGAGCGCCTCGACGCGCAGGAACTCACCCTGGAACAGGACGTGCTGGCGTCCGTGCGCGGGGCACTGCCGGCCGGCTCCCCGTCCTTCTGGGACATGACGATCCTGGCGTACTGGGCCTGGTCCGCCTTCGACGCGAAGGGGCCGAACACGATGCACTCGGCCCAGGGCGCCGGCGGCCTCGGCTACGCCTTCCCGGCCGCGCTCGGCGCGGCGGTCGCCGACCCGACCCGCCCGGTCCTCGCGGTCTCCGGCGACGGCGGCGCCCTGTACTCGATCGCCGAACTGGCCACCGCCCGCCAGTACGACCTGAACGTCACCTGGCTGATCGTCGACGACGGCGGCTACGGCATCCTGCGCGCGTACATGACGGACACCTTCGGCGAGACGACGGCGTCGGCGACCGAGCTGGCCCGGCCCGACTACGCGGCCCTCGCGGAGTCGTTCGGCGTGCCAGGGATCCGGACGAGCCCGGAGACGCTGCGGAGCGACCTGGCGAAGGCGCTGGCGTCACCGGGTCCCTCGGTGGTGGTGCTCCCGGCGGTGCTGCGGATGTTCGCGGCAACGCACCGGGACTGAGGGCGCGCCCCGCGCCGCGACCGGGGGCACGCCCCGTGTCCCGGCCGCGGCGCGCCCCCGACCGTCACCAGATCGCCTCGACCCACTCCGGGTGGTCGATGAACGGGTTGCGGTTCTTCTGGTACGTGTCGTAGATGACCTGGTTGCGGCGCTCCTCGAAGGCGTCCGGCGGGTCCTCGACGTTCCACTGCTTCAGGACCGAGAGACGGCCGTGCAGGGGGACGCTGCTGTTCGTGACGGCGTCGTTGGCCTCCAGGTCGGGCCAGCTGTCGTCGCCCTCGTAGCGGACGGCCATGTAGAGGATCATGCGGGCCACGTCGCCCTTGACGGCGTCGCGGGGCTCGAAGGAGTTCGAGTCGGTGAGGCTGCCGCCGGAGTTGGTGAAGCCGCTGCCGCCGTTGTCGAAGTCCTTGTTGCCGCGGATGCTGTTGACCTGCACGTCCTCGGGGCGCAGATGGTGCAGGTCGGTGCCGGGGCCGGCCGAGGTGCCGAAGTCGCCGTGGGACTGCGCCCACACGTGCTCCCGGTTCCAGTTGCCGGTGCTGCCGCCGTTCAGGGTCTTGCTGCGGGAGATCCCGGAGTAGAGCAGCTTGACGTTGCCGGTGTTGTTCGGGTCCTGGTCGGTGACCTTCAGCGCCTCCCAGACGGCCGAGTACGACAGCTTCGTCTGGGGGCTGATGATCGTGTGCAGCGAGGACTTGAGGCTCGTCCCGGTCTTGCCGACCGCGTTCTTGTAGTACGTCGTGTCGTACGCGGTCGTCGTGGCGGCGGCCGGGGTCGCGGTCAGCGCGGGGGCGGAGAAGCCGACCAGGACGGCGGAGACGGCGAGCGCCAGCGGCTTCCAGCGGCGGGCGCGTATGGGGCTGACGGGCATCGGGGGTGTCCGTTCTACGCGGGTTGATTGAGCGGGCAATCGGGAGCGTGACATGAACATGCATTCCTGTCCATGAACCGGACGTGTCCATCAGGTGACCGGATCCGACAATCTGCCCCTTGTCCACGCGAGTCGCGGCCCTGCTCGCCCGCCCGCACCGCCGTCCCGTGCTTCCGCGCCCTTCCGTGGCCTCGCCGCCGGCTCCGGAGTCGCCGCGTGCCACCGCCGCGCGGACCGTGCCCCCGCCTGCGACTGCGCACGGCGCGCGATGGCGCTCGGCGGCCGTTACCCAACGCGCACACGAACCCGTACAACCATTCCCTCGAACTCATGAGTCAACATGCACATGACTCACGGGATACCCAGACGCGCGAGAGTGGTGGCGGCCGGCGTGGGTGCCGGCCTCCTGCTGCCCCTCGTGGCCGCCGCCGCACCGGCCGCCGCCGCCACACCGACCGTCAGTTGCACGTCCGCCAAGGCGGGCCTCGCCGCCAAGCTGAAGAAGGACATCACCGCGGCCCTCGCCACCCGCAAGGGCACGATCGCCGTCGGCCTCCACGACCGCACCACCAACACGACCTGCACCCTGCGCGCGTCGACCGCCTTCGACTCCGCCAGCGTCGTCAAGGTCACCGTCCTCGCCGCGCTGCTGTGGGACGCGAAGAAGCACAACCGCTATCTCACCGACCGCGAGACCACCCTCGCCAAGGCCATGATCACCAAGTCGGACAACGCCGCGACCAGCACGCTGTGGAAGCAGCTGGGCATGACCAAGATCAAGGGCTTCCTCACCGCGGCCGGCATGACCCAGACCAAGCCCGGCGCGAACGGCTACTGGGGGCTGACCCAGATCACCGTCACCGACCAGCAGAAGCTGCTCAAGCTGATCACCGCGAAGAACACGGTCCTGAGCGACAACTCCCGCGCCTACATCATCAAGCTGATGGGCCAGGTGGTCTCCTCCCAGCGCTGGGGAACGCCGTACGGAGTGCCGTCCGGCGTCTCCGTGGCGGTCAAGAACGGCTGGCTCCAGCGGGCCACCAACGGCTGGCGGGTGCACAGCGTCGGCGCGTTCAAGGGCAACGGCCACGACTATGTGATCACCGTCCTCACGCACGGCAACAGCACCATGAACTACGGCATCACGACCATCCAGGGCGTGGCCAAGGTCATCCACCGGGACCTCGCCGCGAGCTGACGTCCCGATGCTTCACCAGCCGGTCTCCCGGACGTCACCGGCCCCTCCTACGGTGACGTCCATGCGACTGAGAACCGTCCTCGCGACCACCACCGCGGCCGTGGCGGCGGCCACGTGCCTGTCCGCCGCCACGCCCGCCAGTGCCGGACAGGGCCATGCCTGCTCGTCCGCCGTCTCCCTCGACCGCTTCTCGGACGCGCTCGACAAGACGGCGTACGAGGGCACCTTCGTCGGCAACCTCTCCGCGCTCGCGGTGGACGAGGACGGCTCACTGGCCGCCCTCTCCGACCGGTCGTCCCTGTTCGGCCTGGACGCCAGGACCCTCCAGCCCCGCCGGGTCGTCCCGTTCGCCGACGAGAACGGCGCCGCGCTCGACTCCGAGGGCCTGGTGGTCGACCGGGACGGCACCCGGCTCATCACCTCGGAGAGCGAGCCGTCGATCCGCCGGTACGGCCGCGACGGCGCGATCCTGGACCGCCTCCCGGTCCCGCCCGCCCTCCGGGTCGCCCCGGCCGGCCGAGCCGTCCCCAACGGCACCTTCGAGGGGCTGACGCTGCTCCCCGGCGGACGCACCCTGCTCGCGTCCATGGAGTACGCCCTCTCCGGCGACCGCGCGGACACCGTCCGCTTCCAGACCTGGCGGCGGACCGGGAACGGCCGCTTCGCGCTCGCCGTCCAGTACGCCTACCGGGCCGACACCGGCCTGGGCGTCCCCGAGGTGCGGGCCACCCCCGACGGCCGCCTGCTCGTCCTGGAACGCGGTTTCACCTCCGGCGTCGGCAACACGGTCCGTCTGTACCTGGCCGACCCCCGGCACGCCACGGACACCAGCGGCGTCGAGCACCTGACGGGCCAGGCCGGCGTCCGCCCGGTCAGCAAGACCCTCCTCGCCGACATCGCGGACTGCCCGGCCCTCGGCGCCACGGCGAAGCAGCCCCAGCCCAACCCGCTGCTCGACAACATCGAGGGCATGACGGTCACCGGCCGCGCGGGCGACCGCCTGAAGGTCCTGCTGGTCAGCGACGACAACCAGAACGCCGTGCAGACGACCCGGTTCCTCTTCTTGCGGGTACGCGTCTGAATCCGCTCCCCCGATTGTTGCGGAGGGATGAAATCCGCTTCCCGCCGCGTTGGTGCCTTCTGGAAGATCAGGTAGCGAGGAGGGCACCGCGTGGCACCGCACCAGGGGGAGACACAGAGCTGGGCACGCAGGCTGGCCGGCTACGCGTGGCGCCATCCCCGCAACGTCGTGCTCGCCCTCGGCTCCAGCCTCGCCGGCATGGCCGTCATGGCGGTGGTCCCCCTGATCACCAAGGTGATCATCGACGACGTGGTCGGCGACCACAGCCGGGGCATGGCTCCCTGGGCGGGCGCCCTGATCGTCGCGGCCCTCCTCGTGTACGTCCTCACCTTCGTCCGCCGCTACTACGGCGGACGTCTCGCCCTCGACGTCCAGCACGACCTGCGCACGGAGATGTTCGGGACGATCACCCGCCTCGACGGCCGCCGCCAGGACGAGCTGTCGACCGGGCAGGTCGTCGGCCGCGCCACCAGCGACCTCCAGCTGATCCAGGGCCTGCTCTTCATGCTCCCGATGACCATCGGGAACATCCTGCTCTTCCTGATGTCCCTGGTGATCATGGCCTGGCTGTCGCCGCCGCTCACCCTGGTCGCCGTGGCCGTCGCGCCCGCCCTGTGGTGGATCGCCCGGCGCAGCCGCACGAGGCTGCACCCCGCCACCTGGTACGCCCAGGCCCAGGCCGCCGCCGTCGCGGGCGTGGTCGACGGCGCCGTCAGCGGCGTCCGCGTGGTGAAGGGGTTCGGGCAGGAGGACCAGGAGACCGGCAAGCTCCGCGAGGTCGGCCGCCGCCTCTTCGCCGGACGCCTGCGCACCATCCGCTTCAACTCGCGGTACACCCCGGCCCTCCAAGCGGTCCCGGCCCTCGGCCAGGTCGCGATGCTCGCCCTCGGCGGCTGGCTCGCGGTCCGCGGGCACATCACGCTCGGCACGTTCGTCGCCTTCTCCACCTACCTCGCCCAGCTGGTCGGCCCCGTCCGCATGCTCGCCATGGTCCTCACGGTCGGCCAGCAGGCCCGCGCGGGCACCGAACGCGTCCTGGAGCTGATCGACACCGAGCCGTCGATGAAGGACGGCACCAAGGAACTCCCCGCCGACGCCCCCGCGAGCGTCGAGTTCGACGACGTCTCCTTCGGCTACGACCACGAGCGCCCCGTCCTCGACGGGCTGAGCTTCGAGATCCGCCCCGGCGAGACCCTCGCCGTCGTCGGCTCCTCCGGCTCCGGCAAGTCCACCGTCTCCCTGCTGCTGCCGCGCTTCTACGACGTGACGCACGGCGCCGTCCTCGTCGGCGGTCACGACGTGCGCGAGCTCACCCTCGACTCGCTGCGCGCCGCGATCGGCCTGGTCCCCGAGGACTCCTTCCTCTTCTCCGACACGGTCCGCGAGAACATCGCGTACGGCCGCCCGGGCGCCTCCCAGGAGGAGATCGAGAGCGCCGCCCGCGCCGCCCAGGCGGACCGTTTCATCGCCGAGCTGCCCGACGGCTACGACACCAAGGTCGGCGAGCACGGACTCACCCTGTCCGGCGGCCAGCGCCAGCGCATCGCGCTCGCCCGGGCCCTGCTCACCGACCCGCGCCTGCTGGTGCTCGACGACGCCACCTCCGCCGTGGACGCCCGCGTCGAGCACGAGATCCACCAGGCCCTCCAGCAGGTCATGCGGGGCCGGACGACCCTGCTGATCGCCCACCGCCGCTCCACCCTCAACCTCGCCGACCGCATCGCCGTCCTGGACGCCGGCCGGCTCGCCGACATCGGTACGCACGAGGAGCTCCAGCAGCGCTCCGCCCTCTACCGCCGTCTCCTCACCGACCCGGACGAGCTGGGCGGCGTCTCCCCGGGCCACACCCGGCCCGCGGCACCGGCCGAGGACACCTCCGTACGGGAGGAACTGGACGCCGAGTTCGACGCCGAGCGCGGGGTGACGCCCCGGCTGTGGACCGGTGACCGCGAGCCGAAGGACCTCGCGCTGGCCGGCACCCCGGCCACCCCCGAACTCCTCGCCCAGGTCGAGGCGCTGCCCCCGGCGGCCGACACCCCCGACATCGACGAGGCCCGGGCGGTCATGCCCGAGGAGTCGTACGGCCTGCGCCGGCTGCTGCGGGGCTTCGGTCTCCCGCTCCTGGTCAGTCTCGGCCTGGTCGCGGTGGACGCCGGCATGGGGCTCCTGCTCCCGGTGATGATCAGGCACGGCATCGACGACGGCGTCAGCCGGATGGCGCTGGGCGCGGTCTGGGCCGCGTCCCTGCTCGCCCTGGTCGCCGTCGGGATCCAGTGGGCCGCGCAGATCGGCGAGACCCGGATGACCGGCCGCACCGGCGAGCGGGTCCTGTACGCCCTGCGGCTGAAGATCTTCGCCCAGCTCCAGCGGCTCGGGCTCGACTACTACGAGCGCGAGCTGACCGGCCGGATCATGACGCGGATGACGACGGACGTCGACGCCCTCTCCACCTTCCTGCAGACCGGCCTGGTCACCGCGTTCGTCTCGGTCGTCACGTTCTTCGGCATCATGGGCGCCCTGCTGGTGATCGACGTCGAACTCGCGCTCGTCGTGTTCGCGACCCTGCCCCCGCTGATCGTCGGCACCTTCTTCTTCCGCCGGGCGAGCGTGAAGGCGTACGAACTGGCCCGCGAGCGAGTGTCGGTGGTCAACGCCGACCTCCAGGAGTCGGTGTCCGGGCTGCGGATCGTGCAGGCCTTCCGGCGCGAGCGGGACGGCGGGGCGCGGTTCGCGGAGCGCAGCGACAGCTACCGCCAGGCGCGTATCCGGGGCCAGTGGCTGATCTCGGTCTACTTCCCCTTCGTGCAGTTCCTGTCGTCGGTGGCCGCGGCGGCCGTCCTGGTCGCGGGCGCGGGCCGGGTGGACGACGCGACGCTCACCACCGGCGCGCTGGTCGCGTACCTGCTCTACATCGACCTGTTCTTCGCCCCCGTCCAGCAGCTCTCCCAGGTCTTCGACGGCTACCAGCAGGCGAGCGTCTCGCTGGGCCGCATCCAGGAGCTGCTCCAGGAGCCCACCTCCACCAAGGCCCCGGACAAGCCGCTGGACGTCACCTCCCTGCGCGGCGACATCGCCTTCGAGGACGTGCACTTCCGGTACGGCGACGACGAGGAGGCGCTCGGCGGCATCGACCTGCGCATCCCCGCCGGGCAGACGGTCGCCTTCGTCGGTGAGACCGGCGCCGGCAAGTCGACCCTGGTGAAGCTGGTCGCCCGCTTCTACGACCCGACGAGCGGCCGGGTGACCGTCGACGGCATGGACCTGCGCGACCTCGGCCTCACCGCGTACCGCCACCGCCTCGGGGTCGTCCCGCAGGAGGCGTACCTCTTCCAGGGCACCGTCCGCGACGCCATCGCCTACGGCCGGCCGGGCGCCACCGACGCCGAGGTGGAGGCGGCGGCCCGCACGGTCGGCGCGCACGAGATGATCGCCACGCTGGAGGGCGGCTACCTGCACGAGGTCGCCGAACGCGGCCGCAACCTCTCGGCGGGCCAGCGCCAGCTGATCGCCCTGGCCCGCGCCGAACTCGTCGACCCGGACGTGCTGCTGCTCGACGAGGCCACCGCGGCCCTGGACCTGGCCACCGAGGCCCAGGTCAACCAGGCCACCGACCGCATCGCGGGCCGCCGTACGACCCTCGTGGTCGCCCACCGGCTCACCACCGCCGCCCGCGCGGACCGGGTGGTGCTGATGGACCGGGGCCGGGTCGCCGAGGACGGCACGCACGACGAACTGCTGGCCCGGGGCGGGCGGTACGCCGAGCTGTGGCGGACGTTCGTGGGCGCCCCCGAGCCGGAGGAGCCGGTCGGCGCCGCCCAGTGAGCACCCCGGGCCGCGAGTCCGCGTGACGGTCGCGCAACCGTCCGACACACGTGTCGCGTCCGTACACCTGTACGTCGGTCGGTGTGGCGGGAGGGACGACAGTGGACTGTGGTGCGATACGGCGGCGGCTCGCGCTCGGGATGGCCGTGCTGACCGCCTCCGGCCTGCTCGCGGTCGCCGCACCGGGCGAGGCGCAGGCCGCCGCCTCGTCCTGCGCCGGACGCAAGGTCAGGACCCTCACGTTCTCGACCGGTTCCGTGCAGGTCTACAAGCGGCGCGGCTGGGTCTGCGCGCTCACCCTGGCCAAGAACCCGGGCACCCGGCGCTACATGATGGTCAGCGTCCAGGCACGAGGTCTGCGCCCGGTGGACGACGAGGGGCTGTACAAGCGCCGCGCGGGGCCGGTGGAGACGCACGCCGGCCAGCGGCGCGTGCGGGTGAAGGGCGCGGTGGGCGGACGGTCCGTCGACTCCGGCTGGGTCCGCCTGTGACCGGTCCGCACAGAGGGTTTTCCCCATCGACCCGTCAGTTCCCCTGGTGCCGGGGCCACTTGCTCCGCTAGCTTCCGGCGCACATATGTACTTCACAGGGGAGGGTGCATGCGCAAGGCGCTCAGATGGCTGCTGACGCTCACGGTGCTCATAAGCACACTGGGCACGGCCGGAGCGGCCACCGCCGCCGAGCCGGAGGCCACCGGCACCACCGCGGCCACGGACATCAAGGACCAGCTCCTCTCCGTCCCGGGGATGAGCCTGATCGAGGAGAAGGCGTACCCCGGGTACCGCTTCTTCGTCCTGAACTACACCCAGCCGGTCGACCACCGGAAGCCGTCCCAGGGCACGTTCCAGCAGCGGATCACCGTGCTGCACAAGGACGTCTCGCGTCCGACGGTCTTCTACACCGGCGGCTACAACGTCTCCACGAACCCCGGACGCCGCGAACCCACCCAGATCGTGGACGGCAACCAGGTCTCCATGGAGTACCGCTTCTTCACCCCGTCCCGGCCGGCCCCGGCCGACTGGACCAAGCTGGACATCTGGCAGGCCGCCACTGACCAGCACCGCATCTTCAAGGCTCTGAAGAAGATCTACCCCAAGAAGTGGATCTCCACGGGCGGCTCCAAGGGCGGCATGACCGCCACCTACTACGAGCGCTTCCACCCCCGTGACATGGACGGCGTCGTCGCCTACGTCGCCCCCAACGACGTCGTGAACGACGAGGACTCGGCCTACGACCGCTTCTTCGCCACCGTCGGCACCAAGGAGTGCCGCGACCGGCTGAACGCGGTCCAGCGCGAGGCGCTGGTGCGCCGCGAGCCCCTGGAGAAGAAGTACGCGGCGTACGCGGCGGAGAACGGCCTCACCTTCGACACCGTCGGCAGCCTGGACCGGGCCTACGAGGCGGTCGTCCTCGACTACGTCTGGGGCTTCTGGCAGTACAGCCTGCTCTCCGACTGCGACTCGATCCCGGCGGACGCGAAGAACGCGACCGACGACGAGATCTGGACCTCGATCGACACCATCTCCGGGTTCTCGTTCTACGCGGACCAGGGGCTGTCGCCGTACACGCCGTACTACTACCAGGCGGGCACCCAGCTGGGCGCGCCGACGATCCGCTTCCCGCACATCGAGAAGCAGTACATCCGCTACGGCTACCAGCCGCCCCGCAACTTCGTCCCGCGCTCCATCCCGATGAGGTTCCAGCCGTTCGTCATGCGGGACGTGGACACCTGGGTGAAGCACAACGCCCGGCGGATGCTCTTCGTCTACGGCGAGAACGACCCCTGGGGCGCGGAGCCGTTCCGCCTGGGCAAGGGCGCGAAGGACTCGTACGTCTTCACCGCCCCCGGCCTCAACCACGGCGCGAACGTGGCCGGTCTGGTCCCCGGCCAGAAGGCGCTGGCCACGGCCAGGATCCTGGAGTGGGCCGGAGTGGCGCCCGCGTCCGTCCAGGCCGACCCGTCGGTGGCGAGACCGCTGGCGAGGTACGACGCCAAGCTGGACAAGCGTGACGTGGAGCGGGAGCCCGCCCTGCGGCCGTAATCCCGTCGCCGCGCCCGGCCGTCGACACCCCTCGGGGTCACACCGGCCGGGCGCAGCCCACCGGCTGTTCGCCGCCGAGCTGGACGTACAGGGCCGTCGACAACGGGCACTTCGCCCGGCTGTCGACGGCCTTCGTCACCTTGTACTGCGGCTTCTTCACGCCCGTGCCGTCGCACGCGGTCTCCCGCACCTGTCCGTCGCCCAGGCCGTAGACGCAGTCGCCGACGATGGTGCGGGGACCGCCCCCGCCGCCCGGGTCGCCGGGATGCGGCGGCGCCAGGTTGCGCATACAGGCGTAGCCGCGCGGCACGGCCCCGTCGCCGTCCTCGTCCGACGCCGGGCTCTGCTCGCTGATGTGCAGGACGAAGTCCGTGGTCGCCGGGCAGGGCGGACCGTCGCCCACCGCGCCGTCGTGCCGCGCCACCACCCGGGCCGCCGCCCGCTCGCTGGTGCAGGCGACCTCGGTGAAGCTGGTCGTTCCGAAGGAGCTGCACTCGTCGACCGCGAGGAACACCACGCCGTACCCGGAGGGCCGGGTCGGTGCCGCCGATGTCGAGCCCCCCAGCCGGCCGTCCTCCCCGCCGCCCGCCGAACCGGGTCCCTGGCAGCCCGCCAGCAGGGCGACGAGCAGCGCCGACAGGGCGCACACCGCCCGCACGGACCATCTCTGCCACATCGCCATCCCCCCGACACCCCCGCCCAGCGTGACCCGCCGGGACGGGGTCACGCCAGACACGCGGGGTGCTTTGCGCCTTTTGGGGGTGGTACGCCGATTGTGTGGCGTATGAGGTCTACGTCTGGTAAGACAGCCCGTGCCCGACCGGATACAGCACCTTCGCCGGATCATCCGCCCGCTGCACCGGCACCGGCAGCCTCCCGCGCGGGTCGACCCGTCCCGCGATCACCCGGGCCGCCGCCCGCAGTTCGACGTCGGTCCAGGAGTACGCCGCCAGACAGGCCGGCACGGACGGCAGCTGCGCCACGTCGTACGGGTTGCGCAGCGCCACCGCCACCACCGGCCTGCCCGTCGCCACCAGCTGCTCGACCAGCGTCTTCTGGGAACCGGCCGCCGTGACGTTGTACGTTCCCACCACCACCGCGTCCACCTCCCGCGCCGCCGCGACGGCCCGGGCGACGGTGGCGGCCGAGGGCGCCGTGCCGGTCGACAGGGCGGTGGCCGTGAAGCCCAGCTCGGTGAGCGCGCCCGCGAGGACGCCGGTGGGCGGCCCGGTCGTCCCCGACGGCGAGGCGGGATCCGCGCCGACGACGAGCAGCCGGGGGTGCCGGTGGCGGGAGAGCGGCAGCAGGTTCCCCTCGTTCACCAGCAGCGTGGTCGTCCGCCCGGCGATCCGGTCGGCCGCCGCCAGGTGCGCCGGGATGCCGACCGTGCGGGTGACCCCGCCCTGGCCGACGTACGGCTCCTCGAACAGCCGCAGCTTCGCCTTGAGCCGCAGGATCCGCAGCACCGACGCGTCGAGCCGCCGCTCGGTCAGCTCGCCGTCCCGCACGGCCTTCAGCACGGCGTTCCACGCGACGTCCAGGGAGGGCGGGTTGAGGAGCTGGTCCACGCCGGCCTTGAGCGCGAGCACGGGCACGCGGTCGTCGCCGTACTTGGTGCGGACGCCCTCCATGCCGAGGGAGTCGGTCACCACGACCCCGTCGTAGCCGAGTTCGCCGCGCAGGATGCCGGTGAGGATCGGGTGCGAGAGGGTGGCCGGGTCGCCGGAGTCGTCGAGGGCCGGGAACTGGATGTGCGCCGTCATGACCGAGTCGATGCCGGCCCGGATCGCCGCCCGGAAGGGAACGGCGTCCAGCTCCTCCCACTGCGCGCGGCTGTGGGTGATCACCGGGAAGCCGTAGTGGCTGTCCACGGCGGTGTCGCCGTGCCCGGGGAAGTGCTTGGCCGTCGCGGCGACCTTCGCCCCCTGGTACCCGGCGACCTCGGCGGCCACCAGGGCGGCCACCGCCTCCGGTTCGGAGCCGAAGGAGCGCACACCGATGACCGGGTTGGCCGGGTTGACGTTCACGTCGGCGACCGGGGAGTAGTTCTGCCGCACGCCCATCGCGCGCAGCTCCCGCCCGGCGATCCGGCCGAGGGCGCGGGCGTCGGACCGCGACCGGCCGGCGCCGAGGGCCATCGCGCCCGGGAACAGGGTGGCGGGCTCGCCGATCCGGCACACGGCGCCGTGTTCCTGGTCGGTGGAGATGAGCACGGGCAGGCCGCGCGGCCGCTCCAGGGACGCCTGCTGGATGCCGTTCGACAGGTCCGCGATCTGGTGTGGGTCGCGGGTGTTGTGCGCCCAGGTGAAGTAGATGATCCCGCCGACCCGGTACCGCGCGATCAGCTCGGCGGCCGTGCGGACACCCAGCTCCTTGAGGTTGGCGTCGATGTCTGCCTGGTCGGGGGCGGTGGCCGAGTGGCCGTACACCCGCGTCACGAAGAGCTGGCCGACCTTCTCCTCCAGGGACATGCGGGAGATCAGGGCGCGCAGCCGTCTGTCGTCGGAGGTGGCGGCGTACGCGGTCCCGCCGGCGGCCAGGGCGGCGGTGACGCCCGCGGCGGCGGTGGTGGCGAGGAGGGTCCGTCTGGACGGCTGTGCGGTGTTTCCCGTGCTTCCGGTGCCGGAGTCGCGCACGTGCGCTCCTTCCCTCTGAAGGAAACTTCCGAGGAGTCACGAATATCCGGGAAGTTTCTGCCAGTCAAGGGGATGCACGGTAACCGGCGGAGGGCCGCCATCGGCGCTGTTGGAGGGGGGCGCGCCGATGGCGGTGTGCTGCCGGCCGCGGTACGGCGGAGAGGGAGGGTCAGCGTTCGCAGCCAGCAGCGAGGCCGACACCGCACCACGGTGACTCTCCGACAGCTTGCGGCTTGGACGAGCGGGAGGGGGCCCGGGTTCCCGGCCGGGGCCCGATTCCCGGAAGTCGGGGAGCACGGGACGGGAGAGGCGGACGGGGCAGGCGGGCCGGCGCTCGGACGGTACGGGCCGCCGCTCGGACGGTCCGTCCAGGCCCTCCGGAACGGCCGCCGCAGGGCTCGGGGGCCGGCGCGTCGAGCATGCCGCCGCTCCTGACCCGCTCGTGCCCTCGCCGTCGTCCGCGCTCTGTCCTGGCCCTGTTCGCGGGTCCGGCCATACGCGTCCGCCGCCGGGGGAGTGCGGGCGGGGCGCGGCCCGGGGCGATGACGGCCTGCGGCGAGGCGTTCCACAGGGCGGCGGCGGACTCGAACCACGAGCTCCGGCTCCAGGCGGACCGCAGGGCACCGCCGCCGGACGACAGGCGGCGGTGCCCTGCGGTCGGGGGGCGTTCACAGGCTCCCGCTCCCCTCCGGCCGAAGCGAGGCGCTGCCCAGCCGGGTGGGACCGGGGCTCCGACGACCGGCGAGAAGCCCCTCCCGTGGTGCGTCGCGGCGGCCGCTCGCGCAGGGCGGGTGCCGGGACACGTCGAGGACGTGGACCGGCCGCCCCGGGTACGGTCGCCGAGGCGTCAGGCGGAGTCGTTGAGGAGCCGGGCGAGGTGTTCCCGGCCGGCCTCCAGCAGGTCGGGCAGCGGTGCCGCCGCCTCGTACCACCGCTTCTCGTACTCCCAGCACAGCCAGCCGTCCCAGCCGTGCCGGGACAGGACCTCCACGCACTCCGCCAGTGGCAGCACACCGGTGCCGAGTGCCACCGGGGTCGTGTCGTCGGCGGAGGCGATGTCCTTGACCTGCACGTAGCCGAGGAACGGGGACAGGGCCGCGTAGGTCTCCGAGGGCTGTTCGCCGCCCAGCCAGGTGTGCATGACGTCCCACAGCGCGCCCACCTGCCGGTGGCCGACCGGACCGAGGACACGGATCGCGTCGGCGCCGGTGCGGTGCGAGTCGTGGGTCTCCAGCAGGATGCGGACGCCGAGGTCGGCGGCGTACTCCGCGGCTGTGCCCAGCCGCCGCGCGGCGGTGGCGTCCGCCTCCTCCCGGCTCTGCTCCGTACCGCCGCCCGGGAACACCCGGACGTAGGGCGCGCCGAGGTCGCGGGCGAGGTCGAGGAGCCGGCGGACCTCCTCGATCACCGCCTCGTCGTCCCCGGGCGCGGCCACGCGGGCGTAGCCGGCCAGGCCCAGCAGCTCCACCCCCGCCGCCTTGAACTCGGCCGCCACGTCGGCGCGCCGGGTGAGGTCGAGGCCGGGGTGCACCGGCTCCTCCGGGTGGGCGCGCAGTTCCACGCCGTGGTAGCCGTACGTGCTCGCGAGCCGCAGCACGTCGGGGAGGGGGAGGCCGGGAACGCCGAGGGTGGAGAACGCCAGTTTCATGGTCCCTACTGTCACTCGCGGAGCTGCTCGGGTCCAGACGGGGCCGGTCCGTGCCGGTCCCGTCCGTCTCTCACCCGTGCCCTGCGGATCCGTCCGTCACTCCCCCGTGTCCTGGAGATCCAGCCGCCAGTCCTGCCCGGTGAGGTCGTGACCGAAGGAGCGGTGAGGTGTCTCGGCGGTCAGGACGAAACCGTGCCGCCGGTAGATCCGGCGGGCGCCGGCCAGGACGTCGTTGGTCCACAGGACGAGGTCGCGGTAGCCGACCTCGCGGGCGAAGTCGACGACGGCCCCCACGAGCCGGTCGCCGATGCCCAGACCCCGCGCGTCCGGCTCCACGAGGAGGAGCCGCAGGCGGGCGGTGGCGGGCGCCTCGTCCCGTACGCACATCACGCACCCCACCGGCCGGCCGTCCAGCTCGGCGATCCACACCCGCTCCAGATGCGGATCGTGGTCCTGCGCGAAGTCGGCGACGATCCTCGCCACCAGCCCTTCGTAGTCGGCGTTCCAGCCGTACTCGGCGGCGTACAGCGCGGCGTTGCGCTGCACGATCCAGCCGAGGTCGCCGGGGCCTGGTTCCCGCAGCAGGACGTCCTCGCGACGCGGCGGGCGGCCGTCGGACAGGATCTCGCGGACGGTCCGCAGCGCCTGCGTCAGCCGGGCCCGGCCGGGGGCGGGGACGGTGGCGAGCAGCGCGGCGACGGACTCGTCGGCCCGCTCGGCGAGCCGCGCGGCGGTCTCCCGGCCGCGCGGGGTGAGGGTGACGTGCCGCCGCCGGGGATCGCGGTGCGAGGTCGTGCGCTCGATCAGGCCGTCCTGCTCGAACCTGTTCAGGATCCGGCTCAGATAGCCCGCGTCCAGCGAGAGCTCGGCCCGCAGGTCGGCCGCGTCGGTACGAGGGGAGTGCGCGAGCTCGTACAGCACGCGGGACTCGGTGAGGGTGTAGGGGGCGTACAGGTGGCGGCTGTAGTCGAGGGCGCCGATGACATTCGTGTAGAAGCGGTTGAAGGCACGGATGTCCTGCACGGTCATGGTCGTCGCCCCCACGTCGTCCCGGGGAGTGATCCCCTCGGATCGTTGACTCAGTCAGAGATACTGCGGTTCGAGCGTAGGGCGAGCGGGCGACGCACGTCCAGGTCTGTGCGCGCCCGCCTTCGGTGGTGCGTCGGTGTGCGTCGGCGGTCTCGTCCGCGGCGCGTCGGTGACGCGTCCGAGGTGCGCCCTCCTCAGGCCTCGGCCGCCGTCCGGTACACGCACACCTGCGCCCCCGTCGGAGCGGTCGTCGTGGACACCAGCTCGAACGCCGTCCTGCTGCCGTCGTCCGGGAAGATCGACTTGCCGCCGCCGAGCACCACCGGCATCACGATGAGCCGCAGCTCGTCCACCAGGCCCTCGGCCAGCAGGGTGCGGGCGAGCGAGGAGCTGCCCATGACCACGAGGGTGCCGCCGTCGCTCTCGCGCAGTTCGCGCAGGTGGGCGACGGCCTCGTCACCGGCGATACGGGTGGTGTTGTGCCAGGTCAGCGAGTCGTCGGTGAGCGTGCGGGAGACGACGTACTTCGGCAGGGAGTTCATCCGGTCGGCGAACGGATCCCCGGCCTGCTCCGGCCACGCCCCCGCCATCGCCTGCCACGTCCGCCGCCCGAACAGCAGCGCGTCGGCCTCCCGCGCCGCCGCGTCGAAAGCGCCGCCGACGACCTCCGGGTCGAAGTAGGGGTGGGTCCAGCCGCCGTGCGCGAACCCGCCGTCGGTGTCCTCCTCCGCACCGCCGGGCGCCTGCACGACGCCGTCCAGGCTGATGAAGGCGGTGATGATGATGCGCATGGAACTCACTCCGGTCTCTCGTGTGCTCTGTGGTCGGTGTGACAGCGAGGTAGACGGCGGCCCGGGCCGAAACTCATCGCGAAGACCGCACGGCACGGCCACGAGAGCGGGATCCCGCCGGGCGGTGGCTCGTTCCTTGTCCGTGCACGGCGCGCTCGGCGACCCGGGCGCGGCGCCTCACCGCCGCCCGCGCGGACCAGACCGGATCGGCGTCCTCCACCGGCCGGGGGCACGTACGGGCACCGGTGAACCGTCGTACGCCGACCTGGCCCGAGGCCGGACCGAGCCCGGAGTCGGAGCCGACCCCAGGACCGAGTCGGAGGTCGGAGCCGACCCCAGGACCGAGTCGGAGGTCTGAGCCGATCCCAGGACCGAGCCCGAGGCCGGACCGAGCCCGGGGCCGGACCGAGCCCGAGGCCGGACCGAGCCCGGAGCCGATTCCCAGGACCGACCGCCGCCCCCTCACCGCCCCACACCCCCGCCCCAAAGCCCCTCAGCCCCGACCCTCAGCCCCGCGGCACCCCGGACGACCCCCGCACCATCAACTCTCCCCGGATCATGGTGATCCCGCCCGGCGGCGGCTCCTCGCGGCCCATCGCGATCCGTCCGGCCCGCGCCCCCGCCTCCGCGAGCGGCAGCCGTACCGTCGTCAGCGAGGGCACCGTGTCCACGCTGAACGGAAGGTCGTCGAACCCGGCCACCGAGACGTCCTCCGGGATCCGCCGCCCGGACTCGCGCAGCGCCGCGCACGCCCCGAGCGCGACGGAGTCGTTCGCGGCGACCACGGCCGTCAGCGACGGGTCCCGGCGCAGCAGTTCCAGCGTGGCCTCGTACCCCGAGCGCCGGTCGTACCGCCCGTGGACGGTCCAGCGGGGGTCCTCCGCGATGTCGTGGGCCGCGAGCGCCGCCCGGTGGCCCTCCAGCCGGTGCCGGGTCGTCGTCCGTTCCTCGGGTCCCGCGATGTACCCCAGCCGCCGGTGCCCGAGCCCGATCAGGTGCTCGGTCAGCTCCCGCCCGCCGCCACGGTTGTCGAAGGTCAGCGCGATGGCCCGGGTCTCCGGCGCCGGCGGCCGCCCGCACAGCACCACCCGCGTCCCCGCCTCCGCCAGCTTCCGCAGCTTCGCCGACATCGCCGCCGCGTGCGGTACGTCCTCCACGGCCCCGCCGGTCAGCACGACCGCCGCCGCCCGCTGCCGCTGCAACAGCGTGAGGTAGGTCAGCTCGCGCTCCGGGGAGCCCCCGGTGTTGCACACCACCGCGAGTCTCTCCCCGCCCGCCCGTCCGCCCGGCCCCCCGATCTCCGACTGGATCGCGCTCGCCATGATCCCGAAGAAGGGGTCGGCGATGTCGTTCACCAGGATCCCGACCAGGTCCGAGGTGGCCGCCGCCAGCGCGCTCGCCGGGCCGTTGAGGACGTAGTCCAGCTCGTCCACCGCCCGCAGGACCCGCTCGCGGGTCGAGGCGGCCACGGGGTAGTTCCCGTTCAGCACGCGCGACACCGTCGCGGGCGAGACCTGTGCGCGGGCCGCCACGTCCGCCAGGGTCACCGTCATCTCGTCGTCCTCCGGTCGCGCATCTCGTCGTACGTCCTCTCGGACGGGCCGCCGTCCCCGTGAGTGGGCCGCGGTCCTCGTCACCCGGCCGTGGTCCTGCCGGACCGGGCCGCCAACCGTGTGGACAGGCCGCCCACGGCCATGGTTCCGATGGTGTCGAGCAGACCCTAAAGCCCCGCCCCCCTGTTGTTCGCCACCTCGAACAACTCAACCCCGTCACGGTCTTGTCTGGACCGCCGCTCAGAGGCTAGCTTCTCATCAGATAGAAAGCGCTTGCTGTACCGCTCATCAGTAGAGGCGTACGCGGCGCGCACAACCGCGTACGAAACGCGCATGAACGCTGCGTACGACGCCTGCGAAGGGAATGACGTGACACGCAAGACGGTGCGTATCGCCATGAACGGCGTGACCGGTCGCATGGGCTATCGCCAGCACCTGGTCCGCTCCATCCTGGCCCTCCGCGAACAGGGTGGCCTCGACCTCGGCGACGGCACCGTGCTGTGGCCGGAGCCGATCCTGCTCGGCCGCCGCGAGCACGCCCTGCGGGCGCTCGCCGAGCAGCACGGTCTGGAGCACGTCTCGACGGACGTGGACGCGGTCCTCGCCGACCCGACCGTCGACATCTACTTCGACGCCCAGGTCACCTCCGCCCGCGAGGAGGCGCTCAGGAAGGCCATCGCCGCGGGCAAGCACATCTACACCGAGAAGCCGACGGCCACCGGTCTCGACGGGGCCCTGGAGCTGGCCCGGCTGGCCGCCGGCGCCGGCATCAAGCACGGTGTCGTCCAGGACAAGCTCTTCCTCCCGGGCCTGCTCAAGCTCAAGCGCCTCATCGACGGCGGCTTCTTCGGCCGGATCCTGTCGGTCCGCGGCGAGTTCGGCTACTGGGTCTTCGAGGGCGACTGGCAGGCCGCCCAGCGCCCCTCCTGGAACTACCGCGCGGAGGACGGCGGCGGCATCGTCGTCGACATGTTCCCGCACTGGGAGTACGTGCTCCACGAGCTGTTCGGCCGGGTGAAGACCGTCCAGGCCATCGCCACCACCCACATCCCGCAGCGCTGGGACGAGAACGGCAAGCCCTACGACGCCACCGCCGACGACGCCGCCTACGGCGTCTTCGAGCTCGACGGCGGCGCCATCGCCCAGATCAACTCCTCCTGGGCCGTCCGCGTCAACCGCGACGAGCTGGTGGAGTTCCAGGTCGACGGCACCGAGGGCTCGGCCGTCGCCGGTCTGCGCAACTGCCGTGTCCAGCACCGCAGTTCGACGCCCAAGCCGGTGTGGAACCCCGACATCCCCGCCACCGAGGTGTTCCGCGACCAGTGGCAGGAGGTCCCCGACAACGCCGACTTCGACAACGGCTTCAAGGCCCAGTGGGAGCTGTTCCTGCGGCACGTCTACGCCGACGCCCCCTACCACTGGGACCTGCTGGCCGGCGCCCGCGGCGTCCAGCTCGCCGAACTGGGCCTGAGGTCGTCGGCCGAGGGCCGCCGTCTCGACGTACCGGAGATCGCCCTGTGACCATCAACCTGCCCGGCACCGACGGCGGCCTGCGGGCGTACGAACCCCGCCGGGAACCCCTCGCCGTCACCCCCGGCGCCCCCTTCACCTCCCGTACGGTCTTCTCGGCGGCCCACGTGGTGGCCGACCCGTACGCGGACGTCTCGCCCGACGCGCCCGCCGCCGTCGACTGGGACGCCACCCTCGCCTTCCGCCGCCACCTGTGGTCCCACGGGCTCGGCGTCGCCGAGGCCATGGACACCGCCCAGCGCGGCATGGGCCTGGACTGGGCGGGCGCGGCCGAGCTGATCCGCCGCAGCGCCGCCGAGGCGCGGTCCGTCGGCGGCCTCATCGCCTGCGGTGTCGGCACCGACCAGCTCACCGGCCCGGCCACCCTCGACCAGGTCCGCGCGGCCTACGAGGAGCAGCTCGCGGTGGTCGAGGAGGCGGGCGCCCAGGCGATCCTGATGGCGTCCCGCGCCCTGGCCGCGGCGGCCACGGGCCCCGAGGACTACCTGGAGGTCTACGGCCACCTCCTGCGGCAGTCCGCCGAGCCGGTGGTCCTGCACTGGCTGGGCCCGATGTTCGACCCGGCGCTGGAGGGCTACTGGGGCTCGTCCGACCTGGACGCGGCCACCGACACCTTCCTGGAGGTCATCGCCGCGCACCCCGACAAGGTCGACGGCATCAAGGTCTCCCTGCTGGACGCCCAGCGCGAGATCGACCTCAGGCGCAGGCTCCCGAAGGGCGTCCGCTGCTACACCGGCGACGACTTCAACTACCCCGAGCTGATCGCGGGCGACGAGCGCGGCTTCAGCCACGCGCTGCTCGGCGTCTTCGACCCGCTGGGACCCCTGGCGGCCCAGGCGGTCCGGGTCCTGGACACGGGCGACGTCACGGGCTTCCGGGAGCTGCTGGACCCGACCGTCGCGCTCTCCCGCCACCTCTTCCAGCCCCCCACCCGCTTCTACAAGACGGGCGTGGTCCTCCTGGCCTGGCTGGCCGGCCACCAGTCGCACTTCACGATGGTCGGCGGCCTCCAGTCGGCCCGTTCCCTCCCGCACTTCGTGAGGGCGTACGAACTGGCCGACGGTCTGGGCCTGTTCCCGGACCCCAAGCTGGCCGAGGAGCGGATGCGGACCCTGCTGAGCCTGTACGGAGTGCCCCAGTGACCGACCTCGCGCGTTTCTCCGTCAACCAGATGACGGTCAAGCAGCTGTCGCTGCCGGAACTGGCCGACGCCTGCGGCCGGCTGGGCGTCACGAACGTGGGCCTGTGGCGCGAGCCGGTCCAGGCGTACGGCGTGGAGGCGACGGCGAAGCTGGTCCGGGACGCGGGCCTGACGGTGACGACGCTGTGCCGGGGCGGCTTCCTCACGGCGATCGACCCGGACGAGCGTGCCCGCGCCCTGGACGACAACCGCCGCGCGGTCGACGAGGCCGCCACCCTCGGCACCGACGTGCTGGTCCTGGTCTCCGGCGGCCTGCCGGCGGGCTCGAAGGACCTGCACGGCGCGCGGGAGCGGATCGCGGACGCCCTCGCCGAACTCGGCCCGTACACGGAGCGGCACGGCGTGAAGCTGGCCATCGAGCCGCTGCACCCCATGTTCGCCTCCGACCGTTGCGTCGTCTCCACCCTCACCCAGGCGCTCGACCTCGCGGAACGCTTTCCCGCGCACCAGGTCGGCGTCACGGTGGACACGTACCACATCTGGTGGGACGACCAGGCCCCGGCCCAGATCGCCCGGGCCGGCGCGGGCGCCCGCATCCACACCTTCCAGCTCGCCGACTGGACCACCCCCCTCCCGGAGGGCGTCCTCAACGGCCGCGGCCAGATCGGCGACGGCGCGATCGACATGCGCGAGTGGCAGGGGTACGTGGAGGCGGCCGGCTACACCGGACCGATCGAGGTGGAGCTGTTCAACGAGGCGCTGTGGGCGCGGGACGGCGGCGAGGTGCTCGCCGAGACCGCGGCGCGATTCGTGGAGCACGTGACCACGTGACCACGTGAGGGGCAGGGGAGGGGAGTCGCGAAGGGCCGGAAAAAACTTCGAGGTTCCGTACAACCCTCCCCCCACCTCGCGGGTCATACGTGGCATCAGGACTTCTCGGAGGGGGATCTGGGGGGATCACGGGGGTTCTGACGGGGAGGGAAAACCCGAGGGGGCCCGGTCTGAGACCGGACCCCCTCGAAGTTTTCCGCCGCCTGACGCACCCGGGCCGGACGCTCCCGGCCGGGCTCCCGAGGGCGGGCCCGGAAGACCCCGCACCTCGGCAGCACGTTCGCGTACGGCCGGACCTCCCCGGTGCGGACAACCAGCCGCGCGCCCGCCGACAGCTCCTCGAGCCTCTCGTGCGGCACCAGGGCCGGCTCGGGAAAGTGCCCGGCCAGCAGCGCCGACGCGGCCGGATCGGCGCCCCGCACCTCCGTCGGCGCCGTCGCACCCTCCACCACCAGCTCGTCCAGCACGTCGGCGAACGGCGGCACCCCGGCCCGGTAGGCCAGGTCCACGCCCCGGGGACCGCCGGGTATCGGCAAGCCGGTCTCGCACACCAGCGCCCCGTCCCCGTCTCCCGGCTCGGCCGGCGTGCCGGCGAGATGCCGGATCGGGATTCCGGCCCTCTTCACCGGGACCCGCCCGGTACGGCCGTCCCCGGCGCGTCGCCCGGGCCGGGCCGGCCCAGCGCCTCGACCTCCGCCGCCGTCGGGAAGGAGTCCTGCGCGCCCTCCCGCGTCACCGCCGCCGCCCCGACCCGGGACGCGTACGCCGCCGCCTCCGCGAGCGAGGATCCCGCCCCCAGCCGCCACGCGAGCGCCGCGGTGAACGCGTCCCCCGCGCCCGTCGTGTCCACGGCGGCCACCGTCACCGACGGCACCCGGACCACCCCCTCCTCCGACGCCACCAGCGCCCCTTCCGCGCCCAGCGTCACCACCACCGATCGCGGCCCCTTCGCCAGCAGCAGCCGGGCCCAGTCCTCCGGTACCCCGCCACCACCGCCCTCCCCGAGGATCACCCTCGCCTCGTGCTCGTTGACGATCAGCGGGTCGCAGGCCGCCAGCACCTCCGGCGGCAGGGACCGCGGCGGGGACGGGTTCAGGACGAAGCGGCTGCCCGGTGCCAGGCCCCGTACGACCTCCACGACCGTCTCCAGCGGGATCTCCAGCTGCGTCGACACCACCCGGGAGGCACGCAGGAGGTCCCCGGCCGTCCGCACGTCCTCGGGCGTCAGCCGCCCGTTGGCGCCCGGCGAGACGACGATGCTGTTGTCCCCGGACGGGTCGACCGTGATCAGCGCGACCCCGGTCGGCGCCCCGCCCACCCGCACGCCCCCCGTGTCGACCCCGGCCGCCCCCTGCGCGTCGAGCAGCAGCCGGCCGTGGGCGTCGTCACCGACCCGGGCCAGCAGGGCCGTCCGCGCCCCGAGCCGGGCGGCGGCGACCGCCTGGTTCGCGCCCTTGCCGCCCGGATGGACGGCCAGGTCCGAGCCGAGCACCGTCTCACCGGCCCCCGGCCGCCGCTCGACACCGATCACCAGGTCGGCGTTGGCCGACCCCACGACCAGCAGGTCGTAGTCGTACATGCAGTCGCTCCCCTTGTCCGTGACGTGTCGTCCGTGACGTGTTGTCGTGAGGTGGGGTGGGCGGCCGTCACCCAGGGGTACGGCCGCCCGGCCGCTCGCCGGTGTCAGCCGCTGAAGCCGGCCACGTTCTCCTGGTGCCCTTCACCGGCACCTTGACGACGCCCTCGACGCGAGGCAACTCGTTCCGCGTCGCTCACGACTGGCTCCCTCGTACGGGGGAGCGCGCAGCGGGGGGCGGCTCCGGCGGAGCCGGTTCGCCGCAGGAGCGGCGGACGACGAGACGGGCGGGGAGGATGACGGACTCGGGGGGCCGTCCCTCGATGCGGTCGACGAGCGCGCGTACGGCGGCGCGTCCCAGTTCGCCGGTGGGCTGGGCGATCGCGGTGATCGGCGGATCGGTGTGCACGAACCAGCGGATGTCGTCGAACGCGGCCAGCGCGATGTCGTCCGGCACGCGCAGCCCGCGCGCGCGGATCGCGTCCAGTGCGCCCAGCGCCATCAGGTTGTCGGCGGCGAAGACCACCTCGGGCGGCTCGGGCAGGGCGAGGAACCCCTCGGTCACCCGCCGTCCGCTGTCGGCCTGGAAGTCGCCCTGGCCGGTGTAGACGTCGGGCAGCCCGAGACCATGGGCACGCAGCGCCTCCCCGAAGGCCGTCACCCGCTCCTGGCCCGTGGTGGTCGCCGCCGGGCCGGCGATGATCGCCAGCCGCCGGTGCCCGAGGCCGTGCAGATGGGCGACCAGCTCCCGCACGGCCGCCAGCCCGTCCGCCCGGACGACCGGCACGTCCACGCCCGGGATCCAGCGGTCCACGAAGACCATGGGCGTCCCCGCGCGCGCGGCGTCGAGGATCAGCGGCGACCCGCCGTCGGTCGGGGAGACGAGCAGGCCGTCGATACGGCGGTCCAGCAGGGTCCGTACGTGGTGGTCCTGGAGGTCCGGCCGCTCGTCGGCGTTGCCGATGATCACGCTGTAGCCCAGTGCGCGGGCCTCCTCCTCGACGGAGCGGGCCAGTTCCGTGAAGTACGGGTTCAGCACGTCGCTGATGACCAGGCCGAGGGTGTGCGTCTGGTCGGTCCGCAGCGACCGGGCGACGGCGTTCGGGCGGTAGCCCAGCGCCTCCACGGCGGCCCGTACGCGCACGCGGGCGTCCGGGCTGACCGAGGGGTGGTCGTTCAGGACGCGTGACACCGTGGCGACGGACACCCCCGCCTCGGCGGCGACGTCCTTGATGCTCGCCATCGCGCTCCACCTCCTTGTGTAACCCGTTCGACCCGCGGAACGCCTGGAATCGATTACATCGCTGTACGCAGGAGGATTGGAATCGATTACACACGCGGACACAAGACCCCGAGACCGGATCGTGATGTCACGGGCCGGCCCGGGGCGGGCCGGCCGGGATGCTCACGGCCACCTGGCCGCCCAGGCGGGGTGACCGGGCGGTTCCTCCCCAGGGCGCCCCCGCTGTCGGACCTCGGCGGTACCGTCGGATCATGGCTCAAGAAACGGGGAGCGGGGAGCGGCGGCTCGCCGTGCTCGAAGGTGTCCTGGAGCGCATCACGTACGCCAACGAGGACAACGGCTACACGGTCGCCCGGGTCGACACCGGCCGCGGTGCCGGAGACCTGCTGACGGTCGTCGGCGCGCTGCTCGGCGCCCAGGTCGGCGAGTCCCTGCGGATGGAGGGCCGTTGGGGCTCGCACCCCCAGTACGGCAAGCAGTTCACCGTCGAGAACTACACGACCCTGCTTCCCGCCACCGTCCAGGGCATCCGCCGCTACCTGGGCTCCGGCCTGGTCAAGGGCATCGGCCCGGTCTTCGCCGACCGCATCACCCAGCACTTCGGCCTGGACACCCTGAAGATCATCGAGGAGGAGCCCAAGCGTCTCGTCGAGGTGCCCGGCCTGGGCCCCAAGCGCACCAGGAAGATCGCCGACGCCTGGGAGGAGCAGAAGGCGATCAAGGAGGTCATGCTCTTCCTCCAGACCGTCGAGGTGTCCACGTCGATCGCGGTCCGCATCTACAAGAAGTACGGCGACGCCTCGATCTCGGTCGTGAAGAACCAGCCCTACCGGCTGGCCTCCGACGTCTGGGGCATCGGCTTCCTCACCGCCGACAAGATCGCCCAGTCCGTCGGCATCCCGCACGACAGCCCGGAGCGCGTCAAGGCGGGCCTCCAGTACGCCCTGTCGCAGTCCACCGACCAAGGGCACTGCTACCTCCCCGAGGAACGGCTGATCGCGGACGCGGTCAAGCTCCTCCAGGTCGACACCGGCCTGGTCATCGAATGCCTCGCGGAACTCGCGGCACCCCCCGGGGAGGGGGAGGAGCCGGGCGTCGTACGGGAGAAGGTGCCGGGGCCCGACGGCGGCGCGGAGCCCGTCACCGCGGTCTACCTCGTCCCCTTCCACCGGGCCGAACTCTCCCTCGCCGCCCAGTTGTCGCGCCTCCTGCGTACGGACGCGGACCGGATGCCCGCCTTCCGGGACGTGGCCTGGGACAAGGCGCTGGCCTGGCTCGCCACGCGCACCGGGACCGACCTCGCCCCCGAGCAGGAGGCAGCCGTCCGGCTCGCCCTCACCGAGAAGGTCGCCGTCCTCACCGGCGGCCCGGGCTGCGGCAAGTCCTTCACCGTGCGCTCGATCGTGGAGCTGGCCCGCGCGAAGAAGGCGAAGGTCGTGCTCGCCGCCCCGACCGGCCGCGCCGCCAAGCGCCTGGCCGAGCTCACCGGCGCCGAGGCGTCCACCGTCCACCGCCTGCTGGAGCTGAAGCCCGGCGGCGACGCGGCCTACGACAAGGACCGCCCCCTCGACGCCGACCTGGTGGTCGTGGACGAGGCGTCCATGCTGGACCTGTTGCTCGCCAACAAACTGGTCAAGGCGGTCCCCCCGGGAGCCCACCTGCTCTTCGTCGGGGACGTGGACCAGCTCCCCAGCGTCGGCGCCGGCGAGGTGCTCCGCGATCTGCTCGCCGACGGCAGCCCGATCCCGGCCGTGCGCCTCACCCGGGTGTTCCGGCAGGCCCAGCAGTCGGGCGTGGTGACGAACGCGCACCGGATCAACTCCGGGCAGCACCCGCTCACCGACGGCATGAAGGACTTCTTCCTCTTCGTCGAGGACGACACGGAGGAGGTCGGCCGGCTCGTCGTGGACGTGGCGGCACGGCGGATCCCGGCCAAGTTCGGCCTCGACCCGCGCCGGGACGTGCAGGTGCTGGCGCCCATGCACCGGGGCCCCGCGGGAGCGGGCACCCTCAACGGCCTGCTCCAGCAGGCCGTCACCCCCGGCCGCCCCGAGCTGCCCGAGAAGCGGTTCGGCGGCCGGGTCTTCCGCGTCGGCGACAAGGTCACCCAGATCCGCAACAATTACGAGAAGGGCACCAACGGTGTCTTCAACGGCACCGTGGGCGTGGTCACCTCGCTCGACCCGGTCGACCAGCGCCTGACGGTGCTGACGGACGAGGACGAGGAGGTCGCGTACGAGTTCGACGAACTGGACGAACTGGCCCACGCGTACGCGGTGACCATCCACCGTTCCCAGGGCAGTGAGTACCCGGCCGTGGTGATCCCGGTGACCACCAGCGCCTGGATGATGCTCCAGCGGAACCTGCTGTATACGGCGGTCACCCGGGCGAAGAAGCTGGTCGTCCTCGTCGGTTCGCGCAAGGCGATCGGCCAGGCGGTGCGCACGGTGTCCGCGGGGCGGCGCTGCACGGCGCTGGACTTCCGGCTCTCGGGCCGGTGACCCGACGGCTACGGGCCCGTTTCAAGGGCTTCCAGGGGGCTGTTGCGTAAAAAATGATCGATCAAATGAGTCACATGGGTCACACAGCACTTCCGGAAGGGGTGGCGGAGGGGCAGGATGAGCGAGTTGGCGGCACTGAGTGCCGCAGGCAAGCCCAATGGTCGACCCCGAGTGCACTCTCCTGCGCCAAATGGGGGATGGTAGAGACAGTCAGGGCAACCTCGAAGAAGAGGCACAACGTCGGTGAGGGATGACGTGAGCGACAACTCTGTAGTACTGCGGTACGGCGACGGCGAGTACACCTACCCGGTGGTCGACAGCACCGTCGGTGACAAGGGCTTCGACATCGGGAAGCTCCGCGCCCAGACCGGCCTGGTGACTCTGGACAGCGGCTACGGGAACACCGCCGCGTACAAATCCGCCATCACCTATCTCGACGGCGAGGCGGGCATTCTCCGCTACCGCGGTTACCCGATCGAGCAGCTGGCCGAGCGTTCCACCTTCCTGGAGGTCGCCTACCTGCTGATCAACGGCGAGCTGCCGACCGTCGACGAGCTCACCGTGTTCCGGAACGACATCACGCAGCACACCCTGCTGCACGAGGACGTCAAGAACTTCTACCGGGGCTTCCCGCGCGACGCGCACCCGATGGCCATGCTGTCGTCGGTCGTCTCGGCGCTGTCCACCTTCTACCAGGACAGCCACAACCCGTTCGACGAGAAGCAGCGCAACCTCTCCACGATCCGGCTGCTCGCCAAGCTCCCGACGATCGCGGCGTACGCGTACAAGAAGTCGATCGGTCACCCGTTCGTCTACCCGCGCAACGACCTGGGCTACGTCGAGAACTTCCTCCGCATGACCTTCTCGGTCCCCGCGCAGGAGTACGACCTCGACCCGACCGTCGTCGCCGCCCTGGACAAGCTGCTCATCCTGCACGCGGACCACGAGCAGAACTGTTCGACCTCCACGGTGCGCCTGGTGGGCTCCTCGCAGGCGAACATGTTCGCCTCGATCTCCGCCGGCATCAACGCCCTGTGGGGCCCGCTGCACGGCGGCGCCAACCAGTCCGTCCTGGAGATGCTGGAAGGCATCCGCGACTCCGGCGGCGATGTCGACTCCTTCATCCGCAAGGTGAAGAACAAGGAGGACGGCGTCCGCCTGATGGGCTTCGGGCACCGGGTCTACAAGAACTTCGACCCGCGCGCCAAGATCATCAAGGCCGCCGCGCACGACGTGCTGTCCGCCCTCGGCAAGTCCGACGAGCTGCTGGACATCGCGCTCAAGCTGGAGGAGCACGCGCTCTCCGACGACTACTTCGTCTCGCGCAGCCTCTACCCGAACGTCGACTTCTACACCGGCCTGATCTACCGGGCCATGGGCTTCCCGACCGAGATGTTCACGGTCCTGTTCGCCCTCGGCCGGCTGCCGGGCTGGATCGCCCAGTGGCACGAGATGATCAAGGAGCCGGGATCCCGCATCGGCCGCCCGCGCCAGATCTACACGGGCGTCGTCGAGCGCGACTTCGTCCCGGTCGAGGAGCGCTGAACGCCGTAGCGGTGTAGGCGATAAGAAAAGGCGCCCTGGCGCCGGTCCCCCCACGGGCCGGCGTCCAGGGCGCCTTCCCATGTCCCGGTGCGGATTCCCCCCACGGGATCCGGCCGGGCGTCTGTGAGAAAACAGCGCCTGAATCGCTGTTGTGCGGTACTGCTGGGTGCTGCCGTTGAGCAGAACGAGCAAAACCGCTCGTACTACTCCGTGTGCGGCCTGCCGGGACAGCGCACGCTGGGAGGGCCGCTCAAAGCTCCCCGGTGTACGTGCCCCGGCAACGCAGCTCCGAGGACGTCCCCCAAGACATCCTCAGACGTCAGGAAAACGCCCCCCAAGACGCTGCCTGACATCGTCAACTTAGACCTTCGAACCCCTTCGATGGTTACGTTCGCGTCACTGTGATCTGCGTCTCTTGCATATGTCCGTTAGGTGCGTAAGAGCCCGGATACGGCGAGCGAGACCCAAGCGTAAGGAAGATGCGCGTGCCTTGTGAAGAGCTTATGTGAGGCTGGCGCAGGACTCCAGAGGGACCCTGGTCCGTACTTCGGTGGACACGGGGAGAACGCGGGCGGGCCCCGGACCGGGGAGGCTGGGCTGCCCGGCTCGGCGGTCAGGGCATAGCGTTCCGCCGGACGGAGTGATCTGCCGGAAGGCGAGGGCGGTCCATGCGGGCTGTGGTGTTCGAGCGGTACGGGGAGCCGGCCGAGGTGCGGGAGGTGGCGGACCCGGTGCCCGCGGAGCACGGGGCCGTGGTGCGCGTCGGGGCCACCGGGCTGTGCCGCAGTGACTGGCACGGCTGGCAGGGACACGACCCGGACATCACGCTGCCGCACGTGCCGGGGCACGAACTGGCCGGTGTCGTCGAGGAGGTGGGCGCCCGGGTGACCGGGTGGCGCCCCGGCGACCGGGTCACCGTCCCGTTCGTCTGCGCCTGCGGAACCTGCCCCTCCTGCGCGGCGGGCGACCAGCAGGTGTGCGAGCGGCAGACCCAGCCCGGCTTCACCCACTGGGGCTCCTTCGCCCAGTACGTGGCGCTGGACCACGCCGACGTGAACCTGATCGCCCTCCCCGACGACCTGTCCTTCGCCACCGCGGCCTCGCTCGGCTGCCGGTTCGCCACGGCGTTCCGTGCGGTGGTGCGGCAGGGACGGGTGGCGGCGGGGGAGTGGGTCGCGGTGCACGGCTGCGGAGGCGTCGGCCTGTCCGCGGTGATGATCGCGGCGGCGTCGGGCGCCCGGGTGGTGGCCGTGGACGTGTCGCCGCACGCCCTGGAGCTGGCGCGGACGTTCGGCGCGGTGGAGTGCGTGGACGCCTCCCGCACCGGGGACACCGCGCGGGCCGTCCTCGACCTGACCGGCGGCGGCGCCCACCTCTCCCTGGACGCCCTCGGCTCGCCCGCCACCTGCGCCGCCTCCGTGAACGGCCTGCGCCGCAGGGGCCGCCACGTCCAGGTGGGCCTGCTGCCCTCCCCGGACGGCACCACGCCGGTCCCGCTGGCCCGCGCCGTCGCCCTGGAACTCGAACTCCTGGGCAGCCACGGCATGGCCGCCCACGCCTACCCGCCGATGCTGGACCTGGTCCGGGCCGGTCTGCTCCGCCCCGACCTCCTCGTCACGTCCACGATCACCCTGGACGCGGCACCGGCCGCGCTGGCGGCGATGGGCACGGCCCCGGGGTCGGGCGTCACGGTCATCGAGCCGTGGACCTGACGGGGCCGTGAACCGTGTCTGCCCCGCGCGGAGGCGGGACACGTGCTCCCTTCCCAGGGGTCAGGTCTCTCTGCGGCCCCGGTTGCCCGGCCGGGACGCCACCCATGCCCGGACGGTGTCGGCGTACCAGAAGGGCTTGCCGCCCTCGACGTGGTCGGGCGGTGGCAGCAGTCCGTGCTTGCGGTAGGAGCGCACGGTGTCCGGCTGCACCCGGATGTGTGCCGCGATCTCCTTGTAGGACCAGAGCCTTCGGTCGGTCATGACATGCACCTCCCCGCGCGTGCCGCGGCGGCGGCCGGAGGCGGCCGTCGGGGGGACCGGGCACTGCGCTGGTGATCACCAAGCCTGTGCCCGGTGAACGACGCCGAGTGAAGGCGGGGCAGGGCCTGTGTGCCGGGTGTGACGGAAGACCCGCGTACACGGGACATGTGTGACACGAGGGGGGCGTTTGTGACACGAGTGCCGCAAAGGCGTACGCCGGTCCAAGGGCGCGGCGTGTTGACTCGGGGCTTCGGCGCCCGTGCCCGCGCCGGCCGGCGGTGCCGCAGTCGGCCGCAGCCGCGCTCACCGGCCTTCCGTCCCTCCCGGTAGGGCACGGGGAGGGACGGAAGGCGCCGAGTCGCTGCGCCCCTCCCCGGTGCGGCACAGGAAGGGACGGAAGGCGCCGGGTGGTTACGCCCCGCACGACCTCAGGAAGGCGCGGGTCCGCTGGGCGATCGGCAGGGGCTTGTCCGGCTCGCAGGGGTACATGTCCTGCTCGACGATCGCGAACAGGTCGACGTCCAGCTTCTGCGCGGCCTCCAGCACGGGCTCGAGCGCCGGCACTCCGGCGGGCGGCTCGCACATCACACCGCGCGCGACGGCCGGCCCGAACGGGACCCCGTTCGCCCGCACGTCGGCCAGGATCTCCGGGTCCACCTGCTTGAGGTGCAGATAGCCGATCCGCTCGCCGTAGGTCTCGATGAGCTTGACGCTGTCGCCGCCGCAGTACGCGTAGTGCCCGGTGTCCAGGCACAGCGACACCAGGTCGGAGTCCGTGCCGTCGAGGAAGCGGGCGACGTTCTCCTCGCTGTCGATATGGGTGTCGGCGTGCGGGTGGACGACGATCTGGAGGCCGTAGCGCTCCCGCACCTCCTTGCCCAACCGCTCGGTCAGCGAGGTGAGATCGCGCCACTGTCCGGGCGTCAGCGTGTCCGGTTCCAGCACCTCGCCGGTCTTGTCGTCCCGCCAGAACGACGGGATGACCACGAGGTGGGACGCGCCCATCGCCTGGGCGAGCACCGCGTTGTCCGCCACGTGCGCCCAGGTCTTCTCCCAGACCGACTCGCCGTGGTGCAGGCCCGTGAACACCGTGCCGGCCGACACCTTCAGGCCACGTCTGGCCGTCTCCTCGGTGAGCACGGCGGGATCGGTCGGCAGGTACCCGTACGGGCCCAGCTCGATCCACTCGTAGCCGGAGGCGGCGACCTCGTCGAGGAAGCGCTGCCAGGGGACCTGCCGGGGATCGTCCGGGAACCAGACGCCCCAGGAGTCGGGCGCCGATCCGATCCGGATGCGGGACAGTGAGGAGTGAGGTGACAACAGCGTCATGGCCGCCAGCGTGAGGTTCCCCGGTGCGGGGTGTCAAGGCCTGGTCCGAATGTCTGGACAAAACATTGACAGGGCCGCGTGCGCGGGGCTAGAAACCGGGGAGAGCCGATACGAGCCGGCACGGCGGCACCGAAGGGAAGTCGATGGCGTACGACCTGATCACCATGGGGCGGATCGGAGTGGACCTCTATCCGCTGCAGACGGGTGTCCCGTTGCCGCAGGTGGAGTCCTTCGGCAAGTTCCTCGGCGGTTCGGCCGCGAACGTCGCCGTCGCCGCCGCCCGCCTGGGACGGCGGACCGCGGTGATCACACGCACCGGCGACGACCCGTTCGGGACGTACCTGCACGAGGCCCTCCAGGGCTTCGGCGTCGACGACCGCTGGGTCACCCCGGTCCCCGGACTGCCGACCCCGGTCACCTTCTGCGAGGTCTTCCCGCCGGACGACTTCCCGCTCTACTTCTACCGCCGCCCCAAGGCACCCGACCTGGAGATCGACGCCCACGAACTGGACCTGGACGCCGTCCGCGAGGCCGAGATCTTCTGGGTCACCGGCACCGGCCTGAGCGAGGAGCCCAGCCGCACGGCGACCCTGGCGGCGCTCGCCCACCGCGCCAAGGCCGGCACGACGGTGTTCGACCTCGACTGGCGGCCCATGTTCTGGACCGACCCGGACGCGGCCCGCCCGTTCTACGCCGAGGCCCTGAAGCACGCCACCGTCGCGGTCGGAAACCTCGACGAGGTGGAGGTGGCGACCGGGGTACGCGAACCGCACGCCGCCGCCCGCGCCCTGCTGGCGGCGGGCGTCGAACTCGCCGTCGTCAAGCAGGGACCCAAGGGCGTCCTCGCCGTCGACAGCAAGGGCGAGACCGCCGAGGTGCCGCCGCTGCCGGTGACCGTCCTCAACGGGCTCGGCGCCGGAGACGCCTTCGGCGGCTCCCTGTGCCACGGCCTGCTCGCGGGCTGGGACCTGGAGAGGATCATGCGGCACGCCAACGCGGCCGGCGCCATCGTCGCCTCCCGGCTGGAGTGCTCGTCCGCGATGCCCACGCCGGACGAAGTGACGGCGGCGCTCGCGGCGGGAGCGGTCACGTGAGCGTCGACATCGCGGAACTCGTCCGCATCCGCACCCTGCACCCCGAGGCCGTGGCCGAGGCCGCCGCCCGCCGCCCCCGCCGCCCGCTGATCGACGCGAGCGGCCGCCTGATGATCGTCGCCGCCGACCACCCGGCCCGCGGCGCCCTCGGCGTCGGCGACCGCAAGTTCGCCATGGCCAACCGCGCCGACCTGCTCGGACGCCTCTGCCTGGCGCTCAGCCGCCCCGGCGTGGACGGGGTGCTCGCCACCGCCGACATCCTCGACGACCTGCTGCTGCTCGGCGCGCTCGACGGCAAGGTCGTCCTGGGCTCGATGAACCGCGGCGGACTCCAGGGCGCCCGCTTCGAACTCGACGACCGCTTCACCGGCCACCGCCCCGAGGACATCGAGCGCCTCGGCTTCGACGCCGGCAAACTGCTGCTGCGGATCGACTACGACGACCCGGGCTCCCTGACCACCCTGGAGTCCACGGCCCGCGCCATCGACGACATGGCCGCACGCCGGCTGCCCGTCTTCGTCGAGCCGTTCATCAGCGGACGTACGGCGCAGGGCAAGCTCCGCAACGACCTCTCCGCCGAAGCCGTCACCAAGTCGATCGCCATCGCCTCCGGCCTCGGCGGCACGTCGGCCTACACCTGGCTGAAGGTGCCGGTCACCGAGAACCCCGACGACATGGCCGAGGTCATGGCCACCTCCACGCTGCCCGCCGTGCTGCTGGGCGGCGAGGTCGGCGGCACCGCCGAGGAACAGGCCGGGGCGTACGAGAAGTGGCGTGGCGCCCTGCAACTGCCCACCGTGCGCGGCCTGGTGGTCGGCCGCTCACTGCTGTACCCGGCGGACGGCGACGTGGCCGCCGCCGTGGACACCGCCGTAGGACTGCTGTGAGGGCCGCATGACCAGCAACGAGCTGTACGTCGCCAAGGGCACCGCCGCCAACGCCCAGTACGTCGTCGACATCGACCCCAAGCGGGCCGGCTGGTCCCACAGCAGCCTGCGGATCGTCGAGCTGGAGCCGGGCGGCACGCACACCTTCACCACCGGCGACAGCGAGTGGATCGTGCTTCCGCTGCAAGGCGGCTGTACCGTGCAAACAGATACCGAAGAGTTCCAACTCCTGGGCCGGGAAAGCGTGTTCGCGGGGGTCTCCGACTTCGCGTACGTACCCCGTGACGCCCGGGCACAGATCGCCTCCGGCGCGGGCGGCCGCTTTGCTTTGGCAGGAGCGAAGTGCGAGCGACAACTCCCCGCCCGCTACGGCCCCGCGCCGGAGGTCCCCGTGGAGCAGCGCGGCAGCGGGAGCTGCGCGCGCCACGTCCGCAACTTCGCCTCCGCCGACGCCTTCGACTGCGACAAACTCATCGCGGTCGAGGTGATCACACCCGGCGGCAACTGGTCCTCGTACCCGCCCCACAAGCACGACGAGCACCGGCCGGGCGAGGAGGCGGAGCTGGAGGAGATCTACTACTTCGAGATCGACGGCCCGAACGGATTCGGCTATCAGCGCGTGTCCCCCTCCCGTGAGGGCGGAGCGGACGTCCTCGCGGAGGTCCGCTCCGGCGACGCCGTGCTCGTCCCCGACGGCTGGCACGGTCCGGCGATCGCCCAGCCCGGCCACGACATGTACTACCTGAACGTCATGGCGGGCCCGGGCGCGACCCGGGAATGGCGGATCTGCTTCCACCCGGACCACGTAGAGAGCACAGGGGGTTACCGATGACCTCGACGACGAGGCTGACGGTCGCACAGGCGCTGGTGCGCTTCCTGTCCGTCCAGTACACGGAGCGCGACGGCGTACGGCAGCGGCTGATCGGCGCCACCTGGGGCATCTTCGGCCACGGGAACGTGGCCGGGATCGGCCAGGCGCTCGTCGAGTACGCCGACGAGATGCCGTACCACCAGGGCCGCAACGAGCAGTCCATGGTGCACGCGGCGGTGGGATACGCGCGGCAGTGCGACCGCCTGTCCACCCACGCGGTCACCACCTCCATCGGCCCCGGCGCCACCAACCTGGTCACCGGAGCCGCCCTGGCGACCATCAACCACCTCCCGGTGCTGCTGCTCCCCGGCGACACCTTCGCCACCCGCGTCGCCGACCCGGTCCTCCAGCAGCTCGAAGTGCCCTACGCCGGCGATGTGTCCGTCAACGACTGTCTGCGTCCGGTGTCCCGGTACTTCGACCGCGTCACGCGGCCCGAGGCCCTGATCCCCGCCGCCCTGCAGGCCATGCGCGTGCTCACCGACCCGGTCGAGACGGGCGCGGTCACCCTCGCCCTGCCGCAGGACGTGCAGGCCGAGGCGTACGACTGGCCCGACGAGTTCTTCGCCGAGCGCACCTGGGCGGTCCGCCGTCCGGGCGCCGACCCCACCGAACTGGCCGAGGCCGTCCAGGCGATCAGGAACGCGGCCAAGCCGCTGCTGATCGCCGGCGGCGGTGTGCACCACAGCCGCGCCGAGGAGGCCCTCGCCGAGTTCGCCGCGGCCACCGGCATCCCGGTCGCCTCCACCCAGGCCGGCAAGGGCTCCCTGCGCCACGACCACCCCCAGGACGTCGGTGCCGTCGGCCACACCGGCACGGCCACCGCCAACGAACTCGCCCGCCAGGCCGACCTGGTGATCGGCGTCGGCACCCGCTACAGCGACTTCACCACCGCCTCCGGGACCCTGTTCACGGGTGAGGGCGTCCGCTTCCTCAACCTCAACATCGCCCCGTACGACGGGCACAAGCTCGGCGGCCTGCCGCTCGTCGCGGACGCCCGCAGCGGTCTGCAGGAGCTGACCCGGTCCCTGGGCACGCACGGGCACCGGGTCGCGGACCTGTACGTCAGCGAGTACCTCCTCGACAAGGAGCGCTGGGAACAGCGCGTCGACGCCTGCTACGAGGCCGACGAGATCGACGTGCGCCCGACGCAGCCGCAGGTGCTCGGCGCCCTGGACGCCCTGGTCGACGAGTCGGACGTGATCATCAACGCGGCCGGCTCCCTCCCCGGCGACCTGCACAAACTGTGGCGGGCGCGCTCGCGGGACCAGTACCACCTGGAGTACGGCTACTCCTGCATGGGCTACGAGATCCCGGCGGCGATCGGCGTCAAGCTGGCCGCTCCCGAGCGCAACGTCTGGGCGCTGGTCGGCGACGGCACGTACCTGATGATGCCGACGGAGATCGTGACGGCCGTCCAGGAGGGCATCGCGATCAAGGTCCTGCTCCTCCAGAACCACGGGTACGCGTCCATCGGCGGCCTGTCCGAGTCGGTGGGCGGCGAGCGCTTCGGCACCGCGTACCGCTACCGGTCCGACGACGGCACCTACACGGGGGCGCCGCTCCCGGTGGACCTCGCCGCCAACGCGGCCAGCCTCGGCATGCGCGTGCTGCGCGCCAAGACCGTACGAGACCTCCGCGCCGCCCTCGCCGAGGCGCGCGCCGCGGACACTCCCACATGTGTCTACGTGGAGACCGAAACCGCAGACACAGTGTCGGGCGCGCCTCCGGCGCAGGCCTGGTGGGATGTACCTGTGGCCGAGACCGCGACGCGACCGTCCGCGGTCAAGGCACGTGAGCTGTACGAACGGCACGTCTCCACCCGACGCCGCCATCTGTGAAGGAGTACTCGGTCATGACGAAGATCGTCAACCACTGGATCGGCGGCAAGCCCGCCGAAGGCGCGTCGGGTACGTACGGGCCGGTCACCGACCCCGCGACCGGCGCGGTCACCACGAAGGTCGCGTTCGCGACCGTCGACGAGGTGGACGCCGCGGTCGCCGCCGCCAAGGACGCGTACGCCACCTGGGGCCAGTCCTCGCTGGCCAGGCGCACGGAGATCCTCTTCCGCTTCCGCGCCCTGCTGGACGCCAACCGCGACGCCATCGCCGAGCTGATCACCGCCGAGCACGGCAAGGTGCACAGCGACGCGCTGGGCGAGGTCGCGCGCGGCCTGGAGATCGTGGACCTGGCCTGCGGCATCAACGTGCAGCTGAAGGGCGAGTTGTCGACGCAGGTCGCCAGCCGGGTGGACGTGGCCTCGATCCGGCAGCCGCTGGGCGTCGTCGCGGGCATCACGCCGTTCAACTTCCCGGCGATGGTCCCGATGTGGATGTTCCCGATGGCCATCGCGTGCGGCAACACCTTCGTGCTGAAGCCGTCCGAGAAGGACCCGTCGGCCTCCGTGAAGATCGCCGAGCTGCTGGCGGAAGCCGGTCTCCCGGACGGCGTCTTCAACGTCGTACACGGCGACAAGGTGGCCGTCGACCGCCTCCTGGAGCACCCGGACGTCAAGGCGGTCTCCTTCGTCGGCTCCACCCCGATCGCCCGCTACATCCACACCACCGCCTCCGCGAACCACAAGCGCGTCCAGGCCCTGGGCGGCGCCAAGAACCACATGCTGGTCCTCCCGGACGCCGACCTGGACGCGGCGGCGGACGCGGCGGTGAGCGCGGCCTACGGCTCGGCCGGCGAGCGCTGCATGGCGATCTCGGCCGTGGTCGCGGTCGGCGCGATCGGCGACGAACTGGTCGACAAGATCCGCGAGCGCGCCGAGAAGATCAAGATCGGCCCCGGCGACGACCCCACGTCCGAGATGGGCCCGCTGATCACCGCCGTCCACCGCGACAAGGTGGCCTCCTACGTCGAGGGCGCGGCGGCCGAGGGCGCCGAGGTGGTCCTCGACGGCACCGGCTACACCGTCGAGGGCTTCGAGGACGGCCACTGGATCGGCATCTCGCTCCTCGACAAGGTCCCGACCACCGCGAAGGCCTACCAGGACGAGATCTTCGGCCCGGTGCTGTGCGTGCTGCGCGTCGACACGTACGACGAGGGCGTGGCCCTCATCAACAGCTCGCCCTTCGGCAACGGCACCGCGATCTTCACCCGGGACGGCGGCGCGGCCCGCCGCTTCCAGATGGAGATCGAGGCCGGCATGGTCGGTGTGAACGTCCCGATCCCGGTCCCCGTGGGCTACCACAGCTTCGGCGGCTGGAAGGACTCCCTCTTCGGCGACCACCACATCTACGGCAACGACGGCACGCACTTCTACACCCGCGGCAAGGTCGTCACCACCCGCTGGCCCGACCCGGCCGACGCTCCGTCGGGCGTGGACCTGGGCTTCCCGCGCAACCACTGACACCCGCCGAGCGGGGCCGTCCGTAGCGCGGACGGCCCCGCTTCCGCGCCCACGCGATCGCCCTCGGCTCCCACGGAGACAAGCCGGACCCGAGGGGCGCGGGGAACCGCGCGACAAGCCCCGGCGCACCCGCACCGACAGATCACGGAACCCACCGGGCTCGCCGCCGCCGTACCGCATCCGTGGTACACCGCACCGGCCCCTACCCCGAGGGGATGGCCCGTGGTTCACCCCTCGGTCGACAACTCCCCGACAGTTTCACCCCGTACCGTTGACGCATGGATCTTCGACTGCCCCGGCTGCGGGCGCTGCTTCGGGGGCCGCGACGGCTGGGCGCCGCCGCGGCCGCCGTCGTCGTGCTCGCCGGTGCCGGGACATGGACGGCCGTCGCCTCCGACGACCCGGCCGCGGTGCACGGCACCGACCGCGTCATGGACATGGGAGGCGGGGTACGCGTCGACACCTCGTACTTCACGTCCGGTGCGGCGGGCCGGCGCCCCGCCGTCCTGCTGGCGCACGGCTTCGGCGGCAGCAAGGACGACCTGCGGCAGCAGGCCGAGGACCTGGCCCGGGACGGGTACGCGGTACTGACCTGGTCGGCGCGCGGCTTCGGCAGGTCGACCGGCAGGATCGGACTGAACGACCCGAAGGGCGAGGTCGCCGACGTCTCGAAGCTGATCGACTGGCTGGCGAAGCAGCCGCAGGTCCGGCTCGACAAGGCCGGTGACCCGCGGGTCGGCATGGCCGGCGCCTCGTACGGCGGCGCCATCGCGCTGGAGACCGCCGGCCACGACGACCGGGTGGACGCGGTCGCCCCGGCGATCACCTACTGGAACCTCGCCGACGCGCTCTTCCCCAACGGCGTGTTCAAGAAGCTCTGGGCGGGCGTCTTCGTCAACTCCGGCGGCGGCTGCGACAAGTTCGAGACGCGGATCTGCCAGATGTACGAGCGGGTCGCCGAGTCCGGCACCCCCGACCCGCAGGCCGTGAAGCTCCTCCAGGAGCGCTCGCCGTCCTCCGTCGCCGACCGCATCAAGGTGCCCACACTCCTCCTGCAGGGCCAGAGCGACTCCCTCTTCCCGCTCGGCCAGGCCGACGCGGCGGCCAAGGCGATCCGCGCCAACGGCGCCCCCGTCGACGTCGACTGGATCGCGGGCGGGCACGACGGCGGCGACATGGAGACGAGCCGCGTCCAGTCCCGGGTCGCCTCCTGGTTCGACCGCTACCTCAAGGACGACAGGAGCGCCGACACCGGCTCCGCCTTCCGCGTCACCCGCACCCTCGGCACCGGCACCGGTGACGGCGAGGCCCGGCTGCGCGGCGTGAGCGAGGACACCTACCCCGGCCTGGCGGCCGACCGGCGCAAGGTCACCCTCGCCGGACGCGAGCAGAGTTTCGAGAACCCGGCCGGCGCCAACCCGCCCGCCGTCTCGGCCCTGCCCGGCATCGGCGGCGCCGGCGGCCTCGCCCAGCTGTCCACGCTCGGCGTCGGCGTCTCCCTCGACTTCCCGGGCCAGCACGCCGCCTTCGAGTCGGCGCCCGTCGAGGACGACCTCCAGATCACCGGGTCGCCGACGGTCACCGTCCACGTGAAGTCGACGAGCGAGGACGCCGTCCTCTTCGCCAAGGTGTACGACGTCGGCCCCGGCGGCGGTCAGCAGGTGCTGCCCTCCCAGCTGGTCGAGCCCCTGCGGGTCGAGAACGCGAAGGCCGGCCAGGACGTCACGATCACCCTCCCGGCGATCGACCACGAGGTGGACGACGGCCACCGCCTGCGCCTGGTCCTCGCCTCCACGGACCTCGGCTACGCCTCGCCGGCCACTCCGGCCACGTACACGGTCTCCCTCAGGGGCGACCTGTCGGTGCCGACCCCCCTCAGCCACACGAACGCGCAGGCACCGATGCCCGCGTGGGTGTGGTGGCTGCCGCTGGCCGGCGCGGTGACCGCGCTGCTCCTGCTGCTGACGGCCCGGCGCCGCACGACCGCCCCCGCCCCCGACCCGGCGGCGGCCGACGTCCCCCTCCAGATCACGGACCTGAGCAAGCGGTACGCCAAGTCCGCCGACCGGTACGCGGTCCGGGACCTGACCTTCAGCGTCGAGAAGGGCCAGGTGCTCGGCCTGCTGGGCCCGAACGGCGCGGGCAAGACGACCACCCTGCGCATGCTGATGGGTCTGATCAAGCCGGACGGCGGCGAGATCCGCGTCTTCGGCCACGCCATCGCGCCGGGCGCCCCGGTGCTGTCCCGCGTCGGCGCCTTCGTCGAGGGCGCCGGCTTCCTCCCGCACCTGTCCGGCCGGGAGAACCTGGAGCTGTACTGGCGGGCCACCGGCCGCCCGCCCGGGGACGCCCACCTGGACGAGGCGCTGGAGATCGCCGGCCTCGGCGACGCCCTGGCCCGCGCGGTCCGCACGTACTCCCAGGGCATGCGCCAGCGCCTGGCCATCGCCCAGGCCATGCTCGGCATGCCCGACCTGCTCATCCTCGACGAGCCGACGAACGGCCTCGACCCGCCCCAGATCCGCGAGATGCGCGAGGTGATGATCCGCTACGCGGCGGGCGGCCGCACGGTGATCGTCTCCAGCCACCTCCTGTCCGAGATCGAGCAGTCCTGCACCCACCTGGTCGTGATGGACCACGGCCGGCTCGTCCAGGCGGGCCCGGTCGCCGAGATCATCGGCTCCGGCGACACCCTGCTGGTGGGCACGGCCGAACCCGTCGAGGAACCCCTCGCCGAGAAGGTCGCCGCGCTGCCCGGCGTGGTCTCGGCGGTCCGCGCCGACGAGGGCCTGGTGGTCCGGCTCGGCGCCGACGGCAGCGCACGGCGCCTGATCGCCGAACTCGTCCGGCTGGAGGTCGCCGTGGAGTCGGTGGGCCCCCACCGCCGCCTCGAAGACGCCTTCCTCACCCTGATCGGAGACTCCGCATGAGCGGCACGCAGACCGACCGCGCGGAGGTGGCCCACGGCTACCGCGCGGGCCGCACGCTGCCCATACGGGTCGAGCTGGTCCGCCAGCTCAAGCGGCGCCGCACGCTCGTCATGGGCGGCATCCTGTTCGCCCTGCCGTTCGTGCTGCTCATCGCCTTCCAGGTGGGCGGCGGACCGGGCGGCGACAACGACCGCGTCAACCTCATGGACACGGCCACGCTGTCCGGGGCCAACTTCGCCGCGGTGAACCTGTTCGCCTCCGCCGGCTTCCTGCTCGTCGTCCCCGTCGCCCTGTTCTGCGGGGACACGGTCGCCTCGGAGGCCAGCTGGTCCTCCCTGCGCTATCTGCTGGCGGCTCCGGTGCCCCGGGCCCGTCTGCTGTGGTCCAAGCTCGTCGTCGGCCTCGGGCTCAGCCTCGCGGCCATGGTGCTGCTGCCGCTCGTCGCCCTCGCCGTCGGCACCGCGGCGTACGGCTGGGGCCCGCTGGAGATGCCCACCGGCGGCTCGCTGCCCGCCGGCACGGCCGCGCAGCGCCTGGTGATCACGGTCGCGTACATCTTCGTGTCCCAACTCGTCACCGCCGCCCTGGCGTTCTGGCTGTCCACCCGCACGGACGCCCCGCTGGGCGCGGTCGGCGGCGCGGTCGGCCTGACCATCGTCGGCAACGTGCTCGACCAGGTGACGGCGCTCGGCGACTGGCGCGACTTCCTGCCCTCGCACTGGCAGTACGCCTGGCTCGACGCCGTCCGGCCCCGACTCCAGTGGTCCGACATGATCCAGGGCGCCTCCGTGTCGGTAACGTACGCCCTCGTGCTGTTCGCCCTGGCCTTCCGGGGTTTCGCCCGCAAGGACGTGGTGTCCTAGGTCACCGGCGGGTCACCCGCCGGTCTCGGCGGGCGCCTTCCGTGCCCTCTTCGAGATCCATCCGCAACGCCCCGTCACGCACGTTCCGGCCCCCCGGCCCGTCACAGTCACAGACATCGACGTCAACTGGCTCAGGGGGCACGGATGATGGAGCGACACGGACCACGACGCCTGCGCGGCGTCCTGCTCGCCCTCACCGCGGCGAGCGGCCTGCTGCTCACCGGCTGCGGCGCGGGCGGCACGGGAGACCGCAGCGGCACGGACCACGCGGACGGGGCGACCGGCTTCCCGGCCCCCCGCCACAGCACCGGCGAACAGGACGGCCCGGACGACGAGTCCCGGCAGGCCGACCCCTCGCCCGACCACCTCTCCACCTTCGCCCTCGACGTCGACACCGCCTCCTACGGCTACGCCCGCCGCACCCTCGCCGACGGCCGGCGTCCCGCCCCGTCGACGATCCGCCCCGAGGAGTTCGTCAACAGCTTCCGCCAGGACTACGAGCGCCCCGACGGCAACGGCTTCTCGGTGACCGTCGACGGCGCCCGCACCGACCGGGAGGACTGGTCGCTCGTCCGGGTCGGCCTGGCCACCCGCCCCGCCGAGCAGCGGGGCGAACGCCCGCCCGCCGCCCTCACCTTCGTCCTCGACATCTCCGGCTCGATGGCCGAACCGGGCCGGCTCGACCTCGCCCAGGAGTCCCTCGGCGTGATGACGGACCGGCTCCACGACGACGACTCGGTCGCGCTCGTCACCTTCAGCGACCGGGCCGAGACCGTCCTGCCGATGACCCGCCTCGGCGGCAACCGGGCTGAGATCCACGCCACCATCGACGCCCTGGAGCCGACGTTCTCCACCAACCTCGGCGCGGGCGTGGAGACCGGCTACGCGACCGCCGTCGAGGGCCTGCGCGAGGGCGCCACCAACCGGGTCGTCCTGGTCTCCGACGCCCTCGCCAACGACGGCGACACCGACCCCGACACCATCCTCGAACGCATCGAGGGCGCCCGCCGCGAACACGGCATCACCCTCTTCGGCGTCGGCGTCGGCAGCGACTACGGCGACGCCCTGATGGAACGCCTCGCCGACCGGGGCGACGGCCACACCACGTACGTCTCCGACCCCGGCGAGGCCCGTACCGTCTTCTGCGAACAGCTTCCGAAGAACATCGACCTCACCGCCCGCGACGCCAAGGCCCAGGTCGTCTTCGACCCGCGGACGGTCGCCGAGCACCGCCTCGTCGGCTACGACAACCGCCGCGTCGCCGACGACGACTTCCGCGACGACCGCGTCGACGGCGGCGAGGTCGGCCCCGGCCACACCGTGACCGCCCTCTACGCCGTGCGCACCAAGCCCGGCGCCGACGGCCACCTCGCCACCGCCACCGTCCGCTGGCAGGACCCCGACACCCGCGCCCCGCACGAGGAGTCCGGCCGACTGGAGTCCGGCGCCCTGGGCGGCTCCCTCCGCAGCGCGAGCCCCCGCTTCCAGGTCACCGCGGTCGCCGCCTACTTCGCGGACGCCCTGCGCGGGGGCGACGGGCGCTGGACATCGCTGCCCGGCGCACCCGGCCTCGACGAACTCGCCGAACAGGCCGACGACTTGGCGGACACCACCGAGGACAAGGCGGTACGCCAACTGGCCGACACCATCCGCCGGGCGAGGCACCTCGACCCTCAGGACTGACTGACCGCACACCGACGGCAAGGCCCGCCCGGGCCCCGCCAGGTGCAGGAGTCCAGCCGATGGCCGTTACGGGAAACCGCGCGGCGGCGGCCGACAGCCTTCCCTCGCACGAGGACGCGGCCCGTGGCGTCCGCGTGACTCTCGGGGTGCCGGCCGGATCTGCGGGGTGAGGTCCGGCCCGGTCGGTGGGACGCTCCCGCGCACGCGCGTCCCACCGGACGTACAGCCCTTGCCGCACCAGCCAGTTCGCCTGGGTCAGGTCCCGGAGGACCGCCTTCGCCCCGTTCGGGTCCAGCCTGAGCCCGACCGTCCGGGCGCCCATTTCGTCCAGGACCTGCCGCTGGCCCACCGGGTCCTCGATCAGTTCCCGGCGGAGCCGCACCCGGCGGTGCCGCACCCGGCGGCGGCCACCGATGAGCACCGAGTCCGCGACTGCCGTCGGCAGAACCACCGAACGAGGGCCGGGAGCGGGAGGCCTTCGGGTGCGCCGGCGACGGCGACGACGTCGTGATCCGTCCATCGGCCCGGGGCAACCCGGCCGGCGGACCGAGCCACGGCTGAGGACGGTGTCGTACGCGAGGCCCGCACTCCCGCCCTCACCCCGCGCGCGACGGCCGGCAGCACCGCCGACCTCCTGTCACCGACGCGCTCGCGCCCGACGCCGTGGTCCTGCGCACACAGGCCAACGGCACCTGGCGGCCGGTGACTTCGCGGCCCTCGCCTGCGAAGTCACCACCTTGGCCACGGGTTTTGACCGCCGCAGGTCTGGCGGTGACAGTCGCTGTCGCGAGATCGCGGGGAAGCCCGTCGTTCGAGGCAACGTACCTGGGACCGCAGGGGTGTTGGAGAGAGAGGGGCGATACGGAGGGTCCGCGCAGGCGCCAGAGACGGCGGACCGAGCGGCACCGGACCAGGCCCCGATCCCCGCCTCTCAGGCAGGGCCAGGCGTAGAACGACGGTGCCTGCGCGGTCGGTGACTGGAGTACGGTCCGGCCGCTCCGGTTGTCATAAAAGGTGCATAGCCCGCCGACCACCACCCATTCGGGTGTGTCGGAAATGACAGGTTAAGGTGGGCGCCTGTTATCGTCTGTAACTGTTCGGACGCGGTCCGTGAAGAGGGTCGCGTGCGTGAGGAAATCGGAGATGCGATGCACAAGCTCAAGAAGGCCGCGGCGGTAGTGGCCATGGTCGGCGGCATGGGTCTTGTCGGCGGCGGCGTTGCCCACGCCGGTGGAGACCACGGATACGACGACCCGTTCGGCTTCCAGATCGACAACCTGCAGGTCGTGGAGTGCGACCAGGACTTCGACGCCGGCGCCGCCTTCGTCAACGCCCCCATCACCGCCCTCGGCGACAACAACCAGAACATCGGCAACTTCTGCACGGTGGTCGGGTCCATCGAGGACTGATTTCGGGACTCCCCGGTTGGGTCCTGGATTCCCGGGGTGCGAACGTGAAGCGCCTCCGATCGATGCGCATGAGGACGTGTGTTGGGTCCTTGTTGCCGCACCTGTCGGAGGCGCTTTGTTGTGCACGAGGGTCCATCTCCCGAAAGGCCTATAACTCGATGAGCGGAATTCGTTTGGGCGAGTCGGGAATGTTGGTTTAAGTGAGGCGCATGTTATTCTCTGTGACAGATCCAGCACGCTCCGTCAGGAGGGGTGTGTGTTGAGGGAATCGGAGACGCGATGCACAAGCTCAAGAAGGCTGCGGCGGTAGCGGTCATGGTCGGCGGCATGGGCCTGGTCGGTGGCGGGGTTGCCAGTGCCGACGGTGGCCACGACTACGACGAGAAGTTCCCGTTCGCCGTCAACAACCTGCAGGTCGTGGACTGCGAGCAGGACTTCGACGGCGGCCTCCTCTTCACCAACGCCCCCGTCACCGCCGTCGGCGACAACACGCAGAACATCGGCAACTTCTGCACGGTGATCGGGTCCATCGAAGACTGATCTCCGGCCGGCGGTCCCGCGGGCCGCACAGCGGCGCGGGTGGCCGGTGGCCAGGAGGGCACGGGGCCTTCCGGGAGCGAGGGGAAAGCGCCTCCGACTGGTGCGCATGAGGACTCTGAGGTCCTTGGTGGCGTGGCCATCGGAGGCGCTCTGCTGTCGGCCTTCAGGAATTCGATTGCGTCCCCGGCGCCCATGGGAAACCGGGTTCCGAGCAATGTGCCCCGGCGTCTTGAAAAGTGCATAACTCAATAATCTGCACCCAATCGGGTGTGTCGGAAATAGCAGTCTAAGTACGACGCGTGTTATCGTCAGTGACGAGTCGGGCACGGTCCGTAAGGGGGCCGTGTGCTCAAGAAACCGGAGACACGATGAACAAGCTCAAGAAGGCTGCGGCGGTAGTGGTCATGGTCGGCGGCATGGGCCTGGTCGGCGGCGGGGTTGCCAGTGCCGACGGTGGCCACGACTACGACGAGAGCTTCCCGTTCGCCGTCAACAACCTGCAGGTCGTGGACTGTGAGCAGGACTTCGACGGCGGCGCCGCCTTCGCCAACGTCATCCCCGCCATCGGCGGCGACAACACGCAGAACATCGGCAACTTCTGCACGGTTGTCGGGTCCATCGAGGACTGATTTCAGGACAGTGCGAAAAGCGGGGTCTCGCACATCCAGTGTGAGACCCGTTCCTGCGTCCTTGCCGCGCCTGACGCCCTGATCATCTGTCGGCTCGCGGTCGCAGGGTCAATCATTCGCGTAGCGGGGGATTTGAGAAGCGGGATCTCGCGTCCCCCTCTGCTGCGCTGATCGAGGCCACGACACTCTGTAGTGGCCGCGAGTCAACCATGGAGATACGTGTGCGCAGGTTGAAGAAGGTCATGCTGGTGACTGCCGCTGTCGGTAGCCTCGGTCTGACGGGTGCTGGGGCTGCCCAGGCTCACGACGCTGGTGGTGACTCGCCCGATACCGCCATCGACAACACGCAGTTGCTGAAGTGTGAACAGGATTTCACCGCCTCCCTGATCACGGTCGCAGTGCCGGTCACCATCCTCGGTGAAAGTGTGACGAATATCGGCAACTTCTGCACGCAGGTCGGTCCCAGCCAGTGATCGTTTGATCCTCCGACGGCTGGTTGAGAGGCGAATCCTGCGCTGCGACGCGGGCTTGGTCCCTGGGAGCCGATCGATACGGACAGCGGCCATCCTCCGGATGGCCGCTGATTTATTTTCCGGGTCCGGAAGTAACGTTTTTGCTGGCTCCTCCTCCCTCGGTGATCGCTTGAAGCATCCGAGATTCCGGACATCCGGTGGGAGCGAATGATCCATGACGCCTATCATTCGCCCCGGTATCATCCGATCAACTCCATTCATATCAACCGCTGTGCGAGGTCATTCGGGTGAATCTCAATGGCTACTCGTCCGTAAGGGGTGTCATTCGATTGATCGCCTGAGTTGCTGTTGATGCACCATCGGTTCCGTCCCCTTCTGTCGAAGAGGAATGTGAGTCGACATCGCGCCTCGGAGGGAATGTGAGTGCGTTGATCATTTTTCCGCGTTGCCCGGAGACAGGGAAAGCGTCGTTCCGGACCGAATCCGAGGCGCGGACCTGGCTGATCAAGCAGCCACTGCTGGACAGAATCCCGGACCGTATCTACCGATGCCCGGACTGCCGATACTGGCACTTCACTGGATCCCATCATCTGACCAGTCGGAAGATCAGGTCGCAACGAAACTACGGCAGGCGTGAGGTGGCCTCCCGGCGCAACGGCAGGAGGTCCAGGAAGAACTGACTGGCGCGCCTGGGCGTCATGCCTGGCAACGGTCTGCAACGGCCTGTTCCTCAAAGGTTCCGGGCCGACGTTTCCATTTCCTTGATGAGAGAGACAACGAGATTGCGACAGAACCTGAGTAAGGGAATGGTCGTGACCGCCGCCGCGACGAGCATCCTGTCCCTGTACGTCACCCAGGCGTTCGCGGACTCGCACGCCGAGGGGGCCCCAGGGGGATCACTCGGCGCCCTGTCGGGCACGTCTGCTGCCCTCTACGGCGGCAGCGGCTACGGCGATGACGACAGCGGCGCCAGCGGCAGCGGCTACGGCGATGACGACGGCGGCGCCAGCGACGGCGGCTACGGTGACGACAGCGGCTACGGTGACGACAGCGGCTACGGTCATGACTCGGACCCGCCAGGTAGCTACGGCGACACACCGGCCGCACAGCCCCCCAGCACGCCGCCGGCGTCACCGCCTGCCACCACACCACCCGTGACGTCGCCGCCACCGGCCACCACGCCCCCCACCTCGGTGACGACGCCTTCTGCGCCGCCCTCGACGCAGCCGCCGACCCTTCCCGAGACCGGTGGCGACGGGCACGCGGTGGTGGTCTCGGGTCTTGCCGCGCTGCTGCTGACCGGCGGCACCATCCTGTATCGACGGGGCCGAGCCGAGCCCCCTCGATAGTGCTCCGTTCGGGTGCCGGACGAATCGAGTCCGGCACCCGGCAGCACCCCTTGGTCAGAGGCGCGTGTTCCACGGTGCTTCTCGGCGTCCCCGGTCCACCGGTACGGGGATCCTCCCGGCGGGCGAGGCGGTGCGCAGTCGGTGGCGTACCCCTCGGACAAGCGTCGCCGCCGTGAAGGTCGCGCCGTGGACGAAGCGCATCGCCGGGCCGAAGGCGGAGGCGGTCAGCAGACCGGCCAGGAACAGCCCGGGGTGCGAGGACTCGAAGTCCCGCCCTACCGCAGGGGAGCCGTCGGCTGTCGTCGCCAGGCTCCCGCGCAGCTCGGTGGAGAGCAGGCCCAGCCGGTCCAGGGTCGCCCGGAATCCCGTGGCAGCCACCACGTGTTCGGTCTTCAGGGAGCGCAGCTCCCCCGTCCGGCTCACCGTCTCCAGCCGTACGCCGCCAGGCACCGCACGGGCCGCGGTGACCTCGTGGCCGAGCAGCATCTCCACCCTCGGCTCCACTCGGTCCCGTACCCACCAGGCGCCCGCCGGCCCGAGCGCCGTGGCCGCGACGCGGGCTCGGGTCGGCTCGGGGAGGCGGCGGAAGAGGTCCGGACGCTCCGCGTAGAACCAGTTGCGCCAGCCGCAGCCGAGGCCACTGTGCGGGGCGCGCGCCGACTGCCACCAGGGACGCTGTCCGGGCGGCGGCACGTCGTTCCAGCGCAGCCGGTCCGCCCGGGCCAGGACCCGTACGCGGGTGCCTTGTTCGGCGAGGAGGGCCGCCGTCTCCAGGGCCGCCTGGCCGCCGCCGATCACTGTGACGTCCTTGCCGCGGAAGCGGCCGAGGTCATTGTGGCCGCTGCTGTGCGTGACGAGTGCGGGGTGCAGACCGTGCAGAGGTGAAGGCACCTTCGCGAAGGGCAGGACGCCGACCGCCAGCGCCACCGTCCGGGCACGCAGCACCTCGCCGTCCTCGGTGACCGCGTCGAAGCCGGCCGGGCGGGCCGCCACCCGGCTCACCATGCGCTCGTCCACCTCCGGTACGGCGTTGCGCGCGAACCACAGGCCGTACTCCGCGAACGTCTGCACGGGGATCGGTTCCGCGTGACGCGCCGTGAGCCCTCGGGTGGCGCAGTAGGCGTCCAGGCGCCAACGACCTGCCGGGTCTGCGAGGTTGGAGGCCCATGGCTCCGACTTCAGGAACATACCGCGGGGCATGTGGGCCCGCCAGGACGCCATGGGCCGTCCGAGCACGCGCACATTCAGCCCGGCGTCCGCGGCGTGTGACGCGATGGACAGGCCGTACGGGCCGGCGCCCACCACCAGCAGGTCGTGCATCAGTGATTTCTCGCCTTCTCGTCGTCGATCAGGGAGGGTGCGGTCGCCTGGTGGCCCACGCGGGTGGGCACGGGCGTCGCCGGGGCCACGCGGAGCCGCTCTCGCAGCCGACGGGCCACATGACGGCACCACAGGGCGCACATCGCCCGGCCGGGAGCCGGGTCGTCCGGGGCGTGCCAGGCCAGTTCGCGTCCGCGGGGCGCCGACCGCAGCGCAGCGAGCGGTGCGTAGTTCTCCACGACGAACGACCGCCCCACCAGCGGCGCCGGCTGCGGAAGTTGGCGGTGTGTCAGATCCAGGTGCAGGGCGCGTACGACGTCCAGTCCGGCGGCGTCGGAGAAGAGCCGGAACTGGGCGCCGGGGCGCGGGTTGAAGTCGAGCAGGTGGTAGCGGCCCGTCGTGCCGCAGCGGCGGAAGTCGAGGTCGAAGATTCCGCGGTAGCCCAGCTCACCGGTGAGCCGCTCGGCGAGCGCCTGCACCTGCGGGTTGTCCGTCCAGCGGCCGATGACGGTCAGGCCGGCCCCGCGCGGCCACGCCCGCTGTTTGCGGCCCGGCCCACCCGCGCGCACAGTGCAGGAGCGGTCGGCGTATCCGTGGAAGAACCAGTCGCGATCCGGGCCCGGCGGCAGATACGCCTGCAGCAGCAGCGGGCTGCCGGCCTCCTCGGCGCGCAGATACAGCTCCCGCGCCTGCCGCGCGGACTTCACCAGCACCGTGCTGTGCAGTCCGCTGTCTGCCGGCACCTGCCAGGGCCGGCTCCATTTCGCGACCATCGGCAGGCCCAGCCGCCGGGCGGCGTCAGTGGCCTGCGCCGGACTGTCCGGGACCAGCGTCAACGGGTGCGGGATGCCCACGGACGCGCATACGCGGGCCAGTTCGGCCTTGTCGGCGACGCGTTCGGGCAGTGCGCCCGGCGTGGCGGGCAGCAGAAAGGAGGGGGCGAGTGCCTTGCGCATGCGCCCCACGGCGACCGCGCTCGCGTCGTCCATCGGGACCAGGACGGCGGGACGCGCGACCCGGGCGGCCACCCGGCGCAGCACGACGGCGATCTCGTCGAGGGATGCCCCGGGCGGTGGCGGAGGATGCATTTCGCGTACGAAGCGCGACGTGGTGACGGGACTTCCCGTGGAATCGGCGACCACATGCACCTCCACTCCCGCTCTGCCGAGCGAGCGCACGGCCCCCAGCGTTCCGTGGTGAAAGGGATTCCGGTCGATCCGCAGCAGAACGGCGGGGACGCGGGTGTCGAGCAGCGGCACGGACTTCATTCCTTCGGATCGGCTCACCCGTACAGGGGAGCGAGGTACTCGAAAGCCGTAAGGGCGGTGGCGCCATTCCATTTCATGTGACTGACTTCACGTGACTGGGTGTCAACAGTTCGACGGCAAGGCGGCAGAAGATCACCGGCAGAAAACAACCCCAGAAGACAGCAAGAGCGCGGAGAGAGGAGCAGGCATGGTTCCCCAGCATCGCCGGGCCCGGACCAGGCGGCTGACGGTCGTCGCCGGGGCAGTCGCCCTCTTGGCCGCGTTGGTCTCCGGCGCCGGTTTCGCGGCGGGTACGCCGCCCTCCGCTGATCCTTCCGCTCCGGCTCCGCCTCCGGCCGTCCTGGCTCCGGTCGCTCCGAGTCCAGCCGTCCCGACTCCGGTTGTCCCGGCTCCGGCTGTCCCGACTCCGGTTGTCCCGGCTCCGGCCGTTCCGGCGATCACCCCGGCCTTCACCGCCCCGCCCGCTCTCGGGCTGCCGCAGCCGGCCCCGCCGACCCCTTCCGCCGCCGGGCCGGCGACCCCGGAGCCCGGTGAGGAGAGCCCCGCCTTCGGGGCCTTCCTCGATTCCGGGGCCCCGGGGGTGGCGGCCATGGCGGGATTCGGCCGCTGGCTGGGTGGCGTCGACCTGCGCGTCGGCCACACCTATCTGCCCGGCGACCGCTGGAGCAACATCGAGGGTGCTCCGGGCTTCCTCGACGTGTGGGCGCGCTGGCGCGGGGCGAAGGACGACCGGATGTTCGTCCTCAACGTGCCCATGCTGGAGCGCAACGAGGAAAAGGTCTCCGACGGAGAGGTCCGGTGGCTGCTGCGGCAGGGCGCCGCCGGACACTTCGATCACCACTTCCGCGCCCTCGCCGAGCGGCTGGTGGCGTTGAACGTGCCGGACACGGTCCTGGTGCTCGGCTGGGAGATGAACGGCACGACGTACACCCACCGCTGCGCGCCCGATCCGGAGGCATGGAAGAGGTACTGGAACAACATCGTCACCGCCATGCGTTCGGTGCCGGGCCAGGAATTCCGGTTCGACTTCACGCCGAGCCGCGGCCGGGACGCCATTCCCTGGACCGAGTGCTATCCGGGGGACGGCACCGTCGACATCATCGGCATGGACGCGTACGACCAGCCGCAAGGAACGCCGTTCGACGAACAGGTGGCGGAGCCCTACGGACTTCAAGCACACGTCGACTTCGCGAAATTCCACAACAAGCCTATCTCCTATCCGGAATGGGGGCTCTTCCGTAATGGCGACAATGCCGAATACATGCGGCGGATGCTCGCCTGGATCGATGCGCACAAACCGCTCTACAACACGCTGACGGACTACTGTCCGCACGGTGTCTGGCAGTGCCCGGCCAACCCCGCTGCGTCCCGGGTCTACCGGTCCGTCCTCTCCGGTCGCCCTGACGAACCGGCGGCACCCCCCGTGCCCACCGCATTTCCCAAACCGTCGAGCCCGGCGGACTGCTCGCCAGTGCGCCTTCCCGACTGGGTCGAGTCCTGGCTCGGCCGGAAGGTGTGCGTGCCTCTCGGCAGGTGGTCGCGGAACCGATAGCGGTCGCCGGTGACGGCGGGTCCCGAGACGGGCCCGCTGCCCCCGGTCCGCTCCCGGAAGCGACTCAGCAGCTCCTTGCCCCGCCGGCGCGCGGCCACCGCGCCGATCACCGCCGACATCAGCGGAGCCGTGTGTCGCCGGGCCAGCAGCAGCCGCTGGTTGGCGACTGGTTCGGGGCGCCAGTGGTGCTTGTAGGGCTCGTTGCCGCGCAGCAGGCTCAGCGTGCCCAGCCCGCCGTCACTCGTGTGCTGGCTGCACGCGTCGAGGAGTATCACCGCCACATCCGCCTTGCGTTCCCGCAGGCGAGGATGGGCGCCGTACAGGTAGCCGCCCGCGAGCCGACGCGACAGCAGTGTGAGGTCCACGGCCACCACGTCGTCGTCGAGCCGGAACTCGGTGACCACCGCGTCACCGGAACGCACCATCGGTCCCACGGAGCGCACCAGGTGCTCGCAGAAGCGTCTTTGCAGGTGCTCCGACGTGACCCTCCGGCCCTGCCACTGCAGCCGGTGCAGTTCGAGCAGCCGCCGAAGCGCCGCGCCGACCTGGTCCGGCGCCACCACGTGCCGTTCCACGCCGAGCGACCTCAGCTTGCGCAGCTTGGCGCGGGCCCGCTGGGCCTTGCCCGACGGCAGCCGGGACAACAGCTCGTCCATGGACAAGGCGGGCAGCTCCAGGCACAGCGAGTCCTGGATCCGGCGGCGCGGCCCGTTCCAGCGGTCGTAGACGTGCTCGGCCGCGCCGCCCGGACGCACCTCACGGAAGTCGATCAGCGCGGTGCGGGCGACGGCCGACAGCGCCTCGGCGAGCACGGCAGCCGCCCGGTCCGCCCGCTCGTCGTCGAGGAGGACGTCCCCGTAGTCGGAGATGGGCCCGCCGAGCGGTACGAGCGCGGGCACCGGCGCACGCCGGAGCATCATGGGCGCGGCAGCCACGAGTTCGGCGCCCTCGCGTACGAGCACCAGCCGCAGCCGGCCGGGTCTGCCGTACGACAGCCACCACGAGTGCAGCCAGGCGTGGTTCTGGAACGGTGTCGCCGCGCCGCACCGCTCGTACAGCCGTCCCCAGTCCGGGGCCATCTCCGCGAAGGCGCGTGTGTCGGTGACGAGTTCCGTCGCGTACGTCACCGTCACAGCTGTCCGTGCACGTCGGCGGCGGGGGCCGGGCCCGGCACCGAGGCGGGACGGACGGGGTGGTCGTCTCCGGTCCGCCTCGGCCGTACGAGCAGCGCCAGACCGCCGAGCAGGCCGCCCGCGCTCGCGCCGACCAGACCGGTCACCACCGGTGACGCGGACGTCGGGTCGGTCGGCCGCACCGCCCGTGAGAACTGGAGGAGTTCGACGTGGGTACTGCCCTTCGTCGCGTTCGCGTGCCGGGTCAGCGCGCGGGTGACCGCGTTGGCCATGTCGGCGGCGAGGCCGGGACGCTGGGAGGTGGCCGAGACGGCGACCATCGGCGCGTCCGGCGAGGTGGCCGTCCGCACGCTCCGCCGCAGTGTCGGGACCGTTACTCCGGCCCACGCCTGCGCGTCCCCGAGCACCGCGAGCTGCGTGGCGGCGCGGCCGTACGCCTGTGCGAAGCCGAGTGCGGAGGCCGGGTCGGACTTCTCGGTCGGTACGGCGACGACATAACTGGTCGCCGTGTACGTCGGGGCCCTGAACGTCCCATAGGCGCCGCCGAGCAGGCCGCCGGCGAGCGCGCCGGCCGCAAGCAGCGACCATGGCCGCAGAAGGCCGGCGCGGGCGAGGCGGCCGGGCAGCCGGTGGTGGCGGGCTTGGTTGTCGGTCATGACGAACTGGCTCCCTGGGCTGAGGGGGTCGATGAGCTGGACAGCGCCGTCGCGTACACGTCCATGAGCCGGGCGGCGCTGCGGGTGATGTGATAGCGGTGGGCGGCGTCCGGGGCCGTACGCGGCCGCGGGCCGGCCGCGCGCACCCCGGCCACGGCACGGGCGTACGCCTTCGGGCCGCCGCGAACCCGCCGGGCACCGGAGGCGGCCCGCGGGGGCAGGCCCTCGATCGCCGGGCAGGAGGCATAGAGCACGGGCAGTCCGGACGCCAGGGCCTCCACGACCGCCAGCCCGAAGGACTCCTCCGGGGACGGGGAGGCGAGCAGGTCCATGGCGAAGGTGAGGGAGGGCAGGTCCGGGCCGGGGGAGTCGTCGGGGAGGTAGGGGCGTTCGCCCGTGAACAGGACGCGGTCGGCCACGCCGGCCTCGTGAGCGGTGCGCCGCAGGACGCTCTCCTCCGGGCCGCCGCCGACCAGCAACAGCCAGTGGTCGTCCGGCAAATGCGCCATCGCCTGGATGAGGACGTCGAAGCGCTTGCCCGCACAGAGTCGGCCGATCCCGCCGACGACGTACGCGTCCTCCGGCAGGCCGAGACGTCGGCGGGTGTGGTGGCGCCGGGACGGGTCGAAGCGGAAACGGGTCACGTCGATGCCGTTGGGGACGACCTCGATGCGCGGGGAGGGCACGCCCCAGCGTCTGAGGCGGTCGGCGACCGCGGGGGAGACGGCGACCGTGGCATTGCCGAGACGCTCGCTGGCCAGGTAGAGCGCGCGGACGCCCGCCGTCAGCTTCCGGCCCTCCATCTGGGAGTCGCCGAGTGAGTGTTCGGTGGCGACCACGGCCCGGACGCCGGCCAGGCGGGCGGCGAGCCGGCCGTAGACGCAGGCGCGATAGAGGTGGGTGTGCACCAGGTCGTAGCCGCCCGCGCGGATCAGGCGGACCAGGCGGGGCAGCGCGGACAGGTCGCGGTTGCCGTCCATGCCGAGGTGGTGCACGCGGACGCCGTCGGCGATCAGCCCGTCGGCGACCGCTCCCGGGTTGGTGAGGGCCACCACCTCGCAGTCGACGGAGAGGTGCCGCAGCAGCAGACGGAGCTGCTGCTCGGCGCCGCCGGTGCCGAGACCGGTGATGACGTGCAGAGCCTTCATGGTCACACGCCCGCTACGGGGCGCCGGCGCAGCCGGTGCAGCTTGTGCTTGAGGTGCAGCCGCCAGGCCGTGTCGTTCTGGCCGATGTGCACACGGGGCAGGGCGTGCGGGCCGGTCAGAGGGCCGGGGTCGATGGCGCAGGCGTAGGTGTACCCGGCTTCGCGTACGGCGGCGACGGCGCGCTCGTCGACCGTGCCGTACGGGTAGCAGAAGCCGTCGACCGGCGCGCCGATCAGCTCCGCCAGCCGGGCCCTGCTGTCGGTGACCTCGGCCTTCAGGGTGACGTCGTCGGCCCGGGTGAGATCGACGTGTGTCAGCCCGTGCGAGCCGATCTCCACGCCCTCACAGGCCGCGCGCCGGACGCCGGCCGCGGTCAGCAGCGGCTTGCGCGGACCGAGCGGGTCCCAGGAGTTGACGCCGCCGAGCCGTCCGGGCAGGACGAAGAGGGTGGCGCCGCAGTCCCAGCGGCGCAGCGCCGGTAGAGCGTGCTCCAGGAAGTCGGCGTATCCGTCGTCGAAGGTGAGGCCGACCAGGCGCCGCCCTTCGCCCCGGGCACGGGCGGCGAACAGCTCGCGCAGGCAGACGCCGCGCAGCCCGCGCCGGCGCAGCCAGGCCAGCTGCAGCTCCAGCCGCTCGGGTGTGACCGTGATGCGGTACGGGTCCTCGGAGCAGTCGCCCACGGAGTGGTACATCGCCACCCATGGGACCGGACCGGGCCGCGCCGCGGGGCGCCTGCCGGTACCGACGGATTCAACGGGAGCGACCATGCCTCAGCCTTCGTGTGACGGTACGTACGGAATGGAACGCGGACGTGCAGCCCTGGTCGCCCAGGGCCCGTCCGAGCACGAGAAAGACGGTTGCGACGGTCACGCAGCCGACCGCGAGGCCCACCACCTGGGGTTTCGGCCCGCTCGCGGCGAACGCCCCCGCCACCGTCGCGACCCCCGCCGCCAGCACCGGCCTGGTCAGTTCGGACAGCACCCGCCGGGTACGGATCGGGACCCCGCGCCGGCCGCTGTACCGCGCGGCTCGCCCACGCGGTGCCACGGGCTGGGTCCGGGCGGCGACCGCGCCCGGCCCTTCGGGCCTTCGCGCTCCCCGGACGCTCCCGACGCCGGCCTGCCCCTTCGGCTCCGGAGGGCCGACGAGCAGCAGTGCGGCCGTGACGGTGATGCCGACGGCGTTCGCGGCGGCGATCCCCGACACACCCCAGGAGGTCACCGTCGCCTGCCCGATCCAGAAGGTCGCGCCGACGCCCACGGCCATCGCGCCGGTCGGATACCAGGTGGGCCGTCCCGCCGAGAAGTACGAGCGGATCAGGACCCCGACCAGGGTCTGGCCGAGCAGCCCGAGGGCGTACACGCGCATGACGCCCGCCGTCACCACCGTGTCCTGCGCGGTGAACGCGCCCCGCTGGAAGAGGATCGCGATGATCTGCGGGGCGCAGGCGACCACCATGGCCGCGCCGGCGAGCACCATGCAGGAAGCCAGCGCCAGGTCCCGCTCGACGCGGGCGCGGGCCCGTTCGGTGTCGCCGTCGGCGAGCGCCTGCGCCACCACCGGGAAGGTGACCGTGCACAGCATCAGTGACAGCGTCATCGGGATCTGGGCCACCTTCTGGGCGTAGTTGAGGTGCGAGATGGCCCCGGCGGGAAGGGGGGAGGCGAGGAAGCGTTCGATCAGGACCTGGGACTGGCGGCACATGGCGAAGAGCAGAACGGCACTGATCAGGGCGAGATTCTTCGAGGGTGCCTCGGCCCCGACACCGCTGGACGCGAACGGGTGACTCCTCAGCTGCCGCCACAAGGGCGGCAGTTGCACCGCGACCATCAGGCAGCCGCCCACCGCTACCCCGAGCGCCGCCGATCGCACGCCCCAGCTCCCGCCGAGCAGGAACATCGTGGCGATGATGCCGACGTTGTAGGCCACGTAGATCATGGCGGGTGCCAGGAAGCGGCGGTGCGCCCGAAGGGCCGCGCTGCAGTACCCGGCGAGCCCGAAACTGAGTACACAGGTCGCCGTCAGCCGGGTGCAGTCGGCGGCGAGCCGGGCATCGGGCAGGCCGGGTGCCAGAGCCTCGACCAGGTAGGGGGCCACGCCGATGACGAGCGCGGACACGGCGACGAGGCAGAGGGACAGGCGGGGCAGGGTACTGGCGACCAGGGAACGGACCGGGTCGCCGGAGGCACCCTGCGCGCGCCGGACCAGGGCGAGGCTGAACGCCGGGATCAGCGCGATGACCAGCCCGTCCTCGATGAGCAGTGTGGCGGCGAACTCCGGTACGGTCCACGCGATGAGAAAGGCGTCCGTCTCACTGCCCGCCCCGAAGAGCTGGGCCAGCGTCTGGTCCCGCACCAGGCCGAGCAGCGCCCCGGCGACCGACAGCGACGCCGTGATCAGGGTGGCCTTGGCGAGGAACGTCCGGGTGTGCGCGGTGAGGCCGGTGCCGTCCACGGCCTGCGCGGCGGCCCGCGCCGGCGGTACGGTCGCCCTGTCGGTCCCGTATCCCGGAGTCGGCGGCGTCACGGTCATCGCGCCATGGCCTTCTCCGCGCTCCCGCCCACCGGAACCGGCGTCACAGCCTCCGGATCGCCGCTCCCGGCCAGCGCCCACCAGGCCACCAGCCCGAAGCACACGGCGGTCAGCACGGTGGCCGGGCCGCCGATATCGGCGTACACGAAGTCGGTGAGTTTCCAGACCAGCAACCCGCAGGCGACCAGAGCGCAGTCGAGGCCGTGCGCATCCGGCCCGCGGGCCCGCACCAACGCCCGCAGCCCGCACACCAGCAGCGCCAGCCAGCTCCCGGTGAGTGCCAGCAACCCGATCAGGCCCTGCTCGCTCAGCACCAGCAGGTACATGCTGTGCGGCGACAGCAGCGGCTGCCTCCGGTACGCGGCCCCCGCGCCCTCCGTGTCGCTGAACGACGACAGAGCCGGCGAGGCGTACCCGTCCCGGTATTCGGGGAAGCCCTTCAACCCGACGCCGGTCAGCGGGTGCTCGCGCCACATGTCGGTGGCGGCCGCCCACATCGTGTAACGGTCGACGACGGACTGGTCGGGGGCGTCGGTGACCTGCCCGATGCTGTCGATCCGCTCCTGGAGCACCGCCGAGCCGGCACCGAGACCGCCCACCAGCACCACGCCCGCGGCGGCCACGGCCGCGGCCACCTTCAGCGCGCGTCGCAGTCCGGCCAGCACCAGTTGCACCGCACAGGTCACGGCCGTGGCGATCCACGCGCCCCGGCTGAAGGACAGCGCGAGCGGCAGCAGCAGCGCCAGCGCGCACAGGGCGGCGACTCCCCGCTGCCGTACGGACGTCCGCCCGAGCGCGAGACCGAGCGCGCACACCAGGCCGATGGCGACCACTGTTGCCATGCCCATCACGTCCTGCGGCCCGAACGTGCCGACCGCCCGGATCGGCTCGCCCTGGTAGGAGGCGCCGGTCCGGGTGACGTACTGGTGCACTCCGAAGGCCCCCTGCACGAGCGCGAGGCCCACGAACGCCCAGGTCAACAGACGGAAGTCGCCCCGGTCGCGGATCAGCAGCAGGACCGCCGCCGGCACGAGCACGAAGATCTGCAGATACCGGCCCATTCCGGCGATCCCGGCCTCGGGCGAGTACGCCCCCGTGGCGGCGAGCGCCAGCCCGATGACCGGCAGGCCCAGCACCACGGCAGCGGTACGTGACAGGGCTCGCCGCCGCTCCCGCAGGAGGCGGATCGCGCAGTACAGCACCACGAGCCCGGACACCGCGTCGGCGGGACCCGGGCCGGCGTCGCCGCTCGGGGGCAGCGGCAGCGCCAGCACGGCGAGCACGGCCACCACGGGCAGTACCGGCGTCAGGAGGGCACCCCGGCGCGCGAGCGGCGTCAGTGCGAGGCTCACGGCTCTCAGCTCCCCGTCGGACGCACGAGCGTGGCCGCGGTGCGCAACAGGATGCAGACGTCCTGCCACAGCGACCAGTTGTCGATGTAGACGTTGTCGAAGCGGCAGCGGTCCTCGATGGACGTGTCGCCGCGCAGCCCATGGATCTGGGCGAGGCCGGTGATGCCGGTCCGCAAGCGGTGACGGGCCGCGTAGCCGGGGTGGGTACGGCTGAACTGCGCGACGAAGTAGGGGCGTTCGGGCCGCGGACCGACCAGGCTCATGTCGCCCCGGAGCACGTTCCACAGCTGGAGCAGCTCGTCGAGCGAGGTGCGCCGCAGCATGCGGCAGAACGCGCGCATCTCGTGTTCGTTCGCCACGCTCCACCGGGTCGCCGCCTCGTGCTCGTCGACCGGACGGTGAGTGCGGAACTTCAGCAGGGTGAAGGGCTTTCCGCCCTTGCCGATGCGCTCCTGCCGGAACACCACGCCCGGCCCGTCGCTGATCCGCAGCGCCACCGCGCAGACCAGCAACAGAGGACTGACCAGCAGCAGCAGCGTCCCCGACACCAGGACGTCGAGCGTCCGCTTGGCCGCGCTGCCACGACGCGACGCGGCCATCTCCAGGCGCCGACAGGAGAACCCGGCCAGCCGCTCCTGCGCCGCGTACGACGGGGACTCGGCGTCGACCTCCCACACCACGCAGCCCCACTCGGCCAGCGCGCGCAGCAGCGGCCCCTTTTGGGTCCGCACCGAGGGGTGGACGGCCAGCACCGCGCGCACGCCGTTCTGCACGACCGCCCGTTCGACCTCCTCACCGGTCGTCAGCACCGGCAGGCCCTCGGCGCCGTCCTGCCGTTCGGCCACGATCCCCACCGGCCGCACCCCGCACTGCGGATGCCGCAGCACGGCGGTGGCCACGCGCTGCGCGGTCGCCGCCGGGCCGATGACGAGCGCGGTGTGCGGGTGGCTCAGCAGTGCCGCGCGCCGTCTCGCGTGCACGGTGCCGCGCAGCGCGCAGCTCGCCGCCGCCTGCACGACGAAGCCCACCAGCAGGGCGCGGGCGGACAGCGCCTGGTCCGGCCGGTACGCCGCCACGAGCGCCGCGAGCGTCAACCAGGCCACCGCGGTCCGGCCACAGACGGCGGGCAGTTCGTCCAGGACCCCCGGTGCCGACGGGCGCACACGGCGTGGACGCAGCAACAGCGACGCGGCCACCAGCAGGGCCGGCGGGAGCGGACGGAACTGGGCCCCCGTCAGTGTCAGGGCGCCCAGCAGGGCGGCCGTGCCGTCCGCGACGAGCAGGGGCATCGGCGAGGCCGGCCGCGCGGGCGGCCTGCGGGCGGTGAACCGTGAACCCCGGGCGGCGCCGCGAGGCGGCATGACGGAGACGGGCGGGAACCGGTGATCCCGGGCCTGTGTGCCGGGGGAGGAGAGGGCGCTTTCCGCGGTCACGAGTGGATGGACTCCCTATGCTCTGGGGGCGCGACGCGTGGTGCGGGCCGCAGGCTGATCAGGTCGCGATAGACGTCCACGACCGCCTCGGTGGTGTGCCGCACGTCGTGCGAGGACAGGACGTACCGGCGCCCCCGGCGGCCGAGCGACTCACGCACCAGCGGGTCGAGCAGCAGTTCGGTGACGGCCCTGGCCAGCACGGTCGGGTTCTCCGGCGGGACCAGGCAGCGGGCGGCGAGCGCACCGGGCAGGCTCTCGCGGGCACCGTCGACGTCGGTGACCACCACCGGCCGCCCGCAGGCCATCGCCTCCAGCGGGGCGAGCGCCATGCCCTCCCAACGGGACGGCAGAACGACGAGATCGGCGGCCTGGTACCAGGTGACCGCGTCGGCGACGGCTCCCGCGAACAGCACGGACCTCGGCGCACGCGCCCGGAGCTGGTCCAGGTCCGGCCCGTCGCCGACCAGGACGAGACGCGCGCCGGGCACCCTGCGGGCGATGGAACTCCACGCTGTCAGCAGGACGTCCTGCCCCTTCTGCCGGCACAGCCGCCCCACACAGACGACGAGCGGGGCGTCGGGATCGACCTCGCGCAACGGGCTCAGCCCGGCCCGTACGGTGCCGGCCGGGGCGGGGCGGAAGTGCTGCAGGTCGACGCCGTTGGGGATGACACTCCACCGCCCACTGATCCCGGCCCGCACGCCGGTCGTGCGCTCCGCCTCGCTCACGCACATCACGCGGGAGGCCCAACGCGCCCCCCACCGCTCCCACGCCAGCGCGAGCGCCGAGGTGGCCCCGCCGACGGCCTCGAACGACCAGGCGTGAGGCTGGAACACGGTGGGGATGCGCCCCCGCACGGCGAGCCGCCCGGCGAGCCCGGCCTTCGCGCTGTGCGCGTGCACCAGGTGGGGGCGTACGTCGTCGATCACACGGACGAGGTGTCGTACCTCCCGCACGAGCGACGGCCCCGGTGTCCGCGTCGCGTGCCAGTGCCGTACGTCCGCGCCCAGCGGCCGGAGTCCGGTGGTGAGCGCGCCGTCGGGACAGACCACCGTGACGGCCAGACCGGCCGCGAGCTGCGCCCGTACCAGGTCCGTCACGACGCGGGCGACTCCCCCGTTCACGGGCTGGGTGATGTGCAGGACACGTGGTCGAGGGTCGGACGGTGACGGATGCATGTGCGATGTCCTCGGCTCACGCTGGCACTCGGAACGCTGGGGAACACGCCTCACTGCTGCGCGTCGACGGCGACGAAGAGCACGCCGGCCCAGGCCACGTCCCGCTGCGAAACGAATCGGAAGGCCAACCGGTCACCGCCGTACCGCAAGCCTGATCCGAGGTCGAACACATCGGAGTCGTAGCCGAGGGTTCGGGCGTACGCCGGTACACGCCGCGGCTGGGCCGTCCCGGGTTCACTGATCGTGGAGTTCAGGACGTCGTCGCGGGAATTGCCGGCGTTGGCGAGGGCGGTGACCGTGGTCCGGCGGGTCGGAGGGGCGGAGTGTGTGCGGGTGGTCGTGAGGGTGAGCGTGTCGCCGGTTACGCCGTGGTCTCCGTCGTACGTCACCAGGCCCGCACGGCCGCCCGCGCCCGCCGGGAAGCGTAGCCCGCGCAACCGGATCTCCTGCCCCGCGCCGGATTTCAGTGCGTCGAAGCCGTCCCAGACCGCGAGGTGGCGCAGCGGCTGCGCCGCGTTCTCGTACGCCACCACCAGCGTCCAGCCACCCCACGCGCCGGCCGCCGACCTGCCCATCGCCACGTTGACCTGCGCCACGGTGTACAGACCCGGCCCGCTCTCCCGGACCAGCCTCGTGACGTTCGCCGAGGCCTGGAAGGCGTCCGCACCATGCGCCACGCGGTGGCCGACGACCGTGTCCGCGAGGACCTCCCGGTACTTCCCGCCTGGTTCGGCGACCAGCACCCGCCCATTGTCCTTCGGCGGCTTCTGCTCGCCGACGCGGAGGTTGCCACCCCAGTACAGCCGTGCGTAGCTGACCCGTGAGCCCTTGGGCAGACGGACCTCCGCACGGGAGGAGTTGTAGGTGTTCGGGTCCTTGTCGACATCGACGTAGGCCATGTCGAAGTCGCCGTTCACTCCGGTCCCGCCCGCGCGCGTGGCCGGGCAGGAACGCGCCGTCGACGGCTGTGACCCGCGGACCGGCCGTGCCGTCCGGCAGCTGATGGAGACGTTGGCCGCGCGGACGATGCCGCCGTGCTGGAGGTCCTGGTACCGCTGGGCGAACGCGAGACGGCCCGCCTCCGGCGACGGCGGCGCGGCAGGCGCGACCGCCAGGGCACCTGAGGGGGCCCAGATGCCGGCGAGGGCGAGGGCGCCCACCGTCGCACGGCGCACCAGGGGGGTGAGGGAATTGCGCATGACCGGCGTTGCCCTTTCGGGAAAGGCTGCGGTGTCAGAGGGGCAGCACAAAGGGAAGGTGCGCGCGTAAGAGGCGCGTCGATGGATGCGCGTCACTCTAGCCGCTAACGGTGCTAATCACGTTAAACGCGGCAAGTGTGTTGGATGACTTAAGTCGGACTTTTCTGAAATCCTCTTATGGGGGGCGGACCGCAGGAGAAGCGCGCGCGTTGACAGAAAAGGCACGGTGCTGACAGGACACCGCGTATTCCACCGTCCTGGGTGAACAGGGCGACAGCTCCCTCCAGGCGGTCGCCTCCGGTGACGCCCGCCAGGTCACCCGGCGACCAAGCGCCTGAACGAGGCCTCGACCTCATCACCGCCGCATCGCTCGTCGGCGGCCTGCCCGTGCTGTCAGGACCGGCCTGGCCTGACGGCCGAGCCGTGCGCCGCAGTGGGGCGAGGACTGCGCCCGCCCAGCGGTTGCGCCGGCCTACGGTGCCGGCGCACGGGCTATTCTTCTCCGCCTCTTCTCGTCCCGCGTCCGCGACTTTCGGAGTCATATCCTTCCGGGATCTCATATGAGGACTCGGCCATCCGCCGTACACAGGGTTTCCGGTCCGGTCGGCGCTCGTTGTGCACGGCGTCAGCAATTCTCTCCGGCTACTCACGTTGCCGAAGAAAGGAACACGATGAAGTCTCTGAAGGCTGCCGCTGTCCTCACCGGGTCCCTGGTCATTGCAGGTGCCGCCGCGCCAGCGTTCGCCCTCAGTGCGACCGAGGTGGCGCACGAGAGCCTCAACGACGCAGTGACCACCCTCAACCAGGGGCCCGTGAAGGTGGCACCGCTCGAGTCGTCGGAGGTGCTCGACGTCAAGGAGAACAAGGAGTTGGCGCTGAACGCGGTGAACCGCTCGACCGCGGCCCTGAGCACCGGCACCCCGCTGGTGGGCGGCGTCCCGCTGGAGAGCTGACAGCTACCCCGGACGCGATGCCCGCCGCTTCCTGATCCAGCGCTTCTGGCATTTCCCGGTAATTCTTCGAAGAGGGCCGATTCCGCGCAGTGCGGAGTCGGCCCTCCGCGTGTCGGAGTTCTCGGTCGATCGACGTTTCACTGCGGATTTGGGCGCATCGCGTGTCGGCGGCACGAGTGTGGCCTGTTGTCGATGACGGTGTTCGGCAAGGAGATTCTCCCGTGTGATGCGAAATCCCTCGCGAGAAATTTCGCATCACACGGGATTTCGCCATCGCACGGGCTCATGGATTGCGGTGAGGAATGCCGATGTCCGGCCCGGACGCCGTGCTCACCCGCACCGGTCGCCCCGTGCTCACCCGCACCGGTCGCCCCCGGCGCTGGGTGCCGAGGTGATCAGCTTCGGCTGGGCGCTCACCGCCGCCCGTCTCGTCTGTCGGCACCACCGCCCGCCGAGCCATGAACCCCTCATTCGTGTGGTTATGTCGCCCTGCGGTGGTCCGTTCGGGTGAGAGAACGTCCTAGTCTGTTCCGGTGCGTCTGTAAGGTGCCGCGGTGACCTCTATTACCCGCGAAACGCGCCTATTACGAGCCGACGACCCCGGCAGGTCCGTCGCCCCGGAATCGAGCGGTGAAGCTCTCGACGGTGACATGGTCTCCTTCCTCGCCCCCGCCCTCGAAGGCGGCCGGGGCGACTCCACGCCCACCCCGAGCGCAGGCGAGAAGTTGTCGGGTGACATCGGCCCGCCGGTCGGTGACGCCTTCGCCGACGGCTCGCGCTGCGCGCCATGGCCGATGGACGGTCGTCGAGGGCCGGTCGGGCGGAAGTCGTGACCGGATCGGTGAACAGGGCGGCGGATTCCGCGAGTTACGCGGCCGACTCAACGAGGGGTGCCGTCGGCTTCCCCCGGCGGAGGCTGGTGCTGCGGGGGTTGTTCGCGGCGGCGGCCGGGGTGGCGCTCGCGCCGGTCCTGGCCGCGTCGGGCTCTCCGGAAAGGGCGCGGTTCGACGAGACATATCGCGGACGGCGCATCGTCGGCGTCAGGGACGACGCCGAGCGGCCCGGGGGCGACGTCTCCCGCGCGTGGCACGTCACCGTGGACGGGCGACCACTGCACCTGATGCGTCGCGTGGACGGCAGTTGGATGACCATGATCGACCACTACCAGTCGTATCCGACGCCGCTCGCCGCGGCGCGCGCGGCTGTGGACGAACTCGGCCCCACCGCGCGGTTGGACGTCAGGGACGGAAGCGGCAGTCACATGGACGACAGCGGCACGCCGAGCGGCGGCCAGGTGACACAGGGGGATCATCGCCATGGTGTACACGCGTAAGAACGTCAGCACGCTCACCCCTTCCGAGCGGCGCCGGTTCGTCGCCGCGCTCATCGAGCTCAAACGCCGCGGCGAGTACGACGAGTACGTGCGCATGCACATGCAGTACTCGGTTCCTGACGGCGAGGGCGGGCTGCGCGCGGCCCACATGACACCCTCCTTCCTGCCGTGGCACCGCAGGTTGCTGCTGGACATGGAGGGGGCGCTGCGCCGCGTCGACGAGTCGGTGTCCCTGCCGTACTGGGACTGGACGCGCGACCGCACATCGACGGCCGTACCGTGGACCGAGGACCTGCTCGGCGGCACCGGGCGGCGTTCCGACCGGCAGGTCATGACCGGCCCCTTCGCCTACCAGCACGGCCAGTGGACCATCAAAGAGGGGGTTACCGACGCCGAGTACCTCATGCGCGACCTGAGCCGCTCCCGGAACCCCATCGCCCTGCCCACGGCCAGGGAGCTGAAGACGACCCTTGCCGATCCGGTCTACGACACGCCCCCCTGGAACTCCACGTCCGCCAAAGGGTTCCGCAACAAGCTGGAGGGGTGGGGGCAGGGGAGCGGCGCCGTGTCGTGGCGCAACCACAACCGGGTCCACCGATGGGTCGGCGGCCACATGGCGACCGGCGCCTCCGTCAACGACCCCGTCTTCTGGATGCACCATGCCTTCGTCGACCTCGTGTGGTCTCGCTGGCAGCTGATGCATCGAGGTGCCCGCTATCTCCCGGCGAAGCCGCCCGGCCCGGGGGACGCCCAGCGCGGCCGGATCGTCGCGCGGCACGAGAAGATGCCGCCGTGGGGCGTGACACCGGAGGAACTGGAGGACCACAGCACTGTCTACCGGTACGTGTAGCGCCTACGGCCACCTACCGGGTGGGCCGGTACACGGAACCCGTACACGTACGGCGAAGCCCCTGGCGGCCGTGGCTCCGGTCCGGTGGTCGTTGCAGTACCCCGGTGCAGGGGGCGACGACTTCGAGATGCGGAAGGACCGCAGCGCAAAGGGGCGCCGGCTCCGCCGTCGCGGCCGTCCGAGCCGGGTCGGCGTTCGGGCCGTGCTCCGGTCCTTGGCGGTGTACCCGCCGGCACCTCATGGGGAGGGCCTTCGCAGCCGTCGAGCGGACGGTGCCGAAGGGGCCGTTCAGCAGGCCGATGACGCCGGCGGGCCGCCGCACGCGCTGACCGGTGGTGGATGGGCAACTGGACGCCGCTGCCCGACAGGGACTTCGCGCGAGCCGACCGCGCTGCCCTCGGCGTCCGGAGGGACGGGATGACGCCTCGTCGAGGCAACGAGAAACCCGCTGCAACGATCTCGCGACGGGTTGGAGCGTGCTTGCTTACAGGGTCAGCCGTTCGCACGACGGCGCATCACGGTGTCGCCTTGCGCGGCTGCCGTCCTCATCATGCCGGCACCTGTGGACGCGGGCAGGGCTCCGGCTCGCCGTCTGGACGATCGGACCACCTCCACGTTCAGAAGGCCAGACGCCCCGAGGGACGGACACCGGTTCGGGGCGAATGCATGATCAGCTCCCGAGGATCGTCTCGCGTGCCGCTCGTGCCCAGGATGCCTTGTTGGCGTGCGGTGAAGCCCATGCGGTTCCAGTGGACGAGTGTGCGCCGCGCAAGGATGCCGCGGGTGCCTAGGCCGAGTCGTCCCGCGTTCGCGGCCAGCCCTCGGGCTTGGCCGCCGTGCCGTATTCCGGCTGCCCACGTACCCGACAAGCCCGTTGCTGTGCGCACGGCCGAGGCTGGTATCGATCGCGAGAAGCCTGCGGAACGTGCCGGCCATGGCGGTGACACGGTCCATCGGAACGTCATCGGGCAGGGGCCGTTTCGCTTCGACGCGCGCCCATACGTCTCCCAGGTCGCTCCACTCTTGTCCGGCGGCGCGGAGGAAGTGGCCGCTGATGAGAAACGAGGTCGTCCTGGCGTCGAGGGTTCCGTTGGCGGCTGTACTCGTGCCATGCAGATAGTCCAGGACACCGGCACTGTCGACGTCTTCCGGGCGTCACCGCGAGCCCAGGCGTCGACGACATTCTGGAATGCGTCTGTCGGCCGGCCCTCTTGGCCACGCACGTCATGGTGCTGAGACGTCGGTACCCGTCGGTTCCTCGGCAGAGGGGTCATGCAGTGGGGAGCGCCTCGAGCGATGGCGGCGCATCGTCCGTCGGGGTGCCCGTGTCATGGTGATCTGGCGGACGGCTTGCTGAAAGCACGCGAGAGCAGCGAGTCCCGGCAGGGCGGCTGCTGTGATGCCGAGGAGAGTTTTGGGCGCCTGATCGACACACAAAAGAATCGCAATCGATGAAAAAAGGAGGATCATGCACCAGGAGTGCACGGCGCGGCGCTGATGCAGTGCGGCGCGGAGGACGGAGAGCGACGCAACCAGCCAAGGCCCGTACACCAGTAGGGGCCACCATGCCACGATGCCACTCTGCACGCGGGAAGTGGCAATGACGCGCAAGGGAGCGTAAGCAGCCATCCCGCTGAAAAAACTCACTGCGGAGGCGATGACTGCCGCCAGCGTGGCGATGAGGCAGCTGGTTACTTGGAGCGCGCTCAGGCGCTTGCGTTCACGAACCTTACGATGACCTCGGCGAAGTCTTTTCAGGGGCGGTAGCTCCGCCGTGAGTTCCTGGAGGTTCCATAGGGGCGTGCCAGCGGGCGGGGTATTGACCGATGTCTCGTCGCGAGCCGTGGGGGTGGCTCTTGGGAGCTGCTCCTCCATGGCGTCCTGAAGCACCCAGGCCAGTTCTTCGACCGGATCCCAACCCGCATCCGGTGGCACCAAGGGTGCCGAGAGAACCTCGGCCGGGGCCCGGTGCCGACCCGTGCCTCCGTTGTTGGGCATCCGCAGGTCATCCGCGGAGCGCACTCGGAGATGATTGACTGTTTCGTCGTACATGACGCAGCCTGATTATTCCGCGCCCGGGAAGGCGTACCGATCGTCGCATGCCACCCATCGTCGAGCGAGATCGGATTCCAGTGCGCTCATTACGTCCACGAATTCTCGCAGAAGAGACTCGGTAACGGCTAGCGCGACCGGAAGTCCGCCTCGTGTCAGAGTGCCGTTCGCGGCGGCTGATGAGTGCATGGGGGCGGGGATGTAGGTGTAGGGCCCCAGCCTCACCCCACTGGCTGTCCGGCTCTCCCGCTGTTGATCTGCGAGGAGGTGACGGCGCCCTCCCATGGTTGCCTCATTCATATCCCGACTAACGTCGCCTCACTTCAACAGATGCGCGGCGAACGGGTGAAGGGGTGCCTGGATGATTATTTCATCTAGGGTCCATTCGGACTCCATGCATTTCTGTATGAAAAGCATGATGTGGCTCCTGGGGGATTAGCGGACAGGGTCCCCGGCGGCCTGGGTGCGGATGTGCGAGGTTGTGAACAGGGGAGAATATTTCTTATGACGACTGAACTGGTGATGTGTCGTTTGTCGTCTCAGTGCGTGCCGGCCGCAGAGGCAGCGCGAGTGGCTGTCGGGCTGGAACCCGTGTCGGCTCGGGGCGCAGGCTGGACGGCAAGCGTGCGTCGTCCTCCCGGCCTTCCTTGGGCTGAAGCAGCGGCGCGCCGGCGGGGCGGCGGAGCCCCCAGGTTCCTTCCGCCCCAGCTGCCCCCGACTCCCCGACAACCGCTGCGCGCCTCCGCACGCACCGGAGTCGTACCGTCCCGGCGGGCTGCGCCGGATGCGCCGCGGGGTCTGGCCGCAGGGCTTGTAGTCGCGTCGCCGTCACGATGGCCGCGGAAATGCGGCGACAGTCGGACCGTGCCGGGTCTCCCCTGCGATCACTGGGGGAGTGTTCGATGCTTTTCTATGTCTAGACCTACCTGCTCTGAGCAGCAAAAAACGCCCTCCCGAGGGGAGGGCGGAGACTTGCGCCCCCGGCAGGACTCGAACCTGCGGCCAAGCGCTTAGAAGGCGCCTGCTCTATCCACTGAGCTACGGGGGCCGGGTGTGGTGGCCTCTGTCTTGGGTGCCCGGGTGTGGGCCGGTCCGTGACGTTGCCGGGGACAAGGATAGGGCTCCCGCGTCCTTGTCCCTGTTGCTTCGCCTCCGTGGCTCGATGTGGAGGTTCGGTGAAGCGGTCCTGATAATCGCAGGCAGGTACGAATCGTGCACCGCTTTTGGCGTCTCGCGCACCGGGTGTTGTGCACTCGTTATGCCTGGACTGTGCCCGTGTCCCAGTCGCCCCTTCCGTCCGATGTGTCCTGTCGGCGCGCAGGCATGCGCATATGCTTCAGAATTCCCCTAAAATTGGGCATTCTTCACATGTGGTGACCTTGGACGTACGGCCTCAGCTGCTCGACGCACTCTCCGCCCTGCGCGACCGTGTCGCCGCCGCACGCTTCCCGCTACCCCTGGCGGGGGCCCCACGCGCGCGTGCCAATCGCGACGAACTGCTCGCCCAGCTCGACGACTACCTGGTGCCCCGGTTGCGCCAACCCGAAGCGCCCTTGCTGGCCGTCATCGGTGGCTCCACCGGAGCCGGGAAGTCGACGCTCGTCAACTCGCTCGTGGGGCGACGGGTCAGCGAGGCGGGCGTCCTGCGGCCGACCACGCGGACGCCCGTGCTGGTCTGCCATCCGGAGGATCATCACTGGTTCAGCGGGATGCGCGTGCTGCCCGACCTCACCCGCGTGTGGGTGCCCCACCAGGAGCCGGGGGACGAACTCCTGCTCCCCGGCGAGAACCCGGCGCGCGTGCTGCGCATCGAGACCGCCGACACCCTGCCGCCCGGCCTCGCCCTCCTGGACGCGCCCGACGTCGACTCCCTCGTCGCCGACAACCGCTTCCTCGCCGCCGAACTGATCTGCGCGGCCGACATCTGGGTCATGGTCACGACGGCCGCCCGCTACGCCGACGCCGTGCCCTGGCACCTGCTGCGCACCGCCAAGGAGTACAAGGCCACCCTCGTCACCGTCCTCGACCGGGTGCCCCACCAGGTCGTGTCCGAGGTCTCGCGCCAGTACGGCGCACTCCTCACCAAGGCCGGCCTCGGCGACGTACCCCGCTTCACCGTGCCCGAACTGCCCGAGTCCGCCTGGGGCGGCGGCCTGCTGCCGGCCACCGCCGTGGCCCCGCTGCGGACCTGGCTCCTCCATCAGGCGCAGGATCCGGCCGCCCGGCAGCACTCCCTGGCCCGTACGGCGTACGGCGTCCTCGACTCGCTCAAGTCCCGGATGCCCGAGCTCGCCGGCGCGGCCGCCGCCCAGTACGCCGCCGCGCTGCGGCTCACCGCCGCCGTCGACGGGGCGTACGACAGCGAGTACGCGCGCGTGCGGGGGCGGTTGCAGTCCGGGGCCGTGCTGGCGGGCGACGCCCTGAAGCGCTGGCGGGCCTTCCCGCTCGACTGCACCGCCGCGGAACTCCTCGACGCGCTCGTGGAGAGCCTCGGCGCCCTCCTGCTGTGCGCCGTCACCGCCGCCGACGAGCGGGTCGACGACGCGTGGCGGCGCGAACCCGCGGCCGACGCACCTGAACTGACCGGCCGTGACCCCGTCCTGGAGAGCGCCGAGCACCGGATCGGGATCGCCGTACGGCGGTGGCGGCGGGAGCTGGAGGAGTACGCCGAGGAGGAGATCCGCGACCTCGACCGCAGCGCCGCGCCGGACCCCGAGATGATCGCCGCCCTGGTCGCCACGGCGCTGCTGGGCGGCCGTCGGGCCAGGTCGGCCGGTGAGGGGCTCGCCGAGCGGATCGGCGCGCGCGGGGCGCTGCGGCTGCGCGACCGGGCCGGGCGGCTGCTCACCGATCACCTCGACCGGGTCATGCACATCGAACGTGAGCGTCGGGTCGCCCCGCTCGACGCACTCGACGTCCGTCTCGAACCGCAGGCCGAACTCATCGCCGCGCTGTCCGTACTGCAGAAGGAGAGGTGACCGGTGACCGCCGTCACAGACCAGGACCACACCGACCACACGGACCCCACGGGCGACGCCGACCGCAGAGACGACACGGTTCACACCGATCACACCGATCACACCGATCACGCCGACCGCGGTGATCACGCGGAGGGCTCGGGCGACTCGGGCGGCTCGGGGCGTGAGGGGCATCCCAGGCATTCCGGTCCTTCCGGCCACTCGGAGCCTGCCGCTTCCGCGGCGTCCAAGGAGGGGACGTCCGAAGGTGGGAGCCCTGAGCAGGCCGACTCGGACGACGGGCTCACGGTGGAGGAACCTGCCGGTCACGCGGCTTCCGAGGAGTCCGGAACGCCAGAGGGGGCGAGTGCGACCGGAAGGGCCGGAGAGGCTGGAGGCGGGGGCGGAGAGGGTGAGGCTTCTGCGAGCGGCCACCGCGCGCGCGTGCAGCGCAAGGACTACGCCTCCGGTCGTACGGAAGTGCCCAGTCGTACGCATGCGTCCGGCCGTACGGATGCCTCCGGTCGCGGCGATGCGTCCGGCCGTACGGATGCCTCCGGTCGCGGCGATGCGTCCGGCCGTACGGATGCCTCCGGTCGCGGCGATGCGTCCGGCCGCACGGACGTCTTCAGGCGTACGGACAGCGACAACCGTACGGACCCGGACGGCGCCTGGGACGACGGCCTGATCGCGCGGCGGGTTTCCGAGGAGGGCGCCGCGCAGCCCGCCGTCATGGAGACCCGGGCGCCCACCGCACAGACGGTGACACAGCTCGCGTACGACGGGCCGCTGCGGTCGCGGCTCGACGCGCTGCGCGAACTGGTGGGGCTCTCCCGGGCGCGGCTCGACAGCACCACCCTGCGCGAGGCGGGCCGGGTGCTGGACGAGGCGGCGGCGAGGCGGCGGCTGTCCGGGCAGCACACGGTCGTGGCCATCGCGGGCGCGACCGGCAGCGGCAAGTCGCAGCTGTTCAACGCGCTCGCCGGGGTGACCATCTCGGAGACGGGCGTCCGACGGCCCACCACCGCCGCGCCCATCGTGTGCAGCTGGAGCGACGGCGCGTCGAGCCTCATCGACCGGCTCGGCATCCCGGGACGGCTGCGGCGACGCCCGGTGCAGAGCCCGCAGGCGGAGGCACAGCTGCGCGGGCTCGTCCTGGTGGACCTGCCCGACCACGACTCTGCCGCCGTGCAGCACCGCGAGCAGGTGGACCGCATCCTGGCACTGGTCGACGCGGTGGTCTGGGTGGTCGACCCGGAGAAGTACGCCGACGCGATCCTGCACGAGCGTTACCTGCGGCCCATGGCGGGCCACGCGGAGGTCATGTTCGTCGTCCTCAACCAGATCGACCGGCTGCCCGGGGAAGCCACCGAGCAGGTTCTCGACGACCTGCGGCGGCTGCTGGACGAGGACGGGATCGCGCTCGGCGAGTACGGCGAACCGGGCGCGACCGTACTCGCGCTGTCCGCGCTCACCGGGCACGGCATCGGTGAACTGCGGGAGTCGCTCGGCCAGTTCGTGGCGGAACGCGGGGCGGCGGCGCGCCGCATCTCGGCCGACGTGGACGCCGCCGCGTGGCGGCTGCGGCCCGTGTACACCACCGGGCGCCGGACCGGACTGAGCGAGGAGGCGCGGGACGAGTTCGCCGCCCGGCTCGCGGACGCGGTGGGCGCCACCGCGGCGGGTGAGGCGGCCGAACGCGCGTGGCAGCGCAACGCCAACCGGGCGTGCGGCACGCCCTGGCTGCGGTTGTGGCGCTGGTTCGAGGACCGGCGTGAACCTCCCACGGGACGGCTGCCGTTGCGCGCCCAGGCGGACGAGGAGGCCACGGCCCGTCAGCGCGTCGAGCAGGCGGTGCGGACGCTGGCCGACCGGGCCTCGGCCGGGCTGCCGGCGCCGTGGGCGCTGGCGGTGCGGGAGGCCGCCGTGCGCGGTTCCCAGGGGCTGCCCGAGGCGCTGGACAAGCTGGCGGCGCGGGCCGGACTGCCGCCGGGACGGCCGCCGCGGCCCGGTTGGTGGCCGGCGGCCGTGCTGGCGCAGGGATCCATGACGATCGTCCAGGTCGTCGGCGGGCTGTGGCTGTTGGGGCAGATCATCGGGTTCATGGCGCCGAACCTCGGGGTGCCGGTGCTGCTGATGGTGGCCGGGATCATCGGCGGACCGCTCGTCGAGTGGAGTTGCCGGATGGCGGCGCGGGGGCCGGCCCGGCGGTACGGCATGGAGGCCGAGCGACGGCTGCGGGAGGCGGCCGCGGGGTGCGGTCGGGCCCGGGTGCTGGATCCGGTGGCGGCGGAACTGCTGCGGTACCGGGAGGTGCGCGAGCAGTACGGGCGGGTCGTGGGCGCGGGGGCGAGGTGAGCCTGTGACCTGGTGATCAGCGGTCGGGAGTCTGTGGCCGGGTGAACTGTGGTGGGGGGTTGTGGCCGGATGGACTGCGGCGGAAGTCTGTGACCAGGTGACCAGGTGACCAGGTGACCAGGTGACCAGGTGACCAGGTGACCAGGTGACCAGGTGACCAGGTGACCTTTGGTGGGGGCTGTGGCCGGGCGATCTGGGTGGGCGTCTGTGACCTGGTGACCTGCGGCGGGTTCCTCGTTCGGGTGACGGGTTTTTCCACAGGTGGGCGGTGGTCCACAGGGCTCAGCGGGCCCGGCCCGGCGGCGGCAGTCTGGATCTCGCACGATCGCGGCGGACGCGGTCGTGACGAAGACGGAAGCAGCCGTACGGGACAGGCCCGTACGCGTGTCCGGCCGGCGTGCGCGGCCGGGTGAGGGAGGGGTTCGTGATGAACGAGACCATGGTCTGCGCGGTGGGCAACGTGGCGACGCAGCCGGTGTACCGGGAGCCGGCGTCGGGCGCGTCGGCGCGGTTCCGGCTGGCGGTGACCGCGCGCTACTGGGACCGGGAGAAGAGCACCTGGACGGACGGCCACACCAACTTCTTCACGGTGTGGGCCAATCGGCAGCTCGCCACCAATGTGACGGCGTCGCTCAACGTGGGCGACCCGGTGGTCGTGCAGGGCCGGCTGAAGGTGCGTACGGAGGTGCGCGACGGGCAACAGAGCCGGACCTCCGCGGACATCGAGGCGGTGGCGATCGGCCATGATCTGGCCCGCGGCACCTCCGCCTTCCGACGCACCAAACAGGGAGAGACGATGACGGCCGGAGCGCCGCAGCAGCCGGAGCCGAGCTGGGAGACGCCTGCGGCCGAGCCGCCTGCCGAACGGCGGCCGGAACCAGCCGCGGTGACGTGACGTCACACGCCGACTGCCGCCGACTGCCGCCGACTGCCGCCGACTGCCGCCGACTGCCGCCGACCGCTTAGGCCGCCTTCGGTCACTTCCGAACATATCCGGCTGAACCGAGGCTTATCGGCGAGCGCGCTCCGTGCGGCCGCGGTGGATTTATCGACAACTCCTGCTCTCGGATGGTCGCGGCGATAACGATTCCGAGTCGGATCAGTGGTCCGACTGCATCACCGGGAAGCGTGGTGCGCCAGCTCCCTAGGATGCCGAAGGTGGCTCTAGAGGCTCCTGATTCTGCTGGTGGGACCGTAACCCCCCACGTCAACGGGTCCTGCTCGAAGGGGAATTCTGTGTTTTCTTCGTTCACTGCGCGGTCGGCGCGCAGGGGAGGGACGGCGGCCCGTCTCGTCGCCGCGACGTTGGTGTCCGGTCTCGTCGCCGTCGGCGTGCTGACCGGCACCGGCACGGCGGCGGCCGACGAGACCGCGCAGAGCCCGGCCGGGGCGACCGCCACCATAGGCGGCCTGAAGACGTACGGCGACGTGGTGATACACGACCAGACCGGGGACCTGACGGTGTCGGCGGGCCTGTTCGAGATGTCCGTCGAGGGCGGCGGCACCCTGCAGACGTACTGCGTCGACCTGCACAACCCCACGCAGCGGGACGCCAAGTACCACGAGACTTCCTGGAGCGGCACCTCGCTGGCCACCAACAAGGACGCGGGCAGGATCCGGTGGATCCTGCAACACTCCTATCCGCAGGTCAACGACCTCGCGGCGCTCGCCGCCGCGGCGGGTGTGGGCGGTGGACTCACCGAGCAGGACGCGGCGGCCGGCACCCAGGTGGCCATCTGGCGCTACTCCGACGGCGCGGACGTGGACGCCGTGGACCCGCAGGCCGAGAAGCTCGCCGACCATCTGTACAAGAGCGCCCGCACCATGGCGGAGCCCGCGGCGTCGCTGACGCTCGACCCGCCCGCCGTCTCCGGTCGCCCCGGCACCCTGCTGGGCCCGGTGACGGTGCGCACCGACGCGGCCACCGTGACGGTGACGCCGCCGGCGGACGCCGCCACGAGTGGGGTGCGGGTCATCGGCAAGGACGGCAAGGACGTCACGTCCGCGGTCGACGGCAGCCAGCTGTTCTTCGAGGTGCCCGAGGACGCCCCGGCCGGCTCGGCCGACGTGACCGTGCACGCCTCCACCACCGTGCCCGTCGGCCGTGCCTTCGCCTCCGAGAGTCGCAGCCAGACCCAGATCCTGGCCGGCTCCAGCGAGTCGACCGTCTCGGCGACGGCGAGCGCGAGCTGGGCGAAGCAGGGCGCGATACCGGCCCTGTCCGCCGCTGAGAACTGTGCCGGGGGCGGCCTGGACATCACCGCGGCCAACGAGGGCGACGAGGCGTTCACCTTCGAGCTGCTGGGCGTCGAGCACAGCATCGCGGCGGGTGAGTCCCGCACGGTGACGGTCCCGCTCCAGGAGGACCAGGCGTACGACCTCACGATCGAGGCGGGTGGCTTCCAGAAGCGGTTCACCGGCGTCCTCGACTGCCGGACGCAGAGCAGCGTGGCCGGCGACGCCACCCGGACCCTCAGCGGGCCGAGCCCCGCCACGGTCGGCAGCGCCACGGCGGACGTCAACCTCGCCGAGACCGGCAACTCCTACGCCACCCCGATGATCGCGGGCATCGCCATCGCCCTGGTGGTCCTCGGCGGCGCGGCTCTGATCGTCCTGGGCAGGAGGGAGACGCGCGGCTGACCGGGGGCAAGGGGAGGGATCGGCTCAAGGCCGCCAGCGAACGGACGGGCGGGGCTGCCACGGCCCCGTCCCGAACCCCCAGCTCCCGGCCTCCCGGCGATACGGGTTACCACCCAGGGGTGGCGGTCAGGCAAGATGGGGTGTATCTGCCCACTGCCAGTTTCAAGCTGCCGGACGGTTTCTCTTGGCTGAGTACATTTACACCATGCGCAAGGCGCGTAAGGCGCACGGCGACAAGGTGATCCTCGACGACGTGACGACGAGCTTCCTGCCGGGGGCGAAGATCGGCGTCGTCGGCCCGAACGGCGCAGGCAAGTCGACCATCCTCAAGATCATGGCTGGTATCGAGCAGCCGTCGAACGGTGACGCCTTCCTCACCCCCGGTTACAGCGTCGGCATCCTGCTCCAGGAGCCGCCGCTGACCGAGGACAAGACCGTTCTGGAGAACGTCCAGGAGGGTGTCGCCGAGGTCAAGGGCAAGCTCGACCGGTTCAACGAGATCGCCGAGCTGATGGCCACCGACTACTCCGACGCGCTCCTCGACGAGATGGGCAAGCTCCAGGAGGAACTCGACCACGCCAACGCCTGGGACCTGGACGCCCAGCTGGAGCAGGCCATGGACGCGCTGGGCTGCCCGCCCGGCGACTGGCCGGTGACCAACCTCTCCGGTGGTGAGAAGCGCCGCGTCGCGCTGTGCAAGCTCCTGCTGGAGCAGCCCGACCTGCTGCTGCTCGACGAGCCCACCAACCACCTCGACGCCGAGTCGGTGAACTGGCTGGAGCAGCACCTGGCCAAGTACCCCGGCACCGTTGTCGCCGTGACCCACGACCGGTACTTCCTCGACAACGTCGCGCAGTGGATCTGCGAGGTCGACCGGGGCCGTCTCTTCCCCTACGAGGGCAACTACTCCAAGTACCTGGAGACCAAGTCCGCCCGTCTCAAGGTCGAGGGCCAGAAGGACGCCAAGCGGCAGAAGCGGCTCAAGGACGAGCTGGAGTGGGTGCGGTCGAACGCCAAGGGGCGGCAGGCCAAGTCCAAGGCGCGCCTCGCCCGTTACGAGGAGATGGCGGCCGAGGCCGACAAGATGCGGAAGCTGGACTTCGAGGAGATCCAGATCCCGCCGGGCCCGCGGCTGGGCAGCATCGTCGTCGAGGTCAACAACCTCACCAAGGGCTTCGGGGAGAAGGTGCTCATCGACGACCTCTCCTTCACGCTGCCGCGCAACGGCATCGTCGGTGTCATCGGCCCGAACGGCGCCGGCAAGACGACGCTGTTCAAGATGATCCAGGGCTTCGAGGAGCCCGACTCCGGTTCGATCAAGGTCGGCGACACCGTCAAGATCTCCTACGTCGACCAGAGCCGCGAGAACATCGACCCGAAGAAGACCTTGTGGGCCGTCGTCTCCGACGAGCTGGACTACATCAACGTGGGCCAGGTGGAGATGCCCTCGCGGGCCTATGTCTCGGCCTTCGGGTTCAAGGGTCCGGACCAGCAGAAGCCGGCCGGTGTGCTCTCCGGCGGTGAGCGCAACCGCCTCAACCTCGCGCTCACCCTCAAGCAGGGCGGCAACCTGCTGCTCCTCGACGAGCCCACCAACGACCTGGACGTGGAGACGCTCTCGTCGCTCGAGAACGCCCTGCTCGAGTTCCCGGGTTGTGCCGTGGTCGTCTCCCACGACCGGTGGTTCCTGGACCGGGTCGCCACGCACATCCTCGCCTACGAGGGCGAGTCCAAGTGGTTCTGGTTCGAGGGCAACTTCGAGTCCTACGAGAAGAACAAGATCGAGCGGCTCGGGGCGGACGCCGCGCGTCCGCACCGCGCCACCTACAAGAAGCTGACCCGGGGCTGATCGATCTTGCGGCACATCTACCGCTGCCCGCTGCGCTGGGCGGACATGGACGCGTACGGCCACGTCAACAATGTGGTCTTCCTCCGGTATCTGGAGGAAGCCCGTATCGACTTCCTGTTCCGTCCGGACAAGGAGTTCCAGCAGGGGTCGGTGGTGGCGCGCCACGAGATCGACTACAAGCGGCAGCTCGTCCACCGGCACGCACCCGTGGACATCGAGCTGTGGGTCACCCAGATCAGGGCGGCCTCCTTCACGCTTTCGTACGAGGTGAAGGACCCGGACCAGGTCTACGTGCGGGCCTCGACGGTGATAGTGCCGTTCGACTTCGAGGCGCAGCGGCCCCGGCGGCTCACCGCGGAGGAACGCGAGTTCCTGGAGGAGTACCGGGACGACGAGGCCGAGGGCGAGGCCGTGGCCGCATGACGGTGCTCCACCTCGCCGACGAGGGGGAGGCGGCGGATCTCGCGGCCTTCCTCTCCCGGCTGCTCCACTACGACCGTGGGGCAGCGGTGCGCCTCCAGGCGGCCGGCACCGCGCTGGCCGTCTTCGGCCGGCCGCCGTCCTTCGAGGTGCTGGCGATCCGTGCGGTACGGCTGGACAAACCGTACGAGAACGGGCTCGACGTCATGCTGGACGTGACGGTGTCCGCGGGGGAGCTGCTGGAGGCCATCGACGAGCCGGGGGGTACGGCCCTGGTGCCGGCCGCGGTCACCGGTCCGCCGTGGGCCGGGGTGCTGCCGCCGCGCGGTGGCTGGCGGCCGGAGGCCGGACTGCCCGAGCCGGACGCGCTGCGGGCGAAGGTGGCCGCGGGGGTCGCCGAATTCCGTTCCCGTACCCAGGAGTTGCCGGCCGAAGCGCGTACGCGGGCCGAACTCGACCGGATCGGGCGGGACATCTGGTCCCGGACGGTCGGGGAAACCGGGCTGCCGGTGCGGGCCGTGCACGCGGCGCAGTCGCTGGGGTTCCTGCGGGCCACGAAGGACGCGGGGGATCTGGCGCTGTTCTCGTCGGGCGCGTGGCTGAGGCTGCGCACGCCGTACGGCTCGATCGCCGTACGCAGGGCGGGACTCGGAGCGCTGGACGTCAGCGTTCGCTGATCCGGTTGCCGGTTGCCGGTCGCGGATTGCGTGTTGCGAGGTGCCGGTTCCGGGTTCCGTTCCCGGTCGCCGGCCGGGATTCCGGGCTTCCGGCGTGCGGCCGTCGGGTTCCCGACGGCCGGCGGGGTCGCTCGCCCGGCCGCCGCCCCGCTCTCTCAGCCTCCGCCCCGGCCGCCCGGCCGCCGCCCCGGCTCGGTCACCGGCAAGCCGTGGTCGCGTCCGCTGGCGACGGGCTCGGAATCCGTTCGAACGACGTGTGCGGGCCGCGTCGCCGGTCGTGCCCGTGTGCGCGTCCGGGGTCACCTGGACCACCAGTGGGCAGCGGGCGGGAGCGGAACCGGTGGAGAGAGCGGCTGTCCGTGCGCGCCCGCGCCCAGCGGACGGGCCGCGCAACCTCGTCCCACCCCACCCCACCCCCGCCCCCACTCCCGGCCTCTCCCGTTCACGGATCGCAGGCCGCGGTGGCGGTCGGGCTAGTCAGGGGTGTTCACCATCGAGGCCGCCGCGTACGTCATGTACTTCCACAGCGTCTCCTCGTGCTCCTCGGACAGGCCGAGCGAGTCGACGGCGTCGCGCATGTGCCGCAGCCAGGCGTCGTGCGCCTCGCGGTTCACGGTGAAGGGCGCGTGCCGCATGCGCAGGCGCGGGTGGCCGCGGTTGTCGCTGTAGGTCGTCGGGCCGCCCCAGTACTGGATCAGGAAGAGCGTGAGGCGCTCCTCGGCCGGGCCCAGATCCTCCTCGGGATACATGGGCCGCAGCACCGGGTCCTCGGCGACTCCCTCGTAGAAACGGTGGACGAGGCGGCGGAAGGTCTCCTCCCCGCCGACCTGCTCGTAGAAGGTCTGCGTCTGCAGCGTGCCGCGCCGGATCTCTTTCACGCCCTCCATGCTCTCAGACCCGGCGGCCCAGGACTCAAGGCCTAGGTCCAGCCACCGGACCCGACACACACCGGTGCGACCGCTCGCTTCCCGGGGGCTCCCGCAGGACAGTGGACGTATGGGCGCGCACGCACTCGACAAGGACCTGGCGGACCTCGCCGCCTCGGCACGGGCGGCGCTGGTGCGGGAGATCGACGCGAGCGGGGCCTGGGCCGCCGACCCGGTGTGGCGGGAGGCGTTCGAGGCGGTACCGCGGCATCTTTTCGTGCCGTACTACTACGTCGGTGTCGGCGGCGGCCACGAACGCCGATGGGGGGAGAGTTCCGACCCGGGCATGCGTGAGCGCTGGTTGCGCGGGGTGTACGCCGACACTCCGCTGGCCACCCGGCTGCGCGACGGTGAGCTCGTCTCCTCCAGCAGCCAGCCCTCGCTGATGGCGATGATGCTGGCCGAGTTGCGGGTGGCGGACGGCGACCGGGTCCTGGAGATCGGCACCGGAACCGGCTACAACGCGGCCCTGCTCGCGCACCGGCTCGGCGACGGCGGCCTCGTCACCACCGTCGACCTGGAACCGGAGATCACCGAGGCGGCCCGGCGGCATCTGGCCGCCGCCGGCTACCGGCCGGTCGTCGTCACCGGCGACGGAACGCGGGGGGTGCCCGAACGCGCCCCCTACGACCGGGTCATCGCGACCTGCGCGCTCCCGTCGATCCCGCGCGCCTGGCTCGCCCAGTGCCGCCCCGGCGCCCGCATCCTGACCCCGCTCGCCACCGGCCTGGTCGTCCTCACGGTGCGCGACCCCGGGCTCGCCGAGGGGCGCTTCCTGCACACGCCCGCCTACTTCGTGCCGTTGCGCGGCGGTGAGCCCGAGCCGCAGCCGCCCTCGCTGGGCGGGATACCGCGCCGGGCCAGGGAGCACGAACTGTTCCGGTTCCTGCTCGCGCTGACCCGCGCCAGTCTCGACCCGCAGGAGGTGTACGCGCTGTGGGAGCGCGAGGGGCAGCCGCAGCGGGAGCGGTACGGCATCACGGTCAGCGGCGAGCACGAGTGGGCGTGGCTGGACGACCCGGAGGGGCCGTACGCCTGGCCCCTCGCGAACCCGGAGGTCAGCCCCGGCGGATCGTGATCGTCGTCCAGGCGCCCACGTGCACCCGGTCCCCGTCCTGAAGCGGCACCGGCACGAACGGCTGGATCGGCTCGTCCGAGCCGTTCACCGTCGTCCCGTTCGTCGAGTTCTGGTCGACGACCGCCCAGGAGCCGTCCGGCTGCTGGACCAGTACCGCGTGCTGGTGCGAGACGCCCGGGTCCTCCGGCGGCACCGCCAGGTCGATGTCGGGGGTGTCGCCGGTGGAATGGCGGCGGCGGCCGATGGTGACCTGGTTGCCGGAGAGGGTGCGCTGCTGCTCGGGCGAGTACGCGGGCAGGTTGAGACCCGCGGCCTCGGGGCCGGAGCGCTGCATCATCGCCATGAAGTAGTCGCGGTCCGGGCCGATGGTCGCGGTCCACGTCGCCGGCTGCTGCGGGTAGCCCGGGCCGGGCGGTGCCTGCGTCGAGCCGGGCTGCGGGTAGCCGTAACCACCGCCGGGGCCCTGACCGGGGCCGGGACCACCGGGACCACCGGGACCACCGGGACCACCGGGACCACCGGGGCCGGTCGACGGCGGGGAGATCACCCAGTCGTCGTTGCCGCCGAAGGGCGGCGGACCGCCCTGCTGCCGGTGGTTGGTCTCCTGCGGATATCCGGGCGGGCCCGACGGGCCGGGCTGCTGGTACGCCTGGGGAGCCTGCGGCGCGCCACCGGGACCGCCAGGGCCGCCGCCGTGACCGCCGTGCGGGGGCGGGCCGGGCGGTGGCGGAACCGGCCGCGACGGATCGGCACCGAACGGGCCGGGCGCACCCGGACCACCCTGGCCGCCCGGACCTCCGGGACCACCGAAGCCACCCTGGCCGCCGGGACCGGGACCGCGGCCGGGACCGCCCGGACCACCGAAGCGACCCTGATCACCCGGGCCGCCTTGACCACCGGGACCTCCGGGACCACCGGGACCACCGAAACCGCCCTGGCCACCGGGGCCACCGAAGCCGTCCTGACCGCCGGGACCGCCAGGACCCTGCTGGTTGCCGTACGGGGGGTTCGGCGGGATGGGCTCGGCGGGCCGGTTCACCTGCGACGGACGGGAGCCCTGATAGTCGTACCCCTCACCGCCGCCGTACGACGGACCCGGAGGCTGCTGCTGGAAGCGGGCGGCCGGGCTCTGACCGGGGCCGGGGCCCGGACCGGGGCCCTGGCCGGGACCGGGCTGGCGCGGGGCGGCCGGGGTGTACGAGGTCGCCGTGTTGGTCAGGAAGTTCCACCGGCACTCCTCGCAGAACGGCGCACCGCCCTCACGGGGCGTACGGCACTGCGGGCAGAGTTCCGGTTCGGCGTGCGGAGGACGTCCACCGGGCTGCCCGGGCTGGGTGCCCTGGGGCGGCGGGAAGCCGTAGCCTCCGCCCGGCGGGGGCGGAGGGGGCGGGGGCACGGCACCGGCCATGCGGTGACCGCAGACCTCGCACCAGTCGTCGGAACCCGACTGGTGTCCGTTCGGGCAGGTCGGCATGTCGGCGCTTCCCCCTCTCCTTGTCCGGCCGTGACGACCGGATGTCTCCAACCCCAAGGGGTCAGGCTCGCTGCTCTTCCAGGACCCGTCGGGTCCCGTTCCGTCACTTCTTCACGCGGACGGTCTTGGTCGACCGGGTTTCGAGAGTCATCTCGTCGGCCTCCTCGACCTTCGTCTTCAGTCGCACAGTACCTGTCGCGGCGTCGACCACGTCCACCACCTTCGCAAGCAGTTTCGCAGTATCCGCGTTTCCGGAGGCGCTGGCGAGCTGAACGGCCCGGCCCAGTTTGGCCGTTGCTCCGTCGGTATCTCCTGATTTGCGCAGATCCAGACCTTGCTGGATGACCTGTGCCAGTTCCGCCTGGCCGGTGTAGTGGGCGACCTGGGGGTTGATCGACGTCGAGGCGACCATGTCGTCGGTCCACACGGCCCGTACGAGACCCTGGGCGCCGAGGTTGTGGGCGGTGCCTCCCCCACTCTCGGCTCCGCTCGAGCGGGAGGTGCCCCCAGGCCGCGGGACCACCAGCGAGATCCGCGCGGCGAGCATCTCCTGGCCGAGGTGGGCGACCGGGACCTCGACGCAGACGTGGTAGTCACGGGACTCGTCGCCCCAGGACCCGGTGGGGTAGTCCCCGGCGCGCGGACCGGCTTCCGTACGGCGGTCGGTGAGTTCCTCGACCGTCGGCGCGACCTGCTTGACGAACTTCACCGTGGTGCCGACCGGGGTCCACAGGCGCAGGGCGACGTCCGCGACCTCCTTGCCCATGGCCGCCTCCATCATCCGCGTGAAGTCGGCGGCGAGCGCGGCCGGGTCGGCGACGATGTCGGCGGTGCCGAGCAGCGCGGAGGCGACCCCTGTGACTTCTTTCACTTCCCAGTCGGTGCCCACTCCGCGGGCGTCACAGGTGAAACGGCCGGCGCAGGCGTCCAGCGCGGCCTTCAGGTCCTCCGGCGACTCGTGCTCGTTGCGGCCGTCGGTGAGCAGGATGCCGTGGCGGATGGCGACGTCCGCGGAGGACAGCAGGCGGTCGGCCAGCCCCAGCCAGGTGCCGATCGCCGTGCCGCCGCCGGCGCTGAGCTTGCGCAGGGCCTGCTTGGCCTGGTCACGGGTGGTGGCGTCGGCCACGGCGAGGCGCCCGTCGCCCGGGTAGACCTCCTTGGCCACGTGCGTGCCGCCGATCACCGCGAAGTGCACGCCGTCGCGCAGGGTGTCGATCGCGGCGGCCGTGGCGTCCCGGGCGTTGCGCATCTTGGTCGGCGGGTAGTCCATCGAGCCCGAACAGTCGACCATGATCGCCACGGCCGCGGACGGGCCCTGTCCCGGCGCGTAGAGATGGGGCGCCGCGACGGCGGTGCCGATGGTGCCGCCGCCGGTGGCGGTCACCGTGACGATGGCGTTGACCTCGCGGCCGCCCTCGGGCAGGTACTCGTTCTGGTAGACGTCCACCGAGAACTGCGGCACGTTCGACTTGGAGAAATTGGCCATGCCTACTCACATCCCCCTTGACCGCCCCGCGGAGGCGGGGCGATGACGGTGTGACGGACCGGTCCCCTCCGGTCCGTCGAAGCGTCCCCGCGTGTACGAGCCGTGTGCGGCCTCAGGCCGATCCTGCCCCCTGAGGCGGTGCCGGGAACGGCAGGACGGCCACTGTTACGTTGTCGTGGCCCCCGCCGTCCAGCGCGTGACCGACCAGGACGCGGGCGCTGTGCAGGGGACGCACCGCGGCGTCCAGCGGCACCACCTCGGCCATGTCGTCGGCCGCCTCCGCGTAGTTCCACAGGCCGTCCGTGCACACCACCACCACGCCGGGCCGGTCCGGCTTGAAGGACGCGGTGTGCGGCTCCAGTTCGTAGGCGTCCGCGCCGAGCCAGCCGGTGATCGCGTGGGCGCGCTCGTCGGCGTACGCCTCGGCCTCGTTCATCAGGCCCGCCGCGACCATCTGCGCGGCCCACGAGTCGTCCTCGGTGAGCCGGGCCGGGGGAGCGCCCCGGTCCACCGGGACCCAGTACGCGCGGCTGTCGCCGACCCAGCCGACGATCAGCAGACCGGACGTCACCACCGCGCCGACGAAGGTGCACGCGGGGGCGTTCTGGTGCGGTGCGTGCTCGCGGGCCGTGGCGGGCTCGGCGGCCAGGGAGTTGACCGCGCGGGAGGCGGCGACGATCGCGTCGTGCATGGCCTGCTGCGGGTGCGTGCCCAGCGGCAGGGCGGCCAGCAGCGTCTCGCTCGCCGCCCGGGACGCGGCCAGCGAGGCGTCGTCGGGGCGGGTCGCGGAGGACACGCCGTCGCAGACGACCGCCAGGACCGCGGAGGAGCCGTCGGGCAGCGTGGCGCACCCGAGGGCGAACGCGTCCTCGTTGCGGTGGTGGCGCAGACCGCGGTCGCTGACGGCGGCGACCGGGCCGGCCTCCTGCTCCATGTGGTCGCGCTCACGCGGCTGGGCGTGCCCGCAGTTCTCGCAGTAGCCGTCGTGGTCGACCCGGCCCGCCCGGCAGGCCACGCACACCGGGACGCCCTCGGGCGGCGCCGGGACGTCGGGAACCGCGCGCGGGTCCGGCGCCTGGAGCGGGTACTCGTCGGGCTCCGGCGGGCGGTCGAAGCGCACGCCCGAGGCCGGGGAGCCCGCGGAGACCGGCGAGCCCGGCAGGGGCGGCCGGTCCGGCATCGGCGGCGCGCCGTGGCCGTCCGGGCCGGTGCCCGCCACGCCCGTCGGCGCGGGCGCCGCAGGGGCCGGTGCCGGGGCACCGCCGGGGGCGGGGGAGCCGGGCCAGGGCACGGCGGCGGCACCGTCCGGTGGGGGCGGCGCGCTGCCGTTCATGACGATGGTCGGGTTGTCGTCCGGCCGTGCGGGCACGGCGGACAGGTCATATCCGCACGCACCGCAGAAACGGTCACCCGACTCGAGCGGTTCCTCGCAGCTCGGGCAGGCGGACAGCTGGGGCATCTGCGACATCAACTACACCCATGTCCGGGGGCGGTAACGGTTGGCACGTTCCACCAGGTCGATCCTCTCCTCGCCGCCCGACGCCAGCCGGGCCAGCGTGCGGTACGAACGCTCCAGACCGAAGCGCAGGCCCCGCTCGTCCAGGCCACTGCCGAGCAGCAGCCGTCCCCCGGCGGCGGGCGGCGGGACGGAGCCCTGGCCCCCGGAGAGTATCCAGTCCAGCGCGCAGCCGAGGACTTCCGCCGACAACTGCTCGCGCCGCGCCGGGTCCAGACCGTACGCCTGCAAAGCCTCGACCTGACCGGCGGCGGCGGTCAGATCGTCCAGGAAGGGTACGTCGGAAGCGACCGCGGTGCGTTGCCGCAGCCGTGCCCGTACCGCCGCCACGCGAGCGGCGGTGTAGTGGATGGACGACTCGGGCACCGACTCCAGGGTGTGCACGGCACTCCGCCGGTCCCCGGCGGCGAGCTGCACACGGGCCAGACCGAACGCGGCGCTCACATAGCTCGGGTCGGTCGCCCAGACCAGGCGGTAGTACTCGGCGGCGTTGTCCAGCTGGCCGAGCACCTCCGCGCACAGCCCGAGGGCCAGCTTGGGCGCCACCTCGCCGGGGAAGGCGTCGTAGATCGCGTCGAAGGCGAGGGCGGCGGCCTCCTGGTCGCCGGTCACCAGGGCGGCCACGCCCCGGTACCAGACCACCCGCCAGTCGTCCGGCCGCTCCTCCTCCAGCCTGAGCAGCGCCTCGTGCGCGGTGTACGTGTCGCCGTTCTCCAGCCAGGCCCGCACCTGACGCAGGCGGGTCTCGGTCGACGGCGCCGGAGCGGCGGCGAGGGCCCCGAGCAGCTCGGCCGGCGCGGTCGTCATCAGCCCGGCCAGGAACCCGGCGTTCGGATCGGCCGCGTCGACGTGCGGGACGGGCAGCGCGAGAACCGCGGCGGGGGAGTCGACGGGCTTGACGAGGGCCACCGTGCCGCCGGGGCCGCTCACCGGAGCGCCGGTGCCGGCGGTGCGGGCGGTGCCGGCGGGCGAGCGCCGGGTTCGCACCGCCCGCGCCCCCAGCCGGGACACCTCACCGTCCAGCTTCGGGAACAACTCCGTGTCCGTGACGCGGACCTCGGGGCCGAACAGCGGCGACAGGGCCGGCCGGGCCCGCCCGGTCTGCAGGGAGACGACCTCCCGCAGCACGCCGGTCAGCTGTTCCGACATCTCCTGTGCGGAGGCGAACCGGCGGGCCGGGTCGGGGTCGGTGGCGCGGACCAGCAGGCGGTAGAAGGACTCGTACTGCCGGAAGACCTCGATGTGGTCGGGGTCGGGCAGGGAGTCCACGAAGACGTTCGTGTAGCCCTGGAAGTCGAAGGCCAGGACGGCGAGGGTACGGGCGACCGTGTAGAGGTCGCTCGCCACCGACGGGCCGACCTCCGCGACCTCCGGCGCCTGATAGCCCACCGTGCCGTAGATGGCCGACTCGTCGTCGTCCATCCGGCGCACCGCGCCCATGTCGATCAGCTTGAGCTGGTCCTCGGTCTGGATCGCGTTGTCGACCTTGAAGTCGCAGTACAGCAGGTTGCGGCTGTGCAGATGGCCGAGCGCCTCCAGGGCCTCGATGCCGTAGGCGCAGGCCTGCTCCACCGGCAGCGGGTCACGCTTGCCCTGCGGCGTACGCCGGTCGTTCGCGATCTCCTTCAGCGACTTGCCGCCGACGTACTCCATGACGATGTACCCGTCCAGCGAACCCGTCCGCTGGTCGAGGTGCTCGACGAAGTTGTAGATCCGCACGATGTTGGCGTGCTCGATCTCCGCGAGGAAGCGCCGCTCGGAGATCGCCGCCTCCATCGCGTCCTGGTCGCCGGTGTCGAGCAGGCCCTTGAGCACCACCCACCGGTCGGACACCGCGCGGTCCACGGCGAGGTAGACCCAGCCGAGGCCGCCGTGCGCCAGACAGCCCACGACCTCGTACTGGCCGTGCACCACGTCGGCGGCCTTCAGCTTCGGGACGAAGGAGTACGGGTGACCGCACTTGGTGCAGAACCCCTCCGTACGCCCGGGCCGGTCCCCGCGCGCCCGCCCCACCGGCGCCCCGCAGTCGGACCGCGAGCAGAACCGCTTGCGCTCGGGCACCTCGGGGTTGTCCAGCACCATCGCGCGCGGGTCGGGCCGCGGCACGCCCGGCACCTTGACCAGGCCCGCGCCGAGCCGCCCCCGCGACGACGAGCCCGTGCTCGCACCGGAGCTGCGCACCGACACCGAGCGGCCCGTGGACGTGCCCGACACGGACCGCGACAGCCGCCCCGACACCGAGCGCTGTGACTTCGACGACTGCGACGACGTACGCGAACTGCGGGCGCTGGCACGGGATCCGCTGCCGGACGAGCCCCGGGAGCCGCGGCCGGCGGTGATCCCGGTCGGCGGGGAGCCGACCATGCCGGACGTCGAGACGACCGGGGCGAGACCGCAGGTGTCGCAGTACAGCTGACCGCCGCCCACGTCCTCGTACGCCCCGCCGCAGCCGGGCCGCTGGCAGGTCCGCTGCGCCTGGCTCTGCTCCGACTCACTCATGACGACGACTCCCCCCTACGATCCTCGGGCCCACCCTGCTCGCCGGGCACCCGCGGGGCGCCGAGCAGTTCGGCCACCGCCCGCTGGTAGCGCAGGACGGCCTGTTCGGCGACGCGCAGGTCGCAGGGCGCGCTCCACAGCATGCGGCGCGCCGCGTCGTACCGCTCCACCAGCAGCGGGTCCTCCGCGAGGCCGTGCCGGGCGACCTTCGCCTTGTACGCGTCGAGGCGGCCGCGCAGTTCCGCGCGCACCGCCAGGGGCGCGGTGACCGCGGTCAAGGACTCGCGGGCGCGCAGCAGTTCGTCCTCCGCCTTCCGCTCCAGGGACTCCAGGAGCGGGGACAGGCGGTGCCACTGGGCGTGTCTGCGGTACTCGGCGGCCGTCGCCAGCTGTTCCTGCAGCGCGGTCGGCGGGCCGCTGACCACCGGCACCTCCGTCGCGGCGATCTTCGCCAGGACCTCCCCGCGCGCGAGGCGGGCCTCGGCGAGCGTGCGGTCCGCGCGGGAGAGCACGTCCCGCAGTTTCACCAGCCGGGCCTCGGCGTCCTGCCGGACGGTGAGCACGGCGTCGATCTCCCGGCGCACGTCCTCCAGGGCGCGCGCCTCCCGGTCGTAGACCGTGGTGTCCGGCTTGCCGCCGCCCGGGGCCGAACTGCCGCGCGTGGGCACCCAGAAGGCCAGCGGGTCGGACACCACCTGCTCGCGCAGCCTGGTCAGGGTGCGCGTGATGCGCTCCAGGTCGTCACCGGCCGGGTGCTCGCCCGGACGCACGCCGACCGAGTGGGCCAGGCGGCGGGTGCGCTGCAGTTCCGCGGCCAGTAAATCGATCCGGGCGGGCAGCGCCGACCACACCGCGTCGGCGGCCACCACCATGTCCAGCGAGGTCGCGTACAGCTCGTTCATCCGGTCCACGAGCGTGAGCAGCGAGAAACGCTCGCTGAGCTTGCTCGGACCGCCGTGCAGCGTCGGCGCGTTGGCGGTCGCCGTGGCCGAGCCGGCGACCGTGACGCACTCGCCGCGCAGCAGCTCGGTCAGCTCCACCAGGTCCTCGCGGCTGGACCAGCGGCGCCGGGAGCGGATGTCGCGGGCGGAACGCAACGCGTCCGTGTACGCGTCGAAGTACGCCCACAGCAAGGTGATCGACGCCTCCGCGGCCGTCCAGCGCTCCCTGGTCACGCCCGTGAGTTCGGCGCCTTCCAGGAGTCTGCGGCCCGCGTGGTCCTGGAGGGCGAGGAGCGAGGTCTCGATCGCCTCGTGCTCCGCGCCGAGCCGCGCCAGCGCACGGTCCACCTCGTCCCGGTCCATCACCGGCCCGGCGGGGTCCGTGACGCCCATCGATCACCTCTCGCTGCGTTGTGTTCGGTCGGTCGGTGTGTGCGGTCGCCTCGGGGGACCACCGGTGTGCGTCAGCTCGTGCGCAGGTACTCCGCGGGTGCCGGCGGCTCCGACGTCGAGGAGTCCTCGCCCAGTGTGGCCGACAGCCACCGGTCGTAGGACGCCTGCCAGCCGGCGGACTTGTCCTGGCGGTACTCCACCAGGATCTGGTTGACCCGGCGCACCAGGTCGTCGGCGTCCTTCTTCATCGCCACGCCGTAGTACTCGGTGGTGAACGGGTCGCCCTTCAGCTCGACCGTCGGGTCCTGCGCGGCCTGGCTCGCGGCGAGCGCGCCGTCGGTGACCACGGCGTCGACCTCGCCGAGCTGGAGCCGCACCAGGCAGTCGAGCTGGTTGGGGACCTCGGTCCTCAGGTCGGCCGAGGGGACGAGCTTGCCCGCCGCCTTGTCCCCGGTCAGCTGGGTGTTGGCGGTGGAGCCCGCCGCGGTGCAGATCTTCTTCCTCGCGAGCGAGCCGTCGTAGCCCTTGACCGTCGACGACTTGGGGGCGAGGACCTGCTGGCCGGTCCGGAAGTAGGGGGCGGAGAAGGCGACGTCCTCCAGCCGGTCGCAGTTGATCGTCATCGTGCGGACGACCATGTCGACACGGCCGTCCTCGATCGCCGGGATGCGCTGGTCGGTGGGGATGGCCTTGAACTGGACCGCGTTCGGGTCGCCGAGGATGTCCTGGGCTATCCGGCGCACCAGGTCGATGTCGAAGCCCTCCAGGTCACCGGTGCCGCCGCTGTTCGGGTCACGGTAACCCCAGCGGAAGCTGTTCTGGTCGACGCCCACCATCAGCTTGCGCCGCTCGGGCGGACGGTTCTTGATAGCCGCGATGGTCGCGCCGTCCGCGCCGGACGGGGAGAGCGTCTGCTTCTCCGGGGCGGCCTCGATCGCCGGCGTGGTGCACGCCTTCCCGGCCTTGGCCCGGACGGCCCTGGTCAGGCCCTGGCCACCGGTGTCGCCGTCGTGCGGCTGGGTCAGCGGCAGCAGCAGCGCGAAGGCCAGCGCGAGGGTGCACAGGAGCGCCATCGCCCCCACACCGCCCCAGCCCTTCAGGCCGGCCCGCAGTCGTCGTTCCTGCATCGTCACGCCCCCTTTCACCGGTACTCCGACAGCCTGCGGCCGATGCCCAGCACCGCGCCGGCCGCGCCCAGGACCGCGAGCACCGCGGCGCCCACCGGCAGCCCGGCCATCGCGCCCAGACCGTCACCGGCCGCCTGCTCGAACTCCGCCGTCTCGTGGTCGAGTGCCCGCTCGAGGTTGGCGTCGACGCTGTCGAAGCACTCGCCGGTCGCGCCCTTCTCGCCGATCACCCTGGCCAGCGCCCCCGCGTAGTTGCCGTTCTCGTCCGCGGCGCGGGCCGCGTCGTGGCGCTTCTTCCACTCGGCCATGTTGCCGACGGCGGCGGTGACCGGCTTCTCGCCGGTGGCGTCGTCGGCGAGCCTCTCCGCCTCGGCGAGGCCCTTGCCGAGGGTGTCCATGTCCGTCGTGAAGTCGTGGTCGTAGGCGTCGACCGTCTCGGCGCCGACCTTCTTGGTCTCGGCGCCGCGGGCCACCAGCGTCAGGTTCTCGTTGCCGCGGGCCTTCAGGGAGGCGATCCGGGCGTCGTGCAGCACGTTCAGCGAGCGGACGCCGTGGTCGTAGGAGTCGTCCAGGCCGGCCCGAGCGACGCTGTGGCCGACGACCAGCCACAGCAGCACCACCGTGGCGGTGGCGGTGGCGGCGACCAGGCCGTGGTTCAGCACCCGGTTGGTGCGCCGGTAGTTGCGGTGCTGGGCCCAGGCGAGGCCGGCGAGCGCGAGGACGCCGAGGCCGATCGCGGCCCAGGGGTAGGGCGTGGCGTCCGCGTAGTCGGCGCGCAGCCGCTGGTTCTCCTTCTTGTAGAGATCCTCCGCCGCCGGGAGCATCTGCTCCTGCATCTTCTCGTTGGCGTACCGCAGGTAGGCGCCGCCGACCGGGAAGCCCTGGCGGTTGTACGTGCGGGCCTGCTCGACGAGGCCCTTGTACTCGGGCAGCAGCCGGTTCAGCCTGGCCACGGTCGCCGCGGCCGGGGAGTCGGGGTCCGAGTTGGCGGCCGCCTCGACCAGGCCCTCGGCGGCGTTGTCGATGTCCTGCTCGTAGCGCTTGCGGGTGTCCGCGGTCTCCTCACCGCCGGCGAGGAAACCGCTGGAGGCGGTGGTGTTGGCGTCGGCGAGCGAGCGGTAGATGTCGGCCGCGGCGGAGCTGAGCGGCTGGCTGTGGTTCAGGACGTCGTCGGCGGCGGTCCTCCGCTCCGTCATCTGCCAGGCGGTGACGGAGCCGAAGGCGACGACGAGGAGGGCGAGGACGGCACCGATGACGCGCAGCCGGCCGGGTTCGGTGGTGGCGGCCGCGCGCAGCCGGTCGACGCCCTCGGCGAAGGCGGTACGCCTGGCCTGCGGCGGAGCGGGGGGAACAGGCCGGCCGGAGGGCCCCGGAGGCGCGGGCCGGGTGTACTGAGCCGGCGGGCTCGGCGGGCCCGGCTGCGCCGGCATCGCCGGCATGGTGGGCACGCCCGGTGCCGGTGGTGGCGCCGGACTGCTCTTCGGCGGGTGTGTCACTGTTTGACCTCCCCCATGGTCATCCTTCGCCGCAAGTATCGCCGCCGGTACTGACATCCGCACCGGCCTTGGCTGGATCTTGATCGGATCGCAGTGCGCAATGCCTGCCGACGCCTTGACCGCGCCCCCTTCACCACCCCTTGCCCATGTATACGCCGGGGGAATCTGTTCGGTTCCCCGGGTACGCGTGCGAGTGCCGACGGGTGGAGACCGGGGCGTCCGGGGCCTTGCTTCGGGTCTCCGGGCTACCGGGTCTCCGGGACCTTCCGGTTCCCTGACCCAGCCGCCGGACGGGCCGCGTCCTCACCCCCCGCCGGACGGGCCGCGTCCTCCCCCCGCCGGACGGGCCCGCCTCACCGCCCTCGTCGGACCGGCCGAGTCCCATCCCCCGCCGGACCGGCTCCCCGCCTCACCGCTCCCCGCCCGACCGCTCGAAATGCTCCCGCACTCGCTCCTGTGCCTGCGCGTCGGCTCCCAGGTGGTCCAGGCCGAGCAGGGCCGAGCCGAGCACCGGTGGGGCGGTGACCACCTGGGGTACGGCCTTGGGGGCGCGGGCTGCCAGGAGGTCGCGCACGCCGTCCTCCAGGAGGGGATGGCGGGCCGCCAGGATGCCGCCGCCGAGGAGCACCGGTGTCTCCTCCGCCAGCAGGTCCAGCCGGGTCAGGGCCACCGTCGCCATGGTCACCACCTCGTCGGCCAGGCGGTCGACGAGGGCGCGGGCGACCGGGTCGCCGTCGGCGGCCGTGGCGAACAGGACCGGAGCCAGCTCGTGGCGGCGGGCCGGGGCGATGCGCTCCAGGTGCAGGGCCTCCACGAGGGCGTACATGGAAGTGAGGCCGAAGTGGGCGGGAAGGGTCCGGGCCAGCGCCGTGGGCGCGCCGCGGCCGTCCTCCGCGCGGGACGCGTGCCACAGGGCCTCCTCCGCCAGGCCCCAGCCGCCGCCCCAGTCGCCGGAGACCCGGCCGAGCGCGGGGAAGCGGGCGGTGCGGCCGTCGGGGCGCATGCCGACGCAGTTGATGCCCGCGCCGCAGACGACGGCGACCCCCCGTGGCGCGGTGAGGCCCGCGCGCAGCACCGCGAAGGTGTCGTTGCGGACCGTCGTACTCGCCCCCCACGCGCGCGCGTGCAGCGCGGCCGCCAACTGCTCCTCCTCGACGGGGAAGTCGGCGTTGGCGAGGCAGGCGGAGACGTGCGCGACCGCGTCGACGCCGGCCGCGGCGAACGCCCGGCCCACCGTGTCGGCGACCGTGTCCACCGCCGTCTCCACGCCCACCACCGGGGGCCGGAACCCGCCGCCGCGGGCCGTGGCGAGGACGGTTCCGTCGGCCGCCACGACCGCCACGTCGGTCTTGCTGTTGCCGGCGTCGACGGCGAGGACACGTGCGGTCAGGCCCACGCGAGATGCTCCCGGTTGTGTGCGATCAGCTGGTCGGTGAGGGACTCGGCGTACGCGTACTGCCCGACGAGGGGATGGGCGAGCAGGGCCCGGAAGACCCGGTCGCGACCACCGCGCAGGGCGGCTTGCAGGGCCAGGTCCTCGTACGCCGTCACGCTCGCCATCAGGCCCGCGTACAGCGGGTCCACGGCCGGCACGGGCAGCGGGGTGGCGCCCTTGTGGCCCACCGCCGCCTGCACCTCGATGACCGCGTCGTCCGGGAGGAAGGGGAGCGTGCCCCGGTTGAGGGTGTTCACCACCTGGTAGGTGCTGCCGCCTGCGCCGAGCAGGCCGGCGGCCAGGTCCACCGCCGCCTCCGAGTAGTACGCGCCGCCCCGCCTGGCCAGCAGCTCCGGCTTCTCGTCCAGGGCGGGATCGCCGTACATCGTCAGCAACCGCCGCTCCATCTCGGCGACCTCGGCGGCCCGGGACGGCTTGGTCCGCAGTTCCCGGACGACCTCGTCGTGCGCGTAGTAGTAGCGCAGGTAGTAGGACGGGACCACGCCCAGGCGGTCCAGGAGGGCGCGGGGCAGGCGCAGGTCCGCGGCGATCGGGTCGCCGTGCCCGGACAGCAGCCGGGGCAGGACGTCCTCGCCCTCCGGGCCGCCCAGGCGTACGCCGGTCTCCCAGGTGAGGTGGTTGAGGCCGACGTGGTCCAGGTGGACGTCGGAGGGCCGCACGCCGAGCAGGCCCGCGAACTTCCGCTGGAAGCCGATCGCCACGTTGCACAGTCCGACCGCCCGGTGACCCGCCTGGAGCAGGGCCCGGGTGACGATGCCGACCGGGTTGGTGAAGTCGATGATCCAGGCGTCCGGGTTCGTACGGCGGACCCGTTCGGCGATGTCGAGGACCACCGGGACCGTGCGCAGCGCCTTGGCCAGGCCGCCCGCGCCGGTGGTCTCCTGGCCGACGCAGCCGCATTCCAGGGGCCAGGTCTCGTCCTGTTGGCGGGCCGCCTGACCGCCGACGCGGAGCTGGAGCAGTACGGCGTCGGCTCCCTCGACCCCCGCGTCGAGGTCGCCGGTCGTCACGATCCGGCCGGCGTGGCCCTGTCTGGCGAAGATGCGGCGGGCCAGGCCGCCCACCAGTTCCAGGCGGTCGGCCGCCGGGTCGACCAGGACGAGTTCCTCGACGGGCAGGGTGTCGCGCAGGCGGGCGAAGCCGTCGACGAGTTCGGGGGTGTAGGTCGAGCCTCCGCCGACCACGGTGAGTCTCACTGCGGGGTGCCTCGCTTTCGGGCGCGGGGGACGGTGATCACGGCCGGAAGGCCGGGGAGCCGGGGTCGGGGAGCCGGGGGCCGGGGGTCGGCCCCCGGAGAGATGCCGCATGCATACGTGCCTAACCCTTCACTCCGGTGAGCGTGAGGCCCTCGACGAACGCCTTCTGGGCGAAGAAGAAGACGAGGATCACGGGGGCCATGACCAGGACGGTCGCGGCCATGGTGAGGTTCCAGTCGGTGTGGTGGGCGCCCTTGAACGACTCCAGGCCGTAACTCAGTGTCCAGGCACCGGTGTTCTCGGAGGCGTAGATCTGCGGGCCGAAGTAGTCGTTCCAGGCGTAGAAGAACTGGAAGAGGGCCACCGCCGCGATGCCCGGCCTGGCCATCGGGAGGACGACCTTCAGCAGGGTGCGCAGGTCGCCGCAGCCGTCCACCTTCGCCGCGTCCAGGTACTCGTCGGGGATCGTCGTCAGGAACTGGCGCAGCAGGAAGATGGAGAACGCGTCGCCGAACGCCATCGGGATGATCAGCGGCCACAGCGTGCCCGACAGGTCCAGTTGCTTGGCCCAGAACAGGTACATCGGGATGACGACCACCTGCGGAGGCAGCATCATCATCGAGATCACCAGCATCAGGGACAGGGTGCGGCCCCGGAAGCGGAACTTGGCCAGCGCGTACGCCACGGGGACCGACGACACGACCGTGAGCAGCGTGCCGGCGCCGGCGTACAGGAGGGTGTTCCTCCACCAGGTCGCGAAACCCGGGGTGTCGAACACCCTGCGGTAGTTGCCCCACTCCCAGGTGTGCGGGACCAGGTCGCGGCTGAGGGCCTGGGTGTCGCTCATCAACGACGTCAGGAGGACGAACACGAAGGGGAGGGTGAAGAACAGGGCCGCGGCCAGGCCGAGGGAGTGGACCGCGATCCACTCCAGGACGGCCTTGCGGCGGGCCGTGCGCTCCGCCGCCGTGGATACCCGCTCCCGTGCTGGCCCGTCCGGCACCCGCGCCGGTGTGTCCTGTACCTGAGTCATCAGTCACCTGCCTGGATGAGACCGCCGCGGCGCCGCATCAGGAACGCGGTGAACACCGTCGACAGGGCGAAGAGCACCAGGGCGACCACGCACGCGGAGCCGTAGTCGAAGCGCTGGAAGCCGAGGTTGTAGACGAGTTGGGGAAGGGTCAGCGTGGACTTGTCGGGGTAGCCGGGCTCGAACTGGGTGCCCGCCCCCTGGATCACACCCGAGGCGACCTTCCCGGCGATCAGCGGCTGCGCGTAGTACTGCATGGTCTGGATCACGCCGGTCACCACGGCGAACATCACGATGGGCGAGATGTTCGGCAGGGTGACGTAACGGAACCGCTGCCAGGCGGAGGCCCCGTCCAGCTCCGCCGCCTCGTACTGCTCCCGGGGCACGTCCAGCAGCGCGGCCATGAAGATGACCACGAGGTCGCCGATGCCCCACAGGGCGAGCAGGGTGAGGGCCGGCTTGGACCAGGACGGGTCGGTGAACCAGCCGGGGGCCGGCAGGCCGACGCTCTCCAGGATCGAGTCGACCGGACCGGTACCGGGGTTGAGCAGGAACGCGAAGGCCATGGTGGCGGCCACCGGCGGGGCCAGGTACGGCAGGTAGAAGAGGGTGCGGAAGACTCCCGTACCCGTCCTGATCCTGGTGATCAGGAGGCCCACGCCGAGCCCGAACAGGACCCGGAGGGTGACCATGACGAGGACCAGCCACAGGGTGTTGCGCAGGGCGGGCCAGAAGAAGGGGTAGTGCTCGAAGACGTACGTCCAGTTCCTGGTCCCGGCCCACGTCGGCGGTCTGAAGCCGTCGTAGCGCATGAACGAGAAGTAGACCGTCGAGATCAGCGGATACGCGAAGAAGACCGCGAAGCCGATCAGCCAGGGCGACATGAAGGCGGCCGTACGAAGCGCCGCCCGGCGGCGCTTCGAGGCCAGGGTGACCGTGCTCATCACTTCGCCTGTGCGATGTCCGTGTCGATCTGCCGCGCGGTGTCCGCCAGGCCCGCCGCCAGGTCCTTGGTCTTTCCGCTCTCGTAGTCGTATCCGAACTGCTGGATGGTGGTGAGGTACACACCGCCGTTGACGGAGGCGGGTGTGGTCGTGGAGTTCGGGTTGGCGGCGATCTCCAGGAACGTCTTGAAGCGCGGGTCGTACGTCAGGTCCGGCGACTTCAGGGCGGCCAGTGTGGAGGGCACGTTGTGGATGGCGTTGGAGAAGGCGACGACGGCGTCCGTGTCGGTCGTCATGTACTTCACCAGTTCCCAGGCCGCGTTCTGCTTCTTGCTGGTGGCGGCGATGCCGGCGATGGTGCCGGTGATGTAGCCCTTGCCGTACTGGTCGGCCTGGTCGTCGGGCACGGGCAGCGGGGCCACGCCGATCTCGAAGCCCGGCTCGGCGTCCAGGGCCATGCCCAGGCGCCATTCACCGTCCAGCTGCATGGCGACCTGGCCGGTGTGGAAGGGGTGCTTGGGACCCCATTCGTCGCCGAGCGTGGCGCGGTACTTCTCCAGCCGCTGATATCCGCCGAGCGCGTCGACGAGCCGCTTCTGGAGTGTGAAACCGGCCTTGAACGCCGGGTCCTTCGCGACGTTCGACTTTCCGTCGGAGTCGAAGTAGGTGGGGGAGAACTGGCCGAGATAGTGCTCGGTCGTCGTCTCCCAGCCGTGGTAGTTGGGCATGAACCCGAGCTGCTCGTAGCTGTCGCCGTCCGGCACGGTCAGCTTCTTGGCGACGGCTTCGAACGCCGACCAGGTCTTCGGCGGAGCCGTGATGCCGGCCTTCTCGAAGGCGGTCTTGTTGTAGTAGAGGCCGTAGGCGTCGCCCAGCAGGGGGACGCTGCACCGGTTCCCCTCGAACTGGGTGTACTCGTTCATGGCCTTCGGGAAGGTCGTCTCCGGGTCGATGCCCGACTTCTCGAAGAAGGGGTCGAGGTCGACGAGCGCCCCCGACGAGCAGAACTTGCCGACGTTGTTCGTGGTGAACGACGAGATCACGTCGGGGGACTTGTCGCCGCCCGTGCGCAGCGCCTGGTTGATCTTGTCGTCGGTCATGTTGCCGACGACGTTCACGTGGATGGCGGGGTGCGTCTTCTCGAAGCCGGCGACCAGGGACTTGACGGCCTTGACCTCGGCCGGCGCGCTCCAGGCGTGCCAGAGGTCGAGGGTCGTCTCCTGGGAGGCGTCGTCACCGCCGCCCGTGCCGGACTGGCCGGTACAGGCGGTGGAGAGGAGGGCGAGGGAGGCGGAGGCGGCGAGCGCGAGCGCCGCTTTACGGGATATTCCGGGCATGGCGAGATCTCCCTGGGGCGGGACGGAGGTGTGCGAGGGCGAGAGGCGAGAGGTGAGCAGCGGTTCAGTGGGAAGGGGGGAGCGGCAAGCGGTTCCGCAGCGGGCGTGAGGCGGTTCAGCGCGAGGTGTCGAAGACCTCGTCGCGGGTGGTCGCGAGCGCGCTCTCCAGCGCGCCGCGCAGCACGGGGCGTTCACGGACGTCGCCGAGGACGAGCCGGGGCCGGGTCGCGGCCAGCTCCTCCAGTTCGGCCTGGACGAGGGCGCGCAGCGGCTCCCCGCCGCAGGTGAGCGAGGCGCCGCTGAGGACGACCAGTTCGGGGTCGAGGACGGAGACGAGCGAGGCCAGACCGGTGGCGAGGTTCGTCGCGTAGGTCTGGAGCAGGCGACGGTGGAGGTCGTCGTCGACCTCGGCGGCACGGGCGACGAGGGCGGCGGCAACCTCGGGGTACGGGCCCGAGGGGATGTCCGGGAGGCCGAGTTCACGGGCCAGCCGGGGGATCGCCTGGGAACCGGCCAGCTCCTGGTAGCCGCCGCTGTTGGCCCGGGCCACCTGGCGGACCAGGGGGGTGCCCGGCACCGGCAGGAAGCCGACCTCGCCGGCCCCGCCGGTCCACCCGCGGTGCAGCCGCCCGCCGAGGACCAGGGCGGCGCCGAGGCCGCCCTCGTTCCACAGCAGGACGAAGTCGCCGTGCCCGCGGGCCGCGCCGAGCCGCTGCTCGGCCACGGCGACGAGGTTGACGTCGTTCTCGTACTCGACCGGCATCGGCAGGGCCGCGGCCAGTTCGTCGAGCAGGGTGGGGGAGTGCCAGCCGGGGAGGTGGGAGGCGTACCGCAGGCGGCCGGTGCCCGGGTCGAAGGCGCCGGGGGTGCCGATGACGAGCCGGCGGACGTCGTCGCGGGCGAGCCCCGCCGCCTTGACCGCGCCGTCGAGGGCATCGGTGACCTGCCGTACGACGGGCGTCGCCGGGTGCCTGCCGGGGGTGGGCAGTTCGTACGAGCCGACCGTGCGGCCGGTGACGTCGGCGACGGCGGCGAGGACGCGCTCCGGGGTGACGTCCAGCCCGGCGGCGTACGCGGCGGCCGGGTTGACCTCGTACAGCTGGGCGCCCGGACCCGGGCGGCCCTCGGTGGTGCCGGTCGCCAGGACCAGCCCGGAGGCCTCCAGGCGGGCGAGCAGCTGGGAGGCCGTCGGCTTGGAGAGCCCGGTGAGCTTGCCGATCCGGGTACGGGACAGCGGCCCGTGCTCCAGCAGCAGGTCCAGCGCGGCCCGGTCGTTCATGGCGCGCAGGACGCTCGGGGTGCCCGGCGTACCGGCGGTTCCTGCCATGGGGTCGACACCTGCCTCTCGGCCGTCCAGCTTCCCAGTGATCCAGCCGGCAAGTCCATCCGGCGGTGTTTGTTAGGAAGGTTTCCTGTTGGTGGTCTGGACCATAGGGCGGTGCGGTCGGGACGTCAAGAGAGAGCCCCCGCGGCAACGGAGTCGTTACCTGCGGGGGCGGTGGGCGCGGGCGGGGAGCGGCCGGGGGTCTTCCCGGGCGGGCGTCGCGGCCGGTCTGCGACGCCCTTCCGCCCGCTACTTCGCCGGGGCCTGCGGCGTCAGCGGCGTGGCCGCCTGTGCCTGCGGCGATCCGGTGTTGGCGTACGCCGACGGGGCGGCCATGCCCGCCGTGGGGTCCGCGTCGGGTTCCTCCGGCGTGAGGACGGGCGGGCCGCCCACGATCTGGATGTCCGCCGCGTCGAAGGCCCGCTTGATGCGCCAGCGCAGCTCGCGTTCGACGGTGAGGGCCTTGCCGGGCATCGTCTTCGCGGTGACGCGCACGACCATCGAGTCCAGCAGCACGCTCTCCAGGCCGAGCACCTCGATCGGGCCCCACAGGAGCTCGTTCCAGGGCTCTTCCCGGCTCATCTTCTCGCCGACCTCGCTCAGGGTCCGCCGCACCTTCTCCAGGTCCTCGTCCGCCCGGACGGTCACGTCCACGCCGGCCGTCGCCCAGCCCTGGGACAGGTTGCCGATGCGCTTGACCTCGCCGTTGCGGACGTACCAGATCTCGCCGTTGTCGCCGCGCAGTTTGGTCACGCGCAGACCGACCTCGATCACCTCGCCCGAGGCCACGCCCGCGTCGATCATGTCGCCGACGCCGTACTGGTCCTCCAGGATCATGAACACGCCGGAGAGGAAGTCCGTCACCAGGTTCCGCGCGCCGAAACCGATCGCCACGCCCGCGACACCGGCCGAGGCCAGCAACGGGGCGAGGTTGATCTGGAAGGTGCCGAGGATCATCAGGGCGGCGGTGCCGAGGATCAGGAAGCTCGCCACCGAGCGCAGCACCGAGCCGATCGCCTGCGAGCGCTGACGGCGGCGCTCCACGTTCACCAGCAGCCCGCCGAGCCCGGCGCCGTCCACCGACCCGACCGAGCGGTTCATCCGGTCTATCAGCTTGGTGATCGCGCGCCGCACCATCACTCTCAGCACCGCGGCTATCACCAGGATCAGCAGGACCCTCAGGCCGATCGCGAGCCAGGTGGACCAGTTCTGCTCGATCCAGCTGGCGGCGTTCGTCGCGCTCTCCTGGGCGTCCTCGAGCGACGGCACGACCGGAGCGGTCGGCGTCTCGGTGGGGGACGGCGACGGCGACGGACCGGCGGCCGACAGGACGGCGGACAAGGACACGGCAGGAACCTCCAGGTGCGGCGGTCCGCCCCTCCGGCAGTGGTCAAGGTCGTCCGTCGTGGTTCAAGGTCACGAAAAGGTCACCGGCGGGGCAGGTCCACCACACTATCGGGGCATCGTGTGTGGATCGTCGCGATGTTCGGGGGAGAGGACGCCGCCACCCGGGGATGAACAGGTGGGATGAACCGTTCGTGATCCCGGGGAGGAACCGGATGTGGTCGAAAACACTCCCAGCCCGTTACGGGGACATGGTGGCGCTTCCGCCAGGCATGAGGGGAGACTGACTACGAAATCGTCCCGGCGCGAGCCACGCGCCGCCGGCGTCCAAGGAGGCCGTCCGTGCCGCATGTCCTGGTCCTGAACGCGTCGTACGAGCCGCTCGGCGTCGTACCACTGCGCCGCGCGCTGATCCTCGTCCTGGAGAACAAGGCCGTGTGCCTCGAGGAGTCCGGCGCCTTCATGCACAGCGCGACCGTCACTGTCCCCGCACCCAGCGTGGTCCGGCTCAAGCGGTTCGTCCGGGTTCCCTACCGGGGGCCCGTTCCGCTCACCCGGCGGGCGCTCTTCGCCCGTGACGGGGGCCGGTGCATGTACTGCGGTGGCGTCGCAACCAGCGTCGACCACGTCATCCCGCGCAGCCGCGGGGGCAAGCACGTCTGGGACAACGTCGTCGCGTCCTGCCGTCGCTGCAACCACGTCAAGGCCGACCGCCATCTCGTCGAGATCGGCTGGCGGCTGCGTCACAAACCCGCCCCGCCCACCGGCCTGGCCTGGCGCATCATCGGGACCGGCCATAGGGATCCGCGCTGGCTGCCGTACTTGCAGCCGTACGGCGCGGACGACGCCCTGGCCCGGATCGACGGCATCTCTGCCTGACGACGATCCGGGCTTTCGTATACCCGGGGACCCGTCCGGTGGCCCACGGGCCCCACGCCGTCCAGGGCGCGGGGCCCCTCGCCGTGCCCGCGCCCGGCGACTCAGCCGCGCGGCCCCTGTGCCCGCGCCCCGCGCACCACGTACAGCGTCCCGCCCGCCACGAACAGGGACACCGCCGTCACCCAGGGGAGCAGCCCGGCGCCCGGCTGCACCGGCCACGTCCACACCGCGCTCACCCGGCCGTGCGCGCCGGCCGACCCCAGGTACACCGCGCTGACGTAGCCGAACGCCGGCAGCCAGCTCAGCCGGGCGCCGAACAGCACGGCGGCGGCCGCCGTCAGGCCCGTACAGCCGAGGGTGTTGCGGACCATCGCGGGCGGCCCGAACACGGAGGCGTGCCCGAGCACCGCCACCGACAGCAGGGCCGCGGCGAGCGCGGTCAGGGCCAGCAGGTGGACCGCCCGCCGCGGCCACCAGGGGCGCACCGCCGTACGGTCCAGCTCGTCGGACGCGGAGTGCAGGCTCGTCCCGGTCACCGCGGCGGCGAACAGCGGGGCCAGCGCCACGACCGGCACCCGCCGGAACGGATCCACGTAGGCGTCCAGGCCGTGCGCCGCCCACACGGCGAGGGCGGCGGTGGCGAGGAGCGCGGCGAGGGCGCGCGGGAGAGCACGCGAGCGGGCGTGGAGGAGCGGACCGTCGAGCGCGGTGCCGGAGCGCGAGCGGGCGTACAGCCCGAGGCCGTCGGTCACAGCGCCGGCACCCTGCCCGGGGCGCACTCGTCGGTCGTGGCGAAGTACGCCGACAGCCAGTCGCGGCGCTCCTGCTCACCCATCGCCTTCAGCCGGGCGCGGGCGTCGAGCCGGGCCCTGAGCTCGGCGCGCTCGGCCTCGCCCCTGGTGGCGTACTGCTCGTCGAAGCGCCGCTCCATCGGGCTGGGCGCCAGATAGTACTCCACGGCGTTGTCGACCGCGTCCAGCGACGGATGCGGCTCCTCGCACTCGATCCGGCCGTACAGCGACATCCCGGCGGCCCACGCGTACTCCCGGGGATCGGCCAGCTCACCGCGCACGACGGACCAGCCGACCGGCGTGAGCATCGGCAGCTCGACCTCGTCCCGCGCCGGCGGCCCCGGAAGGTCCTCGAACCGCACGGGCAGGTTCCGCACCCCCTCCAGGCGGCCGGTGAGTCCGGACAGGGCGTCCGTGACCTGCGGCAGCAGCCTCTCGTGGCGGGCGTTCACGCAGATCTGCGGGGTGGTGGAGGTGTCGCACACCTGGCGGCGGGCGATCGCGCCGGTGTGCCACGCGTCGTCGCCGGTCTGCACCAGCAGCGTGGCCGCGGCGGTCGCGGCGGCCAGCGGCAGCACCGCGAACCCCCGGCGGCGGGCGGCGTGGGCGAGGACCGCGCCGGCCGCGAGACCTCCCGTCCACCCCACCATCGCCACCGGCTGCCACCACACCGGGACCGAGTCGGTCGTGCCGTCGGGGACGGGGGACAGCGGGACGAGGGGGTTGTCGCCGCCGCTGTACGAGAGGAGGCCGATGGAGACGTACGCGCCCACCGCCAGCAGCGGTGCCGCGAGCCGCCAGGCCACCAGCCGGCCCACGACCTGGCCCGCCACGACACCCGAGGCCAGGACGGCGGCGTCCGTGAGCGGCGCGATCACGTAGGGACTGTCGCCCGTGGCGCAGTACCAGGTGGCGAGCCACGCGAGGACGACCGCGACCGTGTACCCGGCGATCACCCACAGCGCCTGCGGCAGCGCCGACGCCAGCAGCCGGGCGAGCGGGCTCCGCGCGGACACCGCCCACAGCTCCTCGGTACCGCGTCTGCGCTCGCGTCCGCCCTGCCAGCAACCCGCGGCCAGCGCCAGCGGGACGCCGAGCAGTCCCGCCGCCGCGTGCAGCTTCTCGCGGGTCTCGGCCCAGTCGCCCTGCCACTGCTCGGCGCTGGTCGCCAGCGTGACGGCGAACATCAGCAGGACGGCGGCCCCCGCCCACGGCCCGAAGCCGCGGACGAGTTCCGCGCGCAGCGGGTGGCGGGGGCGCCGGGGACGCGCGGGGTGCGTCGAGGTCTCTCGTCCGTTCTCCGTCGCGAGGGTCATCGCGCCGTCCCTTCGAGTGCCGGGGCCGGTGCGGCGCACGCGCGGTGGGCGCGCAGGGCGGCGGTGTAGCCGCGCTCGATCGGGTTGTCGCCGACGCCGTCGGCCGCCTCGCCGAGCCCGGAGAGCGACTCGGGCGTGCCGCGGTAGGCGACCCGGCCCGCCTCGACCAGGGTGACCTCGGTGCAGGCCGCCGCCACGTCCTCCACCAGGTGGGTGGAGACGATGACGGTGGACGAGCCGCCCAGCTCGCGCAGCAGCGCGCGGAACTCCACGCGCTGCTCCGGGTCGAGGCCGGCGGTCGGCTCGTCGAGCAGCAGTACGTCGGGGTCGTTGACGATGGCCTGCGCGATGCCGACACGGCGGACCATGCCGCCGGACAGTGTCTTCACCTTGGCGTCGATCCGGTCGGCGAGACCGACGCGGGCGACGGCCCGTTCGACGGCGGCCGGGGTCCCGGCGGCGGGCATCTCCTTCAGCCAGGCCACGTAGGCGACGAACTCCCGCACGGTGAAGCCCGGGTAGTAGCCGAACTCCTGCGGCAGGTAGCCCAGCCGCCGCCGTACCGCGGCCCGCTCGCGGCGGTCGCGGACATCGGCCCCGAGCAGCTCCACCGTGCCGCCGGCCGGCGCGGCGACCGTGGCCAGGACGCGGATCAGGGAGGTCTTCCCGGCGCCGTTCGGCCCGAGCAGGCCGTGCACACCGGGGGCGAAGTCGAGGTCCACCGAGTCGAGGGCGACGGTTCTGCGGTGCCGGACGCGCAGCCCGGTCACTCGTATCGTGCTCAACGGTTCTCCAGACGTGGGAAGCGGGGCATGGTGGGCGCGCCGCGGGCGGGATCCGTCTCCGGCCGGGGTCAACGCCGTGCCAGGTGGTCGTAGGCGGACCGGCGGGCGGCCAGCAGGACGGCGGACAGGACGGCCGCCGCCGCCCAGGCACCCTGTGCCGGGGCGCCGTCGAGGCAGTACGCGAGCTGCTCCGCCAGGCGGGCCGTCAGCCGGCCGCCCGGCGCGACGAGCACCGGCGCGAGCACGGCGCACAGCCAGCCGCCGGCGGTCACGGCCGTCGCCGCCGGCCGGCCGACATAGCCGGCCAGCGCCAGCGACACCAGCGTGAGCGCGAGCCCCGGCAGCAGCCAGGCGGCGGCACCCGGCGCCCCCGAGGACGGCACCAGCACTCCGGCGAGGGTCAGCAGCGGCAGGCTCACCGCGAGCACGGCGGCCGTCCGGGTCAGCACCAGCCGCAGCCCGGCCGACGGGGTGGCCGCGGTGATCTCGTACAGCGGATCGGCGTGCGCCCCGTAGGACAACGCGACCCCGGCGACCGGTACGACGGGGGCGACGGCCAGCAGCAGGGTCCGTACGCCGGTGACCTCGGCCCCGTACGCGAGGGCGACCGCGCCGAAGGCCACGAGCAGCACGGCCGGCAGCCAGGCCCCGCGCACGGCGGGCCCGGCGGACCACAGGACATGGGCGAGGCGGGGGCCGGGGGCGGGAAGGACGAGGGGCCGCGGGAGGCGGGCCCGCGACGGGGTGACGGCCGGGGCGCGGGGCCCGGGAGGAGTGGGAGCGGGCAGTGCCGCCTGGGCCGCCGTGGCCTGGGGAGCCGCCGAGGCTGCCGGAGCCGCCCCCAGGACCACCTCCCGAACCTCCGCCAGAACCACCCCGGCCGGCGTCCCGCGGACCGCGTGGGACACGCGGGTCGCGCACCGGACGCAGCTCTCCAGGTGTTTCTCCAGGGACCAGGCGTCCGGCTCCGGCAGTGAGCCGTCACCGTAGCGGGTGACGAGGTCGTCGGACGCGTGCCAGCCGGTCATGCCGTGCCTCCCAGAAGTGACGGGTTCAACCGGGCGAGGGCCGCGCGCAGTTCGGCGCGGGCGCGCATCGCCCGGGACTTGACGGTCCCCTCCGGGATGCCGAGCAGCCTGGCGGTCTCGCGGGTGGTCAGCCCGTCGACGACCGTCGCGCGCAGCACCTCGCGCAGCTCCGGCGAGATCCGGTCCAGGGCGGTGCCCACATCGCCGTACTCCAGCGACGCCAGCACCCGTTCCTCCGCGGAGGGGGCGGTCGCCGCGGACGGGTACCCGCGGTCCGCCGGCTCCAGGGGCGCCGCCGCGCGCGCGGCCCGCTCGTGCACCCGGCGGGCGTCCACCAGACGGCGCGCGGCGATCGTCCACAGCCAGCCGCCGGCCACCTCGCCGCGATGGCCGGCCGCCGACCGCCACACGGTCACGAAGGTGTCCTGGAGCACCTCGCGCACGACCTCCGGATCGGCGCAGCGCCGGGTCAGCCGCGCGTGCAGCCACCCCGCGTGCCGGTCGTACAGCGCGGCCATCGCCGCCGAGTCCCCGGCCGCGACCGCCCGCAGGAGCGTCGCGTCCGAAGTCCCCGCCTCCCCCTGGTCCCCCGCCTCCCTCGCGTCCCCTGCGTCGGCGGCATCCCCTGCGTCCTTCTCGCGGTGGCCCCCCATGGGGCGAGACAGTCTCACACCCCGTCTATCGACGGCCGCGGAGCGCACGGTTCACGAACCGCGCCGCCCGTCCGGGCCCCGAGGCCCGACGCCGGCGCCCTCCGGCCGACGGAAGTGGCCTTCACGCGGAATGTGTCCCAGTCTGGAAGTACCGCAACGGAACGGAATGTGACGAGAGGCACGTTGTTCCCTCGTGTACGTCTGCCGCCGCGGCCACTGGGTAGGGCTGCGGTATCCGCTCGTCGTACTCGACAAGGAGGCACCCGTGGCCGCATCGGCACACCTTCTGCTCTCGGCCCTCTCCAAACCCGGGGCGGACCGGTCCGCCCTGCCCGAGGCGGAGCCGTCCGCCGTGCCCGAACTCCACCTGTGCGTGTTCAGCGCGGAGGGCGCCTGCGGCGAGGCCCCGCTCACCAGCGAACCGCCCCTGCCCGACGCCGAACCCCTGACCAGCGAGCCGCCGCTCGCCGACGCCGCCCCGCTGACCAGCGAGTCCGATACCCACGCGGAGCCGTAGATGACCGCGCCCCGGCCGGCCGAGCCGCCCTCCGAGGATCTGTCCAGGCTCGCCGTGCTCTACGGCGTGGCCACCTCCTTCAGCCCTTCCCCGGACCGTACGGTCGCGGCCTCGGCGACCGCCGTCACCCGCACCCTGACCGCCCTGGGCGTCGCCGTCGACACCCCCGAGGCGGTCCGCGCCGCGCTCGCCGCCCGGGAGCGGGAGCTGCGCGAGCGGCTGCTGCCGCCCACCGTCGTGCGCTGGAGCGGCGGCCCGTGCGCCGCCCTCGACGCCCTCCCGGCCGGCACCCGGCTGCGCGTCACCACCGAACAGGGCGAGACCCGCGCCGCCGCCGACCAGCTCCCGCCCGGACTCCACCGGCTGACCGCCACCGCCCCCGACGGCCGCACCGCCGAAGCCCACCTGGTCGTCGCCCCGGCCCGGCTGCCCGCGCCCCCCGGACGCTCGTACGGCCTGCTCGTCCAGCTCTACTCCCTTCTGTCCCGGCACTCCTGGGGCATGGGCGACCTCGGTGACCTCGCCGAACTGGCCTCCTGGGCCGGCCGCGCGCTCGGCGCCGGATTCGTTCAGGTCAACCCGTTGCACGCGGCCGTGCTCGGCACCCCCACGGACCCCTCCCCCTACCGGCCCTCCTCGCGCCGCTTCCCCGACCCGGTCCACCTGCGGGTGGCGGACATCCCCGAGTACGCGCAGGTCGCCGACCGCGCGGCAGCGCGGGGCCTGGCGGAGCGGGCGGAGCGGCTGAGCGCGTCGGTGCTGGAGAAGGGCGCGCTGATCGACCGGGACGCCGTGTGGGAGCTCAAGCGGGAGGCGCTGGAGCTGGTGCGGGAGGTACCGCTCGGTCCGGGCCGGCGCGCCGCCTACTGCGACTACCTCGCCGAGCAGGGCGAGGCCCTGGAGGACCACGCCACCTGGTACGCGCTCGCCGAGGTGCACGGCTCCGACTGGCACCGGTGGCCGGCCGGCCTGCGCGACCCGCGCTCGGCCGACACCGCGCGCGCCCGCCGGGAGCTGATGGACCGGGTGGACTTCTACTCCCTGCTCGCCTGGCTCACCGACACCCAGCTCACCGCCGCCCAGCGCGCGGCACGCGAGGCGGGCATGCCGGTGGGCATCGTCCACGACCTGGCGGTGGGCGTGCACCCCGGCGGCGCGGACGCGTGGGCGCAGCAGGAGTACTTCGCGGCGGGCATGTCGGTCGGCGCCCCTCCGGACGCGTTCAACGCGCGCGGCCAGGACTGGGGCCTGCCGCCCTGGCGCCCGGACCGCCTGGCCGAGTCCGGCTACGCGCCCTTCCGCGCCCTGCTCAGGGCGCTGTTCCGTTACGCCGGCGCCCTGCGCATCGACCACGTCATGGGACTGTTCCGCCTGTGGTGGGTCCCGCTGGGCGAGGCACCCACGGACGGCACGTACGTCCACTACGACGCCGAGGCCATGCTCGCCGTCCTCGTGCTGGAGGCCTCACGGGCCGGGGCGGTGGTGATCGGCGAGGACCTGGGCACCGTGGAACCGGGTGTGCGGGAGTCGCTGCGCGAGCGGGGTGTGCTCGGCACGTCGGTCCTGTGGTTCGAGCGGGACTGGGAGGGGGACGGCCGTCCGCTGCCCCCCGACCACTGGCGGGCCGACTGCCTGGCCACCGCCACCACCCACGACCTGCCGCCCACCGCCTCCCGCCTCACCGGCGAACACGTCGAACTCCGCGACCGACTGGGCCTGTTGACCCGGCCCCTGGAGGAGGAGCGGGCCGAGGCGGCGGCGGACGCGGCGGAGTGGCTGGAGCTGCTCGCCCGGCTCGGCCTCCTTCAGGGCAGCGGCGGCGGCACCGACCCGTCCTCGGAGGAGGCGGAGATCCAGGCCGTGCACCGCTTCCTGCTGCGCACCCCGGCCCGCATGCTCGGCGTCTGGCTCCCCGACACCGTCGGCGACCGCCGCCCCCAGAACCTCCCCGGCACCTGGGACCAGTATCCGAACTGGCGCCTGCCGATCGCGGACGCGGAGGGGAAGCCGGTGACCCTGGAGGAGCTCGCGGCGTCGCCGAGGCTGCACGCGCTGGTGGAGGTGCTCCGGGCCCGGGACGCGGGGCCGCCCGGAGCGGGGTGAGGAGACGTCCGGCCGGCCGAGGTGCCCAGACACCCGGCCGGGCTTCCGCCCCTCGTACGCGCCTCATACGGCACCCCGGACGCGCACCCCCGAACCCCGTTGGATACGTTGGCACCGTGGACAAGAAGAACGCCCTGCGCGCCGGCGCCCTGGCCGCCGGTACGACGCTGATGATGTTGCTCCTGTCGTCCCCCGCCTCGGCGCTGACCCGCGACGACGGTGACGACCCCGGCACGGGCCTGAGCGTCGTCGAGACGCTGGGCCTGTTCGTCGTGGCCCCCATCGTGCTGTTCGCGGTCATCGCCGGCCTGGTGATGGTCCTCGACAAGTCGCACGAGTCGCACCGGGTGACCAGCCGCAACATCAGGACCAAGCCCAAGGCCGACGCGAAGGCCTGACCGCGGCGGTTCTTCCGCCCCGGACGGTGTGCGGCCGACCCGGCAGGACCGGGTCGTCACGCCTTCCCCGGGCACGCCGCGACCCCTCGGTCCGGCCTGCCCCCGCCTCGATGCCATCAGGGCGCCGTCTCCCGCTCCCGTGCCCGCGTCCGCCGCACGGGGGTGCGAGGCCGGCGCCCTCGGCCTGTCACGGCCGGAGCGGTGGCTGCCTTCTCCGGTGACTGCTCCTCGGGGGCTACTTCGCCGGCGTCTCCGTCGACAACAGCAACTCCCGCAACAGGCCGGCCAGGTGGCCGGCCTGTTCGGCGTCCAGGGCGGACAGGGCCTCCGTCTGGACGGCGAGGCCCGCGCCGACCGCGCGGTCGACCAGTTCCAGTCCCTTGTCGGTCAGGGTGACCTGGAGGCCCCGGCGGTCGTGCGGGTCGGGGGAGCGGCGCAGCAGTCCGGCCCGTTCCAGCTTGTCGAGGCGGCCGGTCATCCCGCCGGTGGTGAGCATGAGCGTGGCCGACAGCTGACGGGGCGAGAGGGTGTACGGCTCGCCGGAGCGGCGCAGGGTGGCCAGGACGTCGAACTCGCCGCGCCCGATGCCGAGCGCCGCGTACGCCCTCTCCGTGCGGTCGCCCATCGCGCGTGAGAGCCGGTAGATCCGGCCGAAGACCTCCATGGCGGCGGTGTCGAGGTCGGGCCGCACCTCGGCCCACTGCTCGATGATCGCGTCCACCGGGTCCCCGCGCCGCGCGCGCTGTGCACTCATGGAGCGAGTATCCGTCCCGCTTCCGGTCGCCCGCAAGAAAGTAGCTTGACTGTAAGTTGCTTAGGGCTAAGCTACTTAAAGCCGAGCTATCTGCCGGCTATCCACCAGGCTGTCTGCCCAGCCTGCCCAGCCGCCTTTCGAAGGGTGCCGGTCATGAAGCGGCCCGCGGTCGTCCTGCTCACCGCCCTCGCCCCGGTCTCCTGGGGCACCACGTACGCCGTCACCACCGAGTTCCTCCCGGCCGACCGACCCCTGTTCACCGGTCTCGTGCGCGCCCTGCCCGCGGGACTGGTCCTGCTGGCCCTCGCCCGGGTACTGCCGCGGGGCGCCTGGTGGGGGAAGGCGGCGGTGCTCGGCGCGCTGAACATCGGGGCCTTCTTCCCGCTGCTGTTCCTGTCGGCGTACCGGATGCCGGGCGGGATGGCGGCGGTCGTCGGCTCGGTCGGCCCGCTCTTCGTCGTGGGCCTGTCGGCGCTGCTCCTGGGGCAGCGGCCGACGCCACGGAGTGTGCTCACCGGGATCGTGGCCGCGTCCGGGGTGAGCCTGGTCGTACTGAAGGCGGCCGGGGCGCTCGACACGGTCGGCGTGCTGGCGGCCCTCGCCTCGACCGCCTCGATGTCCGCCGGCACCGTCCTGACCAAGCGGTGGGGCCGCCCCGACGGCGTCGGCCCGCTGGCCCTCACCGCCTGGCAGCTGACCGCGGGCGGCCTGCTCATCGCCCCCGTCGCCTTCCTGGCCGAGGGCGCGCCGCCCGCGCTGGACGGCCGGGCGGTCGGCGGCTACCTCTACCTGGCCCTCGCGAACACGGCGGTCGCGTACTGGCTCTGGTTCCGCGGCATCGGCCGGCTCACCGCCACCCAGGTCACCTTCCTCGGCCCGCTGTCACCGCTGACCGCGGCGCTGGTCGGCTGGGCGGCGCTCGGCCAGGCGCTGACTCCGGTGCAGCTGGCGGGCATGGCACTGGCGTTCGCGGCGACGGTCGCCGGACAACTTGGCCAGGGCGGCACGGGGCCCGCACGCCCGGCCGACCCGACCGGGAGGGACGCCGGGAGGGGCGTTGCCGGGAACGCCGTGGACGCCGGGATGGGCGGCGGTGATGCCGGGAAGGCCGTGCTGGACGGGACGGTCGTGGCCGTGCGGCGGTAGTGCCGGGCGCCCGGGCGGCCCGGCGTCGTGGCCTTCCGGCCCCCCGGCGGCGGCCCGGCGTCCTGAGCGCCCCCGGCCTTCCGGCGGCGCCCCCGCCCCGGCGTCCTGGCGGCCCGGCTTCCCGGCGCCCGGCCTTCCCAGCCTCCCCGGTCCCCCGATCACCGGTGAGTCAGGGGCGGGGCGCGGCCCCGGCGCGCACGACGAACGGGGGCGTCCGGTTCGCTACCGGACACCCCCGTTCGTCTCGTCGCTCGTCGCTCGTCGTACGGGACGAGACCGCCGCTACTCGGCCGCTGCGTCCGCTGCCGCCGCGTCCGCCGCCTGGGCCTTCAGGGCGCGTTCCACGCCCGCGCGGGACTCGGAGACCAGCCGGCGCAGGGCCGCGTTGGGCTCCGCGGAGGCCAGCCACTCGTCCGTCTTGCGCAGGGTCTCCTCGGAGACCTGGACCGACGGGTAGAGGCCGACCGCGATCTGCTGGGCGATCTCGTGCGAGCGGGTCTCCCAGACGTCCTTGACCGCCGCGAAGAACGCGTCCGTGTACGGGGCGAGCAGGTCGCGCTGGTCGGTCTGGACGAAGCCGCCGATGACCGCCTCCTGGACGGCGTTCGGGAGCTTGTCGGACTCGACGACCGACGCCCACGCCTCCGCCTTGGCCTCCGCCGTCGGACGGGCGGCCCGGGCGGTGGCCGCGTGCCGCTCACCGGCGGCCGTCCGGTCCCGCTCGTACTCGCCGGCGATCTCCGCCTCGTCGAAGCGCCCCACCGCCGCCAGCCGCTGCACGAACGCCCAGCGCAGCTCGGTGTCGACGGCCAGGCCCTCGATCGTCTGGGTGCCCTCCAGCAGGGCGTCCAGCAGGTCCAGCTGCTCCGGCGTGCGGGCCGTCGCGGCGAACGCGCGCGCCCAGGCCAGCTGGTGGTCGCTGCCCGGTGCCGCGGCGCGCAGGTGCGCCAGCGTGGCGTCCGTCCAGCGGGCCAGCAGCGTCTCGCGGGCGGCCGGGTCGGCGTACAGCTCGATCGCCAGCTTCACCTGGCGGTGCAGCGACTGCACGACGCCGATGTCGGACTCCTTGCCGATGCCCGAGAGGACCAGGGACAGGTAGGCGCGGGCCGGCAACTCGGCGTCGCGGGTCATGTCCCACGCCGACGCCCAGCACAGCGCGCGGGGGAGGGACGACTCGAAGTCGCCGAGGTGCTCGGTGACGAAGGCGAGGGACTGCTCGTCCAGGCGGACCTTGGCGTACGACAGGTCGTCGTCGTTGAGCAGCACCACGGCCGGGCGGCGCTTGCCGACCAGCTGCGGCACGGCGGTCAGCTCACCGTCGACGTCCAGCTCGACCCTCCCCCACTCTCGGCTTCGCTCGAGCGGGGGGACCCCCATGCCGCGCACCAGCTTGCCGCTGCCCTCGTCCAGGTCGTACAGGCCGACCGCGATGCGGTGCGGGCGCAGGGTCGGCTCGCCCTTGGCACCCGTGGGCAGGGCCGGGGCCTCCTGGCGGATCGCGAAGGAGGTGACGACACCGTCGGCGTCCGTCTCGATCTCCGGGCGCAGGATGTTGATGCCGGCGGTCTCCAGCCACGCCTTCGACCAGGACTTCAGGTCGCGCCCGGAGGTCGTCTCCAGGGCGCCCAGCAGGTCTGACAGGCGCGTGTTGCCGTACGCGTGCGCCTTGAAGTACGCCTGCACGCCCGCGAAGAACTCGTCCTCACCGACGTACGCCACGAGCTGCTTCAGCACCGAGGCGCCCTTGGCGTACGTGATGCCGTCGAAGTTGACCAGGACGTCGTCCAGGTCGCTGATGTCCGCCATGATCGGGTGGGTGGAGGGCAGCTGGTCCTGCCGGTACGCCCAGGTCTTCATGGAGTTGGCGAACGTCGTCCAGGACTGCGGCCAGCGCGAGCCGGGCGCGGCGGCCTGGCAGGCGATGGAGGTGTAGGTGGCGAACGACTCGTTCAGCCACAGGTCGTTCCACCACTCCATGGTGACCAGGTCGCCGAACCACATGTGGGCCAGCTCGTGCAGGATCGTCTCCGCCCGCACCTCGTACGCGGCGTCGGTCACCTTGGACCGGAACACGTACTGGTCGCGGATGGTGACCGCGCCCGCGTTCTCCATCGCGCCCGCGTTGAACTCCGGCACGAACAGCTGGTCGTACTTCTTGAACGGGTAGGCGTAGTCGAACTTCTCCTGGAACCAGTCGAAGCCCTGCCGGGTCACCTCGAAGATGGCGTCCGAGTCGAGGTGCTCGGCGAGCGAGGGACGGCAGTAGATGCCGAGCGGCACGGACTGGCCGTCCTTCTCGTACACACTGTGCACGGAGTGGTACGGGCCGACGATCAGGGCGGTGATGTACGTCGAGATGCGCGGCGTCGGCTCGAAGACCCAGACGCTGTCCTTGGGCTCGGGGGTGGGCGAGTTGGAGATGACCGTCCACCCCTCCGGCGCCCGCACGGTGAACTGGAAGGTGGCCTTCAGGTCGGGCTGCTCGAAGCTCGCGAAGACCCGGCGGGCGTCCGGCACCTCGAACTGGGTGTAGAGGTAGGCCTGGTTGTCGACCGGGTCGACGAACCGGTGCAGGCCCTCACCGGTGTTGGTGTACGCGCAGTCCGCGACGACCCGCAGGATGTTGCGGCCGTCCAGCAGGTCCGGCAGCGCGATCCGGGAGTCCGCGAAGAGCTCGGCGGGGTCGAGCGGGTCGCCGTTGAGGGTGACTTCGTGGACGGTCGGCGCGACCAGGTCGATGAAGGTCTCCGCGCCGCTCTCCGTGACATCGAAGCGCACCGTGGTCACGGACCTGTAGGTACCGCCCTCCTGCGCGCCGGAGAGGTCGAGATCGATCTCGTACGAGTCAACGGTGAGCAGCTTCGCCCGCTGCTGCGCCTCTTCGCGAGTCAGGTTTGTGCCAGGCACGCGGTCATCTCCTCGTTATGGGTGGGTTGCGCCATCCTTCCATGAAGGCCCCCCGTCACGACGCGCGTCCTGACGTTCCGGATACTCCTCCGGCGCGGACGAGTGCCACCTGCCCGAGGACTCCGAGGCGCGGTGCGAGCAGCTCGGAGCCGTCGCTCCGGAGCGCCTTCCTCGGCGGCTCGGCACGGTGCCGCGGCAGGGCGCGGCGGAGATCGACGCGGCACTCCGGCGTCACCTGGCTCCGTGACCCACGGAACCTCTCCGACACCGGAAGGGGGGCGGTCACCGGCTGTATGACCGCCCCCCTTCTCCCGCTTTCACGTGTCCTACTTGCCGAGCTCCGCCGCCACCAGCTCCGCGATCTGCACCGCGTTCAGCGCGGCGCCCTTGCGGAGGTTGTCGTTGGAGACGAAGAAGGCCAGGCCGTTGTCGACCGTCTCGTCCTGGCGGATGCGGCCCACGTAGGACGGGTCCTGGCCGGCCGCCTGGAGGGGGGTCGGGACCTCGGTGACCGCGACGCCGGGAGCGCCGCCGAGCAGCTCCTTCGCGCGCTCCACGCTGATCGGCCGGGCGAAGCGGGCGTTGACCTGGAGGGAGTGGCCGGTGAAGACCGGGACGCGGACGCAGGTGCCGGAGACCTTCAGCCCGGGGATCTCCAGGATCTTGCGGGACTCGTGGCGCAGCTTCTGCTCCTCGTCGGTCTCGTGCAGACCGTCGTCGACGATGGAGCCCGCCAGCGGGAGCACGTTGTAGGCGATCGGCGCCACGTACTTGTGCGGCGCGGGGAACTCGGCCGCCGAGCCGTCGTGCGCCAGCTTCGGAGCGTCCTCGCCGACCTTCTTGACCTGCTCGAACAGCTCCTCCACGCCGGCCACACCGGAGCCGGACACCGCCTGGTAGGTGGCGACGACCAGCGCCTGGAGGTCCGCCTCGGCGTGCAGCGGCTTCAGGACCGGCATCGCGGCCATCGTGGTGCAGTTCGGGTTGGCGATGATGCCCTTGGGGCGGACGGCGGCCGCGTGCGGGTTCACCTCGGCCACGACCAGCGGCACGTCCGGGTCGCGGCGCCACGCCGACGAGTTGTCGATCACGACCGCGCCCTGCGCGGCGACCTTCTCGGCCAGCGCCTTCGAGGTCGAGCCGCCCGCGGAGAACAGCACGATGTCCAGCCCGGTGTAGTCGGCCGTCGACGCGTCCTCCACGGTCACGCCGTCCAGGACCGTCCCCGCCGAGCGGGCCGAGGCGAACAGGCGCAGCTCGGTCACCGGGAAGGCACGCTCCGTGAGAATCCTGCGCATGACCGTGCCGACCTGACCGGTGGCTCCGACGATTCCGACCCTCACGGCGACTCCTTCTGCGTGCTCTCTACGTGACCTGCGTGTGCCCGGTGTGTGGCCGAGGCGTTTCCATCATGCGGTCAGTCCCGGCCCGCCTGTCCAATTCTTTGCGCGCGGCGCCCGAGGAATGGGACGCGACCGGTCGGGCGACGGCCGTGGTTCTCCACACCCACCCCGCCCGAACTGGAGGAATTCGCCCGGCGACGGCTCCGGACCGCAAGCTGTGCTGCCCGGTCCCTGCCCACACCGCGAGCGGCCACGCGAAGGTGTGACGTACGCCTCCGCGGAACGCCGGAAAAGAAGGGTGAACGTTCCGGCCGCCGGTGGCGTCATAGGGGAAACGCGGGGGAGAGGGGTGGCTGTGCTGCGCAGAAAGGCCCGCCGCGGCCAGGCGGACGGTCAGCACGGTGTGCTCGACGATCCACTGGACGCGGCCCAGGAACGCCGGGTGCGGGCGGTGCTCGCCCTGGGCGGGGTGCCGCAGGCGGACCTGCCGGACGGGGTGCAGCAGGTCCGCCTGCGGTTGCTGGAGCGGGTGGCGCGGGGGGACGAGGCGCCGCGGGACGTGTCCGCGTGGGCGGCGGTCGTCGCGTCCAACCTGGCCATGGACTGGCACCGGGCCAAGCGCCGCCAGGAGCGCATCGGTGAACGCCTGGCCTCCCTGCGCCAGCCGGCACACCCCTCCGGCGAGGACACCAGCCTGCTCTCCCTCGCCGTCGCCCAGGGCCTGGACGAGCTGCCCGACGCCCAGCGCCAGGTCGTCGTCCTGCGCTTCTACGCCGATCTGCCGGTACGCGGGATCGCCGAGGAGCTCGGCATCCCGGAGGGCACGGTGAAGAGCAGACTGCACACGGCCGTACGCGCCCTGCGGGCGCGGCTGCACGAGGACGAGGTGGTGTGACGTGACCGCCGAACACGACGGACACGACGGACGCGCCGGCATGGACGCGCTGATGGCCGCCATCATCGACGAGCCCTTGTCGGACGCCGCCCGCGCGGACGCCGGCTTCATGGCCGAACACCGTTCCGCCGAGTCCGATCTGGCGCTGCTGCGTGAGCAGTTGGGCGTCATCGGGCACGTGCTCGGGGAACCTCCGCCGCCCGCCCATGCCCCCGAGCCGGTTCTCGTACGCCCGTCCCGCACCCGGCGCCGTACGCTCCACCTCGCCTTCGGCACCGTCGCGGTGACCGCCGTCGCGGCCGTGCTGTCGGGCATGGCGTGGCTGCTGACCCAGGCCTCGGGGGACGCCGGCGTCATGTCGGACGGCGCCGACAGCGGGGCCGCCAAGCAGGAGGCGGGCGGGGACGCCTTCGGCAGCCCCCAGTACCTCGCCTGCTCCCGCCTGCTGGCCGAGGGCAGGGCGAGTGCCGTGGAGCGGATTCCCGGCACCGAGACACTGCGTGTCACCGTGCGGGTGACCCGGTACTACCTGCCGGAGCCGCCGCCCAAGAACGCGGAGGAGGTCACCTACATGGCCGACAGTGCCCTGGTGGCCGACCTGAGCGCGGGTGATCAGGTGCTGCTCCGCATCGCCCGGGGGGACAGCCGGCCCGACCACTGGATCGTCGGCGAGCGGGAGATCGCCCCCGAACGGTCCCGGCTCACCCGCTCGCTGGCCGAGTCGCGCGGGCTCACCTGCGAATGAGCGCCTGAGCGCACGAGAAGGGGCGGGCGCCCGTCCGACGAGCGCCCGCCCCCTGCCGTACCGGACCGGTTACGGCGTGACCTTCTCGATCTTCACGTTGCCGGTGCCCGCGGCCGTGCCGCGGGCGTTGACCAGCTGGACCTGGCCGAAGAACTCACGGCCCGCCGGGGCGGCCGCGGCGGCGACGACGCTGCCGGAGACCGTCGTGGAGTCGCCCGTGCCGAGCTTCACCGGCGTCGAGCCGTCGACGGTGACGTTGCCGAGGGCGGCGGAGAAGAACACGTCCTGGTAGTCGTAGGCCGTGGTCCCCGCCGGGATCGCGTAGCCGATGACCTGGACGGTGTACGTGCCGGCGGGCGGGGCCGGGATCGACACCGTCTCCTCCGAGTCGCCGTCGGCTGAGCTGCCCACCTCGGTGCCGGCCGCGTTCGTCACGACCAGGTCGAGGTCGGCCGCCGGGTCGGAGACGTTGCCGATGGCGACGTCCAGCGACCTGGCGCCCGCGGGCACCTCGACCGTGGTGGTCTGCGTCTCGCCGGTGGCGATGGTCGGCCGGGCCGACTTCGCGGAGCCGAGCGGGCCGCCCACCAGCTTGCCGTCGATCGCGGCGAAGCCGTTGGTCACCTTCCAGGAGGCGGCGGCCGGGGTACCGACCTTGGCCTCGGGCACGGTCACGGTCTCCGGGTCGAAGACCGCGCCGAGGACGGCGACGTCCAGCTTGTACGGGTTGTCGAGCAGCGGCGAGGTGCGGCGCGACTCGACCTCGATCTCCCAGACACCGGGCCGGGGGTCGGCGTACGACCGCACGTCCGGCTTGCAGCCGTTGCCGGCGAGGTAGTTGTTGTAGCAGTACGGGGTGCCGGTGGTGTCGGACGGGACGCCGGTCGGGTCGATGGCGATGAACCGGGTCTGGCTCGTGGCCTTCAGCCCGCCGATCGCGACCTCCAGGGACTTGGCGCCCTCGGGGACGGTCACGAAGTACGACTGGGTGCTGTTGCGCTGGACCGTGCCCGATGCCGCGTAGGTGTACTTCAGCGGCTGGGAGACCACGACCGTCGACATGACCTGCCGGTCGATGCCCTCGGTCTTCGGGTCGTCGACCTCCAGGATCGCGCTCTTGAGGCCCGCGGACTTCGGCGCGGCCTGGACCTTCACGGTCACCGGCTGGTTCAGCGGGAGCCGCACCTCGTCGGAGCCGACGATCCGGAAGGTCTTCGCGGCGTTGTTCTCGAAGTACAGCTCGTGCCGGACCGGCTTGTCCGGGCCGGACGTACGGGTGATCGTGACGTCGTACGTCTTCTTCTGCCCGGCCTTCAGGCCGCCCTCGCGGTCGTAGAGGCCGGTGCCGGAGCCCGGCGTCTTCAGGAACTGGTCGATCGCGGTGTCGACCGGCGCCTTCACCGTGTAGGTGTGGGCGGTGGCGCCGTCGAGGACCGAGTCCCAGGCGTCCGGGATGTTGATCAGGCCGACCCCCTCCTCGTACGCCTGCACACCCTTGATGTGGTCGGCGGTCGAGGTGAGCGCGGTGCGCAGGGTGGCGGGGGTGAGGTCGATCTTCTTCGCCTTGGCGGCGCTCAGCAGCAGCGCGGACGCGCCCGCGGCCTGCGGGGACGCCATCGACGTGCCCTGGAGCATGCCGTAGCCGGCCGGCAGGGTGTAGCCCGCCTCGGCGACCGGGGCACCCGGCAGCCAGGTCTGGATCGTGTTGATCGCGGCGCCGGGGGCGACCAGGGTCGGCGTGAAGCCGCCGTCCTCACGCGGACCGCGCGAGGAGAACGGCATCATCGCGTACTTCTTCTCCACGACCGAGCCGTAGTTGGCGGCCCAGGTCTCCTTGGAGATGGACGCGCCGACCGAGATGACCTTGTCGGCCAGGCCCGGGTCGCCGATGGTGTTGGCGCCGGGGCCGGAGTTGCCGGCCGAGATGACCAGCTGCACGCCGTAGGTGTCGATGAGGCGCGTGTACAGCTCGGCGCGCGCGTTGTTGCCGTCGTTCAGCGCCGGCAGGCCGCCGATCGACATGTTGACGATGTCGACACCGCGGTTGACGACCAGGTCGATCATGCCCTCGGTGAGGGCGACGTTGGTGCAGCCCGGGCCGAACACGCAGGCACGGGACGAGACGATCTTCGCGCCCGGCGCGGCGCCGTCCATCCTGCCGCCGAACAGCCCGTTCGCGGCGGTGATGCCGGCCACGTGGGTGCCGTGCTCGCTGGAGATCATGCCGATGTTGACGTAGTCGGCCTTGGCGCCGGCCGCGTTGTAGACGACGTCCTTGCGGATCTCGACCACGAACGGGATGCGCTCGGCGACCTCGGTCGCCGGGTTGTCCGTGCCGAAGTAACCGATCTGGTAGCCGTCCTTGTACGGCTTCATCGGCTGCTCGTCGGCGAAGTCGCGGTCGTCGTCCAGGTCGACGCGCACGGTGCCGGCCGCGGCGTCGTACAGCACGCCCCAGACGTCGGTGGTGTCGCCGTCGCGGTTGACGTCGCCGAGCTGGTCGCCGCCCGCGGTCGCGGACTCGTAGAAGTAGTTGAACCTGTACGAGCCGGCCGGGGCCGAGAACGCCTCGGCGCTGCCGCCGACGGGGGTCGCGGTGAACGCCGGGCCGGCCACCGAGGTGAGCATCCGGCGCCACGAGCCGTCGCCGTCGTTGACCGGGTCGGTCGCCGTCACCCAGTCGACGATCTTCCGCTCACCGGTGGTGGTCTTCTGCAGCGCCGGGTGGGCGATGTCGACACCCGAGTCGAGGACGCCGATGGTCACGCCCCGGCCGTCCGCCTTCGGGTGGTCCTCGACGAAGTCGACGGCACCCGTCTCGAAGGACGGGTTGTACGGGTTCTCGGCGGGGGTCTTCCGGTTCGGCGCGGGATACCCGGCCGTGCCCTTGCCCGCGGCGCCCTTGGCGGCGTCCGCGCTCGGTGTCGGGTCGTCCAGCAGGATCTCCTGGCGCAGGTCGACGCCGTGCACGGAGGGGAGCTTCACGGCGGCGGCGATGGCGGCGTCCGCCTTGCCGGTGGGCACCGTGGCGCGGACGTAGCCGAGCTTGTCGTAGGTCTTGCCGACCAGGCCGCCCTGGACGGCGTCGAGCTGCCCGGCGACCTTCTCGGTCTGGCCGGGCGCGGTCGCGACCATCAGCGTGACGCTCTTGTCGCCGTCGGCCTTGGCCTCGGCGAGCGCGTCGGCGTCGTCGGAACCGAGCTTGTCGTGGGCGGACTTCACGCCCGGGTCGGCGGCGACGGGCGCTTCGTCGGCGGCGAGGGCCATCGGAACCGGCCCCGCGGCGGAGAGTGCGGCCACCAGACCGGCGGCCACGGCGATCCGGACCGCGCGTCTCGCGCCGGATATCGGATCGCGCTGGGGGGTGAGGGTCATCGGCATCCCTTGTAGGTAAAGGAACGAGCGGTGTGCGACCGGGGTTGATCGGGCGCCGGTCGCGCTGGTCCGGAATGTGATCCCGGACGATCGCACAGCTTTACCCATGGGAAGGACGCTCAGGGAGAGTTGACCGAATCGATATGAGGGCATGGGGAAAACCCCCTATGCCCTATGCGGAGATGGGGCCCGAAAGGTGCAAGTCGCCTGGAAAGCGTCCCTGGATGGGTTAACGTCCGTAGGTGCGAAGGAAGTTGCGGGTGGCGGCCTACGCCCTGTGCGTGCGCGACGGACAGCTGCTGCTCTCCCGGTCCCCGTCGCCGGACGGCGGCCCGCCGGAGTGGACCCTCCCCGGCGGCGGCATGGAGCACGGCGAGGATCCCTACGACACCGTCCTGCGGGAGGTGGCCGAGGAGACCGGATACCGCGTCGAGGTCACCGGCCTGCTGGGCACCCACTCGTTCCACCGCGTCTTCCCGCACCGCTTCGGACGCGCCGTCGACTTCCAGGGCGTACGGCTCTTCTACGAGGGCCGGATCGCCGACGGTGAACTGCGTTACGAGATCGGCGGCTCCACGGACATGGCCGCCTGGCTCGACCTGGACGCCGTGCCGGGCCTGCACCAGACGCCGATGGTCGGGATCGGACTGCGGCTGTGGCGCGAACGGCCGCCCACCGGACGGCTCGACACCCCGCTCGACACGCTGCCCGGCACCCCGCCCGGAACGGCTCCCCTACCCGGGCAGATGAACACGGAGTAGCCGCTCCCCGGCCGTCCGGGGAGCGGTCGAGGGCGCGCAGGGTAGTCCAAGATCCACGTACGGTGATCGGCGCTGCGCGTTGCCGCCTCGTTCACGCGCAGGTCATGCCTGGTGCCAACGATCCAGAGTGAGCGGGATGTTCGCGACAGCGACCGCCCCGCGACCCTGCCGACGCGTTCGCACTCGGGGAGATCGCGCCATGTCGCGCACACGCTCTGTCGCCGGTTCCGCACTCGGGGCCCACCGCCGTACCGTCCTCGCCGCCACCGCGGCGGTCACCCTCTCCGCGGGCGCCGGCTACGCCCTGCGGCCCACCGACAGCCAGGCCGCCCCGACGACCACCGGCGCGGGCGCCGCCCAGGTGCCCGTGGCCCAGTCCCGCGTCGCCCCGGCCGCGCCGCTCGCTCCCTACACCCGCGGTACCACCCTCGCCACGGTCTCCGCGCCGCGCACCCGGACCGGCTTCCGCCGCCTCGGCGACGGCCCCGGCTGGAGCCGCACGGTCCGCGGCGAGCTGGCCGCGCCCCGGACCGGGCGGGCCGGCCGCCGCACCGCCCTCGCCGCGTTCGTGCAGCTCACCGACCTGCACCTGATCGACACCCAGCACCCGATGCGGCTGGAGTACCTGCGCTCCACCGACATCCACGCCTGGCGGCCGCACGAGGCGCTGACCGTGCCCGGCGCCATCTCGCTGGTCGAGCGGATCAACGCGCTGCGGGGCGCCCCCGTCACCGGCACCCCGCTGCACTTCGCCATGACCACCGGCGACAACACCGACAACAACGCGAGGACCGAGCTGGACTGGTTCCTGACGATCATGAGCGGCGGCCGGGTCACCGCCAACTCCGGCGACCCGCGCCACTACGAGGGCGTGCAGAACAGCGGCCTCAAGCAGTACTGGCAGCCCGGCACGACCGTCCGCGACACCGACAAGCAGCTCGGCTTCCCGCACCTGGAGGGCTATCTGGCCGCCGCGCTGCGGGAGTTCAACAGCCCCGGCCTGAACCTGCCCTGGTACTCCACGGTCGGCAACCACGACTCCATGCCGCTCGGCTGCTACGGCCACGGCGACTCCTGGCTCGCCGAGTACGCCGTCGGCGGCAAGAAGCTGATGAGCCTGCCCGCGGCCGAGGCGAAGAAGCTCCAGGACGCCATCAGGAACGCCACGGACCCCCAGGGGACCGCGTTCCGCGACCTGCTCAAGGCGCACACCCGGGACATGCGCTCGGTCACCCCCGACGAGCGGCGTGCCCCGTTCACCGCCGCCGAGTACCTCGAGGCCCACCTGGATCCTGCCTACCAGGGCCTCGGCCCGGTAGGTCACGGCTACTCCACCGCCAACCTCGACACGGGCACCCAGTACTACAGCTTCCGCATCGCCGACGACGTGATCGGCATCAGCCTCGACACCACCGACCCGGGCGGCCACTACCAAGGGTCCGTCGGAACGGCCCAGTTGAGATGGCTGGACAGGACGCTGCGGGACAACAAGGACGCGTACGCGGTGGTCTTCAGCCACCACACCAGCGAGACGATGACCAACACCCGCCCCGACCCGGCCCGTCCCGGCGAGCGGCGCCACAACGGCCAGGAGGTGATCGCCCTGCTCGGCAGTCACGCGAACGTCCTGGCCTGGGTGAACGGCCACATCCACCGCAACGAGATCACCCCGCACTCCGCGCCCGACGGCCGCTCCTTCTGGGAGATCTCCACCGCCTCCCACGTCGACTACCCGCAGCTCGCCCGGGTGATCGAGCTGGTGGACAACAAGGACGGCACCCTGTCGGTCTTCACCACCTGCGTCGAGTCCTCGGCGCCGCACCGCACGGACTTCGGCGACCTCTCCCAGACCGGTCTGGCCGCCCTCTACCGCGAGCTGTCCCTCAACGCGCCCGGCGCCGGCCAGAACCTCGCGGGCGACGCGGAGGACCGGAACACGGAGCTGGTGCTGAAGAAGGGCTGAAAACCGCCCAACCGGACGCGGTGTCTCAACTTCCGTGCCGGCGACGGGGTCCCTCCGTCCGACCGGGCCCGACGGCGGCCCGACGGCTGCTCGATGGTGAGCGGGAGGGGGGAAGAGCATGACGGTACGGACGAGGTGGACGGCGGCGACCGCGGTGGCGCTGTCGGTGGCCCTGGCGGGACCCGCGGTCGCGGCGGGACCGGCCGGAGGCGGTGGCCGGCCGGCCGGAGGCGGTGGCCACGAGGCGACCCGTGAGGCCGCCGAGGCGGCCGTCGAGGCCGGGGTGCCCGGGGTGACGGTGACGGCGAAGGACCGGCGGGGCACCTGGTCGATGACAGCCGGCGTCGGCGACCTGGCGACGGGCCGGCCGCGTTCGGCGCGGGACCACTACCGCGTGGGCAGCGTCACCAAGACCTTCGTCGCCACGGTGCTGCTCCAACTGGAGGCGGAGGGCCGCCTGTCGCTGGACGACACGGTGGAGAGGTGGCTGCCGGGACTGGTCCGCGGGCACGGCCACGACGGCCGCGCGATCACCCTGCGCCGGCTCCTCAACCACACCAGCGGCGTCTACGACTACACGGACGACCGGACCTTCGTGGAGACGTACGTCCTCGCGGACGGCTTCCTGAAGCACCGCTACGACCGCAGGACCCCCGAGGACCTGATCGCCGTCGCCATGGCCCACCCGCCGCGCTTCGCACCGGGCGCCTCCTGGTCCTACTCCAACACCAACTACACCCTGGCCGCCCTGGTGATCGAGAGGGTCACGGGCCACTCGTACGGAGCCGAGGTCCGCGACCGCATCGTCGAACCCCTCGGGCTGACGGGCACCTCGGTCCCCGGCACCCGGCCCACCCTGCCCCGGCCCAGCAGCCGCGCCTACTCCAAGCTGGCCGAGGACACCACGGGACCCACCTACGACGTCACCGAGCTGAACCCCGCGCTGGCCTTCGGCTCCGGCGACATGGTCTCCACCTCGGCCGACCTCGGCCGCTTCTACTCCGCCCTCCTGCGCGGCCGGCTGCTGCCGCCCGCGCAGCTGAAGGCCATGAAGACCACGGTGACGGACACGCCGATCCCCGACGTCGACTACGGGCTCGGCCTCGGCGACATCACGCTCAGCTGCGGCGTCCACGTCTGGGGCCACGGCGGCGACATCCACGGCTCCTCCACCGAGGCCGTGACGACGGCGGACGGCCGCCACACCCTCGCGCTCAACGTCAACGGCGACTGGTCGGGCGACACCGAGGCCGTGGTCGAGGCGGAGTTCTGCGGCGGGTAGCGACGGGCGACGGGCCGCGCGCACCGGACGTACGTACCGGGCACGCGGCCCCTGCTCCCCCCTCCTGGTGCCGCTCGGGCCCGTCATCACCGGGGCAGGACCAGGACATACGCGGCGGGGTCCCGGTCGCCCGCCGCCATCAGGGCCGTACGCACGACCGTCGCCTGCTGGTCCAGCGCGTCCCGGAGCTTCTTCGGGGTGATGTGGACGACCGTGATGCCCAGCCGCTCCAGGTGCTCGCGCTTGCGGGCGTACTCGGACCACAGGGCGTCGTCGCCCTCCCGGTGGCCCTGCCGCGGGGGGCGGGTGTCCAGTTCCACCGCCACCGCCTGTTCCGGCCAGTACGCGTCCAGGCCGCCGAGCTGCGGGCCGCCGGGCAGGCGCAGGTCCACGTTCCACACCGGGTCGGGCAGGCCGTACTCCCGGACCATCCGGTAGAGGCGGTCCTCCGCGATGGCCCGGCCCTCCGCGAGGAGGGAGTCCACCGCGTCCACCACGTGCGGCCGGCTCAGCAGCTTGGCGTTGTTCAGCTCCCGTACCACCGCGGCGGGTTCGCAGTGCCCGCCGCGTACCGCCTCGGTCAGCAGCCGGCGTACGGCGCCCGCGTCCGTCAGTGCGGCCACCGCGTCGGCCAGGGCGCGTGGCACCGGGGCCACCGGCAGGCCCGTCACCGGCTCGGGCGTGGGCAGCGTGGCCGTCCGCACGATCCGCGCGCACCCCGTCGAGCGCAGCCGGCGCAGACGGGGGACCAGGACGTCGACGCGGTCCAGGGAGAGCAGGGGCGGGGCCGAGCTGAAGCCGTACAGGGTGAGCGCCGCCATGCCGGTGATCATCGCGTCCGCGTACACCGGGCGGTGCGGGTCGTCCGCGCCGGGCTGGGCCGGGACCCCGGCCGTCTGCTCCCGGGCGGCGTACATCAGCACCGCGTGCAGCCGCTCCTCGCTGGTGGGCGGGCCGGGGTGGAGCAGGAAGACCCCCGGGAGGATCTGCTGCCAGGGCCCGCCCGCCCGGCAGTGTTCGCTGATCTCCGCGACCGAGACGCCGTGCGAGCGGAGGTGGGCGGTGGTCAGGACACGGCGGGGTGCCTCGGACTGGTGCCGGAGGGGGCGGGGGGAGAGCGGGGGGACCGGGGTGTTGTGGTTCATGACCGGCAGATTCCCGCTCCTGGACCGGCCTTGAACCGCTGTTACACGGCTGTCGGCAAATCCGGACAATGCAGCACTAAAGGACGAGTGTTCGGATGCCGAGGAGAGTGCGGAAAACCCCTGATCCGTTCGGGTGCGGTCCAGGGGTTACGGGGTCTGCTGCCTGAATTCCGTAACGGTGACCGGACACTCAGGCCTTGGCCATGATTCCGCTCAGTTCGCGGCCGACGCCGCCGCGTCGCACTCCTGTCCCCGCAACGCGCGTGCCAGGTCGTCCCGTGCCTCCAGGACCAGTCGGCGCAGGGCGGGCGCCGCGTCCTCGTGCGCCGCGAGCCACGCGTCCGCCGCGTCCAGCGTCGCCCGCGAGTGCTGGAGGGACGGGAACATCCCCTGCACCACGTGCATCGCGATCTGGATCGACCGCTCCCGCCACACCCGCTCGATCACAGCGAAGTACTTCGGCGCGTACGGCGCGAGCAGGTCCCGCTGCGAGGGCCGGTCGAAGCCCGCGATCGTCGCCTCGACCAGGGCGTTGGAGAGGGCGTCGGACTCCACCACCTGCGCCCACGCCTGCGCCTTCACCGCCGCCGACGGCCGCGCGGCCAGACAGCGGACCTGGTGGCGCTTGCCGGACGCCGTGTCGTCCCGGGCCAACTCCGCGGCCAGCGCGGCCTCGTCGGCGGCTCCGTGGGTGGCGAGCGGTTCCAGGAAGGCCCAGCGCAGCTCCTGGTCGACCGTCAGCCCCTCGACCTGCTCGGTGCCCGCCAGCAGGTCCTGGAGCAGCTGGAGATCGGCCGGTCCGGACGCCACCGACGCGAAGAACCGCGCCCACGCCAGCTGGTGCTCGCTGCCCGGCCCGGCCGCCCGCAGCTCCCGCAGGGCGCCCTCCGCCAGCAGCCGCCCGCCCGTCTTCCGCCACTCCGGCGCCACATAGTTGACCAGCGACGAGTTCGCCCACGCGTGCAGCATCTGGAGCACGCCGATGTCGGACTCGCGCCCCGCGAACCGCAGCACCAGGTCCACGAAGTCCCGCGCCGGCAGCAGAGCGTCCCGGGTCATGTTCCACAGCGCCGACCAGCACAGGGCCCGGGCGAGGGGGTCGGTGAGGTCCCCGAGGTGGGCCTTCAGCGTCTCCAGTGAGGCCGTGTCGAAGCGGATCTTGCAGTACGTGAGGTCGTCGTCGTTGACCAGGACCAGGTCCGGAGCCTCGGCACCGGCCAGCTCCGCCACGACCGTACGCGGGCCGTCGACATCCGCCTCGGCGCGGGCGTACCGCTCAAGGGCGCCCTCGGCACTGCGCCGGTACAGGCCCACCGCCACCCGGTGCGGGCGCAGTTCGGGGTGCGACTCGGCCGCCTCCTGCACCACCGCCAGTTCGTCGACCCGGCCGTCCGCGGCCAGCAGCACCTGCGGGGTCAGCGCGTTGACCCCGGCCGTCTGAAGCCAGGCACGCGACCAGGCGCCCATGTCCCGGCCGCTGGTCTCCTCGAGGACCGACAGCAGGTCGCCCAGCCGGGTGTTGCCGTACGCGTGCCGCTTGAAGTAGCGCCGCGCGCCCTCCAGGAACGCGTCCTGCCCGGCGTACGCCACCAGCTGCTTCAGCACGCTGGCGCCCTTGGCGTACGTGATGCCGTCGAAGTTCAGCTTGGCGTCCTGGAGGTCACGGATGTCCGCGGTGACCGGGTGCGTGGACGGCAACTGGTCGGCGCGGTACGCCCAGGCCTTGCGGCGGTTGGCGAAGGTGATCCAGCCGTCCTGGAAGCGGGTGGCCCCGACCAGCGAGAACGCGCCCATGAAGTCGGCGAAGGACTCCTTCAGCCACAGGTCGTCCCACCACTCCATGGTGACCAGGTCGCCGAACCACATGTGCGCCATCTCGTGCAGGATCACGTTGGCGCGGCCCTCGTAGGAGGCCCGCGTGACCTTGCCCCGGAAGATGAACTCCTCCCGGAAGGTCACCAGGCCCGGGTTCTCCATCGCGCCCAGGTTGTACTCGGGCACGAACGCCTGGTCGTACTTCCCGAACGGGTACGGGTAGTCGAAGTGGTCGTGGAAGAAGTCCAGGCCCTGCTTGGTCACCAGGAACACGTCGTCGGCGTCGAAGTGGGGGGCCAGGCCCTTGCGGCACAGGGCACCGAGGGGGATCTCCAGCGTCGTGCCGTCGTCGAAGGTGCGGGAGTACGTGTCCGTGACGTAGTGGTACGGGCCCGCGACCACACACGTGATGTACGTCGAGATCGGCTTGGTCTCCGCGAACCGCCAGACGCCGTCGGCCCGTTCGCCGACGCCGTTGCTCCACACCGTCCACCCCTCCGGCGCCCGCACCTCGAAACGGAACGGTGCCTTGAGGTCCGGCTGCTCGAAGTTCGCGAAGACCCGGCGGGAGTCGGCCGGCTCGTACTGCGTGTAGAGGTAGACCTCGCCGTCCTCGGGGTCGACGAAGCGGTGCAGGCCCTCGCCGGTACGGGAGTAGGCGCAGCGGGCGTCGACGATCAGCTCGTTGTCGGCGGCCAGGTCCTCCAGCACGATCCGGGAACCGTCGAAGACCTCGCTGGGGTCGAGGTCCTTGCCGTTGAGGGAGACCGCGGTCACACTCGGCGCGATCAGGTCCGCGAAGCTGGACACGCCGGGCTCGCTGCACCGGAAGCGGATCGTGGTGACCGAGCGGAAGGTGCGCGGTCCGTCACCGGTGTCCTCACCGACCGCCGTCCGGACGTCGAGGGACACGTCGTACCCGTCGACGGACAGCAGGGCGGCCCGCTCGCGGGCCTCGTCGCGGGACAGGTTCTCACCGGGCACGGATGGCACTCCCTCGGATCGTGTTCGACATGCGGACCAGGGCTGATCCTCCCACGGGCCCTGGCCTCGCGGCAGTCGGGAATGGGGCGGGGCAGGGCCGGTGTTCCGGTCAGGGGCGACCGTCGCGCCGCCCGCCCGCCGTACCGTCCACCGCACTCTCGAGGAGACCCATGTCCGAGACCGCCGTCGCTTCCGGCAGGACCCCCGTCGACTTCTGGTTCGACCCGCTGTGCCCGTGGGCCTGGATGACCTCCCGGTGGGTGCTGGAAGTGGAGAAGGTCCGGGACATCGAGATCCGCTGGCACATCATGAGCCTCGCGGTACTGAACGAGGACAAGCTCGACGAGCTGCCCGAGGAGTACCGGGACATGCTCGCGACCCAGGCATGGAAGCCGGTGCGTGTGGTGACCGCGGCGTGGCAGAAGCACGGCGCCGATGTTCTCGGCCCGCTCTACACGGCGCTCGGCACCCGTATCCACAACGGCGGAGAGGGCCCGACCCTCGAGGCGATAGCGGCGGCCCTCGACGAGGTCGGCCTGCCCGCCGACCTGATCGAGTACGCCGACCAGGAGGACTTCGAGTTCGACGCCCAGCTGCGCGCCTCCCACAAGGAGGGCATCGAGAAGGTCGGCCAGGAGGTCGGTACCCCGGTCATCGCGGTCCCCGGCCCCGACGGCGAGGAGATCGCGTTCTTCGGCCCGGTCGTCACCCCGACCCCCCAGGGCGACGACGCCGTCCGCCTGTGGGACGGCACCCTCGCTGTCGCCTCGGTCCCCGGCTTCTACGAGATCAAGCGGACCCGCACGAAGGGCCCGGACTTCAGCAACCTGTAGGCACTCCCGCGGGACCGGCCGCGACCACCTGCCGACGGGGCGTCAGAAACCCGTCGGCAGGAACGCGCCGACCCGCCAGTCGTTCTTCTTCTGCACGCGGCGGCAGCCGTCGTTCTGGCAGCGGTGGAAGGCCTTCGCGACGAAGCGGTCGCCCTCCAGCTTCGGCAGCAGCGCCAGCTCGGCGGCGGTGATCTCCGCGTCGCCCTTCAGATCCCGGAAGTCCTGCAACCGGTCGTGGCAGGTCGGACTCGGGCATCGCACAAATGTCATGAGCGCCTCCTGGGGGACGGCCGCGCCGCTCTCACGACGCGGTGCGGGGAGCGTAGGCCGCCGCCGCCCCGAACGGGAGCCGGGAACCGGCCGCGCCGCATGGGGCGACACCCGGACGGGTGGCGCGACGCGTGCCGGGTGGCGGAGCCGGCCGGGCTGTGGACACGGGCCGCGGGCTGCCGGCCGGGGTGCGGTGACGGGCCAGGCGGTCGGCGAACTCCGCCCGGACGGCGACCGTTCCGCCGCGACCGCACCGCTCCTCTCTTCCCCGAAGTGCCCCGCGCACCGGACTTGGCCGTAGCACGATGAGCGCATGACGGAGATCGACACCTCGGTGCCTCATTCTGCGCGGATCTGGAACTACTGGCTCGGCGGCAAGGACCACCACCCGGTGGACGCGGCGGCCGGCGACGCCTACGCCGCCGTCTTCCCCGGGATCGTCACCATCGCCCGCGCCAGCCGCGCCTTCCTCGGCCGCGCCATCCGCCATCTGGTGCGGGAGGCGGGCATACGGCAGTTCCTGGACGTCGGCTCCGGCCTGCCCACCGTGGCCAACACCCACGAGGTCGCCCAGCGCCACGCTCCCGAGTCCCGGATCGTCTACGTGGACGACGACCCCTTGGTCCTCGCGCACGCCCGTCCCCTGCTCACCTCCACCCCCGAGGGCGCGACGGCGTACGAGGCCATCAGCCTCTTCGAGCCGGAGCGCATCCTCGAGGCCGCCGCCAGGACCCTCGACCCGGCCCGGCCCACGGCCCTGATCCTCAGCGGCGTCCTCGGCCACTGCGCCGACCACGACCAGGCCCGCGACCTCGTCAGCCGCCTCCTGGCCGGTCTCCCCTCCGGCAGCCACCTCTGCGTGAACGACGGCTCCCGGGGCACCGACCCGGCCTACGAACAGGCCCAGGACGCCTACAACGAGACCGGAGCGGTCCCGTACTTCCTGCGCCCGGCCGACCGGATCGCCGCCTACTTCGAGGGACTGGAGCTGGTCGACCCCGGCGTGGTGTCCGTCCCGCTCTGGCGCCCGGACCAACACGACACCGACCCCGAACCGATCGGCCAGCACGGCGGCCTGGGCCGCAAGCCCTGACCTGAGCCCGTCCGGCCCGGAGCGGCCCCGCGAGTCACGTCCTCGCGGGGCCGCTCCGGCATTCCGCCCGCCGCCGTGAAGGGTGAGAAGACGATCACGAGGCGGGACGACCGTGGGGTGCTACGGCGTCAGCGGCGGCACGTCCGCGCGGGACGTGGCGGCGGTGTAGCGCCGGGCGACGTCCTGCCGGTTGACGACCTGCCACATCGCCTCGACGAAGTCGACCTTCTGGTTGCGGCACAGGAGGTAGAAGGCGTGCTGCCAGGCGTCGAAGACCAGGAAGCGTGCAGACGGGCATGGCGGGTCCCCTCCGGCCTCTTATTGCAACTTAATTGCATGTGCAGGCTAGCAACAAGAAGCGGTGTGCGGGCAACAGGAAGGCCCTCACGTGTGTCACGTGAGGGCCTCTTCCGCGGCCGTACCCGGCCGTCGTCCCGGCTGCGGCCGGCGTGTTCGTGGCCCGGCTCGGCCGTGTCCGTGGCCGGCCGAGATCGCGGCTGCGGTCCGGTGGCTCAGGCCTTGGCGCGCGCCTTCTGCCGGGCGAAGCCGACGGCCGCCAGGAACACCGTCATCGCACCCGTCGAGTACAGCTGCACCCGCGTGTCCGGCTCCCGGGCCATCAGGACGAGGACCGCCGCCATGCCCGCCAGCGCCACCCACGTCAGCACCGGGAACGCCCACATGCGCACGGCCGGTGTCCCCTGGGTGTCCCGCTCCAGCCGGCGGCGCAGCCGCAGCTGCGAGACGGCGATGAGGATCCAGACGACCAGGATCACCGCGCCGATCATGTTGAGCAGCCACGGGAAGACGTCATCCGGCCGCCAGTAACTGAGCACCACGCAACCGAAGCCGAACACGCAGGACGCGAGCACCGCGACGCGGGGGACCCCGCCCGACACCCGGCCCAGCGCCTTCGGGCCCTGTCCGCGCTCGACCAGGGAGTAGACGATGCGCGAGGAGCCGTAGATGTTGGCGTTCATCGCCGACAGGAGCGCCACCAGCACGACCACGTTCATCACCTGGCCGGCGCCCGGAATGCCGAGGTGGTCGAGGGCGGCGACGTACGGGCCCTTCTCGACGACCGCCTTCGAGTCCCAGGGGACGAGCGTCACGATCACCGCCATCGAGCCGATGTAGAACACCGCGATCCGCCACATCGCCGTACGGACCGCGCTCGCCACGCCCCGCACCGGGTCCTCGGACTCGGCCGCCGCGATGGTGACCGTCTCCAGCCCGCCGTACGCGAAGAGGGAGGCGAGCAGACCGATCACCAGACCCTCGCTGCCGTTCGGGAGGAAGCCCCCCTCGCCGGTGAGGTTCGCCATGCCCGGCGCGTCCGTGCCGGGCAGGACACCCGCGATGGCCAGCCCGCCCAGCACCAGGAACAGCGTGATCGCGCCGACCTTGAGCGCCGCGAACCAGAACTCGAACTCGCCGAAGTTCTTCACGGCGGCCAGGTTCGCGCCGCAGAACACCGCCATGAACAACGCCACCCAGGCCCACTCGGGCGTGCCCGGCAGCCAGCCGGTGACGATCTTCGCGGCGCCGATGGCCTCCAGACCGACGGCCGTGCAGAGCAGGATCCAGAAGGACCAGCCGGCGGTGAACCCCGCCCACGGGCCGATCGCCCGTTCCGCGTGCGCCGAGAAGGAACCCGACGACGGGTACGCGGCCGACATCTCGCCGAGCATCCGCATCACCAGCATCACGAGGAGGCCGGACAGGGTGTAGGCGACGACGATCGACGGCCCGGCGGCGGCGATGCCGGCGCCGGAACCGACGAACAGCCCGGCGCCGATCACCCCGCCGAGGGCGATCATCGACAGATGGCGCTGCTTGAGGCCGGGGGAGAGGGAGACGTCCTGTGCCGTGGGCGGCGTCTCGGTGGTGGTGCTGGGCATGGCGCGGCCGGTCCAGTGCGTGAGAGGGCAAAAACGCCCACAGTCTGGGCGGTCCGGGCAGCCGGACGAGCAACCTGACCACTATGTGGACGCCTCCGACGCGGAGGGTGAGGAATCGCTCACGCCTCTCCGTTTGGAGAGTCCCCACAGTCGGCGCCCGGTGAGCACACGTGAGCGAAACGTCCCTGCCTCCGTGACCCGTATCACGCGGCGTCGGGTGTAACCGGTGTTCTTTGTACGGAGCCCACCAAGCGCGCGCTCCAGCCTTTGTCGAGCGTCGACGGTGAACCGCGCGAGTGCGCTGGGATAGCGTCACCTTGTCCCGACATGCCCACATCACTCCGCGGAGTCCCCATGAGCACCGCCGCCGCCCCCGCCCGCACCGGACAGGTCCTCGCCGACCTGCTCCCCGCCTCCCGGGTGCGGGACATCGCGCTCGTGGCAGGCGGCGCCGCGCTCACCGGCCTCGCCGCCCAGGTCGCGCTGCCCGTGCCGGGCTCCCCGGTGCCGGTGACCGGCCAGACCTTCGCCGCGCTGCTCGTCGGTACGACGCTCGGCGCGAGCCGCGGCTTCTCCGCGCTGGCCCTGTACGCGCTCGCCGGTCTCGCCGGTGTGCCGTGGTTCGCGTCCGGCACCTCCGGCGTCTCCGTCTCCTTCGGCTACATCCTCGGCATGATCCTGGCGTCCACGGTCGTGGGCGCCCTGGCCCGTCGCGGGGCCGACCGCTCGATGCCGCGCATGGCGGGCGCCATGCTGGTGGGCGAGGCGATCATCTACGCCGTCGGCGTCCCCTACCTCGCCTACGCCGCCGACCTCACCTGGTCCGCCGCCGTCGCGGCCGGCCTCACCCCGTTCCTGATCGGCGACGCCCTGAAGGCGGCCCTGGCGATGGGCGTCCTGCCCACCGCCTGGAAGCTCGTCAAGCGCTGACTCCCCTTTCCCCGAAGAGGCTCGCCGGGTCGCATCGCGACGTCAGTCCGGCGAGCCTCTCGCGTGTCTCGGGGCTTCGAACCGTTGCGGAGTCAGTTCGTCCGCGGCCCCGGCCGCCGCCGCGACCACCACACGCCGGCCGCACCGGCCGCCATCAGCGCCGCTCCCGCCGCGCCCAGCGGCGCCACGCCGGGGCCCGTCTTCGGGAGCTCGTCGCTTCCCGGCGCGACCGGCTTGTTGTCGGTGCCGAGCAGCAGCGGGGTGGCCGGGGCGTTCGGCGACGGGTTCGTCGTACCGAACGGAACCGGGCCCTGCTGCCAGAACGTCTTCTTCCCGTCGCTGGTCTGCACCGGCAGACAGATCTTCCCGGTCTTGCCCAGATCGAACGTGGCATCGACGGCGTACGACTTCGACCGGCCGGCCGCGAGATTGTCGATGGAGCAGGCGTAACCGCTGTTCGAGCCCTCCGGCAGATTCTTTTCGTCGATCGGGGAGCAGCCTTGAACGTTCTTGACCGTAAGGCCGTCGAAGCCGACGACCAGAAGCCGGATCTTTCCGCTTTCCTTGGTCCCCTCATTCTTCACCGTGGCGGTGATGTCCGTTTCTTTCGAACCGTTGTCGACCGAGATCTTCTCCGGCAGCAGCGTCGTGAACCGCACGCCCGTCGGCGCCTTGTCCACCACCTTTCCCCCCTTGCTGCTCCCCGGTCCCTGGTCTTCCGCACCGGCCGTGCCGGAAAGGATCATCACGGCCGAGAAAGATGCCGTGACCAGCGTTCCGGTGATGGCCGTCGTACGACGAGAACTCATGTTCGTCCCCCTTTGCTGCGCCTGAATTCGCAGTACTTGAAGAGGTACCACAAGATTTCTCCGCACTATGCTGATACGGCTCGAAGTGTGACCATTGTGTTTCAGTCGAGAAGGCGCTGAGAAGCACCGAGAAGTATTGAGGGGGTGCAGCGGATTGCCGGGGAACAAGAGCAGCGATGGAGTTCCAGGGGTGCTGGTGGCGGGGCGCTATCGATTGGTCGAAAGTATCGGCCAGGGGGGAATGGGGCGGGTGTGGCGAGCCGCCGACGACATACTCGACCGCCAGGTCGCGGTGAAGGAGATGCGCATCGACGGCCTCGACGCCGAGGACGCCCGCACCCGCCGCGAGCGCACGCTGCGCGAGGCCCGGGCCACGGCGCGGATCGACCATCCCAACGTGGTGCGCGTGTACGACGTGGTGGACGAGGGCGAACGCCTGTGGATCGTCATGGAACTGGTCTCCGGCCGGTCCCTGGAGCGCGTCATGGCGGAGGAGGGCCCGCTGGGCCCGCGCGAGACGGCACTGCTCGGACTCGGCCTGGTGGAGGCACTGCGGCAGGTGCACGAACGGGGCGTGCTGCACCGGGACATCAAGCCCGGCAACGTCCTGGTGGAGGACGGCGGACGGTCCTCGGCCGCTCCCCGGATCGTCCTCACCGACTTCGGCATCGCCGCGATCCAGGACGCCAAGGCGCTCACCATGGTCGGCATGCTGGTCGGCTCGCCCGACTACATGGCCCCCGAGCGCGTCTCCGGCCGCCCGCAGGGCCCGCCGTCGGACGTGTGGTCCCTCGGCGCGACCCTGTGCGCGGCGATGGGCGGCCGCTCCCCCTTCTCCCGCGACACCACCCTGGCGACCCTGCACGCGGTCCTCTACGAGGAGCCCGAACTGCCGCCGAGCGCCGGCCCGTTGCGGGACATCCTGGCCGCGCTCCTGGAGAAGGACCCGTCCGTACGGCCCGGTCTGGAGGACGTGGCCACCGCGCTCCGGCCGCTCGCGTCGGCGATGCCCACGCCGACGGTCCTGGCGGGGGGACCGGAGGTGAGGGGCCCGGAGGAGGCGGCTCCGGAGGGTGAGGCTACGGCGGAGCGGGCTGGGGAGGAGGATCCCCGGACGGGACCCCTGCTCGTACCCGGTCCGGAGCCGCTGGAGACACAGGGGGTGCCGGGGAAGCCGGGGACGCCGGGGACGCCGGAGGTCAGCGACGCGGTGCCTTCCGTCCCTCCCGTATCCGAGGAGGCGGCCCCGACCCCGGCCCGGGCCTCGGTTCCCGCCCGCGCCCCCGACTCCGGGAAGACCCGGTCCCTGCGCGCGCTGCCCGATCCCAGGCGTTCCGCGCCGCCGCCGCCGCCGACGACGGAGCCGGGAGCCGAGGCCGCCACGCCGGGAATCCCTGCGCCGGCCAACGCCTCCACCGAAGCCGCGTCGGAAAGGCGCTCGGAGACCCGCTCCGAGACTCCGTCCGGCAGCCCGTCCGGCAGCCTGTTCGGCACCTCGTCCGGCATCTCCCCGGGAGCCGTTCCCCGAGGACCCGCCGGAGGACCCACGGCCGGAGGACCCGCCGGGGGAGCCGCGGCCGGAGGACCCGCCGCAGGGGGACCCGCTGCCCGTAGGCCCGGTTCCGGCGCCGGCGTGTCCCTCGCCCGGGCACAGGCGGAGACGGAGAGGCGCCCCGCCCCGGTCCCCGGGCCCGCACCGGTCCCCGAGCCGGCCCCCACCCCCAGGCCCGGATCCGCCGCGGCTCCCGCACCCACCCCCGTTCCCGACCCCACGCAGAGCGCGACCGCGGGCCGGCCCACCGCCACCGGCCCGCACCCCCTCGCCATGCCCCCGGGTGAACTGCCGGGCCCCGCCCTCCCGGCCGCGCCCCGTCCTCCTGGCCGGCACCGGGCCGCGCTCCTGGCGGCCGTCGGCGCGGTCACCGCGGGCGTGGTCGTCGCGATCGTCCTCGCGGCGACCGCCGGGTCACCGGACGACAACACCACCGCGGGGTCATCGCCGTCGTCCACGGCCTCGTCCCCGCCGTCCGGCACCCCGGGCGACAGCCCGGCGCCCACGGTCGGGGGCACGTCACGTCCGCAGAGCCTGCCGCCGGGCGCGCACCGGGAGGCGGGCGGGTTCGCGTGGGCCACGCCGCCGGGCTGGCGGCGGGACGTGAAGACGGGGGCGGAGGTGCACTACACGTCCCCCGACGGCACCCAGGAACTCGCCGCCAAGTCCGCCCTCGCCCGCGGCGACCTGATGGAGTCGTGGGAGACCTCGGAGCAGAACGCCCGCCAGGGGCAGGCCTACCGGAAGATCCGCCTGGAGGAGACGACGTTCCGCGGCCATCCCGCTGTCGTCTGGGAGTACACCTTCACGCTCAAGGGCGTCCCCTGGCACGCCCGCCTGCTGGGTTTCAACGCGCACGGCAAGTCGTACCAGGTCAACACCTGGTACCAGCCCGAGATCGAGGCGCAGGCCCTGGAGACGTACGCCGAGGTGAGGGACAGCTTCACGCTCGTGTGACCGCGAGGACGGCGGATCGGGGACGGCGGACGGGAAGGGCCCGCGGCGCGTACGCGCCGCGGGCCCTTCCCGTCCCTCACCGGACTCAGCCGGTGGAGACCTTGTCGGCGGACTCGGAGGGGCCTGACTCGGCGGGACCGGTGGGCCCGGCCGGCCCGGCGGTGGCGACCCGCCCCCGCAGCACCCTCTCCTTCACGACGGCGACGGCGAGCACGACCGCGGCGACGAGCAGGGACAGCAGCACCGTCCGGCGTCCGTCGTGCTCGGTGTCGGTGAGCATGTAGCCGAGGATGAAGACGATCAGCGCGGCGGTCGCCCAGGTCAGATACGGGTACAGCCACATCTTCACGACCAGCTTCTCCGGCGCCTCGGCCTGGATGATCTTCCGCATGCGCAGCTGCGAGAAGCAGATGACCAGCCACACGAACAGGGCCACCGCGCCGCTGGAGTTGACCAGGAAGAGGAAGACGGAGTCGGGGAACTTGTAGTTGAAGAACACGGCGACGAACCCGAACACGACGGAGGCCACGATCGCCGCCAGCGGCACCCCGCGGGAGGTGGTGCGGGCGAAGGCCTTGGGCGCGTCCCCGCGCTCACCGAGCGAGAACGCCATGCGGGAGGCCGTGTAGAGGCCGGAGTTGAGACAGGACAGCACCGAGGTCAGCACGATGAAGTTCATGATCTGACCGGCGTGCGCGATACCGAGGGAGTCCAGGGCGGCGACGTAGGAGCCCTTCTCGGCGATCGAGGCGTCGTCCCACGGCAGCAGGGTGACGACGACGAAGATCGAGCCCAGGTAGAACACGCCGATCCGCCAGATGATGCTGTTGGTGGACTTGGTGACGGCCCGCTGCGGGTCCTCCGACTCACCGGCCGCCAGGGTCGCGATCTCGCTGCCCATGAAGGAGAAGACGACGAGCAGCACGCCGGTGAGGATGGCGCCCGCCCCGTGCGGCAGGAAGCCACCGTGGTCGGTGAGGTTGCCCAGCCCGGCCTTGTCGCTGTCCACGCCGGGCAGCACCCCGAACACGGCCAGCCCGCCGACGACGATGAACGCGCCGATCGCGACGACCTTGATGCCGGCGAACCAGAACTCGAACTCGCCGTAGGAGCCGACGGAGACGAGGTTGGTGGCGGTCAGCACCACCATGACGAGCAGCGCCCAGCCCCACTGCGGTACGGCGGGTATCCACCCTTCGAGGATCTTGGCCCCGGCGGTCGCCTCGACGGCGAGGACGACGACCCAGAAGAACCAGTACAGCCAGCCGATGGAGAACCCGGCCCAGCGGCCGAGCGCCCGGTCGGCGTGCGCGGAGAAGGAGCCGGAGGTCGGGTTGGCGGCGGACATCTCGCCCAGCATCCGCATCACCAGCACCACGAGCGTGCCGACGAGGGCGTACGACAGGAGGATGCCGGGTCCGGCGGTGGCGATGCCGGAGCTGGACCCCACGAAGAGGCCGGCTCCGATGACGCCACCGATGGCGATCATCGACAGGTGACGGTTCTTGAGTCCTGCCTGGAGGCCGCTGCCGGGTTCGCCGGGGGCTCCAGGGGCATGACCGGCCTCGGGGAGGGTCGGCTGCGAGGTCATGGACGAATTTCCTTTGCGCCGGTTGAGCTGTTCCCCGTACGAGCGGTGTACGAGGCCTACGAATCGGTCCAGTGAATCGGAGGCAAAGTGAAAGGTGAACCTTTGATTCCGGATCGTTACTTGAGGTTTTCCTGAGGTTCCATAGCGTTGCCCGCAGTTTTCGACCGATGCCCCCGAGGCTGCTGCCCCGAAACGTCCGTGTCACACTCGTCGTATGCGCGTGTATCTCGGCTCCGACCATGCGGGCTTCGAACTCAAGAACCACCTCGTCGACTGGCTCCGGGCGGCCGGTCACGACCCCGTGGACTGCGGCCCCCACATCTACGACGCCCAGGACGACTACCCCCCGTTCTGCCTCCGCGCCGCGGAGCGGACGGCCGCGGACCCGGACGCCCTCGGCGTCGTCATCGGCGGCTCCGGCAACGGTGAGCAGATCGCCGCGAACAAGGTGAAGGGCGTGCGCGCCGCACTCGCCTGGAGCGAGGAGACGGCGTCCCTGGGCCGCCGGCACAACGACGCGAACGTCGTGGCGGTGGGCGCGCGCATGCACACCCAGGAGGAGGCGACGAAGTTCGTCGAGACCTTCCTCGACACCCCGTTCTCCGGTGACGAGCGTCACATCCGCCGCATCGACATGCTCGCCGCCTACGAGACCACGGGCGACCTCCCCCCGATCCCCGCCCACCACCCCCAGCAGTAGCCCGCACCGCCGTTCACCGGCGTCCACGGACGGCCCTGACCACATCCGTGCGCCCGGGGAACGGCCGTGCGTCTCAGCCCGTCCGGCGGCCGAGCACGAGGCCCTCCGGGCCGGCCGGGGTCAGGGGCGGAGCCCCGGCGGAACCCGGCTGGGCAGCGCCCCTCGGGACGGGAACGGGCAGGGGCGGCGGGGGCGACATCCCTCCGCGCCCACCCCACCCGGCAGACGAACAGGAGCAACCGTGCCAGAGGGGCACACGATCCACCGGCTGGCCCGGGACTACGCCGCCGCCTTCCTCGGCACGACCCCCCATGTCACCAGCCCCCAGGGCCGATTCACCGACGCCGCCGCCCTCCTCACCGGCAGGGAACTGACCCACACCGAAGCCCACGGCAAGCACCTCTTCCTCGGCTTCCGCGGCAGCGCCCACGTCCACATCCACCTCGGCCTCTTCGGCAAGGTCGCCTTCGGCCCGTCCCCCGCGCCCCCGCCCACGGACACCGTCCGTCTCCGCCTCGCGCACAGCACGGCGTACGTCGACCTCCGCGGCCCCACCACCTGCGCCCTGATCACGCCCGCCGAGAAGCAGGCGATACACGACCGCCTCGGCCCCGACCCCCTGCGCGAGGACGCGGACCCGGACGCCGCGTACCGCCGCATCTCCCGCAGCCGGACGACGATCGCCGCCCTGCTGATGGACCAGAAGGTCGTCGCCGGCGTCGGCAACGTCTACCGCGCCGAGGTCCTCTTCCGGCACGGTATCGACCCGTACCGCGCCGGCACGGACCTCACTCCCACCGAGTGGGACGCGATCTGGACCGACCTGGTCGAGCTGATGCGCGACGGCGTCCGCGACAACCGCATCGACACCGTCCGCCCGGAACACACCCCGGAGGCGATGGGCCGCCCGCCGCGCGTCGACGACCACGGCGGCGAGGTCTACGTCTACCGCAGGGCCAACCTGCCCTGCCACCTCTGTGGCGGCGAGATCCGCACCGCCGATCTCGCCGCCCGCAACCTCTTCTGGTGCCCGACCTGCCAGAAGAGCAAGGCCGGTTGAGCCCTCCGCGGACCGGGCCGACCCGGCCCGCGGAAGACCGGACCAGCCGCACCCTCACCGGAACCGAACCGGCCGAGCCGTCATCCTTGCCCCGGCACTCGGCCCCACCCCGCGCCGGCCCCCGTCAGAACCCGTGCGGCAGCCAGGGAGTCACCACCGACCCGAACCCCACGGCCGCCTCCGCCAGCGCCCCCTGCCGCACCTCCCGCACCCGCCCGGCCCCGGCCAGCGAGGCCAGGCTCACACCGCCGAGGTAGGCCGCCCCCAACTCCCGTACCGTCAGGGCGAGATCCACCGAGTCCGTGGTACGACCGCACGACGCGCCCTTCGCGTCCCCGGTCAGCCGCCAACGCCCCGCGTTCCAGGGGCAGAAGTCGTCCTCGACCTCGAACACCACGTCCACCGGCGCCTGATAGGTGCGCGCCTCCAGCGCCGCCCCGACGTCCACCAGCCGGACGAACAGCGAGTCCCGCACGTGCAGCCCGCACCGCCGGATGTCGTTCGCCATGGACATCCAGGGCTCGTCCAGCGGGCGGCTCAGCGCGGTCAGCGACGAGGTCAGGTCGATGTCGAACAGGAACCGCCACAGCGCGGCGTGCGCCGCCGGGTCCAGCGCCTCCGTGTCCTGGAGGACCACCACGCCCTTGGGCCCGGCGGTCTCCCACCCCGGCCTGACCCGGAAACGCGCGTACCCGACGATCTCGTCGTCCCGTTCGGCGACCACGCACTGCAGCGGCGACGCCCCCTCCCGGTCGCTCTCCGGGTCGAGCACCCGGAGCCGCTCCCATCCGGGCAACCGCGCCAGCATCCCCGGCCGGCCGGGCACCCGGCGCGCGTACACCGCCTCGCAGGCGTCCAGGACGTCCGCCGGCGCGGCGTACCGCAGGCGTACGTCATCGGTGCCGGGCGGCACGGACAGCCGTACGCGGGTCGTGTCGACGTCGATGTTGGTGCCGTAGGTGGCCGCGGCGTATCCGAACCGGCCGTAGATCTCCGGCTCGGAGGCCGTCAGGACCGCCAGCGGCCAGCCCCACTCCCGTACGTCGTCCAACTGCCGCCGCATCATGGAGCGCAGCACCCCGCGCCGGCGGTGCGTGGCGGCCACGCTGACCATCGTCACACCCGCGGCGGGCACCGAGGCGCCGCCCGGCACGGTCAGCCGGAAGCTGAACGCCCCGGCCGTCCCCACGCACGCGTCGCCGTCCCAGGCGCCGATCGAACGGTCCAGCTCCGTGAGGGAGTTCCACAGCTCCCGCTCCTCGGACGCCTCCGGAACCCCGCCGAAGGCCCGGACCAGGTTGTCGTACCACTGGTCCCAGTCATGCTGTCGCAGCACCCGCAGGTCAGTACTCGTCGCAGTCCCCATGGACCATGCCTACCAGGGCATTGCGGGACGGGCCAGGGAATTTCGACTTGGGGGCGCCGAGGTGGCCTTCTGTGACGTTCACTGTGAAGTTGAGCCTCGGACGGGGGACAAGTGGGACCTCCCGTGCCAAGCGGCTGGTCCGATGGATAGGGTCCCGAACTAATGGCAGCAGGACGAGAGCGGCGCGCGGAAGCCGAGACGTTCACGGCCCGGTTGAAGATGCAGTGGCACCGGGCCCGCGTAGGCATGCGCAGAAGCGCCGTGGACTACTTCCGCGGCGACGGCTCGGACTGGGTGGCGCTGGTCGGCCTCCTCCTGACGGTGCCCCTGATCGCGGCCACCACACTCATGAACTCGGTGTGGTGCTCACCGGCCGCGCTGGTGCTGCCGATCGTCGCGGGCGGCCTGCTGCTGCGCCCGGCGAGCCTGCTGGGTCTGTACGCGGCGGCGGCGACCGCGCTGATCGTGGAGTCGGTGCAGCTCGGCCCGTACACGGAGGGCCCCTCCCGGGTCACCCCGGGCGTGGTTCTGGTCGTGGCGGCCTGCGGACTCTTCGGGCTGCTCATCGCCCAGTTCCGCAGCCGGGTCGGCGTGCCCTGGCGGCGCGGCGGCACCATGCTCTTCGACCTGCGTGAACGCATCCGGGTGCAGAGCAAGTTGCCGCAGCTGCCGCAGGGCTGGCACCGGGAGATGGCGCTGCGCCCGGCGGGCGGCCAGTCGTTCTCCGGTGACTTCGTTGTCGCGGCCCGCACCAACGGCGGCCGCACGCTGGAGGCCGTCCTCACGGACGTGTCCGGCAAGGGCATGGACGCGGGGTCGCGGGCCCTGCTGCTGTCGGGCGCGTTCGGCGGTCTGCTCGGGTCGCTGCCCCCGCACGCCTTCCTCCCGGCCGCGAACGGCTACCTCCTGCGCCAGGACTGGGACGAGGGCTTCGCGACCTCGATCCACCTGGTCCTCGACCTCGACTCCGGCGACTACGAGCTGTACTCCGCGGGACATCCGCCGGGCCTTCAGCTCAGCGCGGGCAGCGGCCGGTGGGAGGAGAAGGCCGCCGAGGGCCCGCTGCTCGGTGTGTACGACGGCGCCCAGTTCGACCCCGTGAAGGGCTCGCTGCGTCCCGGTGACGTGTTGATGCTGTTCACGGACGGTCTGGTGGAGACAGCCGAGCGCGACATAGTGGAGGGCATCGACCGCCTCACCGGCGAGGCCGACCGTTACGTCGCCGGCGGCTTCCACGGGGCCGCCTGGCACCTGATCGAAGCGGTGGCGAAGGACGTCAACGACGACCGGGCGCTGCTGCTGATCTGCCGGGAGGGCCCGACGGCCCAGGCGGCCCCGCGCTGAGACCGCCCCGGCCCGCACACACCGCGGCCGCACCGCGGGCCCGCGCGGGCCCGCGCGGCGGGACACTGGACGTGTGACGCACACTCCCGAGCAGCTGACCCTGGCCGAAGTAGAGGCCACCGCCCGCACCGCCCACGCCGGCCAGACCGACAAGGCCGGGCGGCCCTACGCCGAACACCTCCAGGCCGTGGCCGAAGGGGTGAGCGCGCGGGGCGGCGACGAGGACCAGATCGCGGCTGCCTGGCTGCACGACGCCGTCGAGGACGGCGCACTGTCCGAGCGATGGCTGGAGGAGGCCGCACTGAGCCGCCGGACGAAGGACATCGTGTACGCGGTCACCAAGCGGGCCGGGGAGACCCCGGAGGCGTACGCCCGGCGCATCCTCACCACCCCGGGCGCCCTGCTGGTGAAGGAGGCGGACCTGGCGCACAACGCGGACCCGGCGCGCCTCGCCGTACTGGACGAGTTCACCCGCAGACGGCTGACCGAGAAGTACACGCGGATGCGCGCGCTTCTCGGTCTGGTCGACAGACGAGGGCGATGACGGACGACGACGCCGAGGACGGTGACGGGTACGGGGCCGGGGACGGCGGTGAGGCCGACCGGGAACGACGGGGTGGCTAGTGCCGTGGCAGGCGACGTTCGCCCCGTCGCGACGCCCGGCACCCCCTCTCGCCGCACCGGCCGAAAGCCCGAGTACATCCAGTACGAGGGCTTCCGGCCGGCACGCCGAGAGCACGCACCGGACGCCGCTCCTTGACGGGCGAACGTTGCCTGCCGCGGCACTAGACGCCGGCCTTCTCGCGTACCGGGCTCTTCGCGCGCTGCTCGCGCCCACGGGCCTGCTCGGCGGCGTCGGACCTGAAGGCCCAGGCCATCGTCGGTTCCATCGCGAACCGGAACACCCGCCGCACCGGCGAGGTGCACAGCAGGGTCACGGCGACGGCCGCGAGGACGCTCACGAGGATCTCGCCGAGCGGCCGGTGCAGCCAGGCCTGGTCGAACCAGCCCGCGTAGTCGCCGGCCTTGATCAGGAAGCCGTGCAGCAGATAGCCGTACAGGGTGCCCGCGCCGAGCGCCGTGAACCACAGGTTCCGGCCCGGCACCCAGGAGAAGAAGCAGGCGGTCAGCAGCAGCGAGCAGCCGAACATCGCGAGGACCATGACCGGCCCGGTCCACCAGGGGGCGCCCAGCTCCTGCGCCGCGTCCCGGTGGTAGAACCACGACGTGTTCATGCGCGGCACGGCCCACCAGCCGACGGCCAGCGCGGCCGCGAACACGGGCACCGACACGATCCTCATCGCCCGCCGGCGCACCAGCCGGAAGTGTTCGGGCTTCAGGCACAGACCGAGCACGAAGTACGGCAGGAACTGCAGCACGCGTTGCAGGTCGAGGTCGTCGCCGATCTGCGGGCTGACGGTCGCCAGCATCGCGATGCCGAGCGCGACCGGCAGCGGCCACCGCACCAGCTTCCAGACCGGTGTGGTCATCCGCCAGATGAACAGCGCGCACAGGAACCAGGTCAGGAACCACGGGTCCAGCAGGCTGATCTCCCGGTCCGACGAGTCGCCGGCGACGTACTTGAAGAGGGAGTAGGCCGTCTCGAAGACGACGTACGGCACGACCACGCCGGTGATCAGTCGCTTGAGCCGGTCGGCGCGCAGGTCGAAGCTGCGCGAGAAGAAGCCGGAGATGATGATGAACGCCGGCATGTGGAAGGCGTACACGACCGTGTACAGGGCCTCCAGGGTGCGGCTGTCGCCCTTGACGGGTTCCCAGGAGTGACCCACGGCGACCAGGACGATCGCCAGGTACTTGGCGTTGTCGAAGAACGCGTCGCGCCGGCTGCCGGGCTTGCTCCGGGGCTGGTGCCGGTGCTGGTTCTGCGGCGAGCGCGGACTGGGCACTCCGTCCGCCGACGACTGCGTCGGGGGGAGCGGCGCTCGGTGGGGGTCGTGCGGTCGCAGCGAGTTCGTCACAGGGACCTCGCTGGGCTTGCGGGGGACGAGGCGGCGTGGAACATCTGAGGCACCCTAGCTCCGGCTGCGCGCTTTCGTAAAACCCTCGATGTCATTCCTGGTTAATGCCTTCGCGTACCCGCGTTTTCGTGAAGTTGACAGCGATTCGGCGTGATGGCCGCCACATGCGGACCGTCCGCGAGAGCGTCGCACATGCGCCCTGCTTGTCACCATTCATCCCTACTAAATAGTGCATTATCGGCATGCCGTGCGACCTGTCGATGCCTTGTGTGACGGCAATTCGAATTACCTGCGAACACATTGTGTGGACACGGAAACGATGCGGTCCAATTCCCTGTGCGGGTGGCTCCTCGAATTGCTGTGCGAGGGCGGCGACTGGGGGCGGTGCGCACCCGCCGACGCGTGGCGGTCCGGGGCGACCATGGCCAACGTTGGGTCACGCGCCGCATATGCGGGCTGTGTTGGTGGCACGATGGTTCTGGCGGGGGTGCGCGGGGTGGCATCCCCGGGCCGGGAGAGCGGACCGACCGAGGGTGTGATCAGTTGTGGCCATTTCGCTGTCAGTGGTGCTGCTGTTGGCGATCATCATGGTGGTGTTGATCCGGGGAGGCTCGCTCAAGGCCGGCCCGGCCGTAGTCGCTGTGCTCTTCGGCTTCTTCCTCGCCTCGACCGGCATGGCCGACGACATCCAGCGGTTCCTGAACTCGATAGCGGAGACCATCAACTCGATCCAGTTCTAGCCATGGATCGCCCGGTCCGCCGCAGAGCAGAAAGGCCTCCGGCCCGGTCCTCGGAAGGACCGGGCCGGAGGCCTTGTCGGAGCGGGCGACGGGAATCGAACCCGCGTAGCTAGTTTGGAAGACTAGGGCTCTACCATTGAGCTACGCCCGCACAGCGCGCCGCGGTTCGGTGACCACGGCACAGGAGGCATCGTAGCGGGTCGTCCCCCCTCGTCGCACACCCCGTCAATCCGGCGGTCCGACGGCCTCGGGGCATGTACCCTACGTGTCGCACCAGCACGGGGTGTGGCGCAGCTTGGTAGCGCGTCCGCTTTGGGAGCGGAAGGCCGTGGGTTCAAATCCCGCCACCCCGACCACTTGCCGGCCGTCATCGGTCCGTCATCGGAACGCCCGCAGGACCACTCGCAGGACCGCCCGCACGATCACCTCGGGTGATCGCGTCCCCTGATCGCCTTTGGGGCCGTGTCGCCGCTGCCGTTACTATGCAAGCTGCACGCCCGTGTGTCTCTCCCTGCGAAGTCCTCCGGGCGGCGAATTTGCCCGGAGCCGGTCTGGCAGCGGGCAGAACCCAAGAAGTCAGCCACAAGGAGACCGAACCGTGAAGAGCGCCGTGGAGACCCTGAACCCGACTCGGGTTCGGCTCACTGTCGAGGTGCCCTTCGAGGAGCTCAAGGACAGCCTCGACGCGGCGTACAAGAAGATCAACCAGCAGGTCACGGTGAAGGGCTTCCGCAAGGGCAAGATCCCGGCCCGAGTCATCGACCAGCGGTTCGGTCGCGGCGCCGTACTCGAGGAGGCCGTCAACGACGCGCTTCCGAAGTTCTACACCGAAGCGGTCAACGAGGCCGAGCTCAACGTCCTGGGCCAGCCCGAGGTCGACATCACCGAGCTGAAGGACGGCGAGACGCTGAACTTCACCGCCGAGGTCGACGTCCGCCCCGCCCTCGAGATCCCGGACTACTCCGGCATCGAGGTCGAGGTCGACGCGGTCGAGGTCAGCGAGGAGGACGTCGACAAGGCCGTCTCCGACCTGCGTGAGCGCTTCGCCTCGACCTCCCCGGTCGAGCGTGCCGCCCAGGACGGCGACGTCGTCACCCTCGACCTGGAGGCCAAGGTCGACGGAGAGGTGCTGGAGGACGGCGTCGCGAGCGGCGTCTCCTACACCATCGGCTCCGGTGAGCTGCTGGACGGCATCGACGACGCCGTGACGGGCCTGGAGGCCGGTGGCGAGGCCACCTTCGCCTCCGAGCTCAAGGGCGGCTCGGCGGCCGGCAAGGAGGCCGAGGTCACCGTCAAGGTCACCCAGGTCGCCGCGCGCGAACTCCCCGAGCTGGATGACGAGTTCGCGCAGCTCGCCTCCGAGTTCGACACCCTCGAGGAGCTCCGCGCCGACAGCCGCAAGCGCCTGGAGAACATGAAGCAGTACGACCAGGCCACGCAGGCCCAGGAGCGCGTCCTGGAGAAGCTGCTGGAGCTCGTCGAGGTGCCCGTCCCCGAGAAGCTCCTCGAGGAAGAGGTCAACACCCGCAAGCACAACCTGGAGCACCACCAGCTCGGCCAGATGGGCCTCGACCTCCCGAAGTACCTGGAGATCCAGGGCAAGACGGAGGAGGAGTTCGAGACCGAGACGCGTGAGGCCGCGGTCAAGGGCATCAAGACCCAGTTCGTCCTCGACGAGCTGGTCAAGCAGGAGAAGCTCAACGTCAACCAGGAGGAGCTCACCGAGCACCTCATGCGGCGCGCGGCCTCCTCCGGCATGTCCCCCGACCAGTTCGCCCAGGCGGTCGTCGAGGGCGGTCAGGTCCCGCTGCTGGTCGGCGAGGTCGCCCGCGGCAAGGCCCTGGCCGTCGTGGTCGAGAAGGCCACGGTCAAGGACACCAACGGCGAGATCATCGACCTGGAGGACGAGGAGGAGGAGACGGAGGCCGCCGAGGCCACCGAAACCCCCGCCGAGGCTCCGGCCGAGGAGAAGACCGAGGAGAAGACCGAGGGCTGAGCCCACGGCGCTGTCAGGTCGTACGGAGGGCCCTGGGGTGCACCAAGCCCCGGGGCCCTCCTGCCGTACGGCGGGACGGTTCCCCGGTACGACGGGACGGCTCCGGCCGGCGCGAGCGACCTGCGCTCACAGCGAACAGTTCCTTTTGCGGGATTCCCCGAAGGGACCCGCGCGTTAGGGTCCATGAGTACGAGGGCAGGGGAGTCCCCGAGCCCCCCGAGCCCCGGCAGAACACGTAAGACGGCCCGGACGCCGTCGTAAGACGAGCAGGTGGATACGTGACGAATCTGATGCCCTCCGCCGCCGGCGACCCCTCCATCGGTGGTGGCCTCGGCGACCAGGTATACAACCGGCTGCTCGGCGAGCGGATCATCTTCCTCGGCCAGGCGGTCGACGACGACATCGCCAACAAGATCACCGCACAGTTGCTGCTCCTTGCCGCTGACCCCGACAAGGACATCTACCTCTACATCAACAGTCCCGGTGGCTCGATCACGGCCGGCATGGCGATCTACGACACCATGCAGTTCATCAAGAACGACGTGGTGACCATCGCCATGGGTCTGGCCGCTTCCATGGGCCAGTTCCTGCTCAGCGCGGGTACGCCGGGCAAGCGCTTCGCGCTCCCGAACGCCGAGATCCTGATCCACCAGCCGTCCGCCGGTCTGGCCGGCTCGGCCTCCGACATCAAGATCCACGCCGAGCGGCTGCTGCACACCAAGAAGCGCATGGCCGAGCTCACCTCGCAGCACACCGGCCAGAGCATCGAGCAGATCACCCGTGACTCGGACCGCGACCGCTGGTTCGACGCGCTCGAGGCCAAGGAGTACGGCCTCATCGACGACGTGATCCCCACGGCCGCCGGTATGCCGGGCGGCGGCGGCACCGGGGCGGCCTGAGCCCCAGTACAGCCCCCAGCCGACCGCCACAGCCCCAAGGAGACAGAAAGTGAACGACTACCCCGGCAGCGGCCTGTACGACCGCACACGCGCCGAGCTCACCGTCCCGGCGGCCGAGTCCCGCTACGTCATCCCGCGCTTCGTCGAGCGCACCTCGCAGGGCGTGCGCGAGTACGACCCGTACGCGAAGCTCTTCGAGGAGCGTGTGATCTTCCTCGGTGTGCAGATCGACGACGCGTCCGCCAACGACGTCATGGCGCAGCTGCTGTGCCTGGAGTCGATGGACCCCGACCGGGACATCTCGGTCTACATCAACAGCCCCGGTGGCTCCTTCACCGCGCTGACTGCGATTTACGACACCATGCAGTTCGTGAAGCCGGATGTCCAGACGGTCTGCATGGGCCAGGCCGCCTCGGCCGCCGCCATCCTGCTGGCCGCCGGTACGCCCGGCAAGCGCATGGCGCTCCCGAACGCCCGTGTGCTGATCCACCAGCCGTACAGCGAGACGGGCCGGGGCCAGGTCTCCGACCTGGAAATCGCGGCGAACGAGATCCTCCGGATGCGTGCCCAGCTGGAAGACCTGCTGGCCAAGCACTCCACCACGCCGATCGAGAAGATCCGCGAGGACATCGAGCGCGACAAGATCCTCACGGCCGACGACGCGCTGGCGTACGGCCTGATCGACCAGATCATCTCCACCCGGAAGATGAACAACGCCTCCGTCCGCTGACGCGGAGGATGTATCGTCTGCCGCCCCTTGGCACGGTTTGACACGCTGCACGTCAAAGTGAACCGCGCCAAGGGGGGCCCGAACGGGGGGCTCGGCAAGGTACCGTCGGACATAAGGCAGCACCAGGAGCCGCTGGACCTAGGCGTCTCCCAGGCGAAGGGGAAGCACACCGTGGCACGCATCGGTGACGGCGGCGATCTGCTCAAGTGCTCGTTCTGCGGCAAGAGCCAGAAGCAGGTCAAGAAGCTCATCGCAGGGCCCGGTGTGTACATCTGCGACGAGTGCATCGACCTCTGCAACGAGATCATCGAGGAGGAGCTCGCCGAGACGAGCGAGGTCCGCTGGGAGGAACTCCCGAAACCCCGCGAGATCTACGAGTTCCTCGAGGGCTACGTGGTCGGCCAGGAGTCGGCCAAGAAGGCCCTCTCGGTCGCGGTGTACAACCACTACAAGCGGGTCCAGGCCGGTGAGAACGGCGGCGCGCAGGGCCGCGACGACGCCATCGAGCTGGCGAAGTCCAACATCCTCCTGCTGGGCCCGACGGGCTCCGGCAAGACGCTGCTGGCCCAGACCCTGGCCCGGATGCTCAACGTCCCGTTCGCCATCGCCGACGCGACGGCGCTGACGGAGGCCGGCTATGTCGGCGAGGACGTCGAGAACATCCTGCTGAAGCTGATCCAGGCGGCGGACTACGACGTCAAGAAGGCCGAGACCGGGATCATCTACATCGACGAGATCGACAAGGTCGCCCGCAAGAGCGAGAACCCGTCGATCACGCGCGACGTCTCGGGTGAGGGTGTCCAGCAGGCCCTGCTGAAGATCCTGGAGGGCACCACGGCCTCCGTTCCGCCCCAGGGCGGCCGCAAGCATCCGCACCAGGAGTTCATCCAGATCGACACGACGAACGTCCTGTTCATCGTGGGCGGCGCCTTCTCCGGACTGGAGAAGATCATCGAGTCCCGGGCCGGCGCGAAGGGCATCGGCTTCGGCGCGACGATCCGCTCCAAGCGGGAGCTGGAGGCCAAGGACCGGTTCGAGGACATCATGCCGGAGGACCTGGTCAAGTTCGGCATGATCCCCGAGTTCATCGGCCGCCTCCCCGTGATCACCTCGGTCCACAACCTGGACCGCGAGGCCCTGCTCCAGATCCTGATCGAGCCGCGCAACGCGCTGGTGAAGCAGTACGAGCGGCTCTTCGAACTCGACGGCGTGGAGCTGGAGTTCGAGCGTGAGGCGCTGGAGGCCATCGCCGACCAGGCGATCCTCCGCCAGACCGGCGCCCGTGGCCTGCGGGCCATCATGGAGGAAGTCCTCCAGGGCGTCATGTACGAGGTCCCGTCCCGCAAGGACGTGGCCCGCGTGGTCATCACGGCCGACGTGGTCCTCTCCAACGTCAACCCCACCCTGATCCCGCGGGATTCGCGGGGGCGGGGACCGGGGGAGCAGAAGACGGCGTAACCGCCGACGAGCGCACACGGAAGGGGCCCCGGTCGACCGACCGGGGCCCTTCGTCGTTCCGTGGTGCGGGTCAGGCCTTGACGCGGACGTCCTTGCGGACCTTGGCGGTCAGGTCCGCCGCGCCTGACAGGTCAGCCGCCTTGCCGGCCATCGCGTCGGCCAGGTCGAGGGGGATGATGACGCCCAGCGTGCTGTGGTCGCCCCAGATGCACACCGGCACACTGACCTCGCTCGGACCGGTCGAGCCGGCCGAGGAGTCGCCCTTGACCTTCGTCTCCTGGCACTTGAGGACGGCGCCTTCCAGGCCGCTGGGGGTGAAGGCCTTCGGGCTGCCCACGGCCTCACCCTCGCCGTCCTCACTGGCGCTCTTCTTCATCTCGGTGAACATGCCGTCGACGACCGCCTCGGGGTCCTCGATGTCCCCGTAGACGCCCATGAAGTTGACCATCTTCATGGCGAAGGGGTTTTCCTCGCTCCCGGACTGGTAGCCGGCGTTCACGTCCTTGGCGTTCTTCACGCCGTGCTTCTCGGCGTCCTTGATGTCGTCCTTGTCGAAGCCGCCGCTGTCGGCGTCCTCGGCCTTCTTGTACTCGCCGTTGAGGACCGTCGCCGGCGTCGTCAGCTTGTGCGGGCCGTCGTCCGCGACGTCCGAGGAGCCGCCGCCCCCGCCGATCACGAAGTACGCGCCCACCGCGATGGCCGCCACCACGGCGACCGCGCCGATGACGAGGCCCGTCTTCTTCTTGCCGCCTCCCGGAGCCGGCGGCTGCGGCGCGCCGTACGGAGCCTGGCCGTACGGCGGCTGCTGCTGGCCGTAGGGGGCCTGCTGGCCGTACGGCGGGGTCTGCGGCGGGGCGCCCTGGCCGGGCTGCTGCGGGTAGCCGTAGCCGGGCTGGGCCGGAGGGGCCTGCTGGGGGTAGCCGTAGCCGGGCTGCGGGGCCTGCGGCTGCTGGCCGTACGGTCCGGGCTGCTGGGGCTGCCCGCCGTACGGGCCCGGCTGGTTGTGACTCATTCCTGGGTTCCCCTCCAGATACTTATGTGTTCACGACATCCTGGCGCAGGCGCGGGTCGCGCACCGCATCGGGGCCCTCACCGTTACACAACAAAGGCGTTTCGGGACTGCCCCGTGACACCCCTAAACTGAGCGGGTGACCGAGAACGCTCAGCAGCAGCCACCAGCGCCCGACACCGAACTGCCGACCCAGTACGCGCCGGCCGACGTAGAGGGGCCGCTGTACGAGCGCTGGGTGGAGCGGGGTTACTTCGAGGCCGACGCGAAGAGCGACAAGCCTCCGTACACGGTCGTCATCCCGCCGCCGAACGTCACGGGCTCGCTGCACCTCGGGCACGCCTTCGAGCACACCCTCATCGACGCCCTGACCCGCCGCAAGCGGATGCAGGGCCACGAGACGCTGTGGCAGCCCGGCATGGACCACGCCGGGATCGCCACGCAGAACGTCGTGGAGCGGGAGCTCGGCAAGGAGGGCAAGTCCCGGCACGACCTGGGCCGGGAGGCCTTCGTCGAGCGGGTCTGGCAGTGGAAGGCCGAGTCCGGCGGGCAGATCAGCGGGCAGATGCGCCGCCTCGGCGACGGTGTCGCGTGGTCGCGTGAGCGCTTCACCATGGACGAGGGTCTCTCGCAGGCCGTCCAGACCATCTTCAAGCGGCTCTACGACGACGAGCTGATCTACCGCGCCGAGCGCATCATCAACTGGTGCCCGCGCTGTCTGACCGCCATCTCGGACATCGAGGTGGAGTACCAGGACGACGACGGCGAGCTCGTCTCCATGAAGTACGGCGACGGGGACGAGACGATCGTCGTCGCCACCACCCGCGCCGAGACCATGCTCGGGGACACGGCGGTCGCCGTCCACCCCGACGACGAGCGGTACAAGCACCTGGTCGGCAAGCTCATCAGGCTGCCGCTGACGGACCGTTCCATCCCGGTCGTCGCCGACGAGCACGTCGACCCGGAGTTCGGCACGGGTGCCGTCAAGGTCACCCCGGCGCACGACCCGAACGACTTCGAGATCGGCCAGCGGCACGACCTGCCCGCCATCACGATCATGGACGAGCACGCCGTCATCACCGCACACGGCCCCTTCCAGGGCCAGGACCGGCTGGAGGCCCGCTCCGCGATCGTCGCCGCGCTGCGCGCCGAGGGCCGGATCGTCGCCGAGAAGCGGCCGTACGTCCACAGCGTGGGCCACTGCTCGCGCTGCAAGACCACCATCGAGCCCCGCCTGTCCATGCAGTGGTGGGTCAAGGTCGGCCCGCTGGCGAAGGCGGCCGGTGACGCCGTCCGGGACGGGCGCGTCAAGATCCATCCGCAGGAGATGGAGAAGCGGTACTTCGACTGGGTCGACAACCTCCACGACTGGTGCATCTCACGCCAGTTGTGGTGGGGGCACCGGATCCCGGTCTGGTACGGGCCGAACGGCGAAGTCGTCTGCGTCGGTCCCGACGACGAGGCGCCGACCGGTGAGGGCTGGCGGCAGGACACCGATGTCCTCGACACCTGGTTCTCCTCCGGCCTGTGGCCGTTCTCCACGCTCGGCTGGCCCGAACAGACCGACTCGCTCGCGAAGTTCTACCCGAACTCCGTCCTGGTCACCGGCTACGACATCCTCTTCTTCTGGGTCGCCCGGATGATGATGTTCGGCCTGTACGCGATGGACGGCACCCCGCCGTTCCACACCATCGCCCTGCACGGCATGGTCCGCGACCAGTTCGGCAAGAAGATGTCGAAGTCCTTCGGCAACGCGGTCAACCCGCTGGACTGGATGGACAAGTACGGCTCCGACGCCCTGCGGTTCACCCTCGCGCGCGGCGCGAACCCGGGCGTCGACGTCCCGATCGGCGAGGACTGGGTCCAGGGTTCCCGCAACTTCGCCAACAAGATCTGGAACGCCACCCGCTTCGCGCTGATGAACGGTGCGACGGTGGACGGGCCGCTGCCCGAGCCGTCGGCGATGTCGGCGACCGACCGGTGGATCCTGTCCCGGCTCAACTCCGTGGTCGCCGAGGTCGACGCGTTCTACGAGGACTACCAGTTCGCCAAGCTCTCCGACGCGCTGTTCCACTTCGCGTGGGACGAGGTGTTCGACTGGTACGTCGAGCTGTCCAAGACCACGTTCCAGGCGGGCGGTGAGGCGGCCGAGGTCAGCAAGCGCGTCCTCGGCGAGGTCCTCGACGTCACGCTGCGCCTGCTGCACCCGGTCGTCCCGTTCGTCACGGAGACGCTGTGGACGACGCTGACCGGGGGCGAGACGCTCGTCATCGCCGAGTGGCCGGCGGACAGCGGCTTCCGCGACCCGGGCGCCGAGCGGGAGATCGGGACGCTCCAGTCGGTCATCACCGAGGTCCGTCGCTTCCGGGCCGACCAGGGGTTGCAGCCGGGGCAGCGGGTCCCGGCGCGTCTGTCGCTGGACGGTACGGCGCTCGCCCCGCACGAGACGGCCATCCGGCAGTTGCTGCGGCTCCAGCCGGAGGGGGACGCCTTCACGGCGACGGCGACCCTGCCGGTCGGGGGTGCCGAGGTCGCGCTCGACCTCTCCGGCACGATCGATGTGGCGGCGGAGCGGAAGCGGCTCGCGAAGGATCTCGCCGCGGCGGAGAAGGAGAAGGCGCAGGCGCACGCGAAGCTCGGCAACGAGGCGTTCCTGGCGAAGGCGCCCGATCAGGTGGTGGAGAAGATCCGCACGCGGCTGGCGAAGGCGGACGCGGACATCGCGCGGATCGCGACGCAGCTCGACCGGCTGCCGCAGGCGTAGTCCTCGCCCCCGCTGCCCCTTCCCGTTCCCGTCCTTCTGGGGCTCCGCCCCAGACCCCGCTCCGCACACGCCGGAGGGGCTGATCTCAGCCCCTCCGGCGTGTGCGGACGAGGCCCGTCCAGGGCCGAAGCGGGGGTCCGGGGGCGGCAGCCCCCAGGGACGGGACAGACCGGGGCGGCGGGGGCGAGGAACGCCCGGTGCCCCGCCGCTACGTAGACTGGCCCCGTGAGTGAGCAGCCCCCGCGCGACAGCAGCGAGCAACCCGATCCGCTCGACCACTTCGAGGAGATCATCGCGGCCGAGACCGGCCGTGACCCGGATCTGGCGGTGATCGAGGCAGGCAGCCGCACCCTGCGGACCCTGGGCGGCCCACCGGAGGCCGGCGTGCCCACGCGACCGGCGGACCCCGAGGTCGACAAGGCCCTGCGCGAGGTCGAGGCGGAGCTGGCCACCCGCTGGGGCGAGACCAAGCTGGAGCCGTCGGTCAGCCGCATCGCCGCGCTGATGGACGTGCTGGGGGAGCCGCAGCGGTCGTACCCCTCGATCCACATCACCGGCACCAACGGCAAGACCTCCACCGCCCGCATGATCGAGGCCCTGCTCGGCGCCTTCGACCTGCGGACGGGGCGCTACACCTCCCCGCACGTCCAGTCGATCACCGAGCGGATCAGCCTCGACGGGGCGCCGGTGACCGCCGAGCGGTTCATCGAGACGTACCAGGACATCAAGCCGTACACCGAGATGGTCGACTCCCAGCAGGAGTACCGGCTCTCCTTCTTCGAGGTGCTGACGGCGATGGCGTACGCCGCCTTCGCGGACGCGCCCGTCGACGTGGCCGTCGTGGAGGTGGGGATGGGTGGCTCCTGGGACGCCACCAACGTCATCGACGCGGACGTCGCCGTCGTCACGCCCATCGACCTCGACCACACCGACCGGCTCGGTGGGACGCACGCCGCGATCGCCACCGAGAAGGCCGGCATCGTCAAGCAGGACGCGACGGTCGTCCTGGCGCAGCAGCCGGTCGACGCCGCTCAGGTGCTGCTGAAGAAGGCCGTGGAGGTCGACGCGACCGTGGCCCGGGAGGGGCTGGAGTTCGGGGTCGTCTCGCGGCAGATCGCCGTCGGCGGGCAGCTGCTCACCCTGCGCGGGCTCGGCGGGGAGTACGAGGAGGTCTACCTCCCGCTGCACGGCCCCTACCAGGCCCACAACGCGGCCGTCGCCCTGGCCGCCGTCGAGGCGTTCTTCGGCGTCGGCTCGCAGCGGCCCGAGCCGCTCGACATCGACACCGTCCGCAAGGCCTTCGCGGCCGTGTCCTCCCCGGGACGGATGGAGGTCGTACGGCGGTCCCCGACCGTCGTCCTGGACGCCGCCCACAACCCGGCGGGCGCCCGCGCCACCGCCGAGGCGATCGGGGAGGCCTTCGACTTCAGCCGGCTGATCGGGGTGGTCGGGGCCAGCGGGGACAAGAACGTACGGGGGCTGCTGGAGGCGTTCGAACCGATCTTCGCGGAGGTCGTCGTCACCCAGAACTCCAGCCACCGCGCGATGGACGCCGACGCGCTCGCCGCGATCGCCGTGGAGGTGTTCGGCGAGGAGCGCGTGCAGGTCGAACCGCGGCTGCCGGACGCCCTGGAGGCCGCGATCACGCTGGCCGAGGAGGACGGCGAGTTCGCGGGCGGCGGTGTGCTCGTCACCGGATCCGTCATCACCGTCGGCGAGGCCCGGCTGCTGCTGGGGAAGGGCTGAGACTCCACCATGCGTACCCTGTGTGCTTCGACCCTGATCGGCGAGGTCTTCATCATCGGCTTCGCCGCACTGGTCGCCATGAAGGACCCCGACCTGTCCACGAGCACCGTGTGGACGGTCAGCGGGACCGCCATGGTCCTGTGCCTGCTGCTGTGCGGCATGGTGACCCGCCCCGGTGGCGTCGCCCTCGGCTGGGCCCTCCAGATCGCGCTGATCGCCTCCGGTCTGATCGTGGGGACGATGTTCTTCCTGGGCGCGGTCTTCACGGCCCTGTGGTGGGCCTCCGTGCACTACGGGAGGAAGATCGACGAGGCGAAGGCCCGCTTCGCGGAGCAGGCCGACGCCTCGGCCCCGGACCCCGCCTGACCGCTCCCTCGCCCGGTCTGACGCTGCGTGACACACGGCTGGACACGGCCTGTAATCTCAGCATCCCGCACATCCGTGATCCGAAGGAGCCCCGTAGTGAGCCAGCGCACCCTCGTCCTCCTCAAGCCCGACGCCGTTCGTCGTGGCCTGACCGGCGAGATCATCAGCCGTATCGAGCGCAAGGCCGGCTGGCAGATCACCGCGCTGGAGCTGCGCACCCTGGACCAGGAGACCCTGGAGCAGCACTACGGCGAGCACAAGGGCAAGCCCTTCTACGAGCCGCTGGTCGAGTTCATGGCGTCCGGCCCGGTCGTGGCGCTGATCGTCGAGGGCGAGCGGGTCATCGAGGGTGTGCGGGCGCTGGCCGGTCCCACCGACCCGATCGCCGCCGCGCCCGGCTCCATCCGGGGCGACTACGGCGTGATCGTCCGCGAGAACCTGATCCACGCCTCCGACTCCGAGGAGTCCGCGGAGCGCGAGGTGAAGATCTTCTTCCCCGGCCGCGCCTAGCCTCCACAGCGGAGAAAACGGGAGTCCGGGGGCATAGCTCCCGGACTCCTTGGCATAGGCGTGCCGATCGGGGGAACGGGTGGCCCCGAACGCACGTCTCCACAAGCGGACCCGCACATCATCTGCTGACAATGGCGGAGACCCTCACGCAGTGTTCGCGAAGGCGCGTCTACGATGGAAGCCTTCACGTCACAGCACCCGCCTCGCCGACCTGAACAGCCCTCAAAAAGCTCGTGGGAAGGCCAGAAGAATCCTGATGGGGAACTCAATGTCGTTCATCGGCCGTGACATGGCTGTCGACCTCGGGACCGCCAACACGCTGGTGTACGTCAGGGGTCGCGGGATCGTACTCAACGAGCCGTCCGTCGTCGCGATCAACACGAACACCGGTGGCATCCTCGCGGTCGGGGCCGAAGCGAAGAAGATGATCGGGCGCACTCCCGGCAACATCGTCGCCGTGCGTCCGCTGAAGGACGGCGTGATCGCCGACTTCGAGATCACCGAGCGGATGCTCCGCTACTTCATCCTGAAGATCCACAAGCGGCGGTATCTGGCTCGTCCGCGGGTCGTCGTCTGTGTGCCCTCCGGCATCACCGGCGTCGAGCGCCGCGCCGTCATCGAGGCGTCGTCCCAGGCCGGCGCCCGTCAGGTGCACATCATCGAGGAGCCCATGGCCGCGGCCATCGGCTCCGGCCTGCCGGTCCACGAGGCCACGGGCAACATGGTGGTGGACATCGGCGGCGGCACCACGGAGGTCGCGGTCATCTCCCTCGGCGGCATCGTCACCGCCCAGTCCATCCGCGTCGCGGGCGACGAACTGGACAACGCGATCATCCAGCACATCAAGAAGGAGTACTCCCTCCTGCTGGGCGAGCGCACGGCCGAACAGATCAAGATCACGATCGGTTCGGCGTACGACCTCGACGCCGACGAGCACACCGAGATCCGCGGCCGGGACCTCGTCTCCGGGCTGCCCAAGACCGTCGTGATCTCGGCCGCCGAGGTCCGCAAGGCGATCGAGGAGCCGGTCAACGCGATCGTCGACGCGGTGAAGACGACCCTGGACAAGTGCCCGCCGGAGCTGTCCGGCGACATCATGGACCGGGGAATCGTTCTGACCGGCGGCGGAGCGCTGCTGCGCGGCCTCGACGAGCGGCTGCGCCGCGAGACCGGCATGCCGATCCACATCGCCGAGGACCCGCTGGACAGCGTGGCGCTCGGATCCGGCAAGTGCGTCGAGGAGTTCGAGGCGCTGCAGCAGGTGCTGGACGCCCAGCCGCGCAGATGACCTGCCGCGACGATTCCGCCGTACGAGAAGATCTCCTCTCGTACGGCGGATCGTTGATCTGGAGACGTACGCTCGCCCCCGCACACCTGAACACTGCACACGAATTCCTATGAGGAAGGGCACGGCCGCCGCACGTGAGGGACACACGAGAGAGCCGGCTGCTCCTGGTGCTGCTGGTCGCCGTCGCGTTCGCGCTGATCACGGTGGACATCCGCGGCGGGGAGGACTCGCCGGTCGACGGTGCCCGCCAGGCCGCGGCCACCGTCTTCGGCCCGATCGAGAACGGCGTGTCGGCCGCGGTCGATCCGGTCGGCAACGCGGTCTCCGCCATCCGCGACTCCGGTGAACGCCACGACCGGCTCGCCGAACTGGAGAAGGAGAACGCGGCCCTCGAGGCGAAGCTCGGCAGCGACGACCGCAACCGCTCCCGCCTGGCCCAGCTCGACAAGACGCTGAAGATCGCCGGCGCGGGCCAGTACGGCATCAAGGGCGCCGAGGTCATCGCGATAGGAGCGGCCCAGGGCTTCTCCTGGACCATCACCATCGACGTCGGCGCGCACGACGGCATCACACGCGACATGACCGTCCTCAACGGGGACGGCCTGGTCGGCCGGGTCACCACCGTCGGCCCGAACACCGCCACCGTCCTGCTCGCCAACGACCCCGACTTCACCGTCGGCACCCGCATGGAGGCCAGCGACGAACTGGGCTTCGCCTCCGGGCAGGGCGACAGCGCGCTGCGCGTCGAACTGCTCAACGGCAAGGCCGAGATCAAGAAGGGCGACCGCCTGGTCACGTTCGGCTCGCAGGCCGACAAGCCCTTCGTGCCCGGCGTGCCGGTCGGCGTGGTCTCCCGCGTCGACCCCTCCGGCGGCGACCTCACCCGCACCCTCTACGTCACGCCGTACGTCAGCTTCACCAAGCTCGACATCGTCGGGGTGGTCGTCGAGGCCCCCAAGAAGAACCCACGCGACACGGTGCTGCCCGCCAAGCCCAAGCCGACCCCCACGCCGACCGTGACGGTCACCGTCACCCCGTCCGCGAACGCGCCGGTCGACGGCCAGATCCAGCCAGAGCAGTAGGAGCTTGTAGCCCATGCGTGTCAACCGGATCCTGCTCTCCTCCGCCCTGGTCGTCGTCGCCCTGGTGCTCCAGGTGAGCGTCCTCGCCCGCCTCCACCTCCCCGGCGCCGTCCCCGACCTGCTGCTGCTCACCGTCCTCGGCCTGGCCCTGGTGTACGGCCATGTCGGCGGCGCCCTCGTCGGCTTCGGCGCGGGCCTGCTCGCCGACCTCGCCCCGCCCGCCGACCACGCGGCCGGCCGCTACGCCCTCGTCCTGTGCGTCATCGGCTACCTCGCCGGGCTCGCCAAGCCGGAGAACGGCCGCCTGAAGTCCGCCACCGGCCCCATGGTCGTGGTCGTGGCCGCCGCGATCGGCTCCACCCTGCTGTACGCCGGGGTCGGCGCCCTCGTCGGCGACACCGCCGCCCGCCATGTCGGCCTCGGCAACCTGCTGTTCACGGCCGCGCTGTACGACCTGCTGCTCGCCCCGTTCGTCGTCCCCGGCATCATGGCGCTGGCCCGCCGCGCCGACAACGACCCGCTCGCCGACACCGGCTCCGCCGCCAAGGCCAACGACCTCTCCTCCGGCTGGCTCTCCTCGGGGACCGGCCTGAGGATCGGCGGGCAGCGCGGCGGCCTCGGCGCCCTGAAGACCAGGGCCCGCACCCGCACCACGCGCGTGGGCCGCATCAAGGGGGTCAAGCGGCTGTGACGGCAGACCAGTTCACCCGAACGGGGACACCGGGGCGGAACGCGGCCTCACCGGCCCGTCGTTCATCCTTCGTACGCGCACACACGTCCGCACTCCGTGAGGGGGAGGCAGCCGCAGTGACCGCCCACCCGTCGTCCGCCACCGCCCTTCCGACGAACCGGCCGCGCCCATGACCAACATCCCCGAGACCGGCCGGACCCCACGGGTCCAGATCCGCCTCGTCGTCATCCAGATCCTCGTCCTCTCCCTGCTCGGCACGCTCGGCGGGCGCCTGTGGTACCTCCAGATCCGCGAGGGTGACGAGTACGCCAAGGAAGCCTCCGGCAACCACGTGCAGCAGGTCGTCGACCCCGCCGTGCGCGGCTCGATCCTGGACGCGCGGGGAGTGGCGCTCGCCGACAACGAGACGCGGCTCGTCGTCTCCGCCTCCCGCACCGACCTGCTGAAGATGCGGGACGACGGCAAGGGCGTCCTGACCAAGCTGGCCGGTGTGCTGGGCATGACGCCCCAGGAGGTCATGGAGAAGGTCCGGCTGTGCGACGCCAAGACGCCGCAGCCGTGCTGGAACGGCTCGCCGTACCAGCCGATCCCCATCACCGACGAGGCCACCCCCAAGCAGGCCCTGCAGATCCGCGAGCGCGCCGAGGACTTCCCCGGCATCACCGCCGAGCCGCAGGCCGTCCGCCGCTACGCCGCCCCCGGCAAGGCCAACACCGCCCAGGTCCTCGGCTACCTCTCGCCCGTCACCGACGAGGAGATCACCAAGGCCCAGGACACCGACTCGCCCTACCTGCGCTCCGACCAGGTCGGCCGCAGCGGCCTGGAGCGCCAGTACGACAAGGAACTGCGCGGCAAGGCGGGCGTCACCCGCTACGAGGTCGACAACCTCGGCCGCGTCATCGGCGAGGCCGAGGCCGACCCCGCCCAGCCCGGCTCCTCCCTCGTCACCAGCATCGACGCCCGCGTCCAGCGCGTCGCGGAGTACGAGCTGAACGACGCCATGAAGGAGGCCCGCAAGACGTTCGACAAGAACACCGGCGAGAACTACAAGGCGGACTCCGGCGCCGTCGTGGTGATGGAGTCCAAGACCGGCCGCGTGGTCGCCATGGCGTCCAACCCGACCTACGACCCGAACGCCTGGGTCGGCGGCATCTCCGCCAAGGACTACGCCCAGCTCACCGGCAAGAAGTCCAACTACCCGCTGCTGAACCGGGCGATCCAGGGGCAGTCCGCTCCCGGCTCCGTCTTCAAGGTCGTCCCGACGGCCGCCGCGGTCAACGCCGGCTACTCCTTCAACGGCCCCTACCAGTGCTCCAGCTCGTACTCCATCGGCGGCCAGGTCTTCAAGAACTTCGAGTCCAAGGGGTACGGCCCGATCAGCCTCGGCCGCGCCCTGGAGGTCTCCTGCGACACCGTCTTCTACCGCCTCTCGCACCAGGAGTGGCAGAAGGACGGCGGCAACAAGCCGAAGAAGAAGGCCAACGACTGGTTCTACAAAACCGCCCACCAGTTCGGCCTCGGCAAGGAGACCGGCATCGACCTCCCCAACGAGGTCACCGGCCGCGTCCCCGACCGCCAGTGGAAGCTGGACTACTGGAAGGCCAACAAGAACTCCTGGTGCAAGTACGGCAAGAAGGGCGGCACGTACGCCGAGCAGATCGCGTACGAGAACTGCCTGGAGGGCAACAGACTGCGCGCCGGTGACTCCGTCAACTACTCGATCGGCCAGGGCGACACCCTCGTCACCCCGATCCAGATGGCGACGATCTACGGGGCCATCGCCAACGGCGGCACCCTCTACGACCCGACCGTCGGCAAGGCGATCATCAGCCCCGACGGCAAGACCGTCCAGGAGATCAAGCCGAAGGCGCACGGCAAGCTGCCGATGACGCAGAAGACCCTCAGCGAGATAGACGGTGCCCTCGAAGGAGTCGCGACCCGCGGTACCGCAGCCTGGCGGTTCGGCGGCTGGCCGCAGGACGAGATCCCGATGCACGCCAAGACGGGTACGGCCGAGGTCTACGGCAAGCAGACCACCTCCTGGTTCACCACGTACACCGAGGACTACACGGTCGTCATGACCATCTCCCAGGGCGGTACGGGCTCCGGCGCCTCCGGTCCCGCCGTACGCAAGATCTACAACGCGCTCTACGGCGTCTCCGAGGACGGCACGATCAACAAGAAGAACGCCCTGCTGCCCACCCCGCAGAAGAGCCTGCCGAAGGTCCAGACCGACGGGACGATCAAGGCCCCGAAGGTCGCCAAGGACCCGGCGAAGGAGCAGCGGGTCAGCCAGAAGGGCGAGACGGAGCCCGACGGGACACAGCTGGCGGCGACGGTGAACACGCCGACCACCGGCAACCGGAACGCCCGGCGCCGGCCACGCGGCAGGGGGAGCCGGAGGATGCTCGCATGACCGGCGCAAACGCCTTCCACGTCTCCGGCTACGGGCCCGAACGCGCGGGCTGGACCCGCGTGTTCGCCCGTGACTCGCTCACCCGCCGGCTCGACTGGCCGATACTGCTGGCGGCGCTGGCCCTCTCGGGCATCGGCTCGCTGCTCGTCTTCTCGGCGACCCGCAACCGCACCGACATCAACCAGGGCGACCCGTACTTCTTCCTGGTCCGGCACCTCATGAACACCGGCATCGGGTTCGCCCTGATGCTCGGCACGGTATGGCTCGGCCACCGCACCCTGCGCACGGCCGTACCGATCCTGTACGGCGCCTCGGTCGCCCTGATCCTGATGGTGCTGACCCCGCTGGGCACCACCGTCAACGGCGCGCACTCGTGGATCGTGCTGGGCGGCGGCTTCTCCCTCCAGCCCTCCGAGTTCGTGAAGATCACCATCATCCTGGGCATGGCGATGCTGCTGGCGGCCCGGGTCGACGCGGGCGACAAGCCCTACCCCGACCACCGGACGGTGCTCCAGGCGCTGGGACTGGCCGCCGTACCGATGCTCATCGTGATGCTGATGCCCGACCTGGGGTCGGTGATGGTCATGGTGATCATCGTGCTCGGCGTGCTGCTGGCCTCCGGCGCGTCGAACCGGTGGGTGTTCGGACTGCTGGGCGCGGGCGCGGCCGGCGCGATCACCGTATGGCAGCTGCACATCCTGGACGACTACCAGATCGCCCGGTTCGCGGCCTTCGCCAACCCCAGCCTCGATCCCGCGGGCGTCGGCTACAACACCAACCAGGCCCGCATCGCGATCGGATCGGGCGGTCTGACCGGCGCGGGCCTGTTCGAGGGCTCGCAGACGACGGGTCAGTTCGTGCCCGAGCAGCAGACGGACTTCGTGTTCACGGTCGCGGGTGAGGAGCTGGGCTTCGTCGGCGCGGGCCTGATCATCCTGCTGCTGGGCGTCGTGCTGTGGCGCGCCTGCCGCATCGCCCGCGAGACGACCGAGCTGTACGGCACGATCGTCGCCGCCGGCATCGTGGCGTGGTTCGCCTTCCAGTCCTTCGAGAACATCGGCATGACCCTCGGCATCATGCCGGTCACCGGTCTGCCACTGCCGTTCGTGTCGTACGGAGGCTCGTCGATGTTCGCGGTGTGGGTGGCGGTGGGGCTGCTCCAGTCGATCCGGGTGCAGCGGCCGATGTCGGCGTAGCGGAGCCGATCTCCGCCTGACCGGCCTCTGCCCTGACCGGCCTCTGCCCTGACCGGCCACCGACCACTGGATTCAGGTCATGGTGGACACCAAGCGCGAGATCGAGCGGAAGTACGAGTCCGACGAGCGCGGGTTGCCCGACCTGACCGGTGTCGCCGGCGTCGCGGCCGTGATCGACAAGGGCGTCGCGCACCTGGACGCCACCTACTACGACACCGTGGACGAACGCCTCGCCGCGTCCTCGATCACCCTGCGCCGCCGCACGGGCGGTTCGGACGCGGGCTGGCACCTGAAGTTCCCGGTGGCCCCGGGCGTACGCGACGAGATCCGGGCGCCCCTGTCCGACACCGTGCCCGGCGCACTGGCCGGGCTGGTCCGTTCCCGGGTGCGGGACGCGGAGCTGGTGCCCGTGGTCCGGCTGCGCTCTGACCGTGACGTGCGTGACCTGGTCGACCTCGACGGCCGGCTGCTCGCCGAGGTGAGCGTGGACGCCGTCCTCGCCGAGCGGCTCACCGGGGGCGGCGGCCCGGCCCAGTGGACCGAGATCGAGGTGGAACTCGCCGACGGGATCGCCCCGGTCCTCCTCGACAAGGTGGACAAGCGGCTCCGGCGGGCAGAGGTGCGCCCGTCCGGCTCCGCGTCCAAGCTGGCCAGGGCGCTGTCGGAGACGGCCCCCAGGAAGACGGATACGGCCCCCAGGGAGACGGAGAAGGCCGGGAAAGCCGGGAAGATCGGGAGGGCAGGGAGATCCGATACGACCGGGACATCCAGGGCATCCGGGACGACCGGGAAGCAGCGGCGCGGCACGCAGGCACCGGTTGCCGACCTGCCGCCCGTGACGGCCGGCGACCACGTCCTCGCGTACCTGAGCGCCCAGCGGGACGCCCTCGTCGCACTCGACCCGGCCGTCCGGCGGGACCTGGACGACGCCGTGCACCGGATGCGCGTCGCCACCCGCCGGATGCGCAGCGCCCTCCGCTCGTACCGCAAGGTCCTGGACCGGACCGTCACCGACCCGATCGGCGCGGAACTGAAGTGGCTGGCCGGGGAGCTGGGCCAGGACCGGGACGAGGAGGTGCTGACCGAACGGCTGACCAGCGCCCTCGACGGCCTGCCCCCGACCCTGCTGACCGGGCCGGTCGGCACCCGGCTGCACATCTGGTCGCACGCCCGTCGCGGTGGATCGCGCCGGCGGCTCGGCGCCGTCCTGGACGGCCGCCGGTATCTCGAACTCCTGGGCACGCTCGACGCCCTGATCGCCGATCCGCCCTTGCTGCGGACGGCCGGCGGCAGACCGGAGAAGGTGATCGGGAAGGCCGTCCGCGGCGACTTCGCGGCCGTGGCCCGGCTGGTCGAGCGGGCGGTGGAGCTGACGCCGGGGGACGACCGGGACGTCGCGCTGCACGAGGCCCGCAAGAAGGCCAAGCGGACGCGGTACGCGGCGGAGTCGGCGGTTCCCGCGCTCGGGGTGCCGGCCACCGCACTGGTCCGGTCGATGAAGGCGCTACAGGGGCTGCTCGGCGACCACCAGGACAGCGTGATGGTCCGGGAGGCACTGCGCGACCTCGCCCGCCAGGCGCACACGGCGGGGGAGAGCGCCTTCACGTACGGGCTGCTGTACGGCCGGGAGGAGCGCCGCGCGGCGGCCGTGGAGGCCGGGCTGCCCGGTTTCTGGGCGGGGATCAGGGGCGGGGCGGCGGTCCTGTGAGCCCGCGGGCGTGCCGGGGGTGCTCGCGGCCGCGTTAGCCTAGATGGTCACCCCTGTCAGTCCTGTCCCGCTCACGAAGGTCGCGAGATGCCTGCCGAAGTCGCTGCGTCAGTGTTCCCGCAGCTCGAAGCTCTGCTCCCGCACGTGCAGAAGCCGATCCAGTACGTCGGCGGAGAGCTCAACTCCACCGTCAAGCCGTGGGAGTCGTGCGACGTCCGCTGGGCGCTGATGTACCCGGACGCGTACGAGGTCGGACTGCCCAACCAGGGCGTCATGATCCTCTACGAGGTCCTGAACGAACAGCGGGGCGTCCTCGCCGAGCGCACCTACAGCGTGTGGCCGGACCTGGAGGCGCTGATGCGGGAGCACGGCGTTCCGCAGTTCACGGTGGACAGCCACCGCCCGGTGCGCGCCTTCGACGTGTTCGGACTGAGCTTCTCGACGGAGCTGGGCTACACGAACATGCTGACGGCGCTGGACCTGGCCGGGATCCCGCTGGAGTCGAAGGACCGCACGATCGACGACCCGATCGTGCTGGCCGGCGGCCACGCCGCGTTCAACCCCGAGCCGATCGCCGACTTCATCGACGCGGCGATCATCGGCGACGGCGAGCAGGCCGTGCTCGACATGACGCGGATCATCCGTGAGTGGAAGGCGGAGGGACAGCCGGGCGGCCGCGAGGAGGTCCTGTTCCGCCTCGCGAGGACGGGGTCGGTGTACATCCCGGCGTTCTACGACGTCGAGTACCTCTCCGACGGCCGTATCGCCCGGGTCGTACCGAACAGGTCGGGTGTTCCGTGGCGTGTGTCCAAGCACACCGTCATGGACCTGGACGAGTGGCCGTACCCGAAGCAGCCGCTGGTCCCGCTGGCCGAGACGGTCCACGAGCGCATGTCCGTCGAGATCTTCCGCGGCTGCACCCGCGGCTGCCGCTTCTGCCAGGCCGGCATGATCACGCGTCCGGTGCGCGAGCGGTCGATCACCGGCATCGGCGACATGGTGGAGAAGGGCCTGAAGGCGACCGGTTTCGAGGAGGTCGGCCTGCTGTCGCTGTCGTCGGCGGACCACTCGGAGATCGGCGACATCGCCAAGGGCCTCGCCGACCGGTACGAGCAGGACAAGATCGGCCTGTCGCTCCCGTCGACCCGGGTGGACGCCTTCAACGTCGACCTGGCCAACGAGCTGACGCGCAACGGCCGCCGGTCCGGCCTGACCTTCGCTCCCGAGGGCGGCTCGGAGCGGATGCGCAAGGTCATCAACAAGATGGTCTCGGAAGAGGACCTGATCCGGACCGTCGCGACGGCGTACGGCAACGGCTGGCGCCAGGTGAAGCTGTACTTCATGTGCGGTCTGCCGACGGAGACCGACGAGGACGTCCTCCAGATCGCCGACATGGCGATGAGCGTCATCCAGAAGGGCCGCGAGGTCTCCGGCCAGAACGACATCCGCTGCACGGTGTCGATCGGCGGCTTCGTGCCCAAGCCGCACACCCCGTTCCAGTGGGCGCCCCAGCTCTCCGCCGAGGAGACGGACGCCCGCCTGGGCAAGCTCCGCGACAAGATCCGCGGTGACAAGAAGTACGGCCGCTCGATCGGCTTCCGCTACCACGACGGCAAGCCCGGCATCGTCGAGGGCCTGCTGTCCCGCGGCGACCGCCGCATCGGCGCGGTCATCCGGGCCGTCTACGAGGACGGCGGCCGCTTCGACGGCTGGCGCGAGCACTTCTCGTACGACCGCTGGATGCGGTGCGCCGACAAGGCGCTGGTGCCCTTCGGCGTGGACGTCGACTGGTACACCACGCGTGAGCGCACCTACGAGGAGGTCCTGCCCTGGGACCACCTCGACTCCGGCCTGGACAAGGACTGGCTCTGGGAGGACTGGCAGGACGCCCTCGACGAGACGGAGGTCGAGGACTGCCGGTGGACGCCGTGCTTCGACTGCGGGGTGTGCCCGCAGATGGACACGTCCATCCAGATCGGCCCGACGGGCAAGAAGCTGCTGCCGCTGACGGTCAAGAAGGACGCGGCGACCAACGGGCACACTCACTGACGTGGGGGAGGCTCTGTAGCGCTGCTGAAGGCTCCGGGACGACGGCCGGGCCGGTGCGAAGTGCCTCCGAATGCAGCGGGAACCACGGCCTGGGTGTCACCCGAGGCGCTTGAGCGGGAGCCCGAGTGTGTCGTCGGCCGAGTGCATCAGGGTGATCTCCTGGGCCACGGTCGCGGTGCCGGCGGCGACGGTCCGGTCGGCCGGCACCCGAGCGACCGCGTCGCCGACCTGGTGCGCCGCGTCGACGACCACGGCCGCGCCCGCCGCGGCGGGCGCGCGCGGCGGTGACGGGCTTGCTGCTGGCGGACGGAGTGACCCGGGTCCCCTGGCACGTGCACTGGTGAGGGCCGGGGCGCCGGGGCACGTGGCCGGTTCCGCCGCCGCACCGGCTCCGGGGTGGACCTGCGGGAGGCGCGTGTCCGACCGGTCCCGGCCGCCGGGTTTCGTGGCGGCGGCCGGCGGCCGGGTGATCACTGGGCGGCGGCGAAGCGCATCAGGGACAGCTGGTCCCCCTGCTTGATCTTTCCCGTCACGTTGATCACTTCGAGCTTCCAGGTGCTGCCGTTCCGTACGGCCTTGGCGACGGCGCAGCTGTTGTCCTGGGTGAGCATGCTCGGCCAGATGTCGGCGACCTGCTGAGTGCTGCCGCCCGTGGCGTCGTACACCTTGAAGCTGATGTTGCGCGCCTTCTGGAAGGAGCTGCCCTTCTTGTAGGCGGCGGCGACGAACACGATCGAGGTGATGTGGGGCGGGATCTTCGAGAACTCCACCATGACCGTCTCGTCGTCACCGTCCCCGTGTCCGGTCTGGTTGTCTCCGCTGTGCAGCAGCGAACCGTTGCCGATGGGGTCGAGCGAGTCGAGGCCCGCCAGGCGGACCGGGTCACCGGCGTGCATGGCGATGGCGATCAGGTCGAGGTCGGTGCCGGTCTTCCGGCGCAGCATGCCCATCACTCCGCCGCTGCTGCCGGAGGTGGCGTCCCAGGACACCCCGATGGACAGATGGGTCACCCCGTCCAGGTCGGCGGGACCGTCTTCCTTCGTGAGCGTAATCATGTGTGGATCATCCTCTGCGTGGACGGGAGTGCGACAGGCCCATACTGCACGGGCTTTCCCCGAAGTCCCGGAACGCGTCAGCCACCCGGGGCCCGGAACAAGCAGCAGTCGTGGTACCGCATCCGCAGGGGGTGCCGCGGCGTCTACACCGGTATGGATCTGGAGAAGCCGCCGGCGCCGCGGCCACAGGAGCCCGAGGGGTGCCTGGTCGTCGCCGTGCGCCTGCCCGTGCGGATCGTCGTGCTCGTGCTGGTCGTGCCCGTGCGGATGGTGTGGGACGCGCTCGTCGTGGCGGGGCGGCTCCTGACGGACGCGGTGCTGCGGCCCGTGGGGCGGGCGTCGCTGTGGGTGGGGCGGGCGCTGTTCGTGTGGCCGTTCGTCGGGCTGTGGCGGTACGGCGTCGTGCCCCTCGCGCGGGCGCTCGCCTGGCTGGGGAACGTGCTCGTCGTCGTGCCCGCGGTGTGGCTGTACCGGTATCTGCTGACGCCGTCCGGGCATGCCCTCGCCTGGGGCGTGCGGGGCCTCGGGGACGGGCTGGCCTGGGTGTACGCGCGCGTGCTCACTCCCGTGGGGCATGCCGTCATGTGGACGCTCAGGGGGCTGGGTGCCGGGTTCGCCGCCCTGGGGCGCGGTGTGCGGGCCGCGGCGGCCTGGTTGGCGCGGTACCTCGTCGCCGCACCCGCGGTGTGGGTCTACACGTGGATCCTGACACCGGTGGGGCATGCGATCTCCTGGTGCGTGAAGGGGCTCGTGTGGTGCCTGAGCATGATCGTCACGGGGGTCGGCCTGGGGCTGTACTGGGTCGCCCGGATTCTGGTGGTGCTGCCCGCGCTCGCTGTGTGGCGCTGGGTCCTGGTGCCCGTCGGGCACGTCCTCGCCGTCCTCGGACGGGAGACGGCGGACGCCCTCGGACACGCCTGGCGGATCGCCGGACACCTCTCGCTGGCCGTCGGAAGGTTCCTCGGCACCGCTTTCCGGTGGATCTTCGTCGAGCCGGTGCGCTGGGCGTACCGGACCGTCCTCACCCCCGTCGGACACGTGATCCGGGACACCGTCCTGCGGCCCGCCGCCGAGGCCGCGCGGGGCGTCGGACGGGTCACCCGGCAGGTCCTCGCCGCGGCCCGCGAGTCCGCGCGGCAGGCCCGCGCCGACTTCCGGCGCATGCTCCTCGGGAAGCCGGGGCAACCGCAGATGGTGGATCGGCGGGAACCGACGAGCGCCGAGACACGTACTCTTGGTAGGAGTACGACCGCTCTCACGAAGGACTGAACGACACTGGGCAAGCGACAGCCCGAAGGCCCGCCGCCCGCACTGGCGGTGCAGCGCATCCGACTGCGCTACACCAAGCGCGGCCGCCTCCGGTTCACCAGCCACCGTGACTTCCAGCGCGCCTTCGAGCGTGCGTTGCGCCGTGCCGAGGTGCCGATGGCGTACTCGGCGGGGTTCACGCCGCATCCGAAGGTGTCGTACGCCAATGCCGCACCCACCGGCACGGGCAGCGAGGCGGAGTATCTGGAGATCGCGCTCACCGAGGCGCGTGACCCGGAGCAGCTCAGAGCCCTCCTCGACGAGTCGTTGCCCGCCGGGCTCGACGTCATCGAGGCGGTCGAGGCCCGGACGTCCGGTCTCGCCGACCGGCTCACGGCTTCCGTCTGGGAGCTGCGGCTGGACGGGGTCGACCCGGCGGAGGCCGAACGCGCGGTGGGGATGTTCAACGCCGCCGGGGCCGTCGAGGTCCAGCGCATGACCAAGAACGGCCTGCGGACCTTCGACGCCCGCCCCGCGGTCGCCCACCTCGAAACGCACCGTCCGCAGGCTGATAGGCCGAGCGACCAGCCCTGTGCGATACTGCGGCTGGTTGTTCGGCACGTGACGCCTGCCGTACGACCCGACGACGTCCTGTCCGGTCTCCGCGCCGTGGCCGACCTGGCGCCGCCGGTCGCCGCAGCGGTGACCAGGCTGGCGCAGGGGCTGTTCGATGAAGAGACCGGCACGGTGACCGACCCGCTCGCGCCCGACCGCGAGGCAGCGGAGGCCCTCTCAACGGCCGACCCCACTGCCGCCGCGAAGGCGCCGGCGTAAGGAAGGTCCCGCGAAGGGACGGACGTCGTAAGCGCCGCCCTCGGACTCGGGAGCCACCTGGGTCGGGCAGCGCACCGACCACAAGACTTTCGCCAGGCCGTGCGCAATCGGCGTACGGAACCGGCGAGACAGGACACAGAGAGCTCCCGTGCGGCGCCCGCGCCCCGGACGGCGGCACCGCGCTTCGCGCGAGCCGCGGACGTCAACGGCGGTCGACATGTCGACGCCGGACCAGGTGCGGCGCCCGGGAGCCTGACGGGAGACAAGCCCGCATGCTCGAACCGACCGAACCCACTGAGGGTTCCGAACCGAACACCCCCAGCGACACCCTGCCGCCGCGTCGCCGGCGCAGGGCCGCTTCCCGGCCGGCGGGTCCGCCGGCCGCGGCCGCCGGGACACCGGCGGAGACGGTCGCGCCGGCCATACCGGCCGCGCAGGCCGAGGACCTCGTGACCGACGAGGACGAGGCGGACGCCGAGGCGGTCGAGGCCGGGACGGCGGCCGCCTCAGGGACGGTCGAGGCCGGTGACACCGGTGAGACCCCCGAGGCATCCGAGACGTCCGCCGCCGTTGAGGCCGCGCCCGCCGGCCGTACGCGCCGGCGTGCCACGCGCCGCGCCTCCGCACCCGCCGGGGCGCCCGCTCCCGCCGAGGTCGCCGAGACCGTCGTCCCCGTGACCGCCGCCGCGGAGGCCGCCGGGGCGGAGAGCGAGACGCCGGAGGCCGAGGAGGCCGCGCCGCGTCGTACGCGTCGCCGTGCCACGCGCCGGGTGTCCGCGCCCACGTCCGCCGAGGTCGCCGAGGTCGTGGTGCCCGCGTCCGCCGAGGCCGCCGCCGAGACGCCGGCCGAGCCGGCGGACGAGGCCCCGGCCGCCGCCGAGACCGCGCCCGCCGGCCGTACGCGTCGCCGTGCGAGCCGTCGCGCCACCGCGCCCGCCGCTGCCCCGGACGCCACCGGGACCCCGGAGGCGGCGCAGGCCGTCGAGACGGCCGAGAGCGCCGGCGAACCGGTGGACCTCGCGGCCGTGCCGGACGCCGACCCCGCCGCCGTCAGCGCCGGGCAGCCCGCGCCGGCCGAGCCCGCGGAGACCGCCGACGCCGAGCCGCGCCGTACCCGGCGCCGGGCCACGCGTCGGGTGTCCGCGCCCGTCGAGGCCGCCGGTACCGAGCCGGAGCCGGCCGAGGACACCGTGGTGACGGGCACCCCCGGCACCGAGCCCGAGCCCGAGGCCCGGACCGAGCCGGAGGCGCCCGCCGCCGTCGAGGGCGCGTCCGAGGACGGCACCCCGCGTCGCCGTCGTCGTGCGGTGCGCAAGGCCGCCACCGGATTCGCCGCGCCCGCGCGGCCGGCCGGGGCCGAGACCGCCGAGGACGAGAGTCCGCGCCGGCCCGCGCGGCCCGCCGTCGCCGTGTTCCAGGCGCCCGTGTTCACCGAGCCGATGTTCCAGACGCCGCAGCGGGCCGCCGCCGAAGCCGCCGCCGAGGCGGAGCCCGAGGTGGCCGAGGAGCCCGAGCAGTACACCGAGCCGTACTCCGAGCCGTACTCCGAGGAGAGCGCCGAGGAGCAGGGCGGAGCGCGCCGCCGGCGCCGCCGCCGAGGCGCCCCCGCCGCGCAGGAGCCCGAGGAGCAGGTCGTCGAGCCCGCCGTGGACGAGGAGCCGGAGGACGACGAGGAGTCCGCCGACGGTGCCGACGACGCCGTCGACGGGGACGAGAACGAGGAGACCGGCTCGCGTCGCCGTCGCCGCCGGGGCGGCCGTCGCCGTCGCCGGGGCGACTCCGCCGACGCCGAGTCGGGTGAGGGCCAGGACGACACCGACGACCTGGCCGTCGCGCGGGCGTCGCAGGACGACGAGGACACCGCCGGGCAGTCCGAGGAGGACGCCGCGGAGACAGACGACGCGGCGGACGCCGAGGACCGTGACGAGGACTCCGGCGGCTCCAGCAGCAGCCGTCGCCGTCGGCGCCGTCGGCGCCGGGCCGGTGACACCTCCGTCGACGTGGAGCCCGGTGACGGCGACCCCGAGCGCACGGTCGTCAAGGTCCGCGAGCCGCGCAAGCCCGCCGAGCCGTCCGACGAGGTCCAGTCCATCAAGGGCTCGACCCGCCTGGAGGCCAAGAAGCAGCGCCGCCGCGAAGGCCGCGAGCAGGGCCGCCGACGTGTTCCGATCATCACCGAGGCCGAGTTCCTGGCCCGGCGCGAGGCCGTCGAGCGCGTGATGGTGGTCCGCCAGCACGGCGACCGTACGCAGATCGGCGTCCTGGAGGACGGCGTGCTCGTCGAGCACTACGTCAACAAGGAGCAGGCGACCTCGTACGTCGGCAACGTCTACCTCGGCAAGGTGCAGAACGTGCTGCCGTCGATGGAGGCCGCCTTCATCGACATCGGCAAGGGCCGCAACGCGGTGCTCTACGCCGGTGAGGTCAACTTCGAGGCGCTGGGCATGGCCAACGGCCCGCGCCGCATCGAGTCCGCCCTGAAGTCGGGCCAGCCGGTCCTCGTCCAGGTCACCAAGGACCCGATCGGGCACAAGGGCGCCCGCCTGACCAGCCAGGTCTCCCTCCCCGGCCGCTACCTCGTGTACGTCCCCGAGGGCTCGATGACCGGCATCAGCCGCAAGCTGCCGGACACCGAGCGGGCCCGGCTGAAGACCATCCTCAAGAAGATCGTCCCCGAGGACGCGGGCGTCATCGTGCGCACCGCCGCCGAGGGCGCGAGCGAGGACGAGCTGCGCCGCGACGTCGAGCGTCTTCAGGGGCAGTGGGAGGACATCCAGAAGAAGGCCAAGAGCGGCAACGCCCCGACGCTGCTGTACGGCGAGCCGGACATGACCGTCCGGGTCGTGCGCGACATCTTCAACGAGGACTTCACCAAGGTCATCGTCAGCGGTGACGAGGCCTGGTCGACCATCCACGGGTACGTCTCGCACGTCGCGCCGGATCTGGCCGACCGGCTGTCGAGGTGGACCTCCGAGGTCGACGTCTTCGCCACGTACCGGATCGACGAGCAGCTCGCCAAGGCGCTGGACCGCAAGGTGTGGCTGCCCAGCGGCGGTTCGCTGGTGATCGACCGGACCGAGGCGATGGTCGTCGTCGACGTCAACACCGGCAAGTTCACCGGCCAGGGCGGCAACCTGGAGGAGACGGTCACCAGGAACAACCTGGAGGCGGCCGAGGAGATCGTCCGCCAGCTCAGGCTGCGCGACCTCGGCGGCATCATCGTCATCGACTTCATCGACATGGTGCTGGAGTCCAACCGGGACCTGGTGCTGCGGCGCCTGCTGGAGTGCCTGGGCCGGGACCGGACGAAGCACCAGGTCGCCGAGGTGACCTCGCTGGGGCTCGTGCAGATGACCCGCAAGCGGGTCGGGCAGGGCCTGCTGGAGTCGTTCTCCGAGACCTGCGTCCACTGCAACGGCCGCGGTGTCATCGTGCACATGGAGCAGCCGACGGCCGCCGGTGGCGGCGGCAAGCGCAGCAAGAAGCGCGGGCGCGGCGGCGACGGGCAGCCGCACGAGCACGAGGCGACCCTGGAGACGGCCGTGGACACGGCCGAGGCCCCGGAGGAGACCGAGGCGGAGGTCGCCGCCGAGATCGCCGAGCCGGTCGCGCTGACCGAGCCCGACTTCGCGCTCGACGAGGAACTGTTCAGCAGTGTCGCCGAGGCGGAGGCCGCGGCCGGCCGGGGCCGTTCGCGGCGCCGGGCGAGCCGGCGGGCGTCGGCTCCGGCGGGCGCGCCGAAGCGGGACGACCGGCGCGGTGACCGGCGGGACGAGGCGAAGGCCGACGTGCGGGCCGAGGCCTGGGCCGAGGCTCCCACTGCTCAGGACGTGACGGCCGAGGAAGAGGTCGAGCGTCCGGTGCAGCCGGAGGAGGCCGCTGTCGCGCAGGCCGCGCCGGCCGCCGCCGAGGACCCGGTCGTCGAGGCCGCCGCTCCCGCACCGGCTGCCGCTCCGGCCGCCGATGACGCCGCGCCCAAGGGCCGTACGCGCCGCCGGGCCACCCGCAAGGTGTCCGCGCCGGCCGGTTCGCCCGCCGGGGCCGAGGCCGCCGTGGTGACGGTCGCCGAGACCGCGCCGGCGTCCGCGCCGCAGGCCGCGGAGGAGCCGGCCGCGGCCGGCGAGGCGGTCGCGGCGAGCGAGGCGGTCGCGGCGAGCGAGGCGGTCGCCGAGGCGCCCGCCGAGAGCGCCGCCCCGGCCCGTCCGCGGCGCCGCGCCGTCCGCAAGGCCACCGCGCCCACCGCGCCCACCGCGCCCGAGGAGGCGGCCGTCATGGTCGTCCCGTCGGTCACGGAGGCCCCGGCGGAGGCCGGCACCGACGCCGGCGCCGAAGCCGGTGCGGAGGGGACCGCCGAGGACGCGGCTCCGGCCAGGAAGACGGCCCGTAAGACGGCCAAGAAGGCGACCGCGAAGAAGGCCGCCACCACCAAGAAGACGGTGGCCAAGAAGACGGTCGCCAAGAAGGCCACGGCGAAGAAGGCCCCGGCCAGGAAGACGGCGACGAAGAAGACGGCGGCGGCCGAGCAGCAGTCGGCCCCGTCCGTCTCGACCACCGCCGACGAGGCCTGACCCTCGCCGTAGGAGCAGATGATCCGCCCCCGGTCCGACCGGGGGCGGATCACTTTTCTCCCGGGGCGCGCCTGTCACCCGGGAATCGAATGTGTGAATGACAGGTGAATGAATGATCCGGTGAGCTGGTTATGATGTGAGCCTGGATTGACGCTAATTCAGACAAGCTGGGATATTCATCCCTGTATAGGTATAGTATTGGGGCGCAATAAGTGAAGGCTCTCGTGCTCTCCGGGGGAGCGGGCACCCGCCTCCGCCCGATCACCCACACTTCGGCCAAACAGCTCGTGCCGGTCGCCAACAAGCCGGTGCTCTTCTACGGCCTGGAAGCCATCGCCGAAGCCGGCATCAGCGAGGTCGGCATCGTGGTCGGCGACACCGCGGAGGAGATCCGCGAGGCGGTGGGTGACGGCTCGCGCTTCGGGATCGAGGTCACCTACATCCCGCAGGACGCCCCGCTGGGGCTCGCCCACGCCGTGCTCATCGCCCAGGAATTCCTCGGCGACGACGACTTCGTGATGTACCTCGGCGACAACTTCATCGTCGGCGGCATCACCGGCCTGGTGGAGGAGTTCCGCACCGACCGGCCCGACGCGCAGATCCTGCTGACCAGGGTTCCCAACCCCACCTCCTTCGGTGTCGCCGAACTCGACGGCCAGGGCCGGGTGGTGGGCCTGGAGGAGAAGCCGAAGCAGCCGAAGAGCGACCTCGCGCTCGTCGGCGTCTACCTGTTCACCCCGGCCATACACGAGGCCGTCCGCTCCATCGAGCCGTCCTGGCGCGGGGAGCTGGAGATCACGCACGCCATCCAGTGGCTGATCGACGACAAGCGTGACGTCCGCTCCACCACCATCTCCGGCTACTGGAAGGACACCGGCAACGTCACCGACATGCTGGAGGTCAACCGGTCCGTCCTGGAGACCGTGGAGCCGCTGACCGCGGGCACGGTGGACGAGGACAGCGAGATCATCGGCCGGGTGCGCGTCGAGGAGGGTGCCCGGATCAGTGGCAGCCGGATCGTCGGGCCCGCCATCATCGGTGCCGGCACCGTGGTCAGCGACGCGTACATCGGTCCGTTCACCTCGGTCTCCGAGGACTGCCGGATCGAGGACAGCGAGATCGAGTACTCCATCGTGCTGCGCGGCTCCTCCGTGACCGGCGTGCGCCGGGTGGAGGCCTCGCTCATCGGGCGGGACGTCGAAGTGACGCCTGCTCCCCGTAACCCCAAGGCCCACCGGCTCGTGCTCGGTGATCACAGCAAGGTGCAGATCTCCTCATGACGACCCCCGTTACCCGCATCCTGGTGACCGGCGGTGCCGGTTTCATCGGCTCGCACTACGTGCGTACGCTGCTCGGCCCCGAGGGGCCCGGTGATGTCGCGGTCACCGTCCTGGACAAGCTGACGTACGCGGGCAACCCGGCCAACCTCGACGAGGTGCGCGCGCACCCCGGATTCGCCTTCGTCAAGGGCGACATCTGCGACCCCGAGCTGGTCGGCAAGCTGATGGCGGAGCACGACCAGGTCGTGCACTTCGCCGCCGAGTCGCACGTGGACCGCTCCATCGACGGCGGCGCGGAGTTCGTCCGCACCAACGTGGTCGGCACCCACACGCTGATCGACGCGGCGCACCGGGCCGGCGTCAAGACCTTCGTGCACATCTCCACCGACGAGGTCTACGGCTCGATCGACGAGGGCTCCTGGCCCGAGACGCACCCGCTGCAACCCAACTCGCCCTACTCCTCGGCGAAGGCGTCCAGCGACCTGATCGCGCTCTCCTACCACCGCACCCACGGTCTGGACGTCCGCGTCACCCGCTGTTCCAACAACTACGGGCACCACCACTTCCCCGAGAAGGTCATCCCGCTCTTCGTGACCAACCTCCTCGACGGCAAGAAGGTCCCGCTGTACGGCGACGGCGGCAACGTCCGCGACTGGCTGCACATCGACGACCACGTCCAGGGCATCGAGCTGGTGCGCACCAAGGGCCGCCCGGGCGAGGTCTACAACATCGGCGGCGGCACCGAGCTCTCCAACAAGGAGCTCACCGGCCTGCTGCTCAAGGCGTGCGGCGCCGACTGGGAGACCAGCGTCGAGTACGTCGAGGACCGCAAGGGCCACGACCGCCGCTACTCGGTCGACTGCACGAAGATCCGCGAGGAGCTCGGCTACGAGCCCCGCAAGAGCTTCGAGCAGGGCCTCGCGGAGACGGTGCAGTGGTACCGCGAGAACCGCGCCTGGTGGGAGCCGCTGAAGGAGCGGGCGGCGCTGTGACCGAACCGTTGAGCACACAGCCCTGGCTGGTCACCGGGGCGGGCGGGATGCTGGGCCAGGACGTGCTGGCCCGGCTGGCCCGGGCGGGCGAGCAGATCGTCGCCCTGGACCGTACGGCGCTGGACCTCACCGACGCCGACGCCGTGACGCGGGCGCTGGAGCGGCACCGGCCCGCCGTGGTCGTCAACTGCGCGGCCTGGACCGCCGTGGACGACGCCGAGACCCGTGAGGCCGAGGCGCTGCGGATCAACGGCGACGGGCCGGCGAACCTGGCCGCCGCCTGCGCCCGCACGGGAGCCGTCCTGCTGCACGTCTCCACCGACTACGTGTTCGGCGGCGACGCCGACGCCCCGTACGCCGAGGACGCGCCCACCGCCCCGCGCAGCGCCTACGGACGCACCAAGCTCGCCGGTGAGCAGGCTGTCCTGGGCACGCTGCCGGACCGCGGCTATGTGGTGCGCACCGCCTGGCTCTACGGCACCGGCGGCCCCAACTTCGTCCGCACCATGATCAAGCTGGAGGGTGTCAAGGACACCCTCGACGTCGTCGACGACCAGCGGGGCCAGCCCACCTGGAGCGCCGACCTCGCCGGGCTCCTGTACGACCTGGGCCGCAGGGCGCTGGCCGGCACCGCGCCGGCCGGCGTCTACCACGGCACCAGCTCCGGCGAGACCACCTGGTACGGCTTCACCCGGGAGATCTTCCGCCTGCTCGGCGCCGACCCGGACCGGGTCCGCCCCACCACCAGCGCGGCCTTCACCCGCCCCGCGCCCCGCCCCGCCTACAGCGTCCTCGGTCACGGCCGGTTCGCCGCGGCCGGCATGGAGCCGCCGCGCGACTGGCGCGCGGCGCTCATCGAGGCCTTCCCGGAGATCCACCGGGTCCACATGAAGGAGAACCCGGCGTGACAGTCAAGGTCAGCGTCGTCATCGCGGTCTACAACCCCGGCAAGTACGTCGAGGACTGCGTCTCGTCCGTGCTGCGGCAGAGCCTGACCCCCGACGAGTTCGAGGTCTTCTTCGTCGACGACGGGTCCACCGACGAGACCCCCGCCCGGCTGGACCAGCTGGCGGCCGAGCACCCCCATCTGCACGTCATCCACCAGGAGTCCTCCGGCTGGTCCGGGCGCCCCCGCAACACCGGCATCGCGGCGGCCCGCGGCGAGTACGTGATGTTCGTCGACCACGACGACTGGCTCGGTGACGAGGCCCTGGAGCGGATGTACGACTACGGCAAGGCGAACGACGCCGACGTGGTCGTGGGCAAGATGGCGGGCATCGGACGCCCGGTCCCGCAGGAGCTGTTCCGGGTCAACCGGCCGCGCGCCACGGTGGAGAACGCGCCGCTGATCGACAGCCTCACCCCGCACAAGATGTTCCGCCGGGAGTTCCTCGACGAGCACGGCATCCGCTTCAAGGAGGGCCGCCGCCGCCTGGAGGACCACGTCTTCGTCGTCGAGACGTACCTGCGGGCCAAGAGCGTCGCCGTCCTCAGCGACTACCTGTGCTACTACCACATCACCCGGGACGACGGCTCCAACGCCGGCTTCCAGCGCTTCGACCCGGTCGGCTACTTCACCAACCTGCGTGAGGCCCTCGACGTGGTCGAGGAGCTGACCGAGCCCGGCCCGCTGCGCGACAAGCTGTTCAGCCGCTGGCTGCGCAACGAGATGGTGGAGCGGCTGCGCGGCCAGCGCCTGCTCAAGCTTCCCGAGGACTACGCCGAGGAGCTGTACCGCGAGATCCGCGGCGTGGTGACCGAGCGCTTCGGACCGGGCGTCGTGGCCCGTCTCGCCCTCACCCAGCGGGTGGTCGCCGGACTGGTCGTCGCCGACCGCTACCAGGACGTCCGGGCGCTCGCCGAGTGGGAGGCCGGGATCCGGCCCACCGGCACCCTCACCTCCCTGAGCTGGCAGAACGGCTCCCTGGACATCGGCTTCGACGCCGAGATGCAGGTGGACGGCGTACCGATGGCCTTCCGCCGGGACGGCGACCACGACCTGCTGGTCCCGCCGTTGTCCGACGAGGCCCTGGCGGCCCTGGCCGACCAGGGCATCACCCTGCGGGCGCCGCTGGACAAGAGCGACGTCGACCTGGTGGTCCGGCACCGCGAGGACGCCCGCCAGTTCTACCTGCCCCTGAAGAGCGAGCTGCACCAGTCGCCCGCCGAGGACGGCACCCTGCGGCAGCGCATCTCCGCCCGTGCCGTGCTCGACCCGGAGACCGCGGCGGCCGGAGCGCCGCTCACCAAGGGCATCTGGGACCTGCACATGCGGATCAAGTCCTGCGGCTGGAGCAAGGAGACCCGGCTCGGCGCGGTGCGCGGCGAGGACGTCGAGGCCGGGCGGACGCCCGCGCTCACCGGTGACCCGGCCCGCCTCGTGCTGCCGTACTGGACCGACGGGCCCGGCAACCTCTCCCTCGACGTCGACCAGCACACCGGGAAGCTGGAGGGCGAGGCGGTGGCCCGGATGGACCCGGCGGCGGCCTCGGTCGACGGCGCGACGGTCCGGCTGCCGCTGCCGCTGCACCTCGCGGTGGCCGGCGCCGAGCCGGTGCGGCTGCGCTTCGAACGCAAGAACGTCGGCAAGTACCCGGCCGACGCCGTGCCCGACGGCGCCGCGCTCACCGCCACGCTGCCGCTGGAGAAGCTCACCGGCCGCCGCTGGGCGGTCCGGGTCGGGATGCCGTCCGCCACGCGGGGCGACGCCCGCTGGACCCGGCTCCCGGTCGACGTGGTGGTGGCCGAGGACGGCACCGCCCGGGTGATCGACCGGCACACCCCGGCCGGGAAGCCCGCCGGGAAGAAGGCCGCCAAGCAGGCCGCCGCGCCGCGCCCGCTGTGGCGCCGGGCCGCCGGGCGCCTCAAGCGCGCCCTGACCAACCAGCAGAAGAAGGGCTGAGAACCCCCGCGATGCGACCTCTTTCGATTTCCGGCGCCTGGGTGCACGAACCGAAGGTCTTCCCCGACGGCCGGGGCAGTTTCCACGAGTGGTTCAAGGCCCCGGCCTTCACCGAGGCGGCCGGCCACCCGCTCACGCTGGCCCAGGCCAACATGTCCGTCTCCAGCCGGGGCACCCTGCGCGGCATCCACTTCGCCGACGTGCCGCCCGGCCAGGCCAAGTACGTCAAGTGCGTGAGCGGCACCGTCCTCGACGTGATCGTGGACATCCGGACCGGCTCGCCCACCTTCGGCCGGTGGGAGGCGGTTCGGCTGGACGACCAGGACCACCACGCGGTCTACCTCTCCGAGGGCCTGGGCCACGGCTTCATGGCGCTCACCGAGGGCGCCACCGTGGTCTACCTCTGCTCCGAGGGCTACGCTCCCGAGCGCGAGCACGGCATCCACCCGCTCGACCCGGACCTCGGCATCGAGTGGCCCGCCGACCTCGCCCCGCTGCTCTCCGCCAAGGACGAGCAGGCGCCCACCCTGGCCGAGGCCCGCGAGCAGGGACTGCTGCCCGCCTACGAGGCGTGCGTGGCCTACCGGGAGAGCCTCGGCCGCTGAACGGTCCCGGTCGGGCCCGCCGCCCCGGTTTGACCCGTTCGGCCGTGGGCCCGTAACCTGGAGCGTCGGCGTGTCCATAGACGTGCCACATCCCCGTAAACCTCTTCCTCCGGAGCACCCGGTGTTCCGGAGAGGCTGCTCACGTCCGTGATCGGCTGGACTGCGGGGGTGCCGTTCCCGAGCGAGAGAGTGAGATCCGCGTGTACGCCATCGTGCGCAGCGGTGGTCGCCAGCACAAGGTTGCTGTCGGCGACATCGTTGAGGTTGACAAGATTTCCACTGCCAAGGTTGGCGACACCGTAGAGCTCTCTACGCTGCTCGTTGTCGACGGCGACGCTGTGACCAGCGACCCGTGGGTCCTGGCCGGCATCAAGGTCCAGGCCGAGGTCGTGGACCACCACAAGGGTGTGAAGATCGACATCCTTCGCTACAAGAACAAGACCGGCTACCGCCGTCGTCAGGGCCACCGCCAGCAGTACACGGCGATCAAGGTCACTGAGATCCCCGCGGCTGCGAAGTAAGGGACTGAGGAGAGATGGCACACAAGAAGGGCGCATCGTCCACCCGTAACGGTCGTGACTCCAACGCTCAGCGCCTCGGCGTGAAGCGCTTCGGCGGTCAGGTCGTCAACGCGGGCGAGATCCTGGTCCGCCAGCGCGGTACCCACTTCCACCCCGGTGCGGGCGTCGGCCGTGGCGGCGACGACACGCTGTTCGCGCTGCAGGCCGGTGCGGTGGAGTTCGGCACCAGCCGTGGCCGCAAGGTCGTGAACATCGTTCCGGTCGCCTGATCGGAAGCTTCGCGCGAGGCGGACCTCACTTCCCTCACGGGAAGCGGGTCCGCCTTTCGCGTGTTGACCCAAGAACCATCCCGTACGTAACTGGAGGCACATCCCATGACCACCTTCGTGGACCGCGTCGAGCTGCACGTCGCCGCGGGTAGCGGAGGTCACGGCTGTGCCTCCGTCCACCGTGAGAAGTTCAAGCCGCTCGGTGGACCCGACGGCGGCAACGGCGGGCGCGGCGGTGACGTGATCCTCACCGTCGACCAGTCCGTCACCACCCTCCTCGACTACCACCACTCCCCGCACCGCAAGGCCACCAGCGGCAAGCCCGGCGAGGGCGGCAACCGTTCCGGCAAGGACGGGCAGGACCTGGTGCTGCCGGTGCCGGACGGCACGGTCGTGATGGACAAGGCGGGCAACGTGCTGGCCGACCTGGTCGGGCACGGGACCTCGTACGTCGCCGCGCAGGGCGGCCGGGGCGGGCTCGGGAACGCGGCGCTGGCGTCCGCGCGGCGCAAGGCGCCCGGGTTCGCGCTGCTCGGTGAGCCGGGGGACACCCAGGACATCGTCCTGGAGCTGAAGACGGTCGCCGACGTGGCGCTGGTGGGGTACCCGAGCGCCGGCAAGTCCTCGCTGATCTCCGTGCTCTCCGCCGCGAAGCCGAAGATCGCCGACTACCCGTTCACCACCCTGGTGCCGAACCTCGGCGTCGTCACCGCCGGCTCCACCGTCTACACCATCGCCGACGTCCCCGGCCTCATCCCCGGCGCCAGCCAGGGCAAGGGCCTCGGCCTGGAGTTCCTGCGCCACGTCGAGCGGTGCAGTGTGCTGGTGCACGTGCTGGACACGGCGACCCTGGAGTCCGACCGCGACCCGGTCTCCGACCTCGACATCATCGAGGCGGAGCTGAAGGAGTACGGCGGCCTCGGCAACCGGCCCCGCCTGGTCGTCCTGAACAAGATCGACGTACCGGACGGCAAGGACCTCGCCGAGATGGTGCGGCCGGACCTGGAGGCGCGGGGCTACCGGGTCTTCGCGGTGTCGGCGGTGGCGCACACCGGGCTGAAGGAGCTGTCGTTCGCGCTGGCCGACATGGTCGGCCGGGCACGGGCCGCCAAGCCCCAGGAGGAGGCCACGCGGATCGTCATCCGGCCCAAGGCCGTGGACGACGCGGGCTTCACCGTCACGAAGGAGGACGAGGGCCTGTTCCGGGTGCGGGGCGAGAAGCCCGAACGCTGGGTGCGCCAGACCGACTTCAGCAACGACGAGGCCGTCGGCTACCTCGCCGACCGGCTCAACCGCCTCGGTGTCGAAGCGGAGTTGATGAAGGTGGGTGCCCGGTCCGGCGACGGAGTCGCGATCGGACCCGAGGACAACGCGGTCGTCTTCGACTGGGAGCCGACGGTGATGGCCGGCGCCGAGATGCTCGGCCGGCGTGGTGAGGACCACCGCCTGGACGAGCCCCGGCCCGCCACGCAGCGACGCCGGGACAAGCAGGCGGAACGGGACGAGGCGGCGCAGGAGTTCGACGACTTCAAGCCGTTCTAGCCGTCGGCACCCCGGGCCCGGCCGTGTCGCGCGCACGGCCCGGCTCCCGGGGCGCGTACTGACGAACCGCCCCACAACAGCACCTGACGACCCGTAGACCCGTGGCGACCAACTCACGTTCATCGTGTGGTTCCCGCGGCGCTACGGGTCGCTTGTTGTCTCCACATCTGTCATGCACGCGAGGGTCTGCGTTCAGCGGGCGGACCGACCGGCGGGCGAACTTCCCCTTGTCCACGAGACAAGCGAGGCAGGGGAGTTCGCCCGATGACCGGAGCAGTATCGCCCGACCGACGCCGATTCCTGGCCACCGGAGCCGCCGTCCTCGGCGCTGCGGTCTCCGCCCAGCTGTGGCTGCCGGACACCGCCCGAGCCGCCGAAACCCCGCTTCCCGACGGCCTGTTCAGCCTCGGCGTGGCGTCCGGCGACCCGCTGCCGGACGGCGTGGTGATCTGGACGCGGCTCGCGCCGGCCCCACTGAACGGCGGCGGCATGCCCAACTCCACGGTGCCCGTGCAGTGGGAGGTCGCCGAGGACGAGCGGTTCAGAAAGGTCGTCCGCCGGGGAACCGCCCAGGCGCGGCCCACGTACGGGCACAGCGTTCACGTCGATGTCCGGGGCCTGCGCGCGGGCGCCACGTACTGGTACCGCTTCCGCGCCGACGGCCAGCCCTCGCGCGTCGGCCGCACCCGCACCGCCCCCGCCGCGACCAGCTCCCCGGGCGGCCTGCGCGTCGCGCTCGCCTCCTGCCAGAACTGGCAGCAGGGCTACTTCACCCCGTACGCCGACATGCTGGCCCAGGACCCGGACGTCGTCCTGTTCGTCGGCGACTACATCTACGAGTCGTCACCGTCGGCCACGGCCGTACGACGGCACGAGGGCACCGGTGAGCCGTTCAGCCTCACCCAGTACCGCAACCGGTACGCCCAGTACCGCAGCGACCCGGACCTCGCCGAGATGCACGCCAACGCGCCCTTCGTGGTCACCTTCGACGACCACGAGGTCGACAACGACTTCGCCGGCGACATCCCGCAGGACCCCGGCAAGCAGGCGCACGACGCGTTCGTGGCCCGGCTGACCGCGGCCTACCAGGCGTACTACGAGCACATGCCGGTGCGGGCGACGGCCGTGCCGAACGGACCGCACATCCGGATGCACCGGCGCCTGGACTTCGGCCGCCTGGCCCGGCTCAACGTGCTGGACACCCGGCAGTTCCGGAGCGACCAGGCGACCAGCCAGGCCGGCGCCCAGGACCCGTCGCTCACCATGCTCGGCGCCGAGCAGAAGAGGTGGCTGCTCAAGGGGCTGCGCGGCTCGCCCGCCCGCTGGAACCTGATCGCCTCGCAGATCATGATGGCCGAGACCGACCTGAAGATCGGCGAGGGCAAGCTCTGGTACTACGACGCCTGGGACGGCTACCAGGCCGAACGCAACGCGCTGCTCCAGCAGTTCAGGGGTGTGCGCAACCCCGTCGTGCTCACCGGCGACCGGCACCTGACGATGGTCAGCGACCTCAAGGAGAACTACGCCAGGCCGACGTCCGCCACGGTGGGCGCCGAGTTCGTCGGCACCTCCATCTCCAGCAACGGAGACCAGGACCAGGCCGCGTTCCGCAAGCAGTGGGACCCGTTGAGGGCGGACAACCCGCACTGGAAACTGCTGGACGCGCACCGCGGCTACCACCTCTTCGACATCCGCCGCGACCGCATCGACGCGCAGGTCCGGATCGTCGACACGGTGCTCAGGCCGAAGTCCACGCCCCGCACGCTGGCCAGGCTGCGGGTGGACGCGGGCAGGCCGGGCGTCAGGGTGGTCTGAGGCGAGGGAGGCCCGGCCAGGACCTGGGACGCGGCCGTGTCCCGGGTCTCCGGTCTCCGGTCTCCGGTCTCCGGACTCCCAGATCTCTCAGCACCGTCTCAGGCTCCCTCGGCTGGGCCCGGGTGGTGGGCCGGGACGGGGCACCGTCGTGGTGGTCGACGACCGCGACCGGCGCGGCCTGCTGCCCGCCTTCGAGCGGCTCCTCGGCCTGCCGGAGCGTCTCCTGCAACCGGTTCCGGACGCGTCGAATCGGCCCCTCACCCTCCCCGAGACCGAAATGCTGCGGAATCTTGACAAGGAATTCCGCGGCAATGGACTCCCGATGAGCTCCATTCACAGCCGGTCCGCCACGGCGCGGTGATACACATGAAGAACACGTGCGCCCAAGGCCCGCACGACATACGGATCGGCACCCCCGCGGCGGGCCGTCGAGGCCGCCGTCGGGATCGGTGCCGAGACGGCCGGGCGGATCGGCGCGATGGGCGCCCGCGTGCCGGGCGACCCGGCGCCGCTGTCCGCCCTGCCGCGTCCGGCCGGGCGAGGTGCCCGGCGATCCGCTGATCGCTCCCGAGGTGGCGGCCCAGACGCTGTACGGCGCCCGCGCGGCGGCCACGGCGGCACCGACCAGGCACACCGGCCCGCCAAGGCCCGTACGGTGCGCCCGACTTCGTCGGAGGAACCGGCGCGGGTGCTGGGGCACCGGTGCCTGCGGAGGCTGCGGCGGCGTCGAGGCGGGCCCGGACGTCACGCTCAGCGATGCCCGGTGTCTGTGGAGTTACTCACAGCAATTCCCGGGATGTCCGCCGAGGTCCGCCCAATCACCAGGAGTGCAAGGTGAATGACAGATGGCGCGCACATATGCGGCGAACAGCGCTCACCTTGCACTGCGGTAACTAAGAGTGGGACCATTTCGGCGTTCCCTGTCGTCCCAAGGTAGGTCAACCTGTGTCACAGCACATAGCCAAGCCCCGTACCACCGCAGTGATCCTGGCCGGTGGCACCGGTCAGCGGGTGGGTCTGTCGATCCCCAAGCAGCTGCTGAAGATCGCCGGCAAGGCAGTCATCGAGCACACCCTGACCACCTTCGAGCAGGCCGACTCGATCGACGACATCATCGTGCTGATGGCACCGGGCTATGTGCCGGACATCGAGAAGATCGTCGCCAAGGCCGGGTTCCAGAAGGTCAAGAAGATCATCGAGGGCGGTGCCACCCGGAACGAGACCACCGAGCGCGCCATCGCCGCCCTGGGTGAGGGGCTGGCCGACGGCGAGGACGTGAACGTCCTGTTCCACGACGCCGTACGCCCCCTGCTGTCGCGGCGCGTCATCGACGACTGCGTCACGGCACTGGAGCGCTTCCAGGCCGTCGACGTGGCCATCCCGTCCGCGGACACCATCATCGTCACGCGCACGCACGGCGACGACGGCGAGTTCATCACCGAGATCCCGGACCGCTCCCGGCTGCGCCGCGGCCAGACGCCCCAGGCGTTCAAGCTGTCCACGATCCGCCGGGCCTACGAGGTCGCCGCCGGCGACCCCAACTTCCAGGCCACGGACGACTGCTCGGTCGTCCTCAGGTACCTGCCGGACGTGCCGATCCACGTGGTCGCGGGCGACGAGTACAACATGAAGGTCACCCAGCCCGTCGACGTCTTCATCGCCGACAAGCTGTTCCAGCTGGCCTCGACCGCCGCGCCCGAGCAGGTCTCCGAGGAGGCCTACCGCGAGCTGCTGACCGGCAGGACGGTCGTCGTCTTCGGCGGTTCGTACGGCATCGGCAAGGACATCGCCGAACTGGCCGAGTCCTACGGCTCGAAGGTGTACGCGCTGGGCCGCTCCACCACCGGCACGCACGTGGAGAACCCGGAGGAGGTCGACGACGCGCTGTCCAAGGCGTACGCCGAGACCGGCCGCATCGACTACGTCGTCAACACCGCAGGCGTGCTGCGCATCGGCAAGCTCGCCGAGACCGACAACGCGACCATCGAGGAAGCGCTGAAGGTCAACTACCTGGCCCCGGTGCAGATCGCCCGCTCGTCGTACAAGTACCTGTCCGAGACCAAGGGACAGCTGCTGCTGTACACCTCCAGCAGCTACACCCGGGGACGCGCCGAGTACAGCCTCTACTCCTCGACCAAGGCCGCCATGGTGAACCTCACCCAGGCCCTGTCCGACGAGTGGGCCGGCGACGGAGTCCGCGTCAACTGCATCAACCCGGAGCGCACCGCGACCCCGATGCGCACCAAGGCGTTCGGCCAGGAGCCGGCGGGCACCCTGCTCTCCTCCGAGGCCGTGGCCCGCACCTCGCTCGACGTGCTGCTGTCCGAGCTGACCGGACACGTCATCGACGTCCGCCAGCAGGACCCGACGGCGTCGGCCGGCCAGGCCTCCGGATTCGACGCGGCGCTGGCCAGTGTGCTGGACCGCCAGGACGGCGTGGCATAATCACCGGCAAATAGTCTTCTGTTGTTCAGGCCTCTGCGGCTGCCCGTTCACGGCACATTCGCAGGGGCCTGAGCCGTAAAACTCCCAGGGTCTTCACCATTCTATTTCCGGACTTTTTCGGCTTTCGCAACCGGCACCCCTCCCAGAGCAGGTTCTCCGTGATATCCACCGCTATTCGCGTCGCCCGGGTGGGCAGCGCGGCCGAACTGGCCGCGGCGATCCTCATGATGGCGGGCTTCCCCGCCATCATGCTGGCCGCGCTCGTCCCGAGCGTTCCCGCCTTCGCGGCCGCGACCGCCGTGACGTACCTGGCGGACCACTATCTGCACCGCAAGGGCAGCTACCTGATCAACCGCCTCAGCAAGGTGCGCGCCGGCCTGTCGATCCGCTTCCTGATCCGACAGCTCCTGCTGATCCTGCTGCTGGCGCGTCTCTCCCTGTCGGACAACCTGATCTTCTACGGGACGACCGCCTGCTTCATCGCGTTCTACGGCCTCCAGGCCCCGCACGGCGCGCTGGTCACCCTGATCCGCAACCGCCGCCGGATGCCGGTCGCCACCCGCAACGTCGACCTGGCCTCCCGCATCCGCATCCCGGACGCCCCGTCGAAGCACCTGCTCGACCGCTCCGCCGAGAAGATGCTGCACCTCGACCTCGCGGCCGTGGTCGGCATACTCGTCTCCGCGCAGACCGGGTCGGCGGTGGCCGCGTTCGTCGGCATAGGCGTCACGCTGGTCCTCGGCACGCTGTACGTCCTCGCGCTGATGCCGTACGTGCGCGGCCGCAAGATCCCGCCGAAGGCCGAGCGGGTGCTGGCCGCGGTCGACGACTGGCTGCGCGAGTACCGGCCCGAGACGGTGCTGTACTTCTCCGGCTCCAAGGACTCCGCCTACCAGGTCAACATGTGGCTGGAGACCATGGAGCAGCTGGACTCCAAGCCGCTGATCATCCTGCGTGAGCGGGTCATCCTGGCGAACCTGGCCCCCACCACGGTCCCGGTCATCTGCGTGCCCGGAGGGGTGCACCTGATGAACATGGACCTGTCGACGGTGCGGGTCGCGCTGTACGCGGCGAACGTCGGCAAGAACATCCACCTGCTGCGCGTGCCCACCATGAAGCACGTCTTCATCGGCCACGGCGACAGCGACAAGCTGGCCAGCGTCAACCCGTTCAGCAAGGTCTACGACGAGGTGTGGACGGCCGGCCGGGCGGGCCGCGACCGTTACGCCATCGCCGACGTCGGTGTCCGCGACGAGGACATCGTCGAGGTCGGCCGCCCGCAGCTGGCGCCGATCCAGACCTGGCAGGGCGTGCCCGAGGGCCGTGTCCCGACCGTGCTGTACGCGCCCACCTGGGAGGGCTGGGACGGCAACCCGGGCAACACCTCGCTCGTCCTGGCCGGCGAGAACATCGTGAAGAAGCTGGTGAAGGCCGACCCGCCGGTCCGCGTCCTGTACAAGCCGCACCCGTTCACGGGCACCGTCAGTGCCGAGGCCGGCGCCGCGCACCGGCGGGTCACGGCCCTGGTGGAGAAGGCCGCCGCCGGGCGGGCCGCCGACCCGAGCTTCACCGCCGACGCGTCGGCCCAGGCGCGGGCCAAGGCGGACCTGAACCGGATCGAGGCCCGGATCGCCGAGCTGGCCGGCAGCGGCGGGGAGAAGGGCGACGAGGCCGAGGCCACCCGCGACGGCGTGGTGGACGTCGCGAAGCACGAGGAGATCGCCCGGCTGCGGGCCGAGTGGAACGACGCGTACTGGCGTTCCTTCGGCACCTGGGAGCACCGGGTCATCACGGGCGCCGAACCGCGCCTGTACGACTGCTTCAACGTCTCGGACGCGATGGTCTCCGACATCTCCAGCGTGGTCTCCGACTTCATCGCGAGCGGCAAGCCGTACGCGGTCACGGACTCCGCCGAGCTGGGCGTGGAGGAGTTCAAGCGGCAGAACACGGCCGTGCGCGCAGCGGTGATCCTCTCCAACAGCGCCGCCGAGCTGGGCGGACTGCTGGACGCGGTCCGCGACCCGGCCGCCGACCCGCTGGCCGAGGACCGGACCGAGCTGAAGCAGTACCTGCTGGGCCCGGACGAGCCGACCTCGATCGAGCAGTTCAACACCGCGGTGGCGAACCTCGCGGTGAAGGCCGAGACACGCAACACCGGCCAGGAGTCGCGGACGGCGGCCGCGGCCGCGGAGGACGCGACCGCGGACGCGGGAGCCGCGGAGGCCGAGGAACTGGCGAGCGCCGTGCCCGTGCAGCGGGCGTCGGCGGCCGGTGAGGCGGACGGCGTGGCGGCGGGCTGAGTACGCGGCCTTCCGAAAAGGGCCCGGTTCTCGAGGAGTGATCCTCGAAAACCGGGCCCTGTCACGTATAGAGGGGCGTCCACTCTTCCCCCGGACCTGTCGATTCACCGTGTGAGCTGGGCCACGAACGCATGGCGCAGGGGCAACCGCTTCCTGTGACCGTCCGTCTAGCAGCTTGCCAGCGGGGTGACTCGGGGGAAATTTTCCGTGACGAGGGGGAAGTGTGACCGTTGCGCAGCCTGATGTGACCGTGGTCATCGGGGCGTACGAGGCGATGCCGTACCTGGTGGAGTGCCTGGCGTCGGTGGAGGCGCAGACCATCGACCCGGAGCGCGTCGAGGTCATCGCCGTGGACGACGGCTCGACGGACGGTACGGGGGAGTACCTGGAGGAGTTCGCGGCCCGTGCCGCCATGCCGGTCACCGTGATCCGGCAGGACAACTCCGGCGGCCCGAGCGGCCCGCGCAACGTCGGTCTCGGCAAGGCGGCGGGACGCTACGTCTTCTTCCTCGACGCCGACGACCGGCTCGGCTCCGAGGCCCTGGAGCGGATGGTCGCCATGGCCGACGAGAACGGCACGGACGTCGTCCTCGGCCGGGTGGAGGGCGTCAACCGCGGCGCGCCGAAGTCGATGTGGGGGCAGACGCTGAAGCGCACCGACGTGTTCTCCTCCAACATCAAGTTCACCCTGAGCGCGCAGAAGCTGTTCCGCCGCGCACTGCTGGAACGTCACGGCATGCGCTTCGACGAGTCCCTGTGGACCGGCGAGGACGCGCTGTTCACGCTGGAGGCGTATCTGCGGGCGGACGGCGTCTCCGTGCTCGCCGACTACACCTGCTACTACCTGGTGGGCCGCGAGGACGGCAAACACGTGACCAGGAGCGGGGGTTACACCCTGCGCTTCGACTCCGCGCGTGCCCTGACGACCCTGATCGCCACCATGCTCCCCCCGGGTCCGAAGCGGGACGTGCTCATGGTCCGACCCTTCCTCGTGACGCTGCTGCCGCAGTTCGGCCCCACGTTCCTCACCGACAGCGAGGAGATACGGCGGCACAAGTTCGAGCTGGCGAAGCCGCTGATGGACGCGTACTGGAACGACGACGTCGCCCGCCGCATCCGGGTCCAGGAGCGGCTGAGGCTGCACCTGGTGGCCGCCCAGCGGCCCGATCTCCTCACGGAGGTCCTGGAGTTCGTCCGGGCGAAGAAGCAGGCCCCCGCCGTCGTGGAGAAGAAGGGGCGCCGCCTCTATCTCGCCTATCCGCGCTTCCGGGACGGCACGGCGGGCATCCCCGACTCCGTGTACCTCGCCGAGGGACGGGAGGCCAGGGCCTTCCCGGACTACCGGGAAAGCCCGATCGACACCTTCCTGCGTCGCGCGGCCCGCAAGGCCCGCCGGGCGCTGCCCGCGCGGTTCACCGTGGCCGCGTGACGGACCCGGGCACGGGTGCCTCCCGGCGCTGAGCGGGAAGCTCCGCCGCCGGCCGCTCGGCCATCCGGGACCGGTGCCGCCGGGCCGCCGCACCCAGCGATCCCACCGCCCGGTCGAAGCGCGCCTGCGCGGACGGCTCGTCCGGTCCCAGCAGGTGCCGCTTCAACTCGGCTCGGGCCTCGGCCAGTTCGTCCCGCTCCGGATGCCGGACCGCGTCCAGCAGCCGGGGCACCCCGGCCGCGTCCGGCGTCAGCACGGTCGCCGCGCGTACCGTCGGGAACGTCTCGCGGAACGCCTCCTCCGGCAGACCGCTGGTGTTGGCCACCGCGTACGGCTTCCCGCTCGCCAGGAAGTCGCTGACCACGCTCGACACGTCACTGACCAGCAGGTCGGCCTGGTTGAAGCAGGCGTACAGCGCGGGCCGGGCGTCGGTGACGACCTGGTGCTCCCACTCCGGCAGCGACGCCCAGTACGCCTCCTCCCAGGCCGCCGTCGCCCGCGCCACCGCCTCGGCACGTCCCGGCTCGGGCGTGGACTGCGCCAGCATCCGCTCGACCTGGTCCGCGCCGGCCCGGAAGGAGACCGTGGTGAGCCGGTCCAACTCCTCGGTGAGCGCGATGAGTTCGCCACTGACGGCCGGGCGCCCGGCGGTGCGCCGCCGGTTCGCCGCCCGCACCAGCTCCCGGATCCTGAGGTCCGCCGCCCCCGCCCGCGGATCCACCGACCCGGTCAGCGGATGTGGCTTGTACAGCAGCCGTACGCCCGGATCCGCGAGCAGCGCCCGGACGAGGTTCTCGCCGGCCTCGATCACCGAGGTGTTGCCGGGGTTGCCGTCCCAGCCCTCCCAGGTGGGCGCGTACAGGACCGTGGTGAAGCGTCCACCGGCGGCGTCGCCGCGGGGCCCGGACGGCGGGGCCGCGTACGGCCGTACGGCCTCCAGCTGCGGACGGCCGATCTCCACCACGTCCTTGTCCTCGACGCCCACCTCGGCCGCCGCGTACCGCTCCCGGGCCGCCGGACCGGCCACCCACACCTCGTCGTACGCCTTCGCGTACGGGTTGCACGAGGACAGCTTGTCGCTCTCGCCGTGGTTGACGAAGGCGTGCTTGAGCGTGGGGATCCGCAGCACCTGCGAGGTCTTGCCGGAGTTCGACGGGTGGATGAGGACCTGGAGCGTGGACCGCTCCAGCCGCATCAGCGTGGACACCTTCGGCAGACAGACGATCGGCACGTCGGTCGCGGCGATCTTCTGCATCATGAACCGCTCACGCAGCACGATCACCGGCCGGCCGGGCAGTTTCGCGAGCGGCTCCAGCCACATGTTCGCCTGGTACGCCGAGGAAGCCCCGCCGGAGAAGTACAGGCCCACGGTCGGCCGGTACGCGGCCAGCCACGCGTCGAACCAGTCCAGCACCTCCTGCTCGCCCGCCGGACGCCGGCTCGGCAGCAGCCGTACGAGGAGGTCGCACAGGCCCACCAGGGCGAGTCCCAGGGACACGGAGACGCCGAGGGCCGCGCAGCCGGGCTCGCCGGTGACCGCCGTGACCAGCAGCCCGGCCGTCGACGGGAGGCCGTAGACCGGCAGCCGGTGGCCGGGGCGGCGCAGCAGCACGGGCGGGGCCGGCGACAGGCGCAGGGCGCGGGCGTCGATGTTGCGGGTGATCACCGGCAGCGTGCGGGTGCGGCGGACCAGCACCGACACCGCCTGGATCGCGCAGTGCAGCGCGTAGAAGACGAGCAGCCCGGCGACCAGCGGGACGTACGCCGTCTCCCGGTCCTGCTCGCCGACCCGCAGCAGGCCGACGACCAGCAGCAGGTCCCGCAGCACATGCCGGACCGTGAGGTCCGCGTGCGACTTGGCGAACAACAGCGACAGCATGCCCCGCTGCCACCGGTACAGGACGCCCTCCACGGCCAGCGAGGCGGCCGTGGCGGCGAGCAGCAGCGGGACGTGCGGACGCAGGGCCGCCACGGCCTGGGCGGCGAACGCGGCCGCGAGGACGGCCACGACGAACGCCTTGACCAGGATCTGCCGGCGCGGCAGCCCTGCGGCGGACCATCGGCGGGGGAGAGGTAGGGGCACTGCGCTCACTCCAAGGGCTCGATGTCGGGCTCCTTGGACAACGCCCCCGACCGGGCGGCGGTAATGGGACGGCGGACGCCCGCTGCCGGTCGAGGGGACCGGCGCGGCCGGACGTCCTCCCCGGCGGCCGGCTCCGCGCGGTCGCCGGCGCGTCCCGGCGGGTGGAACGCGACAGCGCGACGGCCTGCTGTTCCCGTAGATTGAGGACACTCGGCAAGGAAGTGGGGCAGGTACGTGGCAGGGGCAAGGCAGGCCGTGAGCGAGGCCCGCAGGATCGTCGTCAAGGTGGGCTCCTCGTCGCTGACCACCGCCTCCGGCGGCCTGGACGCCGACCGGGTCGACGCGCTCGTCGACGTCCTCGCCAAGAGCCGCAGCGGCGGGGAGCGGGAGATCGTCCTGGTCTCCTCCGGTGCCATCGCCGCCGGTCTCGCCCCGCTGGGCCTGCGCCGCCGTCCCAAGGACCTGGCTCGCCAGCAGGCCGCCGCCAGCGTCGGCCAGGGCCTGCTGATGGCCCGCTACACCGCCTCCTTCGCCCGCTACGGCATCCGCGTCGGCCAGGTGCTGCTGACCTCGGACGACATGAGCCGCCGCGCCCACCACCGCAACGCCTCCCGCACCCTCGACAAGCTGCTCGCCATGGGCGCCCTGCCGGTCGTCAACGAGAACGACACCGTCGCCACCGACGAGATCCGCTTCGGCGACAACGACCGGCTCGCCGCCCTGGTCGCCCACCTCGTCCACGCCGACCTGCTGGTGCTGCTCTCCGACGTGGACGGCGTCTACGACGGCGACCCCGGCAAGCCGGGCACCTCGCGGATAGCGGAGGTGCGCACGCCCTCGGACCTCGCCGGCGTGGACATCGGCAGCGCCGGCAAGGCGGGCGTCGGCACCGGCGGCATGGTCACCAAGGTCGAGGCCGCCCGGATCGCCGCCGCCGCGGGCATCCCGGTGGTCCTCACCAGCGCGGTGCACGCGACCGACGCGCTGTCCGGCGGGGACACCGGCACCTACTTCCACCCCGCCGGCAAGCGCTCCGCCGACCGCCTGCTGTGGTTGCAGCACGCGTCCACCCCGCAGGGGGCGCTGACGCTGGACGACGGCGCGGTGCGGGCCGTCGTCGACCGCCGTACGTCGCTGCTGCCGGCCGGGATCGCCTCCGTGGAGGGCGAGTTCGTCGCGGGCGACCCCGTCGAACTGCGGGACGGCACGGGGCACGCGGTGGCCCGGGGGCTCGTCAACTTCGACGCCAAGGAGATCCCCCGGCTCCTCGGCCGCTCCACCCGGGAACTCGCCCGCGAGCTGGGCCCCGCGTACGAGCGCGAGGTCGTGCACCGGGACGATCTGGTGATCCTGCACCCGTAAGTCCCTCGCGTGCGCAACGGGCACCCGGACCATGGCCGGTGCCGCCCGGCAACACCCGCCTCACGCGCCGTGGACCACGCGCCGTGCGCCCTGCCCGACGCGCCGTGCACCCGTGCCCGACGCGCCGCGCACCCCGTACCCGACGCGCCGCGTACCCGTGCCCGACGCGCCGCGCACCCCGTACCCGACGCGCCGCGCACCCCTCGTCACGCCCCGTACCACCCGCATCACCACCCGCTTGCCCCGCGTCACCGCACGCGACGCCCGAAAACGGGGTGAACGACCTGACAAGGGCGTCGCCCTGAGAAGGACGTTCCGCAAAACCGCCCCATGAGCGGTTGCGGCCTGCTCAACTTTGTCCCAGGGACACACCGCCCGACCCCCGGGGTCGATCTGTGCGTGAAGGAGGCCGTCGTGAGACGAGTGCGCCCTGGGGCGGCGGCGTCCCGCGCGGGTACCGGTGGCGCCTCCGCGCGTCTGGCCGGCGAGGAACGCGCCCTGACGAGCGTCGCGGCCGGTGACCGCTACGAGGGCGAGGAGCCCGCGGACCTGCCGCGCCTGTGGCACGTCACCCTGAGCGTCTCCGGCGACGAGGCACCGCTCAAGGAGGTCCGGCGCGCCCTCGAACAGCTCGCCCACGACCACCCCTTCCTGCTGACCAGCAGATACGCCAACGACCACGCGGAGATCCGGTACTGGGAGGAGGCCCGCGACCTGCACGACGCGGCCGCCGTCGCCCTGCGCCTGTGGGGCGAGCACCGGCAGACCGCGGGGCTCCCGCCGTGGGAGATCGTCGGCCTGGAGGTCATCGACCGCCAGACCTACCACCAGCGCATCTCCGAGGGGTACGGGCCGGCGCCCGCGACACCGGTGGGCGTGCACCCCTATTGAGAGGTCTGCGCACTGTGCGGGGCTTGTCTCGGGCTGTGGGATGAGCGGTGGACGCATCCGCGTGGCGCACTAGGCTTTCCACATGACCACGCTTTCGCCGTACGACGCCATGTCCCCGGTCACCCAGGCCGCCTACCGTGCCAAAGCCGCCGCCGCCGACCTCGCCCCGCTCCCGCGGGCCGAGAAGGACGACGCGCTGCTCGCCATCGCGGACGCGCTGGAGGTCCGTACGAGCGAGATCGTCGAGGCCAACGCCAAGGACATCGCCAAGGCCCGTGAGGCCGGCACCAGCGAGGCCATCATCGACCGGCTGACCCTGACACCGGAGCGGGTGCGGGCCATCGCCTCCGACGTGCGGGACGTCGTCGCACTGCCCGACCCGGTCGGCGAGGTCGTCCGCGGCTCGACCCTGCCCAACGGCATCGACCTGCGCCAGGTCCGCGTCCCCCTCGGCGTCGTCGGGATCATCTACGAGGCCCGCCCGAACGTCACCGTCGACGCCGCCGCCCTGTGCCTGAAGTCCGGCAACGCGGTGCTGCTGCGCGGCTCCGGTTCCGCGTACGAGTCGAACAGCGCGCTCGTGCGGGTGCTCCGGGACGCCGTCGGCGGCGCCGGACTGCCCGCCGACGCCGTGCAGCTGGTGCCCGGCGAGAGCCGCGAGAGCGTGCGCGAGCTGATGCGCGCCCGCGGCCTGGTCGACGTGCTGATCCCGCGCGGCGGGGCCTCGCTCATCCAGACCGTCGTCACCGAGTCGGTCGTCCCCGTCATCGAGACCGGCACCGGCAACTGCCACGTCTACGTCGACGCCCACGCCGACCTCGACATGGCGATCGACATCCTGATCAACTCCAAGGCGCACCGCGTCAGCGTCTGCAACGCCGCCGAGACGCTCCTCGTCCACCAGGACATCGCCCCCGTGTTCCTGCCGCGCGCCCTGGACGCCCTCGCCGAGGCGGGCGTGACCGTGCACGCCGACGAGCGGGTGCTGGCGTTCGCCAAGGACTCCAAGGCCACCGTCGTCGAGGCGACGCCGGAGGACTGGGAGACCGAGTACCTCTCGTACGACATCGCCGCGGCGGTCGTCGACTCCCTCGACCGGGCGGTCGAGCACATCCGGCTGTGGACCTCCGGTCACACCGAGGCGATCGTCACCACCTCGCAGCAGGCGGCCCGCCGGTTCACCCAGCTGGTCGACTCCACGACGGTCGCGGTCAACGCGTCCACCCGGTTCACGGACGGCGGCCAGTTCGGCTTCGGCGCGGAGATCGGGATCTCCACGCAGAAGCTGCACGCCCGCGGCCCGATGGGTCTGCCGGAGCTGACCAGCACGAAGTACATCGTCACCGGGGACGGACACGTACGGCGCTGAGGCGCGCGGACCCGGTTCCGGCCCGCGGGACGCGCCCGGCACCCACGCCGGGCGCCGGCCCGTGCCGCCGCGGCGGTGTCTCACCAACCGGATGAATTTCCATACCGTCTGCCCAAATTGACCCCCCAGGTCTACTCTGGATCCGTGCCGGAGGACGTGGGGGGTACGCCGTTCCCTGACGGCTGGGAGCCCGACGACGACCACGACCGCGGGGTGTCGGACGAAGAGTTCGCCTCCGTGGTCTTCGACGAGGGCTTCGTCCGGGCGGCCGTGGTGCACGAGCCGACCGCCGTCGAACGCCTCCTGGCCGCCGCGCAGGCGAGAGCGGAGGCCTCCGAGGCCGAGGCCCGCCGCGCCCGAGCCGGCGGCGAGCACTACGAGGACGGGTTCGGACCCGACGACCTCAGCGGTTTCGGCCACGATCCGGACCTCGACGACCCGGACGACACCGATGTCCTCGAAGGCCGCTACGGCGCCTCCGGGACGTACGGGAAACAAGTCCGCTGGCACCGCCCCGTCGCCTGGCTGCTCGCCCTCGTGATGGGGATCGGTATGGTCGCGCTGGCCTTCGCGGCGGTCTACCGGAGCGCCTCCTCGGGCGATCGGGACCAGGTTCCGCCGCCCGCCTCGACCGGTCTGGAGCAGGGCACCGCGGCGGCGCCGTCCGCGTCCGCCGACTACTCCCAGCCAGCCGCGTCCGCGGTCCCGCGCACGCCCTGACCGGCGCCCGGCGGACCCTGGCCGGTTCCGGTGAGGCCTGTCACAACTTGTCGTGCGCCACGGCGTTTACCCGAGCTCCCGGCGACCTACCCTGAAGATATGGGAGGGCCTGGAGACCCAGCCGAGGGGACACCCGAGGGCGGCCCCGGAGGCGGTGAGGACGAGTACCGGTCCGTCGTCTTCGACGAGTCGTTCGTCCGCGCTGCCCGCCTCCAGGAGTTCTCCGCACAGGAGCGCATCGCCGACCGCGCGCCCGCCGTACGCCGCAGACCGCCCCTTCGCCGCGGCGGGCTCTCCCGGCAGGCACTCGTCCTGGTCCTGCTGATCGCCATCGCCTTCGGGACCGCGGTCTACATGGGCGTCCGCCACCCCTACCAGGCCCCCGCCGCCCGGCAGCCCGCCGAGCCCCTGCGGATGACCGTCATCCCGCTCGCCCCGCAGGGCAAGGTGCCCGGCCACCCCGACCCCGAGCAGCTCTACGCACACAGTCCCGCCGCGCAGTACCGCGTCGGTGCCGAGGGGATACCGCTGCCGGCCTCCCGGCGCACCGCGCACTTCTCCGACAGCCAGGTGGTGAGCGCCCTGACCACCGCCAAGGACTACGTCGTCCGCTCCTCGCTCGACCCGGACGTCCTCACCGGCGAGCAGGTCCGCTCCGTGCGGGTCCTCCTCGACACCGACCAACTCGACCAGTTCGACCAGAGCTTCACCCGCCCGGCCGCCGACGGCCGGCACGCGCCCACCGGGTGGCTGGTCCGCTTCGACCCGTCCGAGACAGAGCTGGCCGACCGGAAGATCCGCGTCCAGGGCACCCTCCAGGCCGCCGAGACCGACGCGTCCACGCTGGAGGTCACCGCGGACCACACCTTCGTCTACGCGCTGCGGCCCAGCGGCGCGGACGAGGAGGCGCGCGCCTCACTGTTCACCGTCCGGCGTGAGCTGCACTTCCGCTTCGACCGCGACGACCTGCGGATGCACACCGCCCAGCTCGTCGTCTCCTACGTCCAGGCCGGGCCGCTGTCCTGCGCCGAGGACTCCGCCAACCGCCTGCACCCGCTGCTCGCCGACCAGACCGCGAAGGCGGGCGGCCCGGCCGGCACGGACCCGTACGCGACCGGCAGCGCGACGGCCCTGTGCGGGTCACTGGCGACGAGCGCGCAGCCGAGGGTGTGAGGCCCGGAGCCGGTCAGTGCTCGTTGCCCGGGGGTGTGTCGCCCGGCGGCTGGTCCGTGGGCGGCTGGTCCGCCGGCGGTGTCGGACTCGCGAAGCCTCCGAAGCCGCGCCGCACCCGGCCGCCCAGGTCCCCCGCCCCGCCGGCGAGGTCGCTGACCAGCTTCATCAGGGGGTCCTTGGAGCTCTTGACGTTGGTGGCGTAGGCCGACGCCGACTCGCGGAACGAGTCCGTCACCGAGGTGTCCTTGTCCTCGCTGCGCCGCGGGTAGTGACCGTCCATGATCCGCTGGAAGTCGCGGGACTCGGCCCACTTCTTCAGCTCGGCCGCCCGTACGGTGGTGAAGGGGTGGGAACGCGGCAGCACGTTCAGGATCTTCAGCACGGAGTCGCGCAGGTCACCGCCGGCCTCGTACTCCTCGGCCTGCTTCAGGAACGCGTCCACGTTCATCTCGTGCAGGTGGTTGCCGCCCGCGATCTTCATCAGGCCGCGCATGGAGGCCTGGAGGTCCTGGCCGACGAGGAGCCCGGCGCGGTCGGCGGACAGCTCGGACTTGCGGAACCACTCGCGCAGCCCGGTCACGATCGCCATGATCGCTATGTTGCCGAGCGGGATCCACGCCACCCGCAGGGCGAGGCTGGTCAGGAACAGCAGAATGGTGCGGTACACGGAGTGGCCGGACAGCGCGTGCCCCACCTCGTGCCCGACGACCGCCCGCATCTCCTCCTCGTCGAGCAGCTCGACGAGACCCGTGGTGACGACGATGATCGGCTCGTCCAGGCCGATGCACATCGCGTTCGGCTGCGGGTCCTGGTTGACGTACATCGGCGGGACCTTCTCCAGGTCCAGGATGTAGCAGGCGTCCCGCAGCATGTCGTTCAGGTGGGCGAACTGCTGGTCGGACACGCGCACCGAGTCGGACAGGAACAGCAGCCTGAGGCTGCGCTCGGGCAGCAGACCGCTGAGCGCCTTGAAGACGGTGTCGAACCCGCTCAGCTTGCGCAGCGCCACCAGGGCGGAACGGTCGGCCGGGTGCTCGTACGCACGGGAGGAGATCCCCGGGAAGCGCCTGCGCTGCCTGCTCGGCACGTGCTCGTGCCCGTTCTGCTGGTGGCCGTCGGACATGTCTTCCCCCATGTGCGTGTGAGTGGCCCTTTGCGGACTGTTGTGCGGTCCTTTGCGCCCCCGAAGCAGAGCCCAGCCTAGGCGGAGATACCGTGGACGGGCACTACACCGAAGGAGTTCCGCGCCATGGAGCACACCCCCCGGACCGCCTGGCTCATGGAGGCCGCGAGCGCCGCCGAACAGCAGGGCGCGGGGAATCTGCTCCGGATCGTCCTGGTCGTGATGGTGGTGGGCTGTGTGCTGGCCGCGTGGTTCCTGCTGCGGGGGTACAAGCGGAAGGACGACTGAGGCGGGGCGAAGGTTCCCCGGTTCCCCAACGGTGGAGTCGGCGTGATGGCTCCCGAGCCGCCCGCTTACCATGGGCCGACGTCTTTATCCCGCCCACACCGGATAGGTCCTGCCGAAGATGAGCTTCCACAGCACCGCTGCCCAGTTGGTCACCCTCGCCGCCGAGGGCGGGGAGCACGGCGGCAACCACGAGAGCCTCAGCCCCCTGCTGACCGGCGGCGGGGCCTTCGTCATCCTGATGCTGCTGCTGTGGATCACCACCCGTTTCAACCGCGACCGCTGAGTCCGGCACAGGTCCGCCGGCGGTCCGGCAGGGCCCCCGGGCCCGGGCCGTCCGGGGATCTGTCGGCGGGAGCTCTCAGGTCGGGCCGGTAGGGTCTGCACGCATGGGAGAGCAGGACATGCCTACCGGTCCGGCGAACGACACGCCGAACGGCACGGACGCCCGTCCGGTGAGCGGCACCGACGGCCATCCGGCCAGCGGTGCCGGGAACGGCCCGCGCGGTGCCGGTGACGGCTCGGCGAGAGGAGCCGGCAACGGTCCGGCGAGAGCTGTCGGCGGTGCTTCGGTGAGGGATGCGGGTGCGGGTGCGGGTTCCGGTCCGGCGAGCGCGGCCGGTCGCGGTCCGGTCGGTCGCGCCGGGAACGGCCCCGTGAGCGGTGGGCTCAAGCGCCTGCCGGTCGGGCCGGGCAGCAGTCCGTCCAGCCCCGGCAAGCGACGCCTCGGCGTCATGGGCGGCACGTTCGACCCGATCCACCACGGGCACCTCGTGGCGGCCAGCGAGGTCGCCGCGCAGTTCCACCTGGACGAGGTGGTGTTCGTCCCGACCGGTCAGCCGTGGCAGAAGAGCCACCGCGCGGTCTCCCCGGCCGAGGACCGCTATCTGATGACCGTCATCGCGACCGCCGAGAACCCCCAGTTCTCGGTCAGCCGCATCGACATCGACCGCGGCGGCCCCACCTACACCACGGACACCCTGCGCGACCTGAAGGCGCTCAACTCCGACACCGACCTCTTCTTCATCACCGGCGCCGACGCCCTCGGGCAGATCCTGACCTGGCGGGACGCGGACGAGCTGTTCGCCCTCGCGCACTTCATCGGCGTCACCCGGCCGGGTCACGTCCTGTCCGACCCCGGCCTCCCCGAAGGCGGTGTCTCGCTCGTCGAGGTCCCCGCCCTCGCCATCTCCTCCACCGACTGCCGTGCGAGGGTCGCCAAGGGCGACCCCGTCTGGTATCTGGTGCCGGACGGAGTCGTGCGCTACATCGACAAGCGCGAGCTGTACCGCGGCGAGTGAGCCGAGAGGGGGCACCGGTGAACGACCGATACGACGCGGGACACGGCGGCGGTCACGACGACCAGTACGAGCTCGTCGGCTACGACGAGTTCGGCCGGCCTGTGTACCAGCAGGCCCAGCACCAGCAGACCCACCACCAACAGGCCCCGCAGCAACAGGAGTACGGCGGCGCGCAGCCGTACGACCCGTACCCGCAGCAGGGCTACGGGTACGACCCGTACGCCACGGGCGGGCAGCAGCTCCCACCGGCGTACGACCCCTACGGCACCGGCCAGCAGGCACCCGTGCCGTCCTACGACCCGTACGCCGCCGGTCACCAGCACTCCGGCGGGCCGGGGCCGTCCTACGACTCCTACGTCCCCTACGACCCCCATGGCCAGGCCGCGACGGGCGGGCAGCAGCCCCGTGTCGCCGAGCAGACCGCCTACATCCCCCAGCAGGCCGGGCCGGTCGGGGAACCGGACGCCGCCGACCGGGACGGGCAGCGCGGGGCCGGCCCGGACCACCGCGCCGAGCCCGGCGGGGCACCCGCCGGGGAAGGCGAACGGGAGTACCGCACCGAGCAGTTCGCGTTCGTCGAGGACCCCGACGGTGACTCCGAGGACGTCATCGACTGGCTGAAGTTCACCGAGAACCGCACCGAGCGCCGTGAGGAGGCCAAGCGCCGCGCCCGCAGCCGGGTCGTCGCCCTGGTCGTCGTCCTCGCGCTGGTCGCGGCCGGCGGTGTCGGCTACCTCTGGTTCGCGGGGAAGCTCCCCGGCACGTCGTCGTCCTCCGACGACGGAACCGGCACCGCGACGGCCGCCGGTGCCCAGAGCCGCGACGTGGTCGTCGTCCACCTGCACAACACCGCCGAGGGCGGCACCTCCACGGTGCTGCTCGTCGACAACACCACCACCAAGCAGGGCACCACCGTCCTGCTGCCCAACTCGCTCGTCGTGACGGACGACGACGGCACCACGACCACCCTCGCCAAGTCGGTCGACGAGGACGGCTCCGCCGGCACCCGCGAGGCCCTCGACACCGTCCTCGGCACCAAGATCGAGGGCACCTGGCGCCTGGACACCCCCTATCTCCAGAACCTCGTCGACCTCGTCGGCAACATCGACGTCGACACCAACGCCGACGTGCCCGATCCGGACGCGAAGAAGAAGGGCGAGGCGCCCCTGGTGAACAAGGGGAAGAGCCAGACCCTCAGCGGCAAGATGGCCGTCGCCTACGCCACCCACCGCGCCCCCGGAGAGGCCCAGAACGCCCAGCTGGAGCGGTTCGGGCAGGTCATGCAGGGCGTACTGCGCAAGCTGTCCTCCGACCCCACGGCCGCGACCACCACCGTGCAGACGCTGGCCCAGATCCTCGAGCCGCCGCTGACCGACAAGGAACTCGGCACCTTCCTCGCCAAACTCGCCGACCTCGCCAAGGGCGGCGACCACAGGACGGCCCTGATGCCCGTCCAGAGCGACGGCACCCTGAACGCCGAGGCCAGCGCGAGGGTGGTCAAGGACGTGCTCGGCGGCACCGCCAGGAGCCCCGACAAGGACGCGGCCGTCAGCGTGGCCGTGCAGAACGCCAGCGGCGTCAAGGACAACACCGAGAAGGCCCGCGTCGTGCTGCTCAACGGCGGCTTCACCTTCCTGGAGGGCGGCACCGCCTCCGCCGCCCAGGCCGCCTCCAGGGTCGTCTACGCCGAAGCCGCCGACAAGGAGAACGCCACCGAGGTCGCCAAGACGCTGGGCCTGCCCGCCGGCTCCGTCGCCCAGGGCACGGTCTCCTCGGGCGCGAACGTCGCCGTGGTCCTCGGCCAGGACTACACGCCCTCGTCCTCCTAGGACAGGCCCGGCGAGGACGGCATCCCACGTGCGCAACCCATCACGTGGGGTGCCGTCGGCGGTCCGTGAGACCCTTGATGTCCAGTGACCGCCGACCGAAAGCCTTGTAGTGACCGCGACTGACCGCTCCCTTGAGCTCATCACCACCGCCGCCCAGGCGGCCGCCGACAAGCTCGCCCACGATGTGATCGCCTATGACGTCAGCGACGTGCTGTCGATCACGGACGCCTTCCTCGTGGCCTCCGCACCCAACGACCGCCAGGTCAAGTCGATCGTCGACGAGATCGAGGAGCGGCTCTCCAAGGAGCTCGGCGTCAAGCCGGTGCGCCGCGAGGGCGACCGTGAGGCCCGCTGGATCCTGCTCGACTACATCGACATCGTCGTCCATGTCCAGCACAGCGAGGAGCGGGTCTTCTACGCCCTGGAGCGGCTGTGGAAGGACTGCCCCGAGATCGACCTGCCGGCCGACGCCAAGGCCACCCGCGGCAAGGCCGAGGAGCACGCCAAGGTGCAGGCCGAGGAGGACACCGCCGACTTCGGGGAGCTGCGGTGACCGCCCCCGCGGGCGCCGGCCGCAAGCCGGGCCGCGGGCGCCGCGTCATCCTCTGGCGGCACGGCCAGACCTCGTGGAACGTGGAGCGCCGCTTCCAGGGCACCACGGACGTCGAGCTCACCGAGACCGGCGTCGGCCAGGCCCGCCGCGCCGCCCGGCTGCTCGCCTCCCTGAGGCCCGACGCGATCGTCGCCTCCGACCTCCAGCGGGCCGCGCACACGGCCGCCGAGCTCGCCGAGCTCACCGGCCTGGACGTGACCCACGAGGAGGGTCTGCGGGAGACCTACGCGGGCGCCTGGCAGGGGCTGACGCACGAGGAGATCATCGCCCGGTACGGCGAGGAGTACGCCGCGTGGAAGCGCGGTGAGCCGGTGCGCCGCGGTGGCGGCGAACTGGAGACCGAGGTCGCCGACCGCGCGGCCCCCGTGGTGCTGCGCCACGCCGAGAAGATCCCCGACAACGGCACGCTCGTCGTGGTCAGCCACGGCGGCACGATCCGCACCACGATCGGCCGTCTCCTCGGTCTGGAGTCCCAGCACTGGGAGAGCCTCGGCGGACTCTCCAACTGCTGCTGGTCCGTCCTCGGCGAAGGCGCGCGCGGCTGGCGCCTGCTCGAGCACAACGCCGGCACCCTCCCGGAACCGGTGCTCGGCGACGACGACTGAGCGGCCCACGGCGCCAGTGGCCCGGATTTCACTTTCCGGCAGGTCGCAGGCTAGAGTTCTTCTTGTTCGCCCCGCCGAGCGGGGCGAAACACCATGCGGCTCCGGTCGCGTGGCGCGAGGGGCTATAGCTCAGTTGGTAGAGCGCCTGCATGGCATGCAGGAGGTCAGGAGTTCAATTCTCCTTAGCTCCACAGAACGACACTCTCCCGAGTGTCAGAGATCACTTGATGAAGATCCCGTCCCCGGTCAGGGGGCGGGATTTCTCGTCGTCCGCGGAGCCGGGTTCGGTTCGGCGGCAAGCCGCTGATGCCGTCCGAGGACGCGGCGGACGCCGGAGCGCTGCTCGGCGCCGTCACGCGGTTCGGCCGGCCGGAGACGCGGTGTTCAGCACGCTGTTCTCGCACCGGCTTGAGTCACTCGGGGCCTTCGGGGCGTATACCTCTGCGGAGGCGCTTCGGCGTGCGTGTTCGCGCGGGCCGGGAGGGGCGCGGTGGGTGCCGTGTCCGGACTGGTACTGAGGCGTCGCTGACCGTATTGGCCCGGCCGTGGCAGAATCAAACGGCCGGAAGGGGGCGCGGCCCGACGGGAGGGAGCAGTGATGCCTGCGAGCATCCTCAGGGAGGTCGGCCACCTCCTTGGAGCAGCGTCGACACAGGACACGGTCATCCGTCTCAGCTGCCCTTCCTGCGGTTCCGTCCATGTGGCCCAAGTGCTCGGTGACAACGGGGGGATCTCCTACGTGTGCACGGCCTGCGGCCACAGCTGGAGCTGATCGATGGGTGCGCACAGGCGAAAGTGCGACTGGTGCGGCAGTGGTACGCCGATCGTCCGTGACATGGAGCCGGTCAATCCGGACTACCAGTACTGGTGCGAGGAATGCGCGCGGGCGCTGATCATAAAAGGCGACCCGATCGAGACGTACCGCGAGCTCGAGGGTGAGCCGATCTACGGCCGGCTCCTCGAAGAGCACTGCACGCTCAAACGGTTCTATTCGTTCGTCACGGCCTGATCGGCAGCTGACCGCGTGAGTCGGCATCAGCTGCCGAATCCGGACAGAACGGAAACGATTTGGTGCTCCCCCGGTGGGCCGGTAAAGTTGGCGTCGCCGCCGGGGAGACCGGGCGACAGGCCACTGTGCGGTTCCGCCGCATGGCCACCAGGGGCTATAGCTCAGTTGGTAGAGCGCCTGCATGGCATGCAGGAGGTCAGGAGTTCAATTCTCCTTAGCTCCACAGTCAGATCCCGCCGGATCATCTCGATCCGGCGGGATTTTTCGTGTGCCTCGGGGCGGAGCGGCTGAGCGGCCGGCTTCTCGCGGGGGACACGGGGGCATGGGGACATGGGGACACCGACAAGGGGCCGTCCGCATGCGGACGGCCCCTTGTCGGTGTGCTCAGCGGCCCAGTGCGCGGCGGCCGCGGCCCTGGGAGAGGACCGGCAGGTTGTTGCGGGTCGCGCCCTGGGAGCGGGTGTCCTCCTCGATGCGCAGGGCGAGCGCCGGGCAGCGGCGGACCGCGCGCAGCGCCTTCGCCTCGGCGTAGCGCGGCACTTGGGCCTGCGCGACGGTCGGGAAGCCGTCGGCGCCGAGTTCGAAGACCTCGGGGAGGATGTCGGCGCACAGGCCGTGCCCCCGGCACAGGGTCCAGTCGACGTAGATCTTCTGACGGCTGGGACCGTTCTCCTCGGACTCTCCGCCGCCCGGGATGCCCGTAGGGGCCTTGCCGCCCTCGAAGAGCGGCAGAACGCCCTCCACGGGCCTGCCGCAGCCGTTTCCGAGGACGTGGGCGGCCAGGTCGTCCGTGAACGCCTTGATCGTCGACTCCAGGAACATCGCGGAGCCGTCCGGATGCGAACAGGCGCCGCGCCGCTTCACGTTCTTGGCGACCTGCTTGAGCGCCTCCAGGGCGGCCGGTCCGCCGCCGTTGATGATGTCCTCCATGCCGCGCGCGGCGGCCGGCAGACCCAGGTAGCAGGGACCGCACTGTCCCGCGCTCTCCTCGGCCAGCCACTGCGCCACGCGCAGCGACTCGCCCAGCGGGCAGGTGTCCTGACTGATCGGCAGGATCGCGCCGGCGCCGAGGGAACCGCCCACCGCGTCCAGGGAGTTGCGGGAGACGATCGCCTCGTTGACCGTCGCCGCGTCGATCCACTTGCCGTGGTAGCCGCCGGTCAGCACGCCCTGCGGGACCGGCGGGGCGCCGGCGAGCTGGAGGACGTAGCGCAGCGGCACGCCGGTGGGGACCTCGATCACCATGGGGCGGGCGACGGCGCCGGAGACCGTGAGCATGACGGTGCCGGGCTCGTCGTACAGGCCGGTGTTGCCGTAGCGCTCGGGGCCGATGCGGGCGGCGATCGCCAGCTGGGCGAACGTCTCGGCGTTCGACAGCAGTGTGGGCGCGCCGCCGACACCGTTCTGCGAGGCGCTGACCTTGCGGCCGGGCGGGATCGCCGGGCCGCCGTCGATGGAGCGGACCAGCGACGCGGCCGCGCCGGTGACCATGCGCACCGGATTGCGCTGCACGCGCGCGCGAAGAGCCGACCGGCGGCCGTTGCTGAGGCCGCGTTCGGCGAGCGCCGCCTCCATGGAGCGCTGTGTGGACTCCCGGGTGACCCCCACCACGAGCGTGCGGGCACCCAGTGCCTCGGCGACCAGCAGCGCGCCGTCCAGGATGAGGTGCGGGGCACGGTTGATGAGCACCGTGTCCTTGCGGCAGGCCGGTTCGTCCTCGCTGCCGTTGACGACGACGACCGGCCGCACACCGCGTTTGATCGCCGCTTCGGCGACCGAACGCAGCTTCTTGTGGAAGGGGAAGCCCGCGCCGCCGCGGCCCTTCAGGTTGATGTTCTCGGAGAGCTTCGCGAGTTGCTCGCCCCCCATCGGTTCGAGCGGCCCGTGCACCTTCAGGTGCATGGGCAGGTCAAGTCGTTCGACAAGGTCGAAGCCCGACGTGAGCTGGGGAAGGCCGACGACGCGGACTTCGGGGACGTCGGGCAGGGCCTCGTTCACCTATAGCCTCCGGAAGGCGTGTTCCAAGGTTCGCCCGAGCCCGGTGCGTCGAAGTCGTACGAGGCGCCGGGCGGTGGTTCAGTGGCGGGACCGCTGTTGTTGTACGTGTCGTCCGGGTAGTACGCGCCGTAGAGGGTGTTCGTCTCACCGGTGTCGTACACGTCACTCGAGCCGTATCCCGCCGCGCCCGCGTTGCCGTACGCCGGGATGTTGTATCCGGTGTCGTTGAGCGGGTCGTAGGCCGACGGAGGTGCCTCGCCGACCGGTGGCGGGGAGGGGATCGGCCAGCTGCCCGACGTGCTGCCGCCGTCCGTGCGCGGGATGGCCTCCGTGGGCTGCATGTCCATCGGCAGGTCCATGCGCGCGGTCTGGTCGGCCGGGAACGGCTGCTGACGCGGGCGGGGAGGCGTGGAGACGGCACGGTAGGCGGCGGCGAAGCCGTTCGCGGGCTCCGGGGCCGCGGGGGCCTGGTACGAGGGGTTGGCGCGGGTCTGGGACCGGTTCCCCCGCTGGTTCTCGTAGCCCGGCAGGGCGCCCGTGGACTCCGCCATCCTGGCCCGGCTCGCGTCCAGGTCCGCGCGGCCCGGACGCTCGTCGGAGCCCATGAACGCGGCGATTCTGTCGGCGACCTGGCGCTTGACCGGGCGCGGGGCCGCGCGCAGGGCGAGGGCCGCGGTGACGCCGAGCACGGCCAGGCCGTACAGGATCGTGAAGATCGGCTTCGCCGCGCGGCCCGCGTACAGGCCGTGCAGCAGGGCCGCGCACCAGGCGGGGTAGGCCAGCATGTGCATGGCCCGCCAGCGGGCCGCCACCGGGGCGGGGGAGGCGAACCTGCTGCGCAGCGCCCCGGTGATGCCCACGAAGATCATGAGCAGGCCGGCCAGGGAGCCGAGACCGATCAGGCCCTCGATCCCGGTGACGCCGAGCGAGAAGGGGATCAGCGCGCCGACCAGCTGGACGTGGTCGAGCGCGATCTTGGTGGTGACGTGCAGCAGCAGGAACGCGATCGAGGCGACCGCGGTCGTCCGGTGCACCGCCTGCCCGATGATCCGCTGGCGCGTGTTCAGGAAGACCCGGTCCTGGGCGACGAGGCCCCAGATCACCGAGCAGCTCAGCGACACGAGGGACAGCACGCCGGCGCCGAAGTTCAGGAAGTCACGGAACCGGTCACCTCCGACCAGCACGGCCACGGGTATGAGGAGCAGGACGACAGCCGACGCCACCCCATAGGCCGACCGGCCGGGCTGGGGGAGCGAGCTGTTACTACGACGAGGGTTCATGGGGGCAACTCCGAGCAGTTTCGGGAAAGCGGTCCCGCTGCCGCACTTTAAGTGGCGCCATACCGACGGGTACGAGGTTTGAGTTATTGCGTTGTTATCAAACGACAATGGGGCCGTTGTGATGTCCCTTAGCAGCTGTTACGCGAAGTAACCATTGGCCATGGCTCTGTTGTTCTCCGGTGTGATCGGTCTCGCTCGGCGGGGTCTGCTGTGGCGGCACCCGGTGCCAAGAAGGCATACGTAAGCGCGTCGCATCCTGCTCAAGCCCTGCGGTACCCTAACCGCATGCGTGCCGTACGCCTTCTGCTTAGCGGGCCGCGCTGATCAGTCCCGGCCGCCGGTGAGAGACCGCGGTCGGCATCGGCGCGGCGTCCCCTCCTGTGCGAGGGGATTTTTCGTTTCCTGAGTCACGCCGCAGCAGAGACGATCGATGGAGCTTTGAGGATCATGAGCGAGACGAACCCCGCTGCCGCCGCCGAGGTGGCCGCGCCGCACCGCTACACGGCCGTCATGGCGGCCGACATCGAGGCACGCTGGCAGGATTTCTGGGACGCCGAGGGCACGTACGAGGCGCCGAACCCCGAAGGGGACCTGGCCGGGAATCCCGAGCTGGTCGCCAGGCCCAAGAAGTTCATCATGGACATGTTCCCGTACCCCTCCGGTGCGGGCCTGCACGTCGGCCACCCCCTGGGTTACATCGCCACCGACGTCGTCGCGCGCTTCCAGCGCATGACCGGCCACAACGTCCTGCACACCCTGGGCTTCGACGCCTTCGGCCTGCCCGCCGAGCAGTACGCCGTGCAGACGGGCACGCACCCGCGCGTGTCCACCGAGGCCAACATCGAGAACATGAAGTCCCAGCTGCGCCGGCTGGGCCTGGGCCACGACAGGCGCCGGTCGTTCGCCACGATCGACCCCGAGTACTACAAGTGGACCCAGTGGATCTTCCTGCAGATCTTCAACTCCTGGTACGACGACGAGGCGGACAAGGCCCGCCCGATCTCCGAGCTGATCGCCCGGTTCGAGTCCGGTGAGCGTCCCGTACCGGGGCACACGCGCGCGTGGAGCGAGCTGAGCGACACAGAGCGCGCCGACGTGCTGAGCGAGTACCGCCTGGCCTACGCTTCGGACGCGCCGGTCAACTGGTGTCCCGGCCTGGGCACGGTGCTGGCCAACGAGGAGGTCACCGCCGACGGCCGCTCCGAGCGCGGCAACTTCCCGGTCTTCAAGGCCAAGCTGCGCCAGTGGAACATGCGCATCACCGCGTACGCCGACCGGCTGCTGGACGACCTGGACGCGCTGGACTGGCCCGAGGCCATCAAGCTGCAGCAGCGCAACTGGATCGGCCGCTCCGAGGGCGCCCGGGTCGACTTCCCGATCGACGGCGAGCGCATCACGGTCTTCACCACCCGCCCGGACACCCTGTTCGGCGCCACCTACATGGTGCTGGCGCCCGAGCACCCGCTGGTCGAGAAGTTCACCCCGGACGCCTGGCCCGAGGGCACCCACCAGGTGTGGACCGGCGGCCACGCGACCCCGGGCGAGGCCGTCGCCGCGTACCGCGCGCAGGCCGCCTCCAAGTCCGACGTCGAGCGGCAGGCCGAGGCCAAGGACAAGACCGGCGTCTTCATCGGCGCGTACGCGACCAACCCGGTCAACGGCGAGCGGGTCCCGGTCTTCATCGCCGACTACGTGCTGATGGGCTACGGCACCGGCGCGATCATGGCCGTGCCGGCCGGCGACCAGCGCGACTTCGAGTTCGCGCGCGCCTTCGAGCTGCCGGTCCGCTGCATCGTCGAGCCGACCGACGGCCGCGGCACCGACACCTCGACCTGGGAGGACGCCTTCGCGTCGCACGACGCGAAGATCATCAACTCCTCCAACGACGAGGTCTCGCTGGACGGCCTGGGCGTGGTCGACGCCAAGGCGCGCATCACCGAGTGGCTGGAGCGGTCCGGCGTCGGCGAGGGCACCGTCAACTTCCGCCTGCGCGACTGGCTGTTCAGCCGGCAGCGCTACTGGGGCGAGCCCTTCCCGATCGTCTACGACGAGGACGGCGTCGCGCACCCCCTGCCCGAGTCGATGCTGCCGCTGGAGCTGCCCGAGGTCGAGGACTACTCGCCGCGCACCTTCGACCCGGACGACGCGAACACGTCCCCCGAGACCCCGCTGTCCCGCAACGAGGACTGGGTCGCCGTGACCCTGGACCTGGGCGACGGCCGCGGCCCGCGCCCGTACCGGCGTGAGACCAACACCATGCCCAACTGGGCCGGTTCCTGCTGGTACGAGCTGCGCTACCTGGACCCGCACAACTCCGAGAAGCTGGTCGACCCCGAGGTCGAGCGGTACTGGATGGGCCCGCGTGAGGGCCAGCCGCACGGCGGCGTCGACCTGTACGTCGGCGGCGCCGAGCACGCCGTGCTGCACCTGCTGTACGCGCGCTTCTGGTCGAAGGTCCTGTTCGACCTGGGTCACATCTCGTCGGCCGAGCCGTTCCACAAGCTGTTCAACCAGGGCATGATCCAGGCCTACGTGTACCGCGACAGCCGTGCCATCGCCGTACCGGCGGTCGAGGTGGAGGAGCGCGACGGCGCCTACTACCACCAGGGCGAGAAGGTCTCCCGGCTGCTGGGCAAGATGGGCAAGTCCCTGAGGAACGCGGTCACTCCGGACGAGATCTGCGCCGAGTACGGGGCGGACACGCTGCGCCTGTACGAGATGGCGATGGGCCCGCTGGACGTGTCGCGGCCGTGGGACACGCGCGCGGTGGTGGGCCAGTTCCGGCTGCTGCAACGGCTGTGGCGCAACGTGGTCGACGAGACGACCGGTGCGGCTACGGTGGTCGACGGCGAGCCGGACGAGGACACACTGCGCGCCCTGCACAAGGCCATCGACGGTGTCCGCCAGGACCTGGAGGGCATGCGCTTCAACACCGCCATCGCCAAGGTCACCGAGCTGAACAACCACCTGACCAAGGCGGGCGGTCCGCTGCCGCGCTCCGTCGCCGAGGCCCTGGTGCTGCTGGTCGCCCCGCTGGCCCCGCACATCGCCGAGGAACTGTGGCGCAAGCTGGGCCACACCGACTCGGTCGTCCACCAGGACTTCCCGGTCGCCGACCAGGCATACGTCGTGGACGAGGCCGTCACCTGCGTGGTCCAGATCAAGGGCAAGGTCAAGGCCCGCCTGGAGGTCTCGCCGTCCATCTCCGAGGACGAACTGGAGAAGGTCGCGCTGGCCGACGAGAAGGTCGTGGCGGCGCTGGACGGGGCGGGGATCCGCAAGGTGATCGTGCGGGCGCCGAAGCTGGTGAACATCGTCACGGCGTAGGGCGGTGCAGGACGGCGCAGGTACGGCGGCGTCGTCGCGTGGGCACGGAGGCGTCCCGCGGAGGTACGGTTGCGCGTCCTGCGCCGGCACGGCGGCTGGTGGCGGCGCTGCCGCGTCCGGTCGCGGCTCGGGGTAGTCCCCTACGGGCAGGTTCGGGGTTTTTCTGGAACTCCGGGCCTGCCTGTTGCGTTTACCGTTGAAGAGCGGCGCGCGGCGCGCCGTGACCGGTTCGAGGAGGAGCTCGTGGAAGCAGTGTTCGCAGTGGTCGCCCTGCTCTTCGTGCTCTTCGTGCTCTTCGTGGCGCTCGGCGCCTACGCCACGGTGAAGGTGGTCGGCGCCGCCAAGCGAGGCGTGGACCGCACCCTCACCCAGGCCCGACGCACGGTCGAGGACCACACCCTGCGCGCCAAGTCCTTCGCCCAGCCCGGCCCGGCGGGCGAGATCGCCCAGCTGAGGCTCAGGCTGCGCACATCCATGCGTGCCACGCAGGACGCGCTGCACGCGGGCCTGGCCGAGGACGAGTCCCTCAAGGAGTCCCTCGGCCTCTTCGAGCGGCTCAGCGCTCACGGGCACGAACTGGACGCCGAACTCAGGCGCCTGGAGTCCGAGCCCGACCGGGCCACACTCGCCGAGCGGCTGCCCGGGCTGCGCGAGCGCATCGAGCGCGTCACCAAGTCGGCGGACTCTCTGCGCTGGGCGGCCCGCGACCGGGCCCGCCGTTTCGCCGACGACGACCTGGACTCGCTCAGCACCCAGATCGACGTGGAGGCCGGAGCGCTGCGGCACTGGACGACGACGGAGCCGTCGGCCACCACGCCACCGCCCCCGTGGCCGGAGGCCCCGGCCGCCGACGGTGCCACGGCCCAGCAGACCTGGCCGGGAGCACCCCCGGCAGGCACCGACGAGGGCACGACGCGACCGGCGATCACCCCGCCCGGCCCGCGCGCCACGTACCCCTGGCAGAAGAAGCCCCGTCCCGAGAGCACGACTTGATCCGGACACGGACGCCCAGCTGAGAAGGGCCGGGCTGCCGTGCGGGGGCTACGCCAGGTAACCTCCAGCTCATGTCCCGCCATGTCGCGATCGTCACCGATTCCACGGCCTACCTGCCGCAGCGGACGATGGAGCGTCACGGCATCACCACGGTGCCCTTGACCGTGGTCCTCGGCGACCAGGCCCTCGAGGAGGGCACCGAGATCTCGACCCGCTCGCTGGCCCAGGCACTCCAGAAGCGACGGTCCGTCACCACGTCCCGCCCGAGCCCCCAGGTGTTCGCCGAGGCCTATCGCAAGGTCGCCGAGTCCGGTGCCACCGGCATCGTCTCCCTGCACCTGTCCGCCGAACTCTCCGGCACGTACGACGCGGCGGTCGTGGCGGCGCGCGAGGCGCCGGTGCCGGTACGGGTGGTGGACACCGGGATGGTCGCGATGGCCCTCGGTTTCTGCGCGCTCGCCGCGGCCCAGGCGGCGGAGGCGGGCGGCACCGTGGACGAGGTCGTCACGGCCGCCGAGAAACGGGCCGCGGGCACGTCCGCCTACTTCTACGTGGACACGCTCGACTTTCTGCGCCGCGGCGGGCGGATCGGTGCGGCACAGGCCCTCTTCGGCTCCGCGCTCGCGGTGAAACCGCTGCTGCAACTGCGCGGCGGCCGGATCGAACCGCTGGAGAAGGTGCGGACGGCCTCGAAGGCCATCGCCCGCCTGGAGGAGATCGTGGCCGACCGGGCCGGCGGCGCGCAGGTCGACATCGCCGTCCACCATCTCGCCGCCCCCGACCGGGCGTCGGCTCTGGCGGACCGCCTGCGGGCGCGGGTGCCGGGTCTCGCCGATCTGCATGTGAGCGAGGTCGGGGCGGTGATCGGGGCGCACACGGGGCCCGGGCTGCTGGGGGTCGTGGTCTCGCCGCGTTGAGGCGGGGTGGTGGTTGGTGAGTCGTGGGTTGCGGGCTCCGAGGGGTGGGACGCCCGGTGAGTGACGGCGCGTGCGGGTCGGGCGAGACCTGGGGATCGGGCGCGGCTGCGGGACTCCGCGTGGGGTGGACGGCTGGTGGCTCGGTCACTCGTGCGGGTGGCGGAGTTATCCACAATCGGACGGTCGTCCCCGCGAATTGACCAAGATCAACGCGTGGGTGCCGGTGTGTTCCATCCTCGGCGCATGGCACTTCGATCACGCTCACGCGCAACGACCGTAACCAGTGGCCCGGGGAGGGCGCCGGGCTCCGACGGCCGCACTCGGACCCGTACCGGTAGGCATGCCCGCGCCCACACTCGTCGTCACCCGCCCGCGCGGGAACGCGCCGTACGGCACCGGCAGTCCTCTGCCGAGGAACTCCGCCGCAGGGCGGAGGCGCTGTTCGCCGAACGCCCGGGGAAGGGGCCGGAGTTGGGGAAGGGGCCGCCGTGTGGTGGGGCGGGGCGGGTTGCCGAGGGCCATTTCGCTGGTGCTGGTGCTGGTGGTGCAGGTGCTGCGGGCGCTGGCGGTGATGTCGGGGCGTGTGCTGCGGCTGCCGTGGACGCACTGGACGTCGGTGCGGGCGCTGGTCCGGTAGCCGGTCCGGAGGACGGTGCGGATGTCCGGCCGGGCGTCGGTCCGGGCGTCGGTCCGGTCGCCGGAGTGGGCTCCCGGGTGGACTCGGCGGGGGGAGGTCGGCGGGTACCGGTCGGACTGGCTCTGCGAGAGCGGATGCCGGTCTGGTTGCAGACGCGGTGCGGGCTGGAGCGACGGGGTGTGCTGGCGCTGACCGTCCTGCTCGTCGTCGCCGCGGCCTTCGCCGTACAGCACTTCTGGGTCGGCCGGACCGAAGCGGTGCGGGCACCCGAGGTGGTGCGGGCGGTTCAGTCCTACGGAGCGGAGGAGCCCACCGAGGGGGAGGCGTCCGCTGCGCCGGCCGGTGCGCCGAGCGCCGTGGGGACGGCGGCGCCCGAGATCGTCGTGGATGTCGGCGGCAAGGTGCGCGAGCCGGGGATCCATCGTCTCCCGGCCGGTTCACGGGTCGCTGACGCCTTGCGCGCGGCCGGTGGGGTGAAGCCCGGGGCGAGCACCGACGGCCTGAACCGTGCCCGTTTCCTGGTGGACGGGGAGCAGGTGATCGTCGGAGGCCCGGGCGCCCCCTCGGGACAGGGGTCGGGCGGAGGTCCGGCCGGCACCGTGTCGGGAGCGGCACCGGCGGCTCCCGTCTCCCTCACCACGGCCACGCTGGAGCAACTCGACACCCTGCCCGGCGTCGGCCCGGTACTGGCCCAGCACATCGTCGACTACCGCACCCAGCACGGCGGCTTCCGCTCGGTGGACCAGCTGCGCGAGGTCAACGGCATCGGTGACCGCCGCTTCGCCGACCTGCGGAACCTCGTACGGCCATGAGGGCGGGGACGAGGCACACCCCCGAGGTGCCGTCCGAACACGAGGCCACCCGCTCCCGCGCCCGCGTCCACGCGAGCTCCGGCAAACGGCTGGGAGCCGCCCATCCACGGCAGGAAGGTCCCACGGACCTGCGACTCGTACCGCCCGCACTGGCGGCCTGGGCGACGGCCGCGCTGACACTGAACGCTCCGCCGGAGTGGGTCACGGGTCTCGCGGCCGGCTGCCTCGCCGCGGCCGGGGTCCTCCTCGTGACCACCCGGGTGCGTGCTCGCCCCGCGGGGGTCACCTGGGCGCGGGTCTCCGTGGCCGCCGTGCTGCTGTGTGTCGCGGCGGCCGCCGTCTCCGCCGGGCTGCACGGAGCCGACCTGCGGCGAGGTCCGGTGCCCGCGTTGGCGCGGCAGTACGCCACCGTGACCGCGGAGGTGGAGGTCACCTCCGACCCCCGGCTCACCCGGCCCCGGATCACCGGCAACGACGCGGCTCCGACGTCCGTGCTGATCAACGCCGACGTACGACGCGTCGAGACACCCGACGGCACGGCGGTGGCGACGCGTACCCCGGTGCTGTTGTTCGTCGACGCGGCCGCCCGAGGGACCGGCCGGCCCGTCGCCGAGGGACCAAGGCGTTCACCCTGGCTCGGGCTGCTGCCGTCCACGCGACTGCGGGTCACCGCTCGGCTGGCGCCCGCGATGGCGGGCGGCGACCGGGTCGCGGCCGTGTTGCGGGTGCGGGGCCGGGCGGCTCCGGAGGTGGTCGGGGAACCGTCGGCACCTCAGCGGTTCGCGGGTCGGTTGCGAGCCGGGCTGCGGGTGGCCACGGACGACCTGCCGGCGGACGCGCGGGCGCTGTTGCCTGGGCTGGTCGTCGGGGACACGGCACGGATCACGCCGGAGCTGGACGAGGCCTTCAAGGAGACCGACCTCGCGCACACGCTCGCCGTCTCCGGGAGCAACCTCACGATCATCCTGGCCCTGCTCGTCGGACCGCCCGGGCTGGCCCAGCACGTCGAGCGCCGGGGCTTCGCCCCTCGCCTCGGGCTGTCCCTGCGGACGACCGCGCTGTTCGGCGGGGCGCTCACGCTCGGGTTCGTCGTCGTGTGCCGGCCGGACCCGAGTGTGCTGCGGGCCGCGGCCTGCGGAGCCGTCGCCCTGCTCGCGCTCGCGACCGGGCGCCGCAGATCACTGATCCCGGCGCTGGCGACGGCGGTCCTGCTGCTGGTGCTGTACGACCCGTGGCTGGCCCGGAGTTACGGCTTCCTGCTGTCCGTGCTGGCCACCGGCGCCCTGCTCACGCTCGCGCCCCGCTGGAGTACGGCGTTGCGGCGCCGCCGGGTGCCGCCGCGGTTGGCCGAGGCGCTGGCGGCGGCGGCCGCCGCACAGGCCCTGTGCGCGCCCGTCGTGGCCGTACTGTCGGCGCGGGTGAGCCTGGTGGCGGTGCCGTGCAACCTGCTCGTGGAGTTCGCGGTCGCGCCCGCCACGGTGCTGGGCTTCGCCGCGCTGGCGACGGCACCGCTGGCGATGCCGGTGGCCAAGGCACTGGCCTGGTGCGGGAGTTGGCCGACGGAGTGGATCGCGGAGATCGCCCGGACCGGGGCGGCACTGCCCGGCGCCGGAATGGACTGGCCGGACACCTGGACGGGGGCGGCGCTGCTCCTGCTCGTCACGGTGGTCGTGCTGCTCGTCGGCCGACGGCTGCTGGGGCACCCCTGGCTGTGCGGGGCGTGCGGGCTGCTGTTGGTCCTGGTGGTGGCGCAGCCACCCCCGTTGACCAGGGTGATCACCGGCTGGCCACCGCCGGCCTGGCGGCTGGCGATGTGCGACGTGGGACAGGGGGACGCGACGGTGCTCGCGGCGGGCGAGGGCACCGGGGTGGTCGTGGACGCCGGACCGGATCCGACGCTGGTCGACCACTGTCTGCGCGCGCTGGGCATCACCAGGATCCCGTTGGTCGTGCTGACCCACTTCCACGCCGACCACGTGGCGGGGCTGCCCGGAGTGCTGCGGGGGCGCTCGGTGGGAGCGATCGAGACGACGGGCTACGAAGAGCCGGTGGACCAGGCCGAGTTCGTACGGAGGGAGGCGGCGGCCCGGCGGATTCCGGTGACCCGTGCCGTGGCCGGGGAGCGGCGGCGCACCGGGGAGTTGTCCTGGGACGTGCTGTGGCCGCCCCCGAGTCCGGCACCGGAGCCGGAGGGACCGAACGACGCGAGCGTCACCCTGCTGGTCCGGTCGGCGGGCCTGCGGTTCCTGTTGTTGGGCGATCTGGAACCCCCGGCACAGCAGGCACTGGTGCGGTCACCGGCGGGCGCGGCGGTGACCGGGGTGGATGTGCTCAAGGTGGCCCACCACGGATCGGCCTACCAGGACCCGGAACTCGTACGCCGGGTGGCCCCGCGGCTGGCGTTGATCTCCTGCGGCGCCGACAACCCGTACGGTCACCCGGCTCCCAGCACGGTCGCGGCGCTGCGGGCCGGGGGCGCGACGGTGCTGCGGACCGACCGGGACGGGGCGCTCGCGGTCGCCGGCCGTGGTGACGGGACCGGCGGCACAACGCTCAGGGTGGCGCGAGACTGAGGCCATGGACTCCGCACTGATCGATGCCTACCTCCGGCGCCTGGGATACGAGCGGCCGCCGGGACCCACCGGCGCCACCCTCGACGTACTGCGCGAGCTGCAACTGCGCCATCTGCGGACCGTGCCCTTCGAGAACCTGGCGGTCCACCTGGGCGAGGAGATCGTGCTGGAGGAGGAACGGCTGCTGGACAAGGTCGTGGGCGCGAGGAGAGGAGGCTTCTGTTACGAGCTGAACGGCGCGTTCGGGGCCTTGCTCGGCGCTCTCGGCTTCGACGTCACGCTGCTCGCGGCGCGGGTGTACGCGGACGAGGGGCGGCTCGGGATCCCGTACGACCATCTCGCGCTGCGGGTGCGGACGGTGGACGCGGGGGTCTGGCTGGCAGACGTCGGGTTCGGGGCGCACAGCCACTGGCCGCTGGCGTTCGAGGCGCGGGGGGAGCAGAGGGATCCCGTCGGGACGTTCCGGATCGTCGAGGCGGGGCCGGATGCGGCCGGGAGGCGGGGAGGGGGCGGGGGTGGGGATGGGGGATCGGACAAGGAAACACAGGAAACAACGCAGCAGGAAGCCGCGGAGGCGGAGAGGGACACGGCGGACAGCGGGACGGTGGATGTGGGGGAATTGGTGGATGTGGGGGATCCGGGCGCCGCGGATCTCGACGTGCTCATGGACGGGAGGGCCCAGTACCGGCTGGAGACGCGGCCCCGGGTGCTCGGTGACTTCGTGGCCGGGGCCTGGTGGCACAGCACCTCGCCGGCCTCCCACTTCACGCAGTCGCTGGTCTGCTCCCGGGTGACCGAGGACGGGGGACGGATCACGCTCAGCGGGCGCACCTTCAAGGTGACGGGTGCCGACGGGACGCGGGAGGAGCGGGAGATCGGCACGGACGAGGAGGTGCTGGCGGTGTACCGGGAGCGGTTCGGTATCGCGCTCGACGAAGTGCCCACGGTGCGCGGTGCCGGACAATGGCGGCGTGAGTGATGTGAGACATGTGCTGGTGCTGCCCGACCGGGATGCCGCGGAGGAGGTGGCCGTGGCGCTCGGGGAGCGGTTCGGCGTGGCCGAGGAGCCGCGGCTGGTGCGGGACGCGTTGGCGGGTGAGGACGACGCCGAGGACGCGCAGTGGCTCGTGGTGCTGCGGGACGAGGACGGACGGCTGGACGCGGGGGAGCTGGACGCGTTCGCGGGGGAGTGGGACGGGTGGCGTGAGGAGCCGTAGCCCTTGCCGGGGCGGGTGAGGTGGGCCGGGAGCCGGACCTCGCCGAGCGGCGGGAACCGTTGTCGGTGGTCCGTGCCATGCTTGACCCGATGGCCAGGAAAACTGCTGATGACGACCCTCTCGCCCCGGTGACGCTCGCCGTGGGCCAGGAGGACCTCCTGCTCGACCGTGCCGTGCGGGAGGTGGTGGTCGCCGCGAGGGCCGCCGACGCCGACACGGACGTACGTGACCTGACCCCGGACCAGTTGCAGCCCGGGACGCTCGCGGAGCTGACCAGCCCGTCGCTCTTCGCGGAGCGGAAGGTCGTCGTCGTACGCAACGCGCAGGATCTCTCGGCCGACACGGTCAAGGACGTGAAGGCGTATCTCGGGGCGCCCGCCGAGGAGATCACCCTCGTGCTGCTGCACGCGGGCGGAGCCAAGGGCAAGGGCCTGCTGGACGCCGCGCGCAAGGCGGGGGCGCGGGAGGTGGCGTGCCCGAAGATGACGAAGCCGGCGGACCGGCTGGCGTTCGTGCGGGGTGAGTTCCGGGCGGCCGGGCGGTCCGCCACCCCGGAGGCCTGCCAGGCGCTGGTGGACTCCATCAGCAGCGAACTGCGGGAGCTGGCGTCCGCCGTGTCCCAGCTGATGGCCGATGTCGAGGGGACCATCGACGAGGCGGTCGTCGGGCGGTACTACACCGGACGGGCCGAGGCGTCGAGCTTCACGGTCGCCGACCGGGCGGTCGAGGGGCGGGCCGCGGAGGCGCTGGAGGCACTCCGTTGGTCGCTGGCGACCGGCGTGGCCCCGGTGCTGATCACGAGCGCGCTGGCGCAGGGTGTGCGGGCGATCGGGAAGCTGTCGTCGGCACGTGGCGGCCGGCCGGCCGATCTCGCGCGGGAGCTCGGGATGCCGCCGTGGAAGATCGACCGGGTACGTCAGCAGATGCGGGGCTGGACGCCGGACGGTGTCGCCTTCGCGCTCCAGGCGGTCGCCGAGGCGGACGCGGGAGTGAAGGGCGGCGGGGACGACCCCGAGTACGCCCTGGAGAAAGCGGTCGTCGCCATCGCGCGGGCGGCGCGGTCCCGGGGGCGCGGGTAGCCGCGGGCGGGCTGCCACCGGCTCCCCCTGACCCGCGTCTCCACTCCCGGCTCCCGAGCCTCCCGGCTCCCGAGGCCCCGCTCCCGCGTCCCTCTCCCCGGCCCGCTGCGCCAAGTCCCCCGCCTGCCGACTCGCCCCGCCCGCGACACGGAGGAGAAACGGAGGAGAATCGGACGTAGCAGCCGGACATCGCCGAAACAACGAGAGGTGGCGGTCGGCATGGCTGAGCACCCGCACGCAGCACTCGTCCGCAGGGGATACGAGGCCTTCACGCAGGGCGACATGGACACCATGCGTGGGCTGATGGCGGCGGACGCCACGCACCACACGCCCGGAAGCCACCCGCTGTCGGGCGACTTCAAGGGGCAGGACGCGGTCATCGACATGTACGGCCGGCTCTTCGAGGAGACGGCGGGGACCCTGCGGGTCGAGCTGCGCAGCGTCCTCGTCGACGACCGGGGGCACGCGGTCGCCGTGCACCGGTTCTCGGCCGAGCGGGGCGGCAAGCGCATCGAGGAGAACGCCTGCATCGTCTTCCGGATCGTCGGAGACAAGATCACCGACCTCGACGAGTGCATCGAGGACATCGACATGGCCAACGACTTCTGGTCGTGACCCCGCCCGGGCCGGGATGGTCGTGACCCCGCCCGGTCCGGATGGTCGTGACCCCGCCCGGGGCCGCCCCACCGGGGCCGGCACGCCCCTACCGGAACCGCCCCGCCCTCTCCCGGTCCGCCCCGTGCAGACCGAAGGCCCCGGTCCCCGCCCTGGGAAGGGACGGGGCACCGGGGCCTCGGTTCACGCTGGTGAGCCCGTACCCGCGTGGCGAACGCAGGCCGCGTACAGGCTCGGGATGCCGGTCGGGAGCGGAGGAGAGAGGGCCCGCTCTGTTCTTTCCGGCGAGTCGGATCCCGGAGGATCCGGTCAGATCAAGAGAAGGGTTCAGCCCTTGAGGGTCGCGACCTTCGAAGCAAGCGCCGACTTCTTGTTGGCGGCCTGGTTCTTGTGGATGACGCCCTTGGAGACGGCCTTGTCGAGCTGACGCGCGGCAGCGCGCTGGTACTCGGTGGCCTTCTCGACGTCACCCGCGGCAGCGGCCTCGCGGGCCTTGCGGATCGCGGTCTTCAGGGAGGACTTGACGGCCTTGTTGCGCAGCCGGGCCTTCTCGTTGGTCTTGATCCGCTTGATCTGGGACTTGATGTTCGCCACGAATGAGCCTCTACAGGTTCAGGAACGCGAGAACGAGGACCGTTTGCGGTCCGTCTCACGCGCCGGTGATTTCTTGATGACGTGCCTCGTGCTGAGAGGGCACGAGACACAGCCCCTCACAGTACCAGCGGGCCCGCGAGTGGCCCAAACCGGTCGCACAGGCCCGCCCGTGGGACCATGGAGGCTACGTATCGATCCGACCCGAGACCGCAGACACTGCGGACGCCTCAAGAATCAGGACCCTGCGTGCCCGCGATCCCTAGCCATGTGCCCGAGCCGAGCCGTACCACCCCGGCTCTGATCCGCAACTTCTGCATCATCGCGCACATCGACCACGGCAAGTCCACGCTCGCCGACCGGATGCTCCAGCTGACCGGTGTGGTGGAGCAGCGGCAGATGCGTGCTCAGTACCTCGACCGCATGGACATCGAGCGTGAGCGCGGAATCACGATCAAGTCGCAGGCCGTGCGTCTGCCGTGGGCTCCCACCCACGACAAGAGCAACACGCACATCCTCAACATGATCGACACCCCGGGGCACGTCGACTTCACCTACGAGGTCTCGCGGTCGCTCGCGGCCTGCGAGGGCACCGTGCTCCTCGTCGACGCCGCCCAGGGCATCGAGGCCCAGACCCTCGCCAACCTCTACCTGGCGATGGAGAACGACCTCAAGATCATCCCGGTACTGAACAAGATCGACCTGCCGGCCGCCCAGCCGGAGAAGTTCTCCGAGGAGCTCGCCAACCTCATCGGCTGCGACCCCGACGACGTGCTCAAGGTCTCGGCGAAGACCGGCATCGGCGTGGACGCGCTGCTGGACCGGGTCGTCCGGGACGTCCCGGCCCCGGTCGGTGTCGCGGACGCCCCCGCCCGCGCGATGATCTTCGACTCGGTCTACGACTCCTACCGGGGCGTGGTCACCTACGTCCGTGTCATCGACGGGCAGCTCAACAAGCGCGAGCGCATCAAGATGATGTCGACCGGCGCCACCCACGAGCTTCTGGAGATCGGTGTCTCCTCGCCCGAGATGACGCCGGCCGACGGCATCGGCGTCGGCGAGGTGGGCTACATCATCACCGGCGTGAAGGACGTCCGTCAGTCCAAGGTCGGTGACACCATCACCAGCAAGGACAAGGGCGCCACCGAGGCCCTCGGCGGGTACAAGGACCCCAAGCCGATGGTGTTCTCCGGCCTCTATCCGCTGGACGGCTCGGACTACCCGGACCTGCGCGAGGCGCTGGACAAGCTCCAGCTCAACGACGCCGCCCTGGTCTACGAGCCGGAGACCTCCGCGGCGCTCGGCTTCGGCTTCCGCGTCGGCTTCCTCGGCCTGCTGCACCTCGACGTCATCCGTGAGCGCCTGGAGCGCGAGTTCAACCTCGAACTCATCGCCACCGCGCCCAACGTGGTCTACCGCGTGATCATGGAGGACGGGAAGGAGCACACGGTCACCAACCCGAGCGAGTTCCCCGAGGGCAAGATCGACAAGGTCTTCGAGCCGGTCGTCCGGGCCACGATCCTCGCGCCGAGCGAGTTCATCGGTTCGATCATGGAGCTGTGCCAGACCCGCCGCGGCACCCTCCTCGGCATGGACTACCTCTCCGAGGACCGCGTCGAGATCCGCTACACGCTCCCTCTCGCCGAGATCGTCTTCGACTTCTTCGACCAGCTGAAGTCCAAGACCCGCGGGTACGCCTCGCTGGACTACGAGCCCACCGGCGAGCAGGACGCCCAGCTGGTGAAGGTCGACATCCTGCTGCACGGCGACCGGGTCGACGCCTTCTCCGCCGTCACCCACAAGGACGCGGCGTACGCGTACGGCGTACGGCTCGTCGCCAAGCTGCGCGAGCTGATCCCGCGCCAGGCCTTCGAGATCCCCATCCAGGCCGCCATCGGCTCCCGGGTGATCGCCCGCGAGACCATCCGCGCCATCCGCAAGGACGTCCTCGCCAAGTGCTACGGCGGTGACATCTCCCGCAAGCGGAAGCTGCTGGAGAAGCAGAAGGAGGGCAAGAAGCGGATGAAGATGGTGGGTTCCGTGGAGGTTCCCCAGGAGGCCTTCATCGCCGTCCTGAGCAGCGACGAGAACGCGGGTTCCGGCAAGGGCAAGAAGTAGCCGTCCTTTTACCGCGAAATGAGGGGCCTGCCGCGTGTCTGCGCGGCGGGCCCCTACGCGTGCGTAGCGTCGCTCTCTGTGGAAAGTGACAGGCCGCCGCCTCTTACGCACCGGCCGGTCGCGCTCTACCCTGATCTCTGCTCGGTGGTTACTCGTGAGTTAAACAACGGCCCGCGAGTGGCACCGGCCGCATGAGCCGTACGCGGTCACCCCACGTACTGCCCCATAGGCACCCCACAGCCCCACAGCTCCATACGCACCGCCAGCCCCACTGCCTGATACGCACCGCCCAGCCCCAATGACCCAGCCGCACTGAGCCAGCCGCACTGTCGCGGGCCCCGGAGGATGTCGTGAGCGACACACAGACCTTGATCGAGAACCGTCCGCCGAGCGTGGCGACCCTCTTCCTGGAGCGCGTGGCGGCCACACCGGATGCCGAGGCATACCGCTACCCCGTACCGTCCGCCTCCGGGCAGGGCCCCGAGGAATGGAAGTCGCTCAGCTGGGCGCAGGCCGCCGAGCGGGTCTACGCCATCGCCGCGGGCCTGATCGAGCTGGGCGTGCGGCCCGAGCAGCGCGTCGCGCTCTCCAGCTCCACCCGGATCGACTGGATCCTGGCCGACCTCGGCATCATGTGCGCCGGCGCCGCCACCACCACGGTCTACCCGCAGACCAACGCGGAGGAGTCCGCGTTCATCCTCTCCGACTCCGAGAGCCGGGTGCTGATCGCCGAGGACGCCGCCCAGCTCGCCAAGGCGGTCGAGAAGCGGGCCGAGCTGCCCGACCTCACCCACGTGATCGTGATCGACTCGGCCGGCGTGGAGACCGCCGACTGGATCCTCACCCTCGACGAGCTGGAGAGGCGCGGCGCCGCCCGTCTGGAGAAGGAAGCCGACCTGATCAAGGAGCGGGTCGGCGCGATCACCAAGGACCAGCTCGCCACCCTCATCTACACCTCCGGCACCACCGGCCGCCCCAAGGGTGTGCGGCTGCCGCACGACAACTGGGCGTACATGGCGAAGGCGATCGCCGCGACCGGCCTGGTCAGTGGCGACGACGTGCAGTACCTCTGGCTGCCTCTCGCGCACGTGTTCGGCAAGGTGCTGACCTCCGGACAGATCGCGGTCGGACACGTCACCGCCGTCGACGGCCGCGTCGACAAGATCATCGAGAACCTGCCGGTCGTCCAGCCGACGTACATGGCGGCCGTGCCGCGCATCTTCGAGAAGGTCTACAACGGGGTCGCGGCGAAGGCGCGGGCGGGCGGCGGCGCCAAGTACAAGATCTTCAAGTGGGCGGCGGAGGTCGCCCGCGAGTACGCCAAGGCCAGCCAGGACAACTTCCGGCGTACCGGCACGGCGTCCGCGCCCTTCGGGCTGAGCGCCAAGCACAAGGTCGCCGACGCGCTCGTCTACTCCAAGATCCGCGAGGCCTTCGGCGGCAACCTGCGCGCGTGCGTCTCCGGCAGCGCGGCGCTCGCGCCGGAGATCGGCTACTTCTTCTCCGGTGCCGGCATCCACATCCTGGAGGGCTACGGGCTGACCGAGTCCTCCGCGGCCTCCTTCGTGAACCCCGGCGAGGCCTACCGCACCGGCACGGTCGGCAAGCCGCTGCCCGGCACGGAGGTGCGGATCGCCGACGACGGCGAGATCCTGCTGCGCGGCCCGGGCATCATGGAGGGCTACCACGGGCTGCCCGAGAAGACCGCCGAGGTGCTGGAGGCGGACGGCTGGTTCCACACCGGGGACATCGGCGAGCTGTCGCCCGACGGCTATCTGCGGATCACCGACCGCAAGAAGGACCTCATCAAGACGTCCGGCGGCAAGTACATCGCGCCCGCCGAGGTCGAGGGGCAGTTCAAGGCGGTGTGCCCGTACGTGTCCAACATCCTCGTGCACGGGGCCGACCGGAACTTCTGCACGGCGCTCATCGCCCTCGACGAGCTGTCCATCCAGCAGTGGGCCAAGGACAACGGGCTGGAGGGGAAGCCGTACGCGGAGATCGTCGCGGCGCCCGCCACGGTCGCGATGGTCGAGGAGTACGTCAAGCAGCTCAACGAGGGCTTGCAGCGGTGGCAGACGATCAAGAAGTTCCGGCTGCTGCCGAGGGATCTCGACGTGGAGCACGGGGAGATCACACCGAGCCTGAAGCTGAAGCGGCCGGTCGTGGAGCGGGAGTACAAGCACCTCATCGACGACATGTACGCCGGGACGCGCGAGGCGTAGGGAGGGGCGCGGGGCTGTTCGCCGGCCTCATTCAGTCGTCCGTGAACGGCACCGCGGCCTCCTCGGCACCGGCGCGTCCGTCCCGCTCCCCGCTCTCGGGGTCCAGGAGCGCGCAGACGACGGTCAGCAGCTGGTCGACGTCCACCGGCTTCGGTACGTAGTCGTTGGCGCCCCGCGCGATGGACTTCTCGCGGTCTCCCGGCATCGCCTTCGCGGTGAGCGCGACGATGGGCAGGCCCGTCCAGCGGGGGGTGCGGCGGATGGCGGCGATGGTCTCGTATCCGTCCATCTCCGGCATCATGATGTCCATCAGGACGAGTTCGACATCCGGGTTGCGTTCCAGCGTCTCGACGCCCTCGCGGCCGTTCTCGGCGTACAGGACCGGCATGCCGACCCGGCCCAGGACATGGGTGAGGGCGAAGACGTTGCGGATGTCGTCGTCGACGATCAGCACCCGTCGCCCGGACAGGACATGACCCGCGCGGCCCGCCTTCCACGCCTCCAGCTTGGTCGGCGCGGGCCAGGAGTCGTCCGGGTCGTGGGCGGCGGGGAACGGCTCGGCCGACAGGTCGTCCGGCGCCGGCAGCGGGCGGTCCTCGGCTGTCGGACCGGTCGCCGGGTGGCCGGGGCTGACGACCGGGACGTACAGCGTGAAGGTGGACCCCCGGCCGGGCTCGCTCTCGGCGACGATCCGGCCGCCCAGCAGGCCCGCGATCTCGCGGCTGATGGACAGGCCCAGTCCGGTGCCGCCGTACTTGCGGTTGGTGGTGCCGTCGGCCTGCTGGAACGCCTCGAAGATCACCGGGAGTTTCTCGGGGGCGATTCCGATGCCGGTGTCGGAGACCGCGAAGGCGACCACGTCGTCACTGTCGCGGACGTAGTGGTGCTCGGGGTCCTTTACGCGGTTCACCCGCAGTTCGACCCGGCCCGACGCGGTGAACTTGATCGCGTTGGAGAGCAGGTTGCGCAGGATCTGCTGGAGCCGCTGCTCGTCCGAGTACATCTCGCGCGGCACGTCCTCGCCGACCGCCACCTCGAAGGCGAGCCCCCGGTCGATGGTGAGGGGCCGGAAGGTGGCGTGGACGTAGTCGAGCAGCTTGATCAGGGGCAGCCTCTTCGGGCGTACGTCCATCCGGCCCGCCTCGATCTTCGACAGGTCCAGGATGTCGTTGATCAGCTGGAGGAGGTCCGAGCCCGAGCGGTGGATCGTCGACGCGAACTGGACCTCCTGGTCGGAGAGACGGCCGTCGGGGTTGTCCGAGAGCAGCCTCGCCAGGATCAGCAGCGAGTTCAGCGGGGTGCGCAGCTCGTGCGACATGTTCGCCAGGAACTCCGACTTGTACTGGGAGGAGGTGGCCAGCAGGGCCGCCTTCTCCTCCAGTTCGGCGTTCGAGCGCTGCAACTCGGCCTGCTGCTTCTGGAGTTCGTCCGAGCGTTCCTGGAGCTGCATGGCCAGGCGCTGCGACTCGCCGAGCAGGGACTCGGTGCGGGAGTTGGCGATGATGGTGTTGATGGCGACACCGATGGTGTTCACGAACTGGTCGAAGAAGGCCAGGTGCACGTCGGAGAAGCGGGAGAAGGACGCCAGCTCGATCACGCCGAGGAGCTTGTCCTCGAAGAGGATCGGGATGATGACGACGCTCGCCGGGGCCGCCTCGCCGAGACCGCTGTTGATCTTGATGTAGTCCGGCGGGGCCTCCTCCACCAGGATCCGCTTCTTCTCGCGCGCGGCCTGGCGGACGAGACCGTGCACCGGCATGCTGCCGGTGTCGACGGTCGCGCTCTGCGCCGAGCCGTACCCGGCGATGAACGCGAGCCCCTTCACCGGAACGGCCGTGTGCACAGAGGTGCCGTCCTCGTCCGGGTCGGCCAGGAAGAACGCGCCGTACTGGGCGTTCACCAGCGGGGTCAGCTCGCGCAGGATCAGGTCGGCGACCTCCATCAGGTCCCGGTGGCCCTGCATCAGCGCGGCCAGGCGGGCCAGGTTGGACTCCAGCCAGTCCTTCGCGCGGGTCGTCTCGCGGAGGTTGGCCACCATCAGGTTGATGTTGTCCTTCAGCTCGGTGACCTCGCCCTGCGTCTCCACGGTGATCGAGCGGGACATGTCGCCCTGGGCCACGGCGGAGGCGACCTCGGCGATCGCGCGGACCTGGGTGGTCAGGTTGAGCGCGAGCTCGTTCACGTTCGTCGTGAGGCGCTTCCAGGTGCCGTAGACGCCCTCCACCCGTGCCTGGCCGCCGAGCCGGCCCTCGGAGCCCACCTCGCGGGCCACGCGGGTGACCTCGGAGGAGAAGGAGGACAGGGTGTCGACCATCGTGTTGATGGTGGTCTTCAGCTCCAGGATCTCGCCGCGCGCGTCCACGTCGATCTTCTTCGACAGGTCGCCCTGGGCCACGGCCGTCGCCACCTGGGCGATGTTGCGGACCTGCGAAGTGAGGTTGTCCGCCATGTAGTTGACGTTGTCGGTCAGGTCACGCCAGACGCCGGAGACACCCAGCACCTGGGCCCGGCCGCCGAGCCGGCCGTCGGTGCCGACCTCGCGGGCCACGCGGGTCACCTCGTCGGCGAAGGCGCGCAGCTGCTCCACCATCGTGTTGACGGTGTCCTTCAGCTCCAGGATCTCGCCGCGCGCGTCGACCGTGATCTTCTTGGACAGGTCGCCGTTGGCGACGGCGGTGGTGACCTGGGCGATGTTGCGCACCTGTGAGGTCAGGTTCAGCGCCATGAAGTTGACGTTGTCGGTGAGGTCCTTCCAGACTCCGGAGACGCCTCTGACCTGGGCCTGACCGCCGAGGTTTCCTTCGGTGCCGACCTCGCGGGCGACGCGGGTGACCTCGTCGGCGAAGGCGGAGAGCTGGTCGACCATCGTGTTGATCGTGGACTTCAGCTCCAGGATTTCGCCCTTCGCCTCCACCGTGATCTTCTTGCCGAGGTCGCCCTGGGCCACGGCGGTGGAGACGAGCGCGATGTTGCGGACCTGGGAGGTCAGGTTGTCCGCCATGAAGTTGACGTTGTCGGTGAGGTCCTTCCAGACCCCGGAGACGCCTCTCACCTGGGCCCGGCCGCCGAGGTTTCCTTCGGTGCCGACCTCGCGGGCGACGCGGGTGACCTCGTCGGCGAAGGCGGAGAGCTGGTCGACCATCGTGTTGATCGTGGACTTCAGCTCCAGGATCTCGCCCTGGGCGTCCACGGTGATCTTCTGGGACAGGTCGCCGTTGGCGACGGCGGTGGTGACCTGGGCGATGTTGCGGACCTGGGAGGTCAGGTTCGACGCCATGAAGTTGACGTTGTCGGTCAGGTCCTTCCAGACCCCGCTGACACCCCGCACCTGCGCCCGGCCGCCCAGCCGGCCCTCCGTGCCGACCTCGCGGGCGACCCGGGTGACCTCGTCGGCGAACGCGGACAACTGGTCCACCATCGTGTTCACGGTCAGCTTCAGTTCGAGCAGTTCACCGGTCGCCTCGACCGTGACGGTGCGGGTCAGGTCGCCGCGCGCCACCGCCGTGGTCACCAGGGCGATGTCGCGGACCTGGGCGGTCAGCCGGGACGCCATCGTGTTGACCGCCTCGGTGACATCGCGCCAACTTCCGGACAGGCGCTGCACCTTCGCCCGCCCGCCGAGCCGGCCCTCGGTGCCGACCTCGCGGGCGACCCGGGTGACCTCGCCGGTGAACAGGGAGAGCTGGTCGACCATCTTGTTCACGGCCCGGCCCAGCCGCCGCAGGTCCCCGCGCAGCTGCCTGCTGCCGTCGTGCAGGTCGACCCGCTGGGTCAGGTCGCCACCGGCCACCGCGTCCAGGACGCGGGTCGCGTTCGCCACCGGGGCCACCAGGGCGTCGAGCACCTGGTTGACGTCGTCGACCCGGGAGGTCCAGGCGCCCTGGCCGGGGCTGGCAGAGAAGCGTTCGTCGAGCCGGCCGTGCCGGACCAGCTCCCGCTTCACGCGCCGCGCTTCCGTGTTGAAGTGCGTGCTGCGGTCCATGATCTGGTTGAAGACGGCGGTCAGTTCCGCCACCAGGCCGTGCCCCGACTCCGGCACCTTGGAGAAGTCACCGTCCCGGGCCGCGGTCATCGCGGCGAGCAGGGGACGGAGATCGGATGCTCGAATCCGGCCATCTTCGTGTCCGCCTTCGAGCACGGGCGTAGCACTGTTCTCACTCATGGCAGCCCACTTCGGTAACTCGGCGCTTATGGGCGGGGCCAGTCTGTCACTCTGTCGGCATCGACTGAGGCGTATTCGTCCCAACCGCTCGGGGAGCTGTAGATGGGGGTCATTCCGACGCAACGGGAGACCGTGTCCCGCACCTCCGACGCGCCTGCGCCCGGGGACACGCCTCCGTGGGCCGAGGAACACCCGCCCACCGAGGGGCCTGTGCAGACCAACGCGCCCGCGCCCGCCGGGGCGTGCCCGGCCACGGACGAGCCGTCGCACGCGGGGGCGTACACGGCCGCGGGTGAGCCGTCCCCCGCGGGGGCGTTTCCGGCCACGGAACAGCTGCCGCCCGCCGGGGCGTACCGCGCCCCCGGAAGGCCCGCGTCCGCGGAAGCGGAGGCGGCTCCGACGTACGGTGAGCCCCGGCCCGCGCCCCCGGAAGCGGCTCCGGAACCGGCTTCGGAAGCCACTTCCGCACCTGCTTCGGCCCCCGGGACGCCCCCGCCGCTCCTGTCTCCGACGGCGGAACCGGCTCCGGCCACCGAGGCGCCCCCGCGTGCCGAGACGCACGCCACTCTCTCCGGTGGTCCGCTCGCGCCGAGCGCCGCCCGCGCGCTGTTACGCGCCGCGCTCGCCGAGTGGGCCGAGCGCGGGCTGCCCGGGACCGAGCACCTCGGCGACCGGCTGGCCGGGGACGCCGTGCTGGTCGTCAGCGAACTGGTCACCAACGCCGTCGTGCACGCGGGCACCGACGTCGAGGTGGGCTGCCGGCTGGAGGCGGAGACGGGCGCCCTCGTCGTCGAGGTGCTGGACCGGCACCCTTCGCGCGCCCCGCGCGACGGCGCCGCCGAACCGGTCACCGAGATCCCGGAGTACGGGCGCGGGCTGCGGCTGGTCGCCGTGCTCGCCGAGTCCTGGGGCATCACCTACCGCACGGGTGCCAAGACGGTGTGGGCGCGGCTGCCCGCGCACGCCACCCCGGCCGCCGACGGACGCGCGGCGTACACCGGGCAGAGCGGACTGGAGCGCGGCCTGCGCGTCGCCGCGATACTCGCCCCCGAGCCGCAGCGCACCGAGCAGGAACGGGACTGGCTCGGCCGTGGCGCCCTCTCCTTCCTCGCCGAGGCCTCCGACCTGCTCGCCGGTCAGCTCGACGAGAACCTGGTGGCCGCCCTCGCCGGACAGCTGATCGTGCCGCGGCTGGCCGACTGGTGCGCGGTGTGGCTGGAGGACGAGGTCACCGGCCGGACCGGCCGCGTCGGCTGGGCGGGCGACGGCACCTCGGGCGCCGGCCCGCAGCCGGCCCGGGTGTGGCACGCCAGCGAGAACCGGACCGAGGACCTGCGCCGGGCCCTGGAGAAGGAGCCGCCGCACCCGCCGGAGCCGGCCCGCTGCGGACCCGCGCCCTTTCCGTGGCCCGGCGAGGCGCTGGGCCCGGACGGCTCCGCGCTCGCCTACCGCCTGGTGGCCGGCGGACGCCCGCTCGGCACCCTGGTCATCGGCCGGGCCGGGCTGCTGCGCTTCCCCGACGAGATCACCGGGCTCGTCGAGGACCTCAGCCGCCGGGTGGCCCTCGCCATCGGCGCGGCCCGCCAGTACGCCCGGCAGGCCACCATCAGCGCCGTACTGCAACGCGGACTGCTGCCCGGCGCGGTCGCCGAGATACCCGGGGTGCGCAGCGCCCTGGTGTACGAGCCGTGCGACAAGGGCGGGCCCAGCGGCGACTTCTACGACCTCTTCCCGGCCGGTGACGGACGCTGGTGCTTCGCCGTCGGCGACGTCCAGGGCAAGGGGCCCGAGGCCGCCGTGGTGATCGGCCTGGCCCGGCCCTGGCTGCGGCTGCTGGCCCGCGAGGGCTACCGCGTCGCCGACGTCCTGGACCGGCTCAACCAGCTGCTCCTCGACGACGCGACGGAGGCGGCGGACGCGGCGGCCCGCGCGCTGGTCTCCGCGGGCGGCCGGCCGGCGGGCCCCGGCGACGGCCCGCAGACCCGCTTCCTGTCCCTCCTCTACGGCGAACTGGCCCCCTTCGACGGCGGCGTGCGCTGCACCCTCGCCTCCGCCGGGCATCCGCTGCCGCTGATCCTCGGCGCGGGCGGTGAGGTCCGTACGGCGGCGCACCCGCAGACCCTCCTCGGGGTCATCGAGGACGCCACGTACACCAGCGAGACCTTCGAGCTGCGGTCCGGCGACAGCCTGCTGTGCGTGACGGACGGGGTGACCGAGCGGCGCAGCGGCTCACGGCAGTTCGACGACGAGGACGGCCTCGCGGAGGCGCTGGCCGGCTGCACGGGGCTCGACGCGGACCTGATCGCCGAGCGCATCAAGCGGCTGGTGCACGAGTTCGGGGCACGGCCGCCGGAGGACGACCTCGCGCTGCTGGTCCTCCAGGCGGAGTAGGGCTCCCCGCGGGCGCGGGGCCGGCGCAGTAGGGCTCCCCGCGGGTGCGGGACAATGGGGGACATGCCTTCCGCACTCCCCGACGGTGAGCCCGTACCCGACGACGGCGCCCTGCCCGCGTCCGCGCTCGCCGGGGCGGCCGACCGTCCCCTCGGGTTCTATCTGCACGTCCCGTACTGCGCGACCCGCTGCGGCTACTGCGACTTCAACACCTACACGGCGACCGAGCTGCGGGGCACCGGCGGTGTCCTCGCCTCCCGCGACAACTACGCGGACACCCTGGTCGACGAGATCCGCCTCGCCCGCAAGGTCCTCGGCGACGATCCGCGCGAGGTCCGCACGGTCTTCGTGGGCGGCGGCACGCCCACGCTGCTGGGCGCGGGGGACCTCGTCCGGATGCTGGGCGCGATCCGTGACGAGTTCGGGCTCGCGGCCGACGCGGAGGTCACCACGGAGGCGAACCCGGAGTCGGTGGATCCGGCGTATCTCGCGGTGCTGCGGCAGGGCGGCTTCAACCGGGTCTCCTTCGGCATGCAGAGCGCCAAGCAGCATGTGCTCAAGGTCCTGGACCGCACGCACACCCCGGGGCGCCCCCAGGCGTGCGTCGCGGAGGCCCGCGCGGCCGGCTTCGAGCATGTGAACCTTGACCTGATCTACGGCACGCCCGGTGAGTCCGACGACGACTGGCGGGCCTCGCTGGAGGCGGCCCTCGGCGCCGGTCCCGACCACGTCTCCGCGTACGCGCTGATCGTCGAGGAGGGGACACAGCTCGCGCGGCGGATCCGCCGGGGCGAGGTCCCGATGACCGACGACGACGTGCACGCGGACCGGTACCTGATCGCCGAGGAGATGCTCTCGGGGGCCGGGTTCGACTGGTACGAGGTGTCCAACTGGGCCACGTCCGACGCCGGCCGCTGCCTGCACAACGAGCTGTACTGGCGGGGCGCCGACTGGTGGGGCGCCGGGCCGGGCGCCCACAGCCATGTGGGCGGGGTGCGCTGGTGGAACGTGAAGCATCCCGGGGCGTACGCGGCTGCGCTGGCGGCGGGTCGGTCGCCGGGGGCCGGGCGGGAACTGCTGTCGGAGGAGGACCGGCGGGTGGAGCGGATCCTGCTGGAGCTGCGGTTGCGGGAGGGGGTGCCGTTGGGGCTGCTGCGGGCGGAAGGGCTTGCCGCTTCGCGGCGGGCGCTGACGCAGGGGCTGCTTCAGGCGGCGCCCTACGAAGAGGGGCGTGCCGCGCTCACCCTGCGGGGCCGCCTGCTCGCGGACGCGGTCGTCCGGGACCTGGTCGACTGAGGGTTGCCTCTCGCCCCCGCCGCCCTTACCCGTCCCGTCCTTTCGGGGCTCCGCCCCGGACCCCGCTCCTCGAACGCCGGAGGGGCTGGATTCGGCCCGTCCGGCGTTCGAGGACGAGGCCGTTCAGGCGGCCCTCACTCCGGTGCCGTGACGAAGTCGATCAGTTCCTCGACCCTGCCCAGCAGCTCCGGCTCCAGGTCCCGGTACGAACCCACCCGCTTCAGGATCGCCTGCCACACCGCCCCCGTGTTCTCCGGCCAGCCCAGTGCCCGGCACACGCCCGTCTTCCAGTCCTGGCCGCGCGGAACGCGGGGCCACGCCTCGATGCCCAGGGCGGACGGCTTCACCGCCTCCCAGATGTCGATGTACGGATGGCCGACGACCAGCGCGTACTCGCTGGTCACCGACGCGGCGATGCGGGACTCCTTGCTGCCGGGCACCAGGTGGTCCACCAGGACGCCGAGGCGGGCGTCCGGGCCGGGGGCGAAGTCCTCCACGATGGACGGGAGGTCGTCGACGCCCTCCAGGTACTCCACGACCACGCCCTCGACCCGCAGGTCGTCGCCCCACACCTTCTCCACCAGCTCGGCGTCGTGCCGGCCCTCGACGTAGATCCGCCCGGCCCGGGCCACCCGCGCGCGTGCGCCGGGCACCGCGACCGAACCGGAGGCCGTACGGGAGGGACGCGCCGCGACCGTCGACGGCGGCCGGACCAGGGTCACCGTGCGGCCCTCCAGGAGGAAGCCGCGCGGCTCCATCGGGAACACCCGGTGCTTGCCGAAGCGGTCCTCCAGGGTGACCGTGCCCGCCTCGCAGCGGATCACCGCGCCGCAGAAACCCGATCCCGCCTCCTCGACCACCAGGCCGGGCTCCGCCGGAACCTCCGGTACGGGCCGGGGCTTCTTCCACGGCGGGTTCAGGTCCGGAGAATACTGGCGCATTCGCATGACGATAGGAGAAGCGGCCGGTGAGTTTTCACGACACGCCGAAGCGCTCCGCCAGCGCGTCCCGCTGGGCCCGCACGAACCGCGCGTCCACCACCGCTCCGTGACCGGGCACGTACAGCGCGTCCTCGCCGCCCAGGTCCAGCAGCCGGTCGAGGGCGGCGGGCCAGTGCGACGGGACGGCGTCCGGGCCCGCCTGGGGCTCGCCGGACTCCTCGACCAGGTCGCCGCAGAACACCACCTCCGGTGCGCCCGGTACGAGGATCGCGAGGTCGTGGGCGGTGTGGCCCGGGCCCACGTTCGCCAGCAGGACCTGCCGGCCGTCGCCCAGGTCGAGGGTCCACTCGCCGGAGACCCGGTGCGGGGGCACCACCAGGGCGTCGACCGCCTCGTCCGCCAGGGGGGCCGTCAGGCCGTTGCGCACGGCGTCGGCGCGCAGCTCCTCACGGGCACGGCGCCCCTCGAACACCGTGTCGATGCCCACGGCGCCGAACACCTCGGCCCCCGCGAACGCCCCAGCGCCGAGGACGTGGTCGAAGTGGGGGTGGGTGAACGCGAGATGGGTCACACGGTGACCGGCGAGTTCCTCCGCCCGCGCCCGCAGCCGCGCGCCCTCCCGGAGGCTGGACCCGGCATCGATCAGCAGGGCCGTACCCGCGCCGACGACCAGCCCCGCCGTGCAGTCCCAGCCGGGAAGACGGCACCGCCCGACCCCGGCCGCCAGCCGCTCCCATCCCAGCTCTTCCCAAGTCACCCTCATACCGCGACGCTAGCGGTGACCGGCCGCTCCGGCACGGCGCCGGGGGACCGGCCTTGCCCCCTGCGTACCCCACGGCCGTACACTGGGCCGGGGAACGCTGGCACTCGGATGTGACGAGTGCCAGGCAAGGCGCCAAGGGGACGACCGCTGGAGGTGTGCGCGATGCTGAGTGAACGCAGGCTTCAGGTGCTGCGCGCCATCGTCCAGGACTACGTCGGCACCGAGGAGCCCGTCGGGTCCAAGGCGCTCACCGAGCGGCACAACCTCGGCGTGTCCCCGGCGACGGTCCGCAACGACATGGCGGCCCTGGAGGACGAGGGGTACATCGCCCAGCCGCACACCAGTGCCGGGCGGATCCCCACGGACAAGGGCTACCGGCTGTTCGTCGACAAGCTGGCCGGCGTCAAGCCGATGACCGCGCCCGAGCGGCGCGCCATCCAGAACTTCCTCGACGGCGCCGTCGACCTGGACGACGTCGTGGCGCGGACCGTGCGGCTGCTCGCGCAGCTGACCCGGCAGGTCGCCGTCGTGCAGTACCCCTCGCTGACCCGTTCGACGGTGCGCCATGTCGAGCTGCTGTCGCTCGCCCCCGCGCGCGTGATGCTCGTCCTGATCACGGACACCGGCCGGGTCGAGCAGCGGATGGTCGACTGCCCGGCGCCGTTCGGCGAGCCCTCGCTCGCGGATCTGCGGGCGCGGCTCAACAGCCGGATCGCGGGCCGCCGCTTCGCCGACGTGCCGCGTCTGGTGGAGGACCTGCCGGACGCCTTCGACCTGGAGGACCGCGGCACGGTCTCGACGGTGCTCTCCACCCTCCTGGAGACGCTCGTCGAGGAGAACGAGGAGCGGCTGATGATCGGCGGGACCGCCAATCTCACCCGCTTCGGACATGACTTTCCCCTCACGATCCGGCCCGTCCTGGAAGCATTGGAGGAGCAGGTCGTGCTCCTCAAGCTCCTGGGAGAGGCGGGGGATTCGGGCATGACCGTGCGCATCGGGCACGAGAACGCCTACGAGGGACTCAACTCCACGTCCGTGGTGTCGGTCGGCTACGGTTCGGGCGGCGAGGCAGTCGCCAAGCTCGGCGTGGTCGGACCGACCCGCATGGATTACCCGGGAACGATGGGAGCGGTACGCGCAGTGGCACGGTACGTCGGACAGATCCTGGCGGAGTCGTAAGTGGCCACGGACTATTACGCCGTTCTCGGCGTGCGCCGCGACGCGTCGCAGGATGAGATCAAGAAGGCCTTCCGGCGGCTCGCACGCGAGCTGCATCCGGACGTCAACCCCGATCCGAAGACCCAGGAGCGGTTCAAGGAGATCAACGCCGCCTACGAGGTGCTGTCGGACCCGCAGAAGAAGCAGGTCTACGACCTCGGCGGCGACCCGCTCTCGCAGGCCGGCGGGGCCGGTGGCGCGGGCGGCTTCGGAGCGGGCGGCTTCGGCAACTTCTCCGACATCATGGACGCGTTCTTCGGCACGGCGTCGCAGCGGGGTCCGCGTTCGCGCACCCGGCGCGGCCAGGACGCGATGATCCGGCTGGAGATCGACCTCGACGAGGCGGCCTTCGGCACCACGAAGGACATCCAGGTCGACACGGCCGTCGTCTGCACCACGTGCAGCGGCGAGGGCGCGGCGCCGGGGACCTCGGCGCAGACGTGCGACATGTGCCGCGGCCGCGGTGAGGTGTCCCAGGTCACCCGGTCCTTCCTCGGCCAGGTCATGACGTCCCGGCCGTGCCCGCAGTGCCAGGGCTTCGGGACCGTCGTGCCGACCCCGTGCCCGGAGTGCGCGGGTGACGGGCGGATCCGCTCCCGTCGCACCCTGACCGTGAAGATTCCCGCCGGTGTCGACAACGGCACCCGCATCCAGCTCGCGGGCGAGGGCGAGGTCGGCCCCGGCGGCGGTCCCGCCGGTGACCTCTACGTCGAGATCCACGAGCTGCCGCACTCGCAGTTCCAGCGCCGGGGCGACGACCTGCACTGCACGGTCACCCTCCCGATGACCGCGGCCTCCCTGGGCACCAAGGTCCCCCTGGAGACGCTGGACGGCCTGGAGGAGGTCGACATCCGGCCGGGCACCCAGTCCGGCCAGTCGATCCCGCTGCACGCCCGCGGTGTCACCCACCTGCGCGGCGGTGGACGCGGCGACCTGATCGTCCACGTCGAGGTGCAGACCCCGACGAAGCTGGACGTGGAGCAGGAGCGTCTGCTGCGGGAACTGGCCAAGCTGCGCGGCGAGGAGCGTCCGACCGGGCAGTTCCAGCCGGGCCAGCAGGGGCTGTTCTCCCGGCTGAAGGACGCGTTCAACGGGCGCACGTGACAGGGGGGCGCGGGCCCCGGCGCTGACCGGGGCCCGGCCGCTCCCGGTCCCCCGTTGCGGCCCGGGCAGCCCGGCCCGCAGGCCTCGGACGAGCTGTTCCTCCCGGGCCTTTGCCAGGGGGAAGACCGGGGGAAGGCCGGATTCGGACTTGTCCGGAGGACGTGACAACATGCCGTCATGTCCTCCGCGCTGACCGATCTCTTCCCTCATCCGATCGTGCAGGCCCCCATGGCGGGCGGCGTCTCCGTACCGACGCTCGCCGCCGCCGTGTGCGAGGCCGGCGGGCTGGGGTTCCTCGCTGCCGGGTACAAGACGGCCGACGGCCTGTACCAGGAGATCAAGCAGCTGCGGAGCCTGACGGCCCGCCCCTTCGGCGTGAACCTCTTCCTGCCGCAGCCCGAGTACGCGGACCAGGCCGCCGTCGACGTCTACGCCCACCAGCTGTCCGGCGAGGCCGCCTGGTACGAGACGGAGCTCGGCGACCCGGAGAGCGGCCGCGACGACGGCTACGAGGCCAAGCTCGCGGTGCTGCTCGACAACCCGGTGCCCGTGGTCTCGTTCCACTTCGGCACCCCCAGCCGTGAGGTGCTGGACTCGCTGCGCCGGGTCGGCACCTTCACCCTGGTCACCGCGACCACCGCGGAGGAGGCCCTCGCCGTGGAATGGGCGGGCGCCGACGCGGTGATCGCGCAGGGCGCGGAGGCGGGCGGCCACCAGGGCACCCACCGGGACATCCCGGAGATCGACGGCTCCGCCCTCGGGCTGCTGTCGCTGGTCTCCCAGATCCGCGAGACGGTACGGATCCCGATCGTCGCGGCCGGCGGCATCATGCGCGGCGGCCAGATCGCCGCCGTGCTCGCCGCGGGCGCGAGCGCGGCCCAGCTCGGCACGGCGTTCCTCGCCACCCCCGAGTCCGGCGCGCACGCCGTCCACAAGCAGGCGCTGACCAACCCCCTTTTCGTCCGTACGGAGTTGACCCGGGCCTTCTCCGGGCGTCCGGCGCGCGGGCTGGTCAACCGGTTCCTGCGCGAGCACGGGCCGTACGCGCCCCCCGCCTACCCGGAGGTCCACCACCTGACCGCGCCGCTGCGCAAGGCGGCGGCCAGGGCGGGCGACGCGCAGGGCATGGCGCTGTGGGCGGGACAGGGCCACCGGATGGCGCGCGACCTGCCGGCGGGACAGCTGGTGGAGGTGCTGGCGGCCGAACTCGCCACCGCCAGGACAGCGTTGTCGGGAGAGGGGCCGCGGTGACCGCGCCGGTGTTCGTCCTCGATCCCCTGCACATCCCGGACCTCAGCGGCGGGGAGATCGTCCTCGACGGCCCGGAGGGACGGCACGCCGTCTCCGTGAAGCGTCTGCGGCCCGGCGAGGACGTCGTCCTCACGGACGGGCGTGGCCGCTGGGCCGAGGGGATCGTCAAAGCCGCCGAGGGCAAGGACCGGCTCGTCGTCATGGACCTGGAGAGCGTCCACGAGGAACCTCCGGCGCGGCCCCGCGTCACCGTCGTCCAGGCCCTCCCCAAGGGCGACCGGGGTGAACTGGCCGTCGAGACGATGACCGAGACCGGCGTCGACGCGATCGTGCCCTGGGCGGCCTCCCGGTGCATCACGCAGTGGAAGGGCGAGCGCGGACTGAAGGCGCTCGCCAAGTGGCGGGCCACCGCCCGCGAGGCCGGCAAGCAGTCCCGCCGGGTCCGCTTCCCCGAGGTCGCGGACGCGGCGACGACCAAGCAGGTCGCGGCCCTTCTCGCCGGGGCCGACCTCGCCGTCGTCCTGCACGAGGACCGGGAGTACGGCAGCGAGGCGCTCGCGACGGCCGAACTGCCCGCCGACGGCGAGATCGTGCTGGTGGTCGGTCCCGAAGGAGGCGTGTCCCCCGAGGAGTTGGCGCTCTTCGCGCAGGCGGGCGCGAAGGCGTACCGCCTCGGCCCCACCGTCCTGCGCACCTCCACCGCGGGCACCGCCGCGACGGCCCTGCTCCTCGGCCGCACCGGCCGCTGGTCCTGACCGGCCCTTCGCCGGGCCGGAACACGCGGGGCGCGTGGGTGGCCGTATGCGCCCTTCCGTGCCGGGCGGGACAGTGGCAGGCTGCCTCTCATGGGGGCGTTGAGGTGGATCCGGCGTCGGCCGCGCGGGCGGCGGGTGACGGCTGTGGCGGGGCTCGCCGTGGTGGTCGTGGGCGGAACGGTCGCCTGCGAACCCGGTGGACTGAACTCCGCGACCGTGGCCTACACGACCGACCAGACCGTGACGGACGAACTGGAGCGGCGGAAGGCCGGGGTGCGGTGGCTCACCTGCACGGCCTCCTACGACGACGGGGTGACGCCGACCGCGTCCGAGAACGCCGTCGCCGAGGTCGACTGCGAGGGCGAGACGGACGACGGGAAGGACATCACCGTCACCGGCAGGGTGACCCGCGCGGTCAGCGGCGCCTGCGTGCGCGGGGACATCACCGCGAAGATCGACGGCAAGGAGTGGTTCCACGTCGAGGGACTGGGCGACTGCGACGCCCGGACCACCCCGCCTGTCAACGGACCCGGGCAGCCCGGGCAGCCCGGTCCCACCGTCACGGTGACCGTCACGAAGACGATCTGGTGCCAGGGCAACCCGACCTGCTGGCCCGCCGAGGGCAAATGATCTTCCCGCGGCCGTGGCGGGCCAAGTGATCGAAACCCCTGTTCCCGGGCGCCGCGTGTGCGTAGGGTGATCGGGTGACACAGCCAGCGACGTCGGGTTCTCCTGCGTATCTCCGGTTTCCGCACCTGCACGGCGAGTTGGTCGCCTTCACCGCCGAGGACGACGTGTGGCTCGCCCCGCTCGACGGCGGCCGGGCCTGGCGGGTGAGCGCCGACAACGTACCGGTGACCCACCCCCGGATCTCGCCCGACGGCACGACCGTCGCCTGGACCTCCACCCGCGACGGCGCCCCCGAGGCGCACATCGCCCCGGTCGACGGCGGCCCCTCCAAGCGCCTCACCCACTGGGGCAGTCAGCGCACCCAGGTGCGCGGCTGGACCCCGGACGGACAGGTCCTCGCGGTCACCACGCACGGCCAGGCCAACCTGCGCCGCAGCTGGGCGCACGCCGTCCCGCTCGACGGCGGACCCGCCACCACCCTGCCGTACGGCATCGTGGGCGACGTCGCCCACGGCGGCCCGGGCACGGTCCTGCTGTCCGCGCCCATGGGACGCGAGGCCGCCTGGTGGAAGCGCTACCGGGGCGGCACCGCCGGCAAGCTGTGGATCGATGCCGACGGGAACGGCGAGTTCTCACGGCTGCACGAGGGGCTGGACGGGAACCTCGAGTACCCCGTGTGGGCCGGGGACCGGATCGCGTTCCTGTCCGACCACGAAGGCGTCGGCGCGCTGTACTCCTCCCTCGCCGACGGGTCCGACCTGCGCCGGCACACCCCGCTTGGGGGCACCTCCCGCTCCAGCGAAGCCGAGAGTGGGGGAGGGTTCTACGCACGGCACGCCGCCGGTGACGGCACCCGGGTCGTGTACGTGTCCGCCGGTGAGCTGTGGATCCTGGACGATCTGGACGGCGCCGAGCCGCGCCGGCTCGACGTACGGCTCGGCGGGCAGCGCGCCGACCGGCAGCCGTACCCGGTGAACGCCGCCCGCTGGTTCGGCTCCGGCGCCCCCGACCACACCGCCCGCGGCAGCGCGATCAGCGTCCGCGGCGCGGTCCACTGGGTCACCCACCGCGCCGGCCCCACCCGCGCGCTCGCCGCCGAACCCGGCGTACGGGCCCGGCTGCCGCGCACCTTCCGCGCGGACGGCGAGGAGTGGGTGGTGTGGGTGACGGACGCGGAGGGCGACGACGCCCTGGAGTTCGCGCCCGCCACCGGGCTCGCCCCCGGCGCCACCCCGCGCCGCCTCGCGGCCGGACAGCTCGGCCGCGTCCTCGGGCTCGCCATGGCGCCCGACGGCAGCCGGGCCGCGGTCGCCGCGCACGACGGACGCGTGCTGCTCGTCGAACGGGAGACCGGCGAGGTCCGCGAGGTCGACCGAAGCGAGGACGGAGACGTCTCCGGGCTGGTCTTCTCGCCCGACTCCAGCTGGCTCGCCTGGTCGCACCCCGGCCCGCGCCCGCTGCGCCAGCTTCGGCTGGCCAACACCACCGACCTGTCGGTCACCGAGGCGACCCCGCTGCGCTTCCAGGACTACGCGCCCGCGTTCACCCTCGACGGCAAGCACCTCGCCTTCCTGTCCAACCGCTCCTTCGACCCGGTCTACGACGAGCACGTCTTCGACCTGGCCTTCGTGGTCGGCGACCGCCCGCACCTGATCACGCTGGCCGCGACCACGCCCTCGCCGTTCGGGCCGCAGCGGCACGGCCGCCCCTTCGACGCCCCGGACAAGGACGAGACCCCCGACAGCGAGGGCGCCCCGGCCACCCGGGTCGACCTGGAAGGGCTCGCCGACCGGATCGTGCCGTTCCCCGTCGAGGCCGCCCGCTACTCCAACCTGCGGGCCGCGAAGGACGGCGTGCTGTGGCTGCGCCACCCGGTCCAGGGCGTCCTCGGCTCCTCCCGGGCCACCCCGGACGACCCCGACCCCAAGACCGAGCTGGAGCGCTACGACCTCGTCCAGCAGCGTCTGGAGCACCTCGCCGTCGACGCCGACCACTTCGCGGTCAGCGGCGACGGCAAGCGGGTGCTGCTGTGGACCGACGGGCGGCTCAAGGTCGTCCCCAGCGACCGGCGCGCCTCCAACGACGACGACAGCGACAGCAACATCACCGTCGACCTCGGCCGTATCCGCCAGCTGGTCGACCCGTCGGCCGAGTGGCGGCAGATGTACGAGGAGACCGGCCGCATCATGCGGGACCACTTCTGGCACCCGGACATGAACGGCGTCGACTGGACCGGTGTCCTGGACCGCTACCGCCCGGTGCTGGAGCGGGTCGCCACCCATGACGACCTCGTCGACCTCCTGTGGGAGGTCCAGGGCGAGCTCGGCACCTCGCACGCGTACGTCATGCCGCGCGGCGGCTCGGGCCGCGGCACCCGGCAGGGGCTGCTCGGCGCGGACATCTCCCGGCACGAGGACGGCCCCGGAGGATCGGCGCGGTGGCGCATCGACCGCATCCTGCCGACCGAGACCTCCGACCCCGACGCCCGCTCCCCGCTCGCCGCGCCCGGCGTCGCGGTGCGCGCCGGGGACGCCGTCGTCGCGGTGGGCGGAGTGCCCGTCGACCCGGTGACCGGGCCCGGCCCCCTGCTGGTCGGTACGGCGGACAAGCCGGTCGAGCTGACCGTCTCGCCGTCCGGCGGCGGCGAGGTACGGCACGCGGTCGTCGTCCCGGTCGCCGACGAGGAACCCCTGCGCTACCACGCGTGGGTCGCCGACCGGCGGGCGTACGTGCACGAGAAGTCCGGCGGCCGGCTCGGATACCTGCACGTGCCCGACATGCAGGCGCCCGGCTGGGCCCAGATCCACCGCGACCTGCGGGTCGAGGTGGCCCGGGAGGGCCTGATCGTCGACATCCGCGAGAACCGGGGCGGGCACACCTCCCAGCTCGTCATCGAGAAGCTCGCGCGGCGGATCGTCGGCTGGGCGGTGCCGCGCGGGATGCGGCCGTACAGCTATCCGCAGGACGCGCCCCGCGGGCCGGTCGTCGCCGTCGCCAACGAGTTCTCCGGCTCCGACGGCGACATCGTCAACGCGGCGATCAGGGCGCTGGGGATCGGGCCGGTGGTCGGTACGCGCACCTGGGGCGGGGTGATCGGGATCGACAGCCGCTACCGGCTGGTCGACGGCACACTGATCACCCAGCCGAAGTACGCGTTCTGGCTGGAGGGCCACGAGTGGGGCGTCGAGAACCACGGCGTGGACCCGGACGTGGAGGTCGTGCAGCGCCCGCAGGACTACGCGGCGGGCAGGGACACACAGCTCGACGAGGCGATCAGGCTCGCCCTGGAGGCGCTGGAGGACAGCCCGGCGAAGACACCGCCGGAACTGCCCGCCTGAGGGGCGCGGGGAACCGCGCGACCAACCACGCACCACCCGCACCCCGCGACGTTACGATGCCCCCACGCGCAATCCGATCATTCCGCCGACCCCGGAGGGACCATGGCAGGGGAACCCCAGGACGACTGCCTGTTCTGCAAGATCGTCGCGGGCCAGATCCCGGCGACGATCGTCCGCGAGACCGACACCACCGTCGCGTTCCGGGACATCAACCCCCAGGCGCCCACCCATGTCCTGGTGATCCCCAAGGCGCACTACGAGAACGCCGCCGCGCTCGCCGCCGAACCGGCCCTCGCCGCCGACGTCCTGCGCGAGACCCAGGCCGTCGCCGACGACGAGAAGCTGGACAGCTACCGCATCATCTTCAACACCGGCAGTGGCGCCGGGCAGACCGTCTGGCACGCCCACGCGCACGTCCTCGGCGGCCGTGGCCTGCAGTGGCCCCCCGGGTAGTTCGCCGTGTCCGTACGTGAGTTGGTCGTCCTCGGTACCGCCAGCCAGGTCCCCACGCGGCACCGCAACCACAACGGCTACCTGCTGCGCTGGGACGGCGAGGGCATCCTCTTCGATCCCGGCGAGGGCACCCAGCGGCAGATGCTGCGCGCCGGGGTCGCCGCGCACGACCTGAACCGGATCTGCGTCACGCACTTCCACGGCGACCACTCGCTCGGCCTCGCCGGGGTCATCCAGCGCATCAACCTGGACCGGGTCCCGCACCAGGTCACCGCGCACTACCCGAAGTCCGGGCAGCGCTTCTTCGACCGGTTGCGGTACGCCACCGCCTACCGGGAGACGGTCCGGCTCGTGGAGGCGCCGGTGAGCGCGGACGGGGTGATCGCAGACCCGGGCGGTTACACCCTCGACGCGCGCAAGCTGTCCCACCCCGTCGAGTCCTACGGCTACCGCCTCACCGAGCCCGACGGCCGCCGCATGCTGCCCGACCGGCTCGCCGCACACGGCATCACGGGCCCGGACGTCGGCCGGCTCCAACGGGAGGGCGTCCTCGGCGGCGTCCGCCTCGACGACGTCAGCGAGACGCGCACCGGGCAGCGGTTCGCGTTCGTCATGGACACCCGGCTGTGCGACGGCGTGTACGCGCTGGCCGAGGGCTGCGACCTCCTCGTCATCGAGTCGACCTTCCTCGACGAGGACGAGGAACTGGCCGTGGAGCACGGGCACCTGACGGCCGGTCAGGCGGCGCGGGTGGCGCGGGACGCCGGCGTACGGCATCTCGTGCTCACCCACTTCAGCCAGCGCTACCCGCAACCGGAGGAGTTCGAGCGGCAGGCGCGGGCCGCGGGCTTCGACGGGGAGCTGACCGTCGCGCAGGACCTGCTGAGAGTCCCGGTTCCGAAACGACGGTGAACCGGCCGTACGATGCTTTGATGTCCCTCCCCAAAGCTGAACTGCACCTCCATATCGAAGGCACCCTGGAGCCGGAGCTGGCCTTCGAACTGGCCGCCCGCAACGGCGTCGAGCTGCCGTACGCCGACACCGACGCACTGCGTGAGGCGTACCGGTTCGCGGACCTCCAGTCCTTCCTGAACCTGTACTACGAGCTGATGGCCGTGCTCCGGACCGAGCGGGACTTCGAGGACCTCGCCGGCGCCTACCTCGCCCGGGCCGCGGCGCAGGGCGTACGGCACGCGGAGATCTTCTTCGACCCGCAGGCCCACCTCGCGCGCGGCGTCGGCATGGGGACCGTCGTCGAGGGGCTGTGGCGGGCGCTGGGGACCAGCGAGTCCGTGCACGGCGTCTCCACCCGGCTCATCCTGTGCTTCCTGCGGGACGAGTCCGCCGAGTCGGCGCTGGAGACGCTGGAGGCCGCCAGGCCGTACCTCGACCGGATCGTCGGCATCGGACTCGACTCCGCGGAGGTCGGGCACCCGCCGGCGAAGTTCCGCGAGGTGTACGAGGCCGCCGCCGCTCTCGGCCTGCGGCGGGTGGCGCACGCCGGCGAGGAGGGGCCGCCGGAGTACATCACCGAGGCCCTGGACGTGCTCGGCGTCGAGCGGATCGACCACGGGCTGCGCTGCATGGAGGACCCGGCGCTGGTCGAGCGGCTGGTGCGTGACCGGATCCCGCTGACGCTGTGCCCGCTGTCGAACGTCCGGCTGCGAACCGTCGACGTCCTGGCCGACCACCCGCTGCCCGCCATGCTGGAAGCCGGCCTGCTGTGCACGGTCAACTCCGACGACCCGGCCTACTTCGGCGGCTACGCGGGCGACAACTTCGACGCCGTCCGCCAGGCGCTGGGCCTGGGCGAGGAGCGGCTGCGGGAACTGGCCCGCAACTCCTTCGTCGCATCCTTCCTGGAGGACGACGAGGAGCGGCGGGCGCGGTATCTGGCGGAGGTGGAGGCGTACGCGTTCGGATAGTCCGACCTCGCCTTCCCGCGTGCCCGGCGGCGCCCGGCACGCGTTCCCCCGCTCCCGGTCCCGCTCGACCGGGAGGGCCCGAGGCGGGCCCTAACGCCAGTGCGGCTCGCCCCCGGCGCCCCCCGGTGCCGCCGCCTCGATCCTGCCCCTGACCTCCCGCATCACCGTGACGATCCGCGCCTCGTGCTCCGGCGTGAGCCGGGCCACCGGCACCGAGCAGCTGATGGCGTCCTGGGCGGGGGAGTCGTAGCGCAGGGCGAAGCCGAAGCCGACGATGCCGAGGACGCCCTCCTCGCGGTCGATCGCGTACCCCCGCGCCCGCACGTCGGCGAGGTCCGCCGCCAGTGACTCCCGGCCGGTGTGCGAGTTCGGGGTGAGCGCCTCGTACGGCCCCTCGGGCAGCTCGGCGTCGTCCCGTTCGGCCAGCAGCGCCTTGCCCAGCGCGCCCACATGGGCCGGCAGCCGCCGTCCGACGCGGCTGATGGTGCGCAGGTACTCGTGCGACTCGCGGGTCGCCAGGTAGGCCACGCCCCGGCCGTCCAGACGTCCCAGGTGGATCGTCTCGCCCAGCGCCTGCGACGCCTCGTCGAGATACGGCCGGACCAGGCGCACGCGCGGGTCGGAGTCGAGGTAGCTGGTGCCGGTCAGCAGGGCGTGGATACCGATGCCGTAGAGGGAGCCGGTGACGTCCGTGCGCACCCAGCCGCGCTCGATCAGGGTCCGCAGCAGCGCGTACATCGAGCTGCGCGGCACGCCCAGCTCGTCGGCGAGCTCCTGCAACCGGGCCGGGCGGTCGCCGCGCGCGGCGAGCAGTTCGAGCAGGTCGACCGTGCGCGCGGCCGACTTCACCTCACGGACGCCCCCTGTGTCTGACATGCGCCGATCGTAAAGCGGGCGGGACGGCGCCATTGACGGGACCTGTTCGTGTATCTAATCTCCATCTTCATACGTAGATGACATCTACCGGGGGGAATGGGCGAGCGTGAGTCAGAGTCCGAGTCCTCATCCGGGTACCGACACGGACGCCGTGACACGACGGCTGCGGCAGGGCATGGCGGGCGGTGTGCTGTCCTTCCCGCTGACCAGCTTCCGCGACGACGGCTCCCTCGACCCGGACGGCTTCCGCCGGCACGTCGCCGACCGGATCGCCACCGGCCCCGGCGCCCTCTTCCCCGCCTGCGGCACCGGCGAGTTCTTCTCGCTCGACGAGGACGAGTACCGGCAGGTCGTCACCATCGCGGCCGAGGAGGCCGCCGGGCGCCTGCCCGTCGTCGCCGGCACCGGCTACGGCTGGGCCCAGGCCGTCCGCTTCGCGCGCGTCGCCGAGGAGGCGGGGGCGGACGCGCTGCTCGTCCTGCCGCACTACCTGGTCGCCGCCCCGCAGGACGGCCTGGTCGCCCAGCTGGAGCAAATCGCGGCCCGCACCCGGCTGCCGCTCATCGCCTACCAGCGGGGCCAGGTCACCCTCACGGCCGCCTCGGTCCGGCGCGTCGCCGCCCTGCCGACCGTCATCGGCCTCAAGGACGGCCACAGCGACCTCGACCGGCTCCAGCGCCTCACCCTCGCCGCGCCCGCGGGCTTCCTGTTCTTCAACGGCGCCGCCATCGCCGAGATCCAGGCCCGCGCCTACGCCACCGTCGGCGTCCCCGCCTACTCCTCCGCCGTCCACGCCTTCGCCCCCGAGATCGCGAACGCCTTCTTCACCGCCCTGCGCGACGGCGACGAGGGCACGGTCGACAAGCTGCTGCGGGACTTCTACGTCCCGTTCGTCGAACTCCGCGACCGGGTGCCCGGATACGGCGTGTCCCTGGTGAAGGCGGCGGCCCGGCTGCGTGGCCACCCGGTGGGTCCCGTGCGCGCCCCGCTCACCGACCCCTCGGCCGCCGACCTGGCCGACCTCGAACCGCTGCTGACCGCCGGACTCGACCTCGTGGGAGCCACCCTGTGAACCTCGCCATCACGGACGTACGGCTGACGCCGGTCCTGGTCGCCGACCCGCCGCTGCTGAACACCCAGGGCGTGCACCAGCCCTACACGCCCCGCCTGATCGTGGAGATCGAGACGGCGGACGGGATCACCGGCGTCGGCGAGACCTACGGCGACACCAAGTACCTGGAGCTGGCGCGGCCGTTCGCCGACCGGCTGGCCGGCCGCCCGGTGAGCGACCTCAACGGGCTGTTCACGGTGGCGGACGAGGTGGCGGTCGACCGGTCCCGGATCTCCGGCCAGGTCGACGTCGGCGGGCTGCGGGGCGTGCAGACCGCCGACAAACTCCGGCTGTCCGTGGTCTCCGCCTTCGAGGTCGCCTGCCTCGACGCGCTCGGCAAGGCGCTGGGCCTGCCCGTGCACGCGCTGCTCGGCGGCAAGGTGCGCGACACCGTCGAGTACAGCGCGTACCTCTTCTACAAGTGGGCCGGCCACCCGGAGGGCGTGGCGGCCGAGCAGGACGACTGGGGCGCCGCCCTGGATCCGGCCGGGGTCGTCGAGCAGGCCCGGAAGTTCACCGAGCGGTACGGTTTCACCTCCTTCAAGCTCAAGGGCGGTGTCTTCCCGCCCGCCGAGGAGATCGCCGCCGTACGGGCCCTGGCCGAGGCGTTCCCCGGCCACCCGCTGCGGCTGGACCCCAACGGGGCCTGGAGCGTGGAGACCTCGCTGAAGGTGGCGGAGGAGCTGGCGGACGTCCTGGAGTACCTGGAGGACCCGGCGCTCGGCACGTCCGCCATGGCCGACGTCTCCCGGGGCACCGACGTGCCGCTCGCCACCAACATGTGCGTGACGACCTTCGCCGAGATCGAGGAGGCCTTCACCCGGGACGCCGTCCAGGTGGTGCTCTCCGACCACCACTACTGGGGCGGGCTGCGCAACACGCAGCAGCTCGCGGCGATCTGCCGGACGTTCGGCGTCGGGGTGTCCATGCACTCCAACACCCACCTGGGGATCAGCCTCGCCGCGATGACGCACGTGGCGTCCACGGTGCCCGACCTGCACCACGCCTGCGACTCCCACTACCCCTGGCAGTCGGAGGACGTCCTCACCGAGCGGCCGGCCTTCGACGGCGGCATGATCACCGTCCCGGACGGACCCGGCCTCGGCGTCACGCTCGACCACGACCGGCTCGCGTTCCTGCACCGGCGGTGGCTGGACGACGACGGGTCGCTGCGCGAGCGGGACGACGCGGCGGCGATGCGGGTCGCCGACCCGGACTGGGTCACGCCGGCCGTGCCGCGCTGGTAGCGGGCCGGACCCCGGCCGGCTGATCACGGCGGGTGCGGCCGGGTGAGGCGGGGCGGACGTGGTCCGACGTGACCCGGGGCTCCAGTGTGACGACGGCGGGTTGTCAGTGGTGTGGTGCAGACTGGCCTGATCCGTACCACGTCAGGGAGCGCACCGTGATCGCGTCCACCGCGTCCATCGGAGAGGACCACCGCAACCGGCCCCGGGTCGACCCGCTGGCCGCCCTGCGCAGGCCGGACGACCCGCCCTGGGACGTGTATCTCACGGGCACCGTCTTCCTCGACATCATCTTCACCGGGCTCGCCTCCGCCCCCGTGCGCGGCACGGAGTCCTGGGCCCGGGGCATGGGATCCAGCCCCGGCGGCGTGGCGAACATGGCGACCGCGCTGGCCCGGCTCGGCCTGCGCACGTCCCTGGCGGCCGCGTTCGGCGACGACCACTACGGCGAGTACTGCTGGGACGCCCTGGAACAGGGCGAGGGCATCGACCTCACCCCGTCCCGCACGGTCCCCGGCTGGCACTCCCCGGTCACCGTCTCCATGGCCTACGAGGGCGAGCGCACGATGATCTCCCACGGTCACGAGCCGCCCCCCGAGGAACCCGCCCCCGACTGCCCCCCGCGCGCGCGGGCCGCCATCGCCTCCCTCACGCCCGGCAGGCGCGCCCCGTGGATCGCCCAGGCGGCCCGCAAGGGCGCCCGCATCTTCGGCGACGTCGGCTGGGACGACACCGGCGCGTGGGACCTGGCGGGCCTCGCCGACCTCGAACACTGCGAGGCGTTCCTGCCGAACGCGGAGGAGGCCAAGCGGTACACGGGCGCCGACTGCCCCCGGGCGGCGGCCCACGCGCTCACCGAGCACGTACCGCTCGCCGTCGTCACCCTCGGTCCGGAGGGCGCCTACGCGGTGGACCGGCGGACGGGCGAGACGGCCGAGGTCCCGGCCATCGAGGTGGAGGCCCTGGACCCGACCGGCGCGGGAGACGTCTTCGTGGCGGGCTTCGTCACCGGCACGCTGGCCGGCTGGCCGCTCGCCGACCGGCTGGCGTTCGCCGGTCTGACGGCGGCCCTGTCGGTGCAGGAGTTCGGGGGCTCGCTGTCGGCGCCGGGCTGGTCCGAGATCGGGGCCTGGTGGCGCAAGGTGCAGTCACTGGACGGCCAGGACCCGGCGGGGCTGCGGCGGTACGGGTTCCTGGCGGGGCTGGTGCCCGAGGACGGGGGAAGGCCGTGGCCGCTGCGGCGGGCGGTGCCGACGATCGGGTTCGGGCGCTCGGCGTGAACGCGGGTCGCTTCCGGCTCCGAAAAGTCCTACGGGGTTGTCAGTCCACCGTCGTACTCTTGATAGCGCGAGGCCGCTCTCAGCTACGCGGCCGTGACGAGGAGGAACCGCAGGCCTACAGCGCCGGCCCATGACTCAGACACCCACAGCTCAGACACTCGCGCAGGAGCAGGCGAAAGCACAGTTCACCGTCCCCGCTCAGCACCCCATGGTGACTGTGCTGGGCTCCGGCGACACCCTGCTGCGCGTCATCGAGAGGGCCTTCCCGGCGGCCGACATCCACGTCCGGGGCAATGAGATCAGCGTGGCGGGCGGCGCCGGTGATGTCGCCCTCGTCCAGCGCCTGTTCGCAGAGATGATGCTCGTGCTCCGCACCGGGCAGCCGATGACGGAGGACGCAGTGGAACGCTCGATCGCCATGCTCAGAGCGGGCGGCAGCGGCGAGGCCGACGGACCGGAGACCCCGGCCGAGGTGCTCACGCAGAACATCCTCTCCTCGCGCGGCCGCACGATCCGCCCCAAGACCCTCAACCAGAAGCGGTACGTCGACGCGATCGACAAGCACACGATCGTCTTCGGTATCGGCCCCGCGGGCACCGGCAAGACCTACCTCGCCATGGCCAAGGCGGTGCAGGCCCTGCAGTCCAAGCAGGTCAACCGCATCATCCTGACCCGTCCGGCGGTCGAGGCGGGAGAGCGTCTGGGCTTCCTCCCGGGCACCCTCTACGAGAAGATCGACCCGTACCTGCGCCCGCTCTACGACGCGCTGCACGACATGCTCGACCCGGACTCGATCCCCCGGCTGATGGCGGCGGGCACGATCGAGGTGGCGCCGCTGGCATATATGCGAGGTCGCACCCTCAACGACGCCTTCATCATCCTGGACGAGGCACAGAACACCAGTCCCGAGCAGATGAAGATGTTCCTCACCCGCCTCGGCTTCGAGTCGAAGATCGTGATCACGGGCGACGTGACGCAGGTCGACCTGCCGAACGGCACCAAGTCGGGTCTGCGTCAGGTCCAGGACATCCTGGAGGGGCTGGACGACGTCCACTTCTCGCGGCTCACGTCCCACGACGTCGTACGGCACAAGCTGGTCGGCCGTATCGTCGACGCGTACGAGAAGTACGACAGCGAGAACGGTACGGAGAACGGCACCCACAAGGGCGCCCGTAACAAACGGAAGTAGACCAGCACGACCATGTCGATCGACGTCAACAACGAGTCCGGAACCGAGGTCGACGAGCAGGCGATCCTCGACATCGCCCGCTACGCGCTCACGCGGATGCGCATCCACCCGCTCTCCGAGCTCTCGGTGATCGTCGTGGACGCCGACGCCATGGAGCAGCTGCACATGCAGTGGATGGACCTGCCGGGGCCCACGGACGTCATGTCCTTCCCGATGGACGAACTGCGTCCGCCGTCGAAGGACGACGACGAGCCCCCGCCGGGCCTCCTCGGGGACATCGTGCTGTGTCCCGAGGTCGCCGAGAAGCAGGGCAAGGAAGCCGACACACAGCACTCCATGGACGAGGAGCTCCAGCTGCTCACCGTCCATGGGGTGCTGCACCTGCTGGGATACGACCACGAGGAGCCGGACGAGAAGGCCGAGATGTTCGGCCTCCAGGCGGCCATCGTGGACGGCTGGCGCGCGGAGAAGGGCCTGACCGGCCCGTCCCCGGCCCCGACCGTCTCATGAGCCCCGGTCTCGTCTCCGGCGCCGTCGCCCTGGTCGTCGTCGCGTGGCTCGCCGCCTGCGCGGAGGCGGGCCTCGCGCGCGTCTCCAGCTTCCGCGCCGAGGAGGCCGTACGCACCGGCCGCCGCGGCAGCGCGAAGCTCGCCCAGATCGCCGCCGACCCGACCCGCTATCTGAACGTGGCGCTGCTGGTCCGCGTCGCGTGCGAGATGGCGGCGGCCGCCCTGGTCACCTACGCCTGTCTGCGGGAGTTCGACGGCACCACCGAGGCGCTGCTGGTCACCATCGGGGTGATGGTCCTCGTCTCGTACGTCGCCGTCGGCGTCTCCCCGCGCACCATCGGCCGCCAGCACCCGCTGAACACGGCGACGGCGGCGGCGTACGTCCTGCTCCCGCTCGCCCGGATCATGGGCCCCGTCCCGTCCCTGCTGATCCTCATCGGCAACGCGCTCACCCCCGGCAAGGGCTTCCGCCGCGGCCCGTTCGCCTCCGAGGCGGAGCTGCGCGCGCTGGTCGACCTCGCCGAGAAGGAGTCGCTGATCGAGGACGACGAGCGCCGTATGGTGCACTCCGTCTTCGAGCTGGGCGACACGCTCGTGAGGGAGGTCATGGTGCCGCGCACCGACCTCGTGGTCATCGAGCGCTACAAGACGATCCGCCAGGCGCTGACGCTGGCGCTGCGCTCCGGCTTCTCGCGCATACCGGTGACCGGCGAGAGCGAGGACGACATCGTCGGGATCGTCTACCTGAAGGACCTGGCCCGCAAGACGCACATCAGCCGTGACGCGGAGAGCGAACTGGTCTCCACGGCGATGCGCCCGGCGTCCTTCGTGCCCGACACCAAGAACGCCGGTGACCTGCTGCGCGAGATGCAGCAGGACCGCACCCACGTGGCCGTGGTCATCGACGAGTACGGCGGCACCGCCGGCATCGTCACCATCGAGGACATCCTCGAGGAGATCGTCGGGGAGATCACCGACGAGTACGACCGCGAACTCCCGCCCGTCGAGGAGCTCGGCGACGACCGCTTCCGGGTCACCGCCCGCCTCGACATCACCGACCTCGGCGAGCTGTACGGGCTGGAGGAGTACGACGACGAGGACGTCGAGACGGTCGGCGGGCTGCTCGCGAAGGCCCTGGGCCGGGTCCCGATCGCCGGAGCCTCCTCGGTCGTCGAACTCCCCGACGGCCGCACGCTGCGGCTGACGGCGGAGGCCGCGGCCGGCCGCCGGAACAAGATCATCACGGTGCTGGTGGAGCCGGTGGGCCCGGGGGACCCGCCCGAGGAGGAGAAGGAACCGGAGTGACGCCCCAGGAGTTGCGCGCCTTCTGCCTGTCCTTCGACGCGGCCGTCGAGGACTTTCCCTTCCGGCCCGAGATCTCCGTCTTCAAGGTCGGCGGCAAGCTCTTCGCCCTGACCTCCCTGGACGCCCGCCCGCTCACGGTCAACCTGAAGTGCGACCCGGACGACGCGGTTCGCCTGCGGGGCGAGCACCCGGGGCTCGTCGTGCCCGGCTACCACATGAACAAGCGCCACTGGAACACGGTCATCGCCGACGGCTCCCTCCCGGACCGCCTGGTCCGCGAACTCGTCGAGGACTCGTACGACCTGGTGGTGGCGGGCCTGCCCCGTGCGCAACGACTGCGCCTGGACCGTCCGTGAGGGCCGCCCACGCGACCGGGGCGGACGCCGGGTTCGTATGCTCGGCTCATGACTGACAGTGCGCTTGGCCCCGAGGACCGCAAGATCGTCACCCTGGCCCGTTCGGCGCGGGCCCGCAACGGGGTGCCCGAGGGGGCGGCCGTGCGGGACGAGACGGGGCGTACGTATGTCGCCGGGACCGTGGCGCTGGACTCGCTGCGGCTGAGCGCGGTGCGGACGGCCGTGGCGATGGCGGTGGCGTCCGGGGCGAAGTCGCTGGAGGCGGCGGCCGTGGTGACCGAGGCGGCGGAGATCGCGACGGAGGACCTGGCCGCGGTGCGTGATCTCGGGGGACCGGGGACGCCGGTGCACGTCGCCGGGCCGGACGGGACCGTCCGGCGGACCGTCGCCGCGGACTGAGACCGGCGGGCGCGGCCGTCCGGCGCCGCTGTCCGGCGCAAAACAGCCCTTGCCAGTCGTCGGCACTCGCGCATCAATGGAACCGGTGGTTCCGACGGACCGTCAGATCCCGGCTCCCGCGGCGCTCCGCACCGCGCCCGTGGACCGGTGTCCGCCGGCGCCCACCTCTCCCATCCATCCCCACATGGCTTTCCCCCACGGAAAGGGAGCAGGATCCCCATGAGAGGCAAGCGAACGACAACAGGTGCGGCACTGCTGGCCGGGGCCCTCGCGGTCACCGGTCTGGCCTTCGCCCCCACCGCCCTGGCCGTCACCCCGGACACCGCGACGATCACCGCCGACTGCGGCACCTTCGGCGGCGGCGAGGCGACGCTGACGGCGACGCAGGACGGCACCGCCGCCACCATCACCCTCACGACCTCCGCCATCACCGCACCGCTCGCCCTGGCGCAGGACTCGATCACGTCCACGCTCACCCTGGTGAACGCCGGCGGCGGCAGCACCGCCTTCACCGGCACGAGGAATCCGGCCATGGCGGCCGGCGACCCGGTCACCGTCGGCCCGCTCGACGGCACCGTGGCCTCCGGCGACAGTCTGGAGGCCTACGGCGGTTCGCTCCAGATGAGCGTCTTCGGCATCACCATCACCTGCACGGCGGCCGGACCGCAGTCACCGGGTCCGTTCGTGTTCGACTGAGCCCGACGTCCCCCGGTGGGCCGCCGGCTCCCGCCTCCGGGCGGGGAGCCGGCGGCCCACCGGCGGGTGGGAGCCGTGCCGGTGCTCAGAGCGCGTCGGGCCCGCGCTCACCCGTCCGCACGCGTACGACCGTCTCCACGGGCAGCGCCCACACCTTCCCGTCGCCGATCTTCCCCGTCCGGGCGGCCTTGACGACCGTGTCGACGACGGTGTCCGCGTCGGTGTCCTCGACGACGACCTCGATCCGGACCTTCGGCACCAGGTCGATCTGGTACTCGGCCCCCCGGTACACCTCGGTGTGGCCGCGCTGACGGCCGTAGCCGCTGGCCTCGGTCACGGTCAGACCGTGCACGCCGAGCTCCTGGAGGGCGTTCTTGACCTCGTCGAGACGGTGCGGCTTGACGATCGCGGTGATGAGCTTCATGCCTGGGACGTGACCTTCCGGGGGGAGGGACGGAGGGCGCGGTGGCCGGGGCGCCGTGGCCCGGGACGCCGTGATCGTATGCGCTCCCGGCGTGCGCCGTAAGGGCCGGGACCGGCCTGCCGCGCTGCTCGGTCGGAGCGTGATCGGTCGGTTGTACGGGGAGGGCGTGTGGATCAGGGAGAATGGGCGTCATGAGCGTTCGCAGTCAGTCATCCGAGCCGTCCGCGGCCCCCCATCGCGCCGGTTTCGCCTGCTTCGTGGGCCGCCCCAACGCAGGCAAGTCCACTCTGACGAACGCTCTGGTGGGGCAGAAGGTCGCGATCACCGCGAACCAGCCACAGACGACGCGGCACACGGTGCGGGGGATCGTGCACCGGCCCGAGGCCCAGCTGATCCTGGTGGACACCCCCGGGCTGCACAAGCCGCGCACGCTGCTGGGCGAGCGCCTCAACGACATCGTCCGCACCACGTGGGCCGAGGTCGACGTGATCGGCTTCTGCCTGCCGGCGAACGAGAAGCTCGGTCCCGGTGACCGCTTCATCGCGAAGGAACTGGCGTCCATCAAGAAGACGCCGAAGATCGCGATCGTCACCAAGACCGACCTCGTCGACAGCAAGACGCTCGCCGAGCAGCTCATCGCGATCGACCAGCTCGGCAAGGAGCTGGGGTTCGAGTGGGCGGAGATCGTGCCGGTGTCGGCGGTCGCGGACCAGCAGGTGGGCCTGCTGGCCGATCTGATCGTCCCGCTGCTGCCGGAGGGGCCGCCGCTCTACCCGGAGGGTGACCTCACCGACGAGCCCGAGCAGGTCATGATCGCGGAGCTGATCCGCGAGGCCGCGCTCGAAGGGGTCCGCGACGAACTGCCGCACTCCATCGCGGTCGTGGTGGAGGAGATGCTGCCCCGCGAGGACCGGCCCGCCGACAAGCCGCTCCTGGACATCCACGCGTTCGTCTACATCGAGCGGCCCAGCCAGAAGGGCATCATCATCGGGCCGAAGGGCAAGCGGTTGAAGGAGGTCGGGATCAAGTCGCGCAAGCAGATCGAGGCGCTGCTCGGTACGCCGGTCTTCCTGGACCTGCATGTGAAGGTGGCCAAGGACTGGCAGCGGGACCCTCGGCAGCTGCGCAAGCTGGGTTTCTGAGCGCGGTCCGTCCGCGCGTCCCCCAGGCGGCCCCGCCCTCTGGCCCCCGGCCCGGGACCCGGGCCGCCCCGACCCGGGCCGCCTCGTCAGCGCTGCCCCCGCAGCGCCTCCCGGTACCAGTCGTACGACGCCTTCGGTGTCCGCTTCAGCGTCTCGTAGTCCACGTGCACGAGGCCGAAGCGGCGTGCGTACCCCTCCGCCCACTCGAAGTTGTCGAGGAGGGACCACACGAAGTAGCCGCGGACGTCCACGCCGGCCTCCAGGGCATCGTGGAGTGCGCGGATGTGGCCGTCGAGGTAGGCGATCCGGAGCGGGTCGTCCACGCCCTCGTACGAGCAGCCGTTCTCGGTGATGACGACGGGCGGGAGGCGGTCGCCGTAGCGGTCGCGGAAGGCGGTGAGGAGTTCGGTCAGGCCCGCCGGGACCACCGGCCAGCCGAAGTCCGTCACCGGGACGCCCTCGATCTGCTGTACGGAGAAGGGGAGTCCGGCGGGGATGGTGAGACCGCCGAACTCGATGTCGGTGCCCTCCGGCGCGCCCACCCGGGTCGGCGCGTAGTAGTTGACGCCGTACCAGTCCAGCGGTTCGCCGATGACCTTGAGGTCGGCCGAGACGTCCCCCGGCATCAACTCGCCCAGCCCCTCCGGGTATGCGCCGAGCAGGACCGGGTCCGCGAACAGCCGGTTCAGCAGCAGGTCGTGGAAGCCGGCCGCCTCCACGTCCGCCGGTTCCGATGACGCCGGCCAGGTCGGCCCGTGCGAGTTGGCGATGCCGATGTCGGTGGCGCCGGCCGCGCGCAGGGCCCGTACCGCGAGACCGTGGGCCAGGAGTTGGTGGTGGGCCGCCGGCAGCGCGTCGAACATGAGCTGTTTGCCCGGCGCGTGGGCGCCCAGCGCGTGCCCGAACAGGGTGTGTTCGGCCGGCTCGTTGATGGTGATCCACTTGCCCACGCGGTCTCCGAGCCGGTCGGCCACGACGGACACGTACTCGGCGAAGTGTGAGGCGGTGTCCCGTTCCAGCCAGTCGAAGGCCAGCGGCAGGTCCCAGTGGAAGAGCGTCGGCACCGGCCGGACACCGGCCGCGCAGAGTTTGTCGACGAGACGGTCGTAGAAGTCGAGGCCGCCCTCGGCACGGACCCGCGGCCACGAGATGGAGAAGCGGTACGCGTCCACCCCGAGGCCGGCCAGGAGTGCCACGTCCTCGCGGTAGCGGTGGTAGTGGTCGCAGGCCACCGCCGCCGTCGAGCCGTCCTTGACCCGTCCCGGCTCGGCCGAGAAGGCGTCCCAGACGGACGGCTCGCGCGCCTCCACCGCGCCCTCGATCTGGTGGGCCGAGGTCGAGACGCCCCACAGGAAGCCGGCCGGGAACTGGGGAAGGGGATTGGTCGCCATGCGCCGGATCATCGGCACCAGCGGTGACGGAAGTCAACGGGCGGGCATGGACATGCAGTTACGCGCCTTCCTTCAGCACCCGCGAGATCAGCGTGCGCTGCTCCTCCGTGAGCCGGGGGTCGGCCGCGTACACCGTCCTGCCGTCCACGGTGATCTGGTAGGCGAAGCCGTCCGGCACCCCGATGGGCGGTGTGCTCCGGGCGGCGGCGAGTGCCTTCTCGGTCAGGGCGTGCCACTCGGGGGCATCGGGGCGCCCCGAGGTGTCCACCTCGGCGTGCCGCTCGATGCCCGCGAACCCGCCCGTGCGCCGTACCTGAATACGCATGGGTCCTGTCTAGTACGGAGTCACAGAATGCGCACCCCGACCTGCTCCCAGGCCTTCGCCACGGCCTGGAGTTCCTCGCCGCCGTCCCCGAAGCGCTCCCGCGCCGCCTTCACGGTCAGAGTGGCGAAGTCGGTGAAGAACGCCCGCTCCGACAGCTCGCCGCCGGTCAGGACGTCGTACCAGATCCGGCCCGCCTTCTCCCAGGCGTGGCCGCCGAGGGCGGTGGCGGTCAGGTAGAACGCGTGGTTGGGGATGCCGGAGTTGATGTGGACGCCGCCGTTGTCGCGGCCGGTGCGGACGAAGTCGTCCATCGTCGCGGGCTGCGGGTCCTTGCCGAGGACGTCGTCGTCGTACGCGCTGCCCGGCTCCTTCATGGAGCGCAGGGCCTTGCCGGTGACGCTCGGGGCGAGCAGGCCCGCGCCGATCAGCCAGTCGGCCTCGGCGGCGGTCTGGCCGAGCGTGTACTGCTTGATGAGCGAGCCGAAGACGTCGGACATCGACTCGTTCAGGGCGCCCGGCTGGCCGAAGTAGGTCAGGTTCGCCGTGTACTGGGTGACCCCGTGGGCCAGTTCGTGGCCGATGACGTCGATCGGGATGGTGAAGTCGAGGAAGATCTCGCCGTCGCCGTCACCGAACACCATCTGCTCGCCGTTCCAGAAGGCGTTGTTGTAGTTCTCGTCGTAGTGGACGGTGGCGTCGAGCGGCAGGCCGTCGCCGTCGATCGAGTGGCGCCCGTAGACCTTGAGGAACAGGTCGAAGGTGGCGCCGAGGCCGGAGTAGGCGCGGTTGACCGTGGCGTCGCGGCCGGGCTCCGAGCCCTCCGCGCGCACCTTGGTGCCGGGCAGGACGGTCTTGTGCCCGGCGTCGTGGACGGTGCGCAGCGGCCGGTCCGACGGGGCCGTCGCCGTCGGCGCGGCGGCCAGGCGGAACTCGGTGGTCACGCGGCGCCGGCCGCGCAGCTCGCTGTCGCGCATCAGGGTGCGCCGGGCGGGGCCGGAGAGTGCGGGGTCGTCGTTGCGGGCCAGCTTGTCGAGGACGTGTGGCGGCACGACGGTGCAGAAGACGGGCTCGAAGCCCCCGTGGGTCGTCATGCCGGGCACCCTTGCACTGCGTCACGCGGGTGTCACCACCCGCAACCATGATTGGTGAAATGTGCGGACACGGCCCTCACGGTGTGTAGTGAAGTGGTATGGCGCACTTTTTGTCCCATTGATCCCCGGGGTCCCGCATACTGATACAGGCCCGCGTATCCGGCGTGGCTCGGCTAGCATGCTGTGCATCATGCGTTTCGGGCTGCTTTTCCTTAGCTGCCGCGGCGAGGGCCTGTAACCGAGGCCGACCCCCTCCCCGCGGAGTTCTGGCGTTGCGCCGTCGGCCGTCCTTCAGGACCCGCCTTCGAGGAGCCCCCGCATCATGGCGAACCGCCAGCAGCCCAGTTCCATGCCGATCCACAAGTACGGCCAGTACGACCAGGTCGACATTCCGGACCGCACCTGGCCGGACAACCGGATCACCGTCGCTCCGCGCTGGCTCTCCACGGACCTGCGTGACGGCAACCAGGCACTGATCGACCCGATGTCGCCCGAGCGCAAGCGCCGGATGTTCGACCAACTGGTCACGATGGGCTACAAGGAGATCGAGGTCGGCTTCCCCGCGTCCGGGCAGACCGACTTCGACTTCGTGCGCTCCATCGTCGAGGAGCCGGGCGCGATCCCCGACGACGTGACGATCTCGGTGCTGACCCAGGCCCGTGAGGACCTGATCGAGCGGACCGTGGAATCCCTGAAGGGCGCCAGGCGCGCCACGGTCCACCTGTACAACGCCACCGCGCCGGTCTTCCGCCGCGTGGTCTTCCGTGGGTCGAAGGACGACATCAAGCAGATCGCGGTCGACGGCACCCGCCTGGTGATGGAGTACGCGGACAAGCTGCTGGGCCCGGAGACGGAGTTCGGCTACCAGTACAGCCCGGAGATCTTCACCGACACCGAGCTGGACTTCGCGCTGGAGGTCTGCGAGGCGGTGATGGACGTGTGGCAGCCGGGTCCGGGCCGCGAGATCATCCTCAACCTGCCCGCCACGGTGGAGCGTTCGACGCCGTCCACGCACGCGGACCGGTTCGAGTGGATGAGCCGCAACCTCTCCCGCCGTGAGTTCGTGTGTGTCTCGGTCCATCCGCACAACGACCGGGGTACGGCGGTGGCGGCGGCCGAGCTGGCGCTGATGGCCGGCGCGGACCGGGTGGAGGGCTGTCTGTTCGGGCAGGGCGAGCGCACCGGCAACGTCGACCTGGTGACCTTGGGCATGAACCTGTTCTCGCAGGGCGTCGACCCGCAGATCGACTTCTCCGACATCGACGAGATCCGCCGGACGTGGGAGTACTGCAACCAGATGGAGGTCCACCCGCGCCACCCGTACGTGGGCGATCTGGTCTACACGTCCTTCTCCGGCTCCCACCAGGACGCCATCAAGAAGGGCTTCGACGCGATGGAGGCCGACGCGGCGGCCAAGGGTGTCACCGTCGACGACATCGAGTGGGCGGTGCCGTACCTGCCGATCGACCCCAAGGACGTCGGGCGTTCCTACGAGGCCGTCATCCGGGTCAACTCGCAGTCCGGCAAGGGCGGGATCGCGTACGTCCTGAAGAACGACCACAAGCTGGACCTGCCGCGCCGGATGCAGATCGAGTTCTCGAAGATCATCCAGGCCAAGACCGACGCCGAGGGCGGCGAGGTCACCGGCAGTGCCATCTGGGCGACCTTCCAGGACGAGTACCTGCCCAACCCCGACAACCCCTGGGGCCGTATCCAGGTCAGGAACGGCCAGTCGACCACGGACAAGGACGGCGTCGACACGCTGACCGTCGAGGCCGAGGTGGACGGCGTCGAGACCACCCTGGTGGGCACCGGAAACGGCCCGATCTCCGCGTTCTTCCACGCGTTGCAGGGCGTCGGCATCGACGCCCGGCTGCTGGACTACAGCGAGCACACGATGAGCGAGGGCGCCTCCGCGCAGGCCGCCTCCTACATCGAATGCGCGATCGACGGCAAGGTGCTGTGGGGAATCGGCATCGATGCGAACACGACACGTGCGTCGCTGAAGGCGGTCGTCTCCGCCGTCAACCGCGCTTCGCGCTGACCAGCCTGACCGGCGGTTTAGGACCCCGTCACCCGAAAAGGGGCGGGCGGGGTCCCGTCGTATACAGGCCATTCCCTGTGGAGGTCACGGAAAGGTCTCCTCCGGGTACTGACTCCACCTCACGGATGTGGCTAACATCACGCAAGCGCGGCGATGTTGCCGTGTGGTTACGGAGGTGCGACGTGCTGCCAGGACGGGGACTAAAGAGCCGTGCCGTCAGGCCTGTGCGCCTCCTGGGCACGCGTACCGCGTGGACGACCGTCGGTGACGGCGAGTTCTTCTGCCCGGGCTGCGGAGGAGACCGCAACTACCAACGGCTGACCGGGCGCCGCCGCTTCACCTTCCTCGGCGTGCCCGTCGTGCCGCGCGGCGAGACCGGCCCGGTCGTGGAGTGCGCCGCCTGCCGCCGTCATTTCGGCGCCGACGTCCTCGACCACCCGACCACCACCCGTTTCTCCGCGATGCTCCGCGACGCCGTCCACACCGTCGCCCTGGCGGTCCTCGCCGCGGGCGGCACCGGCTCCCGTACGGTCCTGGAGACCGCCGCCGCCTCGGTCCGCGCCGCCGGCTTCGACGACTGCACCGAGGACCAGTTGAGCGCCCTCGTGGACGCCCTCGCCGCGGACACCGGCCGGGTCTACGACCGCCCCTGCGGAGCCGGGCTGGCCATAGAGCTGCACGAGGCACTCGACCCGCTGGCCGCGCACCTCGCCCCGGCCGGCCGTGAGTCGATCCTTCTCCAGGGCGCCCGGATCGCCCTCGCCGACGGTCCGTACACCCCCGCCGAACGCGAGGTCCTGACGACCGTGGGCTCCGCGCTGACGATCTGCGCCGACGACGTGGCCCGGCTGTTGGTGGCGGCCCGCACGCCCTCGTAGTCCGGCCGCCGCTACTCCCCTGGGAGTAGTCCCGGCCGCCTGTCACCCCGCGCAGTACCCCCCGGCTCGCCCTTCCGCCCGACGCTCCGCCCCCGTTCCGCCGGGAGTCTGGAACCGACCCAGACACCTGACCGGAAGGAGGCCCGTCGCATGGGGGCCGTAAGGACACGTACGCCGGGGCGGCGCAGGGCCGTGCCGTGGCTGGTGCTCGGGTTGTGGATCGGGCTGCTGGTGCTCGTGTCGCCGTTCGCGGCGAAGCTGTCGGACGTGCAGCGGGACCGGGCCGTGGACTACCTGCCGGCGAGCGCCGACTCCACGCAGGTCGCGAAGATCCAGGAGCGGCTGCCCGGGGGCGAGGCCACCGAGATGGTGGTCGTGTACCACCGGGACGGCGGGCTGACCGCCGCCGACCGGGCGACCGCCGCCGGACAGATCGAGCGGATCGCGGACGCGCACCGGCTCACCGGACAGCCGCGGGGCATCCCGTCCGAGGACGGCACCACCCTGATGTACCCGGTCGCCAGCACCGAGCCCGGCACCGACGAGGAGGCCCGTGACGCGCTCGTCAACGACGTACGGGAGGCCGCCCGGGGCGCGGACGGGATGAGCGTCGAGGTCGGCGGCGAGGGGGCCCTGGCCACCGACGCGAACGAGGTCTACGACTCGCTGGACGGGCCGCTGCTCTACACCACCGCCGCGGTCGTCGCACTGCTGCTGATCGTCATCTACCGCAGCCCGTTCCTGTGGCTCGTGCCGCTCACCGTCGCGGGGCTCGCCGAGTACCTGTCGATGGGCGTGGCGTACGGGCTCCACCAGGGGTTCGGCACGTCCGTGTCCGGCCAGAGCTCCGGCATCATGACCATCCTCGTGTTCGGCGCGGGCACCGACTACGCGCTCCTGCTCGTCGCCCGCTACCGAGAGGAGCTGCGACGCTTCGAGCGCCCGTACGACGCCATGGCCGCCGCCCTGCGCGGCTGCGGGCCAGCGGTGCTCGCCTCCTCCGGGACCGTCGCCGCCGGACTCCTGTGCCTGCTCGCCGCCGACCTCAACTCCAGCCGGGGCATGGGGCCGCTGGGCACGGTCGGTGTGCTGTGCGCGCTCCTCGCGATGCTGACCCTGCTGCCGGCGGTCCTCGTCCTGCTGGGCCGCCGGGTCTTCTGGCCGCTGGTGCCGCGCTACGGCAGCACGCCCAAGGCCCGCCGGTCGCTGTTCACCGCGATGGGCGGCTCCGCCGGACGCCGGCCGCTGACCGTGCTCGCGGGCGGGGCCGTCCTGCTCGGGGCGCTCGCGCTCGGCACGCTGAACCTGCCCGGCAGCCTCAAGCAGGAGGACTCCTTCACCAGCAAGCCCGACGCGGTCGCCGCCATGGAGACCCTCGCCGCCGCCTACCCCGAGCGCGGCACCCAGCCCCTCACCGTCATCGCGCCCACCGACCGCGCCGACGCGACCCTGGCCGAGGTCCGCGACACGCAGGGCGTCGACAGTGCCGAACGCGGCCGCAGCGGCGACGGCTGGACGGAGATCTCCGTCACCGCCGTCTCCCCGCCCCAGTCGGCGGGCGAGACCACCACGATCGAGGCGCTGCGCGACCGGCTCGACGGCTCCTACGTCGGCGGGCCCAGCGCCGAACAGCTCGACCTGAAGGACACCAACGCCCGCGACCGGCTGGTCGTCGTCCCGCTCGTCCTCGTCTCGGTCCTGCTGATCCTGATCGCCCTGCTGCGGTCCCTGGTCGCGCCGCTGCTCCTGGTGGCCGCCGTGGTCGCGGTGTGGGGCGCCGCCCTCGGCATCGGCGGCCTCGTCTTCGGACCCGTCCTCGGCTTCGAGGGCACCGATCCCGGACTCGGCCTGCTGTCCTTCGTGTTCCTGGTGGCGCTCGGCGTCGACTACGGCATCTTCCTGATGCACCGGATGCGCGAGGAGTCCTTGAACGGCGCCGAACCGGTCGCCGCCGCGCTCACCGCGCTGCGGACGACGGGCGGGGTCATCGCGTCCGCCGGGCTGGTCCTCGCGGCCACCTTCGGGGTGCTCACCGCCATGCCGCTCGTCCAGCTCGTCGAACTCGGCTTCGTCATCGCGGTGGGCGTGCTGCTGGACACGTTCCTCGTCCGCACCTACCTGGTCACCAGCGCGAGCGTGGCGCTGCGGCGGGCGGTGTGGTGGCCGGGGCGGCTGGCGCGGGCGCCGGAACCGGAACCGGAACCTGAGCGGCAGCCCGTCGGTGCCTGACCCGGGCCCGGCGAGGACCGGGGCCCGCCTCCCTCGCGGAGGCGGGCCCCGGCCCCGGATGATGAACCCTGTGCAGCCACCTGTGAAGCCCGCCTTCGACACGGAGGCACCGCCCCGTCCCCTGCGGCCCTGGGGGAGGCTACGCACCGGCGGGGGGCCCGCCCGGCTCCGCCATGACGCCCTGCTCGCCCTGAGCCTGGCCCTGGCCGACTCCGTGCTGGCCCTGACCGTCGCCGACGGGCGCCGGCCCGACGCGGTCGGCTGGACACTGCTGTTCGCCGGCCACCTGCCGATCGTGTGGCGCGGACGCAGCCCGATGCTCGCGCTCTGCCTGATGGTGTCGCTGATCGCGCCGTACCACGCGCTCGACTACAACCACACCGCCCCGATCGCCCCGACCATGCTGATCCTCTACACGGTCGCCGCGACCGGAACGGCCCGCCGCACACTGATCACCGGGTCCGTCGTGATCGTCGTCACGCTGACCCTGAACGCGCTCACCAACCCCGACGGGATGGTGGAGTTCCTGCGGATCTCCGGCTGGATCGTGGCCGTCCTGCTCTTCGGCGGTTACGTGCGCGTCCACCGCCAGTACATCGCCTCCGTGCTGGAACGCGCCGAACGCGCCGAACGCACCCGCGAGGAGGAGGCCCGCAGAAGGGTCGCCGAGGAGCGGCTGCGGATCGCCCGGGACCTGCACGACCTGCTCGCCCACAGCATCACCCTCATCGGGGTCCAGACCTCCGTCGCCGCGCACGTCCTGACCACCGACCCGGAGCGGCTCGACCGGGAGACGGTGGCCAGGGCGCTCGACGACATCGCCGAGACCTGCCGCACGGCGCGCGGGGAACTGCGGACCACCTTGGAGGTGCTGCGGGACCAGGGAGCCCTGGGGGAGGCCCGGGAGCCGCTGCCCGGTCTCGACGGACTGCCGGACCTCGTGGAGGCCGCGCGGCTCGCGGGTGCCCGGGTCGAGCCGAGCGTGCGGATACGTCAGGCGCCGCCCGCCGTGGGCGCCGCCGCCTACCGCATCGTCCAGGAGGCGCTCACCAACGCGGTGCGGCACGCCGGGCCCGAACCGGGCATCCGCGTCGAGATGCACGAACGGGACGGCGCCCTGCACCTGTCGGTGACCGACGACGGCACCGGGCCCACCTCCGGCGGCACCCCCGGCTTCGGGCTCGTCGGCATGCGGGAGCGGGCCCGCAGCGTCGGTGGCACACTCGACGCCGGACCGCGGGCCGGGGGCGGCTTCGGGGTGACCGCCGTGCTGCCGCTCGGGTCCGTCATGCCTGGAGGGGGAACCGGATGACCATCCGCGTACTGCTCGCCGACGACCAGACCCTCGTGCGGGAGGCGTTCGCGATGCTCGTGGAGTCGGCGCGGGACATGGAGGTGGTCGGGCAGGCGGCCACCGGGCGGGAGGCCGTGCGGCTGGCCCGCGACGGGCGTGCCGACCTGGTGGTGATGGACATCCGCATGCCCGACCTGGACGGCATCGAGGCGACCCGGCTGATCGCCGCCGACGAGGATCTGGCGGGCGTGAAGGTGCTGGTCCTGACCACCTACGACACCGACGAGTACATCGTCGAGGCGCTGCGCGCCGGAGCCTCCGGCTTCCTGGTGAAGGACACCAGGCCCGCCGAACTCCTGGACGCGATCCGCACGGTGGCGGCCGGGGACGCCCTGCTGTCACCGGGACCCACCGCCCGGCTGATCGCACGGTTCCTGCGCAGCCCGGCCGGGCCGGTGGCCGGCGGCGGGCCCGAGTGCCTGTCGGAGCGGGAGCGGGAGGTGCTCGCGCTGGTGGGGGGCGGGCTCAACAACACGGAGATCGGGCAGACGCTGGGGCTCAGTCCGCTGACCGCGAAGACCCACGTCAGCCGGATCATGGGGAAGCTGGGGGCGCGGGACCGGGCGCAACTCGTCGTGGTGGCGTACGAGTCGGGGGTGGTGACCCCGGGGAACGGGTGACGCGCGGGCCGCCGTCGGCGCGGGCCCGCCCGCGTCACAGCAGGCCCGCCGCCGTGAGGAAGCCGCCCACCCGTTCCACCTCCGCCTCCGACAACGGAACCTGGGGCTCCGCCGTCACCGGGCAGTCGATGACTCCCCGCAGCCACAGCGCCGCCTTGAACGCGCCCAGGGCCGAGGAACTGGCCCCCATCCGCCCCGCGTCCCCCGCCTCCACCATGCCGAACAGCCCGCACAGCCGATCCTGTTCGGCGCGCGCCGCCGCCCAGTCACCGTCCCGGCCCAGGCGGTGCAGGCGGACGTACCCGTGGGGGTCCACGTTGGCCAGCCCGGGCACCGCGCCGTGCGCTCCCACCGCGAGGGCCGCGTCGACGATGACCTCGGAGCCGGTCAGCACGCTGAAGCCGGTGATGCCGGGGTGGTCCCGGGCGCCGGAGACGACCGCGCGGAAGCCCGCCAGGTCGCCGCTGGAGTCCTTGAGGCCGGCGAGCACTCCCTCGGCGGCGAGTTCCAGGACCACCTCGCCGGGGAGCTTGGTGTGGACGGCCACGGGGAGGTCGTACGCGAGGACGGGAACCGGGCTGCCCGCCGCGACCAGGCGGTAGTGGCGGGCGATCTCGGCCGGGTGGGTGCGGGTGTAGAAGGGGGCGCACACGACCACCGCCTCCGCGCCTGCCGCCGTCACCTCACGTACGTGGTCCAGCACCCGGGGTGTCGTCATGTCGATCGCCCCGGCCAGCACCGGGAGTTGGCCGCCGACATGACCGGCCACCGTCTCCACGACCAGCCTGCGCTGCCGGTCCGTCAGGTACGCGGCCTCGGACGAGGTGCCCAGCACGAACAGGCCTTGCACCCCGCCCGCCACCAGGTGGTCGACGAGCCTGAGCAACGAGGGGACGTCCACCTCGCGCTCCGGTGTCAGGGGCGTGCAGACGGGCGGGATCACACCGGTCAGCGGGGCGGGGAAGGTCATGAAGGCTCCTCGGCGGCGGGGGCTCCTCTTCGACGGTCCGGCCACCGTACCGGGTGATCACCCGCCCGTCCCGCACCGTGCTCCGGGGGCGCCGACCCCTGTGCGGCGCCCCCGGAGCACGGTGCTACGGGACGGTCCTGTGGTACGACTCGTCCTGGTCGGAGTCGTAGAGCAGCGTGCCGCCGGCGTCGTAGCCCTTGATCCGGGGGGCGACGGTGACCTGCTGGTTCAGGATCCCGGTGGCGACGAACCAGCCGTGGTCCAGGACGGCCTCGCTGGTGGCGTCGCCGTAGGAGACGGTCACCTTGGCCACGGAGGGCGTGACCGTGCCGATGAGGCCCCAGCGGAACGGCAGCTTCCAGTTGCCCTTGTCGATGGCCGACTGCTGGAAGAGCTTGCCGCCGTTGACGTCGGCCAGCACGGGCGGGGAGTCCGGCAGCCGGTCGTCGCTGCTGACGTTGATCCCCGGGCCCTCGTCGTCCGCGACCTCGTTCTTGAGGGTGCAGATCAGCCGCAGTCCGCCCGGCTTGTCCTGCACCGCGACGATGTACACGCCGTCGCCGATCGCGTTGGAGTCGCCGGTGCTGTTCATCGCCAGGATGATCCGGTAACTGTCGATCGCACCCAGGTCCAGGTCGATCGAGCGGGTCCTCGCCTGCTTCCGGTCCCAAGCGAGGCACTCCTCCAGCCCGTCCGCGGCCCGGCTGAGGGTGATCCCGTCCAGCAACTGCCCCGGGGTCGCCGGCCCGGCGGGCCCCGCCGGCGTGGGGGAGGGGGTCGGCGTCGCGGCGGGCGTGACACCGGCCGACGACGTCGCGGCCGCCGTGTGCGCGCCCCCGCCGGTCCCGCTCACCGCGTACACCCCCACGGGTACCGCGGCCAGCGTCACCAGCGCGGCCCCCGCCGCCACCGCCCTCCGCCGCCGCTCGGCCATGCCCCGGCGACGGATCGCGGGGTACGGCGCCGGCGACGGCCGGATCGTGTACGCGTCCTCGGCGAGCAGCTCACGCACCTGCTCCTCGAAGTCCCCGGCGTCACCTCCCTCGGCGCCCCGTCCCTGCCACTGTTCCTCGTTCACCTGGTTCCCCCCTGCGGGGACGGCGTCCCCTGCCGGCCGGAGCGGGCGCGGTCGGATCCGTCCACGACCTGCGCGAGCCCCGGATACGCACGCAACTTCGCCAGTCCCTTGGACGCCTGGCTCTTCACCGTGCCGGGGGAGCAGCCGAGGATCTCGGCGACCTCCGCCTCCGGCAGGTCCTCCCAGTACCGCATGACGATCACCGCCCGCTGCTTCGGCGGCAGCCCGGCCAGCGCGCCGAGCAGGGCGCTGCGCTCGTCGGCCCACGAGAACGCGTCGCGGCCCGCCGTCTCCGGCGGCGCCGCGGTCAGCGCCTCGGCGACCCGCCGCTTGCGGAACCGGTCGCTGTTGCAGGTGACCAGCATCCGCCGGACGTACGCCTCCGGATTGTCGCTGCGTGACACCCGCCGCCAGGAGCGGTACGCCTTCGCCAGCGCCGTCTGCGTCAGGTCCTCGGCGTGGTGCGCGTCACCGGTCAGCAGATAGGCGGTCCGCACGAGACGGGACCACCGCGCTCTGACGAACTCCTGGAACCGGTCATCTAGTTCGGCCTGCATCAAGCACCCTCCCTCGCTTCCCAGACCACCGAGGTGGCGGATTCGGTTGCCCGGGATCCGGCACCGGGTTCGAATGGTCCGGTGAGGAGCGCAGAGAGCGAAGAGAGCGAAGAGAGCGCAGCGGGCGGGGAGCTGTGGGACGAGGGTGCCGCCGGGGTGCTGCGGCTGCCGTCGGGACGCCTGGTGCGCGGGCGGGGCCTGCGTCGCCCGCTCCCGCCGGGCGCGCCCGTCCCGTCGTACGGCGTCCACCTCCTCGGCAAGGAGCCGCCCCAGGTCTCCTGGGAGTCCCGCTGGATCCGCTGGCCCGACTTCCGGCTGCCCGCGGACCGGGCGGCCGCCCGCCTGATCCTGACCGAGGCCTGGCAGCGGGCCGCCGTCGAACGCGTGGAACTGGCCTGCGGCGGCGGCCGGGGACGTACGGGGACGGCGCTGGCGTGTCTCGCGGTCCTGGACGGCGTACCGCCCGAGGAGGCCGTCGCCTACGTGCGTGAGCGGTACGACCGGCGGGCGGTGGAGACGCCGTGGCAGGCGCGGTACGTCCGGCGTTTCGGAGCGTCCTGACCGGCTGCCCTCGGTGAACTCCCCGACGATCGGCGCCCGTTCTCATTCCTTCGTCGCGGTGCCGTAGACCATCGGGGGACGGACGGGCGGGGCGCGCGGCGGCACAGTGGCGGCATGGAGAAGACCAAGGGGATCAACCGGGCACGGTTCCTGGCCGGAGCCGCGGCACTCGGAGCGGCGGCGGTGCTGCCGGCGGACCGGGCGGAAGCGGCCGGGCGCCGTGCCGGGGCTCTCGGGCACCGGACCGGGGCGGACGGACGCGGGCTGCGGCGCCGAGGCGTCGTGTACACCGTCGGCGCGGGCGAGACACCCGCCACGGCGTTCAGCACCGCCCGGATGCGCGCCGACCTCCGCGCCATCCGCGACCGTCTGCACGCCGACACCGTGGACGTCACCGGCGACGGGGTCGACCGTCTCACGGCCACCGCGGCCGAGGCCGCCGAACGCGGACTGCACGTCTGGCTCCAGCCGACCCTCGGGGACGTGCCGGAGCGCGACATCCTCGAACACCTCGCGGAGACCGGCCGGTTCGCGGAACGGCTGCGGCGGCAGGGCGCGAGCGTGGACCTCAGCGTGGGCTGCGAGTTCTGGCTGTTCGTACCCGGGATCGTGCCGGGGGACACGGTCCTGGAGCGCATCGAGAACCTGAAGAAGGGCACGGTCGACTGGGAACTGACGCAGCGCCGGCTCGACCGCTTCACGGCCCGGGCGGCGAAGGTGGGCCGCTCGGTCTTCCGGGGGCGGCTGAGCTACGCCGCCGCCCAGGACGACTCGGTGGACTGGAGCCTGTTCGACGTCGTCGGCATCGACTACTACGCGAGCTTCCGTGAACCGGACGCCCACGTCCGCCAGTTGAAGGAGTACCTCCGCTGGGGAAAGCCCCTCGCCATCACCGAGTTCGGCTCCTGCGCATATGTCGGTGCTCCCGAGGCGGGCGGCATGGGCTGGGACATCGTCGACTACACGAAGGAGCCGCCGGAGATCAAGGGCGACCTGGTGCGCAGTGAACGCGTCCAGGCCGCCTACCTGACCGGTCTGCTCGACGTCTTCGAGTCGATGGGTCTGTACGCCGCGATGGCCTTCGAGTTCGTCACCCCGGACGCCCCGCACCGCCCCGACGCCCCGCGGCTCGACCTCGACCTGGCGAGCTACGCCATCACCAAGCCACTCAAGGACCGCCCGGACGACCCGGACTCGGGGTGGCACTGGGAGCCGAAGGAGGCGTTCCACGCCCTGGCCCGCCGCTATGCCGGGGCGTGCCGCTCCCGTCAGCCGCAGTAGAGGTCGGAGTCCGGCCGCTCGCCCGTGGCCAGGAAGCGGGACACCGTCGCGTCCCCGCACGGGTTGCCGCTGTCGAGGTAGGAGTCGTGGCCGGTGGCGTTCACGGTGACCATGACGGCACGGTCACCGAGGGCGCGGCGGAGCTTGAGGGCGCCGGCGAGCGGAGTGGCGACGTCCCGTTCGTTCTGCACCAGCAGGATGGTGGAGGGCCCGCGGTCGGTGATCCGCACCGGCGGCTGCTGCGGGGCGAACGGCCAGGCGGCGCAGACCATCGCGTTGCGCGGCATGCCCGCGGTCAGCGGGTACGCGGCCCGGCTCCGGTCGACGTCCTTCTGGTACGCGGCGGCCGAGGCGGGCCAGGCGACGTCGTTGCAGAGGGTTCCGGCGCCGACGGCGGCCACGTTCTGGAGCACCGGCTCCGGCGGAGTGACCGGCGCGGGCGGCACGGTGCCGGCCAGGATCAGCCTGGCCAGCCCGGGGAACCTGCGGGGCTGGTAGAGACCGTCCAGCAGCGCCTGGCGCAGCACATTGCCGTTCAGCTCCTCGGGGTTGGCGCCGGGCCAGGGAATCGGCTCGCGGTCCAGACGCTCGGCGAGCCGCAGGAACATCGGCCGCACCGCGGCCGCCGACGCGGCCAGCCGGTCCGGGTTGTCCGGCGCCGACGCCCACTTCGCGAACGCGGGGAAGGTGTCCTCGACGCCCTGCTCGTGCCCGGCGAGCCAGGCACGGGAGACCCGGGCGGGGTCGGGGTCGTCGTTGCTGTCCAGCACGATCCGGTCGGTGCGGTGCGGGAACAGCTGGCTGTACACGGCCCCGACGTACGTCCCGTACGACACGCCCCACGCGGAGATCCTGCGCTCGCCGAGCGCGGCCCGCAGACGGTCGAGATCGCGGGCCTCGTTGGCCGTGCTGAGGTGCCGGATCAGCTCACCGCCGTTGCGGGCGCAGGCGTCCGCCATCCGCCGCGCGGTGACCATGGTGCCGTCGACGGACCCGTCCGGGGCGGGCCAGGGCCGCAGCTTGGACAGGGCCAGATCAGCACGGTCGAAACCGCAGTTCACGGCGGTGGAGGGGGCGAGCCCGCGCGGCGCGAACCCGATCAGGTCGAAGGTGTTCCGCACCTCCCGCGGCAGCTTCTGCCCCTTGCCCGACGGGTCGTTGAGGCTGGACCCGCCCGGCCCGCCCGGGATCAGCAGCAGCGCGCCCCGCCGTTCGGCGGGGTCCTCGCTCGGTATCCGGGAAACGGCCATGTCGATCTTCGGCCCGCCCGGGTCGGCGTAGTTCATCGGCACCTTGAGCGTGGCGCACTGCTGACGCGGGTCGAGTCCGGTACCCGCGCACGTGGTCCAGGCGAGGGCGGGGGCCGCCGCGGACGCGGTCACCGGGGCGGTGAGGCCGAGCAGGACGGCGGCGGTGGCGGTGGTGGCCGCGAGGGAGGCGTTGCGTGTGGTCTGCTTCACGGGGAAGAGCCTGGCCGACTTTCACCGACCGCCACATCCGGGCAACTACCGTATTCCTGTGGGGGTTTACCCCAGTAGATCCCTGACAGTGCGGACGAACTCCGTCCAGGCACCCGCCCCGATCACCACCACCGGACCACCGACGACCTTGCTGTCCCGGACCGGGACGACACCGGGGACTCCGTCGGCGACCTCGACGCAGTTGCCGCCGTTGCCGTCGCTGTAGGTGCTCTTGCGCCAGCGGGCGGCGCCCGGGAAGTCGTACGCGACCTCGACGCAGTCGCCGCCGTTGCCGTCGCTGAACGTGCTCTTGCGCCAGTGTGCGTTGGTCAGGTCGTACTCGCGCATCGTCTGAAGTCCTCCGCCGCCGAATCGATCAGGGCCAGGGACGCCTCCGGCGACAGCGCGGCGGCCCTCATCAGATCGTATGCCGACTGCGCCCGCGTCACCATGGCTGGATCGTCAAGGAGATTCCCTGAATACACGGCCTCTGTATAGGCGGTTGGCGGTGCCTCCTCGAACTCCATGAGCTTCAGAGAGCCGGTCATGACGGGATATGCCCCAGCCGCATACGGCAGCACCTGCACCAGCACCGCCCGCCTGCGCGCCAGCCCCGCGACGTACTCCAACTGCTCGGCCATCACCGCCGCCCCGCCCACCGGGATCCGCAGGACGTTCTCGTGCAGGATCACCCAGTACTGGGGCCGCGTGGCGTCCCGCAGGATCCTCGACCGCTCGACGCGGCCGGACACCTTCTCCTCGATGTACTCGTCCGGCGCGAACGGGTTCATCGCCAGTGTGATCGCCCGTGCGTACTCAGCCGTCTGCAACAGGCCCGGCACCAGCGCCGGCGCGAACTCGCAGATCTTCGTGGCCAGCGCCTCCAGCTCGGCCGCCTTCGCGAAGTAATCCGCATACCGAGGATCATCGATGAGCTTCCGGCACAGCCGCTCGAAAATACCGTCGGTTTGTAGTGCCTCGTCAATCCGCTGCGCCACGTCCAATTGTGGTTTCCGAATAGCCTGTTCGAACTGCCCGATGTACCCGCCGGACACGAAAACCCTTAAGCCCAGCTCCACTTGAGTGATCCCCGCGTCCTCCCTCCTCCGCTTCAGCTCCGCTCCGAAGAACTCCCAGACTGCCTGCCGTGAACCATTGGCCACAACCAACCACCCTCCGCTGAGCAGCACTTGTAGTGCACAGACGCCTGTCGAGTGTAGGCGGAGGAGGGCATGGTGGAGAGGAGAAGAGTGAAACTCCAAAAGGAAGGGGAGCACGGTGGAAGCACGACACTCGGCGCTCTGCGTCGAAGAAGCGGAGGACACGGTGAAAGAATTACGCGCGGCGCTCCTTATCGCGGGAATTACGCTTCCGTCACTCGGGATCGACCCGGTGAGTCTTGCGCGGGAGGTGCCCTGTCCGCTCGTCGAATTGGGGCGGTGTTCCGTGGAGACCGCGCGGCGGCTCGCGGCGGTGCTGCGGTGAAGCCTCCGGTCGGGTCGTACGTCGTGGACACCCGGACGGGGAGGGTGGGGATCGTCATGGGGCACGAGGGGCCGTACGTGCAACTGAGACCCTACGGTGGAGGCCGGGAGTGGGACGCCGACCCGGGTGCCGTGCGGCACGCGACCCCGGCCGAGCGGCTGAGCACGATGACGGCGTACGCCAACGCACGCAGCCGCGGTGAGGTGCCTTGAAGCACCGGGCCGACGGAGGACCGCCGGCGTAGGCGAGAATGGGTGCCATGAGTCTGTTCCGCGACGACGGCATCGTGCTGCGCACCCAGAAGCTGGGCGAGGCGGACCGGATCATCACACTGCTCACGCGCGGTCACGGACGGGTACGGGCCGTGGCCCGCGGGGTGCGGCGGACCAAGTCGAAGTTCGGGGCGCGGCTCGAACCCTTCTCCCACGTCGACGTGCAGTTCTTCGCGCGGGGCAGTGAGCTGATCGGCCGCGGGCTGCCGCTCTGCACCCAGAGCGAGACCATCGCGCCGTACGGGAGCGGGATCGTCGCGGACTACGCGCGGTACACCGCGGGCACCGCGATGCTGGAGACCGCCGAGCGGTTCACCGACCACGAGGGCGAGCCGGCGGTGCAGCAGTACCTGCTGCTCGTCGGGGCGCTGCGGACGCTCGCCCGCGGCGAGCACGCCGCGAACCTCGTCCTGGACGCCTTCCTGCTGCGCTCCCTCGCCGTCAACGGGTACGCGCCCAGCTTCGGCGACTGCGCGAAGTGCGGCATGCCCGGGCCGAACCGGTTCTTCTCGGTGGCGTCCGGGGGGTCGGTCTGCGCGGACTGCCGGGTGGCGGGCAGCGTCGTACCGTCGCCGCAGACCCTGGAACTCCTCGGCGCGCTGCTTACGGGAGACTGGGACACCGCGGACGCGTGCGAGCCGCGCCATGTCCGGGAGGGCAGCGGACTGGTCTCCGCCTACCTGCACTGGCACCTGGAGCGCGGGCTGCGTTCGCTGCGTTACGTCGAGAAGTGAGCGACCGGGCGGGCGACCGACCGGGCACGAGACCGACCGCCGGGGACCGACCGGGCACGAGACCGACCGCCGGGGACCGACCGGGCACGAGACCGAGGGAGACGAGAAGCACATGGCCGTACGCGGGATCCTGGGGCGCCAGCGCCGCGAGTACAGGACGCCGGAGCCGCACCCGTCCGGGGCCCGTCCGCCGAAGCTGCCGGGCGAGCTGGTCCCGAAGCATGTGGCGATCGTCATGGACGGGAACGGGCGCTGGGCGAAGGAGCGGGGGCTGCCCCGCACGGAGGGGCACAAGGTCGGCGCCGAGCGGGTGCTGGACGTGCTCCAGGGCGGACTGGAGCTGGGCGTCGGCGCGATCTCGCTGTACGCCTTCTCCACCGAGAACTGGAAGCGGTCGCCGGACGAGGTGCGCTTCCTGATGAACTTCAACCGGGACTTCATCCGCAAGACCCGCGACCAGCTCGACGAGCTGGGAATCCGGGTGCGCTGGGTGGGGCGGATGCCCCGGCTGTGGAAGTCGGTGGCCAAGGAGCTCCAGGTCGCGCAGGAGCAGACCAAGGACAACGACAAACTGACGCTGTACTTCTGCATGAACTACGGCGGCCGGGCCGAACTCGCGGACGCGATGCAGGCCATCGCGCAGGACGTGCAGGCGGGGCGGCTCGACCCGTCGAAGGTCACCGAGAAGACGATCCAGAAGTACCTGTACTACCCGGACATGCCGGACGTGGACCTGTTCCTGCGGCCGAGCGGCGAGCAGCGCACGTCCAACTACCTGCTCTGGCAGAGCGCCTACGCCGAGATGGTCTTCCAGAACGTCCTGTGGCCCGACTTCGACCGGCGTGACCTGTGGCGCGCGTGCGTGGAGTTCGCGTCCCGGGACCGACGCTTCGGCGGGGCGATCCCGAACGAGGAGCTGCTGGCCATGGAGGGCAAGCAGGAGTAGGGCGGACCGGCGCCGCCGCTGGGCGGGGGTGCGGGGCCCGGCGCCGCGGGGTGCCGTCACGCCCGCCCTCGCCCCGCTCTCCCGCGGCCGGGCCGCTGGGGCCCTTTGTGGAATCTCCGTCGGAGAAGGGCCCTAGGACTGCTCGGCCGCGCAGTCCTCGCACGTGCCGAAGATCTCCACCGTGTGGGCCACGTTCACGAAGCCGTGTTCCGCCGCGATGGCGTCCGCCCATGTCTCCACCGCCGGGCCCTCGACCTCGACGGCCTTGCCGCAGACGCGGCAGACCAGGTGGTGGTGGTGTTCGCCGGTGGAGCAGCGGCGGTAGACCGACTCGCCGTCGGAGGTGCGCAGGACGTCGACCTCGCCGGCGTCGGCGAGGGACTGGAGCGTGCGGTAGACCGTGGTCAGGCCGACGGAGTCACCCTTGTGCTTGAGCATGTCGTGCAGGTCCTGGGCACTGCGGAACTCGTCGACCTCGTCGAGCGCCGCCGCCACAGCGGCACGCTGCCGGGTGGCGCGGCCCTTCACGGACGGTCCAGCGGTCGTCACCGGTTGCCTCCTCACGTCTGCACTTGCCGGGCCATTGTGCCAGTCCGGCCTGTCCGCGGTCAGACGCCGACCTTGCCGCCCTCTCCCCGGCCGGCCGGAACGGCGCACTCGGCGGGATCCCCGTCGGGACGCGCGGCGGCCAGCGCCCGCGCGCGGCGCCGGGCCAGCGGGGCCGCCAGCGCGGTCAGCAGGACGAACGCGCCGATGGTGAGCAGCACGATCGTCGCGCCGGGCGGCACGTCCTGGTAGTACGACGTCACGGTCCCGCCGATCGTCACCGAGACGCCGATGGCCACCGCGACCGCGAACGTCGCCGCGAAGCTCCGGGTCAGCTGCTGGGCCGCCGCCACCGGCACCACCATCAGCGCCGACACCAGCAGCAGGCCCACCACCCGCATGGCGACCGTCACCGTCACCGCCGCGGTGATCGCCGTGAGCAGGTTCAGCGCCCGCACCGGCAGGCCGGTGACGCGCGCGAACTCCTCGTCCTGGCTGACCGCGAACAGCTGGCGGCGCAGCCCGACGGTGACGAGGACGACGAAGGCGGCGAGCAGGCAGATCGCGGTGACGTCCGACTCGCTCACCGTCGACAGGGAACCGAACAGGTACGAGGTCAGGTTGGCGTTGGAACCGGTCGGCGCGAGGTTGATGAACATCACACCGCCGGCCATGCCGCCGTAGAAGAGCATCGCGAGGGCGATGTCGCCGCGGGTCCGGCCGTACCAGCGGATCAGTTCCATCAGGACCGCGCCCAGCACCGACACGAGCGTGGCCATCCACACCGGCGACCAGGACAGCAGGAAGCCGAGGCCGACGCCGGTCATCGCGACGTGACCGATGCCGTCGCCCATCAGGGCCTGGCGGCGCTGGACGAGGTAGATGCCGACGGCGGGGGCGGTGACGCCGACCAGGACGGCGGCGAGCAGGGCCCGCTGCATGAAGGCGTAGTTGAGGATCTCCATCAGCTCAGCAGTCCCGTCCGGATCGGTTCGGCGTCGTGAGCCGCGTGCGGGTGTACGTGGTCGTGGCCGGGCAGCGCGTGCTGGCCGAGCGCCCGCGGGGGCGGGCCGTCGTGCGTGACGCAGCCGTCGCGCAGGACGACCGCCCGGTCGATCAGGGGCTCCAGGGGGCCCAGTTCGTGCAGCACGAGCAGCACCGTCGTGCCGGCCGCCACCTGGTCCCGGAGCGTCCGCGCCAGCACCTCCTGGCTGGCCAGGTCCACACCCGCCATCGGCTCGTCCATGATCAGCAGATCGGGGTCGGCGGCGAGGGCGCGGGCGATCAGCACGCGCTGGTGCTGGCCGCCGGACAGGGCGTCGACGGAGTCCTTCGCGCGGTCGGTCATCCCGACCAGGTCCAGGGCACGGCGTACGGCCTCGTGGTCGGCCTTGCGCAGCATGCCGAAGCGGGCGCGGGACAGGCGGCCGGAGGCGACGATCTCGGTGACCGTCGCGGGCACGCCGCCGGCGGCGGTGGTGCGCTGCGGTACGTAGCCCACGCGCGCCCAGTCGCGGAAACGGCGGCGCGGGATGCCGAACAGCTCGACCTCACCCGCGCTCACCGGCACCTGGCCGATGAGGGTGCGGACGGCGGTCGACTTGCCGGAGCCGTTGGCGCCGAGCAGCGCGACGACCTCGCCGTGGCCCACGGCCAGGTCGATGCCGCGCAGGACGGGCCGCGAGCCCAGCTCGGCGCGGACGCCGCGCAGGGATATGACGGGCTCGCTCACGAGGTCCTCCGTAGGGGTCACTTGGCGCCGAGAGCGGACTTCAGCGCCGTGAGGTTGGACTCCATGACCTGGAAGTAGTCGTCGCCCTTGGACTTCTCGGTGATGCCTTCGAGCGGGTCGAGGACGTCCGTCCTCAGTCCCGCGTCCTGGGCCAGGGTCTTCGCGGTCTTGTCGGACACCAGTGTCTCGTAGAAGACGGTGGTGACGCCGTCGGCCTTGGCCTCCGTCTGGAGTTCCCTGATCCGGGCGGGGCTGGGCTCGCTCTCCGGGTCGAGACCGGAGATGGCCTCCTGGGTCAGGCCGTAGCGCTCGGCGAGGTAGGTGAAGGCGGCGTGGTTGGTGAAGAAGACCTTGCTGTCGGTGTTCTTCAGGCCGGTCGCGAACCGCTGGTCCAGGTCGCCGAGCTTCTTGGTCAGCGCGGCGGCGTTCTTCTCGTAGTCCGCCGCGTGGTCCGGGTCGGCCTTCTGGAAGGCTTGGGCGACGCCCTCGGCGACCTCGGAGTACTTCACCGGGTCGAGCCAGATGTGCGGGTCGAGGGCGTGCTCCTCCTCGGCGGGCTCCTCGGCGCCGGCTTCCTCGCCCTCGTGCTCGTGCTCCACGGAGCCGTGGTCCTCGAGCTCGGTCAGCGTGGCCGCGTCGATCTTGTTCTTGACGTCGGCCTGCGCGACCGCCTTGTCGACGGCGGGCTGGAGGTCCTTGAGGTAGAGCACCGCGTCCGACTCCTGGAGCCGCGCGGTCTGCTGGGCGCTGATCTCCAGGTCGTGCGGCTCCTGGCCGGGCTCGGTGAGACTGGTGACGTTCACGTGCTCGCCGCCGATCTGCTCGGCGAGGAAGGCCATCGGGTAGAACGAGGCGACGACGTCGAACTTGTCCGTGTTGCCCGCCGCCTCGCTGTCGCTGGAGCAGGCGGAGAGGGTACCGAGGCCGAGGACGGTGGCCGCCGCGACCGCGATGCCGGATATGTGGTGTCGTCGTACGTTCATGACAGTCATTTTCAACAAATATGGAAACGGTTGTCAACAAAGCCTGCCCAGGGGCCCTGCGCGGGGGCGGGGAAGGGCCGCGCTCCGGACCGATTTGATTGCAGGGGAGTCCCCGCCGGTAACCTGAGGCATTCGCTCTGAAGCAATGCTCTGAAGCATCTCGCTTCGTCGCCCGTCGTCGTAATGAAGAGAGCACCGTGGCCGCCGACAAGATCGACACCATCGTCAGCCTGAGCAAGCGCCGTGGCTTCGTATTCCCTTGCAGTGAGATCTACGGCGGACAGCGCGCCGCCTGGGACTACGGGCCGCTGGGTGTCGAGCTCAAGGAGAACCTCAAGCGCCAGTGGTGGCGCTACATGGTGACCTCCCGCGAGGACGTCGTCGGTATCGACTCGTCCGTGATCCTGGCGCCCGAGGTCTGGGTCGCCTCCGGTCACGTCGCCACCTTCTCGGACCCGCTCACCGAGTGCACCTCCTGTCACAAGCGGTTCCGCGCGGACCACCTGGAGGAGGCCTACGAGGCCAAGCACAAGCGCCTCCCGGAGAACGGCCTGGCGGACCTCAACTGCCCCAACTGCGGGAACAAGGGCACCTTCACGGAGCCCAAGCAGTTCTCCGGCCTGCTCTCCACCCACCTCGGCCCGACCCAGGACAGCGGCTCCGTCGCCTACCTGCGGCCCGAGACCGCGCAGGGCATCTTCACCAACTTCGCCCAGGTGCAGACCACTTCGCGCCGCAAGCCGCCGTTCGGCATCGCGCAGATGGGCAAGTCCTTCCGCAACGAGATCACGCCCGGCAACTTCATCTTCCGGACCCGCGAGTTCGAGCAGATGGAGATGGAGTTCTTCGTCAAGCCGGGCGAGGACGAGCAGTGGCAGGAGTACTGGATGGAGCAGCGCTGGAACTGGTACACCGGTCTCGGCCTGCGCGAGGAGAACATGCGGTGGTTCGAGCACCCGAAGGAGAAGCTCTCCCACTACTCCAAGCGCACCGCTGACATCGAGTACCGCTTCCAGTTCGGCGGCAACGAGTGGGGCGAGCTGGAGGGCGTCGCCAACCGCACCGACTACGACCTCGGCGCGCACTCCAAGGCCTCCGGCCAGGACCTCTCCTACTACGACCAGGAGGCCCAGGAGCGCTGGACGCCGTACGTCATCGAGCCCGCGGCCGGTGTCGGCCGCGCGATGCTGGCGTTCCTGCTCGACGCCTACATCGAGGACGAGGCGCCCAACGCCAAGGGCAAGCTGGAGAAGCGCACGGTGCTGCGCCTCGACCACCGCCTGGCCCCGGTGAAGGTCGCCGTCCTGCCGCTGTCCCGCAACCCGGAGCTGTCGCCCAAGGCCAAGGGCCTCGCCCAGGCGCTGCGGCAGAACTGGAACATCGACTTCGACGACGCCGGCGCGATCGGCCGCCGTTACCGCCGCCAGGACGAGATCGGCACGCCGTACTGCGTGACGGTCGACTTCGACACCCTGGAGGACAACGCGGTCACCGTGCGCGAGCGGGACTCGATGAAGCAGGAGCGGGTGTCCCTCGACCAGATCGAGGGCTACCTGGCCGGGCGCCTCGTCGGCTGCTAGGACTCCTCGCCCGCCCCGGCTCTTCGGCCCCCGGTACGGACGGCTCTTTGGCCCCCGATACGGACCCCGCAGTGGTCCTGTATCGGGGGCCGTCGCGCCATCAGGGTGGCGGTATGAGCATCGCTTTCCTCCTCACCACCCTCGTCGTCTGTGTCACCCCCGGTACGGGTGTCGTCTACACCCTCGCCGCCGGGCTCTCCCGCGGCCGGCGGGCCGGCGTGGTCGCGGCCGTCGGGTGCACGCTCGCGATCGTGCCGCACGTGCTGGCGACCGTCACCGGGGTCGCCGCGCTCCTGCACGCGAGCGCCACCGCGTTCCAGGTCCTCAAGTACGCCGGTGTCGTGTACCTCCTCCACATGGCGTGGGCCATGGTCCGGGACAAGGGCGCGATCGGCGGCGGCCGGGACGCGGCGCCCGCCTCGGCGCGGCAGGTGATGGTCCGGGCCGTGCTGATCAACCTCCTCAACCCCAAGGTGACGATCTTCTTCCTGGCCTTCCTGCCCCAGTTCGTGGACCCGGCCCGCCCGCACGCCGTGCCGCGGATGCTGACCCTCGGCGGCGTCTTCATGCTGGTCACCTTCGTCGTCTTCGTCGCCTACGGGGTGCTCGCGGCCTCGGTGCGCCGGCACGTCACCTCACGACCGCGGGTCATGGCGTGGCTCCGGCGCGGTTTCGCGGGGTCGTTCCTGGTGATGGGGGCGAAGCTGGCCTTCACGGCGCGGTAGGACCGGCCGGACCGGAGCGGAGCGGACGGGGCCTGACCGGAGCGGACGGGACCTGACTCCGGAGCGGGAGCAGGTCGCGGGTGACTGCCGGCGAAAGCAGAAGCAGATGACAGCTGACAGATATTGAAATCTGTCAGCTGTCATGTCAGGGTGGCTGTCATGACGACGCACACCCGCACCCTCGGAAGCACCGGCCCCCAGGTCTCCGCCCTCGGCCTCGGCTGCATGGGCATGTCCGCGCTCTACGGCGAAGCGGACCGCGCCGAGTCGATCGCCACGATCCACGCCGCCCTGGAAGCGGGCGTGACCCTGCTCGACACCGGCGACTTCTACGGCATGGGCCACAACGAGCTGCTGATCGGCGAGGCCCTGCGCACCGCGCCCACCGCCCGGCGCGAACAGGCCCTGATCAGCGTCAAGTTCGGGGCGCTGCGCGACCCGGACGGCGGCTGGGCCGGACAGGACGGCCGCCCGGCCGCGGTGAAGAACTTCGCCGCGTACTCGCTCCAGCGTCTCGGCGTCGACCACATCGACGTCTACCGGATCGCCCGGCTCGACCCCGCCGTCCCGATCGAGGAGACGGTCGGCGCGATCACGGAACTCGTCGACAAGGGGTACGTCCGCCATGTCGGCCTCAGCGAGGTCGGCGCCGAGACCATCCGCCGGGCCGCCGCCACCGCCCCGATCGCGGACCTCCAGATCGAGTACTCGCTGATCTCCCGCGGCATCGAGGCCGAGATCCTGCCGGCCACCCGGGAACTGGGCATCGCCGTCACGGCGTACGGCGTCCTGTCCCGGGGGCTGATCTCCGGGCACTTCACCAGCGACCGGCAGCTCGCGGCCGACGACTTCCGGGCGCACTCGCCCCGCTTCCAGGGCGAGAACCTCCAGCACAACCTGAACCTGGTCGAGGCGCTGCGCCGGATCGCCGAGCGCAAGGGGGCCTCGGTCGCGCAGACCGCGATCGCCTGGGTGCTCTCGCGCGGCGAGGACATCGTGCCGCTCGTCGGCGCGCGGACCCGGGAGCGGCTGGCGGAGTCGCTGGGCGCGCTGGAGGTCACGCTGGACGCGGCCGATCTCGCGGCGATCGAGGAGGCCGTACCGGCCGACGCCGCCGCCGGCGACCGCTACCCGGCGGAGCAGATGGCGCACGTCGAACGCTGACCCGGTGCCGGGTACGGTCTCTCCCATGCCACCGACCAGCGAGATCCTGACCGCCGAGCGCATCCTCGAAGCCACCGAGGAGGTGCTGCGCCGCCACGGCCCGGCCAAGGCGACCGTGGTGGACGTGGCCCGCGCGCTCGGCGTCAGCCACGGCTCCGTCTACCGGCACTTCCGGACGAAGGCGGCGCTGCGGGAGGCGGTGACGAAGCGGTGGCTGGACCGCACCTCCGAGGCGCTGGCCGGGATCGCCGCCGACGAGGCCCGCGACCCCGACACCCGCCTCCGGGACTGGTTCGCCGCCCTGTTCGAGGCCAAGCGGCGCAAGGCCGGCGACGACCCCGAGCTGTTCGCCACGTACATGGTGCTGACCGGCGAGGCCGGTGCGGCCGTCGGCGAGCACATCACCGACCTGACCGCCCAGCTGGCCCGGATCGTCCAGGCGGGCGTCGACACCGGGGCCTTCACGGTGACCGACCCGGCGGTGACGGCCCGCGCGCTGTTCGACGCGACCTGCCGCTTCCACGACCCCTGCCACGCCCGCGAGTGGGAACAGCCGGGCGCGCAGGGGGACTTCACGGCGCTGGTGGAGCTGGTGGTGCGGGGACTGCGGCCCTAGGCGCTCGGGAATCGCGCGGCCGGTCACCTCGTTGACGCGTCCGTACCCGCGACCTCAGAGGAGCCGACATGTCCGACGAACCCGCTGTCCGCGAGCTGCGCCTGGTCGTCACGGCGGCCGACTACGACGCGGCGCTGCACTTCTACCGCGACGTCCTCGGTCTGCCCGAGGAGGCCGCGTTCAGCTCCGCCGACGGACGGGTCACCATCCTCGACGCGGGCCGGGCCACCCTGGAACTGACCGATCCGAACCACGCCGCGTTCATCGACGAGGTCGAGGTCGGCCGGCGCGTGGCCGGGCACATCCGGGTCGCCTTCCAGGTCGACGACTCCGTCGCCACCACCGAGAAGCTGGCCGCCGCGGGAGCCGAGGTGGTCGCCGAGCCGACCCGCACCCCCTGGAACTCGCTCAACTCCCGGCTCGAGGCGCCGGGCGCCCTCCAGCTGACGCTCTTCACCGAGCTCGGCGACACCCCGTAGGTCCCTGGGGCGGGCCCCGCGCGCACAACTCGCCGGGGCCCCTGGGCGGGCCCCGAGTTCACGACGTCCTGGGCCTCCGGGCCGGCCCCGCGTTCACGACTTGGCCGGGTCCACCGTGGCCTGGTGCGCCTCGGCGAGGTGTTCCTCCGCCTTCAGCCAGGGCAGGAACTGGGCGCCCTTGCGCCAGCCGCACGTGTCGCAGTCGATCGTGCGCTGGGTTCCGGTCCGCCGGACCCGCACGACGTGTTCGCGTCCGTGCTGGTCCCAGCGGCTGACCTTGCTCGTGTTGATCTCCAGCATGCTGCCTCCAGGGGCGCGCCCGGGTGTGCGTCGGCCAGCAAGGAGTGTGCAGCAAGACCAACATCAACGGGGGCTCCTTCACAACTGGCCGGCTGATCCCCGCCGTGCGGCCAGCCGCCGGTCCGCACGCCCCCCTCTGGCGGCTGGAGCGGCTGACGCCCTCGCGCCGGAACAGGAACGAATCCTTCCCGCCGCTCGGGATGACTGTCCGAAGTGCGGGAACCCGGGAAGCGGAAGAAGTGGGTCCGGACCCGAGGGGAGCCGAGGAAGCCATGGCCGAGCAGAAGACCGAGCAGAGGCCGGCCCCTGACCTCCCGCAGCCGCTGCGGGCCGCCGCCTCGGTGCTGAGCCGGGTGCCCGGCGCCAAAGTGGTGAGCAGGGCGGCCGAGGAGACGCTGGACAAGGTCGGAGCGGTGTCGCCGCGCGGGCGGCGCATCGCCGTGTACACCGGCGCCGGGGTGCTGGGCGTCGCGGGGATCGTGGAGTGGCCGATCGCCCTCACCGGAGCGGCGGTCGCCTGGCTGACCCAGCCGCGGCAGGAGGAGCCGGGGACGCGGGCCGCCGAGGACACCGGCTCCGACGGCTCCGGGGCGTCCGCCGGCCGGACCCCCACCCCGAAGGTCCTGGCACGGTCGGCCGCCGCGCCGGCGGCATCCCCCGCGAGGGGCACGGCGACGACCGCGGACGACCCGGCGTCCCCCGGGACCGACCCGGCGTCCCCCGCCACCCCCTCCGACAAGCTGCCCGCGCATCCCACGAGCCCCACGGAAGCCCCCGCCCCGCCCCCGGGCAGCGGCGGGCCCAGTGGCCCGGCGGCCCGGCACGACCGTACGAGCGACTGAGGGAACGTGATGAGCGCAGGACTTCTCACCCGCCCGTCGGCCGTCGCCGCCGACTTCGTCCTCGCCGGTCCGCGGCTGCTCGCCCGGTCCGCGGCACCGGCGGTGGGCGTGGCCGCCGGAGCGGCGGCGGGAACGGCACGGGCCGGCGTCCGCGGCGCCGACTTCGCGCTGCGGATGGCCCGGGTCGCCCGCGCGGCGGCCCCGGGCGGCGGCACCGACTGGCGGGCCGGAACCCGCGCTCACCTGGCACTGCGCCCCCGGACGACGGACGCGGGCGGGGACCGGGAACCGGGGCAGGAGCACGCGCGGGAAGCGGCACCGGTCGCCGAGGCCGCCGCGCACGGCGCGCGATCCGCCGCCGAGCCCGCGGCGTCCCGGTCCGGCCACACCGAGCGCCTCGCCCGCCGGGTCGCCTCGGCCCTCGTCGAGCATCCGGACGTGGCGTTCGCCTACTGGGACAGCGGGCTGGGCCGGCTGGTCGTGGCGGCGGCCGAGGAGGCCGTCAGCGACGAGGTGATGGAGCGGGCGGCCGCACTCGCGGAGCGGCACGGGCTCGTCCCCGTGGACGTCGACGACGTCGAAGAACTCACCCACCCCGGCGACCCGGCCTCCGTACGGACCGCCACCCTCGCGCTCGGCGCCGACGCCCTGGGGATCGCCGCCGCCGTGGCCGGGTCCGCGCTGCGGCTGCCGCCCTCTCCCCGGCTGGTCACGGCCACGCTCACCCTGCTGCGGGAGAACCCCCGCTTCCGCGCCTGGCTGCGCGGCCGACTCGGCGGGCCCCGGATGGACGTGGTGCTGGCCGCCGCCAACGCGGTGGTGCACGGCGCCGGCCAGACCCCCACCTCACTGCTGCTCGACGGCACCCTGCGCGGCTGCCAGCTCACCGAGGCGCTGGCCCGGACGGCCACCTTCGAGACCGTGCACGACCACCTGTGCGCGCCGGGCCGGGACAGCGTCGCCGCCGACCCCGCGCTGCGGCCCCCGCTGCGGACCTCGCCCGCCCAGGAGTACGCCGCCCACGCCTCCGCCGGCAGCGTCCTGGGCGCCGTCGCGGCCCTGCTCGTCAAGCACGACATCGCCGAGGCCGCCGAGGCGGTGCTCGCCGGCTCGCCCAAGGCCGCCCGGTACGGGCCCGCCGCCTTCCACGCCGTGCTGAGCGGCGCCCTGTCCGCGGCGGGCGTCCTGGTGCGTGACCCGGAGCGGCTGCGGCAACTGGAGATGGCCACCACCGTCGTCCTGCACCCGAGCGCCCTGCTCACCCCCGGCGCCGGAGCCGACCCCTGGACCGAGGCCGTCCTGGACGCGGCACGGCGGGCCCGACTGCGGGTCGTGGTCGTGGACGACCCCGCGCTCGCCGACTTCACCGGCCTCGCCGACCAGGTCGTCGGCGCCGACCGGCCGTTGCGCGAGGTCGTCGACGGCCTGCGCGACGAGGGTGGCGTGCTCACCGTCGCCCGCCCCCGCCCGCACGACGACCTGGACGTCACCGCCGGGCTGCTGCGCGGTGACGTGGCCGTCGCCCTCACCGACCGGGACGGCCAGGTGGTGTGGGGCGCGGACGTGCTCGCCCCGCACGGCCTGGCCGACGTGTGGCGGCTGCTGGCCGCCGTCCCGGTGGCCCGCAAGGTCGGCACCCGGTCGCAGACCCTCGCCCGGTCCGGCGCCGCGCTGTCCGGGCTGCTGGTGGCCGTCGGCGAGTCCCGCCGGGGCGGCCACAGCCTGCTGCCCGGCCTGCGGCACGCGCCCGTCGACATCGCCGCCGCCGCGGCCCTGCTCTCCGGGCTGCGATCCGCCCTGGGCGTGGCGCTGGCCCGCGCCCCGCACCCCCGGCCCCGGGTGGCCTGGCACGCCCTGGACCCGGACGACGTCCGCGACCGGCTGGAGCGCGAGGCGCCCGCCGAGCCGTCGGCCGTCGAGCAGGTCACCGCCCGGGTCCGCACGGCCGCCGACTCCGTCGTACGCCTGCCCGCGCTGGCCCCGGCCCGCTGGTCGCTGCAACTGGCCCAGGCCGTACGCAACGAACTGGACGACCCGCTCACCCCGGTCCTGGCGGTCGGCTCGGCCGCGTCGGCGATCCTCGGGTCGGTCGTGGACGCCCTGCTGGTGCTCGGCGCCCTCGACCTGAACGCGCTGGTCGGCGGCGTCCAGCGGCTGCGGGCCGAGCGGGCGCTGTCCGGGCTGCTCGCCCAGCAGAAGCAACAGGCGCGGGTCGCGGACGACGGGGAGGCGGTCCATGTCGTGGACGCCGCCAGGCTCAGCCCCGGTGACGTCATCGACCTCAAGGCCGACGACGTGGTCCCCGCCGACGCCCGGCTGCTGTGGGAGGACGGCCTGGAGGTGGACGAGTCCGCGCTGACCGGCGAGTCCCTCCCGGTGGACAAGGCGACGGACCCGACCCCGCGCGCCCCCGTCGCCGAACGGCACTGCATGGTCTTCGAGGGGACGACCGTGGTGGCCGGCCGCGCCCAGGCGGTGGTCGTGGACACCGGTGACCGCACCGAGGCCGCCCGGGCCGTCGCCCTCGCCGCCCGGGTGCCGACGGCCGCCGGAGTACAGGCCCGGCTCCAGGAACTCACCCGCAAGGCCATGCCGTTGACCATGGCGGGCGGCGCCGCGGTGACCGGCCTGTCGCTGCTGCGGGGCACTCCGATCCGGCAGGCGGTGAGCGGCGGCGTGGCGGTCGCGGTGGCCGCCGTACCGGAAGGACTGCCGCTGGTGGCCACGGTGGCGCAGCTGGCCGCCGCCCGCCGGCTCAGCAGCCACGGTGTCCTGGTGCGCGCCCCGCGCACGCTGGAGGCGCTGGGCCGCATGGACACGGTCTGCTTCGACAAGACCGGCACCCTCACCGAGAACCGGCTGCGCCTGGTGCGGGTGACCGACGCGGACGGCACGGTCCACACCCTCGACAGGTCCGAGGCGGCCGGCCCGCTGCGGGACGCCGCCCGCGCCTGTCCCCAGCTCGACGGCGACACCGTCCGCCCGGCCCACGCCACCGACGAGGCCGTCCTGGACGCGGCCGGGCCCGACCCGCGGTGGCAGCAGATCGAGGGCCGGCCCTTCGAGGCCGGCCGCGGTTACGCCGCCGCCGTGGGACGGGACGCGGACGGCTCACCGGTCCTGGTGGTCAAGGGCGCGCCCGAGACCGTCCTGCCCGCCTGCGCCGGTCTGCCGGACCACATCTCCGACCGGTCCCACGCGCTGGCCGGCGACGGACTGCGGGTGCTCGCGGTGGCCGGGCGTCCCCTCGGCGAGGGCGAGCAGGCGTCGGACGTCCTCGAGGAGCCCTTGCGGGACCTGGAGTTCACCGGGCTCGTCGCCCTCGCCGACGTGGCGCGCGAGACGTCTCCGGCGCTGGTGCGGGGGCTGCGCGAGGCGGGCGTACGGCCGGTCGTGCTGACCGGCGACCACCCGCAGACCGCCCGGGCCATCGCCGCCGACCTGGGCTGGCCGCAGGACGCGACCGTGGTCACCGGCGACGAACTGGCCGCCGCCGACCGCTCGGCCCGCTCCCGGATGCTGCGGGACGCCGACGTGGTGGCCCGGGTCGCGCCCGAGCAGAAGCTCCAGGTCGTCGAGGCGCTGCGGGACGCCGGGCGGGTGGTCGGCATGGTCGGCGACGGCGCCAACGACGCGGCCGCGATCCGTGCCGCCGACATCGGCGTCGGCATCAACGCCCGCGGCTCGGCCGCCGCCCGCAACGCCGCGGACCTCGTCGTCACCGGGGACGACCTGTCGGTGCTGACCGAGGCGGTCCGCGAGGGACGCGCCCTGTGGCACAGCGTCGCCGACGCCATCGCCATCCTCATCGGCGGCAACGCGGGCGAGGTCGGTTTCGGCATCGTCGGCACCCTCCTGTCGGGCTCCGCGCCGCTGTCCACCCGGCAGATGCTCCTGGTGAACCTGTTCACGGACCTGTTCCCGGCGATGGCGGTCGCGGTGACCCCGCACCAACAGGCGGAGGAACCCGCCGAGGAAGGGCCGGGCGAGCCCCTCGCCACCTCGGTCCTGGGCGCCCCGCTCCTCCGGCAGATCCGGCACCGCGCCCTCACCACCTGCCTGGGCGCGACCACCGCCTGGCTGTTCGGCCGCTTCACCCCCGGCACGGCCCGCCGCTCCACGACCATGGCCCTGTGCGCGGTCGTCGGCACCCAGCTGGCCCAGACCCTGGCCGACCGCCGTGACAGCCCGCTGGTCCGCATCACGTCCCTGGGTTCGGCCGTCGCCCTGGTCGCCCTGGTGGAAACCCCGGGCATCAGCCAGCTCTTCGGCTGCGCACCGCTCGGCCCCCTGGCCTGGGCCGGAGTAGCCCTGGCGATCACCCTGGCCCTGACCGGCCAACGGGCCCTGCCCCACGTGGAGGAGGCCCTACGCAAACGCTGGCCGACCCTGACCACAAAACTGACCTGAGCGCGGGCCCCTCGGGGGCGCGGGGAACGGCGCGCCCAGCCACCGACGCCCTGCACCCGTCGTACGGGCCTGACGCCCGCTGGCCCCGACGTCGACGAGGCGACGGGGTCGAGCGCGGGCCCCCTCGGGGGCGCGGGGAACGGCGCGCCCAGCCACCGGCGCCCTGCACCCGTCGTACGGGCCTGACGCCCGCTGGCCCCGACGTCGACGAGGCGACGGGGTCGAGCGCGGGCCCCGTCGGGGGCGCGGGGAACGGCGCGCCCAGCCCCCCCACCGGGCCCGCTGCGCGGTCACCGGGCCCACGGCCCGCGCGTCATCACCGTCCGGGCACCCGGCCGAGTGAGGGACAATGGGCCTTTGCCCCCCGCCGTACGTCCGCCCCGGAGCCCCTCTGATGACCCTTCCGCTCTCGATCGGCCCGCACGCCGTCGCACCGCCCGTGGTCCTGGCGCCGATGGCCGGGATCACCAACGCGCCGTTCCGCACCCTGTGCCGGGAGTTCAGCGGCGGCAAGGGCCTGTTCGTGAGCGAGATGATCACGACCCGGGCGTTGGTCGAGCGCAACGAGAAGACCATGCAGCTGATCCACTTCGACGCGACCGAGAAGCCGCGCTCGATCCAGCTGTACGGCGTCGACCCGGCGACCGTCGGCAAGGCCGTCCGCATGATCGCGGAGGAGGGCCTCGCCGACCACATCGACCTGAACTTCGGCTGCCCGGTCCCGAAGGTGACCCGGAAGGGCGGCGGCTCCGCGCTGCCGTACAAGCGCAACCTGCTGCGGGCCATCCTGCGCGAGGCCGTCAGCGGCGCCGGGGACCTCCCGGTCACGATGAAGATGCGCAAGGGCATCGACGACGACCACATCACCTACCTGGACGCCGGCCGCATCGCCGTCGAGGAGGGCGTGACGGCCATCGCGCTGCACGGCCGCACCGCCGCCCAGCACTACGGCGGCACCGCCGACTGGGACGCCATCGCCCGCCTGAAGGAGCACGTGCCGGAGATCCCCGTGCTGGGCAACGGCGACATCTGGTCGGCCGAGGACGCGCTGCGCATGGTGCGGGAGACGGGCTGCGACGGAGTGGTCGTGGGGCGCGGCTGCCTGGGGCGGCCGTGGCTGTTCGCGGACCTGGTGGCGGCGTTCGAGGGGCGTGACGAGGACATCGCGCGGCCCTCCCTGCGCGAGGTCGCCGAGGTCATGGTCCGGCACGCCACCCTGCTCGGCGAGTGGATCGGCGACGAGGCGCGCGGAGTCATCGACTTCCGCAAGCACGTCGCCTGGTACCTGAAGGGCTTCGCGGTCGGCTCGGAGATGCGCAAGCGGCTCGCGGTCACCTCGTCGCTGGCCGAACTCCGCTCAGGGCTGGACGAGCTGGACCTCGACCAGCCCTGGCCCGTCGGCGCCGACGGACCCCGGGGACGCACGTCCGGCAACAACCGGGTGGTGCTCCCGGACGGCTGGCTGAAGGACCCGTACGACTGCGCGGGGATCGGCGAGGACGCGGAACTGGACACCTCCGGAGGCTGAGCCCCGGGGGGCGTCCACACCTCCTAGTCCGTCGCCGGACGAGGCGTCGATCCGTACGCCGTCAGGAAGCGGTCGCGGAACGCGCTCATCTTCCACACCGGGGCGTCCGAGGCGGGCTTCAGGCCCTCGGTCCAGTTCCAGGAGGCGATCTTTTCGAGGACCTCCGGGTCCTTGGCGACGACGGTGACCGGTACGTCCCGGCTCGCGCCGCGGCCGCTGACCCGGGCGATCGGCTGGTGGTCGCCGAGGAAGACCAGGACCGTGTCGTCGGTGCCGTAGCGCTCCAGCCACTGGATGAGGCTGGTGACGGAGTACTGGACGGACCTGCCGTACTCCTCCTTGGACCGGGTGGAGTCGGTCAGGACGTCCGACGGGTCGACGCCCGCCTGCTGGATCGGGCCGAAGACCGACCCGTCGCCGAGCCGGTCCCAGTCGACCAGCTCCGGGATGGGGGCCCAGGGCTGGTGGCTGGAGGTCAGGATGATCTCCGACATCAGCGGCCGGTCCCGCTTCTTGCCGTGCACCAGCCGCTGGAACGCCTCCAGCGCGTACTGGTCCGGCATCGTCGACCAGCTGAACTTCGGCCCCCGGTAGCCCAGCTGGAAGGCGTTGTAGACCTTGTCGAGGCCGTAGAACCTCTGCTCGGGCCAGCCCTTCTGCACGCCGGGCATCACGCCGACCGTGTCCCAGGCGCCGGTCTTCTGGAACGCCTTGGTGAGGCTGAGATGGTCGCCGGCCATGACCGTGCGGTAGCGCTGCTGGTTGTCGATCCACAGGCCGGACATGGTGGTGGAGTGGCCGAGCCAGCTGCTGCCGCCGTAGGTCGCCGAGGTCAGCCACCCGCTCCGGGCGTGGAAACCGGCCTTCTCCAGCGCGGCGGTGCCGGTGTCGAGGGTCCGCACCACGCCGGGTGCGATGACCGGGTCCTCCAGCGCGCTGCGGCCGTAGCTCTCGATGAAGGTGAAGATCACGTCCTTGCCGCGCAGGTCCGGCAGCAGCCGGCCGGCCGGGGTGGCGCCGAACCGGTCGGCCTTGGCCTCCTTCGCGAACGCGGCCTCGTCCCGGACGGTGTCCGTGACCCGCCGGGCCTGGAGCTTGAGGGCGCCGGCGGCGCGTTCGGAGGCGATCGGCATGCCGTTGTTCTGGAGGCCGAGGGAGGAGCAGGTGATCCAGACGACGCCCGCGACGAGGATGGACCGGGTGGCGACCCGCGTGTCCCGCACCAGCAACTCGCTCAGCCGGACCGTCGCCAGGGCCATGACCACCAACAGGAGCACCACGAGGACGACGGCCCCGACGGTGGCGCCGACGGCGGTCGTCCGGCCCATCGAGTCCTCGACGTACGCCTGCGCGTCGTCCAGCAGACCCCAGTCCAGGACGAGGTTGAAGCCCCGGCCGAGGTACTCGATGAACCCCATGTCGAGGACGTTGAGGATCGTCAGCGCGCCGAGGACCGCGCCGGAGAACGCCGCCAGGACCACCCGCGGCCGGCGCGGCAGCGCGAGCAGCACGGCCGCCCCGATGATCGCCTCCACCGGCAGCCGCGTGAACCGGTTGGGTTGCAGGGCGACGATCCTGTTCGGCAGCAGGAGCGCGCCGAGGACGAGGACGGCGGCCAGCGCGGTGGTCGTCCAGTAGAGGACGCGGGCGGCGGTGGGGTGGCGGGCGCGCCAGGAACGCCAGTGGGCGAGGCGGGCTCGAAGGCGCGCTCCGCGGGAGGCACCGGCGGGGGAGCCCTCGGTGGGGGAGGCGCCGGCGGCGGATGCGGCCTCGCCGGGTGCGGTCTCCCCGGGCTCCACCGCGCTCACCGCTATGCCGGAGGCGGGGTCGTCGGCCGTGTCCGGCGGCCGGCGAAAGCGCGTGAAGACAGGCACCCGAAGATCCTTCCGTGCGAAGCCCGGTGAAGCGGCGGACCCGGTTCCCCAAGGGATCGGATCCACCGCAGTCCCGTACGGTTCGCCTCCGGCCGGTGTTCAGCGCTTTCGCCGAGCGCTCGGCAAACACCGGGCAAACACTCCCCGCCCCGCGCGTCAGGCGCCCCCGACCGCCGTGAGCAGCGCCAGCGGGGCCGCCGCCGAGCGGGACTCCCGTACGCACGCGTGCGGGTAGGGGACCGGCTCGGCGTGGGTGTCGCGGCCGTAGCCCGCGACGACCTCCGGAAGCCGGTGGCCGGTCGCCGTCGCCGCGTCGACCAGGGCGTGGGCCACCGAGCGGGCCTCGTCGTGCAGGCCGTAGCGGGCGAGCCCGAGCGTGATCAGCGCGTTGTCGTGCGGCCAGACCGAACCGCGGTGGTACGAGAGCGGGTGGTACGCCGACTGGCCCGCGGCCAGGGTGCGCACGCCCCAGCCGGAGAAGAAGTCCGGGTCCAGCAGCCGCCGGCCCACCTCCTCCCCGTACTCCTTGTCCAGCAGGCCCGACCACAGCAGGTGCCCGGCGTCCGAGGCGAGCGCGTCCACCTGGCGGCCCTCCCCGTCCAGCGCGAGCGCCGGGAAGGAGCGGTCCGCCATCCAGAAGTCCCGCTGGAAGCGGTCGCGCAGATCACCGGCCGCCTGCTCCAGCAGCGCCGCGTACGTCTCGTCGCCCCACACCGTGCGCGCCACCCACGCCGTACGGCGCAGCGCGTCGTACGCGTACCCCTGGGCGCCCGCCGCCATCACCGGGCCGCTCGCCCGGGTGCCGTCGGCCGAGCAGATGGCGCCGGGGGAGTCCTTCCAGTTCTGGTTGGCCAGTCCGCCCTGGTCGGCGCGGTAGACCAGATAGCCGCGCGACGTCAGGCCGCCGTGGTCCAGCATCCAGCCGATCGCCGCGCGGGCGTGCGGCTCCAGGCGGCGGGCCAGCGCCGCGTCACCGGTCTGCTCGACGTACGAGCCGAGCAGGACGAGGAACAGCGGGGTCGCGTCCACCGAGCCGTAGTAACGGCCGTACGGCACCTGCCCGAAGTGGGCCAGCTCCCCGTGCCGCACCTCGTGCACGATCTTGCCGGGCTGCGCGACCGACTCCGGAACGGTGTCCGTCGCCTGGGTCGCGGCGAGCGCGGGCAGCGTCGCGGCGGCCAGCCCCGGCCGGTAGGGGAGTGCGAACAGCGAGGTGAGGAGTGCGTCCCGGCCCAGCAGGGTCAGGAACCAGGGGGCTCCGGCGGCCGGTACGCGCAGCTCCTCGCCGTCCGGGCCGGTCGCCGGGACCTGGAGCGAGGCGAGGTCCGCGAGACCGCGCGCGCAGGCCGCCGCCAGCTCCGGCCAGCCCGTCGGGAAGGCCACGCCCTCCGCGAACTCGCCCTCCAGCGCGAGGAGCTGGTCGTTCAGCGCGGCCGGGGAGCGCGGTACCCGCAGGGCCCGCCGGTCGCCGTGCGGGCGGGCCATGACGCGCAGCGTCAGCTCCGCCGAACCGTGCGGCTCCAGGTCCAGCGTCCACACCAGGCGCCGGGCGCCGGTGCCGGTCTCCTCGACGCCGTCCGGAGCCGGTTCGGCCGTCACCGTCGTACAGGAACGCCACGCACCGCGCTGGTAGGCGAACTCCACGCCGTCGTCGAGGACCTGGCGGGAGCGGGTGGCGCCGATCTTGGTGTAGGTGCGGTGGTCGGAGCGCAGCTCGAACTGGTCGGTGAAGTCGGCGTCCGCGGTGACCGCGAGCCGGACCGTCGTCGGCACCGGGCGGTTGCTGGTCACCCGCAGCGACTCGACGAACGCGCCGTCCGAGACGGCCTGTTCACGGAAGAGCGTGTACGCGGGCGGCTCCTGGCGGCCGCCGCGCGGCACCAGCACACAGCGCGCGGTGTCCCCGTCGGCGACCGGTGACAGCGCCTCGGGCACCGCGCCGTCGACGGTGAGCTGCCAGCGGCTCAGATGCCGGGCGTCCCGCACGAACAAGCCGTCCGGGGCACTGCCGCCCCGCACGCCGCTGATGTCGCCGCCGTCGCCGACGGCGGCGAACGTCCCGCCACGCACGAGCAGATGATGCCGGTCCGTCATGGCCGGTCCCCTCCCTTGGCTGCCAAGACTGCCGTGACTGTGGTGTCGCTGTGCAGCAGGTCGAGCGTGAGCGCGGCGGTCCAGCTGAAGCCGGTCGCCCCGCAGCCCTCACCCGTGTACGGATCGACGTACTCCGCGAAGTCGGTGGTGTCGGCCAGCTCCAGGGCCGCCGTCCGCAGCGCGTCGGCCCGGGCCTGCTCGCCGTGCGTGCGCAGCCCGCGCTCCACCAGCCAGCTGGTGTTGAACCAGGCCGGCCCGCGCCAGTACCGGCGCGGATCGAAGGCCTCGCCCAGCAGGTCGTAACTGGGGACGAGGCGGGTGGTGTCGCCGAGACCGAAGTGCGGTGAGCCCGCCGTCCGCACCAGAGCGGTGGAGATGTCCCGGGGCAGCGTGGGCAGCAGCAGCGGAACGAGACCGGAGACACCGCGCTCGGGGATCAGCTCCCCGCTGCGCACGTCCCGGCAGAAGAACATCCCCTCCGCCGGATCCCACAACCGGTCGATCAGGGCCGCCGTCAGGCGTTCCGCGCGCGTGTGCCGGGCCGTACCGGTCGCGCCCAGCTCCCGGGCGATCCGGGCCAGCGCGTGCTCGGAGGCGATGAGCAGGGCGTTGAAGGCGGGGTCCTCCACCGCGAAGGCGCCGGCCCCGTCCGCGTACCCGCCGTCCCGGTAGTCCGTCGCCAGCCGCACGTACCGCCCGTAGTCCAGATCCGTCGGCCGGTCCTCCGCCGCCCCGTGATCGAGGTCGGCCCGGCGGAAGGAGCGGGCCGGGGCGGGCGTGATGCGGGAGAGCGGGGCGTCCCAGCAGGGGCTGTTGTCCATACCCTGTTCCCAGGGGTGCACGACGGACGCGAGGGAACCCCCGCCGAGGTCCCGCCGGTGCAGCAGGTACCGGTGCCAGGCCGCGAGCCTCGGATAGACCCGGGCGAGGAAGCCGCGCGACCGGGACAGCCCCGGGTCGGCACGGTGCACCAGCCAGGCCGCCAGCGCGTGCACCGGTGGCTGCACGATGCCGGAGGTCTGTACGGTGCGCGGGGCGCCCGCAGCGCGCCCCGCGGTCGAGGAGCGCCAGAAGTCGGGGCTCGGGAAGTACGCGTCGAGCGGGACGGAGGGGTTGAAGACGATGTGCGGGATCCGGCCGTCGCCCCACTGGCCGTCGAGCAGCGTCTCCAGCTCCGTCTGCGCACGCAGCGGCGACAGGTGGCGCAGGCCGATCGCGATGAACGCGGAGTCCCAGGACCACTGGTGCGGGTACAGACCGTACGAGGGCACCGTGGAGGTGCCGGTCCAGTTGCTCTCCAGCACCCGGGCGGCCCTGACGTGCAGCGAAGGAGGCGTGGACGCCGCGTGTGTCCTGGCCGCCGGATCGTATACGGCACCCTCCGGGCCCCTTGCCTCACCAGGACCGGTGAAGGGCGGTGAGGAAATGGTGCGTACGGGGTCCAAGTGACCCTGGATACGGGCGGTGAGCTGGGTTGTGCGGTCCACGCAGGGCTCCCCGAAGACGTACGGCCGACCAGTTCGGCAATGGCCACCGTAGGGTTACGTCTATTTAACACGCAAAACCCAATATGTAATGCAAGCTTGAGAAACACAAGGGGGTGTGCATGACCGGACGGTCCGGCAGGACGACCCGAGCGAGCGGCCAGGCGAGCGCCGGAGACCTGCTCGAACTGGTGCGCAGCGGCCGCGCCACCACCCGGGGCGCGCTCCAGCAGGCCACCGGCCTCTCCCGCGCCACCGTGGGCCAGCGTCTCGACCGTCTCTTCCGCGCGGGCTGGCTGCGCGAGGGCGCCGGGGGCCCGGTCGACTCCCCTCTCGGCGGGCGGCCCTCCATCACCCTGGAGTTCGACGACGCCCACGCCGTGGTCCTCGCCGCCGACCTGGACACCCGGCACGCGCGCGCGGCCCTGCTCTCCCTGACCGGCGAGATCCTCGCCGAGCAGGCGGGCACGGCGGCCCTCGCGGACGGCCCCGAGGCGGTGCTCGGCCAACTCGGCCACTGGTTCGCCGAGCTCCTGGCGAAGGCGGGCCACCGGGCGGACGAGGTCTGCGGCATCGGTCTCGCGGTGCCCGGTCCCGTCGACACCGGTACCGGCCGGGTCGTGCAGCCGCCGATCATGCCCGGCTGGGACGGCTACGACATCCGGGGCCGCCTGGCCCGCTCGTTCAGCGAGCACACGGGGGCCGCGACGGTCCCGGTCCTGGTCGACAACGACGCGAACCTGATGGCGTACGGAGAGCAGCGCGCCTCCCACCCCGACTGCTCGGCGTTCGTGCTGGTCAAGGTCTCCACGGGGATCGGCGCGGGAGTCGTCGTCGACGGCTCGATCTACCGGGGCGTCGACGGGGGAGCGGGCGACCTCGGCCACATCCGGGTCCCGGCCGGCGCCCAGGCGCTGTGCCGGTGCGGCTCCTACGGCTGTCTGGCCGCCGTCGCCAGCGGCGGCGCCGTGGCCCGCAGACTCGCGGAGACCGGGGTGCCGGCGGCGTCCGGCTCGGACGTCCGGGATCTGCTGGCGGCCGGGCATCCGGAGGCGGCGGCGTTCGCGCGGGAGGCGGGGCGGCAGGTCGGGGACGTGCTGGCGACGGTGGTGACCCTGCTGAACCCCGGTGTACTGATGATCGCCGGGGACCTGGCCGGGACGCCGTTCCTGACCGGTGTGCGGGAACTGCTGTACCAGCGGGCCCTGCCGCGCTCCACCGCCCGGCTGGAGGTCGTCACCTCGCGGCTCGGGGACCGGGCCGGGCTGGTCGGGGGCGGGGCGCTGGTCGTGGAGCACCTGTACGCGCCGGAGCGGGTGGAGGAACGGCTGGCCGCGCTGGGGGTGTGACGGCCGTCGCGGGGGCTGTGACAGGCGTGTTTCCGTCCGGGGACACGTCCGCATGGTGAAATGCGCGGGCCTGTGGCAGCGTGATTATCGCCACCCCTGATATGGGTTGCGCTCAGATGAGCGTGTTATGACCGACTGCACTTCATCAAGGGGTGGCACTCAGTGCCACCCCTTGATCGTTCATCGACCGAAAACATATGCGCTCAGGAGCGCTCATCTGAGATCGAATTCAACAGCGTGAGCGCGCATGCGTTCAAGGAGTGAAGACATCGGCCTGGTGTCGTCGGCTCTGCGGGGACTTTGGATCCGCTGGCGGACGAGTGGTTACAGGCACATGACGCGCAAGTGGACGTACCCAGAGGCCTTTGATCTGGGTATGTTCCTGGCCGTCAGGGCAGCCACCGCGGCCTCTAGGAGTCGAGTCCCGTGTCGGAAAACAAAGATCCTCACGTAGCTGAGCACGGCGAGAGCGTTGAGGGCGTGAAGTTCGTCTACGACTTCACCGAGGGCAACAAGGACCTCAAGGACCTGCTCGGCGGCAAGGGCGCCAACCTCGCCGAGATGACCAACCTGGGTCTTCCCGTCCCGCCGGGCTTCACCATCACCACCGAGGCCTGCAAGGTCTACCTGGACAGCGGCGAGGAGCCGGCGGCACTGCGTGACGAGGTGAGTGCGCACCTCGACGCGCTGGAGCAGCGCATGGGCAAGAAGCTGGGCCAGGCCGACGACCCGCTGCTGGTGTCCGTCCGCTCGGGCGCGAAGTTCTCCATGCCCGGGATGATGGACACGGTCCTCAACATCGGCCTCTCCGACACCTCAGTCAAGGGCCTCGCCCAGCAGGCCGGCGACGAGCGCTTCGCGTGGGACTCCTACCGCCGCCTCATCCAGATGTTCGGCAAGACGGTCCTCGGCGTCGAGGGCGACCTCTTCGAGGAGGCGCTGGAAGCGGCGAAGGCGGCCAAGAAGGTCACGGTCGACACCGAACTGGAGGCCGCGGACCTCAAGAAGCTGGTCACCACGTTCAAGAAGATCGTCAAGACCGAGGCAGGCCGGGACTTCCCGCAGGACCCGCGCGAGCAGATGGACCTCGCCATCCACGCGGTCTTCGACTCCTGGAACACCGACCGCGCCAAGCTGTACCGCCGCCAGGAGCGCATCCCGCACGACCTCGGCACCGCGGTCAACGTCTGCTCGATGGTCTTCGGCAACCTCGGCCCGGACTCCGGCACCGGTGTCGCCTTCACCCGCGACCCCGCCTCCGGCCACCAGGGCGTCTACGGCGACTACCTGCAGAACGCCCAGGGCGAGGACGTGGTCGCGGGCATCCGCAACACCGTCCCCCTCGCCGAGCTGGAGACGATCGACAAGAAGTCGTACGACCAGCTGATGCAGATCATGGAGACCCTGGAGAACCACTACAAGGACCTCTGCGACATCGAGTTCACCATCGAGCGCGGTCAGCTGTGGATGCTCCAGACCCGTGTCGGCAAGCGCACGGCGGGCGCGGCCTTCCGCATCGCCACCCAGCTCGTCGACCAGGGCCTGATCGACGAGGCCGAGGCGCTCCAGCGGGTCACGGGCGCCCAGCTCGCGCAGCTGATGTTCCCCCGCTTCGACGAGGACACGAAGGTCGCGCAGGTCGGCCGGGGCATCGCGGCCTCGCCGGGCGCGGCGGTCGGCAAGGCGGTCTTCGACTCGTACACCGCGGTGAAGTGGTCGCGTTCGGGCGAGAAGGTCATCCTGGTCCGCCGCGAGACGAACCCCGACGACCTGGACGGCATGATCGCGGCCGAGGGCATCCTGACCTCGCGCGGCGGCAAGACCTCCCACGCGGCCGTGGTCGCGCGCGGCATGGGCAAGACCTGCGTGTGCGGTGCGGAGGAGCTGGAGGTCGACACGAAGCGCCGGCGGATGACGGTGCCGGGCGGGCATGTGGTGGAGGAGGGCGACCTCATCTCCATCGACGGTTCGAGCGGCAAGGTGTACCTCGGTGAGGTCCCGGTCGTCCCGTCACCGGTCGTCGAGTACTTCGAGGGCCGGATGCACGCGGGCGCCGACGACGCCGACGAACTGGTGGCCGCGGTGCACCGGATCATGGCGTTCGCGGACCGCAAGCGCCGGCTGCGGGTCCGCGCCAACGCGGACAACGCGGAGGACGCGCTGCGCGCCCGTCGCTTCGGCGCCCAGGGCATCGGCCTGTGCCGTACGGAGCACATGTTCCTCGGTGACCGGCGCGAGCTGGTGGAACGGCTGATCCTGGCGGACACGGAGGCGGAGCGCGAGGAGTCCCTGAAGGGGCTGCTGCCCCTGCAGAAGAAGGACTTCGTCGAACTCTTCGAGGCGATGGACGGCCTGCCGGTGACGGTCCGGCTGCTGGACCCGCCGCTGCACGAGTTCCTCCCGGACATCACCGAGCTGTCGGTCCGCGTGGCGCTGGCCGAGTCCCGCCAGGAGCCGCACGAGAACGAGCTGCGCCTGCTCCAGGCGGTGCACCGCCTGCACGAGCAGAACCCGATGCTGGGTCTGCGGGGCGTGCGGCTGGGCCTGGTGATCCCCGGCCTGTTCACCATGCAGGTACGGGCCATCGCGGAGGCGGCGGCCGAGCGCAAGGCGGCGAAGGGCGACCCGCGCGCGGAGATCATGATCCCGCTGGTGGGCACGGTCCAGGAGCTGGAGATCGTCCGCGAGGAGGCCGACCAGGTCGTCGCGGAGGTCCAGGCGGCGACGGGGACGGACCTGAAGCTGGCGATCGGCACGATGATCGAGCTGCCCCGGGCGGCGCTGACCGCGGGCCAGATCGCGGAGGCGGCGGAGTTCTTCTCCTTCGGCACCAACGACCTCACCCAGACGGTGTGGGGCTTCAGCCGCGACGACGTGGAGGCGAGCTTCTTCACGGCGTACCTGGAGAAGGGCATCTTCGGCGTCAGCCCCTTCGAGACGATCGACAAGGACGGCGTGGGGTCCCTGGTGAAGCTGGCCGCCGAGGCGGGCCGCGCCACCCGCCCCGACCTCAAGCTCGGTGTCTGCGGCGAACACGGCGGTGACCCGGAGTCGGTCCACTTCTTCCACGAGGTGGGACTCGACTACGTCTCCTGCTCGCCGTTCCGGATCCCGGTCGCGCGACTGGAGGCGGGGCGCGCGGCGTCGCAGTCGGCGGGGAGCGACCACCGGTAGACCGTACGGATCCCGCTGAACGCCGGACCCGCCGCCCCCGTCCCCGACCCTCACCGACCGGGGCGGCGCTTCCGGAGCACGAAGAGAGGGCGGCACCCTTGTGCGGGGGTGCCGCCCTCTTCGCCGTGCCGCGGCCCCACGGGACCGGGTGCCGCCGACGGGTCAGGTGTCGTGGAGCTGAAGCGTTCATTCCGTGACCGTCGTGCGACGCTACGCGCGGAAGGGGCCCCTCACCTCGTACGTGATCCCGCCCGAGGAACTGCCGGTCGTCCCGCGCTGGCTGGAGAAGTACAGCCGGGTTCCGTCCGGGGAGAACGCCGGGCCCGTGATCTCCGACGCGGACTGGCCGTCGACGCGGAGGAACGGGGCGATCACGTCGGCCGGCGTGATGACGCAGATCTCCATGGTGCCGCCGTCCTCCGCCACGAACAGGTCACCGGAGGAGGCGCTGGTGATGTTGTCGACGCCGGTGAGGGGGGCGGTGCCGGAGGTGACGAGGGAGTCGTCGTAGGCCAGCTCGTACGTGTTCGACGTGAGGTCGAGCTGCCAGACGCGGTTGTCGCCCTTGGTGGTGAACCAGACCGTGTCGTCCGCGTAGGCGCAGCCCTCGCCGCCGTTGAAGGACTTCGAGCCGGAGACCTGGGTGCGGGTGGTGGTGGGGGAGCCGTCCGGGTCGGGGACGGTGGCCCAGGTGAACGACCCCGAGGAGGCGGTGCCCGCGACCATCACCTGGAGCGTGCCGGCGGACAGGTCGCCCCACGTCGCCGGCACGAAGCGGTAGAAGCGGCCGTTGGTCTCGTCCTCGGTCAGGTAGATCACCTCGCGCACCGGGTCGGCGGCCGCCGCCTCGTGCTTGAAGCGGCCCATCGCGTCCCGGCGGACCGCCGCCCGCGTGCCCCACGGGTCCGTCTCGTACACGTACCCCAGGGACACCTCCTCGCAGGACAGCCAGGTGTTCCACGGCGTCGTGCCGCCCGCGCAGTTCTGGCGGGTGCCGGACAGGATCCGGTACGCCGACGTGATCGTGCCCGTCGAGGAGAAGCGCACCGCGCTCGCCCCGCCCGACGGGTTGATCTCCGAGTTGGAGACGTAGATCCAGCCGGTGCCGTCGGCGTAACAGGCGCCGCCGTCGGGGGCGTTGTGCCAGGTGTACGACGTTCCGATGACCGTCTGGCCGGAACGGGCGATCACCCGGCTGGTGAAGCCGCTGGGGAGTCTGATGCCGTTGGCGTCGGGGGAGCCGAGCGCTCCGTAGGGGCCGGCTCCGGGTTGGGCGGGCGCGGCGTACGCGGCGCCGCGCCACAGGGTTCCGCCCAGGACGGCGGAGGAGCCGCCGATCGCGGCCGCACGCAGGAAGGTACGACGTTCCACGCTTGCTCCAGGGTGTGTCGTGACCGGCCCGCCACCGGTCGGCGGCGGGGTCGCGCGGTCGGACCCTAGGGGCGCGGGATGGATGTGTCATGGACGCGATGTGAAGTCGGCGTACGGTCCACATGGCGGGCGGTGACCGTGCCCTCCCGGGGGCGGCAGCGCTGTCTCCCGGCGGCGCCGCCCGGCCGGGACACGCGCCCTTCCGGACGATTACACGGAGCGTCCACCGCTCGTAGGCTGAGCCTCCTCGTCATCCAAGGGAGGTCGGCCATGCCCGGCTGGAGCGCGAAGGACATCCCCGACCAGAGCGGCCGGATCGCCGTGGTCACCGGAGCCAACAGCGGCATCGGGTACGCCACCGCTCGGGAGCTGGCCCGGCGCGGCGCCCGGGTGGTGCTCGCCTGTCGCAGCGAGGCGCGGGGCACCGAGGCGGGGGACCGGCTGTCCGCCGAGGTCCCGGGCGCGAGGCTGGAGGTCCTGCGCCTGGACCTCGGCGACCTGGCCTCGCTCCGGCAGTTCGCGGACGCCTTCCCGTACGACCGGCTCGACCTGCTCGTCAACAACGCGGGCGTGATGGCGTTGCCGTACGGGACGACGGCCGACGGGTTCGAGACGCAGTTCGGCGTCAACCACCTCGGGCACTTCGCGCTCACCGGGCTGCTGCTGCCCAGGCTGCTGACCACGCCCGGCGCACGGGTCGTGAACGTCTCCAGCCCGGCGCACCTGATGGCCGACATCGACCTCACCGACCTCAACAGCGAGCGCCGCTACCGCCGGTGGATCGCCTACGCCCGCTCCAAGACCGCCAACCTGCTGTTCACGCACGAGCTGGCGCGCAGACTGGCGGCGCACGGCTCGGACGTGGTCGCGGCGGCCGCCCACCCCGGGTACGCGGCCACGAACCTCCAGGCCGCCGGACCGCGGATGGCGGGGCGCAGGGCCACCGAGCGGTTCATGGAGATCGGCAACCGGTTCTTCGCCCAGTCCGCCGCGGCGGGCGCCCTGCCCACCCTGTACGCCGCGACCGCACCCGGCGTACGCCCCGACTCCTTCACCGGGCCGTCCCTCGCGATGTGGCGCGGGGCGCCGGGAGTGTCCCGGCGGGCGCCGTGGACCCGCGACGACAGGGCGGGGGAGCGGCTCTGGGCCGCTTCCGAGCAGCTCACGGGTGTGCGGTACGAGCAGCTGAAGGCGTGAGCCCGCTACGAGGCGCGCACCTCGTACGTCGTGACGCGGACCTCGTCGTCGTCGAGGCACTGCCCCGTCTCCAGGTCGAACCGCTGCTTCAGCAGGGGGGAGGCGACGAACGGCCGGCCCTTCTGGCTGCCGGTCAGGCCGCGGGAGAGGACCGCCGCGCCGCTGAACGGGTCGCGGTTGTCGGTGGCGTACAGCTTGCCGGCGCGGTCGCGGAAGAGGGCGACCTGGCGGCCGTCGGGCAGCAGTGCCGCCACCCCGCGGCCCGGCAGCAGCGCGCTCAGGTCGCAGACGGTGAACCACTCCCCGGCGAGCTGGAGCTGGATCTTCAGGTCGGTCGTCTCGGGTGCCAGGGTCATCGCTGGGCACTTCCTTCCAGGACGTCGTGCGCGGTGTCGGCGGGGCGCATGCCGATGGACAGCAGCGGCAGGTCGGGCTTGATCTGGTCGCGCTCGGGGACGAAGCCGACGACCGGGTCGGGGGTGTCGGGCGCGTTCACGAAGGACACGAACCGGGACAGCCTCTCGGGGTCGTTGATGGTCTCGGCCCACTCGTCGCGGTAACCCGCCACGTGCGCCGCCATCAGGGACTCCAGCTCCTCGCAGATGCCGAGGGAGTCCTCGACCACCACGTCCCGGACGTGGTCCAGGCCGCCGGGGATCCGCTCCAGCCAGGTGGAGGTGCGCTCCAGACGGTCGGCCGTGCGGATGTAGAACATCAGGAAGCGGTCGATCAGGCGGATCAGTTCGGCGTCCGACAGGTCCTGGGCCAGCAGGTCCGCGTGGCGCGGGGTGGCGCCGCCGTTGCCGCCGACGTACAGGTTCCAGCCGTTGGCGGTGGCGATGATGCCGAAGTCCTTCGACTGGGCCTCCGCGCACTCGCGCTGGCAGCCGGAGACCGCCGACTTGAGCTTGTGCGGGGAGCGCAGGCCGCGGTAGCGCAGCTCCAGGTCGATCGCCATGCGGACCGAGTCCTGGACGCCGTAGCGGCACCAGGTCTGGCCGACGCAGGACTTCACCGTGCGCAGCGACTTGCCGTAGGCGTGCCCGGACTCGAAGCCGGCGTCCACCAGGCGGGCCCAGATCAGCGGGAGCTGCTCGACGCGGGCACCGAACATGTCGATCCGCTGGCCGCCGGTGATCTTCGTGTAGAGGCCGAAGTCGCGGGCGACCTCGCCGATCACGATCAGCTTCTCCGGGGTGATCTCACCACCGGGGATACGCGGCACGATCGAGTACGAGCCGTTCTTCTGGAGGTTCGCCAGGAAGTGGTCGTTGCTGTCCTGGAGCGCGGCCTGCTCGCCGTCCAGGACGTAGCCGCTGGCGCCGATCGTCGGGGCGAGGGAGGCGATGATCGAGCCGACGGTCGGCTTGCAGATCTCGCAGCCGTCGCCGCCCCGGGCGTCCTCGCGGCCGTAGCGGTCCAGCAGGTCCTGGTAGGTGTTGATGCGCAGGGCGAGGACGATCTCGTACAGCTCCTCGCGGGTCTGGGCGAAGCAGCCGCACAGGCCCTTGTCGACCACGACGCCGGAGGCCTCCAGCTCGGCGGTGACCAGCTGACCGAGGACCTTGACGCAGCTGCCGCAGCCGGTACCGGCCTTGGTGCACTTCTTCACCTCGGGCACGGTCGTGCACTGGTGGTCGGTGACCGCGCCGCGGATCGTGCCCTTGGACACGTTGTGGCAGGAGCAGACGATCGCCTCGTCCGGCAGCGCGGACGGGCCGAGCTGCACGCTCTCCCCGGCTCCGGCGGGCAGCACCAGCGACTCGGGGGAGACCGGCGGGACCGACCCGGTGAACGCGCGCAGCGTGCCGTACGCCTCAGCGTCGCCGACCAGGATGCCGCCGAGCAGCGTGCCGTCCCGGCCGATGACCAGCTTCTTGTACAGGCCTGAACGGGAGTCGGAGTAGACCACGTCGAGGCAGTCCTCGGCGGTGCCGTGCGCGTCGCCGAAGGAGGCCACGTCCACGCCGAGCAGCTTCAGCTTGGTGGAGAGGTCGGCGCCGGTGAACTCCGCCTCGTCCTGGGCGATCGTCGCGGCCACCGTCTCGGCCTGCTCGTAGCCGGGGGCGACCAGGCCGTACACGCGGCCGTCGGAGGCCAGCGCGCACTCGCCGATCGCGAACACGTGCGGGTCGCTGACCGTGCGGCACTGCTCGTCGACCGCGATGCCGCCGCGCTCGCCGACGGTGAGGCCGCTCTCGCGGGCCAGCTGGTCGCGGGGACGGACACCGGCGCTGAACACCACCATGTCGGCGGCGAGTTCGGAGCCGTCGGACAGCTTCATGCCGGTGACCGCGCCGTCCTCGCCGACCACGATCTCCTGCGTCCCCACGCCGGTGTGGACGGACAGGCCCATGTCCTCGATGGTGCGCAGCAGCGCGGCGCCGCCGCCCTCGTCGACCTGGACGGGCATCAGCCGGGGCGCGAACTCCACGATGTGGGCGTTGAGTCCGAGGCCCTTGAGCGCGCCCGCGGCCTCCAGGCCGAGCAGACCGCCGCCGACGACCGCACCGGTCGTGGCGCGGGTCTTCGCGTACTCCTCGATCGCGAGGAGGTCCTCGATCGTGCGGTAGACGAAGCAGCCCTCGGCGTCCTTGTTCGGGACCGGCGGGACGAACGGGTAGGAGCCGGTGGCGAGGACCAGGACGTCGTAGTCGACGGTCAGACCGGACCGGGAGGTCACCGTGCGCGACGCGCGGTCGACGGTCTCCGCCGGGTCACCGACGTGCAGCTCGATGCCGTGGTCGGCGATGAACGCCATGTCCGTCATGGACAGGTCCTCGGGCGTCTTGCCCGAGAAGTACGAGGTGAGCTGCACCCGGTCGTACGCGGGACGCGGCTCCTCGCACAGCACGACCACCCGGTGCGTGGCGGTCAGGCCGCGCTCGGCGAGTGCCTCGAGGAAGCGCTGGCCGACCATGCCGTGGCCGACGAGCACGATCGTGGGGCGGGGGCGGTCCCCAACAATTGCGGTCGCGGACATCAGGAGCCTCCATCGTTGGTGAGCAGGTGGAGCAGTGGCGCACCGCCCGTGGGGAGCGGCTCTGCTCCCTCCCAGGCGCGCGCGAGCGCGCCGACGGTGCCGAGTTCGCCGACGAGGACCCCGCCGACCAGGCGGTCGTCGCGGACGACGACCTTGCGGTAGGTGCCTCGGGTGGCGTCGGCGAGCTGGACCACGTCGTCACCGGGGCGGGCCTCCGTCTCGCCGAACGCGGCGAGGTCGAAGGCGGTCTGCCCGGCGAGGGTGAGCCGGGTCAGGGAACGGGTGCCGGTGTAGCGGGCAGCGGGGTCGCCCGCGTCACCCGCGAGCAACTCGGCCAGCGCGTCCGCCTGTTCCAGGGCGGGGGCGGCCAGCCCGTACACCGTTCCGTCGTGCTGCGCGCAGTCGCCGACGGCCCGGATGTGCGGGTCGGACGTACGGAGTTCGTCATCGACGACGATTCCCTTGCGCACGTCCAGACCGGCGACCTGGGCGAGCCCCACGCGCGGGGAGACCCCGCAGGCGACGACCACCAGGTCGGCGTCGAGGGCGTATCCGTCGGCCATCTCGACCGAGCGGACCGCGCCGCCGACGCAGCGCACGTCGCGTACCCGGCACTCGGTGTGGATCTCCACGCCGAGGTCCTTCAGGTGCCGGCGGACCAGCTTGGAGGCCGACGGGTCGAGCTGACGCTCCATCAGCCGCTCGGACTGCTGGGCGAGCATGACCTGGGCGCCGCGCAGGGCGAGTGCCCGGGCCGCCGAGACCCCGAGGAGTCCGCCGCCGATGACGACCGCCTTCACCCCCGGCCGGACCGCCTTGGACAGGCCCAGGCAGTCGTCCATGGTGCGGAAGGCGTGGACGCCGTCCGGCAGTTCGTGGTCGGGGGTGAACAGGCCGCGCAGCGGCGGCAGCACGGGGTTGGACCCGGTGGCCAGGACCAGGGTGTCGTACGCGATCGTCGAACCGTCCGCGCACTCCACGGTCCGCCCGGCCCGGTCGATGCCGGTGACCCGCGCGCGGGTCAGCCCGGCGGGGGCCGGCAGGGCGATCACCTCGGGGCTGTAGCGTCCGGCCAGCACTTCGGCGAGGAGCACCCTGTTGTACGGGCGGTGCTCCTCCTCGCCGATGAGCGTCACCGGCGTGCCGAGCTCACCGAGCCGCCGGGCGAGACGGGCGCCCGCGAGGCCGGCTCCGATCACCACCACACGCGTATTCGAGGTCATGTCCACGAGCCTGCGGTGCCGGTGTTACCCGGTCGCATCACGACTGTTTCCCGCGAGGAACGCTGCCCTCAGCGAGGGACGCGGACGGGTGTGAGGGTTCGGAGGGGGTGCCGGAGAGCGCTGTGAGGTGGGCCCGGCGCGCCCGGGCCGGGCCCCCGGGACTTCCGGTATCCGTGCAGCGGACATCGTCTACGACCGGCGGCGGGGAGGGGCCTCCCTGGGCCGGATCCGACCAGCTCACGCGCGAAGGGGCCGGCGACGGACACCGTCCGGAACATCCCGGTTCCGCCCCTCCGGCGGCCAGCCGCGACCGGAGCCCGGGCGTCCCCGTGACCGCGGCGGCGGCCACCGGGGTGGGCGCGGCTGACGTACCCGGAGCCCGCTGCGCCGGCGAATGTGGCGTGCGTCCCACGGACCGACCCCCGACACCGCTCACTCCGACACCGCCCCCGGTACCGACAGCTGCCCGGCCCGGCCGAACCTCAGAACTCCCTCAGGTCCGTGGACGCTGCACTCATTCCGTCCCTAGGGTCGCGATCATGCCCGAGATATCGCTGACCATGGTCGTTCTGCTCTGCCTCGCCGCCCTCGCGGCCGGCTGGATCGACGCCGTGGTCGGCGGCGGAGGGCTCCTGCTGCTGCCGGTGCTCCTGCTCGGGCTGCCGGCCGGCACCCCGGCCGCGTACGCGCTCGGCACCAACAAGGCGGTGGCCATCGTCGGCACCACGGGCGCGGCCGTCACCTACGCCCGCAAGGCCCCCGTGGACGTGCGGACCGCCGTCCGCATCGGCCTCGCCGCCCTCGCGGGCTCGTCGGGCGGGGCCTTCTTCGCCGCCGGGATGAGCACGGAGGTGCTCAAGCCGGTCATCATGGTGGTGCTGCTCGCGGTCGCCGCCTTCGTGATCCTGCGGCCCGCCTTCGGCACCGCCCCCGCCGCCGGCCCGGCCACCCGCCGCCAGATCCTCGCGGCCATCGGCCTCGCCGGACTCGGCATCGGCTTCTACGACGGTCTCATCGGCCCCGGCACCGGGACGTTCCTGGTGCTGGCGCTCACCGCGGTCCTCCACCTCGACCTGGTGACCGCCTCCGCCACCGCCAAAATCGTCAACTGCTGCACCAACGCGGGCGCGTTGGCCACCTTCGCCTGGCAGGGCACGGTCCTGTGGCAACTGGCCGCACTCATGGCCCTCTTCAACCTGGCGGGCGGCACCCTGGGCGCGCACACGGCCCTGAAGCAGGGCAGCGGCTTCGTCCGGTTCGTGCTGCTGACCGTGGTGTTCGCGCTGGTGGCGAACCTGGCCTACGAGCAGTGGCTGGCCTAGTGCCGCGGCAGGCAACGTTTGCCCGACGGGGCGAACGTTGCCTGCCGCGGCACTAGGCAGCCGGGCGGGCCCGCCGCAGGTCGAGCAGTTCGATCACTCCCGTGCCGTCCTCGTCGCCGTGCCCGTCGGCGAGGCGGCGGGCCATCAGGTCCAGGTACGGCCTCAGCAACTCCGCGCTCACGCCCTGCTCCTCGGCCGTGCGCAGCAGCGTGGCGTTCCCCGCGACCTGCATCGCGAGGTTGGAGACGACCCCCTTGCGGTAGTCGCCGCTCTCCAGCTGGTCGGCGGCCTGGTGCGCGGCCGGCGCCATCGCGGTGAGCCATGACACCAGCAGCGGCGCGAAGGCCCCGGGCGCGACGTCCTCCCGGCGGATCAGCGCGAAGGCGTGCGCGACGCCCGCGAACATCCCGTTCATCGCGCTCAGCAGCGCCACGTCGTGCAGCGCGGCGAAGCCGGGGTCCGTGCCGACGTACCGGGTGCCGGCCGGGACGGCGAGCGTGTCCCGGTGCTCCTCGAAGAGCGCCGCGGAACCGCTGTAGAGGACGTACGCCCCGGAGTCCGCGACCCCGATCATCGGCGGCACGGCCATGATGCCGGCGTCCAGGTAACGGGCCCCGCGCGCGGTCGCCCACGCGGCGCGCTCCCGGCCCTGCGCGGGTGTCCCGGTGGTCAGGTTCACCAGGTCCCGCCCGGTCAGGCCGACGCCGTCGAGGGCCTCGCCGACCGAGGCGTCGTCGAGCAGGCAGGCGATCACCAGGCGGTTCGCGGCCACCGCGTCGGCGGCGCCGGCGGCGACGGTCGCGCCGTCGGCGGCCAGGGCCCGGGCGCGGGCGGGGGTGCGGTTCCAGACGGTGACGGGGTGTCCGGCGGCGAGCCAGGCGCGGGCCAGGGCGGTGCCCATGGCACCGGCGCCGAGAAGGGAGACGGGCGTACGGGAGACGGGTGCGTTGTCGGTCATGGCGATTAGGCTCGTCGCAGGGAACGGCCTGCTCAAGTACGTACTTCGGAGTGGGTGGTTACCACGGGGAAAGAGTCCAGGCAGGGAGGACGGTATGACGACCGTACGGCGGCCGGGGGCGTACGTCTGCGGGATCGACGCGGCGATGGACGTGATCGGCGGCAAGTGGAAGGTGCTGATCCTGTGGGCGCTGCACGTGCGCCCGTGCCGTTTCGGCGAACTGCGCAGGGAACTGCCCGGTGTGACGGAGAAGGTGCTCGCGGCACAGCTGCGGGAACTGGAGGCGGACGGCATCGTGCACCGGGAGGCGTACGACGAGGTACCGCCGAGGGTGGAGTACTCGCTGACGCCTCGGGGGGTGTCCCTGAACGACGCGCTGGGACCGCTGGGGGCCTGGGGGCGGACGAACATCCTGGACGGCCCGGCGGCTGTCGGCTCAGCGGGTGTCCGTCAGGTGCGCGAAGACGACGACGTTGCCCTGATAGCCGGTGGTCCGTGAGTAGCCGCCGCCGCAGGTGATCACCCTCAGCTCGGGCCGCGCGGACGCCCCGTACACCTTCTCGTCGGGGAAGTTCCTCGCCCCGTGCACCTCGACCGCGTGCACGGTGAAGACGGCGACCGTGCCGTCCCGCCGGTCCACCTCGATGGCGGCGCCCTTCCTCAGCGCGCCGAGGCGGTAGAAGACGGCGGGACCGTCGGCGTTGTCGACGTGCCCGGCGACGATCGCGGTGCCCGTCTCCCCGGGCGTGGTGCCGGCCTCGTACCAGCCGGCGAGGTTCTCGCGCGCGGCGGGCGGGACGTCGAGGCTGCCGGACGGGGTGAGCCCGAGACCCGTCAGGGGGGCGTCCACCCGGATCGCGGGGATGCGGATCCGGTCGGGCGGGGAGGGCGGCAGCGCGGGCGCGTCCGGCGCCGCGGGCCGCCCGGCGCCGCGGCCGGCGTGCGCCTGCGCGGCGGACGGCTGCGGCGGGGGGTGCGTCTCAGCGCCGCTGCGCAGCAGCCAGGCCCCGGTCCACAGGGCGACCGCGGTGACGCCCGCCATGGCGGCGTTGCCGACCCTGCGCATGGCGACCCCTCTCTGACTGGCTCTACTGGCTGGTCCGCTCCCCCTCCGGGCCGCGAGGGGCGTCGGACCCGGAGGGGGAGGGGACACGCGGTACCGGCGGACGGACAGCGGAGGGTGTCCGTCAGATCCCGTCGCCTCTCGCCCGGCGATGCAGGAGCCAGGTACCGCCCGCGGCGGCGACGGCGAGAGCCGCCACACCGGCCGCGGTCCGTACGGGATCGGGGCCCAACGCGCCGCCGACCCCCGTCTTGACACTTCCCCGGGGATACACCTGCTCGCGCGGGGACGTCAGCGTGACGACCAGGTCCCCCGTCACCCGCCGGCCGTCCTCCGCGCAGGTCGCGACGATCTCGTACGTCCCCGGCTGCGCGCTCGGCGGCACCCGGAACCGCCCGCTCGCCTCGCCCTCGTGCGTGCCCGGCGCCAGTGTGAAGGCACCGGCGCCCACCGCGCTGGCGTCACCGCCCGCGGTACCGCCGTCCCCGCAGCCCGCCGTGTTCACCGTGACCTGCCCGCCGGGCACGGCCGAGGACGGGTACACCCGCAGACCGGCGGTGTCGTCGGCGGACGCGGGGGCGGCGCCGAGGCCCGCGGCGGCCACGGCGAGCGCGGTGCCGGTCAGCAGGCGGGCGGTACGTCGCATCGGTGCTCCCTTGAGCTTCTTCGGTGGGGGACTGCCCTTTCGAGGAAAGGGGCAGCGGGCCCGGACCGCTTCCTGAGGGAGCGTCAGAAATAGGGTGAATGGGTGTCAGACACCGGGCGCCGAGGGCCGATCCGGGTGGTGTTTCGGCTGGTCACGGGGGTCTGGGCGGGGTGGCGCGAAAGAGGTGCCGAAGGGTGTGGCGCGCGGGTGTGAACGGGTGACGGCCGTCCTGTCCCGGGGGACGGCCGCGACCGGCCGGGGCCCGCGACCGGCCTCGTCGACTGCTGTGCGACGGTCGACGCCGGCCTTCGGCAGCCGGCGCCCGCGGAGCGTCACCCCCGGGCCGTCACGCGCGGACCGCCTCCAGCCGCACCGCGCACGCCTTGAACTCCGGCATCCGCGAGGTCGGGTCCAGGGCCGGGTTGGTGAGGGTGTTGGCGCGGCCCTCGCCGGGCCAGTGGAAGGGCATGAAGACCGTGTCGGGGCGGATCGACGTCGTGATCCGGGCCGGTGCCACCGCCCGGCCCCGCCGGGAGACCACGGCCACCGGGTCGCCCTCGGCCGCGCCGAGCCGCTCCGCCAGCCGGGGGTGCAGCTCCACGAACGGGCCGGGCGCGGCGGCGTTCAGCTCGTCCACGCGGCGGGTCTGGGCGCCGGACTGGTACTGCGCCACCACCCGGCCGGTGGTCAGCAGGACCGGGTACTCGGCGTCGGGCTCCTCGGCGATGGCCCGGTGCGAGACGGGCACGAACCGGGCCCGGCCGTCCGGGGTGGCGAAGCGGTCGAGGAACAGCCGGGGCGTGCCCGGGTGCGCGCCGCCGAGGACGCCGTCGTCCTGCGCCGGGTCGTCGTGTCCGCGGGCGTCCAGCGAGGCGTCCTCGCTGTCGCCGGGGTCGAGTGCCGGGCACGGCCAGAACACGCCGTTCTCCTCCGCCAGCCTCCGGTACGTGATCCCGGAGTAGTCCGCGGGACCGCCCGCGCTGGCTCGGCGCAGCTCCTCGAAGACCTCCTCCGGGTCGGTCGGGAAGCCCTTCTCCACGCCGAGCCGGCCGGCCAGTTCGTGCATGACCTCCAGGTCGCTGCGGATGCCCTCGGGCGGGCTGATCGCCTGCTTGCGCAGCAGCACCCTGCCCTCCAGGTTGGTCACGGTGCCCGTCTCCTCCGCCCACTGCGTGACCGGCAGGACGACGTCCGCGAGGGCCGCCGTCTCCGACAGCACCACGTCGCAGACCGCCAGGAAGTCCAGCGACCTGATGCGCTCCTCGATGTGCGCGGCGCGCGGCGCCGACACCACCGGGTTCGACGCCATCAGCAGCAGCGACTTGATGTCCGAACCCAGCGCGTCCAGCAGCTCGTACGCGCTGCGCCCCGGCCCGGGCAGGCTGTCCGGGTCCACGCCCCACACCTCGGCGACATGGCGGCGGGCCGCCGGGTCGTCCAGTTTGCGGTAGCCGGGCAACTGGTCGGCCTTCTGCCCGTGTTCGCGTCCGCCCTGCCCGTTGCCCTGCCCGGTCAGACAGCCGTACCCGGACAGCGGGCGCCCCGCCCGGCCGGTGGCCAGGCACAGGTTGATCCACGCGCCCACGGTGTCCGTGCCCTTGGACTGCTGCTCGGGGCCCCGGGCGGTGAGCACCATCGCGTGCTCCGGCTCGCAGAACATCCGCACGGTCTCCCGGAGCTGTGGAACGGACACCCCCGTGATCCGTTCCACGTACTCCGGCCAGTGCGCCATCGCCGCCGCCCGGGCGTCCTCCCAGCCGGCCGTGCGCTCGGCGACGTACGCCTCGTCGACCCGGCCCTCGGCGACCACCAGGTGGAGCAGGCCGAGCGCCAGCGCGAGATCCGTCCCCGGGCGGGGCGCCAGGTGCAGGTCGGCCTGCTCGGCGGTCCTGGTGCGGCGCGGGTCGATGACGATCAGGGTGCCGCCGTTCTCCCGCAGCTCGCTGAAGAACCGCAGGGCCGGCGGCATGGTCTCCGCGAGGTTGGAACCGACGAGGATCACACAGCCCGTCCTCGGGATGTCCTCCAGCGGGAACGGCAGACCGCGGTCCAGGCCGAAGGCCTTGATCCCGGCCGCCGCCGCGGACGACATGCAGAAGCGCCCGTTGTAGTCGATCTGCGAGGTGCCCAGCACCACCCGTGCGAACTTGCCCAGCGTGTACGCCTTCTCGTTGGTCAGGCCGCCCCCGCCGAACACCCCGCACGCGTCCGGGCCATGGTCCCTGCGTGTGCGGGACAGCCCCTCGGCGATCCGGTCCAGCGCCTCCTCCCAGGAGGCCGGCACCAGGGTGCCCCCGGAGCGCACCAGCGGGGAGGTCAGCCGCACCCGGGACGAGAGCACCGCCGGCGCCGTACGGCCCTTGCCGCACAGCGCACCCCGGTTCACCGGGAAGTCCGTACGCTCACCGACCTCGACGGTCCCGTCCGGCGCCGGCGTCAGGTTCATCCCGCACTGCAGGGCGCAGTAAGGGCAGTGCGTGGGCGTCACGGAGTTCTGCATGCTGCTCAGCGTGCTTCGCCCGTGTTACGCGCCGGGCGGCTGCGTGTTACACGGCCGGGACGGCGACCTCCTCGTGGCCGCCCGGCCACCGTGAGGCCCGGGGCGGCCCGCCCGCCGGTCGATCCGCCGCCCTATCCGCGCGGCGCCGCCAACGCCCGCGCCACGCCCGGCTCCCTCGGCCCCAGGAACCGCGGATCCGGCCGGAACACCACGTCCAGCGCGGCCTTCCCCGCCGCGAAGAGCTCCCGCGTGCCCCCGTAGTACCAGGTCACGTCGTGCTCGGCGGCGACCCCGACGCCGTACGAGGAGACGCCCGCCGCCCGGCACAGCGCGAGGGCCCGCCGGATGTGGAAGTCCTGGCTGATCAGCACGGCCTCCTCGACACCGAAGATCTTCTTCGCGCGGACGCAGGAGTCCCACGTGTCGAAACCCGCGTAGTCGCTCACGATCCGCGCGTCCGGGACCCCGTGCCGCGTGAGGTAGGCGCGCATCGCGTCGGGCTCGTCGTACTCCTCGCGGCTGTTGTCGCCGGTGACGAGGACGACCTCGATCCGGCCCTCCCGGTACAGCGTGGCCGCCGCGTCCAGCCGGTGGGCGAGATACGGCGACGGCTCCCCGTCCCACAGGCCCGCGCCGAAGACGACGGCGACCTCGGTGCGCGGCACGTCGGCCGTCGTGCGCAGCCGGTCGCCGGTCCCGACGTACAGCCAGGTGGCCGGCAGCAGCGCCAGCACGCACCCGGCCATCACGGCCTGCACCAGCCGCCGCCGCCCGGTCCGGGTACGCGGCAGACGGGGCCGGCGCGGCTTCGGCAGTGGCATCGGGTCCTCCCGGTCGGCGTCTCGACAGTGAGAGACGTCATGCAAGGCCCCGCGGTTCACCGTCCGTGACGTGACCGGCTTCACTTCGTACCATGAAACCGCAGGTCACAGCACCTCACACACCCCCTGTACCCCATGGTGAACCCTCGGAAAAGACCCGTCATTCCTGTGCAATGGGGAGGCAACCTCCCGCCGCCACCATCGGTGCATGACGGCGACGCGCAAGTCGACAGCTCTTCGCGACGAGTCCACGACCCTCCTCGACAGTACGGCGCACCTCATGAACCGGATCAGCAGCCAGCTCGCCACCCAGCTCGGCCTCGTCTCCCTCGACGGCAGGCAGCGCCCCGAACCGCCCGCCCTCGTCGTGGTGGCGCACGGCAGCCGTGACCCACGCACGCTGAGCACCGTCCACGCGCTCCTGGACCGCGTCCGCGACCTGCGTCCGGGTCTGCCCGTCCACCTCGGCCACATCGAGCTGAACGAGCCGCTGCTGCCCGGCACGCTCGCCTCCCTCGGCACCGGCGACGCCGTCCTCGTACCGCTGCTCCTCAGCCGCGGCTACCACGTCAAGCGGGACATCCCCGAGATGGCGGCGGCCGCACCGGCCCGCACCCGTCTCGCCGCCCCGCTCGGCCCGCACCCGCTGCTCGTGGAGGCCCTGTACGGCCGTCTCGTCGAGGCCGGCTGGCGCCCGCGCATGACCGAGGCCACCCGCCGCGCCAGCGCGGTCGTCCTCGCCGCGGCCGGCTCCCGCGACCCGGAGGCGGCGGTGGACACCGGCCGCACGGCCCAGCTGCTGGCGGAGCGCCTCGGCGTCCCGGTCGTCCCCGCGTACGCCTCCGCGGCGACGCCCACCGTGGACACCGCGATCCGCGCCCTCGCGGCCCAGGGCCGCCACCGGGTCGCCGTCGCCTCCTACTTCACCGCCCCCGGCCTGTTCGCCACCCAGTGCGCCGAGAAGGCCCCGTGGCTGGCCTCGGCCCCCCTGGGCACCCACCCGGCGATGGCCCACCTCGTCCTGCACCGCTACGACCAGGCCCTGGCGGCCGCGGTGACCACGCAACCGCAACTGGCCTCGGCGTGAAGCCCCGGGAGGCGTGACCCACCCAGGGCGCGGGAAACGGCGCGGCCGGCCACCTGGCACCCGCACCGGCCACACACCGGAACCCGGCAGCGGCATACGCGGTTTGTCAGCCCCTCCCCGTACTGTCGAGGCATGGAAGGCACGCACCACGACCCACCCCCCGGCTACGACCCCACCTCAGCGGCCCGCTGGGCCGCGGAACCCGACAAACGCCCGGGCCGCACCGCCTTCCAACGCGACCGAGCCCGCGTACTCCACTCCTCCGCCCTCAGAAGGCTCGCCGGCAAGACCCAGGTGGTGACGCCCGGCACCCGCAGCCAGGTCTGGGACTCCAGTCCCCGCACCCGCCTGACCCACTCCCTGGAGTGCGCCCAGGTCGGCCGCGAACTCGGCGCCGCCCTCGGCTGCGACCCCGACCTGGTCGAGGCCGCCTGTCTCTCCCACGACCTCGGCCACCCGCCCTTCGGTCACAACGGCGAACAGGCCCTGAACGAGTTCGCCGAGGACTGCGGCGGCTTCGAGGGCAACGCCCAGTCCCTGCGGATCCTGACCCGCATCGAGCCCAAGCGCTTCACCGCCGAGGGCTCCGTCGGCCTCAACCTCACCCGGGCCACCCTGGACGCCGCCACCAAGTACCCCTGGCCCCGAGGCGCCCACCCCACGGACCCCGCGTCCCCCAAGTTCGGCGTCTACGAGGACGACCGCCCGGTGTTCGACTGGCTCCGCCAGGGCGCCCCCGACAGCCGCATCACCTTCGAGGCCCAGGTCATGGACTGGTCCGACGACGTGGCGTACTCCGTGCACGACGTCGAGGACGGCCTGCACGCCGGCCACATCGACCCCAACTGCCTGCACGCCGAACCGGAACGCCAGGCGGTCTTCGCGGTCGCCGTCGGCCGGTACGTCCCCGCGGACACCGACCCCGCCGAACTCGCCGCCGCCCTCGACCGGCTCCAGGACCAGGAGTGGTGGCCGCACGGCTACGACGGCTCGGCCGTCGCCCAGGCCCGCCTCAAGGACGCCACCAGCCAGCTCATCGGCCGCTTCTGCCTCGCCGCCGAGGCCGCCACCCGCGCCGCGTACGGCACCGGCCGGCTGACGAGATACGGCGCCGAACTCGTCGTACCCCGGGAGATCCGGCTGGAGTGCGCGGTCCTCAAGGCGGTCGCCGACCGGTACGTCATGCAGCGCGCCGAACAGGAGCTGCTGCGCGCCGACCAGCGGGTCGTGGTCGCCGAACTGGCCGAGGCGCTCACCGCCCGCGCGCCCCACGGCCTCGACCCGCAGTTCCGGGCGCTGTTCGACCGGGCGCCGGACGACCGGGCCCGCAAGCGGGTGATCGTCGATCAGATCGCGTCCCTCACCGACGCGTCCGCGCGTTCGCTTCACGCTCGTCTGAGCGGGCGGACGTGATGCGCGCGAGACGGAAGTGACATCGATCGCGCCCGAATGTGACCCTCCGTGGCCTGATCGGGCCACTCCCTCTTCCCGCATCACACTCCGTGCGGGACGCTCGCACATGGCGACATCCTTACGAGGAGGCATCAAGTGGTCGACGCGGATCAGACATTCGTCATCGTCGGAGGCGGTCTCGCCGGCGCGAAGGCGGCCGAGACGCTCCGAGCGGAGGGCTTCACCGGCCGCGTGATACTGATCTGCGACGAACGCGACCACCCCTACGAGCGCCCGCCCCTGTCCAAGGGCTACCTGCTCGGCAAGGAGGACCGCGACAGCGTCTTCGTGCACGAGCCCGCCTGGTACGCGCGCAACGACATCGAGCTGCACCTCGGCCAGACCGTCGACGCCATCGACCGCGAGGTCAGGACGGTCCGCTTCGGCGAGGACGGCACCGTCGTCCGCTACGACAAGCTGCTCCTGGCGACCGGCGCCGAGCCCCGCCGCCTGGACGTGCCGGGCACCGACCTCGCGGGCGTCCACCATCTGCGCCGCCTCTCCCACGCCGAACGCCTCAAGGGCGTCCTCGCCGCCCTGGGCCGGGACAACGGCCACCTCGTGATCGCGGGCGCCGGCTGGATCGGCCTGGAGATCGCGGCGGCCGCCCGTGAGTACGGCGCCGAGGTCACCGTCGTCGAACCGGAGCCGACCCCGCTGCACGGGGCCCTCGGCCCCGAGCTGGGCCAGATCTTCACCGAGCTGCACCGGGAGCACGGCGTCCGGTTCCACTTCGGCGCGCGGCTGACCGAGATCGTCGGCCAGGACGGCATGGTGCTGGCCGCCCGCACCGACGACGGCGAGGAACACCCCGCGCACGACATCCTCGCGGCGGTCGGCGCGGCCCCGCGGACCGCTCTCGCGGAGGCGGCGGGCCTGGAGCTGGCCGACCGCGCGCACGGCGGCGGCATCGCGGTCGACGGCCGGCTGCGCACCTCCGACCCGGACATCCACGCCGCCGGTGACGTGGCCGCCTTCCCGCACCCCCGCTACGGCACCCGGCTGCGCGTCGAGCACTGGGCCAACGCCCTCAACGGCGGCCCGGCGGCGGCCCGCGCCATGCTCGGCCACGACCTCACCTACGACCGCGTGCCCTATTTCTTTTCCGACCAGTACGACCTGGGCATGGAGTACTCCGGCTGGGCGCCCCCGGGCACGTACGACCAGGTGGTGATCCGGGGCGACGCGGGCAAGCGGGAGTTCATCGCGTTCTGGCTGAAGGAGAACCGGGTACTGGCCGGGATGAACGTGAACGTGTGGGACGTCACAGAGCCCGTTCAGCAGCTGATCCGTTCCCAGGCCCCGGTGGACACCGAGGCCCTCGCCGACCCGCACGTCCCGCTGGCCGACGTGGGCAGCACGAGGTCCTAGTCGTCACCGCTGTCAGTCCACCACCGTAGAATTCACGCGTGGCAGGACGGATCAACGACGAGGACGTGAAGGCGGTACGGGACGCGGTCCCGATCGACGCCGTGGTGTCCGAGTACCTCCAGCTGCGCAACGCGGGCGGCGGCAACCTCAAGGGGCTGTGCCCGTTCCACGACGAGAAGTCGCCGTCCTTCCAGGTCAGCCCCAGCAAGGGTCTCTTCCACTGCTTCGGCTGCCAGGAGGGCGGCGACACCATCACGTTCGTGATGAAGGTCGACCACCTCTCCTTCTCCGAGGCGGTCGAGCGCCTCGCCGGCCAGGCCGGCATCACCCTGCGCTACGAGGAGGGCGGGTACAACCCCTCCCACCAGCGCGGCGAGCGGATCCGCCTGGTCGAGGCCCACAAGATCGCCGCCCAGTGGTACATGGAGCAGCTGGCCACCAGCCCGGAGGCCGACACCGGCCGCGCGTTCCTCGCCGACCGCGGCTTCGACCAGGCCGCCGCCGAGCACTTCTCCGTCGGCTACAGCCCCCAGGGCTGGGACCACCTCACCCGCCACCTGCGCGGCAAGGGCTTCAGCGACAAGGAACTCGTCCTCTCCGGCCTGTCTCAGGAGGGCCGCCGCGGCCCCATCGACCGCTTCCGCGGCCGGCTGATGTGGCCGATCCGCGACATCGGCGGCGAGGTCGTCGGCTTCGGCGCCCGCAAGCTGTACGAGGCGGACAACGGCCCGAAGTACCTCAACACGCCCGACACCGCGATCTACCGCAAGTCCCAGGTGCTCTACGGCATCGACCTGGCGAAGAAGGACATCGCCAAGAGCAGCCGCGCGGTGGTGGTCGAGGGCTACACCGACGTCATGGCCTGCCACCTCGCCGGGGTCACCACGGCCATCGCGACCTGCGGCACCGCCTTCGGCACCGACCACATCAAGATCCTCCGCCGCCTCCTCATGGACAACGGCTCGGCCCGCGTGATCTTCACCTTCGACGGCGACGCGGCCGGCCAGAAGGCGGCCCTGCGCGCCTTCGAGGACGACCAGAAGTTCGCCGCCGAGACGTACATCGCCATCGCGCCGGACAACATGGACCCCTGCGACCTGCGCCTGGCCAAGGGCGACGAGGCGGTCGCCGACCTGGTCGAACCCCGCACCCCGCTCTTCGAGTTCGCGCTGCGCCAGATCGTCGGCCGCTACGACCTCGACACCCCGGCGGGCCGGGCGGCCGCCCTCGACGAGGCCGCCCCGGTCGTCGCCCGCATCAAGAACACCGGCGCCCAGCACGAGGTCGCCGTGCAACTCGCCGGCATGCTCGGCATCCTCGACACCCAGTTCGTCGTCAAGCGCGTGTCCCAGCTGGCCCGTTGGGCCCGCGACCGCGGCGGCAAGGGCCCGGCGCCGGCCGCCCGCGACGGACAGCGGCAGTACGACACCACCTCGCGCCCCACCGCCTACGGCGCCGCCCTGAACCTGCGCAACCCGGTCTACGCCACCGAACGCGAACTCCTCAAACTCGCCCTCCAGCGGCCTGAGTTGGTCTCCCCGGCGTTCGACGCGTACGGCATCGACGAGTTCACCGCCCCGCCCTACGCCGCCGTCCGCCAGGCGATCATGGACGCGGGCGGTGCGGAGTACGGCACACAGGACCCGCAGGAGTACCTGGTCCGGGTCCGCGACGCGGCCCCCGACGACGCCGTCCGCGCCATGGTCACGGAGCTGGCGGTCGAGGCGATCCTGCGTAAGACCGTCGACGAGAGCTACGCGGGCGACCAGCTCGTCACGGTCCGCCGCCGGGCGGTCGACCGCCGCGTCCGCGACATCCAGTCCACGCTGACCCGCCTCGGCTCGCACGGCGACCCGGCCCAGTCGGCCGCGGTGCAGAACGAACTGTGGGTGCTCCAGCAGTACGACCAGGCACTGCGCGAGCAGGGAGCCGCAGCTCTCTGAGGGATCGCGTCGGGCAGGTGACCGTGCGGTCACGGTCCGGCCGCAAAAAGTCACCGCACGCCCCTCGTGGCGGTGATGTGTCGTACTCCACACTGGGTTCCGGTGCCTGAGTCCTCGGAGCGCGGTCGATCCGTCCCCAACGGGTCCCACACCCCCGCGGTTCCGCTCATCGCGTACGGGACGGACAGCGGCGAGGCCGCCGACTCCGCCCTCGAAGCAGCGCTGCCGCACACCTCAGCAGCGATCATCCTGGAGGTCGCCCCCGTGCAGACCCAGACCCTCGCCCATACCCTCGCCCAGACCGACGTCAGTACGGACGACACGGAACCGGACACGGAGACCGGCGTACTCGGCGCGGTCCCGCCGCAGAGCCGTGCCGGGCACCACCCCGAGGCGGAGCCCGGCATCCCGGCCGAGCTGCCGGAACCGCCCGCCGACGAGGCCGGGAACACCGGGCACGCCGAGAACACCGAGGCCGTCGAGCCCCCCGAGCCGGTCCGCCACAAGGCCGACACCGGGGCACCGTCCTCGGACCTGTTCCGCCAGTACCTGCGGGAGATCGGCCGCATCCCACTGCTCACCGCGGCCGAGGAGGTCGAACTCGCCCGCCGCGTCGAGGCCGGCCTGTTCGCCGAGGAGAAGCTGAGGCTCGCCTCCGACCTGGACAGCGAGCTCGCCCTCGACCTGGACAAGCTCGTCGTCATGGGCCGGATGGCCAAGCGCCGCCTGATCGAGGCGAACCTGCGGCTGGTCGTGTCGGTGGCCAAGCGGTACGTCGGCCGCGGCCTGACCATGCTCGACCTGGTCCAGGAGGGCAACCTGGGCCTGATCCGGGCGGTGGAGAAGTTCGACTACGCCCGCGGCTACAAGTTCTCCACGTACGCCACCTGGTGGATCCGCCAGGCCATGTCCCGCGCCCTCGCCGACCAGGCCCGCACCATCCGCGTCCCGGTCCACGTGGTCGAGCTGATCAACCGGGTGGTCCGGGTCCAGCGCCGGATGCTCCAGGAACGGGGCTACGAGCCGACGCCGGAGGAGGTCGCCGCCCACCTCGACCTGCCGCCGGAGCGGGTCAGCGAGGTCCTGCGGCTGGCCCAGGAACCGGTGTCCCTGCACGCCCCCGTGGGCGAGGAGGACGACGTGGCCCTCGGCGACCTCATCGAGGACGGCGACGCGGCCAGCCCGGTCGAGTCGGCGGCGTTCCTGCTGCTCCGCGAGCATCTGGAGGCGGTCCTGTCCACCCTGGGCGAGCGCGAGCGCAAGGTCGTCCAGCTCCGCTACGGCCTGGCGGACGGCCGCCCGCGCACGCTGGAGGAGATCGGCCGCATCTTCGGCGTCACCCGCGAACGCATCCGCCAGATCGAGTCCAAAACCCTCAACAAACTCCGCGACCACGCCTTCGCCGACCAACTCCGCGGCTACCTGGACTGATCCCTCGGGGGCTTCCTCGAACGCCGGAGAGGCTGATTCCTCAGCCCGTCCGGCGCTTGCGGACGAGGCTCCTTCAGGGCCGAAGCGGGGGTCTGGGGGCGCAGCCCCCAGGGACGGGAAGGGGCGGCGGGAGCGAACGAACCCGTTGGTCCACCCCCTAGTCCACCTCCGCCACCGCCTGCGCGAACTGCGCCTTGTACAGCCGGGCGTACGCCCCGCCGCCCGCGAGCAGATCCGTGTGCGTGCCCTGCTCGACGATCGACCCGTTCTCCATCACCAGGATCGTGTCCGCGTCCCGGATCGTCGACAGCCGGTGTGCGATGACGAACGACGTCCGCCCGTGCGCGAGCTTCGCCATCGCCTTCTGGATCAGCACCTCCGTCCGGGTGTCGACGGAACTCGTCGCCTCGTCCAGCACCAGGATCACCGGGTCGGACAGGAACGCCCGCGCGATGGTGATGAGCTGCTTCTCCCCGGCGCTGACCCCACTGCCCTCGTCGTCGATCACGGTGTCGTACCCGTCGGGCAGCGTCCGGACGAACCGGTCCGCGTGAGCCGCCCGCGCCGCCTCCTCGATCTCCCCGCGCGTGACCTCCCGCGCGGCGCCGTACGCGATGTTCTCCGCGATCGTGCCGCCGAACAGCCAGGTGTCCTGGAGCACCATGCCGATCCCGGACCGCAGCTCGTCCCGGGACATCCGCGCGATGTCGACACCGTCGAGGGTGATACGTCCGCCGGACACCTCGTAGAACCGCATCAGCAGGTTCACCAGGGTCGTCTTGCCGGCTCCCGTCGGGCCGACGATCGCGACCGTGTGCCCCGGCTCCACCGTCAGCGACAGATCCTCGATGAGCGGCTTCTCCGGGTCGTAGCGGAACGACACGTGCTCCAGCGCCACCCGCCCGCGCAGCTCCTCCGGCCGCACACCCGGCACCGGATCCGCCCCCTGCTCCTCCGCGTCCAGGAGTTCGAAGATCCGCTCGGCCGAGGCGACCCCCGACTGCACCAGGTTCGCCATCGACGCGACCTGCGTCAGCGGCATCGAGAACTGCCGCGAGTACTGGATGAAGGCCTGCACATCGCCGATGGACATCGCACCGGACGCCACCCGCAGCCCGCCGACGACCGCGACCAGCACGTAGTTCAGGTTCGACACGAACATCATCAGCGGCTGCATGACCCCGCTGTTGAACTGCGCCCTGAACCCGGCCTCGTACAGCGCCTCGTTCTGCTCGGCGAACCGCGCGGCCGACTCCTCCTGCCGCCCGAACACCTTCACCAGGGCGTGCCCGGTGTACATCTCCTCCACGTGCGCGTTGAGCTTGCCGGTGGAACGCCACTGCTGCACGAAGTGCGGCTGCGAGCGCTTGCCGACGCGGGTGGCGACCACGAACGACAACGGCACGGTCACCAGCGCCACCAGCGCGAGGATCCACGACACCCAGAACATCATCACCAGCACACCGACGATGGTGAGCACCGAGTTGATCAGCTGGCCCATCGACTGCTGGAGCGTCTGCCCGATGTTGTCGATGTCGTTGGTGGCCCGGGACAGCACCTCACCGCGCTGCCGCTTGTCGAAGTACGACAGCGGCAGCCGCGACAGCTTGGTCTGCACGTCCTCGCGCATCCGGTACATCGTCCGGTTGACCGCCCGGTTCACCAGCCGGGTCGCCACCGCCATCAGCAGCCCGGCCGCCAGGAACACGACGAGCGCGATCAGCAGCACCCGTCCGACGGCGTCGAAGTCGATGCCCTCGCCGGGGGTGAAGTCGGTGCTGCGGAGCATGTCGGCGACGGCCCCGTCACCCCGCTCCCGCATCGACGCCAGCACCTCCTCCTTGGAGGCCCCGGCCGGCATGTCCCGCCCGATGATCCCGGCGAAGACCAGGTCGGTCGCCTTGCCGAGGATGTAGGGCCCCACCACCGACAGCCCGACGCTCACCACCACGCAGAACAGCAGCCCGTAGATCGTCAGCCGCTCGGGCCCGAAGCGGGCGACGAGCCGTTTGCCCGACCCCTTGAAGTCCATCGAGTGGTGGTCGGGTCCGGTCCCGGCCATCATCCGCCCTGCCGGCCCCGCCATCAGGCAGCCTCCGCTTCCGTCAGCTGGGAGAGCACGATCTCCCGGTAGGTCTCGTTGTCCGCCATCAGTTCGCGGTGGGTGCCGGTGCCGACGACCCGGCCCTCGTCGAGGACGACGATCCGGTCGGCGTCGCGGATGGTGGACACCCGCTGGGCGACGATCACGACGGTCGCCTCGGCGGTCTCCTGGGCGAGCGCCGCCCGCAGGGCCGCGTCGGTGGCGTAGTCCAGCGCGGAGAAGGAGTCGTCGAAGAGGTAGATCTCCGGCCGCCGCACGAGGGTGCGGGCGATGGCGAGCCGCTGCCGCTGACCGCCCGACACGTTGGTGCCGCCCTGCGCGATCGGCGCGTCGAGCCCGCCCTCCAGCCGCTCGACGAAGTCCTTGGCCTGCGCCACGTCCAGCGCGTGCCACAGCTCCTCGTCGGTGGCGTCGGGGTTGCCGTAGCGCAGGTTGGTCGCGACCGTGCCCGCGAACAGGTACGGCCTCTGCGGCACCATCCCGACCGTCCGCGCCAGCAGGACCGGGTCGATGGTCGCCACGTCCACGCCGTCGACGAGCACCTCCCCGTCGGTCGCGTCGACCAGCCTCGGCACCAGCCCCAGCAGCGTGGACTTGCCGCTGCCGGTGGAGCCGATCACGGCGGTCGTCTCACCCGGCCGCGCCACCAGGTCGACCGACTTCAGCACCGGCTCCTCGGCCCCCGGGTAGCGGAACCCGGCGCCCCGCAGCTCCAGATGCCCGTGCCGGCGCAGCTCCCGCACCGGGGCGGCCGGTGGGACCACGCTGGAGGAGGTGTCCAGCACCTCCTCGACGCGCTCGGCGCACACCTCCGCGCGCGGCACCATCATGAACATGAAGGTGGCCATCATCACGGACATCACGATCTGCATCAGATAGGCGAGGAACGCGGTCAGATCACCGATCTGCATCTGGCCGCCGTCGATGCGGTGCGCGCCGAACCACACCACGGCGATCGACGACAGGTTCACCACCGTCATCACCATGGGGAACATCAGCGCCAGCAGGTTGCCGGTGCCCATCGCCATGTCGGTCAGGTCGGCGTTGGCCTTCCGGAACCGCTGCTGCTCGTACTCGTCGCGCACGAACGCCCGGATGACCCGGTTGCCGGTGATCTGCTCGCGCAGCACCCGGTTCACCGTGTCCAGCCGCACCTGCATGGACCGGAACAGCGGACGCAGCCGGCGGATGATCAGCGTCACACAGACGCCCATCACCGGGACGACCGCGACCAGTACCCCGGACAGCGGTACGTCCAGGCCGAGCGCCAGCACGATCCCGCCCACGCACATGATGGGCGCCGACACCATCAGCGTGAACGTCATCAGGGCCAGCATCTGGACCTGCTGGACGTCATTGGTCGTACGGGTGATCAGCGAGGGCGCGCCGAACTGGCCGACCTCCCGGGCCGAGAAGGACTGCACCCGGTCGAAGACGGCGCCCCGTACGTCCCGGCCGAGCGCCGAGGCGGTCCTGGCGCCGTAGTACACGGCACCGATGTTGCACACGACCTGCACCAGCGAGACGCCGATCATCACGGCGCCGTAGTTCAGGATGTAGCCGGTGTCCCCGGTCACGACACCGTTGTCGATGATGTCCGCGTTCAGCGTGGGCAGGTAGAGGCTGGCGCAGGTCTGCAGGAGTTGCAGCAGCACCAGCAGGGCGATGGGTTTCCTGTAGGGCCTGAGATAGGTCCGCAGCAGTCGTATGAGCACGCTGTGTCTCTCGGAGTCGGCGGTGGGGCGGTTGGTTGCCCCTGGCCCCTATCGTCGGACACTCCACCCGCGTTACCTCAACCGATTAAGCCGACAGCAGTGCTTCGTCCCGCCTCATCGGTACGGCTCCTACCGGTCTCTCACATTCCGCTACGGCCGGAACGCCCCCGGATGTGTCTGCTCCCGCACCGACACGAACTGCTGCCGCACCGCCTGCCCCACCGCCAGCTCCTCGCCGGGCTCCAGCACCTGCGCCGCCGCGCCCTGCCAGGCCGGCGGGTTGCGCGGGTCCAGGGTGCCCTGCGACACCCCGAGCGCCCAGGCGGCCTGCCGGGCGGCCCCGATCGCCGCGTAGTCCGCGGGCTGCGGCACGACGACCTGCGCGCCGAACAGCGCGGGCGCCGAGGCCTGCACGGCGGGCAGCTCGGCGGCCGGCCCGAGCAGGAAGACCCGCCGCACGTCCACACCGCGCCCGCGCAGCACGTCGAGCGCGTCGGCGAGCCCGCACAGCATGCCCTCGAACGCGGCCCGCGCCAGATGCTCCGGCCGCATCGACTCCCGCCGCAGCCCGGACAGCGTCCCGGCGGCGTGCGGCAGCTGGGGCGTCCGCTCCCCCTCCAGATAGGGGAGGAGGACGAGTCCGTGAGCCCCCGGCGTCGACTTCATCGCCAGCTCCGACAGACTCTCCAGGTCGCCCAGCCCGAGCATCTCGGAGGCCCCGCGCAGGGTCCGTACGGCGTTCAGCGTGGTGACGACGGGCAGGTGCATCCCGGTCGCGTCGGCCAGGGAGGTGATCATCCCGCTCTGGTCGACGAGCGCCTCGGGGTGCACGGCCATCACGGACCCGGAGGCGCCGAGCGACACCACCGCGTCGCCCAGCCCGATCCCCAGCCCGAAGGCGGCGGCCATCGTCTCGCCGGTCCCGGCGGAGATCAGCAGCCCCTCGGGGGTCGTACCGGCCGCGTCGGCGGGACCGATCACCTCGGGCAGCATCACCTGGTGACCGAGCGCCAGCTCGACGAGATCGGGCCGGTAGCCACCGGTGGCGGCCGACCAGTACCCGGTCCCGGAGGCGCCACCGCGGTCCGTGGTTCTTCTCACCGGCCGGCCGAGCAACTGCCACACCAGCCAGTCGTGGGCCTGGAGGAGCACGGCGGTGCGCTGGGCGGCGTCGGGCTCGGTCCTGGCGAGCCAGCGCAGCTTGGTCACCGGCTGCGCGGCCTGCGGCACACAGCCCACCGCCTGCGCCCACGCCTCGCGCCCGCCGAGCGCGTCGGCCAGATCGGCCGCCGCGACCTGGGCCCGCTTGTCACCGCCGACCATCGCCGGCCGCACCGTGTTGCCCTGGGAGTCCAGCGGCACCACCGCGTTCTGCTGCGCGGACACGCCGATGGCCTGCACGCCTTCCAGCAGCCCGCCGCCGGCGGCTTCACCGAGGGACAGCAGCCAGGCCTGCGGATCGACGTCGGAGGGCCGTCCGCTGTCGGCGTTCTCCATCGGATGCGGCGCATAGCCCTGCCTGAGCACGGCACCGGTGTCCGTGTCGCAGACGACGATACGAGTGAATTCGGGCGAACTGTCCAACCCGGCGACTATCCCCATGGCCAAAATTCTGCCGTACTGCCGCACCGGTCCGGGCCACGGGCGCCGCAGGGGTGCGGGCGAAGTGACGGTCGCGGGCGCGTCCTGGCTGGTCGCGCCCGCGCGGCGGAGCCGCACATGTCACAGCCCCGCATCCCTGCGGGAGGGGGTGTCCCCGGTGTCGTGGAGGCCCCCTACGGGTTGCTCGTGCCCCAGTCGTCCTCGGCGGTGCCGTTCGTGTTGCGCTCGCGCAGGGACCGCACGCGCTGGGCCACCGAGTCCGGGACCCGGTCGCCGACCTTGTCGCTCACCGCCTGGTACGCCTTGCCCGCGAACTGGCGGCCCTGCTGGGCGGCCGACTCGGCGCTGTTGCGGACGGCGGGGTTCTGCGCGACCTGACGCGCGGATTTCTTCAACTGCTCGTAGCGCTCGCGTCCGGCCTTCGTGCCCAGCACGTAACCCAGAGCGAGCCCGACGACGAACGTGAGCCGGTAGCGCATGGCGGCCACCCTTCCCGTGTGTTGGTCCAAGGCGTGGTGTCGGTGCCGGGGGGAACCGATTGGCGGAGCACCCCCCTGCTTGCGCTAATGTATGTGTCGCAGAGAGCGCCCGCCCCCTGGCGAATACCCAGGGAGCAACGTTCGATGCAACGAGGCGTTCCTCCGTAGCTCAATTGGCAGAGCAGCCGGCTGTTAACCGGCAGGTTACTGGTTCGAGTCCAGTCGGGGGAGCTTCGATCTTCCGTAGCTCAATTGGCAGAGCAGCCGGCTGTTAACCGGCAGGTTACTGGTTCGAGTCCAGTCGGGAGAGCATGCTGAACGAGGACCCCGTAGGGGTCCTTTTTCATGTCCCGGGGAACCGTGCGGAGCGCTGCGCGGTCCTAAGGCCGTGGGCGCCGTGCGAAGTCGACCATGCCGAAGCAGGAGATCGTATGAGCGGCTATGCTGCGGCAGACGGCGCGCACAGGTGTACGCGACACGCCGCATGGGGCGGTAGCTCAGCCGGTTAGAGCAGCGGACTCATAATCCGTCGGCCGTGGGTTCGAGTCCCACCCGCCCCACCATGCAGGCCTCTGACCTGCCGAAACGTTCATTTTTGGCCTGCCGGACCGTCAACTTCGCCTGAACGGACTGAATCCGCGGCTCGTGGGTTGGGGGTCCGGCGGCGGTCGGAGGAGATCCAGCCCATCCGACCTGCGGCTGAGTAGATGATCGAGAGTGTCGCTCGCGGTCTGGGCGGCTGCCCTCAGGGCCGATGCCAGGATCCAGGGCCCGATGCCAGGGGCCGAGGCTGCGCGGGCGTGTCCGGGCCGACGGTGTCTCCGGGGCGATTCCTTGTCCGATATGCCTGTTGCGTGGGCATCGGGTGGACGTCCTTGGCGCGGCCAGCCGCCTACCGGACCAGCAGCGAGGGCGGCGCCACCGGTCCTCGGACCTGGTGCTGCTGCACATGGCCAACGCCGGTGTCGTCAACGCCACCGGCGACGCCGCCCCCGGCGCCCGGCGCCGCGTTGTCGCCCTGTTCATCCAGTCCTTCGAGGCCCCCGCCCGCGGCACCCTGCCCGCCTCACCCCGGCATGACGCCCTCTACAGGGCCGTGCTCCGCGCCGGTCCGGCCGCCGATGCGGCGCCGGACGCGGGTCACAACTGACCTGGAACTGGAGCTGTCTCGCGTGCTCGCCTCCTCGCCGCGCTCGCGCTGACGGGCGGGGCGGACGTCCGTGCGGGCGTCGGTCTCGGTGGCTGCGAGGTAGCGGTGCGGCCGGTCGACGACGACTTCGTCGGCGTACGGGAAGCGGGTGCGAGCGGCGAAGTCGCGAACCGGCAGGCGCTGCTGGAGGCGCTCGCCGTCTCCGCGAAGCAGCGGCTCCTCGACGCCATCGGGGAGGTGCGGCCCAACTCCGCTCCCGCGCTCGTGACCCTGTACCGGGTGACCGCGAACGTCCTGCGGGTCAAGAACACCTGGCGCTCCACCCTCAGTCACGCCACCGCCCACACCGAGACCGCGGCCGCCCTCTGGGCCGAGATCGACAGGTACACCGTCGAACTCCTGACCAGCGCGCGGAGTGAGGGAATCCTCGCCCCGGACGCGGACCTGGACTGGACGCGGCAGGTGTACTACGCGCTCCTGAGCGAGGCCCTCGACAGGCCCGGCGCGGACCGGGACCCGGCCGCACAGGATCCCGACGCGCCGGCCGCACTCGTCATCAACACACTCCTGCACGGCGCAGGACCACGCGGCCGAGCCCCGACTGGGCGCTGGACGGGGAATCCGCCGAGGGCAGGTTCGAGACCCCTCCGAGCCGGCGCCACCCAATGTCGGCCCGGTGCCTTTTCCGGCCGTGCGGCGGAGTCGGGGACCGCCGCCACCGCCCGCCTGCGAGCCCTGCCCCACCCTTCGCTGTGAGCCGCCGCGGCCTCGGGCCGGTGGCTCCTTCGGTAGCGAGCCGCGTGCTGGGAGAGGACGCTGGACGAAGGGGACACGTGAGGGAGAGACATCTCATGGCTCGAACCGGCACAGACCCACAGCCGCACACACCGTTCCTTTCCCGCCCCGGTGTCCGCCGCCTCACTCCGTTCGTTCTGATCACCGCGATCGCTCTGGTCTTCATCTTCGAGAACCGCGCGCACGTCGAGATCCGCCTGCTCGTTCCGAAGGTGACCATGCCGCTGTGGGGCGCCCTGCTCATCGCCTGGGGTCTCGGCATGCTCGCGTGTGCCTTCACCGTGCGCAGACGCCAGGACCGATACGCGGGCCGGCATGCGGACCGGCACGCAAAACGGCCACATGCCTAGTTCCACCCGCCCTGGCCTGCACGGATGGTGCGCGGGTCGCGCGTCGAGAGCTGCCGTCCGAGGATCCCGAGGTGCGCGGGGCGCCTGACGGGACGAGATTGGAAGCAGCCCCGGCGGAACGCGAACGTGTGGCGGCGCGGGGTCCTACGACACGGAGGAGCCGATGATGACCAGTCATGTGGGTGAGCGCCGTTCTGGTACGGCGGTGCGGAGTCCGGCCAGGACCGGTGGCGGCAGCGGATGGCTGGTCTTCGCGGGCGTTCTGATGATCTTCGGTGGTCTGATGACGCTCTTCGCGGGCATCGCCGCCATCGCCGATGACGATGTGTTCGTCGCCACCCGCAACTACGTGTTCGAGTTCGATCTCACCGGATGGGGCTGGATCCACCTGATCATGGGCGTCGTCATCACTCTCGCCGGCGCGGCCCTGTTCCGGGGCGCCACCTGGGCCAGGGTCGTCGGCGTGGCGCTGGCCGGTCTGGCCATGCTGGCGAACTTCCTCTGGCTCCCCTACGCGCCGTTCTGGGCCGTCGTCCTGATCGTCATCAACGGGTTCGTGATCTGGGCACTGTGCACCGCTCCCAGCCCGTCGGAGCGATGAAGCAGGGACCTGGTGGTCGATCGACGGCCGGCCCGTACGGCGCTGGCGGCACGTCGCCCCGAGCGCGCTGCGCACCGCCTTCGGCGTCGTCTTCCAGCTGCCCAGGCTCTCCGCGGATCCCCGCCTGCGGCTCACCGACCTCATCGCCGAGCCGCTGCGCGCCACGGGCCGCCGTACGGAAGCGGCCGAACGGGTCCTCGAACTGGCCCGATCCGTCGGCCTGACGGTTGACCTGCTGCACCGCCGCCCCCACGAGGTCAGCGACGGCCGGCTCCAGCGCGCCGGCCTCGCCCGCGCGCTCGTCCTGCCCCACGCCGGCTGATCTGCGACGAGACGACCGCGATGCTCGACGCGTCCCGGCCGCCGCCGTCGGGACCTGCCCGACGCCGCTCCGCGACGGGTCGACGTCACCTGCCGCCGCCCCGGCCTCCGGCGGGCGCTACGGTGGCGCGGACCGGACGGGCGAGGCGGGAAACAAGGGGCACGGTGAGCCAGGGCAGTCACGAGCGGGTGCGGGGACCGGCCGACGGGACGGTGTCGGCCGTCCGCACTCTCGTGCACGTGGTGCTGGGCGGCCTCGCCCTGATCGTCATCGTCACGGTCGGCGCGGTCCTCGGCCCGCTGCTCGCCCTGGACCTCTACACCCCGCCGGTGGCCGCCTGGTGGACGGTGTTCACGGCGGTGGTCGTCCAGGGCGTGCCGTTCCTGATGCTCGGCACGCTCGTGTCGGCGGCGATCGGCGCCTTCGTGCCGGAGCGGGTCTTCAGCCGCGTCCTGCCCCGCCGTCCGGCGCTGGCCGTGCCCGTCGCCGGTGCGGCCGGCGTCGTCCTGCCGGGCTGTGAGTGCGCCTCGGTGCCGGTTGCCGACAGTCTGATGCGGCGTGGGGTCGCCCCGGCCGCCGCCCTCGCCTTCCTGCTCTCCGCGCCCGCGATCAACCCGGTCGTGCTGATCGCCACGTCCATCGCCTTCCCCGGCGACCCGGCGATGGTCGCGGCCCGGCTGCTGGCCTCGCTCACCACCGCGGTCGTCATGGGCTGGCTGTGGGTGCGGTTCGGCCGGGAGGAGTGGCTTCCCGGACGGGTCCGTACGGCGTCCGGGGGGCCGTCGGGCCGCGGCCGCTGGGGTGCGTTCCGGGCCGGGCTCCAGCACGACTTCCTGCACGCGGGCGGCTTCTTGGTGGTGGGCGCGGCGGCCGCGGCGACCTTCGACATCGTCGTACCGAGGTCGGTGCTCGACGTGTTCACCGGGTCCGCCTGGCTGTCGGTGCTGCTGCTCGCCGTCCTGGCGGTGGTGCTGTGCGTGTGCAGTGAGGCGGACGCGTTCGTCGCCGCCTCGCTGAGCGGCTTCTCACCGACGGCCCGGCTGGCGTTCATGGTGGTCGGGCCGGTGGTCGACCTGAAGCTGATCGCGCTTCAGACGGGGACGTTCGGGAAGGCGTTCGCGGTGCGGTTCTCGGCCGCGACGTGGGTGGTGGCGGTGGCGAGCAGTGTGCTCGTGGGGTGGTGGCTGCTGTGAGGCGGTACGGTCCGGCGGCGGTGCTGGTCCTGTGCGGCGGGGCCGTACTGCGGATCTCGCTCTTCAGCGAGCTGTATCTGCGGTACGTCCAGCAGGGATTGCGGCCCTTCCTGATCGTCTCGGGCGTGCTGCTGGTCCTCCTGGGGCTCTTCGCGGCGGTCGCCGACGGCAGGCCGCCCCACGACGACCAGGACCGCGACGAGGACGAGGAAGGGGACCGGGGCGAGGGTGAGGAAGAGGAGGACGAAGAGGACGAGCACGAGGACCGGGGCGGCGGCCACAGCCACGATCACGGCCACGGCCCGCGCGTCGCCTGGCTGTTGACCGTGCCCGCCCTCGCCCTGCTGTTCTTCCCGCCGCCCGCCCTGGGCTCGTACAGCGCGGAACGGGAGGCGGCGACGTACGCGGCGCGGGGCGTCGGCGCGTTCCCACCGCTTCCGCGGGGCGAGCCGGTCGACCTCACGCTCGGCCAGTTCACCTCCCGCGCCATGTACGACAGCGGCCGGACGATGACGGGCCGCACGATCCGGATGACCGGCTTCGTCACCGGGAGCGGAGACACCTGGTACCTGACCCGGCTCCTCATCTCCTGCTGCGCTGCGGACGCGCGCCCCAACAAGGCCGAGATCCGGGGCGTCGGCGCCCCGGCCGCCGACTCCTGGGTGACGGTCACCGGCACCTGGATCCCCGAGGGCACGCTCGGTACGGACGAGGCGTGGCCGCCCGTGCTCGAGGGCACGTCCGTCCGGCAGGTGGAGCAGCCGGGGAATCCGTACGAGAAGCGGTAGGACGGCCGGCCCTCCCGGCCTGGGTCCGACGCCGGCCGGCCCACCGACACAGGCTGCCGGCTGCTGACGTACAGCGCTCACCGCGGTCACCACGCTCACCGCGCGGTGTTCAGGAGCGCGTCATGCGCGTGTCGGGGCGTGGGGGTGCAGCCGGTCGGGTGCGCAGGCGTGGGTGTGCCGCCAGCCGCCGGCCACCCGTGCGGCATCGGTGAGGTGGGGATGGCCGGCGTGGAGGCCGGTGTGCTCGTGCTCGACGGGCGCCGGTTCCGTGGGCGTGGCGGGCGGACCGGGCGGCCACAGGCGCACCGCCAGCAGGGACGCGGCCAGCGCGATCACGCCCAGCGCGAGCACGGCCGCCTGCAGCCCGGCCCGCGCGCCCAGCCACCCCGCCAGGGGATACGTCAGCAGCCAGCAACCGTGCGAGAGCGAGAACTGCGCCGCGAACGCCGTCGTACGGCTCCCGGCCGGCACCGAACGCCGGATGAGCCGGCCGGTCGGCGTGAGCACCATCGAGCACGCGGCACCGAAGACGGCCCACACCGCCAGCAGCGCGGGCCAGCGCCAGCTTCCGCCCTCCCCGGCGGTGACGGCGCCGAGTCCGGCGAAGACGCCGGCGAGCAGCAGGGCGCCGCGCAGCATCACCGTCCGGTCCGGGACCCGGTCCAGGACGCGCGGCAGGGTGAGGGCCACGGCCATCGAGCCCGCCCCGTACGCGCCGAGGGCGACCGGCACGGCACCCGTCGAGCGCCCGAGCACCTCGCGGACGTAGACGACGGAGTTGACGGTCACCATCGCGCTCGCGGCCGCGACCACGAGGTTGAGAGCCAGCAGGGCACGCAGTCGCGGGACGGCGAGGAAGAGGCGGGCGCCCGCCGTGGCCCTGCCGCGGGCGCCGCCCGCGGGCGGTCCGGCGGCGGACACGGGCCGGGGGAGGACCGCGGAGACCACGAGTGCCGCCGACGCGAGGAAGCCCACCACGGTGCCGGTGAACAGCCAGTTGTAGGTGATCACGGACAGCAGGACCGCCGCCAGCGCGGGGGAGAACAGGCTCTCCAGGTCGTACGCGAGCCGGGACATGGACAACGCCCGTGTGTAGTCGCGCTCTTCGGGCAGCACGTCGGGGATGACCGCCTGGAAGGTCGGCGTGAACGCGGCCGACGCGGACTGGAGCAGGAAGACCAGCACGTAGACCTGCCAGACCTGGTCCACGAAGGGCAACAGCAGCGCGACCGCCGCGCGTACGAGGTCGGCCGACACCATGAGCGCCCTGCGCGGGATCCGGTCGGCGACCGCTCCGACGGCCGGGGCGATCGCGACGTACGCCACCATCTTGATCGCGAGCGCGGTGCCGAGCACCGAACCGGCCCGGGCGCCCGCGATGTCGTAGGCCAGCAGCCCGAGCGCCACGGTGGCCAGTCCGGTGCCGACGAGGGCGATGACCTGGGCGGCGAAGAGGTGCCGGTAGGTGCGGTCGCGCAGGACGGAGAGCATGCGGGCGGCTCCCTGGGCAGGACGGTCCGGGCGGTCCCGGCAGGCCAGTCTACCCGTCATGTGCGCACCTGCGCACATGACGGGTGGAGGTCGGCGGTCGCGGCCGCCCGCCCGCGCCCCGCGCCCCGTTTCCCGGTGGCTCTAGGCTGGCCCCATGCCTGAAAGCCACTCCGCCTCACCTGCGGCCCATGCGCATCTGCGCACCCCGGACAGCGCGCGGCTGGCCGAGGCGACCGGAGTGTTCGCGATGCTCTCCGACGCCACCCGGCTGCATCTGCTGTGGCTGCTCGCGCAGGGCGAGTCGGACGTCGGATCGCTGGCCGAGCGGTGCGACGCGTCGCGCACGGCGGTCAGCCAGCACCTGGCCAAGCTGCGGCTCGCCGGGCTCGTCGACACCCGCCGCGAGGGCCGGCACATCCACTACCGCCTCCGCGACGGCCACCTGCGGCGCCTGGTCCTGGAGGCGCTCAGCCACGCGGACCACCGGGTGAGCGGCAAGGCTCCGCACGACTGACACGCCGGGCCCCCGCACCCGGACCGTCCGGGGTGCGAGGGCCTGGCGGCGCGCCCGGTCAGTGCTGGGCGCTGCCCCTGCGGCGCACGACGAGGACCACGGCCACGGCCGCGACGACGACCGCCGCGACCAGCCCGGCCCACACGCCCGCCGACAGCCCGCCCTCGTCGTCCTTCTGGGCATCGGCCGCCTGCGGGGAGGCCGAGGCGGCCGTCTCCGGTGCGGTCGGAGTGGGGGTCGGGGTCGGGGAGGCGGCGGGGCTCGCCGGCTCACTGGGGGACGGGTCGACCGGCTTCGCGCCGGGCGCGGCGGGCTTCAGCTCGAGCACGGGCGCGGGATTCTCGCCGTTCTCGTCCAGCTCGATCCAGCGGTCGGTACGCCCGTCGGCGTAGGTCTGGAGCGTCTTGAAGGCCAGTTCCCTCGCGTCGGGGAGCTGCTTGACGACGATCGAGTACTCGGCGCTCACCCCGGTCCGCAGGGCCGGGCCCTTGACGGTGTAACCGTCGTCGCCCGCGGTGAACTTCCAGCCCTTGGGGCCCTCGCCGTAGGTCACGTCGGCGGGGGCGATGCCCTCGGGCAGGACCACACGGAGCTGCGTGATCCCGGCGGTGTCCGACTCCGACTCGGCGTGGAAGGAGACCTCGACGTTCTCGGCCAGGGCCTGGGCGTTGTCCGCCTCGACATCCGTGTGGGTGGCGGCCGGCCCGGCGGTGACGAGGACGAGCGCGGTGGTCGCGGTCGCGGCGAGGGCCAGCCGGCGCGCGGCGCGGTGCGTGCTGAGGGTGTGGAACACGGGTGTCTCCAGGCGTGGGGGAGCGTGCGGCGGCGCTCCGCGGAGCGACCGCCCGGACAGGGTCAGCCGGCGAGTGCGAATCCCGCCCGGGGCGGACCCCTCCGTACCACCACGTCCGCGAGCACCGTCTCCGCCGGCGGCCGCTCCAGTCGTCCGAGGGCGAGCCCCGGCAGCCCCGGATCCGTGCGGGCCGGGCGGCCGGCGAGCAGCGCCCGGACCGTGGCCGTCCTGGCGCGGACCAGGCCGGCCGCCGTCGTCAGACCGGACGCCAGTGACCAGCAGACGGTGTCCGCGCGGTGCAGCAGCACGGCGACGAGTACGGCCGCCACGGCGTGCACCGCCGTCATGACCGGCGAGTCGTGCGGGTGGCCGTGCCAGGCATGGTGGGCGCCGGCGGGGTGGTGCGGGTGGCCGGCGCCCGGTGGCCACGGCACGGCCGGGGACGCCGGCGTGCCGGCCGGGTGCGCGACCGCCAGCCACAGGTGCAGTCCCGCCTGCGCCGCCCCGCACGTCACCAGGACCGTGGCCAGGGAGCGGGGGCGTCGGGTGCCGACGAGGCCGACGCCGAAGAGCACCAGCGCGGCCGGCGCGGTCTGCCGCCACGGCGCGGGCCCCTCGGCGACCAGATGGTGCGCGCTCACCCCGAGCACCGTCCCGACGATCGCGAACACGGCCGCCCGCAGAACAGGGAGCGGCGCGCGGTGCGACGGCGTACGGGGCGTACGGGGGGTGCTGGGCGTGGTCATGGCCCGCCCATCATCGGACACCGCTCACCTCGGCCGGAGGCCGGATCCGCAAAGAGGCGTCTCGTCCGGTATCCCGTCATTCGCGCGCGGACGGGCGTGGGCACCGGATGTCAGAGCTGTCTGGAACCCTCTGGGCATGGATACGACGTGGCAGTTGACCATCGACTGTACGAACCCGGAGAGACTGGTGCCCTTCTGGGCCGGCGCACTGGGGTACATACCGGAACCTCCGCCGGGCGGCCGGTCCACATGGCGCGAGTACTGGGCGGACATGGGAGTGCCCGAGGAGGAACTGGAGGACATGGGGGACACCCCGGAGTCGATCGTCGACCCGAAGGGGAAGGGGCCGAGGATGTGGTTCCAGCACGTTCCCGAGCCCAAGACCACGAAGAACCGGCTGCACTTCGACCTCAAGGTCGGTGGAGGGCGCGGCGTCCCGCCGGCCGCCCGCAGGGAGCGGGTGACCGCCACGGTCGAACGCCTCACGAAGGCCGGCGCGACCGTCGTGAGGATCACGGACGAGCCGGACTCGGAGCACTGCTCCGCGCTCATGCGGGATCCCGAGGGCAACGAGTTCTGCGTCGTCTAGGCACGTGGACGCCGTGCCGGCCATGCCGGTGCGGCGGACACGCGGTGCGGCGACCGCGCGGGAGGGGCTCCGCCTCCGAGTACCGGATGCGGAGCCCCTCCCGTGGCCTGTGCCGTGTGCCGTGTGCCGTGTGTCGCGGTCCCTCAGCGCTGGACCGGCTTGCCGCGGCCCCAGCCCCAGGCGAGACGGTCGGCGCCGGACTGGTTGGTGGTGGCCAGCCAGGGGCGGGCGGGGTCGCCGACCAGCGTCTGGAGCGAGTAGGTGTCGCCGGTGCGCAGGCCGGGCCAGTACACGGAGCCCATCTTCAGCTCGCGGAAGGTGTCGGTGACGGCCTGCATGTAGTTGACGAAGTTGTTGTCGGGAGCCGGCTTGTTGTAGTCGAAGCCGGTGGTCATGTGGGCGCCGAACTCGTCCGCGACGGTCCGGTTCGCGCAGTCGCCGATGCGCACCTTGAGGTCGGCCACCCACTGGTCGTAGGTGGCGTACTCCTTCCAGAAGCCGTAGTGGTGCAGCGACAGGTAGGTGCCCTTCAGGCGCGGGTCGGCGCAGACCGAGGTGACGTGGTCGTTGTAGCCGGCGCCGCTGACGAAGACCCGGTCGCGCGGGACCGACGGGTAGGTCGCCAGCCACTTCGCGGCGATGTCGGCCCACTCGGTGTCGGTGTACGCGTGCGGCTCGTTCATCGGCTCGAAGTAGACGCGCCTGTCGTTCTGGTAGGCCTTGACGACGGTCTTCCACATGGGCCAGTAGGCGGCCTCGTCGTCGATGAAGCCGTCCTTGCGGGGGCCCGTGCCCTCCCAGTAGGACAGGATGACCTTGAAGCCCTTGTCCGAGGCGGCGTCGATGACCGCGCGGTAGGACTTCCAGGCCGGGCCGTTGACCGTGTACGGGTTGATGGGCAGCCGTACGGTGTTGGCGCCGAGGTTCGCGCGGAACGCCGAGATGATGCGGCTCGACTTGGTGTAGGTCTGGGCGTAGGTGTCCGAGAGCGACAGGCCCGACAGAACGACGGGGTCGTCGGCGAAGTTGTCCCGCGGGTCGGCCCAGTTGACGCCCCTGAACTGGGTCGGGTCCAGCTTCGGCGCGGCGGCGGAGGCGGGGCTCGCGGTGAGGGTGGCGCCGCTGACCGCGGCGATCGCGACGGCCACGAAGGCGGCCCGCAGTCGCGGGGTGAGGCGGGTTCTGGTGGGGGTCTTGCGCATCGGCTTGCCCTTTCAGGAGGTGGCGGCTCGGCGCGGGGGGCGGGTGCGCAGGGGGAGCGAGTCACCGGTCATACAGCGGTGTTCACGTAAACATGGCCGAAATCGAGTGACCGGTGTTTACGTAAACATCGCGGCGCCGGAATCGTGGCATCAGGCAAACCGCGCGTCAAGGTTTCCCGCACGTGACATCGGCCGGTCCCCGGGGCGGTCGACCGCCGTCGGGAACGGCGGTGGCGCCGTACTCGATCGCGTCGGCCGTCGGAGTGCCACCGTCGAACAGGAGTCAGCGCCGGTTCCGGAGGGTATGGCGGGGGCAATGGGATCGAACACGAAGCGCAGCCGGCCAGGACCCGCCCCGAGCGAGCAGGGGGCGGGTCCGGCCGGTCGCATCGGGTGCGGGGTGGCACATCTCGTACCGGCCCAAGGCCTGAGGAGGGTGTCATGAACCGTCAGACCCGGGTGCGCGTCAGCCGTAGGCCCGCCGCTCCGCGCGATGTGACGATCGACCGCAGGACCCCTTCGGGGAGGCTGCTCCCGTACTGAGACCGGCCCGCCGTGCCGGTGCCGCCGTCGCCGCACCGGAAGGCGGGCCATGTTTCAGCGTCCTTGTCTCAGCGTCGGTGCTCGGCCATCGCCGTCCGCAGGGCCGTGCGGACCGCCTCCGGGGGCGGCGAACCGTCGCTCCCGGTGCTGGCGGTGACCGCCGCGGCGACCGTGCGGAGCTTGGTGTTGGAGAGCTGGGAGGCATGCCGGAGGATCGCCCACGCCTCGTCGGAGGTGCAGCCCTGGGTGGCCATGAGGATGCCGCGGGCCTGGTCGATCACCGGTCGGGAGGCGATCGCCTGGCGGAGCTGCTCCACCTCCTCCCGGAGCACGCGCAGTTGCTCCGCGCGCTCCAGCGCCACCGCCGACGACTCCGACGGGTACGGTCGCCGGTCCGGGGCGGTGTGCAGGGGGTCGGTGGCGTCCAGGCCGGCGAGTTCCAGGATGCGGCGCGGCTGACCGTTCCAGTTCACGGTCGCCACCGCCAGGCCGTGCCGGCGGCGGTGGTCGTCGAGCGTCTCCAGGAACTGCAGCCCCGCGGTGTCCATGAAGACCACCTCGGTCATGTCCACCTCCACCAGGCGGACCTCGGACGGCAGTTCGGCGAGTTTCCCGGCCAGGAGGTCCGCGCAGCCGCGGACCAGTTCTCCGCGCGGGACCAGCACCGCGCGGTCCGCTGCCACGTGACTTTCGATGACCAGTGCCCTGAGTCGCCCCGCAAGTGGTGTGTGTGCCGCTGAGGTCATGTCCCCGCCTCGTTGGTTCCCCGACAGTCTTCACGACGTTGACCTAGGCCGCCCCGTCGCCGCCGGACTGGTTCAATGGGACCGGCGGTGCTGACCGTGCGCCTGCCCGCCGTGCGGAGGACTACACACCACCTGTGGGAATGTCGGAGAGGGTGGCGGGTATGAGCGATCCCGTCCGGGAGCGGGGGGAGACAGTGGGTATCCGGTATCAGGCGGCGTCCGGATCCGTCGGCGCGGCACCGGAGCTGACGGTGTCCCCGCTGGGGGAGCGGAGCGGGCTGCGTGTCGCGGGAGAGGTCGGCCTGACGACGCACGAGGTCTGGCGGCGTGCGCTGGATCAAGCCGTACGCGAGGACGGGGATGTGTACTACCTGGAACTGTCAGCCGTGACGTTCGTCGATGTCGCGGGCGCCGGTGCGCTGGCCACCGCCGCCCAGCGACTGGGGGACGGCCGGCGTATGGTGCTGCACCAGCCGCCGCCGGGCCTGCGACGTGTGCTGGACATGTTCTGGCCTGATCTCTCGTCGATCGAGGTGTCGATCTCATGAGTACCTCGACCGAACGCTTCCAGCCCGTCGGGTCCTCCGGCACCGCCGGACCCCTCGACCCCTTCGTCCACCCGGCACTGTTCTACGCCGACGAGCCGGAGTACCTCGCGGGCACCCTGTCCTTCGTACGGGCCGGTCTGGAGGCGGGCGACCCCGTGGCCGTCGCGGTGCCCGGGGACAACCTCGCCCTGATCCGGGACGGACTCGGTGCCGACGCCGACGCCGTACGCCTCCTGGACATGCGGGAGGCCGGACGCAACCCCGGCCGGATCATCCCCGGCGTGCTGCGTGCCTTCGCCGACGCCCAGCCGCCCGGCCGGCGGGTGCGAATCATCGGCGAGCCGATCTGGGCGGGCCGCAGCGACACCGAGTACCCCGCCTGTGTCCAGCACGAGGCGCTGATCAACGCCGCCTTCACCGGCCGCACGGTCAGCATCCTGTGTCCCTACGACACCCGGCGCCTGCCGCGGCAGGTCATCACCGACGCGTACGCCACCCACCCCACCGTCATCCAGGCCGGCACCGGCCCTCAGGCGCCCAGCGGGGCCTACGACCCCGACGACGTGGTCGCCCGCTACAACGAGCCGCTGCCGCTGGTGCCGGACGTGCCCTCCTTCGTCTTCGACACGGACTCCCTCTCGCACGCCCGGCACGTCGCCACCGACCTGGCCGCGGAGTTCGGCCTGACCGGCGTCCGGCTCCAGGACCTGGCGATCGTCACGGCCGAGCTGACCACCAACAGCGTGGTGCACGGCGGTGGTTCGGGCGCGCTGCGGGTGTGGGCCCAGGACGGGAACGTGGTGTGCGAGGTGCGTGACAAGGGCCGGCTGGTGGATCCGCTGGCCGGCCGCCGCCCCGCGCCCCGCGATCAGCGCGGCGGCCGGGGGCTGCTGATGGTCAACCTCGTGGCGGACCTGGTCCGGGTGCACACCGGTGAGGACGGGACGACCGTACGCTGCTGGTTCGCCGTCTGACGGGCCGTTCCCCGCTCGTGCGGGTGGGGGCGCTCGTCGTAGGAAGTCGGGCCGCTCGTTCGTGCCGGTGGGCCGCTCGTCGTAGGGGGCGGGTCGCGCGCTCGTCACCGGTGGGGCCGCTCGTCGTGCCGTTCGTGCCGGTCGGCCGCGTCGTAGCGGCGTGATACCGCTCGCGGCTCAGGTGGCCAGCGGGTCCAGGACGAGGGGCTCGATCTGGCCCTCCAGCATGTAGCCGAGGCCCTGTACGGCGCACACGTCGGGCCGTTCGGCGATGTGCACCGGCATTCCGGTGGCCTGCCGCAGCATCTGGTCGAAGCCGGGGAGCAGGGCGCTGCCGCCGACCATCATGATCCCGCGGTCGGCGAGGTCGGCCACCAGGTCGGGCGGGCAGTCGCGCAGCACCCTGCCGATGCCGTCCAGCACGGCGGTCAGCGGGGTCTCGATCGCGCCGCGGACGGCGGCGGTGTCGACCTGCACGGAACGGGCGAGGCCGGTGGCGACGTCCCGGCCGTGGATCTCGGTGGACGCCGGGCCGTGCGGGGTGAGGCCGTTGCCGGACAGGGCCAGTTGCAGCGGGCGCACGGACTGGCTCGGCAGCATCAGCTCGTGCTCGTGGCGCAGGTGCTGCACGATCGCGTGGTCCACGGCCTCGCCGCCGACGGGGATGCGCTCGGCGGTGACGATGGACCCGAGGGAGAGGACGGCGACCTGGGTCGCGGCGGCCCCGCACACCATGATCATGGTGGCCTCGGGCTGCTCCACGGGCAGTCCGCAGCCGACGGCGGCGGCGATCAGCGTGTCGACCAGCTCCACCCGGCGGGCACCGAGCCCGACCAGCGTCTCGATCGCGGCGCGCTGGGCCAGCGGGTCGGCGTCGTGCGGGGTGCAGGCGGCGGCGCGCAGCCGGGGCTTGCGGCGCAGGTTGCGGCGCATCTTGTCGCCGAGCAGGTGCCGCAGCATGCGCTGTGCCATCTCGATGTCGACGACCGTCCCGCCGGAGACGGGCCGCACGACCCGGATGTAGCTCGGGGTGCGGCCCGTCATCCTCTCCGCGAACTCGCCGACCGCGATCAGCGCGCCGGTGCGGGTGTTCACGGCGGCGGCGGACGGCTGGTCGACGACCAGCCCGGCCCCCCTCACGTACACCCGCGTCCTCGCCGCCCCCAGGTCGACGGCGAAGTGGCAGCGGCGCAGCTGCTCCAGACTGGCGGTCATGGCAGGTCCTCCCGAGAGCACAGACCGTGGGCCGCCGGGCGGCGGTCTCTTAGGCATCGTGCGCGGGGCGGGGAGGGGGCGCGTGTTGTGGTGGGCCGGGTGGGGTGCGGCTGAATGGGGGTTTCCGTCAGGCCCCCGTTCCCGCAGCCGGCCGGTTCCCGGTGCGCACCACTCCCAGGTCCGCCAAGTCCTGCGGACGGATGCGGAGTTGGTCCGCCGTCGGCTCGGCCTCCTCCGGAGGGCGTTTCAGGATCGCGGCCGCCAGTTCGGGGGCGATGACGGAGAAGTAGCTGTCCGGGGTGGCCCAGGTGTTGCCGGGGGCGGCCAGGGCGAGGGCGCCGCCGGAGCCGCCCTCGCCGATCAGCAGCGTGGTGATCGGGGTGCGGGCGGCGGCCACCGCGCCGAACAGGTCCGCGATGGCCGCGCCCGCGCCCTGCCGTTCGGCCTCGGCGTCGTTGGCCGCGCCGGGTGTGTCCACCAGGGTGAGCACCGGGATGCCGAGCCGGTCCGCGAGGCGGATCAGGCGGGCGGCGGTGCGGTAGCCGGCGGGGCGGGTCGCCGCTCCGGTCTGCGCGGCGTACGCGACCGTACGGCCCCCGTGTTCACCGAAGCCGCACAGCATGCCCTCGGGGTCGGTGCCGCCGCAGCGGTCGCCGCTGACCGGCAGGCGGTGGCTGAAGTAGGCGTCCAAGTAGTCTGCGGCGCGCGGGCGTTCGGGGGAGCGGGCGCGGTGCACCGCGGCCCAGCCGGTGGCCGGGAGGTCGGTCGCGCCGAGCGGCGCGGGGACCGGCGCGGGGTCGTCCGACGGCGCCGTCAGCAGGCGCAGCCACCGGCCCAGCGTGCGGCGCAGCTCCCGCGGCGGTACGACCGCGTCGGCCGAGCCCGCCGCCACCTGTGCCTCGGCCGTGTAGGCGGCCGGGTCCGCGTCCGGCGGGCGGACCCGGGAACCCGCGAAGCCGATCTGGGCGCCGGGCAGGGCGAGGACGACATCGGCGCCCGCGCCCAGCGTGGCCCAGCCGCCGCCCGTCGTCGGGTCCCGCGCCACCGCGACCTGCGGCAGCCCCGCCTCCCGGGTGAGCGCCGACTGCCGTGCCACCCGCTGGAGTTGGGTGAGGGCGAGCATGCCCTCCTGCATGCGGCTGCCGCCGGTGGCGATCAGCGGGACCACCGGCAGCCGGTGCTCGCGGGCGTACGTGTACGCCGCCTCCAGCCGGTCGCCGGTGCGTTCGCCGAGCGAGCCGCCGAGGAAGCCGAACTCGAACGCGATCAGTACCGCGGGGGTGGACTCGACGCGCGCGGTGCCGCAGACGACGGACTCCTGCTCGCCGGTGCGCTCGGCGGCGCGGGCGCGTGCGGCGTCGTAGCCCTGCCAGACGAGGGGGCCGTCGGGGCCGGAGTCCCGGGCCGGGTACGGGAGTTCGGCGAAGGTGCCGTCGTCGGTGACGAGGGCCAGCACCTCGCGGGCGCTCGCGCGCTCAGTCATGGCTCAGCGCTCGCTTCATGATCTTGCCCATGTCGTTGCGGGGCAGGACGTCGAGGTGGTGCACGACGCGAGGACGTTTGTGCGGGGCGAGACGGCTCGCGACGTGGTCGGCCAACTCGGCTGCCGAGGGCGGCGACTGCGGGTCCGCGGGGACCACCCAGGCCACGACCCGCTCGCCCAGGTCGGGGTCCGGTTCCCCGGTGACCGCGGCCTCCCGGACGCCCGGGTGCTCCAGCAGCGCGTTCTCGATCTCCCCGGCGCCGATCTTGTAACCGCCGCTCTTGATCAGGTCGGTGGCCTTGCGGCCGACGATGCGGACGTAGCCGTCGGGGTCGCGCACCGCCATGTCCCCGGTGCGGAACCAGCCGTCGGCGGTGAAGGCGGCGGCCGTGGCGTCGGGGCGGTTGAGGTACTCGGTGAACAGGTGGGGGCCGCGCACCTGGATCTCGCCCACCGTCTCGCCGTCGTACGCCGTGATCGGCGAGCCGTCCTCCTCCACCAGCCGCAACTCGACCCCCGGCAGCGGGACGCCGACCGTGCCGGCGCGCGGCTCGCCGTCCGCGCGGACACTCGTGTTCATGAGCGTCTCCGTCATGCCGTACCGCTCGACGACGCGCTGTCCGGTCGTGGCCGTGATCCGCTCGTGGTCGTGCACCGGCAGTGCGGCGGAGCCGGAGACGAGCAGCCGTGCCCGACCGAGCGCCTTGGCCAGTGCGGGGTCGCCGGGCAGTGTCTCCGCGATCCGGTGGTACATCGTCGGGACGCCGAACAGCATGGTGGCGCCCTCGTTCAGCTCACGCGTCACGCCCTCGGTGCTGAACCGGCCGAGGTGGCGCAGGGATCCGCCGCGCCGCAGCGGACCGAGCACACCGAGCACCAGGCCGTGCACATGGAACAGCGGCAGCCCGTGCACGAGGACGTCGTCGCCGGTCCACCCCCAGGCGTCGGCCAGCGCGTCCAGGGTCGTGGCGATCGCCCGGCGGGGGAGCACGGCGCCCTTGGGCGGGCCGGTGGTGCCGGAGGTGTACACCACGAGGGCGGGGTCCTCGTCGTCCGAGCGTTCGTCGGGGAGCCGGCCGGTGGCGTGCACGTCGACGTCGACCCGCTCCACCTCCCGCAGGACGGGCGGCAGTTCGTCACCCGGTGCGGCCAGCACCAGCGTGGGCGCGCTGTCGCTCAGGATGTGCCCGAGCTCCTTCTCCCCGGACTTCGGGTTCAGCGGCACGGCGGCGACACCGGCCGCCAGCGCCGCGGGCACCGCGACGGCGGTCTCCAGGGTCGGGCCGGCCCAGACGGCCACGCGGGCGTGACCCGCGATCCGGCCCGCCAGCGCGCCCGCCGCCGCGGCGAGCTCCGCGTACGTCAGGGACCGGTCGCCGAACCGCAGCGCGGGCCGCCCGTCCGGGCCTTCGGTGAGAGCAGGGAAGAGAGAGGACACGCTCGTACTCCTTAACTGTTCGTCTGGCGCTGTCTGTTGCCGTCCGTCGGCCTACCCCCAGCCCGGCACGACCATCACCAGCCACACCGCCGCGGGGACCACCGCGACCACCATGCCTCCGTACACCATCAGCTGCCTGAAGAAACGCTCGCGTTCGGCTTCCGGCGCCGCGGCCAGGACCAGCGCGCCGTTCGTCGAGAACGGGCTGACGTCCACGACCGTCGCCGACACGGCGAGCGCGGCCACCATGCCGACCGCGCCGATCTCGCCCTGCGCGAGGAAGGGCACGGCCAGCGGGATCAGAGCGCCCATGATCCCGACCGAGGAGGCGAACGCGGACACGAGCGCGCCGATGTAGCAGAGCAGGACGGCGGCCAGCAGCGGGACGCCGATGCCGCCGACGCCCTCGCCGGCCCAGGCGATGGTGCCCATCTCGTCCAGGACCCCGACGTACGTCAGGACACCGCAGATCAGCAGCACCGTCGACCAGGCGATCTGGCCGACCGCCGCGCGGCTGTCCTGCGGCCAGACGGTGCTGAGCACGGCGGCCAGGGTGATCGCGGTGAGCCCGGCGTCCAGGTCGAGGACGAGGACGGCGACGACGAGGGCGACCAGGGAGGCCAGGGTGGCGATGCGGGCGGGGGTGAGGCGGGTGGTGCCGGGAGCGGCGGGGGCGTCGAGGGCGTCGGGGCGGGCCTCCAAGGCCGTGGTGGTGGCGGTGACGGTGGAGGCGGGACGGGTGCCCGGACCGCCGTCGGGACGGCCGCCCTCGCCGGGGGCGTCGCCCCGCCCGGTTGCCTCGTCCGCCGTCACGGTTCCCCGCGCCCACAGCTTGCGTCCGCCGAAGAGGACGTACACGAAGGCGGCGATGACGAGGTTGGCGAACAGGGACGCGAGGAAGAGGGTGATCTCGCTGCCCGGGAGCTTCTCGCGCTCGACGATGCCGTTCACGATCGTGCCGTAGATGCTGATCGGGGAGAAGCCGCCGCCCTGTGCCCCGTGCACCACCATCGCCCCCATCAGCAGCGGACTGATCCCGTAGCGGGTGGCGAAGCTCAGGGCGATCGGCGCGACGATCGCGACCGCGGCCGGGCTGACCGCGCCGATCCCGGTGAGCGCGCCGGTGAGGAAGAACATCACCCACGGGATCAGCGCCACCCGGCCCCGGACCAGCCGGACGGCCGCGTGCACCAGCCAGTCCGTGGTGCCGTTTGCCCGCGCGATGGCGAACAGGTAGGTGACACCGACCAGGACGACGAACAGGTCGCCGGGGAAGCCGGCGAAGATGCCGTCCGCGTCGAGGTCGGCGACGAGCTCACCGACCGCGAAGGCGGCGGCGAAGGCGAGCGCGCCCATGTTGACGGAACGGGTGGTGGCGATGACGAAGACCACGACGAGGACGAGGATCGAGATGAGTTCGGGGGACATGCGGCTCCCGTCTCTGGGTCCCGGAGCGTTGCGCGGGGGCGGGGCAAGTGGCCGAGTGGCTGAACCACTTGCGGGTCGTTGATCGGTCAGCGTGGGCGCGCGCCGGGTCCGCGTCAAGGGGTCGCGCGGAAACTGGTTCAGCCACTCGGCCACCGCCGAGCCCGGTGTTACGCTCCCGGCGAGAGGGGGACCACGTGACCGACGCCCTGCGCCCCATGACGAGACAGCGCCTGTACGAACAGGTGCTGGACCGGCTGCGCCAGTACGTCACCGAGGGCGGCCTGAAGGCCGGCGACCGCCTCCCGCCGGAACGTGACCTGGCGCAGCGGCTGGGTGTCAGCCGGGCCTCGGTCAAGCAGGCGATCGTGGTCCTGGAGGTGCAGGGCCTGGTGGAGGCGCGGCACGGCGGCGGCACGTATCTGGTCCGCGACAGCCTGGACGTCGAGCCGGTGGAGAAGATGGTCGAGCGCCGCCGGCGCCTCCCCGACGTCCTGGAGGCCCGGGAGGCCCTGGAGACGAAGCTCGCCGAACTGGCCGCCGAGCGCCGCACCGAGGACGACCTGGCCGCGATGCGGGCCGCGCTCGCGCACATGGCCGGGGAGATCGAGGAGAACGGTCCCGGTGCCGAGGGCGACCGCCTGTTCCACGCGGCCGTGACGGCGGCGGCGCACAGCAGTCTGCTCGCCGAGTTCATGCGCTCCATCGCCGGCCAGATCGCCGAGAGCCGCACCGAGTCCCTGCGCCAGCCCGGCCGCCCGGCCCGTTCCCTCTCCCAGCACCAGGCCATCCTGGACGCCATCGCCGCCCGGCAGCCCCGGCAGGCGGCCACGGCGATGCGCCGCCATGTCCGCACCGTGGCGAAGGTACGGCTGCTGGACTGGGAGCCGGGGGAGCCGGGGGAGCCAGGGGAGCAGGGGTAGCGGCGGGGAGGGCGCGGGGCGGCGGACAGCGGTCGTCCGGGCGCCGGTCAGCCTGCGAGCCGATCCGATACAGGCCGATCCAAGCCGAGCCAAGCCAAGCCGAGCCGAGCCGAGCCGATCCGATCCAAGCCGAACCCAGCCGAGGCGAGCCGATCCGAGCCGATACAAGCCGAGCCGAGCCGTTCGAGAAGGAGCCCGTCGTGTCCCGAGTCGCCCTCGTCACCTACGACCCCCGGCCCGAGACCAGCAAGGACACCGATCTGCCTGTCCTGCTGGAGGCGCTGCGCGCGGCAGGGGCCGAGGCGGACGCCGTGTTCTGGGACGACGCCGGGGCCGACTGGGGCGCCTACGACCTCGCCGTCATCCGGTCCACCTGGGACTACAGCTGGCGCGCGGCCGAGTTCCTGGCGTGGGCGGAGCGCTGCGCCGCGGCCACCCGGCTGGCGAACCCGGCCGGCGTCGTGCGGTGGAACACCGACAAGCGGTACCTCGGGGAGCTCGCGGCGGCCGGCGTGCCGGTCGTCCCCACCCGGTACCTCGCGCCCGGCGACCCCGCCGACCTGCCCGACGACCGCGAGTACGTCGTCAAGCCCACCTCCGGCGCGGGCGCCCGCTATGCCGCGCGCTACACGCCCGAGCAGCACGAGAAGGCCGTACGACACCTCGCGCGGATGCACGAGGAGGGGCTCACCGCGATGGTGCAGCCGTACATGAAGGGCATAGACGTGCGGGGGGAGCGGGCGCTGCAGTTCTTCGGGGGGCGGCTGCTGCACGCCAGTCGCAAGCGGGCCGTCCTCGCGCCCGGCACCGCCTTCGACGCGGACAAGGTCGCCCACCCGGGACTGGAGCCGTGGAGCCCCTCCCCGGCCGAACTCTCCGTCGCCGGGCGCGCCCTGGCCGCCGTACCCGAGGCGCCCGAACTGCTGTACGCCCGGGTCGACCTCGTGGACGGGGAGGACGGGAACCCTCGGGTGATGGAGCTGGAGCTGGTCGAGCCGAACCTGTTCCTGTTCCTGCACCCGGGGTCGGTGTCCGCCGTCGTGGCGGCGATCCTGGCCGCGGCCCGCTGATCGGGCCGGGGCGTCGTCCCGGGCGGGCGTCGCGCCCCCGCCCTCGACAGGGGTCGTGCCGCGTGCCCCCGGCGGGCCCGCCGGTGCCTAACCGCCGGCCGGTGTGCCGACGACCGCCACGCGTTGCAGCAGGCCCCAGGTGAACTCCGCGACGCATTCACGGCGTACACCCTCGCCGTCCGGGGCGGTGAAGGCCAGGCCCCAGCGGGTGGGGGCCGAGCCCTGGAGAGGGCGGACCGGGGGGAAGGCCTGGGCGGCCTCGTCGACCGTGCAGGACCAGGGGGTGAGGTCGTCCAGGGTGCGGAGCGCGGGGCCCTCGGCTCCGGGGGCGCGGATCAGCCACTCGTTCCAGACGGCGCCGTTCGGGGCGAGGAGGACCTCGAAGCGGAGGCCGGGCCAGAGGGGGACGGGCCAGAGGCGGGCCTCGCAGGCCAGGTCGCCGACCTGACGGGTGAGGACCGCCTCCGGCTCGCCCAGGACCGAGCGGTACCGGGAGGCCGCCGCCCGCGCGTGCGGGGAGCGTGCCATCGCCTGCCACCGCTTGTTGGCCTCGCGCATGTCCGCGATCGAGACGCCCAGCTCGTGCCGGGCGTCCTCGACCAGGTCGGCGTTGTGGTCGGCCATGCGGCGCAGCAGCACCAGCTGGAAGTCGAGCGGGGTGAAGGGGCCGGCCGAGGGGCTAGCCGGACGTTTTCCGGGAGGCATGGGACCCATCGTCCTCCACCCGCGGCTCGCCCGGGCGGCGGCCGTCGGGGAGGAACAGGACCGAGTTGACATACCGGGGCCGGTCGCGGAAAGGCACAACCCGGCGCAGCAGGCCGTGCGCGGCGACGTACGAGGCCTTCGACTGGTGGGACTCCAGCGGGAAGTCCGTGAGCCGGACCCAGGTGTCGCCGGGCAGCACCCAGCCGTCGTAGCCGAGCGTCGACAGATATGTCAGTACCGGCTTGATCGGCTGGATGCGGGTCTCCAGCTCGACGAAGAGGGCCGGCCGGTCGCGGGCCAGCAGCGCGGTCGCCCCGCGCAGCACGGCCAGCTCGTTGCCGTCCACGTCGATCTTGACGAACCCGACGTCGTGCAGCCCCAGTTCGTCGAGGGTGATGCACGAGACCTCCAGCGCCTGACCGTGGATGTCCCGCCGGACCAGGGACGACACCCCCCGGTCGCCCGCGTCGTCCGGCGGCAGCCACAGCCGGGCCGTGCCCGGCCGGTCCGAGGCGGCGGCCTGGATCACCCGGACGTTCGCCGGGGCCCCCGAGGTCAGCAGCCGCGCCAGATGGGGGACCGGCTCGACGGTCACCACCTGGTCGGCCCGTGCGGACAGCCGGTGCGTCCAGGGCCCGTACCAGCCGCCGACGTCCACGGCCGTGCCGCAGCGGTCCGGGCACAGGTCGGCCAGCCGCGCCAGCTCCGGTTCGAAGCGCGGGTACACGGCTCTGGCCGCCGCGGCGACCAGCCGGGGCGGGAGATGGGGGGCCACACGGGCCGCCAGCGTGCGCGTGGGGCCGGTCACGAGGCCGTCCGCTTCATGAGGTGCTCGTGCTCGTCGTCCGTCACCTGTTCCCCCGAGGACGGCAGCAACTGCGGAATGCCGTCGACGATCGGGTAACGGCGGTGCAGGCGCGGGTTGTAGAGGACCTCCTCCTGGGCCGGCCCGTCCGGCGCCACGAGGTGCAGCGGTCCCTTGTCGAGGGGGCACGCCAGGATCTTCAGCAGGGGATCATCAGGTTTCATGGGGGTGTCAACTCCTTGGCGCCGACGGGGGGCCGGGGCGCCGGGTCGTGTTTCGGCATGCTCAGCAGTACGGCGACGGCGAGCACGATGCCCGAGAGCCGCAGTGCGAGCCGGAGCGGTTCCTGCGGCAGCGCCTCGCCGAACGAGAGCGTGCCGAGCACCGCGGTGAACAGACAGGTGACGGTCGTGCACACCGGCACGATCAGCGAGGCCCGGCAGCGCTGTAGCGCCGCCTGCGACATGACCAGGCCGAACGCGCCGGTGAACAGCAGGAGATAGGGGTACGGGGAGCGGAGCAGGCCGAGGACCGCGTCCCCGAACCCGCTCGTCGTGAGATAGCCCGACATCCCCTTGATGGCCAGCGAGCTGACCCCGTACAGCAGGCCCACCGCGACGCCGTACTCCACGCCCGTGGTCGGCGCCCGGTGCCGGTGCCGGGCCCGGCGCTCGGCCGCGTTGTACAGCCCCACGCCCGCCGCCAGCGCCGGCACGCACACCAGCAGCACCAGCGGGTACGGAGCCTCCCGGCTGACGGGGTCGGAGTCCTCCCGCAGCGACAGCACGACCATCAGCAGCGCGAGCAGGATCGCGCCCAGCGCGTACCGCTCGCGCCCGGTGGTCTCCTCGCCGAGCAGCCGGGCGGACAGCAGCACCAGCAGCACCAGCCCGGAGACGAAGATGCCCTGCGCGGCGGCGATCGGCAGGGTGCGGTACACGGCGAGCTGCGCGCCGAACCCGGCGGCGAGCGACAGCGACCCGCCGATCCACAGCGGACTGCGCAGCACCAGCCCGAGCAGCCGGACGGGCTGCCGGATGCTGACTTCCGGCAAGGTCGCCAGCGCGCGTTTCTCCAGGACGAATCCGGTGCTGTAGAGGACGTTGGCCAGCAGGGCCGCGGCTACTCCCCACCACATCGCCGCCCCCTACGTCTTTCGCGCGTGCAGCAGCAGGATCGACGCGAGGGACGGGCTGGCGCAGGCCAGCCGGTCCAGTGGACGCAGCGGACGCGGCACGCCGTGGAACGGGGCACCTTCGAGGCGGACGACCTCGAAGCCGGCGGCGGCGACGAACTCCCGCAGGGCGCGCGGGGTGTAGAGCCGCAGATGACCGACGACCTCCTTTCCCGGCCTGCCGTGGATGGCCCGCAGACTGACCTCCGAGAACACCGGCTGGACCCCCGCCAGCAGCAGGGCGCGGTTGTACCAGGCGGCCAGGTTCGGGGTGGACAGCATGAGGTGGCCGCCCGGGCGCAGCACGCGGCGGATCTCGTCGAGCGCGGCGTCCGGGTCGACGAGATGCTCGATCACCTCGCTGAACAGCACGGCGTCGGCGGCCCCGGCGGCGAACGGGAGCCCGGCACCGGTGAGTTCGCCGCGGATCGGGCACGTCAGGTGGGCGCGGGCGCGCTTGAGGGCGTCCTGGGACCAGTCGACGCCGATGACGCGGTGGCCGGTCAGCAGGGGGGCGGCGGTGGCCGCGGCGGTGCCGTCGCCGCAGCCGATGTCGAGGACGGTGCGGGGGGTTCCGGTGCCGGTGGCCGGGCCGAGGGCGCCGGCCAGCATGCGGGCCTGGCGCAGCGAGCGGGAGGGGCCGGAGGCGACGGGGACGGCCGGGTTCTCGTAGAAGTCCCGCAGATCCTTGGGGGGTTGCTGTGCCGTGGTGGTCATGCGCCGACCTCCGTGGTGTGCAGGTAGTGCTCGAAGAGGTCGCGGAGGTGGGCTCCGTCGCCGTGGCCGAGCAGCGACCGTGACCAGCGCAGGGCCAGGTGGAGGCGGCCGGCGGTGGAGGCGGTGGTGACGGTCAGGCCGCGGGGCATCCGGGCGGGCGCGGAGAACCAGACGGCGTGCGCGCGGCCGGCCTCCTCGCCGAAGTCCAGCGGGTACGGGATGCGGCCGATGTTGCTGAGCAGGGTCGTCGACGTCCAGGGCGCGGCGGCCCTGCGCAGCCCCCGGGTGAGCGCGGCACGCCAGGCCACGGGGGTGACCGGGGCGGTGAGGAGGGAGGCGCCGTGGCCGAGCTGGGGGCGCGGGAGGGACTTGAGGGCGCGGGTGCGGGTCGCCGTGCGGTGCAGGAGCGCGTCCATCCCGGCGGTCGAGGCACCGCTCAACTCCTCCGGCGCGAACGGGACTTCGACGAGACGGGTGCCGTTGCCGATGGGCATCGTGCTGTCCCGCGGACGGTCGTCGACGGGCATGGTGATGCGCAGGGGGCGGGGGCGGGCGCCGTGCTCCCGGTTCCAGTGGGCGAGGGTCAGCGCCGTGGTGACCATGAGCTGGTCGTTCACGGTGTACGGGGAGCCCTTGGGACGGTGGGGGAGGGGCAGCTCGGTGACGAGCAGACCGTTGCCGGGGGAGGGCTCGGGGGCGCCCGGGGCCACGCGGGCCGGCCTGGCCCAGGTGGAGGGGGCGGGGGGCTGGTCCGGAGGGGGCTCCGGCGGACGTACCGGAGGGGTCGCGGGGGCGTTGTCCTTGCCGCCGTACAGCTCCGCGGCCGTGGCGAGGACGCGGAGGCAGGCGGGCCCGTCGAGGGCGGTGTGGTTGATGGTGAGGAACAGGACCGTGCCGGTGCCGCGGCCGGTGCGGGATGCCGTCCGCTGCGGCCCGGCGGCCGGCCCGGCGGTACGAGGGTCCGTGGCCACGGCGGACGCGGGGGCGCCGCCGGCCGCTGCGGGGGCGGACCCCGGCCCGGCGGTGCGGCCGCGCGTGGCCGGGCCGGCGACGCCGACTCCGTCGGTCGCCTCGCTGCCCTCCGCCCGGCCCGCCCCTTCCACCACCTCCACCCGGATCGGCGGCGACAGCGACAGCGGCGGTGTCCGCATCAGGGCCCGGGTCCGGGCGTCCCGCAGCGCGTCCCGCCCCGGTGCCGGGAAGCTCACCACCTCCACGTCCGGCTCCGCCGTCAGCTCCCACTCGTAGCGGCGGCGGTACCACGGCCCCGGCGCCTCCCGCATCAGCACGCGGGGATGCCGGTGCAGCGCCTCCGTGAACGCCTTGCGCAGGCGCCCCGGATCCAGGTGTCCCGGCAGGTGGACCTCGATGTGGACCGTCTCCGGTTCCTCCTCCTGGAGACAGTGCCGGGACACCTCGTCCACCACCGGGAACGGGATGCGCATGGGTGCGGTCATGTCGGTTCGGCCCTCCCCTTCTCGACCTGGACCGGCGGCAGTTGCTGGGTCGGCGCCTCGGACCGCACCGGTGGCTCACCCCGCGGTGGCGCGTCCACAGCCGGCTCACTCGGCTCGCGTACGCTCACCAGCGCCGCGAACAGGCCGATCAGCGCCAGCAGTTGGGCCGCCGGGCCGAATGCCCCCTGCTCCGCGCCGGTCGGTTCACCGGCCCCGGTCGCCGCCGCGATCCCCGCGCCCGCGAGGGCGGCGAAGGCGATCGGGACGAGGAGCGCGGGCCGCCGGTGTGCGAGGAACGCCAGCGCCGGGACCAGCAGCGCGAACCACCCGGCGATCACGATCCCCACCAGGGTGAGCGCGACCGTGCCGAGCCACAGGCCGGGCGGCGGCGGAAGCGGCTGGGGGTCGTCCGGGTTGGGGGCGGTACGGCGCCACAGGGCCAGCCCCAGCAGGGCGGCCAGCGCCACTCCGCTGCCGATCAGTCCGGCGTCGTACGTGGTCGCGGGCTCGTACGACAGCTTCACATCGCCGCCCGCGCCCGCCGGGATCCGCCAGCCCTGCTGCCAGCCGTCCAGCCGGACCGGCGTCAGCTCCTCGCCGTTCAGGGTGGCCCGCCAGCCCTCGTTGTAGTTCTCGTACGTCGTCACGTAGGACGCCGCCCCGGAGCCGACCGTCAGCTCCCGCCGGTCGCCCAGCCAGTCCCGTACCCGCAGGTCACGGGCGGCGGAGGCGGGCTCGGTCACCGTGCCGCGGGTCAGCGTGACATCGGTGAGCGCCAGGGGTCCGGCGTCCCCGCCCTCGACCCGGTGCGAGCCCGCCGCCAGCTCCAGCCGGGTGTCCTCGCCGTCCGGCCCGCAGAGGGTGACGTCCACCGGGCGCCGCTCGGTCAGGTCCCGGACCTGCCCCTCCACGCTCGTCCGGTACAGCTCCCCGTCCACCGCCACGACCGGTCCCTGGCCGCACGGCAGCGAGAAGGTCCGGGACGGCTCCGGCTGGGGCGTGCGGTAGGTGTCGAGGGCCGGGAGGTACGCCTCGGTGAGGCCGACCGGCAGTTGCAGGTCCTCGTCGGCGACCGGGTTGTGCAGGGTCATCGGGGCCGTCTTGGTGATCGTGATGTCCAGCCGGTCCGTGGTGATGGACGGGAAGCGGACCGCCCCGTTCTCGTCGACCGCGGCGATCGCGGCCCCGTCGGGCGAGCTGATGTCCACCTCGGTGGGACGGCTGGACAGTCCTCCCGCGCCGGCCAGGACGATCTCGTCGATCGGCTGTTTCCCGGTCCAGCTCAGGTGGATGGTCGGGCGGTCGCCCGCGATCCACGCCGTGGTCAGGTCGCCGTCGGTGAGGTTGCGCGCCGACAGGCCGGCGCCCAGCATCGCCGTGGAGTCGGCGGTCGCCGTGATGCGTTCGCGCTGGTCCGGCGCGACCTCGTACAGCATCCGGTCGAGCGCCTCACCGGCCACCGGGACCGCGCTCGCCTTCACCTCGTACGTCCCCGCCGCGGCCGTCGTGAAGCGGCGGTGCAGGCCCGCCTCCGTGCCCGTGGGGGAGAAGCCGGCCGGGTCGGCGGGCCGGTGCAGGGAGATGACCTCGGCGGTCGCGTCCGTGCCGTCGGCGTCCGTGGGCAGCCGGAGCAGCCGGGTCACCTGGACGTCCGGCAGGCCGATCTCCGCGAACCCGGCGCCCGCCAGACCCGCCCGCCGGGCCACCGAGTCGGTGATCGTCAGCTTCATCCAACCGGTCGCCCCGGCGGGCGCCTTGACGGTCTGCGTCGAGCCGTCGGGGCGCAGGAAGCTGCTCACCGATCCCCGCTCCGTCTCCACCCGCACCCGGGTCGGCGCGGATCGCACGCTCTCCTGCGGCAGCGGCGTGACCTTGAAGGACGACGGCATGTCGAACTCGTCGTCCGAGAAGGCGATCCGCAGCCACTGTCCGTCGGGAGAGCCCGCGGCGCCCTCCGTCCACGCGGTGTCCGGGTTGCCGTCGAAGGCGTTCACCGGGTCCAGCTGGGGCAGGTGGAACAGCCAGTTGCCGTACGAGGACGCGGTGACCGAGCGGGCGCCGCGCAGTTCGGCGACCGTCTGGTGGTCCAGGCCCGTCGTCGGCAGGATCTGGTGCGGCTTCTCGCCGGCGTCCTGGGCGGCACCGGACGCGTTGCGCTCGTCACGGGTGTAGGTGTACGACGTGTTCGCGTTGACCAGCCCGAAGCGGGTGTCCGCGCGGCGCAGGCCGTCACCGACGATCTGGAGCGGCGGGGTGCCGAGCCCGGGATGGTTGTCGCCGGTCAGCACGGTCGCCCGGCCGCGCAGCTCGCCCGCCAGCGGCAGCAGCGACTCCGGCCCGCCGGAGACCCGCGCGGTGTCGGCGACCGGTGTCAGCCCGGCCTGGCCGGGACGCGGCACCTCGGCACCGGCCGGACGGTAGATCTCCACCGCCCGCTGCCTCGCGTACAGACCCTCCACCTGGAGCGGGGTGTCGGGCTGGATCACGCCGCCGGTCATGAGCGGGCCGAGGCCCGTCACCCGCTCGTACCCGGACTGCTCCAGGGTCCGCTTCACCGTCGACGTCGGCACGTTGCCGATCTGGTCGGGGTCGAGGTCGTTGCGGACGACCACGTAGTAGACGCCCGCCCGGCTCAGGTAGTCGGCCAGGCCCGGGACCTCGCCGCCGGTCAGCAGCGCCTGCTCCACCGCGTCCATCGCGCGCCGGTTGCCGGGGGTGCCGAAGGGGACGTAGTCGCGCTGCGCCCAGCGGGAGTCGGCGAGCACGTCGAGGGGCTGGTCGATGGGGGAGCCCCAGGTGTAGACGCCGTGCGCGGTCGCCGGGACGACCAGGGCACGCGAGTCGGGGGAGTACTTCTCCAGCCAGTCGGCCGTGGACTGCCAGTACTTGGGGAGCGCCTGGAAGGAACCCGGGTTCAGGATCGAGCCGTTCAGGTACGGCCACAGCAGGCCGGGCAGGATCAGCACCGCCGCGATCAGCGGGGCGAACCGGCGGCCCCGGACCTGGCGGACCCCGCGCCGCTCGGCGGCCAGGCCCACCAGATGGGCGATGCCCAGCACCAGCGCGAGGGCGAGCCCCACCTGGAACTTGTAGATGTTGCGGAAGGGCGCCAGGCCGCCGTCCAGCCAGTCCTGCACCGCACCGTGGAAGGGGGCGCCGAACGGGCCGCCGTATCCGGCCAGCAGCACCAGCGTCGTCGTCAGCGCGGTCAGCACCAGCCAGCGGCGCTCCGGCATGTCCCGCCGGGCCAGCCCGGCGAGCCCGGTCCCGGCCGCCAGCGCCGAGCAGAGGATGACGACCACCGAGGAGGCGACCGTCCAGCCCGCCGGGATCCAGGCCTCCACCAGGTGCAGATAGGCGACCCAGTTACCGCCGCCGCGCAGGGCCTCCGTCGCCGACATCGTCTCGGTCGTCGTCTGCGAACTCTCCACGTACGGCAGGAAGTTCTCGCCGTAGGCGCCGAGCAGCAGCAGCGGGATCCACCACCAGGCCGTCGCCAGCAGGACGCCCGGTGCCCACCAGGCGATCAGCTTGCGCTGTCGGGGACCGGGTGGCCGCGAGAGCAGGTAGAGGCCGGCCGGGACCAGGGCGGCGAGGGTGGAGGTCGCGTTGACTCCGCCCATGAACGGCACCATCAGCACCGAGCGCAGGGCGGCGATCCGGGCGGTGTAGCGCTCGTCGGCCAGCGGCAGCAGCACCCAGGGCAGGAACGCGCCGGGCAGCGCCGCCGCCGACGTGGAGCCGATGACGATGGTGAACACCGGCCACAGGGCGTACGCGGCGGCGGCGAGCAGCCGGGACGCGCCGGTGCCGATGCGCAGCCGTTCGGCCAGCCGCAGCGCGCCCCAGAAGGCGACCGACACGATCAGCGACATCCACAGCCGCTCCACCAGCCACACCGGCAACTGCACCGCGTGGCCCAGCCAGTAGAACGGCAGCATCGGCCAGACATAGCCGACGTACTGGTCCGCGATACCGCCGAAGGAGCCCTGGTCGTGCCACAACTGGCCCAGGTCGGCCAGGAACCGGCCGGGGTCCGTGGTGACGCCGAGCTTGGTGTCGAAGGTCTGGCGGCCCGGCCGCACCGCCAGGAACAGCACGAACACCACGGCCCAGAACCCCAGCAGCCAGCGCCGTGACCTCGGGCCCTCGGGCGGGCCCGACATGATCGCGGTGGTGGGAACGGCTGCCGGAGGAGGAGCCTGGACCGTGGACGTCGTCATCGTGAAGACCGCCGGAGGATGAGGAGAAGGTTCCAGGTGGCCACCTCGCGGATCCCGGGTGCTCTGACGACGGTCTCCGCGAGGAAGGGCCAGTAGCGGGAACGCGCCGAGACGACCTGGACGTCGTCACGGGCGCGCACCTGCCGCAGGGTCGGGCCGATGTGCACGGCGAACAGGTTCTCGCCGAGAGTGTGCTTGGCGGCCTTTCCGGTACGGCGCCGATAGCGGGCGCGAGCCCGTTCGGCGCCCAGGTAGTGCCAGGGCGCCCACTCGTGACCGCCCCACGGGGACAGCCAGTTGGTGAACGACAGGTAGATGAGGCCGCCCGGCCGGGTCACCCGCACCAGCTCGCTGATGAAGGTCTGCGGATCGGCCACGTGCTCCAGCACGTTGGAGGAGAAGGTGACGTCCGCGATCCCGTCGTACAGCGGCAGCAGGTAGCCGTCGGCGATCACGGTCCCCTCGGGGGGCTTGTCGCCCAGCTCGCCCGCGTCCGGTTCGAAGAGGTGGGCGTGGGCGCCGCGGCGGCGGAACTCCTCGGTGAAGTGGCCGCTGCCGCCGCCGACGTCCACCACCGTACGGCCCGACACCGGACCGTCGTAGGCCTCGACCTGGTCGACGGCGTCCCGGGCGAGCAGTGAGTAGCAGGCGTCCGGGTCGTCCTGCTCGTGCAGGAAGGCGCGGAAGAGGGCGAGGGAGCGCCGGAAAGAGGGGTCCTTCATCCCCCCTTGCGCCGGGGCGCCCCGAAAGGGACGCGGGGAACGGCGCGACCAGCCGCGAACGACCGGCACGCGCGAGACGGGTTTCCCCGCACGGCGACCAGGTGTCACGGCTCCCAACCCCGTACCGCTTCCGCGGCCACCGCCCGGAACTGCCGCACCGTCTGGTCCCAGCGGTAGCGTGCCGCCCGGTCGCGGGCCGCCTTGCCCATCAGTTCCCTGCGGTGTCCCGACAGGGCGAGCGTGCACCAGGCCGCCGCGAAGGACGACTCACCGGCCGCGAGGACGCCGGTCTCTCCGTCCACGACCGAATCGCGCAGGCCGGGGACGTCGAAGGCGATCGACGGGGTCTCGCGCGCGGCGGCCTCGGTGACCACCAGGCCCCAGCCCTCCACCGCGGAGGGATGCACCAGCAGCCAGGCCGCGCACAGCAGGCGGTGCTTTTCCGCCTCGGACACATGACCGGTGAACTCCACGCCGGGACCGGCGAGTTGCTCCAGCCGCGCACGTTCGGGTCCGTCACCGACGATCAGCAGCCGGCCGCCGGTGACCGGGCGCACCCGTTCCCACAGCCGCAGCAGCAGATCGATCCGCTTGTACTCGACGAGCCGGCCCACCGCGACGAACAGGGGCTCGGGCGAACGGTCGGCGCGCGGACCCGGCTCCTCCACCCCGTTGTGCACGACCCGGATGCGGTCGCGTTCGACGCCGATCGCGCGCAGGGCATGGGCGGTGGAGGGGGAGACGGCGACCAGCAGGCCCCGGTGCTGGGCGGCACCGGCCAGCGCCCAGTGTTCGAGCCTCCGGCCGATCCGGGCGGCCGGCGTCAAAGGCCCGCCGAACCGCATCTTCCACAGGTCCGTGTGGACGTGGTTGACCAGGCACAGCGTGGGGCCGCGGTGCCACAGGGGTGCCAGGTACGGCATCCCGTTGCAGACCTCGACCAGCAGGTCGCAGTCGCCGACCTGACGGGCGAAGGCCGACCGGGCGCGCAGGTAGTGGCCGAACTCACCGCCCGCCGACACGACCCGGTAGTCCCGGTAGGAGGCAGGCCCTCCGCACAGCAGGGTCACCTGGTGACCGAGCCGGGTCAGTCCGTCGGCGAGGCGGTCGACCAGCAGCTCGGAGCCGCCGGCGGCCGGGTTGTCCAGATCTCGATGGGCGAGGAAGACGATACGGCGCGGAGGTGGGGGGAGCGCCGAGGGGTGCTGTGACGCCCGGGGGACCGGGACGCCAGGGGAGTCCCCCTGCTCGGACGTGGCCGAGCACGGGGGAGAGGACGGTACGTGCTGGGGCATGGGTGCTCCAACTCGTCTCAGGGTGCGGAACTGAGCGTGGGGGATGAGGGTTTGTTCCTGTGGGGTGTTCCAGGGGTTCCTGCGAGGTGGGTGTGGACGGTCTGTGTTCGGGTGGGGTGGACAGTTTTCGCCCACCCGTTCGTCACGGCTACTCACCGAGGTGACAATTTCCGGCTTTGTTAGAGCTGACGTCACGTCACATCGTGACCGGAACCCGGGAGGTATCGGGAGCTTGCGGGGATTCGGGGCGCTGACGTCCCCGGGCCACCAAAACGCCTCCCAGGACCGCCAGGACGAATCCGGCCACGGCCGCGCCGATCGGCAAGGTCCTGCCCACCGCGCGCAGTTGGCCGCTGTCCCGGTCGGCCTGCCGCACCGCCTCCTTCTGCGTGTCGGTGGTGAAGGCGATCTTCCGGCTGTCCAGCAGCACCACCGCGTCCTGCTTCTCGCCGGGCGCCCGCAGGGTGCGCTTGGGGCCCGTCTGCGCGTAGATCACCCGGCCGGTGGCCTGGTCGACGACCAGCTCGATGCCGTGGTTGGAGTACCACTCCTCGGCCAGCACCTGCGGCCGTCCGGGCTGGTCGACGATGGCGCCCGGCACCAGCCGGGTGCCCACCTTCGACGGCGGCACAGAGCCGGTGAACCGGTAACCCGTGTACCCCTGGACCTTCTCGGTACCCCGGTAGCGCATGGTGACCGTGGATCCCAGGGAGTTGTCCCACCACTGGTAGGAGCGTTTCTGCACGTCGAACGGGAACTTCAGATAGGCCTCGCCCTCGATGTACGGCTTCTCCCCGCAGCAGTGCACGGGCTTTGTGGTCCTGCGGTCCATCACCCAGCGGTGCGGGATGAATTCCAGCGCGTCGTGCGGGTCCGCGGCGGGCAGCGACTTGTCGGTGTCGACCGTGGTCGTCACGTCCCACACGGCGTTGCCGCTGCGTTCGCTGTCCGCCACGTTCGCCCGGACCCGTTGGGTCACGGTGATCCGCTGGTCAGGCACGGTTTCCAGCTCTTCGGTGTCGAAGACGCCGCCCGTGCCGCGGTAGACGGCGGTGGTGTCGATGTCGATCGGGTTCACGGCCGCCCGTGGCTGCACGTACCACGCGAGCAAGGGCGCCAGTACCAGCAAAAACGTGCCGAGACCCAGCAGAATCAGGGAAAGTGGTGAGGCTGTACGGCGCATCCGGGCCACTCCAGGGGCGTGAGATGACGGAGTTCGGGCCGCTCTATGGGCCGAGGACCGTAGGCGCCCCTTGACGGAGTGTCAATGTCTTGTCGACACTGGGGCCCACAGGCAGGGTGGGACGGCGGGTGGGTACGACGTCCGGATGCTTGGCCGGACAGAGAGGCTGACCCTGCCATGCCCAGACTGCTCGCCGCCACACTCACCGTCGTGCTCGCCGCCGCCCTCGCCGTGGGCGCCGCGCTCGGCGTCGTCGCGCTGCTCGAGGTCACGCCCGACCAGCCGAACACACCTATGATCACGTACGAGCAAGCAGGTCAGGGGAGTTGACCCGTGCCCGCTCGTCCGGCAACCGTCACGTCCCGCTCGGCCTGGCACGACGTCCCCCGGCTCCAGGTGCGCCGGTTCGCGGCGATCGCGATGGCCGAGGCGCCCGAACTCGCCGAAGAGATCATGCGGGAGATCCGCCGCGAGTACCCGCATCTGCCCGTCGTCCTGGACGAGTCGGGCGAGCCCATGGCCCTGATCGGCATCCGCCGCGCCATCGAGGTCTTCGTCCAGCACCTGGAGAACTCCGACTACTCGGCGGGTCGCCCGACCGTACCGCCCGGCGTCTTCCAGGAGTTCGGCCGGGGCGAGGGCCTCAACGGCCGCAGCCTGGACTCCCTACAGGCGATCTACCGCATGGGCGTACGGCTGGCCTGGCGCCGCTTCGCCGATATCGGCCAGCGTGTGGAGATCCCGCCGCCGGCGATGTACGAGCTGGTGGACGCGGGCTACGAGTACCTGGACGGACTGGTCGACCAGTCGGTGCGCGGCTACGCCGAGGCGGCCGCCCGCCAGGCCGGTGAACGACTGCGCCTGCAGAGCCGCCTGATGGAACTGCTGCTCGCCGAACACCACCGGGGCGACCCGGCCGACGCGCTCACCGAACGCGCCGCCCGGATCGGCTGGCCGCTGCCCGAGAACGTCGCGGTGGGCGTGCTGCTGCGCCCGGCACGAGAGGCGGTGGCGCCCGCGGTCGGGCAGGGGGTGCTGCTCGACATGGAGTACGAGCAGCCCCGGATGGTCGTGCCCGAACCCGACGCGGCCGGCCGCCCCGAGCTGCTGCACCGCGCCCTGACGGGCTGGGCCGGGGCGATCGGCCCGCCGGTCCCGCTCGCGCAGGCCGCGAAGTCGCTGCGCTGGGCGGAGGCGGCGGTACGGCTGATGGAGCGGGGGCTGCTTCCGGCGGGCGAGGTCCTGTACTGCACCGAGCACACCGAGGCGCTCGTCCTGCTCCAGCCCGAGGAGCTGATCGACGACCTCGCCCTGCGCGTGCTGGCCCCCCTGGCCCACTGCGGCCCCACGCACGGCCGCAGACTGGCGGAGACGCTCCTGGCGTGGCTGGAGACCCGGGGCGGGGCACCGGAGGTGGCGGCGCGTCTGGGCGTCCACCCGCAGACGGTGCGGTACCGCCTGCGCCAGATCCGTGAACTGTGGGGCGCCGAGATCGACGACCCGGACCGCCGCTTCGAACTCGAACTGGTGCTCCGGGCCCAGCGGTTGCGCGGCACCCTGGGCGAGCCGCGGCGCCGCGGACGGGGGCGCGCCTGAGCCGCCCCCGCCGCGGATCACCGCCGCACGGCCCGTGCGCGCCGGGTCGGGGCTGCCCCGGGGCGGGGCCCGGGCGCCGGGTCAGGGCCGCCGGGGGAGCGCCGGGCAGGAAAGCCCTCCCGGGGGCGGACGCCCGGAACCGAGGGAGCCCTCCGGAACCGAGGGAGCCCCCCCAACGGGAGGGCTCCCCGTCGGTCGAGCAGCAGCCGGGGCCGGGCAAGCCCCGGTGCCAACCCGTCAGCGGCGGTTCTGGGGCCCGTGCCCGCGTCGCGGTGAGAAGCGGAGCGCCACGGCGCCCAGGGCGGTGAGGGACACCGCCGCGCCCAGCAGCAGGCCGATGCCGTTCGCGCCGGTGGAGGCCAGTCCGCCACTGGTGAGCTGTGACGTGGTGTCGTCGCCTGAGCCGCCGGTGCCGGAACCGTCGCCGTCCCCGGTGCCGCCCGTGCCGCCCGTGCCGCCGTCGGCGGAGCCGGTCGGGCTGGGGGTGGGTGTGGGGCTGGGCGACTCGGACGGGTCGGTCCCGGCCTTCTCGACGACCTCGACGGTGAACGTGGTGGACGCGCCGCCGCCGACCTTCGCGGTGATCGTGTACGTGCCGGGCTCCGTGCCGGCGACCAGCTCGCGCGAGGCGGCCAGGCCCTCGGCGTCCGCCGTCGCCCGGACGCCCACGGCGGTGCCCTCGAACCGGGGACCGTTCCAGGTGTCGTCCTCGACGCGGTAGTCCACCTGCGCGCCGGCGGCGGGCCTGCCGTCGTCGGTCACCAGGACCTGGAGCGGCTCGGGGAAGGGCCGGCCGGGCTCGGCCTGCTGCGCGTCACCGCCGGCGATCTCCACCTGGTTCGCCAGGTTCTTCACGTGCACGGTGAAGGTCGTGGCGAGACCGCCCGGTGCCGTCGCCCGGACGGTGAAGTCGCCCTTCTTGCCGCCGGTGTAGATGACCGGCGTCTCCACGCGGCCCTGGGCGTCGCTCGCCAGCACCACGGACGTGGTGTTCTCGCGCTCGCCGAAGTTCAGGCCCAGCTTCTGCGGGTCGTCGATGGCGAACTTCACCGAGACGCCCCGGACCGGCTTGCCGTCCTTGTCCCGGACCACCGCGGCCATCGGCGGGACCTCGTACCCCGGCTCGACGGACTGCTCCGGGGCGGTGGCCGGGCTCAGCTCCGCGGGCGCGACCGGACCCTTCCACTGGATGACCACGCGGCCGTTGCCGCCGATGAGGTTGCGGCCGCCCTCGGCGATCCCCTCGGTCTCCGGCTCGGGGATCTTCGACCAGAACGGGTCGTCCTTGGCGGGCGGCGTGCTGCGCACACCGCTCTCCAGCCGTGCGTCGGTCACCCGGGCGGGGTCGGCGTAGCCGGTGCCGCCTCCGCCGCTGCCGCTGCCACTGCCCTTCGGGTCGTCCGTGCCCGCGCCACCGCCGCCGCCCGCGTAACCGGCACCGCCGCCGCCACCGCCGGAACCGCCCTTGCCGCCGTCACCGCCGCGGCCGCCCGCGGCGGCGTCGGCTCCCGCCGCGCCGTTGCCGGTCGCCGCGCCGCCGGTGTTCTTGTCGGCGCCCTTGCCGCCGGAGGCCGGCTCGGAGCCGTCCTGCCCCTTCTCGCCGCCCGCGGCACCGCCGTAACCCGGTCCCGGCCAGATGCTGCCGGAGCCGCCTCCGCCGCCGGCGACGACCAGCGCCTCGCCGCCGCCGGTGCGGATGGCGGTGCTGTTGCCGCCACGCTCGCCCCAGCCGCCGCCGCCGGCACCGCCCAGCGCGTCGCCGAAGGAGTCTCCGTAGGAGTACCCGCCGACCGCGACGGACAGCGCCTCACCGGGCGTGACCTTCAGCGTGCCCGCGGTGTATCCGCCCGCGCCGCCGCTCGCGCTGTGCCCGCCCGAGCCGCCCTGCCCCCAAGCCCGCACATCCAGCGAGTTCACGCCGGACGGGACCGGGAAGCTCTCCTTGTCGCCGGTGAAGTCGTACAGCCGGCAGCCCGTGAAGCCCGCCGTCGGCACACACGCCTGACCGGTCACCGCGGTGTCGGCCGCCGCGGCCGGCACCGCGGCCCAGCCGCCCCCGGCGCCCAGCGCCACGAGAGCGACGGTCGCCATGCCCCGTCTCCGGCGGACACGGCGCAACTCTGGTAAGTCCCGCTTCATCAACCACTCCATACTCGGGCAGCTCCCCCAAGGAGCCCACGAAGGCGATCGGAAGATCATCACCATTTCTTCACGGGTAAGACCCCGGAGCGGAGAAAAGGTTGTACCGGCGGGACGCGGGCGACGGAAGTGACGGTGCGCGGCCATTGCCCGGGCAAAGCTCTATGACTAGCCTGTGTTCGTCATGCCGATCGTCTGTTGAAATCTCGAACGCAGACACCTGAGACACAAAGGGAGGGGGCCGGTCATGGGACGCCTTGTACCTGCGGTGACCCGGGCTCTCGACATTCTTGAGCTCTTCCTCGACGGGGACGGGACACTCTCCGCTCCCGACATCGTGCGCCGGCTGCAACTGCCGCGCACCACCGTGCACGAACTGGTCACCACGCTCGCCGCCCGGTCGTACATCGTGCAGGTGCCCGGCCAGCCGGGACGCTACCGGCTCGGAGTACGCCCGTACCAGCTCGGGAGCCGGTACGCCGAGCAGCTCGACCTCGCCGCCGAGGGCCAGCAGGTCGCCCGCTCGGTCGCCGAGACCTGCGACGAGACCGTGCACGTGGCCATCCTGGAGGGCACCGACGTCATCTACATCGCCAAGGTGGACTCCACGCACGCCGTGCGCATGGTGTCGGCGGCCGGGCGACGGCTGCCCGCCCACTGCACCTCCGTGGGGAAGATGCTGCTGGCCTCCCTCCCCGATCACGAGCTGTCCGCCCGGGTCCCGGACGACGCCGACCTGGTCGCCATGACGCCCAACAGCATCACCGACCCGGACGCCCTGCGCGAGGCCCTGGCCGAGATCCGGCAGCGCGGTCTCGCCGTGGAGAGCCGCGAGTCCAACCCGGACGTCTCCTGCGTGGCCGCGCCCGTGCAGGACCGCACCGGCCGGGTCGTCGCCGCGCTGTCCATCTCCGTGCCGATGATCCGCTGGAGCGACGAGCGCCGCATCGAGCTGGAGCAGCTCGCCGTGAAGGGCGCCGCCCAGCTGTCGGAGCGCCTCGGCCACCGGAGCGTGGCATGACGCACTCCTACGAGGTGGCGGTACGCGCCGAGGCGACCCTCGGCGAGGGCCCGACCTGGGACCCGGCGACGGGCCGCCTGATCTGGATCGACATCCTCGGCTGCCGGATCCACACCTACGACCCGGTCTCCGGCCGTCGTACCTCCCGCACGACCGAGCAGCACGTCGGCGCGGTCAAGCCGCGCGCGGGCGGCGGTCTCGTCCTGAACCTGCGCGACGGCGTCGGCCTCGTCGATCCCGACGACACCTTCCGCTGGCTGCACCACGAGCCGGTCCCCGGCCGCCGCGCCAACGACGCCGCCGTCGCCGCCGACGGCTCCCTGTGGGCCGGCACCATGCGCTACGACGAGGCCCCCGGCGGCGGCACGCTCTCCCGGATCACCGGCGACGGCACGGTGGAGGTCGTCCTCGACGACGTGGCGGTCAGCAACGGCACGGGCTGGAGCCCCGACGGCCGGCTGATGTACTACGTCGACTCGCCGACCCGCCGCGTGGACGTGTTCGACTTCGTGGACGGGCGGGTCCGTGACAGGCGCCCGCTGGTGGAGATCGAGGACGGCGCGGGCTTCCCCGACGGCCTCACGGTCGACGCCGACGGCTGCGTGTGGGTGGCCCTGTGGGACGGCGCCGCGGTACGCCGCTACACGCCCGGCGGCGAGCTGGACCGGGTGATCGAGCTGCCCTCCCCCCGGGTCACGGCCTGCGCCTTCGGCGGCACGGACCTGACCGACCTGTACATCACGACCGCACGCGTCGGCCTCACGGCACCGCACCCGGCGGCGGGGTCACTGCTGGTGGTGCCCGACGCCGGGAAGGGCCTGCCCCAACCGGCCTTCGCAGGCTGAGGCACGCCGGCCTGCGGGCGGCCGGGGCACCGGGCTGGCCGGGACCACCGGGCCACCGGGCCACCGGGAAAGTTGGGCCATCGGGACAGCCAGGCCACTGGGGCGGCCGGGCCGCCGGGACCGGCAGGCCACCGGGACCGCCAGAGTGCCGGGGTCGGCCGGGCTGCCGGGCCACCGGGGCCGCCGGGGCACACCGGGGCTGCGGGACACCGGGCCGCTGGGGCCACCGGGTCACCGGAGCACCGGGGCCACCGGAACGGCCGGGCCGCCGGGACCACCGGGCCGCCGGGACCGGCAGGCCACCGGGACCGCCAGAGTGCCGTGGTCGGCCGGGCTGCCGGGCCACTAGAGCGGCCGGGGTACGGGGCGGCCGGGACACCGGGCCGCTGGGACGGCCGGAGCACCGGGACACCGAGCCACTGGGGCCGCCGGGACAGTCGGGACACCGGGGCGGCGAGGGTCGGCTCAGGGGGGTCAGGGCAGGCCGGCGGCCTTCAGCTCCTGGGCTGTCAGCGGGGGAGCCGTCAACGCCGGCTTGAGCGGACCGGCCGCCGCCGCCAGCAGCACCCCCGGCGCCAGCAGCACCCGCGCCTCCCGCTCCAGCGACATCACGTCGGTCACCGTCCGGGCGACCCGGCCGTTCCCCGTCGCGGTGTGGGTCAGCCGGTCGACGTACGCCGCAGCGAGCCGGTCCCGCCGCGTGGGCCCGTGCTCCGTCGCTCCCGGGTAGAACACGTCCTGTCCGATCGCGAGGTCCCAGGCCGGCCCGACCGGCCGGGCGACGGCCTTCTGGACACGGCGGGACAGTCCCGGCGAACCCCAGCCGTGCCGCCGTACCACGTCCCGCAGGGCCACCGCGCTCAGCGCCGCGACCGACATGCCGTGCCCGTAGACCGGGTTGAACGCGGCGAGCGCGTCACCGAGGACGGCGAAGTTGTCCGGCCACACCCGCATCCCCTCGTAGAAGTGGCGGCGGTTGGCGGTCGTACGGGTGAAGGCCACGTCGGTGAGCGGCTCCGCCCGGTCGATCAGGTCGGCGACGATCGGATGGCGCAGCTCGTGCCGGGCGTAGCGGTCGAAGTCCCCGGTGTCGGGGCTCGGTTCGCCGCCGCGGGTGCCGAGGAGGGTGACGAGCCACTGCCCGTTCTCGACGGGCATCAGGACACCGCCCCGCCCGGGCCCGCCGGAGCGCGGGTCCGCCATGACGTTGACGACGGGGAAGCCGTCCCGGGCCGCCTCGGGCGCGCGGTAGAGCCGGCTCGCGTAGGCCAGGCCCGAGTCGACGTCCCGCCGCCGGGGCGCGGGCAGTCCGAGCGCCGTGAGCCACCGCACCGCGCGGGAGCCGCGTCCGGTGGCGTCGACGACCAGGTCGGCGCGCAGGGTGGTCTCGGTGTGGCCGTGCGCCCGGAGCCGGACCCCGGTGACCGCCGCGCCGGTGCCGTCGAGCCCCAGCACCTCGGCGCGGTCGACCAGCTCGACGCGGTCGTCCTCCAGCACCTGCGCGCGCACGGTCGCGTCCAGCAGGTCCCGGCCGCTCAGCAGCATGAAGTGGGACTCCGCCCAGCGCCGGTACCAGCCCTTCGGGGACAGCACCACCATGTCCGTGGTGACCGGCAGCCGGTGCGCGCCCGCCTCCCGCAGCCGGTCGGTGACGCCCGGCAGCAGCTCCTCCAGGGCGTGCGCACCGCCCGACCACAGCTGGTGGACGTGGCGGGCCTGGGGCAGCCCCTTGCGCGGCACCGGGCCGGCCGGCAGCGCGTCACGCTCGACCACGGTGACGTGGTCGGCGACGGTGGCCAGGGCGCGGGCGGCGAGCATGCCGGCGTGGGAACCGCCGAGGACGACGGCGGAGGTGGGGCGTTCACTCATGGACGGGCACGCTCTCTGCTGCGACGACTGATCTAGCGGCACGCTCCGTGCCGGGCTCACTCACGCACCGGCACGCTCACTGCACTCACTCAGGTGCACTCACTCATGCGCACCCGCTCATGTGCGCTCACTCGTGCGCACCCGCTCATGTGCGCTCACTCGTGCGCGCCCCCTCGGGGACCGGCGCGCTCGGCGCGGGGGCCGCCGTTCCCGCGCGTACCGCCGCCAGGTCGTCGGGGTGGCGCAGGGCCCGGGAGACCGCCCCGATCTCCTGGAGCAGGTCCGTGGTGTCGGGGTGGCCGGTGCCGGCGCTGTCCGGTGCGCGCCGCTTGGCCTCGACGGCGTCCTGGATGGTCACGGCCGCGGCGAGCGCCTTCGCACGGCCGGGCTCGAAGCCGAGGGCGAGCGCGGTGTCGTGGGCCCGTCGCCGCCGGCCCTCGTCGATGTGCCGGGCCAGCGGGAGCAGGACGTCGCGGATGAAGGTCTCCCGGCGGATCAGGCGCAGCTCCGGGGTGGCGCGCAGGACGACGGGGACGCCGCCGCCGTTGACGCCCCGCATCAGCACGTACAGGGGCCGCAGTTCACGGTGGGCGAGCCGGACCCGCCAGCGGTCGTGGAGGTACTGGCCGGCGTGCGGGAGGATGAAGCCGACCGCGATCAGGATGGCCGACAGGCAGGCGACCGCCGGTGCCAGGTGCGTGCTCAGCCAGTCCAGGTCGTGGCCGGTCCACCGGGCCACGACGGCGGTGAGCTTGGCGGCGTCGAATCCGAGGTTCATCGCGTAGCCGACGCCCAGCAGCTTCAGGCCCCAGCGCAGCCAGGCGTCCAGTCCGTCGGTGCGGACCCAGTTCCAGACCAGCCAGGACGTGATGAGGACCGCCACGGTGTGCGCGAGCAGGTAGAGCAGGATCTCCTCGCGCATGAACGGCGTGGTCGCGTAGTAGGTGTCGACGTCCCGCAGCCGTTCGACCGGCGCGTCCGCCAGGGCGAACAGCACCCACAGCGCCACGATCACGCCGGAGTAGACGGCGACGACCCAGCGCATCGCGCGGCGGGTGGCGGCAGACCGGTCGGTCAGGCCGTTGCGCCAGGCGATGATCAGCAGCAGGCAGGACGCGCAGAACGCGGTGAGGAGCGAGTAGCACCAGGGCACGGAGATGTTCGGTACGCCCGTGACGCGGTTGGTCCAGGCGATGGTGGACGGCGCCACGAACACGAACACGGCGCAGGCGAGCAGCAGCAGCCCGCCGACCGCGCGCAGCAGCGGGTCCCGCCACAGCCGGATGATGGTGGGCAGCTTGATCGCCAGGGCGGCGGTCAGGACGGCGGCCGGAATCCAGAACGGGATGGAGAACGCGCTGAGGACGTCGGCGGGATCCGTCGCCAGCCGTGGGCGCCCGGGTTCCATGGCCAGCCGCAGGGGCAGCGGCACGGCGTCCAGGGCCGGTGGTGGGGGCACGGCGTCCAGGGCCGGTCGTAACGGCGCGAGGTCAGCCGCCAGGTGAAACCGCGTCACCGCGCCGCGCCTCCGCGTCCGCGGTAGCCCAGCGACCGCTGGACCGGGTCGAGGGGCGCGTCGGCGCCCCCGCCCGAGAGCAGGGGCCGGAAGGCGGCGGCGAGGCGGTGGCCGAATGCGTCGGCCTCGGCCTCGTCCTGTTCGCGGGAGCCGTCACGGGCGGCCACGGTCAGCGCGCTCTCCTTCCAGCCGGGCCGCTCGGCCAGGGCGTTCGCCGCCGCCGCACCCGCCCGGTGGTGGTGGGTGTGCCCGGCGTGCAGGTGCCACAACTCGTGGCCGAGGATGACCAGTTGCTGCACGGCTTCGGCCCGCTCCTCGACGATGACGAGGTCGAACTCCTGGAACTCCACCCACACACCGGTGACCTCGAACTTGTCGGGGAACCGCTCGAAGCGCAGCTCGACGGGCCGTCCGCCGCGGCGGACGCTCATCTCCTCGCACAGCGCCGCGCACAACTCGCGGACGCCGGCCGGGCGCCGGGGTCTGGCGCGCACGGCGGTGGCGAGGTCGGCCGTCAGGGCACGCATCGCCGACCCGCGCCGCGGACTGCGCGGCGCCAGGCGAACGAGCTGGGACCCGGCGATCCGGGACGCCGTCCTTCGCGCGCCCGCGATGTCCATCGCTCCCCCTTCTCACCGCTGTCCGGCGACTCGTCCGAGATTACGCGCCCGGAAGTGTCCGCGTCATGTGGTCCGGCGACCGTTGTTCAACCGGGAACGATCACTGATTTCCTGGAGTCCGGCGGAACTTCTGTCCCAGCCATTGACGCGCAAGCGCTTCGATTTTACGGTCCCGTTCGAAGTTACGAGCGTATTTCGAAATTTCGAACAGTGAGGGCAGGGCATGGGACGACCTGACCTGAACCGCAGGCAGCTTCTGGGCGGGCTCACCGGTCTGTTCGTCGCGGGCAGTTTCGGCTTCGCCGCGCTCGGCACGGGCGCCGACGCGCTCGCCGCCGGTGCACAGACCCGCGTGCGCTACTGGAACCTGTTCAGCGGCGGCGACGGATACAACATGATCGCGATGCTGGACGCCTTCCGTGCGGAGAACCCCGGCATCGACGTGAAGGACTCCACCCTCCAGTGGGGCAGCCCCTTCTACACCAAGCTGGCCATGGCGGCGGCGGGCAACCGCGCCCCGGACCTCGGCGTGATGCACCTGGGCCGGGTCCCCGGTTTCTCACCGGGCCGCCTCCTGGACCCCTGGGACGTCGGCCTGCTCGCCGAGTACGGCGTGCGGGAAGCCGACTTCAACCCCGAGCTGTGGAAGCGCGCCGTCATCGACGGCCGGCTCTACGCCCTCCCGCTCGACATCCACGTCCAGCTCTGCTTCTACCGCAAGGACGTGCTGAAGCAGGCGGGCCTGCTCGGCGACGACGGCCGGATGGTCCCGGTGACGTCGGCCGACGAGTGGTTCGACGTACTGAAGGAAGCCAGGAAGGCGACCAAGCAGGGGTTACAGACCCTCGGCCTGCACGCCAACGACCAGAACTTCATGTGGTGGTTCTTCGTCGCCTTCTACACCCAGCTCGGCGGCACCTTCTTCGACGACACCGACACCGAGGTCACCTTCGACACCGACAAGGCCGTCCAGGTCCTGGAGTTCCTGCGCCGGCACGTCACCGACGGCTACTCCGTCGCGGGCGCCGCCGACGGCGAACAGTTCGTCAACGGCGCGCCCTTCACCTGGGAGGGCAACTGGTCGGTGCCGGTCTTCACCGGCGCGAAGCTGGACTACGGCGCGACCCCGCTGCCGCCGGTCTTCGGCAGGCAGGCCACGCACGCCGAGTCGCACTCCTTCGTGCTGCCGCACCAGGCCGACCGCGGCGGCGCCACCGACGAGGCCGCGCACCGGCTCGCCGCCTACATCGTCCGGCACGCCCGGCAGTGGGCGGCCGGCGGCCACATCCCCGCCTACACCCCGACGCTGTCCTCGGCCGCGTACAGGAAGCTCGACCCGCAGAGCGAGTACGTCACCGCGATGGACCACCAGGCCACCGAGCCGAAGGTGTGGTTCGCGGGCTCCACCGGCATCCTCGCCCAGCGCGTCGGTCCCGTCGTGGTCTCCGCGTCGATGGGCTCGGCGAGACCGGACGCCGCCGCGCGCCGGATGAAGAGCACGCTCACCGAACTGCTCGCCATGAAGAACCCCATGGACGGCAGGACCGCCGCGCAGGGAGGCACGGGCTCATGACGGCGACCAGCGCCCGGACCGTGATCGCACCGGCACGCGCCAGGACCGCCGCACGGAGCGCCACCCGCCGCCGCCAGGGCTTCCAGCACGGCGGCTGGTTCGTGGCCCCGTTCCTCGCGCTGTTCGCGCTGTTCGTGATCTGGCCGCTGCTGCGCGGCCTCTACCTCAGTTTCACGGACGCCAACATCTCCGGCGACGCGGCGCACTTCATCGGGCTCGACAACTACCGCGAGGCACTGAACGACCCGCTGATGTGGGACTCGCTCGGCCACAGCGCGTACTTCACGCTGCTGGTCGTCCCCTGCATCACGGTCCTCGCCTTCCTCCTGGCGATGCTCGCCCACCACATCGAGCACGCCACGTGGCTGTGGCGGCTGTGCTTCTTCGCCCCGTTCCTGCTGCCGTCCACGGTCGCCGCCAACCTGTGGCAGTGGCTGTTCAACCCCGGCACCGGCATGGTCAACCACGTCTTCGGCATCGAGACGCCGTGGCTGACCGACAAGGCGTACGCCATGCTCGCCGTCGTCGTCTGCACCCTGTGGTGGACGGTCGGCTTCAGCTTCCTGCTCTACCTCGCCGCCCTCCAGGGCATCCCCGCGCACCTCTACGAGGCGGCCAAGCTGGACGGCGCGAACGCCTGGCACCGCATGGTCCACATCACGCTGCCGATGCTGCGCCACATCACCGGCCTCGTCGTGGCCCTACAGATCCTCGCCTCGCTCCAGGTCTTCGACCAGGCCGTCGTGATGACGGACTTCACGCCGGGCCCGGAGGAATCGACCAGGACGTTCGTGCAGTTCACCCTCGAACAGGGCTTCACCAGCTACCGCGTGGGCTACGCCTCCGCGATCTCCATCATCTTCTTCGTGCTCATCGCGGCCGTCGCCCTCGCCCGGATGTGGCTGCTGCGCAACCGTGAGGAGGGCGGCCGATGACCACCGCCGCACCGGTACGCGTCAAGCCCCGCACGACGTGGACGCCCAGCCAGATCGTGCTCACCCTGCTCGGTACCGCCGTTTCCGCGGTGTTCCTCGCGCCGCTGGTCTGGGCGCTGTTCACCTCGCTCAAGTCGGAGACCGAGGCCGTCGAGGTGCCGCCGCACTGGCTGCCCGAGGTCTGGACGGGCCAGGCCTGGACGGCCGTCTTCGAGACCGGCAACATCACCGACTGGTTCGTGAACTCGCTGGTGGTCTCGGTGTGCGTGACGACCGTCGTGCTGTTCGTGAGCGCGCTCGCCGGATACGGTTTCGCCCGCACCGAGTTCCGCGGCAAGGGCCCGCTGATGGGCCTCGTCATGGCCGGCCTGATGGTCTCGCCCGCCGTCCTCGGTGTCCCCCTCTTCACCACCGTCCAGCAGATGGGCATGGTCGACACCTACTGGGGCATGATCCTCCCGCAGTGCGCGCCCGCCGCGATGGTCTACATCCTCTACAAGTTCTTCCAGGGCATCCCGCGCGAGCTGGAGGAGGCCGCCTTCATCGACGGCGCGGGCCGCTGGCGCGTCTTCTTCACCATCGTCCTGCCCCTGTCCCGGCCCTCCCTCGCGGCGGTCGGCATCTTCACCTTCATCGCCTCGTGGAACAACTTCCTGTGGCCGTACATGGTGACCAACAACCCCGACCTGATGACCATGCCCAACGGCATCGCGACCGTGATGAACTCCTACGGCATCCAGTGGGCCCAGCTCATGGCGGGCGGCCTCATGGCGGGCCTGCCGCTGATCGTCGTCTTCGTCTTCTTCCAGCGCCAGATCGTGGCGGGTGTCGCGCACACCGGCCTCGCGGGCCAGTGACTCCCCCGAAGGAGCCGCGCGGTCGAAGCGCCTCGGACGTGCCGCGGTCGTCGCCGGCGGGTACACCGGTGCGGGAGGCCGGCCGGTGTTCGACGACCGAGGCCCGGACCGGCCGACGTACCACTCCTACGCAACAGAACCCTCTCCCCGAAAGGCGCACATGCACACCGCCCGCTTCACCCTCGACCCCGCCTTCACCGTCGGCGAAGTGAACCCACGCCTCTTCGGATCCTTCGTCGAACACCTCGGCCGCTGCGTCTACACCGGCATCTTCGAACCGGGCCACCCCTCCGCCGACGAGGACGGCATCCGCACCGACGTCCTGGACCTGGTCCGCGAACTCGGCACGACAGCCATCCGCTACCCCGGCGGCAACTTCGTCTCCGGCTACAAGTGGGAGGACTCGGTCGGCCCGGCCGAGGACCGCCCCCGCCGCCTCGACCTGGCCTGGCACTCCACGGAGACCAACCGCTTCGGCCTCTCCGAGTACATCGCCTTCCTCCGCAAGGTCGGTCCCCAGGCGGAGCCCATGATGGCGGTCAACCTCGGCACCCGCGGAGTCGCCGAGGCCCTGGAACTCCAGGAGTACGCCAACCACGCCTCCGGCACCGCACTCGCGGAGCAGCGCATCGCCCACGGCGACAAGGACCCCTTCGGCATCCGGCTCTGGTGCCTCGGCAACGAGATGGACGGTCCCTGGCAGACCGGCCACAAGACGGCCGAGGAGTACGGCCGTGTCGCCGCCGAGACGGCCCGCGCGATGCGCCAGCTCGACCCGGCCGTCGAACTGGTCGCCTGCGGCTCCTCCAGCCAGAGCATGCCGACGTTCGCCGAGTGGGAGGCGACGGTCCTCAAGGAGACGTACGACCTCGTCGACTACATCTCCCTGCACGCCTACTACTGGCCCGAGGACGGTGACGTCGACTCCTTCCTCGCCTCCGCCGTCGACATGGAGTCCTTCATCGACAACGTCGTCGCGACCGCCGACCACGTGGGAGCGCGGCTCAAATCGAAGAAGAAGATCAACCTCTCCTTCGACGAGTGGAACGTCTGGTACCTGCCCGAGTGGGAGGAGCACGCCAAGACGTTCCAGCAGGACGACTGGCCCGAGGCCCCCCGCCTCCTGGAGGACAACTACAGCGTCACCGACGCCGTCGTCTTCGGCTCGCTGCTGATCGCGCTGCTCCGGCACGCCGACCGCGTCACCGTCGCCTGCCTCGCCCAGCTGGTCAACGTCATCGCCCCGATCATGACCGAGCCGGGCGGCCCGGCCTGGCGCCAGACGACGTTCTTCCCGTTCGCGCAGGCCTCCGCACACGGGCGCGGCCAGGTCCTCGACGTCCGCGTCGACTCCCCGACGTACCAGACGCGGAAGTACGGCGAGACCCCCCTGCTGCACGCCACCGCCGTACGCGCCGAGGACGGCACGGTCACCGTCTTCGCCGTCAACCGCGGCCGCGCCGACGCCCTCCCGCTGGAGGTCGCGCTCACCGGTCTCGGCCTGTCCTCGGTCGTCGAGCACAGCGCCCTCGCGGACGCCGACCCGGACGCCCGCAACACCCTCGACGCCCCCGACCGGGTCACCCCGCACCCGGTCGAGGGCACCACGCTGACGGACGGCACCCTGACCGCCGTCCTGGAGCCGCTGTCCTGGAACGTGATCCGGCTGGCGTGACGCCGGGGGATCAGCGGCCGGGGGAGCCGACCGGGGTGACCGGCACTCCGCCGGCCGCCGCGCCCAGCAGCGTCAGCCGCACCCGGCCCGGCCCCGACGGTGTGGTTCCGTCGGACAGCACCGCCAGGGCGAGGGTGTTGGAGCCACGAGTGCGCAGGATCCCGTTCGGCAGGACGAAGGTGTGCTGCGGGCCCACGTCGTTGACGTACTGGCCCAGGTTCCAGCCGTTGAGGAAGATCTGCACGCGGTAGGCGCGGGACGGGTCGTCGTCGAGGGTGAGCCCGACCGAGGCGTCGGTGCCCGCGTCGACGGCGAGCCGGAACGCGGTCCGGTACCAGGTGACCCCCTGGCGCCGGTCGGCGCGCGGGAGGTCCGCCGTTTCCCAGTCGCCGTCCTCGTAGCCCGGCAGATGCCAGCCCTCCCGCTCCCCGAACAGGCCGCCGTTGTTCAGCGGCCCGCGCACGGGGTCGGGAGCCGCCGCGCCCTGCAGACGCCAGGTCACCTTCGGGCCGGCGCCCCCGAAGGTGACCGCCGTCAGCCCGCGGGCCACCTTGTGGCTGTCGCGTGCCGCGCCGTCCTGGTCGTGCTGCATCCGCCGGACGAGGACGGACAGGACGTGCGCGCCGCCCGCGTCACGCGGCTTCCCCCGCGGTCCCTCCGGCAGCGCGAACGTGGCCGTCGCCGCCCAACTGCCCCGCGTCGCCGTGCCGTCGGCCGGCACCGGCATCCGGTGCGTGCCCAGCGGCTCGCCGTCCAGCCAGGCCATCAGCAGGCCCTGCGTGCCCGTGCGGTAGGCGAGGGACACCGAGGTGACGGCGCCGGTGAAACGGCCCCGGTACCAGACGTCCCCGTAGTGGAAGCCGTAGTCGTCCGCGAACAGCACGGGCTGTCCCTCGGGCACCGGCGTGACGCTGTACGACGTCGTCCGGTCGGCGACGGTCCACGCGGCGTCGTCGAAGCCGGGCGCCGACTCCGGGTTCTCCGTCCGCCGCCGCCAGCCGCCGTCCAGCGCGGGCAGACGCACCGGCCGCACCCCGGGCAGGGGGTGCTCGGCCAGCAGGCTGCCGGTGGCGCTGGGCCGGGTCCGCACCGGGCCGTCGTTCCAGGTCACCTCGGTGATCCCGGGCGGCCCCCACACCTCCAGTCCGGTCTCCGCGACCGTGTCGCCGGTCAGCCGCACCGTGCCGCCGCGCAGCGTCACGTCACGCACCATCGCCGGTCCGTACACCAGCACCGGACCCGACGGGGTGTCGTACGGCCACAGCCGCAGGGAGGTCGCGTCGTCGGCGAAGAACAGCAGCAGCGGCCGGTCGTGCCCGCCGCCCTCGACCTTGACGCGGGTCAGGCCGCCGACGCCGAGCGGGGCGGTGACCCGCAGCAGACCGCGGTCGTACACCCACGCCCCCTCGGCGTCCAGCCGGGTCGTCGTCGGTTCCTCCGGGCAGTCCAGCACGACGTGCGCCATCTCGCCGTACGGCCCGGCGAACACGGCGATGTCCTGCCGCCCGGCGGTGAGGCAGAACATGGGCTGCACGGTGGAGAACCGCAGCTTCCGACGGCCCAGGGCCATGCCGGTCGCCAGCAGGCGGGCGTCCCGCGCCGGGACGGCCACCGGCACGTCGAAGTCGGTGCCGGGCAGCGTCGTGGAGACCCGCTCGCCGCTGTCGTTGCGCAGGACGTACACCTGGGCGCCGGTGTCCGGGTTGGTCAGGTGGTACGCCCTGAGCCGGTCGTCGGCGGGCTTCACCGCCGCCGCCGGCCTCAGCCGGGCGAAGTCGGGCTGGCGGCAAAGCAGATGCCCGAGCTGGTGCGTCGGGGCCAGCTTGGCGGTGGCGTTGCGCGCCTCGTCGAAGGCCGCCCCGTAGTCGTACGACGTGTAGACGGCCGGCGCGGGCAGCCAGCCCCAGGAGGTGCCGCCGAAGGTCAGGTACACGTTGTGCAGGCTGGCGCCGTGGGCGAGGCCGGTCAGGCAGGACCGCCGCTCGTACGCCGCGTCGTGGGTGCGCCGGGACTCCGCGTACCCCTTGCCCCCTGACCCGGACCCGCCCCACCCGTCGGACCGGCCCCCGCCGGCCTCCGGCACGAACCGGGGCGCCCTCGCTGCGCGGCCGGCCGTGGCCCCGCCGGCCCAGTGGACGTTCCCGCTGCTGTCGCTGTGGAACAGCGGAACGTCGATGCCGTCGGCGCGCGCCTTCCGGTGCAGGTGGGACAGGTAGTCGCGGCCGGCCGGCCCGGTGACGCGGGCGTCGTTCCCGTTCCCGTTCCCCTGCTCGTGCTCGTGCTCGTGCTCGTGCTCGTGCTCGAGCTGGTAGAGCAGGACCGTGCCGGTGCCGCGGGTGAACAGGTGCCGGGCGACGATCGCGTTCACCTCGGTCAGCCACTCGTCGGCGTGCTTCAGATAGGCCGGGTCCACGGTGCGGGCCCGGCCCTCGGTGGCCGTCAGCCAGCCCGGGAGGCCGCCGCCGTCGACGTCCGCGCCGATGTACGGGCCCGGGCGCACGATCACGTACAGGCCGGTCTCGGCGGCCGTCCGCAGGAACAGGTCCAGGTCGCGGACGCCCGTGAAGTCGTACCGGCCGGGCGCGGGGGAGTGGTAGTTCCAGGCGACGCGGACACTGACCGCGTTGTGACCGTACGCGCGCATCTTCTGCAGCACGTCCCGCCACAGCGACGGACTGGGCAGCCGGAACGGGTGCGTCTCGCCCGACCACAGGACCAGCCGCCGGCCGTCGACCAGCAGCGAGTACCGGTCGAAGCCGACCGTGTGCGCGCGCCCGTCGGCCGCCGGCGGGGCCGGCGCGGGCCCGGTGGGCACCCCGCGGGACGAGGAGGCGCCGGTCGGGGTTCCGCCGCTGCCGCCCAGCGTGAAGCCGAGCACCGTCGTACCGGCGAGGACGCTGAATGTCCGTCTGCTGAGCCCCAAGGGAGCGCCTCCTGTTGTGCCTGATCGTCCGCGACCGTGGGTGCTGGGTCATTCTGTACGGTCGGACCCCCCACAATTGTCATATGAGGATCTCTGCGCGGGCGGACTACGCGGTACGGGCGGTGCTGGAACTCGCCGTACGGCAGGGCGGCGGACCGGTGAAGGCGGAGACCATCGCCACTGAGCAGGACATTCCGCACAAGTTTCTGGAGGGGATCCTCGGCGATCTGCGGCGGGCCGGCGTCGTCGACAGCCGGCGCGGCGGGGGCGGCGGCTACCGGCTGGCCCGCGAGGCCTCGGCGATCACGGTCGCGGACGTCATCCGGGCGGTCGACGGGCCCATCGTGTCGGTACGGGGCGAGCGCCCCACGGGTCTGGCGTACACCGGATCGGCCCAGCCCCTGCTGCCGCTGTGGATCGCGCTGCGGGCCAACGTGCGCCGCATCCTGGAGGGTGTCACGGTCGCGGACATCGCCACGGGCGTCCTGCCCGAACCGGTCCGGCGGCTGGCGGCGGAACCGGAGGCCTGGGAGAACCCCTGAGGGAGCCCGGGCGATGAACCCGCTGGACGCCCTCATCCGGGACCACGTGGTTCCGGTCACGAGAGGCCGGCTTCGCCAGGAGGGGCAGACCGTCCGGCTCACCGCGCCGCACGGCGAGCACGCCGTCGTGCGGATCCCGGACACCGGTGGGTGCCGGAACCCTGTGAAATGTGCGGCTGTGAATGGCTTGAGTTCGCGCTGACCGTCTCGTGCGGGTCTTCCTACGATGCGAGCGCCCTCGGTCTTCACAGGAACTTCATCGATTCCTCACGGACTTGGGGCCTCCACCCCCCAACCCCTGGGAGAGACCATGGCCGGCGGACTCCTGCTGAGCGGCGCGATCGCCGCTCTGCTCACCACCGCACTGCCCGCGCAGGGCCCGTCCGACGGGTTCGAGGACCCGCCCCCGGACAGGATCGTCATCAAGGTCGCCACCGTGAACGGCTCCGGCTGCCCGCAGGGCACGGCCGCGGTCGCCGTCTCGGAGGACAACACCGCCTTCACCGTGACGTACAGCGACTACCTCGCGCAGGCCGGCGGCGGCTCCGACCCCACCGCGTTCCGCAGGAACTGCCAGCTCAACCTGATCGTCCACGTCCCCCAGGGCTTCACGTACGCCATCGCCAGCGCCGACTACCGCGGCTTCGCCGCCCTCCAGCCCGGCGCGAGCGGCACGCAGAGAGCCTCGTACTACTTCCAGGGCTCATCGAACACGGCGTTCCGCAACCACCCCTTCGCCGGCCCCTACAACGACAACTGGCAGGCCACCGACAGCACGGACTGGGCCCAACTGGTCTGGGCCCCCTGCGGAGTCCAGCGCAACTTCAACATCAACACGGAGTTGCGCGTGAGTGCCGGGACCCAGTCGCCCGGCAAGGTCAGCTTCATGACGATGGACTCGACCGACGGGGAGATCAGCACGGTGTACCACATGGCGTGGAAGGAGTGCCCGGAGTCGTAGTCGCACGGGGCCCGTGACACGAACTCGCCCCCGGCGACCGGGGAGAGGGCGAGTCACGGGCCCTGCGGGTCCCCTCGCCCGGCTGCTCGTACCCGGATGCGCACTGAACACTGGAACGACTGGTCGACCGTCCTTGTCGACGCTGGGACCGGTTGAAGCACAACGGATATGCGGCTACCTCTCACCTTCTCGAATTCTGGCGAACGAACGCCATCAGGATGAGAGCGAATCCACCGGCAGTCGCCAGCACCCCGGCTCCTGGGAGCATGTAGTTCTGACTCCGAGCGCCCAGGAAAACTCAAAGCAATCCGAACGCCGTCCCTGTGACCACGAACCAAGTCAGCTTCTTGGCTGGGCTGATCGGCATAGCATCCTCCTTTGTTCCGTTGCGTGTCTTCTCTTCGGGATATGTTCGTGACGCGTGAGACGGCGAGCACTCGCGGCTTTCGGGTGACATTCCGTCAAGGACTGTCAACCGAAAGCCGCGCTCTTCTATTTTGTTGTTTCTGTTTGTAGCCGTTGTGACTCTCGGGGATGCCCGTTTCACCAGCGGCACCGATACCGGCCAGACAGCCAGTGGCAGCGCTGAAGATCTTCTCTCCTGCGTCGAGGGCGTCGGAGAAACTGAACAGTCCGGTGGAAGTCGGAAACCGTGACCCCAGCGGTCACAGACGACGCGCAAGCTGTCACAAGAAGCACCTAAAGCGGCACGGCATGCCCCTCAACTCCGTTCCGATACGGGCCGGAATCGGCCCTACCTCTTCCCGGCCCCATATCGGGGCAAGAGGAGGCGAACCACCTCTGGAAACCTGAGGAATGCTCACTTCCGGCCCTGAATATGACGGGCGGCTTGACTGAAAGCGCTTCCCCGGCCGGGCTTCCGCCCTCTGTCCGGCTTCCACCCGCCGGTTTCAAGACAAGTTCAGTCCGCTCGACTGCCACCCCGACCTTCACTGAAGGGGTGCTGCGTCCTGGTTCATACGGATACGCCCCGCGTGGGAAGTTGTCTCGTAGGCCACGTCCGCCCCAAGAACGCCCCTGTGCGCGGCTCTTCACCGAATGCACACTTACGGCGTCCGGCGAGCCCGACCGCATCCGCGGCGGCCGCCGCTCCGAGCAGAGGACCTTCCCGCGATGACCGAACCGGGCAGACCCACGCCCTTGTGCCGCGCGCACAGCGCACGCCGCACTACGCCCGGCCGCCCCGCCCGCGCCGTCCAGTGCGCCGGCCGCCTGCTGTGCTGGAGCCTCGCCACCGCCATGGCACTGGCCGCCGCCGACGTCCTGCTCGACCCCCGCGCCCCCTGGTGGCCCTACACCTGGCCCGCGCCCTGGATCCTCACCTGCGCCTCCGCCCTCGCCTGGGCACTGCTGCGAGCCCGGGAGAAGACGATCGACGACCCACCCACCGACGACGAGGATCCCCACCAGGACGAGTGGGAACACGTCGCCTGAGACCCACGGGGCGAAGTGGCCGTTGCTGCCGGACGGAAGGTGCCGCTGGGATCGGTCTCGCCGGGTCCGGGTGGCCGCACGGTCAGCACGAGGACGCCGGAACCGCTGCGGCGGAACCTTGGCCGTCGTCGCCGGGGACTGGCCGGGTGAAGCGGTAGCACTGGTCGACTGCCGCCTCCGAGTTCGAGACGAGGACGGAGGCGGATACCGTGTGCCCCTCGTGGACCACGTCCTTGACGTCGAAGGAACGCCGTCCGGTGGGGTCGAGGGCATCCTGCACCCCGGCGCGCGTCAAGTCCTCGGCGTACAGGCTCGAGAAGCGCGTCAGCGCCAGACGAACCTGGCCGCCGATCTGAGTGCTCGGGCGGCACACGTCGTCCTCCCGCTCGGAAACTGTCGACGCCCACGCCTGCCCGGGGCGTTGGGTGTAGGTGAAGACGAAACACCGGGTCGCCCGCAGGGCCCCGCCACCGGGGACTATGGCCTTTCCGTCGTACTGGACGGATGCCGGGGCCGTGGCGGTGAACTCGCGACGGGATGCGTCGTAGCTGATCACAGGGGCTTCGGAGTGCTGCCAGATCACGCGGGTGAGTGCGTCCGCATCGGCGGCGCCGCTTCTGCCGAGTGCCCGCGCCGTGTCGTCCGCCGTGGCACGGGCCTGCTCCAGGACCGACGCCCATGCCTTCTCCGTGCGCTCGCTGTTGACGTTCCCGTCATGCCAGAGCCGATACCACAACCAGGAGGCGACGACGCCGGAAGGGATGATCAGCGCGATCAGCATGGTCAGGCAGCCGAGGTTCACGAGACGGTTCGCCCGTCCGGTGACCACCGCACCGGCGGTCTCGCGTGAGTCCATGTGCGACGGCTGTTCAGCGGGGCGGGGGCCGGTGCCCCAGCGGACGGCGTACGGCATGCATGGGGTGAGTCTGCCAGGCGGCCGGAGCCGAGGACCGGGAGACGGGCGATCAAGGCGACGCGCACCCGGGATCCGTCCACAGCCGCCCGATGGTGAGGCGGCGTATCCCTGGGAGTCCCTCGTCGTGCGCATCCGGCGGAGCGTCACCACCGTCCTCGACCGGGGCCCCGGCATCGGCGCGGCCGACGCATGTCTCACGGCTTCGGCGCGAGGGTCACCCGATGTAGCGTGGCAGGACAAAGGGTGTAAAGGAGTGTGAATGGTGCTGACGACGCGCGTCGAGCGGCGAATCGCCGAGGACTTTCCCGGCCGGGACGGCCAGGTGGTGGGAGAACTGCTGGCAGGCCTCGTGAACCACCTGACCGACCGGGGCGACGCGGAGGACAAGGAACGGATCGCCGCGGCCACCCTCCTGTGCGGACGTGGCCGGGTGGACCGCCTCCTCGACGCCGTCCAGCTCGCCAAGGAGGACTGGCGGGACGTCCTGGTCGGCGCGGGCCTCGCGGACGCCGGCTGGCGGGAACGCCTGGACGCCGACTTCGGCCCGAACGGCTGATCCGGAAGAACGGCGACGCCCCGTCCCCGCCACAACGGCGGGGACGGGGCGTCGCCGTTCTTCCGTGCGCGAACCATTGACGCGTGAGTGATTCGATTCTACGTTCCGTTCGTCCGAAAAGGCGATCGATGTTCGAAGTGTCGAACACTCTCCCTTCCTTCACATCTCCCCCCACATGCTCAGGATCTCCCCCCCACATGCTCAGGAGGCACGTGTGAGCCGCACCAGCACCTCCAGCACCCGCAGCGCCCACCGTCCCGCCGGCACCGCGCGCAGGAGAACCGCCCTCCTCGCCGTCCCCGCCGCCGTCCTGCTCGCCCTGATACCGAGTTCGGCGTCCGCGTATCCCCAGCCCGGCCGGGTCACCGGTGCCGTCGTCGTGCACGACCCGACGATGATCCGCACCCCGGCCGGCCGCTACCTGCTGTACGGCACCGGCGGCGGTCTCGGGTACCGGACGTCCACCGACCGGACCGCGTTCACCGCCGGAGCCGACGCCTTCTCCGCCAAGCCGGGCTGGTGGTCGGCGTACGCCACCGAGGCATGGGCGCCCGACATCTCCTACCAGGGCGGCAAGTACCTGATGTACTACGCCGTCTCGACCTTCGGGTCGAACAGGTCCGCCATCGGACTGGCGACCTCGAGCACCGGACTGCCCGGCTCCTGGACCGACCAGGGCACCGTCCACACCTCCACCACCTCCAGCGATTACAACGCCATCGACCCGAACCTGTTCGTCGACGGCGACGGCAAGTGGTGGCTCTCGTTCGGCAGTTGGTGGACCGGGCTGAAGATGATCCAGCTCAACCCCGCCACCGGCAAGCAGCTCTCCACCAACACCACCCGCTACTCCCTCGCCTCCCGGCCCACCGGTACCAAGGCGGTCGAGGCCCCGTACATCGTCAAGCGGGGGAACTACTACTACCTCTTCGCCTCGTACGACACCTGCTGCGCCGGCACCGGTTCGACGTACAAGGTCAAGGTCGGCCGCGCCACCGGCGTCACCGGGCCGTACTACGACCGGAACGGCGTCTCGATGATGAACAACGGGGGCACGCCGGTCCTGGAGTCGCACGGCAGCGTCATCGGACCCGGCGGCCAGTCGGTCATGAAGGACGCCGACGGCGACCTGATCGTCTACCACTACTACGACGGCAACGACAACGGCACGCCCAAGCTGGGCGTGAACCTTCTGAACTGGAGCAGCGGATGGCCCGTCGCATACTGACCCTGCTGGCAGCGCTGCTGCTGGCCCTCTCGATCGGGCAGCCCTCCGCGAGCGCCGCCTCGTTCGCCAACCCGGTCAAGGCGCAGAAGGGCGCCGACCCCTGGATCTCGTTCTACAACGGCAACTACTACATGGTGACGACGAGTTGGACCGACGTGATCACCATGCGCAAGTCCGCCACCCTGGCCGGGCTGGCCACCGCGCCCAGCGTCCAGGTGTGGAAGGGCGACGCCGCGTCCCCGGGCTTCAACACCTGGGCGCCCGAGCTCCACTTCCTCAACGGCCGCTGGTACCTGTACTACGTCGCCGGGCAGAACGTCTCCGACTACAACCCGACCCAGCGCACCCACGTCGTGGAGAGCGCGGGCTCGGATCCGATGGGCCCGTACACGTACCGGAACCAGCTCAACTCCTCCTGGATGCTGGACCCGACGGTCGCCACGATCAACGGGCAGCTGTACCTGTTCGGCAGCGCGAGCGGGGGCGGCACACAGAACCTCGTCGCCGCCCGGATGTCCAACCCCTACACCCTCGCCACCGGCTTCTCCACAATCTCCACGCCGACCAACTCCTGGGAGACGTCCGGCGCCCCGGTGAACGAGGGGCCGGAGATCCTCCAGCGCGGCGGGCGGACGTTCCTCATCTACTCGGCGAGCGGCTGCTGGACCCCCGACTACAAACTCGGCCAGCTCACCCTCACCGGGTCCGATCCGCTGTCCGCGTCCTCCTGGACGAAGAAGTCCACGCCGGTGTTCCAGCGCAACGACGCGAACGCCGTCTACGGCCCCGGTCACCACGGCCACTTCAAGTCCCCCGACGGCACCGAGGACTGGATCGTCTACCACGCCAACGACGCCGCCTCCGAGGGCTGCGACAACGGGCGCACGGCACGGGCCCAGAAGCTCACCTGGAACTCCGACGGCACGGCGAACTTCGGTACGCCCGTCAGGCTCGGGGCGGGCCTGACGGGTCCGTCCGGTGAGCCGTCCGCCGCCTCGACGACGTACACCATCAGCAACCGCAACAGCGGCAAGTGCCTTGAGGTCGCCGGGAGTTCGACGGCCGACGGGGCCAATGTGCAGCAGTACGGCTGCGGTGGCGGCACCAACCAGCGGTGGCGGATCGAGGACCAGGGCGACGACACCAGCCGGCTGGTGAACGTGGCGACCGGCAAGGTGCTCGACACCGCCGACTGCTCCTCCGCCGACGGTGCCGACCTGCGCCAGTGGTCCTGGCTGAACAACACCTGCCAGCGGTTCCGGTTCGTCGCCACCGACAGCGGCTACGTCAGGATCGTCAACCAGGCCACCGGCAAGGTCGCCGACGTCGCGAACTGCTCCACCGCGGACGCGGCCGACGTACGCCAGTGGTCCTGGCTGAACAACACCTGCCAGCAGTGGAGGCTGAACCCGGTGTAGGCGGGGTCAGCCGACCTGCCCCATCCCCGCCGCGTTGGGCCAGCTCTGGGCGTTGGGCCAGCCGGTGGCCGGGGCCGCCTCCAGGTCCGGCACCGGGGCCGGCGCGGTCATGCCGCGGACCTGGGCGGCGGTGAGACCACCGCGGGCCGGGACGCCCGGCGGGGTCGGGCCGGTCATCGGGGCGGCGGCCGCCGCCGGTACCGGGGTGGGCATCTGCGGGGGCGTGGGCATGGGCGCCGGCATGGGCGTGGGCATGGGCGCCGGAGCGGGCCTGGGAGGCTGAGCCGGGACGCCGAACGGCTGTGGGGCTGCCTGGGCCACCGCCGGCATCGGCATCCCGGCCCCGCCGGTCTGACCCGGCCGGCCCATGTGGGCCGCCGCGGGCATCGGCATACCGCCGCCGGCCGTCGAGGCCGCCGGGGCCACTGCGAGCCCCGGCGCGGGGGCGGCCATGGCCTGAGCGGCAAGGCCCTGCATCCCGGCGCCGTTGGTGGCGCCGACCAACCGGTCGACTGCCGCCGTGCCCGAGCTGTAGCTGGTCCCTGTAGCCAGCTCGGGCACGGCGGCTCCCCTCCTGGTCCCGTAGAGCACCTGTTCCAGGCCGGACACCAGGCGACGCACGTCCACCTGGGGGCGCACCACGAGTCTCAGGAAGCGGCTGGAGGAGCCGATCTTGTTGCCGCACTCGCGGACGAGGATCCGGTGCTCGGTGAGCATCCGGTCCCGGACCACGGTGCCTTCGGCGCCCACGGGCAGGCGTACGAAGAGGAAGTTGCCCTGCGACGGGTAGACCGTCAGCCCGGGCAGGGACGCGAGCTGGCCGGCCATGTCCAGCCGGTCGCGGCGGACCTGCTGGAGGCTCTGCGCGTACTCGGCGCCGTGCTGCTTGAGGATGAAGACCACGTGCTCGGCGAAGGAGTTGAGGTTCCACTTGGGCAGCATCGAGCGGATACGGCCGGCCAGGGACGGGTTGGCGACCAGGTAGCCGAACCGTATGCCGTGCAGGCCGAAGTTCTTGCCGAGGCTGCGCAGCACGATCACGTTCGGCCGCAGCATCGCCTCCTGGACGACGCTGGGTTCGACCTCGGCGTCCGCGAACTCCAGGAACGACTCGTCGACGATGACCAGGTCCAGGTCCGCCATCGCGTCCATGAACTGCACGATGGCGTGCTTGTGCAGGAAGCCGCCGTCAGGGTTGTTCGGGTTGCAGATCACCGCCACCCGGGTGCCGCGCGCCCGGATGAACTCGGCGTACTGCGCGAGGTCCAGGGCGAAGCCGCTGGACTCCTGGAGCGGAAACATGTCGACCCGCTTGCCGGTCTCCATCGGCTGGTCGGTCCAGCGGCCGAAGGTGGGCACGGGGATGGCGAGGGACTCGCGCACCAGCAGATGGTCGATCCAGGTGATCAGTTCGGTCGAGCCGTTGCCCATCGCCACGCATTGCGGGGGGAGTTGCAGCAGGCTGCACAGCTCGGCCGTGATGGTGTCGGCGCTGCTCGGGTAGTACGTGATGATGTCCCGGAGCCGGCCGGCCATCTCCTCGAACATGGCCGGTGTCGGGAAGTACGGATTGCAGGGAATGCAGAAGTCCACCGGACCGGCGCCTTCGCCGCCCTCCCGCGTCAACGCCGCCATCGACGGGCTGTGCGCCGCGGTGCTGCGGAACAGCGAGGTGACGTTGTCAGCCAAGGGAGCCTCCGAGTGGGGCGGGCCCGGGTGGGGACGACCGGGCCCGTCGTCTGGGTGGCCCGTGCGGGGGAGCACGGGCCACCCTTACTTACGGAGGCTGCGGTGACGCTGTTCAACCGCTCAGAAACGGGTAGGAACTTGTGCGCCACCTGTGGAGCGGTGTCACGAGCGGAACGAGTGCACCGTCGTCGTCCGGTACGTCTGCCCAGGTCGCAGCAGTGTGGAGGGGAACGACGGCTGGTTCGGCGAGTCCGGGAAGTGCTGTGTCTCCAGGCAGAGGGCGTCGCCCTGCCGGTAGATGCCGCCCCCCGTGCCGACGAGGGTGCCGTCCAGGAAGTTGCCCGAGTAGAACTGGAGCCCCGGCTCGGTCGTCGCGATCTTCAACGTCCGCCCGGAGGACGGGTCCTTCAGCGTCGCGACGTGCTCGGGCTTGCGCGTGATGCCCTTGTCGAGGACCCAGTTGTGGTCGAAGCCCTTGCCGTACAGCAGTTGCCGGTGGGCGACCCGGATGTCCTCGCCGACGGCCTTGGTCCCGCGGAAGTCGAAGGGGGTGCCCGTGACCTTCGCCAGCTTCCCCGTGGGGATCAGGCCCGAGTCGACCGGCGTGTAGCGGGACGCGGCGATCTTCAGCCGGTGGTCGTAGACGGTGCCGCTGCTCTCGCCGGCCAGGTTCCAGTAGACGTGACTGGTGAGGTTGACGACGGTGGTCTTGTCGGTGGTGGCCTCGTAGTCGACGCGCCAGTCGCCCTGCCGGGTGAGGGTGTACGTCACCTTCGTCCTGAGCGTGCCGGGGTAGCCCATCTCGCCGTCGACGCTGGTGTAGTGCAGGTACAGGCCGACGTCGGAGCCCTTGGTGAACGGCGCGACGTTCCAGACGCGCTTGTCGAAGCCCTGCGCGCCGCCGTGCAGGCTGTTGTCGCCGTCGTTGACGCTGACCTGGTGGCTCTTGCCGTCGAGGGTGAACCTGCCCTTGGCGATGCGGTTGCCGTACCGGCCGATCAGCGCGCCGAAGTACGGGGAGTTGGCGACGTAGTCCTCGAGGGTTCCGAAGCCCAGGGAGACGTTGGCGTAGCGGCCCTTGCGGTCCGGGATCTCCAGGGACTGGACGATGCCGCCGTAGGAGAGGACCTTCAGGCGGGTGCCGCCGTTCTCCAGTGCCCAGCTGTGGACCTTGGTGCCGTCGGCGAGCTTGCCGAAGAGTGACTTCACCGGCTTTCTGCCTCCTGTGGCGTGGGCCGTGCCACCGGCGGTCGCGGCGGCGACGCCGGCGGCCGTGGCCCCGGCGATGACGGTACGTCTGCTCAGTTCCATGTGCGACTCCTGCAATGGAAAGAGAGAAGGGCCCCGCCTCGCGGCGGGGCCCAGCCGACTTACGAACCGACCTTGCGCTTGTTCCACACGTCGAAACCGACCGCCGCCAGCAGTACCAGGCCCTTGATGACCTGCTGCCAGTCGGTGCCGATGCCGACCAGGTTCATGCCGTTGTTCAGCACGCCCAGGACCACACCACCGATGATCGCGCCGAGGACGGTACCGACACCGCCGCTCATCGACGCGCCGCCGATGAAGGCGGCCGCGATGGCCTCCAGCTCGAAGTTGAGGCCGGCCTTGGGCGAGGCCGCGTTGAAGCGGGCGGCGAAGACCAGACCCGCCAGGGCCGCGAGCATGCCCATGTTCAGGAAGACAAGGAAGGTGACCTTCTTGTCCTTGACGCCCGACAGCTTGGCCGCGGGCAGGTTGCCGCCGATCGCGTAGATGTGCCGGCCGATGATCGCGTTGCGCATGAGGTAGCCGAAGCCGACGACCAGGATGCCGAGGATCAGCAGCACGATCGGGGCGCCCTTGTAGCTGGCGAGCAGCATCGTGACGGTGAGGACGGCGGCCACCAGCGCGACGAGCTTGAGCGCGAAGAGCTTGGCGGGCGGGACCTCGAGGGCGAACTCCTGCTGCCGCTTGCGGTCGCGGAGCTCCTGGAGCACCACGAACACGATCACCGCGAGACCGAGCAGCAGGGTGAGGTTGTGGTAGTTGGTGTCCGGGCCGACCTCGGGCAGGAAGCTGTTGGCGACCTTCTGCAGACCCTCCGGGAACGGGCCGATCGTCTGGCCCTCCAGGAAGATCTCCGTGAGCCCGCGGAAGGTCAGCATGCCCGCCAGCGTCACGATGAACGACGGGATGCCGAGATACGCGATGAGATATCCCTGGGTGGCACCGGCCGCCGCTCCGATGGCCAGGCACATCACCAGGGCGATGGGCCAGGCGATGTCGTGGCTGACCATCAGCACGGCTCCCACCGCGCCCACGAACGCCGTCAGCGAGCCGACCGACAGGTCGATGTGGCCCGCGATGATGACGAGCATCATGCCGATCGCGAGGATCAGGATGTAGCTGTTCTGCAGCACCAGGTTGGAGACGTTGCGCGGCAGCAGCAGGTCACCGTTGGTCCATACGGCGAACAGCACCACGATCAGGCCGAGGGCGAACAGCATGCCGTACTGCCGCATGTTGCGGCGCATGCCGTCCAGTATCAGCTGCAGCAGGCTGTCACCGGTTGCCGAACCGCCCTTGCCGGGCGGCGCGGGGGCCGGCGTCTTGGCGGTCACGTCCGTGCTCATCGGGTTACCTCTTTGTCCTTTGTCATCTGACGCATCAGTGATTCCTGCGAGGCCTCGGCCCGCGAGAACTCACCGGTCAGCCGCCCCGCGGCCATCGTGTAGATGCGGTCGCACATGCCCAGCAGCTCCGGCAGTTCGGAGGAGATGAAGACGACCGCCTTGCCCTGCGCGGCCAGCTGGTCGATGACCGTGTAGATCTCGTACTTGGCGCCGACATCGATGCCACGGGTCGGCTCGTCCAGGATCAGCACGTCCGGACCCGCGAAGATCCACTTGCTGAGGACGACCTTCTGCTGGTTGCCGCCGGACAGCTTGCCCACCGGCTCGAAGACGGTCGGCGCCTTGATGTTCATGGACTTGCGGAAGCCCTCGGCGACCTGCCGCTCCTCGTGCTCGTCCACCAGTCCGCGCTTGGAGACCTTGCCCAGCGCGCTGAGCGAGATGTTCCGCCCGATGGTGTCGATGAGGTTGAGGCCGTAGTGCTTGCGGTCCTCGGTGACGTACGCGATGCCGTGCTTGACCGCCTCCGGGACGGACTTGGTACGGATCTCCGTGCCGTCCTTGAAGACCTGGCCGCCCGCGTACCGGCCGTACGTCCGCCCGAAGACGCTCATCGCGAGTTCGGTGCGGCCGGCGCCCATCAGACCCGCGATGCCGACGATCTCGCCCCGCCGCACGGACAGGGACACGTCGTCGACCACCTTGCGCTGCTGGTCGATCGGGTGGTGCACGGTCCAGTTGCGGACCTCCAGGGCGGGCGCCTGGCCCTCCTCCGGCTCGTGCGGGGAACGCTCCGGGAAGCGGTGCTCCAGGTCGCGGCCGACCATTCCGCTGATGATCCGGTCCTCGGTCGTCTCCGCGGCCTTCACGTCGAGCGTCTCGATGGTGCGCCCGTCCCGCAGGATCGTCACCGAGTCGGCGACCTTGCGGATCTCGTTCAGCTTGTGGGAGATGATGATCGAGGTGATGCCCTGCGTCTTCAGCTCCAGGATGAGGTCCAGGAGCTTGCCGCTGTCCTCGTCGTTCAGGGCCGCGGTCGGCTCGTCCAGGATGAGCAGCTTCACCTTCTTGGACAGCGCCTTGGCGATCTCCACGAGCTGCTGCTTGCCCACGCCGATGTCGGCGACGCGAGTCTCCGGGTGGTCGGAGAGACCGACCCGGCGCAGCAGTTCGCTGGCGTGCTTGAGGGTGTCGTTCCAGTTGATGAGCCCGCGCTTGGCGTGCTCGTTGCCGAGGAAGATGTTCTCCGCGAGAGACAGATAGGGCACCAGGGCCAGCTCCTGGTGAATGATCACGATGCCGTGATGCTCACTGGCCCGGATGTCCTTGAACTCGCAGACCTCTCCCTCGAAGAGGATCTCGCCCTCGTACGTGCCGTGCGGGTGGACGCCGGAGAGGACCTTCATCAAGGTCGACTTGCCGGCACCGTTCTCCCCGCAGATGGCATGGACCTCGCCCTGCTGGACGGTCAGTGTGACGTCCGACAGCGCTTTTACGCCGGGAAAGGTCTTGACGATCGAGCGCATTTCCAGGACGGGTCCCGCCATGGTCGTGCCTTCCAATCACTAGGGGGTGGCGGTTACTTCAGGTCGCTTTCCTTGATGTAGCCGGAGTCGACGACGACCGTCTGGTAGTTGGCCTTGTCGACGGCGACCGGCTCCAGCAGGTAGGCCGGGACGACCTTCGAGCCGTTGTCGTACGTCTTGGTGTCGTTGGTCTCGGGCTTCTTGTCCTTGAGCAGCGCGTCGACCATGTTCGAGGACACCTTGGCGAGCTCGCGGGTGTCCTTGTAGACGGTCATCGACTGCTGGCCCGAGATGATCGACTTCACCGAGGCGACCTCGGCGTCCTGGCCGGTGACGACCGGCAGCGGCTTGCTCTTGGAGCCGTAGTCGTCCGACTTCAGCGCGGAGAGGATGCCGATGGAGATGCCGTCGTAGGGCGACAGGACCGCGTCGACCCGCTCGCTCTTGTAGGCCGAGGTCAGGATGTCGTCCATGCGCTTCTGGGCGGTGCCGCCGTCCCAGCGCAGGGTGGTGACCTGGGTCAGCTTGGTCTGGCCGGAGCGGACGACGAGCTGCTTCTTGTCGATGTAGGGCTGCAGGACGTTCATCGCGCCCTGGAAGAAGTAGCGGGTGTTGTTGTCGTCGTTCGAGCCGGCGAAGAGCTCGATGTTGAACGGGCCCTTCTTGGAGCCGTCCTTCAGGCCGAGCTTCTCGACGATGTAGTTGCCCTGGAGCTCGCCGACCTTCTCGTTGTCGAAGGAGGCGTAGTAGTCGACGTTCTCGGTGCCGAGGATCAGGCGGTCGTAGGAGATCACCGGGATGTCGGCGTCCTTGGCCTGCTGGAGCACGTTGTTCATCGACTTGTTGTCGATGGCCGCGACGATCAGCGCCTTGACGCCCTGCGTGATCAGGTTCTCGATCTGCGAGACCTGCTGGTCCGGGTCGTCCTCGCCGTAGACCAGCTTGGTCTTGTAGCCCTTGGACTCCAGGTCCTTCTTGACGTTGTTGCCGTCCGCGATCCAGCGCTCGGAGGACTTGGTGGGCATCGCGATGCCGATGGTGGCGCCTTCGGTGCTGCCGGAGCCCTCCTCGCTGCCGCCTTCGCTGCTCTGGCCGCAGGCGGACAGGGTGAGGGCGAGGGAGGCGGAGGCGGCTACGGCGGCGAGTGCGGCTCGGCGAGTACGCATGATCATCATCCTTGATGTTTCGGGCGGGGCTCGGTCTGACGGTGCGGGACGCTGCCCGGCGGGGTGCGGGATGAGACCGAGGAGAAGGTGTGTGCGATTGTGTGTGGCTGCGTGGCCTTTTGTGAAGGGGCGTTGTCCGGAACGTTATGAGGGCGTTTCGAATCGACGCAGTTCGCCGGGCAGCCGCGAGCCCAGCGGGGCCATGTCGCCGTCCGCTCCGTGCCGTGCCAGCAGGTCCAGGGCGAGCCGGCCGCGCCGCACCCGCTCCCGGGCCGAGTTCAGGGTCACGTCGCGCAGGTGGTGGCCGTACGGGTACAGCCCCGGGGCCTTGGACAGGCCGAATTTCAGGTAGAGCGGGGCGCCGCGCCGGATCAGCTCGGCGACCTCGTACATCCGCACATACCCGCCGAGATCGTCGGGAGCCTCGATGTACATGTCCATGGGGGCGGCGGACAGTCGCCGGATCTCGGTGAGGTGATCGAGCGTCAGGTCGCTCGGCACGTTGATCGAGTCGCCGCCGAGGTTCTCGTAGACCGCGTACGCGGCCGGGTTGACCGGACCGATCAGCGCCGAGACCTTCAGGGTGGTGTCGGCCGGGATGATCCCGGCGCGGCGCGCCCGGTGCAGCGTCCACAGCACGCCCTCGTCGGCCACCAGGAGGCACTTGACGCCCAGCTCCGTGGCGCGCACGGCGTCCTCCACGCAGCCGGCGACCGCGTCGTGGCCGCGGGCCCGCAGGCCCCCGCCGCGCGAGTCGGTCCGGGTCGAGCCGCCGATGTCCCAGGTGCCGCGGGGGCCGGTGAACAGGCAGAGCTCGATGTCGCGCTCGTCGGTGGCGTCGACCATCTCGGTGATCTCGGCGTCGGTCAGCATCCACACGCCGCTGCCCTGGCTGATCCGGTGGATCGGCACGTCGAGGCGCGAGGCCTCCTTGAGGACGACGGCCAGCGCCTCGGGACCCTCGCAGGAGGGAATCTCGGTGCGCCAGCGGCCGCCGCCGGGGAAGGTGTGCGGCGAGGCGTCGGCGGGATCGAGTGCGGGTGCGGCCAGGCCGAGAGTGGTGAGCGCCTGCTCACCGGGCCTGCGGGCCGCCGTGGCGGAAGCGTCGGTCACTAGCTGTCCTTCTGTTCGGTATGTCGGGCGGGGTTCGCGGCTCTGGGTGCGGAGAGAATGGGAGTACGCCGGTACGGGGGCCGTCAGGTCGCTCCCGTACCGGCGTACGTCTAGGGGTGGAGCAGCACCTTTCCGACCTTCGGGTCACCGGACCCCACCAGCTCGATGGCGTGCGGGAACTGGTCGAGCGGCAGCTCGTGCGTGACCAGCGGCAGCGGATCGAGCAGACCGGCCCCGAACACCCGCACCGTGTGTGCCCAGGCGTCCGGCGGCGCTCCGAAGACGGTGTGCACCTCCAGCTGCCGGACGACCAGGTCCGTCGGGTCGAGCCCCTCGGCGCGGGGCGCCGGGATGCCCGTCAGGACCAGGCGTCCGCCGCGCCGGAGCAGGGCGGCGGCGGTGCGTGCGGCGGACGCGGACCCGGCGGTCTCGATGACGACGTCGAAGTCGTCGGGGAGCTCCTGGTCCTTGAGCCGGAAGTCGGTGGCGCCGTACCGGCGGGACAGCGCCTCGCGGTCGTCCCGTGTGCCGACGACCAGCAGCTCGGCCGGGGAGCCGGCCTTCAGGAACTGCACGGCGAACATGCCGAGCGTCCCGGTGCCGACCACGGCCACCCGCTCGCCGGGCAGCGCCCGCGCCTTCATCGCGGCGGCCGCGATACAGGCCGCGGGTTCGAGCAGGGCCGCCGCCGTCAGGTCGGCGTCGTCCGACAGCACGTGCAGCAGGCGCGCCGGGAGGGTGAGGGTGGCCGCCATGGCCCCGGGCTGGGTGAACCCGGTCTCCTCGTACCCCGCCGTGCACAACGTTGTCTCGCCCGCGTGGCAGCGGTCGCACACCTGGCAGTTGCGGAAGCCCTCACCGACGACCTTGCGGCCGACCAGCGACGCGGGCACCTCGGCGCCGACGGCCTCGACGGTGCCGGACCACTCGTGCCCGGGGGTCAGCGGATAGCGGACGTACCCCTCGGGCCGGTTGCCCTGGTACACCTCGCGGTCGCTGCCGCAGATGCCGACGGCGTGGACGCGCACCAGCGCCTCCCCGGCCGCCGGCTGCCTGGGGTCGTGCGAGGTCAGCCGGTGCTCGCCCGGCGCCTCGATGACGACGGCCTCACTCACTGCTGGGGGCCTTTCGGCTTGCGCTGCTCCCAACCCTCGGCCCACAGGTCGAAGCGGGCCTGCTGCTGCGGGAACTCGGCGGCCGCGTCGACGTCCAGCTCGACACCCAGACCGGGCGCGTCGGACAGGTGGAAGTAGCCGTCGATCACCTCGGGCGCTCCCTTGACGACCTTCTTGATCTCCGCGTCCGCGAAGTCGTTGAAGTGTTCCAGGATCTTGAAGTTCGGCGAGGTGAAGCCGACCTGGAGGGAGGCGGCGGTCAGCACCGGGCCGCCCACGTTGTGCGGGGCCACCAGCACGTAGTGGGTCTCGGCGGTGGCGGCCAGCTTGCGGGTCTCCCAGATGCCGCCGATGTGGCCGACGTCCGGCTGGATGATGTCGACGGCCTGGCTCTCGAAGAGCTCGCGGAACTCGATGCGATCGTGAATCCGCTCACCGGTGGCGACCGGGATGTCGACCTTGGCGGCGACCTTCTCCAGCGCCTTCAGGTTCTCCGGCGGCACCGGCTCCTCCAGCCACGCGGGCTTGAAGGGCGCGAGGTCCTTGGCCAGCCGGACGGCGGTGGCGGGGGAGAAGCGGCCGTGCATCTCCAGCATCAGCTCGGCGTCCGGCCCGATGGCGTCGCGTACGGCCTCGATGAGGGAGACGGCGTACAGGCTCTGCTGGTGGTCGAACTCGTAGTGCCCGGTGCCGAAGGGGTCGATCTTGAGCGCCTTGTACCCGCGCTCCATGACGCCCTGGGCGGCCTTGTGGTAGGCCTCCGGGGTCCGCTCGGTGGTGTACCAGCCGTTGGCGTACGCCTTGACCTTGTCGGTGACCTTGCCGCCGAGCAGTTGCCAGACCGGCACGCCCAGGGCCTTGCCCTTGATGTCCCAGCAGGCCATCTCGATGACGGCGATGCCGGACATCACGATCTCGCCGGCCCGCCCGTAGTCGCCGTACTTCATCCGGCGCACGAGGTCTTCCGTGGCGAACGGGTCGGAGCCCAGAATGTGGTTGGCCTCGGCCTCGCGCAGATATCCGATCAGCGCGTCGGTGTGGCCCAGCATGCGGGTCTCGCCGACCCCCGTGAGACCTTCGTCGGTGTGCACCTGGACGTACGTCAGGTTGCGCCACGGCGTCCCGACCACGTGTGTGCTGATTCCGGTGATGCGCACGGCAGTAGCCCCTTGCTGCGTCGTCTTCTTTTCGTCTGCTTCGGCGGCTCGATCGGTGTGTTCGAAATTTCGTCACACGTTCGAAATGCTGGCGTGACAGTAAGGACGGGGCGAGGGGAGTGTCAATGGGTCCAGCACATAACGGTTTCGACACCGCTTTCGACAGCGCTTTCGACGGGCGGTTTCGGCGCGATGTCCGCCCTCGTCGCAAGTGACCCCACCGGGGCACCCGCTTCCCTACACAACTTTCACAGCACTGACTATGAACGCCGCCTGAGAGGAACCTAATCTTCCACGCGTCATGGACTACTGCCACCCGTGCCGCAGGCACCTCAACGGCGCCCTCGCCTGCCCCGGGTGCGGCGCATCCGCCGATCAGCTCCACGCCGCCGGAGCCCACGAGATCGACGGGGTCCACGAGACATACCAGGCATACGAGCCATACGGGGCCTACCAGAGTCATGGGGCCGGAGCCGACCCGATCCACGACGGCGGGCCCGCGGGTGACACCCGCGCGGACTCCTGCGCCGGCGGGGTCACGGCCGTCGCGCGTGCGGACGGTCACGCGGCCGCCTACGGGGGCGAGAGCCGGGACGGCGGCGGCGACGAGGGCCCGGGGGACACCGGGACGGCCGTCGGCCGCTCCGGGGCCGTGCAGCCGGTCGGCGGCCGGGCGGAACGGAGACGGGCGCGCGGCCGCGACGGCCGGGCGGCCGGGGCTCCCGACGACCTCGACGAGGCCGGGCGCCACGGGGGTGACGCGGAGGAGCAGCTGGACGGTCCTTCGGCCGGTGCGAGTCGCCGCGATCGCAAAGCCGCGGCCCACCGGCGTCGTCGGCGCCGGGTCCTGCTGGTCACCGCGGGCTTCGTGCTGGCGGCCGGCGGGCTGAGCCTCGCGGAGCTCGGCATGGACGCCCCGGGTTCCACCCCGAAACCGGCGGCGGCCGGGGGCGTGTCGGCGGAGGGCGGGGCCTCCGCGGAGGCGGGCGGGTCCGCGGAGCCGCTGCGGGACCCGGGCGCCGGAACGGGGGCGTCGGACCCGTCCTCCCCGGACGCCTCCGCGTCCCCCTCGGCCTCCGAGTCCACGAAGGACGACAAGACGGACAAGGGGGACGAGGGCGAGGGTGCCGACGCGTCCGCCGAGGGCTCCCCGTCGGCGACGGCCGGCGGCACCGTCCCGGACACCTCCCCGTCGGCCCCCGACGACGGATCGGGCCCCAGTCAGGCGCCGGCCCCCACCGCCGACCCGACCACGGCGGACCCGGAACCGGACCCGGACCCGGAACCTGAGCCCGAGCCGACACAGACCTGCGACCGCTTCCTGTGGTGGTGCACGTAAGCGCTGCGCGTCAGCGGTGCGGGTGACCACCACACAAGCGCTGCTCACCGGCACGCCCACAAGCAGTGCCCGCAAGCACTGCGCGCAGTTGGTTCGCTCCCGCGAATCGGAAAACCCGACGAGTCGGTACGGCCCGGTGACCGGTCAGCCACCCCCCCCGGAGACCCGTCAGCCGAGAAGGCCGCGGCTCTCGGAGCCGAGCATCCGCCGCAGCAGATCCCGCAGGGCCTCGCGCTCCTGGGGGGACAGTCCGGCGAGCGGCTCCCGCGCGAACCGCAGGCCCTCCCGCAGCTCACGGGCGACCCGACGCCCCTCCTCCGTGGCCGCCGCCAGCTTCACCCGCCGGTCCGCGGGGGCCGTCCGCCGCTCCACCAGCCCCCGGGACTCCAGCCGGTCCACTATCCCGGTCACGTTCGACGGCTCGCACTTGAGCCGCTGTGCCAGCTTCCGCATCGGCAGCGGCTCCAGCGACAGCAGGCTGAGCAGCCGCGCCTGCGCGCCGGTCAGCGCGTGCCCGGCCGCGGCGTCCTCGTAGTCCTCGTGGAACCGGGCCACGACGTCACCGATGAGCTCGACGACCTCCATGGTCAGCGCGTCGGGACGACGGGTCTTCTCGGGTGTGGCCATGGCGTTCAGGGTACCCGTTACTTGACAGTCTGAAATATCCAGGAGCATGGTTGTTTCAGGTACTGAAGTATTAGCGAGGAAAGGCGCACACCCTCATGTCCGACGACACCCGCACGCTCCCCTCCGCCGGCCGCGAATGGCGTCTGCTCAGCCGCCCCGTCGGCTGGCCGAAGCCCGAGGACTTCGAGCTGGCCGAGGCGGAGATCCGGCAGCCCGGTCCCGGCCAGGTCCTGGTGCGCAACGAGTACCTGTCCGTCGACCCCTACATGCGGGGCCGGATGAGCGCCGCCAAGTCGTACGTGGCCCCCTTCGAGCTGGGCAAGGCGATGCAGGGCGGCGCGGTCGGCGAGGTCGTCGCCTCGAACGCCGAGGGCATCGCCACCGGCGACCGGGTGCTGCACTTCGGCGGCTGGCGCGAGTACGCGACCTTCGACGCCCAGCAGGCGGTCAGGGTCGACCCCGAGACCGCCCCGCTCTCCACGTACCTCGGCGTCCTCGGCATGACCGGCCTCACCGCCTACGCGGGCCTGCTGCGCACCGCCTCCTTCAAGGAGGGCGACGCGGTGTTCGTCTCCGGCGCGGCGGGCGCGGTCGGCAGCCAGGTCGGCCAGATCGCCAAGCTGAAGGGCGCCTCCCGGGTCATCGGCTCGGCAGGCTCGGACGAGAAGGTCAAGCTCCTGGTCGAGGAGTACGGCTTCGACGCGGCCTTCAACTACAAGAGCGGCCCCGTGGCCCAGCAGCTGCGCGAGGCCGCCCCGGACGGGATCGACGTCTACTTCGACAACGTCGGCGGCGACCACCTGGAGGCCGCCATCGGCTCCCTCAACCGGGACGGCCGGATCGCCGTCTGCGGAATGATCTCGGTCTACAACAACACCGAGCCCGCCCCCGGCCCGAAGAACCTGGCCCGCCTCATCCAGACCCGCGGCCGCATCGAGGGCTTCCTGGTCGGGGACCACTACGACCTCCAGCCCCAGTTCGTCCAGGAGGTCGGCCCCTGGGTGGCCTCGGGCGCGCTGAAGTACCGCGAGACCGTCGTCGAGGGCATCGAGAACAACCTGGAGGCGTTCCTCGGCGTCCTGCGCGGCGACAACACCGGGAAGATGATCGTCAAGCTCTGAGCCCGCCGGGCCCGAGCACGTCGGGCGGCGTGACCCGGCCCGCCCGCGTCCGTCGCCCATGCCGCAGGCCGCACCCCTGGACGTGGGGTGCGGCCTCCGCCCGTGGAACCGGCCTCAGCCGGCCAGCGCCGCCGTGTGCGCGGCCCGCACCAGCCGCTCGTTCTCCGGCGCCGCCCCGCCCGGGAAGGCCATCCGCCGGCGCGTGTACCCGTAGGCCAGCCCGCTGCGCGGATCCGCGAAGGCCTGCGAGCCGCCCGCACCGCTGTGCCCGAACGCCCCGGCGCCCAGGAACGGGTACCAGGTGTCCGCCGTCGCCTGGAAGCCGAGGCCGTACGACTTGTGCGCCCGGGCCACCAGGTCGTACCCGACGGAGTGGATCTGCCCGACCTCGGCGACGGTGTCCGGCTTCAGCAGCGGCGGACGCCCGTCCACCTCGCTGATCGTCGCCGCGTACATCCCGGCGAGTCCGCGCGCGGCGGCGACCCCGCCCGCCGACGCCGGCCCCTTGGCCCGTACGGCACGCGAGTTGGCGTAGCCCTCCAGGCTGCCGGGCTCGGGCACATGGGTGTTGAAGGCGATCGAGGCCAGGGTGTGCGGCCCCTTCGGCACCGCGTCGAGCGCGACCTGCTGGGCGGGGGTCGGCGCCATCGGCTGCACCGGGCGGTAGCGGGGCTCCAGCGCCTCGGGCAGCCCGAGGAAGAAGTCCAGCCCGTGTGGGGCGCGGATCCGTTCCTCGTACACCTCCTGGAGCGGGCGGCCGGTGGCGCGGCGCACCACCTCACCGGTGAGCGCGCCGATGACCAGGGCGTGGTAGCCGAAGGCGGTGCCGGGCCGCCAGAACGGCCGCTGGTCCGCGAGGCGTTCGGCCATGGCCCGGTCGTCGGCCAGCTCCTGCTCCGAGAACCCGGAGTCGAGCCCGACCACCCCCGCCCGGTGCGCGAGCAGGTCGCGCAGGGTCAGCCCCGACTTGCCCTCCGCCCCGAACTCCGGCCAGTAGTAGGTGACCTTGCGGTCCAGTTCGAGCGTGCCGTCCTGCACCAGGAGCGCGGTCACCAGGTGGGCCGCCCCCTTGGTGGACGAGAACACGCCGTAGAGGGAGCCGGCGTCGACACCGTCGCCGGCCCACAGGTCGACGACCTTGCGCCCGTGCACATACGCGCACACCTGCCCCTCGTAGTCCGGCCGTTCCCCCGCGACGAACGCGGCGAACTCCTCGCGTACCGCCTCGAAGCCGTCCGCGACGGTGCCGTGGATCTCCTGCGTCATCCGCTCTCCTCACCTGTACCGCCACGTGCCTGTGCCACTGTGAACACAGCGCGTGCGACCTGCGCGAATTCCCCCTTCGGGTGGTCCCGGAAGAGGGGTTCGGTGCCGAACAGGACGGCCCCGGGGCCGCTGACCACCGAGGCCTGTCCGGCCGCGTCCTCGGGACCGCCCGAGCCGTTCTCCAGCGCCCGCCAGTGCCCGGAGACGAGCGGGTTCCCCCGCGCGTACGCCTGCTCCACCCGGACCCGGGGTCCGAGGCCGGTGAACCAGACGGGCGCGTACACGAACCCGTGGTCGGGCGCCCCGGCCGTGACCGGACCCGCGTTCACCACCCGCACCACGCCGTTGGCGTCCTCGTTGCCCTCGACGGACGTGACGGGGAGGAGCCCGGTGGCGGTGTTCAGGGCCGCTCCGGTGGCGCCGCGCCCGACGAGACCGTGACCGGCGTCGAGGAACGCGTCGAGGGCCGAGCGGGCGGGCGTGTTCAGGGCGCCGTGGCTGAGCCCCGCCGACACGAACAGCACGTCCACCGCCGACCAGTCGAATCCCGCGTTCAGTACGGCCGTCGACACCGGCGTGACCTCGAAGTTCATCTCCCGCAGCGCGAACAGCTCACCCGGGGTGACGGCGGCGGCCACGCGCAGGCGCCGCAGGCCGGCCGTCCCGGTCAGCTTCGTCGCGTCGAAGGCGACGTCGTACGTGCGGGCCGGCACCGCCGCCCGCGACCGGGCCGACGCCGGCACGATCGCGCTGCCGTCGGCCGCCTGGCGTACCCGAACTCCCTGCTGGAGCAGGGAGTTGAGGGCGGCGATCTCCCGCGGGTCGTCGAGCCGCAGCCGCAGGTCGCCGCGCGGGGCGACGTAGCCGACGGCCGTGGCCTCGCGGACCGTCCGCAGCGGCACACCGGACAGGCTCCCGGACGGCACCGGCCGGACCGTGGCGCCCCACAGCCGGCCCAGGCTCCAGCCCGAGATGTCGTACATCACCGACACCTCGCCGCTGATGTCCCGCCCGTCGGCGAGCAGCACGTTGGCCAGCCCTCGCTTGGGCTGGCGCATGTCGACGACGTACGAGCCCTTCGCGTACGTCCGTCCGCCGAGCCGGAAGCCTCGGGTGGCGCGGGCGACCCGGACGTCCTGGGCGACGAGGTGGTCCACCAGCCGGGCCGCGGCGGTGGCGGACCGCTGGGCGCCCGCGCCGGCCGGGATCACGTAGGCCCGCGGGAAGGCGGTCGTGTAGACGTCCTCCGGCCCGATGCCCGGCACCCCGGGGACCGTCTCCTCGGACACCGGCACCTGCGCCGCGCCCGCCGCCCCGCGCCGGAAGACCTCGATCTGGTCGGCGACCAGTGACGTGCGGTGCGTGCGGACGAAGTCCAGCGTTCCGCGCAGGGCCGCGCCCGCCACGTCCACGTTGATCGCGGACCGGCGGCGCAGCTCGCTCTCCGGGAGGCTGCTGTAGGCCGCGTTGTTCACCGTCAGCGGGATCTCCACCGTGTGCGCGGCGACCGTGCCGTGGAAGGCCGCGTACTGCGGGGTGAAGATCGGCGGCCAGTCGTCCCAGCCCTCCTCCTGGTCCCGGAACGGGATCTGCGCGGGCTCGACGCCGTCCTTCGCGGGCGTGTACCCGAGGGAGTTGACGGCGGATTCCATGCCGAGCGCGTTGGCGTAGGTGTTCTTCAGGAAGAGGTCGTACTCGTAGTTCTCGCCGTGCGGGGGAGTGGTGGGCTCGATGAGGGTGCCGTTGACATAGCCGTGCAGGTCGAGCATGACGGCCGGCTGCTTGTCGATCTGGATCCGCCGCATCGCCCGCACCTCGGGCTGCGAGGCGGTGACGAAGTCCCGGTTCATGTCGAAGCCGTTGGCGTTGGCGCGGGTGCCGGCGATGCGGCCGTCCGGGTTGGCGGTGACGTTGAAGTAGAGGCGGCTGTGCGCGAGGAGGTCCCTCGTCTTCGCGTCCTTCGCGGTGGCGAGCTGCTCGATGAGCCTCAGGGAGGCGTCGGTGCCCTCCCACTCGTTGCCGTGGATGTTGTTGTTGAAGAAGACCGGAGCCTTGTAACCCGCCCTGACCGCCGGGTCCTCGGCGGCCCGGGCGGGCGCGTTCTCGATCAGCTCCCGCATCCGCTCCTGGGCGCGGGCCTGGCGGGCGGTCTCCGGGGCGGTCACGGTGACGAGGTAGAGCCGGTGCCCGCCGGCCGAGCGGCCCGCGACCTCGACACTCACCCGGTCGCCGAGCTTCTGGAGTGCGTTCAGCTTCGGCGCGATGGCGTGGTACGGGGTGAGACCGAGCTTGATCGACCTGTCGGCGGGGTTCTCCGGGTCGGGGGTGAGGACCTGTTCGCGCGGGTAGCCGCGTTCCGGTGCCGCCGGGTCCGCGGCGGGTGCCGCGGCGGTGGCCAGAGCCCGCTCGGCGGCGCTCGCCGGCGCCTGGGCGGCGCGCCGGTCGAGGGGGTCCTCCCGGGTGACGGGCCGGGGGTCGGCGCCCGCCGGGTGGGGGGTGAGCAGGAGTGAGCCCGCCGTGGTGACGGCGAGGGTGGCGATCAGAACAGGTCTCGCAGAAACGGTTCTCTTGGTGCGCACACGTACCTCCTCCGGGCTTCCTGAGATCGGTACGGCGAGGTGTACCTGTTCGACTCAACCGCAACAAGAGGGAGTTCGTGGCGCGCATGCCCCGGATGGCGCATCGACGAGTGGGCGGAAGGGGGAGGCACACGGGTCGCACGGGGGCATACCGGGCGCACCGCCCCCGGCCGCACCGGCCGGCTCCCGGACACCGCCGCGGCCCTGAGGTCCGGCCCCGATAGAGTTTTCCCATGCGCGATCTCGGGGCGGGCTTCAGGTACCTCCTGGCGGGCCAACGGTGGGTGGCCCGGCACGGCAGGCAGTTCGGCTTCGGTCTGCTGCCGGGCCTCATCACCCTCGTCCTCTACGCGGCGGTGCTGGTCGCGCTGGCCCTGTGGGGCGAGGACGCCGTCGCCTGGGCGACACCGTTCGCCGACGACTGGTCGAGCCCCTGGGGCGGCCTGTTCCGCGGGTTCCTCACCGCGCTCCTGTTCGCCCTCGCCCTGCTGCTCTCCGTCATCACCTTCACCGCGGTCACCCTGCTGATCGGGCAGCCCTTCTACGAGAACCTCTCCGAGAAGGTCGACCGGGACCTCTCCCCGGACGGCACCGCCCCCGAGTCGGGCCTGCCGCTCTGGCGCGAGCTGTGGATCTCGGCCCGCGACAGCCTCCGGATCCTGGGGCGTGCCCTCCTGTGGGGCATCCTGCTCTTCGCGCTCGGGTTCGTCCCGGTCCTCGGTCAGACGGTCGTCCCGGCGATCGGCTTCCTGGTCACCGGCTTCTTCCTCACCCAGGAGCTCACCTCCGTCGCCCTCCAGCGCCGCCGCGTCGAACTCCGCGACCGACTCGCCCTCCTGCGCTCCCGCAGAGCCCTGGTCTGGGGCTTCGGCACGCCGCTCGCGGTGTCCTTCCTGGTGCCGTTCGTCGCGGTGTTCCTGATGCCGGGCGCGGTGGCGGGCGCCACGCTCATGGCCCGCGACCTGATGGGCGAGGAGAGCGTCGACGGTCACCAGGACGGAGACGTCAGCCTTCCGCCGCCACCGCCAGAATGGCCCGAACCTGCGCGATGATGTCCGCCCGGTTCCGCACGAACCCCGGATCGGTGACCGTCCCGGTCGCCGGATCGGTGTTCTGGGCCCCGAACTCCAGGACCGGCGTGTGCACATGCCCGCCCGGCAGCGAGTCGTGCAGCCCGAGCCGGTCCCGCAGCAGGGTGGCCCGGTAGGCGATCTCGTTGGAGAGGTAGTCCCCGCCGCCGCCCTGCCGGGCCGTCGACCCCGGTGTCGGCCCGTCCGGCCGGACGACCGGCGTGGTCCCGCCCGCCGGGATCTCGGTCACCCGCGTGTTGTCGTACACGGGGAACCGCCCGGTGCCGGCGGCCACGATCCTCGCGTACGGCAGGGTCGTCGTCGTCCACTGCGGCTGCGAGGCCGGGTCGGTGACCGGGACGGTACCGGTCACGCCGACGTTGTCGTTGTCCCCGAACCCGCCCCGCCAGGCCCCGTTGGTCCGCTCCACGTCGAAGCGGCCCACGCGTCCCTGGCTCACGGTGGTGAAGAGGTCGACCTTCCTCAGATACGGCCGCAGCGTCCGCTCGACGGTCCCGTCCGTGAAGTCCTGCCAGCGCACCGGGAAGACGACGGCCTCGATCCGCGCCGGCCCGTCCGGCGTCCCGATCACCGTGCCGTCGAGCGCGAGCGCGGTGGCCCCCGACGGATTGGAGATCCGGATGTCCCGGTCCAGCGTGAACGGGTCGAACCCGGTGACCAGGATCCGCTTGAGCTTCGTGTCCCGCGGATACCGGACGGCGGTCTGCCCGCGCGAGGTCCGCTCCAACGTGTCGATCAGCGACGCCCGTCGGGCACCGGACAGGCCGAACTGCGGCTCCCAGGTGCGTACCTCCCGGGTCATCGCCAGCCGCGCCCAGTACAGCGGCCGGTCGTCGTCCCGGCTCAGGTCCCCGCCCGCCGGCCCGCGCCCCTGCGCCCGCTCGACGGCCCGCCGCCACAGCGCCGACCCCTCCCGCACGACGGCCCGGCGGGCCTCGGCGTAGGAGCCGGCCGAGCCGAGGGTCCGGGCGAACCGCTCCGTCCGGGCGTCGAACCCGGACCGCCGGAGTATCTCCCGCGGCACGGCCCGGTCGAGCCGCCCCTCCTCGACGGTGGGGGAGAGCGCGGTCCCGGCCGCCGCCGCGGTGCCGGTGGGCACCGCCAGCCCCGCCAGCATGGTCAGCCCCAGGAATCCGATCCGAACACGTAGCGAGACCAAGGCAGTTCAGCCCTTCTGTAGCCGTGGGGGAAGCGGTACCGCCCGAACGGCCGCAGTATCCCGTGACAGGAGTGGTCCACGCCATACGGCGTGACGCCCGCGCCGGCCGGGCCCCCGCCTCCCGCGACGCCCCCCGAACGCCTCGACGGCCGGGGCGAGCCACCGCCTCCGTGCGGCCGCCACGTGCACGGCCCGAGCCGGGGCACCCTCGTCCGGGAGCAGGGCGCGTCCGGGCGTACCGACGCGGCGGCGAGCGCGGCACCGGGACCACGCCGAGGCGCGCGGCGACGCGGCCCTGTTCGGATGTCCACTCGCCGACCGCGTGCGCGACGCGCGGCCGGAAGCCCGCGCTCAGGGCGGCGTCCGGCAGGTGCCCCGCATGACCCGCGAGGTGCCCCGGCTGTTCCGTCACCCTGCGCGTCGACGGCACGACGTACTACGACGACGTCCAGCGCCCCGCCGACGACGACCCGTTCCAGGCGTTCTTCGGCGCCCCGGTGCCCCGCGCCCGGGTCGAACTGACCGCGGGCGAACCGGTGGAGGTGTCCCTGACGTACGTCGTGCCCGCCGCCGAGGACCACCCCATGAAGGCCATCGGCTTCTCCCTCGCCCACCAGGACCCGCAGCGCGACCCCGACGACCTGATCGCCGAGGCGGTCGCCGCCGCCCGCGCCGTCGACACGGCCGTCGTGGTGGTCGCCACCACCGAACGCGTGGAGTCGGAGGGCTTCGACCGCACCGACCTCACCCTCCCGGGCCGCCAGGACGACCTGGTCCACGCGGTCGCCGCCGCCAACCCGAACACCGTCGTGGTCGTCAACTCCGGCTCCCCGGTGGAGATGCCCTGGCGTGACGAGGTCGCCGCGGTCCTGCTCGGCTGGTTCCCCGGCCAGGAGGGCGGCGCCGCTCTCGCCGACGTCCTCACCGGCGCCCACGAACCCGGCGGCCGGCTGCCCACCACCTGGGGCGCCCTGACCGACGCCCCGGTCACCCAGGTCGTCCCGGAGAACGGCGAACTGCCCTACTCCGAGGGCGTCTTCATCGGCCACCACGCCTGGGAGCGGCAGGGCCGCACCCCCACCTACCCCTTCGGCCACGGCCTCGGCTACACCGACTGGACCTACGAGTCGGCCGAGGTGCAGGGGACGACCGTCACCGTCCGCGCCCGCAACTCCGGTACCCGCACCGGCCGTGAGGTCGTCCAGGTCTACCTGGCCCCCGTCGGACACGACGCCGAACGCCCCGCCCGCCGGCTGGCCGGTTTCGCGGGCGTGACCGCCGCCCCCGGCGAAACGGTGGAGGCCACCGTCGAACTCCCGCGCCGGCCTTCGAGATCTGGGACGAGAAGGCCGGATCCTGGTCGTTTGTGAAGGGTTCGTACGAGATCCAGGCGGGACGCTCGATCACGGACCGTCGGCTCACCGTGACGATTAACGTCTGATACGGGACAGGCGTCCCCATGGGCAGCCCCGGTCCGGGACCTGACACCCGGGCCGGGGCTCGTGCCGTGACGGGCCCCTTGGACGGTCTCCCCGCGGCCCGGTCAGCGGGCCGAGAAGCCGTACACCGTCTCCGAGCGGAACACCTCACCCGGCCGCAGCACCGTGCTCGGGAACTCCGGCCGGTTCGGGGAGTCGGGGAAGTGCTGCGTCTCCAGCGCGATGCCGTCACCGGGCGCGAAGGGACCCTCCAGGTGGTCGGCCGTGTACAGCTGGAGCCCGGGCTCGGTGGTCGCGACGGTCAGCACACGGCCGGAGGCGGGATCGTACAGCTCGGCGACCTCCACGGGGGTGCGCGTCACGCCCTTGTCGAGCACGAGGTTGTGGTCGTACCCGGCGCCCGCCTTCCGCGCCTGCCGGAAGTCGAAGCGGGTGCCCGCCACCTCCTCGATCCCCGTCGGGATCAGGTCCGCGTCGACCGGCGTGTACCGGGACGCGGCGATCCGCAGCTCGTGCCCGCCCGCGTTCCCGGACCCGCCCAGGTTGAAGTAGCTGTGGTTGGTCGGGTTCAGCACGGTCGGCGCGTCCGTGACCGCCTCGTACGCGATCCGCAGCGCCCCGGACTCCTCCAGCGTGTACGTCGCCGTGACCTCCAGGCGCCCCGGGAAGCCCTCCTCGCCGTCGGCGGCGACCCGGCTCAGCCGCACCCCGTGCCCGACCGGCTCCCCGTCCCACACCCGCTTGTCGAAGCCCGACTCGCCGCCGTGCAGCGAGTTCGGCGGGTTGTTGCGGGCCAGGGTGTACGTCCGGCCGTCCAGGGTGAAACGGCCGCCCGCGATCCGGTTCGCGTACCGCCCGATCAGCGCGCCCAAGTACGGCTCCGGGTGCGCCAGATAGCCGTCCAGGCCGGCGAACCCCAGCACCACGTTCTCCGCGCGCCCGTCCCGGTCCGGGACCTCCGCCGACTGGACGATCCCGCCGTACGACAGGATCCGTACCCGGACCCCCGCCCGCTCCAGGGTCCAGCGATGGACCGGGGTGCCGTCGGAAAGCGTCGCGAAGAGTTCGTTCATGTGCGGAACCTTAGGTCACGCCTGCTTTCCCGTGACCGCCCGATAGGCGATCTCCGCCAGCCGTGCCTGGCCGTTCACACTCGGGTGGAACCAGTCGTAGTGACTCAACTGGTCGGTGCCGAAGCGGTACGCGTACACCGCGCCGCCGTCGAAACGGCAGTGACGGTCCTTGGCGCACACCTCCTCCAGCACCTTGTTGTAGTCCTCCACCCGCTTCTGCACGGTGTCGCGCCGCTCGGTCGCCGCCGCGTCCACGGCGTCCGCGTCACCCAGCATCGACGGGCACAGGCCCAGCTTCCACACCTGCCTGCCCACGGGGTTCGTCCGGCCCTCGGACCACAGCCGCTTCAGGTTCGGCACGCTCGCCACGTACACCTGCGCCTTGGGGGCCGTCCCGCGCAGCGCGCTCATCGCGTCCTGGAAGTCGGCGCGGAAGTCGCTCACCGAGGTCATCGCCGAGGTGCTGGCCCGGCAGGCGTCGTTCGCCCCCACCATCACCGCCACCAGCCCCGGCTTGCGGCTCGCGGCCCGGACCATCTGACCGGGCAGGTCCGCCATCCGGGCCCCGGTCACGGAGTAGTTCCAGCTCCGCTCGGCCGCCTTCGCCCGGCCCAGCAGCCGGACGGCGAGACTGTCGACCTCGGCGCTGCTGCCGGTCGCCCAGGACACCTCCGGACAGTCCGTCAGCACCGCGCACGCGTCGAAGCCGCGGGTGATGGAGTCGCCCACGGCCGCGACCGAGGCCGGGCTGCTGTCCCACGCCGGTGTCGGGGACGGCTTCGCCTTCCGGGCGTCGGTGGCGGTCGGCCCGGGCGCGTCGCCACCGACGGCGTCACAGCCGGTGACGCCCAGGACGGCCGCCGACAGGACGGCGAGAACGGCACGCGCGCGGTGGCTTGGCTTCCGCATCCGGTGGGGATCCCCTCGTTCGTCGGGTGATGGCGGGAAAGGTGAAAACGTCGTCCGTCCATAACAACGCGCGGGAGTTCCCGACCGGCCGTCACGCAACGGTTCGCACCCGTACCAGCGTCCTGCCGGGTGAATGGCGGGTGTTTCGGGGCACCGGGACCGACGGTACGTCACACTCCTCGCGCCGCCGCACGGTAGCCTCGCCATCAGCGTGGCTGCCGTGCCACCGCCGCCATGCCAGCCTGCAAGACTGTCCCGCTCTGCCCGGAGGTCCCGGTGACGACACGTGGAGTTCTGTACGTGCACTCCGCGCCGCGCGCGCTGTGCCCGCACGTCGAGTGGGCCGTCGCCGGGGTGTTGGGCACACGCGTCAACCTCGACTGGATCCGGCAGCCCGCCGCGCCCGGAACCTGGCGCTCGGAGTTCTCCTGGCAGGCCCAGGCCGGCACGGCGTCCAAGCTTGCCTCGGCGCTCAGAGGCTGGCAGCTCCTGCGCTTCGAGGTCACCGCCGAACCCTGCGCCACCGCCGAGGGCGAGCGCTACAGCTGCACCCCCGACCTCGGCATCTACCACGCGGTCACCGGCATCCACGGCGACATCCTGATCCCGGAGGACCGGCTGAGGGCGGCCCTGGTCCGCTCCCAGCGCGGCGAGACCGACCTGGAAGCCGAACTCGCCAAGCTCCTGGGCAAGCCCTGGGACGACGAGTTGGAGCCGTTCAGGTACGCGGGCGAGGGAGCCCCGGTCCGCTGGCTGCACCAGGTGGTGTGAGCCCTCGGGGGCGCGGGGCCGTACCGACATGCGGTTCCGCCGCGTGGGCGCGGCCGGCCCCCACCGGCCGGTGGCCGGCCGGCCACAGCACCCCACACGCCGAGTGGCCCGGCCTCCCCACGGAGACCGGGCCACTTCTCAGCCGAACGGCGCATGTCACACCGTACGGAACGCCAGGACCACGTTGTGCCCGCCGAACCCGAACGAGTCGTTCAGGGCGGCGATCCGGCCCTCGACCGGCAGCTTGCGGGCCTCGCCACGGACGATGTCCGCGTTGGCCTCGGCCTCGGGGTCGAGGTTCTCGACGTTGATGGTCGGCGGGGCGACCCGGTGGTACAGCGCGAGGACCGTCGCGACGGTCTCGACACCGCCCGCGCCACCCAGCAGGTGGCCGGTCATCGACTTGGTCGCGGAGACCGCCATGTGGTCCGCGTCGTCGCCGAACACCTTGCGCAGCGCCTTCAGCTCGGCCACGTCACCGGCCGGCGTCGACGTCGCGTGCGCGTTGACGTGCATGATCTCCGCCGGGTCCAGGTCGGTGCGGTCCAGCAGGTTCTGCAGGGCGTGCGAGATGCCCCGCCCCTCCGGCTCCGGCTGCACGATGTCGTGGGCGTCGGCGGAGATGCCCTGCCCGACCGCCTCGGCGTACACCCGCGCGCCGCGCGCGGCGGCGTGCTCGGCGGACTCCAGGACGATCACGCCGGCGCCCTCACCCAGGACGAAGCCGTCACGGGCGGTGTCGTAGGGGCGCGAGGCGCCCTCGGGGTCGTCGTTGTTCTTGGACATCGCCATCATGTTGCCGAACGCGGCGATCGGCAGCGGGTGGATCGCCGCCTCCGTGCCGCCCGCGACGACGACGTCGGCACGGCCGGAGCGGATCATCTCGATGGCGTAGCCGATGGCCTCGGCGCCCGACGCGCAGGCGGAGACCGGCGTGTGCACGCCCGCCCGGGCGCCCACGAGCAGGCCCACGTTCGCGGAGGGGCTGTTCGGCATCAGCATGGGGACGGTGTGCGGGGAGACGCGGCGGACGCCCTTCTCCTTCAGCACGTCGTACTGGTCGAGCAGGGTCGTCACGCCACCGATGCCGGAGGCGATGACGGCGCCGAGCCGGTCGGCGTCGACGGCCCCGTCGGACCCGTCCTCACCGGCCTTGCCGGAGAAACCGGCGTCGGCCCACGCCTCCTGGGCCGCGATCAGCGCGAACTGCGCCGAACGGTCCAGACGGCGGGCCTGCGGGCGCGGGATGACCTCGGTCGGCTCCACGGCGATCTGCGCGGCGATACGGACCGCCTGCTCGGCGGCCCACTCCTGCTGGAGGACCTTGACACCGGACCTGCCGGCGACCAGACCCTCCCAGGTCGAGGCTGCGTCGCCACCCAGCGGTGTGGTTGCGCCGATACCGGTGACGACCACGGTGCGATTGGTCGGGCTCACGGGAATTCTTTCTCCAACGGATTCGAGGAGGACTACCCCCGCCCAGGCGGGGAGAACGGCGCCACCGCCGGGTGGCGGGGCCAGGCTCCGGGAGCTGGCGGATCAGCCCTGGTGCTTGAGGATGTACTCGGTCGCGTCGCCGACGGTCTTGAGGTTCTTGACGTCCTCGTCGGGGATCTTGACGTCGAAGCGCTCCTCGGCGGCGACGACGACCTCGACCATGGACAGCGAGTCGACGTCCAGGTCGTCGGTGAAGGACTTGTCCAGCTGGACGTCCTCAACCGGGATGCCGGCGATCTCGTTCACGATGTCGGCGAGACCGGCGACGATCTCTTCCTGAGTGGCGGCCATGGTGGGCGCTCCTTCTTGGGTTTTCAGAGGGTGTGTGGCGTTGGCTTCCGTGCCGGACCGATGATCCGGCACGGAGTGCCTAGGGGAGGGTAACGACAGTGGCGGCGTAGACGAGACCCGCCCCGAATCCGATGACGAGCGCGGTGTCGCCGCTCTTCGCCTCGCCGGTCGCCAGAAGCCGCTCCATAGCGAGCGGGATCGAGGCGGCCGAGGTGTTGCCGGTGGTGCGTACGTCACGGGCGACCGTGACGGACTCCGGCAGCTTGAGAGTCTTCACCATCGAGTCGATGATCCGCTCGTTGGCCTGGTGCGGAATGAAGACGTCCAGTTCGTCCGAGCTGATCCCGGCCGCGTCCAGCGCCTGCTGGGCGATCTTCGCCATCTCGAACACGGCCCAGCGGAAGACCGCCTGGCCCTCCTGCGTGATCGCCGGGAACTTGCCCGTGGAGTCGTACTCCGTCCACGCCACGGTCTGCTTGATGGTCTCGGACTTGTCGCCCTCGGAGCCCCAGACGGTCGGACCGATCGCGGGCTCGTTCGCGGGGCCGACGACGACCGCGCCGGCGCCGTCACCGAACAGGAAGGCCGTGGCGCGGTCCTCCAGGTCGGTCAGGTCGGACAGCCGCTCGACGCCGATGACGAGCACGTACTCCGCCGAACCCTCGACGATCATGCCCTTGGCGAGGGTGAGGCCGTAACCGAAGCCGGCGCAGCCCGCCGAGATGTCGAAGGCGGCGGCCCTGTCCGTGCCGAGCTTGTCGGCGATCTCGGTGGCGACGGCCGGGGTCTGCTTGAAGTGCGAGACGGTCGAGACGATCACGCCGCCGATCTGCTCGGCGGAGATCCCGGCGTCGGCGATCGCCTTGCCGGACGCCTCGATCGACATCGCGGCGACGGTCTCCTCGTCGTTCGCCCAGTGCCGCGTCTCGATGCCGGAGCGGGAGCGGATCCACTCGTCGGACGAGTCGATCTTCTCGAGGATCACCTCGTTCGGCACGACCCGGGTGGGGCGGTAGCCACCGACACCGAGGATGCGCGCGTACGGGGCGCCCTTGCTGGGCTTGATCTTCGACATGCTGCTCGGACTCCTTGTCAGGAACTGTGCTCGGCGATGAGCTCGCGAGCCGCGTCGAGGTCGTCGGGGGTCTTCAGAGCCAGGGTCCGCACACCGGGCAGCGCGCGCTTGGCGAGGCCGGTCAGCGTGCCGCCCGGGCACACCTCGATCAGGGCGGTGACGCCGCGTTCCTTGAAGGTCTCCATGCACAGGTCCCAGCGGACCGGGTTGGCGACCTGGCCGACCAGCCGCTCGAGGACCTCGGCACCGGTGGCGACGATCCGCCCGTCCCTGTTGGAGACGTAGGCGAGCCGCGGGTCGGCGGGCGTGAGGGCCTCGGCGGCCTTCGCCAGCGCGTCGACCGCGGGCGCCATGTGGTGCGTGTGGAAGGCGCCGGCCACCTTCAGCGGGACGACCTTGCGGACGCCCTCGGGCTTGTCCTCGCTCAGCGCGGCGAGCTGCTCCAGCGTGCCCGCGGCCACGATCTGGCCGGCGCCGTTGACGTTCGCCGGGGTCAGGCCCAGCTTCTCCAGGTGCGCGACGCTCACCTCGGGGTCGCCGCCGAGCAGCGCCGACATGCCGGTCGCGGTGACGGCGGCCGCCTCCGCCATGGCCAGGCCCCGGGCGCGGACCAGCCGGACGGTCTCCTCGTCGGAGAGCACCCCGGCGAGCGCGGCGGCGGTCAGCTCGCCGACGCTGTGCCCGGCGATGGCGCCGACCCTGCGGGGGAGTTCGGCCGGGTCGGCGAAGAGCGTGTGCGCCGCGGCCAGGCCGGCCGCGACCAGCAGCGGCTGCGCCACCGCGGTGTCGCGGATCTCGTCCGCGTCGCCCTCGGTGCCGTAGCGGATCAGGTCGAGCCGCACGGCGTCGGACCACGCCTCGACGGCGCCGCGGACACCGGGGAGTTCGAGCCAGGGAGTCAGGAAGCCGGGCGTCTGGGCGCCTTGGCCGGGAGCGACGAGTACGAGCACTCTCACACTCTCTCTTGTGGACGGCCACGACCGCCCGTGGGGACAGGGACGAAGAACAGGAGGGGGTTTTGTGGACCCCCGACAAAAGCTTAGGTCTGGAGATCGCCGTCGGCCAGACGCCCCAGGATGAGTGCTATGCGCAAGGTGAACGCCGAACGCACGTCCGACGGCGACCAGCCGGTGACGTCAGTCACACGTCGGAGCCGGTAGCGCACGGTGTTGGGATGGACGAAGAGCATCCGGGCGGCACCTTCGAGACTGCTCGCCTGTTCGAGATAGACGGAGAGTGTCTCCAGGAGCGCCGAGCCGGCCTCCTCCAGTGGTCTGTAGATCTCCTCCACCAACTGCTCGCGCGCGCCCGGGTCACCGGCCATCGCGCGCTCCGGAAGCAGATCGTCCGCCAGCACCGGCCGCGGGGCGTCCTGCCAGGCGGAACACGCCTTCAGCCCGGCGGCGGCGGCCTGCGCGGACCGGGTCGCGGCGAGCAGGTCGGGGACCACCGGCCCCGCGACGACGGGCCCCGCCGCATACGGTCCGATCAGCGACTTGGCCACCGCCAGCGGGTTGTCGCTGCCGCCCGCGATGACGACCAGCCGGGCGCCGAGCACCCCGGTGAGGACCTGGAGCTTGGCGTGCCGGGCGGCCCGCCGGATGGCCTCGACGGTCAGCTCGCTGTCACCGTCGGGCGCCTTCCCCAGCACCACGCACACATGCTCGGGGGCGTTCCAGCCGAGCGCCGCGGCCCGGGAGACGGCCCCCTCGTCGGCCTCGCCGCTCAGCACCGCGTTCACCACCAGCGACTCCAGCCGCGCGTCCCAGGCGCCGCGCGCCTCGGCGGCCTGGGCGTACACCTGGGCGGTGGCGAAGGCGATCTCGCGGGCGTACACCAGCAGCGCCTCGCGCAGCAGGTTCTCGTCCCCGGGGGCCGCCACCTCGTCGATCGCCGACTCCATGACCTCGATCGTGGTGCGCACCATCTCGACGGTCTGGCGCAGGGTGATGGCCCTGGTCAGTTCGCGCGGCGCGGTCCCGAAGACGTCGGTGGAGATGGCCTGGGGCGCGTCCGGGTGCCGGAACCACTCGGTGAAGGCGGCGATGCCGGCCTGGGCCACCAACCCGATCCAGGACCGGTTCTCCGGGGGCATGGCCCGGTACCACGGCAGCGTCTCGTCCATACGCGCGATGGCCTGCGCGGCGAGACTGCCGGCCGACTTCTCCAGCCGCTTCAGGGTCGCGGTGTGCGCGTGGACGTCGGGCGCTGTGGAGCCGTTGCGGCGGGTTTCGGGTTCGGGCACGGGACAAGACTGCCTCATCCGGACGCGAGGACGCGTCGCCGGGTCGCCGGTGAGGGCTACCGTGGTGCCCGTGATGGACCTACGGCGCGCGGCGGAGCGCTACCCGGGCGGTGACCCCGCGGCCGGAATCGAGTCCTGGCACGCCTTCTCCTTCGGCCCGCACTACGACCCCGGCAACCTCCGCTTCGGCGCGCTGATCGCCTGCAACGAGGAGCGGCTCGCCCCCGGCGCCGGCTTCGACGAGCACCCGCACAGCCACACCGAGATCGTGACCTGGGTCGTCGAGGGCGAGCTGACCCACCGTGACTCCACCGGTCACGAGACGCGGGTGCGGCCCGGCGACGTCCAGCGCCTGAGCGCGGCGGCGGGCGTCCGGCACGTCGAACGCAACGACGGCCCGGCCCCCCTGACCTTCGTCCAGATGTGGCTGGCCCCGCTGGAGCCCGGCGGCCACCCGTCGTACGAGATCGTCCACGGCATCGCGGACTCCACGCCGTACGCCGTCCCGGCGGCGGGCGCGCTGCTCCACGTGCGGCGGCCGGCGCCGGGGGAGCGGACGGCGGTGCCGGACGCGGCGTTCGTGTACGCGCAGGTCGTCCGCGGTGAAGTGATCCTGGACGGCGCGGAGTTGGGCCCGGGAGACGCGGCGAGGATCACCGACGCGAAGGACCTGGAGGCGATGGCCGTGACGCGAGCGGAGCTGCTGCTGTGGGAAATGCTCCCCTGAGCCCGTCCGACGTTGGTGGAGGCCCGTCCAGCGTCTCCCGAGGCGAGGCCCGTCCAGCGCCACCTCAGCCCGTCCGGCGCTTGAGGACGAGGCCCGTTCGGGGCCGACAGCGGGGGTCCGGGGGCGGCAGCCCCCGGGGACGGGACGGGTAGGGGCGGCGGGGGCGGGAGAACCCCGCCCCAGCCCCGCGACCGGCTCAGCCCCGCAGCTCCCCGAGCACCGCGTCCGTGAACGCCGGCCACACCTCGGCCGCCCACGGTCCGAACGCCCGGTCGGTCAGCGCCACGCACGCCACCCCCGCGTCCGGATCGGCCCACAGGAACGTCCCCGACTGCCCGAAGTGTCCGAAGGTCCGCGGCGAGGACGAAGCACCCGTCCAGTGAGGCGACTTGGAGTCCCGGATCTCGAACCCCAGCCCCCAGTCGTTGGGGTTCTGGTGCCCGTACCCCGGCAGGACGCCCTTCGTCCCCGGGTACTGGACCGACATCGCGTCGGCGACCGTGCGCGGATCGAGCAGCCGGGGCGCCTGGATCTCCGCCGCGAACCGCGCGAGGTCCTCCACGGTGGACACGCCGTCCTTGGCCGGAGAGCCTTCCAGGGCGGTGGACGCCATGCCCAGCGGCTCCAGCACGGCCTGCCGCAGGTACTCGGCGAACGGGATCTCCGTGGCCTTGGCGAGGTGGTCGCCGAGCTGTTCGAACCCGGCGTTGGAGTACAGCCGCCGCTCCCCGGGCGGGGAGGCCACCCGGTGCTCGTCGAAGGCCAGCCCCGAGGTGTGGGCGAGCAGGTGCCGCACCGTCGCCCCGGGCGGCCCGGCCGGCTCGTCGAGGTCGATCGCCCCCTCCTCGTACGCGACCAGGACGGCGTAGGCCGCGAGCGGCTTGGTGACCGAGGCCAGCGGGAAGCGCCGCCCCGCCTGGCCGTGGGTCCCGAGCAGGGTTCCGTCCGCCCGGACGACGGCCGCCGCGGCGGTGGGAACCGGCCAGTTCTCGATCAACGCAAGACTCCGCAAGGACATGCCGACGAGCCTAAGCCGCTCAGAACGTCAGCCGCATCGAGGGGTCCGGCTTGCGCACGAAGCCCAGGGACGCGTAGAGCGGTTCGGCCGCGGCGGACGCGTTCAGGTCGACCTGCGCGACGCCCCGCTCGCGGAACCACCGCAGCAGTTCCTCCACGCACGCGCGCGCGTGTCCCCGGCGCCGGGCGTCCGGGTCGGTGGCCACGCTGAAGACGTGGCCGACCCGTCCGTGCGGGTTGCCGGCCCGTCCGATGCGGTACTCCTCCGTGCCGGCCGCCAGCGCCGCCAGGGCCCCCGGCCGCTCCGGACGGTCCACGACGAACGCCGCGAAGTCCCCGTCCGGTTCGGCGAGGCGGGCGCGCAGCACGGGCAGCGAGGCGCTGTGCCACCTCGTGGACGCGGCGCCCGCGTCCGCGCCGGCGAACACCGAGTCGATCATCACCTGACGCAGCCGGAGCACTTCCTCCGCGTCCTCGGCCGTGGCACGACGTACGAGACTCATGTCCCGCACGCTAGCCAGCAGACCGATGCCGCGTCCGCCGATTTCTTACCGGATCCGCTTGCTTGGAGTGCACTCGAAGGCCATAGCGTTGAGGCCATGACGGTGATGGAGACCCCGGATACCAGGACCGACAGCTGTGCGGCCCCGCCGCACCACCGCAGGCGGCCGGAAGGCCAGGACAGCTACACGATCAGCGAGGTCGTCGCGATCACCGGCCTCACCGCGCACACTCTGCGCTGGTACGAACGCATCGGCCTGATGCCGCACATAGACCGCTCGCACACCGGACAGCGCCGGTACAGCAACCGCGACCTCGACTGGCTCGACCTCGTCGGCAAGCTCCGGCTGACCGGCATGCCGGTCGCGGACATGGTGCGCTACGCCGAGCTGGTGCGCGAGGGCGACCACACGTACGGCGACCGCTTCGAGCTGCTGAAGGCGACCCGCGAGGACGTCCTCGCCCGGATCGCGGAACTCCAGGACACGCTCGCGGTCCTCGACCGGAAGATCGGTTTCTACGCGGACGCCGGGCGGGCCCTGGCGTCGGAGAGGTCCTGATGACCAACGGCAGGATCCCCGCGGTACGGCTCGGCGCCGGCGGCCCCGAGGTGGGCGTGCAGGGCCTCGGCTGCATGGGCATGAGCTTCGCGTACGGCCCCACGGACGCCGGCGAGGCCCGGGCCGCCCTGGAACGGGCCCTGGAACTCGGCGTGACCCTGTACGACACGGCGGACGCGTACGGCGCGGGCGACAACGAGCGGTTCCTCGCCCCCTTCTTCAAGGCGCACCGCGACGACGTCGTGATCGCCACCAAGTTCGCCCTGGCGATCCCGCCGGACGACCCGACCCGGCGGATCATCCGCAACGACCCGCCCTACATCCGCCAGGCCGTCGAGGCGAGCCTGACCCGCCTGGACGTCGACGTCATCGACCTCTACTACATGCACCGGCGCGATGTGAACGTGCCGATCGAGGAGACCGTCGGCGTCATGGCCGAGCTGGTGCGCGAGGGCAAGGTCAAGCACCTGGGCCTGAGCGAGGTCACGGCGGCGGAGCTGCGGGCCGCGCAGGCCGTGCACCCGATCGCCGCCGTGCAGTCGGAGTGGTCGCTGTTCAGCCGGGACATCGAGGCGCGGGTGGTGCCGGCGGCCCGCGAGCTGGGTGTGGCCCTGGTGCCGTACTCCCCGCTCGGCCGGGGCTTCCTCACCGGCTCCTTCGCCGACGCCGACCAGGATCTGACCCCCGACGACTTCCGCCGACAGCAGCCCCGCTTCACCGGTGAGAACGCCGCCGCGAACGCGGCCCTGCTGGAGCCGGTCCGCGCGGTGGCCGGGGCCCACGGGGTCTCGCCCGGACAGGTGGCACTGGCCTGGGTGCACCAGCAGGCGGCGGTGCACGGCCTCCCGGTGGTCCCGATCCCGGGCACCCGCAAGGCCGCCCGGATCGAGGAGAACACGGCGGCGACGAGGATCGAGCTGACGGCGGAGCAGCTGGCCCTCCTGGAGCCGATCGCGGCCCAGGTGGCGGGCGACCGCTACGCGGACATGGCGTTCACCTCGGCCGGACGTGAGGAGCGCGGGTGACTACAGCTCCGCCAGCAGTTCCGCCTTCTTCACCGAGAACTCCTCGTCCGTCACCAGGCCCGCCTGGTGCAACTCCCCGAGGTGACGGATCCGTTCGGCGATGTCGGCGGGGTCCCGGCGGGGGCCGGCCGCGGGTACCGCCGCGACCGGCCCCCGCTGTTCCCGTACGGCCGCCAGGACCGCCGCGGCGAACGGCAGCGACTCGTGCACGGGTCCGTATCCCAGCCCGAAGACCACCGCCGCGGGATCCTGGTCGGCCTGCGCCGGCTGCTCGCCCGCGTCCCGCCGCAGCAGCCGCAGATACCCCTCGAACGCCTCCGGCGACCGCCACTCCACTCCGCTCAGTCCGGCCACCGGGAAGCTCTGGTCCCCGGCCTTCCACTTCGCCGAGGACGCCCCGGTCCAGAACCAGCGGAAGCGCACGGTGCGTCCGTCGAAGGACGCCTTGCCGTCGTAGGCCTTGAACCGCAGCGGCACCTCGGGCGCGGCCACCAGGAATCTGTCGGCCGGCCCGTCGTCCGCCGCGGTCAGCCGGGCCCGCAGCTCGTCGGCGTAGTACTCGGCGAGCGTCTCGCGCTCGGCGGGCAGCACCAACCGGTACGGATCGCAGCCCTCCGTCAGCTGTCCCGCGGCCGCCTCCGTCAGCGGGTCGGCGCCAGGGCGCGGCGTGGCGCGCAGCACGACCGTTCCGCGCCGGCCGGGGGAGAGTGTCACCCCGGAGAGCGCCTCCAGGGGGACCCGCCGCTCGCCCAGCGCCTGGAACAGCCTGGGAGTGCGAATGCCCCGTTCGTAGCGGATGAGCACGGAGTCGGACTCGAACTCCCAGGCGGCATGAAATCCGGCCAGTACGTCACCCATGCGGCTCATCGTATGCGGCACGAGCTTCTTCGTCCCCTCCCCGCGCAGACCGCGGTTCCTGCGCCTCTACGCGCGTCCGGCCGTGGTCGTACCGGACAAACCCGTCCGGCAGGCTTCCGTGTCGCCCGCGCAGCGCACCGAGCGGTACGCGCCGACGCCGATCTCCGCGAAGTTCAGCAGGCTCCGCGTACCCGGCACGAAATAGCCGCTGTGCCCGTCCGCGCCCCGCGCCGACAGCACCCGGGCGCCGAACGCGGAGGACATCGGGTCGGCCCCGTGGCCGAACCCGCCGACCTCCAGGTACGGCACGTCCTGGATCCAGTCGTCGGCGTCCCGCATCGCCCACACCCGCGCGGAGGTGCGCAGGTGGGCGGCGCTCGCGACCCGCATCCCGGGGCTGCCCGCCACCGCGATGTCGGCCACCCGGTCCGGCAGCCCGCGCGCGGCCAGGCCGCACACCACGGATCCGTAGCTGTGGCAGAAGAGGGAGACCGGGGAGTCGCCGGGCAGGCCGCGCACCAGCGCGTTCAGCCGGACCGCGCCCTGCGCCGCGCGCATCGCGGTGGCGGAGTCGAGGCCGAGCCCGGCGGGCGCCGTGTAGTCGGCCCAGGCGATGACGGCCGTACGCGTCGTCGGGCTGGCCGCGCGCTCGGCCTCGTGGAGGGCCTCGGCCATGCCGGCGGGGGCGGAGTATCTGCGGCTGGTGCGCTGGAAGGTCAGCAGGTCGGTGTCGACGCCGGGGACCACGACGGAGACCCGCTCGGCCGTGGTGAGGTCTCCGAACACCTCGGCGACCCGGCCCGTGCCGCCGGGGTCGAACGCCAGGATGCGGCGGCCCTTCGCCATCAGCGCCTCGTAGCGGTGCATGCGCAGGCCCGCCTGCTGCTGCCCGCCCGGCGACAGCCGTGTGTCGTGCATGCGTTTCAGCTCGTCCCGGCGGGCCTGGCCGAGCGCGATCCGGTTGGCGCGGTAGCGCAGCTCGGCGGGGGCGCCGTTCATGTTGCCGACCGCGAGCGGATAGCGCCGGGCGAGGACGGCACCCTCCTGGGCGGTGAGCGCGGCGAAGAAGCGGGCCAGGCGCCGGGGGCCCGTGTCCGGGTCGGGCAGGGGCTGCCCGTGGAGGCGGCCGTGCTCCCACTCCGAGAGCGAGGCCTCCAGCGCGGTGGTGCTCCCCTGGCTGCGCAGCGCGGTCCAGCCGGTGGTCGCCAGCATCACGAACACGACGGCCAACGCGAGCAGCGCGCGCTGGACGTTCAGTGGCGGGGAGGTGTCGAAGGAAGTCACTGAAAGGACACACTAGGAGAACGAACGGGTCTCGCGTTGACCGAGTGGCACGAATCACGTTTGGAGAAAAGGGATGTAACTGGGACGGAACGTCAGCCTGTTCGCCAGCTGCCCGTCAGCGCCGGCCCCACCTGGGCGAGGTAACGCTCCGTCAGTTCCCGGATCGCCGCCAGGCTGAAGTCCTCGCCGGTGCTCCACTGCCGTCCCGTCACCCGCATCACACCGCTGAACACGGCCACCGCCAGCCGCGGGCGCGGGTCCGCGTCCACGTCGAGGCCCTCGCGCGCGGCGAGCACGCGCGCGATCTCCTCCTCCGCCTCGTCGGAGCGGCGCAGATAGGCGGCGAGCAGCACGGGGGTCGACTCGATCAGCCGGTACATGCGCAGATGGACCTCGACCGGGACGACGGCCTCCACGATCTCGTTGAGGGTGTCCCACCCGTCCAGCACGGCCTGGCGCAGCGCCTCCATCGGGGCCTCGTGCGGCGGGCGCTCGCGCACCGACGCGACGAAGTGCGCCAGGGTCCGGTCCTGGAGGGCCAGGGCGGCCTCCTCCTTGCCCGCGAAGTAGCGGAAGAAGGTGCGCTGCGAGACCTCGACGGCCTCGGCGATGTCGTCGACGGTGGTGCCCTCGTAGCCCCGGCTGACGAACAGTTCGAGGGCGGCCCGCAGCAGCGCGTCGCGGGTGCGCTGCTTCTTCAGCTCACGCAGGCCCGGCCGGGTCGCCGTCTCCATGGGTCTCTCCTTCGAGTCGTTCACCCGGCCCAGGCTAGGGGCAAGTGTCCTGACAGTTACCGACTTGTGAATTGGTTTGTCAATTGTCAGCGGCTGTCATTAGCCTCGAACGCATGACTAGTCAGACCACCCTCGACAAGACGGGGCCGGGGGACGAAGCGTCGTCCTCCTCCTCGGGCTCCTCGGGCCGGCCGGCGTCCGGGCTGCGCGGCCACCCCTGGTTCACGCTCATCACCGTCGCGGTCGGGGTCATGATGGTGGCCCTCGACGGCACCATCGTGGCGATAGCCAACCCGGCCATCCAGAAGGACCTGAACGCCAGCTTCGCCGACGTCCAGTGGATCACCAACGGCTACTTCCTCGCTCTCGCGGTCTGCCTGATCACCGCGGGCAAGCTCGGTGACCGCTTCGGCCACCGGCAGACCTTCCTGATCGGCGTGGTGGGCTTCGCCGCCGCCTCCGGGGCCATCGGGATGTCCAGCAGCATCGCGCTGGTCATCACCTTCCGCGTCCTTCAGGGCCTGTTCGGCGCCCTGCTGATGCCGGCCGCGCTCGGCCTGCTGCGCGCCACCTTCTCCGCCGAGAAGCTCAACATGGCCATCGGCATCTGGGGCATGGTCATCGGCGCCTCCACCGCGGGCGGCCCGATCATCGGCGGTGTCCTGGTCGAGCACGTCAACTGGCAGTCGGTGTTCTTCATCAACGTGCCGGTCGGCGTCCTCGCCGTGGCCCTCGGCGCGTGGATCCTGCTCGACCACAGGGCCGAGAACGCCCCGCGCTCCTTCGACGTGCTGGGCATCGCCCTGCTGTCGGCCGCGATGTTCTGCCTGGTGTGGGCACTGATCAAGGCCCCCGAATGGGGCTGGGGCGACGGCCGGACCTGGACGTTCATCGTGGTGGCCGTCGTCGGCTTCGCCCTCTTCGCCTTCTGGGAGACGAAGGTCAAGGAGCCGCTGATCCCGCTGGCGCTGTTCCGCTCGGTCCCGTTGTCCGCGGGTGTCGTGCTGATGGTCCTGATGGCGATCGCCTTCATGGGCGGCCTGTTCTTCGTGACGTTCTATCTCCAGAACGTGCACGGCATGGGCCCGATCGACGCCGGTCTGCACCTGCTCCCGCTCACCGGAATGATGATCGTCGGTTCCCCGCTCGCCGGCGCGATGATCACCAAGTTCGGCCCGCGCGTCCCGCTGGCCGGCGGCATGGCGGCCGTCGCGATCGCCATGGCCGGCATGTCGACACTGGACGCGGGCACCGGCAGCGGTCTCATGTCTCTCTGGTTCGCCCTGCTGGGCCTCGGTCTCGCGCCCGTCATGGTCGGCGCCACCGAGGTCATCGTCGGCAACGCCCCGATGGAGCTCTCCGGTGTCGCCGGCGGTCTCCAGCAGGCCGGGATGCAGATCGGCGGCAGCCTCGGTACGGCCGTCCTCGGCGCGGTGATGGCGTCCAAGGTCGACAGCGACCTCGCGGGCAACTGGAAGGACGCCGGTCTCCCGCCGCTCACCCCGCACCAGTTGGACCAGGCCTCGGAGGCGGTCCAGGTGGGTGTGCCGCCGGTCGCCCCCAACACGCCGGAGGCCGTCGCCGCGAAGATCGGTGATGTGGCGCACGACACCTTCGTCTCCGGCATGAGCCTGGCGTCCCTGGTCGCCGCCGGTGTCGCCGTGGTCGCCGTCCTGGTCGCGCTGCTCACGAAGCGCGGCGAGAACGCGGAGGCGGGCGCGGGGGTCGGCCACATCTGACCGGGACACGCCGGACCCGCCGAACTCCCGGGAAAAGGGGCCGAGTTCACCTATCAGGGTGACAACGCTAAAGATTCCTCGCATCCAGTACCCGCCACACGTCACAGTGGGTCAAGCACTCCGGTACGGCAAGTTCCCCTGGCAAGTTCGGGGATCTCGTATGAAGAGGGCGACGGCGCTGCGGCGCGCTGCCGGAGGGGGGCGGCGCGCCGCAAGGCCGGAACACCGCGGAAAAAGCCGGGGGATGAGCGGCCGAACCCGGGGTACCCGCATCAACGAACCCGAGAACGAACCCGAACTATTCGAGGGGTTCTGGGAGTTGATGATGGCGAGTTACCGAAGTGGAACGCGCGGACACCCTCGCTCACGTGGCCGGACGTGGTCACGGAGCGGGCCGGATCGCGCGACGCTCGCGATCGTCGGAGCCATCTGCGCGGTCGCCGGCTTCTTCGTGCTGGGGATCATCCTCGGCCCGGTCGCGATCGTCTGCGGCTGGCTTGCCATGGGCCGCAGCTGGGCGGGCGGCAGCCGCTCCGTCCCGGCCCTGGTCGCCCTCGTCCTGGGCGCCATCGACACGCTCCTGGCAGTCATCGCGCTCGCCGGAGCGGCCACCCCGGGGTACGGCATGTTCTGACCCGGGGCGAGTGAGGGAAGGGCCCTCGGTGGGACGACCGGGGGCCCGCCCTCATGTCCCGGCCGGGGTCACGGTCCGGGGGAGCGTTCCCGCAGCGCCGCGACCTCCGTCCGCAGCGCCCGCACCTCGTCGGTCAGCAGCCGGATCGCCTCCGTCTGCCGGCGCTCCTCCAGGTCGTCCTTCTCGAAGCGCGCGATGAACCACGCGGCGATGTTCGCGGTCACCACACCCAGCAGCGCGATCCCGGACAGCATCAGCCCCACCGCGATCACCCGCCCCAGGCCGGTGGTCGGCGCGTGGTCGCCGTACCCCACGGTCGTCATCGTGGTGAACGACCACCACACCGCGTCACCCAGTGTCCGGATGTTCCCGTCCGCCGACTCCCGCTCCACCGACAGCACGGCCAGCGACCCGAACATCAGCAGCCCGACCACCGCCCCCGCGACATACGTCGTCAGCCGGATCTGCGAGGCCATCCGCGCCCGCCGCTGCACCAGCAGCAGCGTCGACACCAGCCGCAGCAGCCGCAGCGGCTGGAGCAACGGCAGCAGCACCGCGCCCAGGTCCAGCCAGTGCGTCCGGATGAACCGCCGACGGTCGTCCGCGAGGAACAGCCGCACCAGGTAGTCGACGGCGAACGCGGCCCACACCACCCACTCGACCGCCGTGCACGCGTCCGTCAGCGACCGGCTCGCCGGGCTGACCACGATGGGCACGGCGTACGCGACGGCGAACAGCACCGCGAGCGCCAGCAGGGGCCGTTGCGTGCGCCGCTCCCAACGCACCTGCGCCGATGGTTCTTTCATGACCGCATCGTAAAGAAACGGTAAGGGCGGCGGGGCCCCAGGCCCCACCGCCCTCGGTCGTGCCTGCCGGACGGCGCTACGCGTCGCCGCCCGCGGCCCCCGGATCGGCCGCCGTGACGTCGAGCAGCTGGTAGCGGTCGATGGCCTGCTTCAGCACCGACCGGTCCACCTTGCCCTCCTTGGCCAGCTCGGTCAGCACGCCCACCACGATCGACTGCGCGTCGATGTGGAAGAACCGCCGGGCCGCCCCGCGCGTGTCCGCGAAGCCGAAGCCGTCGGCGCCCAGCGACTGGTACGCCCCCGGCACCCACCGGGCGATCTGGTCCGGAACCGACCGCATCCAGTCGGACACGGCCACGAACGGTCCCTGCGCGCCGGTCAGCTTGCGCGTCACGTACGGCACCCGCTGCTCCTCCTCGGGGTGCAGCAGGTTGTGCTCCTCGCAGGCCACGGCGTCGCGCCGCAGCTCGTTCCAGGAGGTGGCCGACCAGACGTCGGCCTTCACGTCCCACTCCTCGGCGAGGATCTTCTGCGCCTCGACCGCCCACGGGACCGCCACACCGGACGCCATGATCTGCGCCGGGATCGACCCCGAGGTGCCCTCGCTGAAGCGGTGGATGCCCTTGAGGATGCCCTCGACGTCCACGTTCGCGGGCTCGGCCGGGTGCTGGATCGGCTCGTTGTAGACGGTGAGGTAGTAGAAGACGTCCTCGCCCTGCGGGTGGTCCTCGGAGCCGCCGTACATCCGGCGCAGCCCGTCCTGCACGATGTGCGCGATCTCGAAGCCGTAGGCCGGGTCGTACGCCACACAACCCGGGTTGGTCGAGGCGAGCAGCTGCGAGTGGCCGTCCGCGTGCTGGAGGCCCTCACCGGTCAGGGTCGTGCGCCCGGCGGTCGCGCCCAGGACGAAACCGCGCGCCAGCTGGTCCGACATCTGCCAGAACTGGTCACCGGTGCGCTGGAAACCGAACATCGAGTAGAAGACGTACACCGGGATGAGCGGCTCGCCGTGTGTGGCGTACGCCGAACCCGCCGCGATCAGGGAGGCGGTGCAGCCCGCCTCGGAGATGCCGTCGTGCAGCATCTGCCCTTGCGGCGACTCCTTGTACGCGAGCAACAGGTCCCGGTCCACGGCCTCGTACTGCTGGCCGAGCGGATTATAGATCTTCGCACTCGGGAAGAAGGAGTCCATGCCGAACGTGCGGTACTCGTCCGGCGCGATCAGCACGAACCGCTTGCCGATCTCCTTGTCCCGCATGAGGTCCTTGAGCAGTCGCACGAACGCCATGGTGGTGGCGATGGACTGCTGGCCGGAGCCCTTCTTCACACTCGCGTACGTCTTGTCCTCGGGCAGCGTCAGCGGTTCGGACCGCACCACGCGGGTCGGGACGTAACCGCCGAGCGAGTTGCGGCGGTCGTGCATGTACTGGATCTCTTCCGAGTCCCGGCCCGGGTGGTAGTAGGGCGGCAGGCCGCCCTCCAGCTCCTTGTCGGAGATCGGCAGGTGCAGCCGGTCGCGGAAGCCCTTGAGGTCGTCGACCGTCAGCTTCTTCATCTGGTGCGTGGCGTTGCGGCCCTCGAAGTTGGGACCCAGCGTCCAGCCCTTGATGGTCTTGGCCAGGATGACGGTCGGCTGGCCCTTGTGCTCGACGGCCGCCTTGTACGCGGCGAAGATCTTCCGGTGGTCGTGACCGCCGCGCCCCAGGTGCAGGATCTGGTCGTCGGTCATGTTCTCGACCATCGCGCGCAGCCGGTGGTCGTCACCGAAGAAGTGGTCGCGGATGTACGCGCCGGTCTCGGTGGCGTACGTCTGGAACTGGCCGTCCGGCGTGGTGTTCATCTTGTTGACCAGCACGCCGTCGCGGTCCTGCGCCAGCAGCGGGTCCCAGGTGCGGTCCCACACCAGCTTGATCACGTTCCAGCCGGCGCCCCGGAAGATCGACTCCAGCTCCTGGATGATCTTGCCGTTGCCGCGCACCGGGCCGTCGAGCCGCTGGAGGTTGCAGTTGACGACGAAGGTGAGGTTGTCCAGGCCCTCACGGGCGGCGATGGACAGCTGGCCCAGCGACTCCGGCTCGTCCATCTCGCCGTCCCCGAGGAACGCCCACACGTGCGACTTCGAGGTGTCGGCGATCCCGCGCGCGTGCATGTAGCGGTTCATCCGCGCCTGGTAGATCGCGCCGATCGGGCCGAGCCCCATCGACACGGTCGGGAACTCCCAGAAGTCCGGCATCAGCCGCGGATGCGGGTAGCTCGACAGGCCGTACGGCGCCCTCGACTTCTCCTGCCGGAAGGCGTCGAGGTTCTTCCCGTCCAGCCGGTCCAGCAGGTACGCGCGCGCGTAGATGCCCGGAGACGCGTGGCCCTGGAAGAAGACCTGGTCGCCGCCGTCGCCCTCGTCCTTGCCGCGGAAGAAGTGGTTGAAGCCGACGTCGTAGAGCGAGGCTGAGGAGGCGAAGGTGGCGATGTGGCCGCCGACCCCGATGCCGGGACGCTGGGCCCTGGACACCATGACCGCGGCGTTCCACCGGGTCGCGTTCAGGATCCTGCGCTCGATGTCCTCGTTGCCGGGGAAGAACGGCTCGCTCTTGGTGGGGATGGTGTTGACGTAGTCCGTGCTGCGCATCTCGGGCACGGCCACGCGCTTCTCGCGGGCGCGCTCGATCAGCCGCAGCATCAGATAGCGGGCCCGCTCCCGGCCGCGCTCGTCGACGGCGGCGTCCAGGGAGTCGAGCCACTCCTGGGTCTCCTCGGGGTCGAAGTCAGGAACCTGACTCGGAAGGCCGCCAATGATGATCGGGTTGCGATCGGATCCGGAAGCCACGCTGTTCCTTACCTGTCAGAGGGCTGCTGGTCCCTGTGTGCTGAGGGTTCACGGTCTGCCTGCATCGTTCCCCATCGTGTACCTCGGGACGGCAAACGTCACCTCTACTGTGGGGTAACCGAGTCCTGGTCCAGCACTCGGTCCAGGGGTTCGTCCCCGGAGAAGGTTCCCAAACGCACAAACAGGGCAGAAAGGTGTGGGCTGCGTCACCCGGGAGCCGGGACGACGTGCCGTAGGTTGCGGCGACACGGCCGGGAACGTCACCGTTTCGGCGGTCTGAACGGCCGGGTACTTGCGCGATCCGTCCCGCCCGTGTGGACTACGGCCAATGCTGCGCGCACGCGCGTGGCTGAGACATTCACCGAAATACGATCAGGAGGCAACCCGTGAGCGCGACCGCGGACCACGCGGAGGAGCGGACGAACCCTGCCGTCAGGCTGGGGTTCCAGCCCGAGCAGGTGGTCCAGGAGATCGGCTACGACGACGACGTAGACCAGGAACTCCGCGAGGCCATTGAGGAAGTCATCGGCAGCGACCTTGTGGATGAGGACTACGACGATGTAGCCGATGCCGTGGTGCTGTGGTTCCGCGACGAGGACGGCGACCTGACGGATGTGCTGGTGGATGCCATCACGTACATCGAGGAGGGCGGCTCGATTCTGCTGCTGACGCCGAAGACCGGCCGGGACGGCTACGTGGAGCCGAGCGACATCTCCGAAGCCGCGACGACGGCCGGGCTCTCCGCGTCGAAGAGCGTCAGCGTCGGCAAGGACTGGAGCGGCAGCCGGCTGGTGACGCCGAAGGCCGCGAAGTCGAAGAAGTAACCCCTTGAACGCCGGACGGGCTGGCACCGCCAGCCCGTCCGATGCCGTTCGGCGGTCGCTGCGTAGGGTGGACGTCACCCGAACAGCCCCACCGAAGGGACATCCAGGAGATGGCGATCCAGGTCGGCGACAAGGCCCCCGACTTCGAGCTCAAGGACAACCACGGCGCCACCGTGCGGCTGTCGGACTTCCGCGGCGGCAAGAACGTCGTCCTGCTCTTCTACCCCTTCGCCTTCACCGGTGTGTGCACCGGCGAGCTGTGCGAGCTGCGTGACAACCTCCCGAGGTTCTCCGACCGCGACACCCAGCTGCTCGCCGTGTCCAACGACTCGATCCACACCCTGCGCGTCTTCGCCGAGCAGGAGGGCCTCGACTACCCCCTGCTGAGCGACTTCTGGCCGCACGGCGAGGTCTCCCGCGCCTACGGCGTCTTCGCCGAGGACAAGGGCTGCGCGGTGCGCGGCACCTTCGTCATCGACAAGGAGGGCCTCGTCCGCTGGACCGTCGTCAACGCCCTGCCCGACGCGCGTGACCTGAACGAGTACGTGGAGGCGCTCGACACCCTGTGATTGTTCGGCTCCAGGGACTGCGGGGTACGGGAACCCGTCACTAGGATCGACTCGTTGATCCGACATCGAACGCACGGCGGGGCTCCCCGCCCCTGGACACCAATGGAGGACTCGTGGGAGTCAGCCTCAGCAAGGGCGGCAACGTATCGCTGACCAAGGAGGCCCCGGGCCTGACCGCGGTCATCGTCGGTCTGGGGTGGGACATCCGCACCACGACCGGCACCGACTTCGACCTGGACGCCAGCGCGCTGCTGCTGAACTCGTCCGGCAAGGTCGCCAGTGACGCGCACTTCATCTTCTTCAACAACCTCAAGAGCCCCGACGGCTCGGTCGAGCACACCGGTGACAACCTCACCGGTGAGGGCGAGGGCGACGACGAGCAGATCAAGATCGACCTCGCCGGTGTCCCGGCCGACGTCGAGAAGATCGTCTTCCCGGTCTCGATCTACGACGCCGAGAACCGCCAGCAGTCCTTCGGGCAGGTGCGCAACGCGTTCATCCGCGTCGTGAACCAGGCCGGCGGCGCCGAGATCGCCCGGTACGACCTGTCCGAGGACGCCTCGACCGAGACCGCCATGGTCTTCGGCGAGCTGTACCGGCACGGCGCCGAGTGGAAGTTCCGTGCCATCGGCCAGGGCTACGCCTCGGGTCTGCGCGGCATCGCCCAGGACTTCGGCGTGAACGTCTGAGCGGTCGTCCAGCTCCACTGTCCGGCGTCGCACGGTTTGGGTGCGGCGCCGGACGTGCAGGACAACCAGAGAAGCACCGCCTCGGGGAGGGACCAGCAACATGGGCGTCACGCTCGCCAAGGGAGGCAACGTCTCCCTGTCCAAGGCCGCACCCGACCTCGCCCAGGTGATGATCGGGCTCGGCTGGGACGCGCGCTCCACCACCGGAGCCGACTTCGACCTCGACGCCAGCGCGCTGATGTGCGGCAAGGGCCGGGTGCTGGGGGACGAGTGGTTCGTCTTCTACAACCAGCTCACGAGTCCGGACGGCTCGGTCGAGCACACCGGGGACAATCTCACCGGTGAGGGCGACGGCGACGACGAGTCGATCCTGATCGACCTCTCCAAGGTGCCGCCGCAGTGCGACAGGATCGTCTTCCCTGTCTCCATCCACCTGGCCGACGAGCGCGGTCAGACGTTCGGACAGGTCAGCAATGCCTTCATCCGTGTGGTCAACCAGGCCGACGGCCAGGAACTCGCACGCTACGACCTCAGCGAGGACGCCTCCACCGAGACCGCGATGATCTTCGGTGAGGTCTATCGCCACCAGGGCGAATGGAAGTTCAGGGCCGTGGGGCAGGGGTACGCGTCGGGACTGCGGGGCATCGCTCTAGACTTCGGAGTCAATGTTTCGTAAAGCCGAGTACGGCGCGGTCAAGACCCGTACTTACAGGATTGGGTAGCCAGTGGTTCTGAAAACCTTCGGCTGGTCGTTCGCGGTCACCGCGCTCGGCCTCGTCGCGGCGGTCTTCTACGGGGGGTGGACCGCTTTCGGTATCGTGGCGATCCTCTCCGTCCTCGAGATCTCGCTGTCCTTCGACAACGCAGTGGTCAACGCCGGCATCCTGAAGAAGATGAGTGCCTTCTGGCAGAAGATCTTCCTCACCATCGGCATCCTCATCGCCGTCTTCGGTATGCGGCTGGTCTTCCCGGTCGTCATCGTCGCGGTCAGCGCCTCCATGGGTCCGATCGAGGCCGTCGACCTCGCCCTGACCGACAAGGACCGCTACGAGCAGCTGGTGACCGACGCGCATCCGTCGATCGCCGCGTTCGGTGGCATGTTCCTCCTCATGATCTTCCTCGACTTCATCTTCGAGGACCGGGACATCAAGTGGCTGGGCTGGCTGGAGCGGCCGCTCTCCAAGCTCGGCAAGGTCGACATGCTGTCGGTCTGCATCGCCCTGGTCGTGCTGATGATCTCCGCGATGACCTTCGCGACCCACGCCCACCAGCACGGCGGGACGCACGCCGACAAGGCGGAGACGGTCCTCCTCTCCGGCATCGCCGGCCTGATCACCTACATGATCGTGGGCGGTCTCTCCAGCTACTTCGAGGACAAGCTCGAAGAGGAGGAGGAGCGCGAGCACGAGCAGGAGGAAGAGGCCGTCCGCGCCGGCAAGCCACGCTCGGCGGTCGTCGTGGCCGGCAAGGCCGCGTTCTTCATGTTCCTCTACCTGGAGGTCCTGGACGCGTCGTTCTCCTTCGACGGCGTGATCGGCGCGTTCGCCATCACCAACGACATCGTGCTGATGGCGCTCGGCCTGGGCATCGGCGCCATGTACGTCCGGTCGCTCACGGTCTACCTGGTCCGCCAGGGCACCCTCGACGACTACGTGTACCTGGAGCACGGCGCGCACTACGCGATCGGCGCGCTCGCCATGATCCTGCTGATCACGATCCAGTACCAGATCAACGAGATCATCACCGGCATGATCGGTGTCGTCCTGATCGGCTGGTCCTTCTGGTCCTCCGTGCGCCGCAACAAGGCGCTGGCGGCGGCTGAGGGAAAAGCGTCGGGCACGGACGAGAAGACTGAGGTGTCGTCCGGGGTGTGATCACCTTCTGAACGCGGAACGCTCTGTGCGGGGCGGTGTCGAGGACGACTCCTCGGTGCCGCCCCGCAGGCCTGTGACATGAGACGTGGGGGCGGGAATGGGTTTCTTCGACGGGCTCCTGGGCGGGCGTGAGGCCGTGTTCGACTCCGGCAGTGCCGCCAGCAACGCCATCGAGCTGACCAAACGGCACAGCCAGGTCTCCCTGACCAAGCAGGGCGCGGCCACCGGGCATCTGCGCGTCAACCTGGCCTGGCGGATGCGGACGTCCGACTTCGGCGGCTCCCAGCGGGAGAGCCTGCTGCGGCACCCCTTCCGGGCGCTCAAGCCGCCGGAGGTCCTCGGGCACAGCCAGAGCATGGTCAACGTCGACCTCGACCTGGGCTGCCTGTACGAGCTCCAGGACGGCACCAAGGGCGTCGTCCAGCCGCTCGGCGGCTTCCTCGGGGACGTCAACGGGGCGCCGTACGTGAAGCTCAGCGGCGACGACCGGTTCGGCTCGGCGTCCGGCGAGACGATGTACGTCAACCTCGACCACCGTGAGTCCATCAAGCGGCTGCTGGTCTTCGTGTACATCTACGACCAGACACCGGCGTTCGACCGTACGCACGCGATCGTGACGCTGTACCCCAGCAACGGCCCGCGCATCGAGATAGGCCTCGACGAGCGGCACCCCCAGGCCCGGTCGTGTGCGGTGGTGATGATCGAGAACGTGAAGGGGGAGGTGCTGGTGCGGCGCGAGGTGAAGTTCGTGTACGGATTCCAGGCGGAGCTGGACCGGCTGTACGGGTGGGGACTGCAGTGGGGGCGGGGATACAAGGCCAAGACCGAGCGCTGAGGGGGGCGCTCCCGTCACCGTCCGATGAACTGCGGCCCCTGCGGGGGCAGGCGGAACTCCGGGTCCGGGGCGGTGGCTGCCGCCTGCGGGTAGCCGTACGCCGGCCGGCTCGCCGGGTGCGGATAGCCGTAGGCCGACTGGGCCGCGGCGGCCACGGGCTGCTGGGGGTAGCCGTAGGCCGGCTGGGTGGGGACGCCCGGCGGCTGCTCCGGGGGCATCGGCGGGGAGGAGATGTCGGACGCCTGCTGGGTCGGGGCCGACGGCTGGGGCGCGACCGGGACGACCGCGGTCGCCGTGATGTCCGGCGCCGCCGCCGGTGTCTCCTCCGCCCCCTCCGACTCGTCCACCGAGATGCCGTAGTCCGTCGCCAGGCCCTGTAGCCCGTTGGTGTAGCCCTCACCCAGCGCCCGGAACTTCCAGCCATCGCCGCGCCGGTACAGCTCCCCGCAGATCAGCGCGGTCTCCCGGCCCGTCTCCGGCTTGATGTCGAAGTGGGCCAGCGGCTCGCCGTCGGGCACCGTGGCGTCGTACAGCAGGATCCGCAGGCCCTGTACGCGGTCGAAGGTGACGTCCTCCGCCGAGGCGACCAGCAGGATCTGGCTGACGTCGGCCTCGACCCCGGAGAGATCTGTCTGGATCGTGTCGGTGGGGCCCTCGACGACGCGCTTCTTGCCGAGCAGCCAGACCTTCCCGGACGGATGCCGGGGCTGGTTGTAGAAGACGAAGTCCTCGTCGGATCGCACACGACCGTCGGGACCGAGGAGCAGCGCCGAGGCGTCGACGACCGGCACCCCCTGCCCGGGCGACCAGCGCAGCACGGCACGTACCGTGGTGGCTTCGAGCGGGACGTTCGACCCCTTCAGCATCGCGTGCGTCATGCGGTCATCCTGCCTTCTCGGTCCTGGTCACGACAATGCGGGGTACTCGCTTCCTCGGAGGTGTCGTAACCCCGTGGATGCGGGTGTGTTCGCCCGCGTTACCAGAAATTCATGCCTCACGGGAACCCGTGACATGGATGTCTACGTACTATTACCGGCCACTGTGAACCGCTCACAGCGGCTGCTCGACCACCACGGGGGAGATCCATGCGTCATTTCGGGCACATCGCCCCTGAGGTGCGACAGCGTCTCTTCCACCAGGAGCCCTGCACGTTCACCGCGGACTCCCCGGCCCGGCTGCTCGCCGCGGCCCTGGGGGCCACGCTCTACAGCCCCGCCACCCGGCCCAGACTCGCCGACGACATCGTCAAGCAGACCGAGCGCGGCGTGGTCTCGATGGTGCTGTGCCTGGAGGACTCGATCGGCGACGACGACGTCGCGGACGCCGAGGAGAACCTCGTCCGGCAGTTCACGGACCTCGCCGGACGGGGCACGGCGGACCTGCCGCTGCTGTTCGTCCGGGTGCGGACGCCGGAGCAGATCCCCGACCTCGTACGGCGTCTGGGGCCCGCCGTCCGGCTGCTGTCCGGGTTCGTGATGCCGAAGTTCACCGCGGAGCGCGGCATCCCCTTCCTGGAGGCCCTCCAGCTCGCCGAGGCCGACAGCGGGCGGCGCCTGTTCGCCATGCCGGTGCTGGAGTCGCCCGAGCTGCTGTACCGCGAGTCGCGGGTGGAGACCCTGGAGGGCATCTTCCGCGTGGTCGACAAGTACCGCGACCGGGTACTGGCGCTGCGCCTGGGCGTGACCGACTTCTGCTCCTCGTACGGGCTGCGCCGGGCCCCCGACATGACCGCGTGGGACGTGCAGATCGTCGCCTCCGTGATCTCCGACGTGGTGAACATGCTGGGCCGGGCCGACGGCACCGGATTCACGGTGACCGGGCCGGTGTGGGAGTACTTCCGCGTCCAGGAGCGCATGTTCAAGCCGCAGCTGCGCCGCAGCCCCTTCCTGGAGGGCCAGGCGGAGGAACTGCGCGAGGCGCTCATCGAGCACTCCATGGACGGGCTGCTGCGCGAGATCACCCTCGACCAGGCCAACGGGCTGCTCGGCAAGACCTGCATCCACCCCTCGCACGTGCTGCCGGTCCACGCACTGTCGGTGGTCAGTCACGAGGAGTTCAGTGACGCCCAGGACATCCTGCGGCCGGAACGGGGCGGTGGCGGGGTGCTCAGGTCGGCGTACACGAACAAAATGAACGAAGTGAAGCCGCACCGCGCCTGGGCCGAGCGGACCATGCTGCGCGCCGAGGTGTTCGGCGTGGCGAACGAGGACATCGGCTTCGTGGAGCTGCTCGCGGCCGGTATCCCGGCCTGAACCGGCCGCATCACCTCAACCGGCTTCTATTCAAGGGACGCATGAACAACGCAGTGAACGACGACGGGGTCTGGTCCGGCAGCTGGGTCGCCGAGCGGCTCGGCGTCGAACTCGTGGGCGACGACGAGCTGACCGGCCTGCTCGGGCTGGCGCTGCGCCGCAACCCCAAGCGGGCGCATCTGCTCGTCTCCCACGTGCTGGGCAAGCACATACCGCAGGCACCGTCCGTCGTGTACGGCTACGGCTTCGCCCTCGGCCGCCGCGTGCGCTCCCTGCTGGGCGACGACGAGGCCGGCCGGGCGGTCGTCCTCGGGTACGCGGAGACCGCCACCGGCCTCGGCCACTGTGTCGCCGACGGCCTGGGCCCGGCGCCCTGTCTGCACTCCACCCGCCGCCCGGTGCTGGGCGTGGCCCCGGCGGGCGGCTTCGAGGAGTCCCACTCGCACGCCACCTCCCACCTGCTGCTTCCCGAGGACCCGACGCTGCTGGTCGGCGACGGGCCACTGGTGCTGGTCGACGACGAGTTCTCCACCGGGAACACGATCCTCAACACCATTCGTGACCTGCACGAACGCTATCCGCGGCGACGGTATGTGGTGGTCGCCCTGGTCGACATGCGCTCGGCGGCCGACGCCGGCCGGCTGGACGCGTTCGCCCGCGAGATCGGTGCCCGGGTGGACCTGGTCGCGGCGGCCTCCGGGACGGTGCGGCTCCCCGAGCGCGTGCTGGAGAAGGGGCAGGAACTGGTCGCGCGGCACGAGGCGGCGGTCGCGACCGGTGCCGCCGACGCCTCCGCGAGGATCCCCGCCGGGGCGGAGTCGTACGGCCGTGTGACCCGGGTCGACCTGCGCTGGCCCAGTGGCCTGCCCGACGGCGGGCGGCACGGCTTCACCGCCCGGCATCGCACGCGCCTGGAGCGAGCGCTGCCCGCCATGGCCGCCCGGCTCGCGGAGGCGATACCCGGCGACGCCCGGCGAATCCTCGTGCTCGGCTTCGAGGAGCTGATGTACGCACCGCTGCGGCTGGCCCGTGAACTGGAGCAGGTCACCGACGCCGAGGTGCGGTACTCGACCACCACCCGCTCGCCCGTCCTCGCGGTCGACGACCCCGGGTACGCGATACGCAGCCGCATCGTCTTCCCCGCCCACGACGACCCGGCCGACGGCCCCGGCGAGCGCTACGCCTACAACGTCGCGGGCGCCGGCTTCGACACCGTCGTCGCCGTCGTCGACTCGGTCGCCGACACGCCCGCCCTGCACGCCCCGGACGGCCTGCTGGCCCGGCTCGCCGCACACACCCCGCAGGTCGTCCTCGCGGTCGTCCCGTCCTACACACCCGAGCCGCTGTACGTCGCCGTTCCCCCTGGAGAGAGATCCGACATGCTGCCCGAGCCCCTTCGCGGCCCCGCCTTCTCCTCGTACGCGCCCGAGGAGGTCGGCTGGCTGCTCCAGGACCTCTCGGACGTGACGCTGGAGGCGCCGACCGAGGAGCGCGAGGAGGCCATCCAGAGCGGCGGCGCGCACTACGCCGAGTCGCTGCCGGTGGAGTACCAGCCCAGCGAGCGCTACCAGGAGCTGTTCCACACGGCGCTCCAGGAGTCGGCCGCGCGACTGGCGCGGGCGGTGGGCGCGGTCACCGAGATCGTGCTGGCCGAGCGCTCGCCGAGGCCCGTCCTGGTGTCGCTGGCCCGCGCGGGCACCCCGATCGGGGTGCTGATGCGCCGCTGGGCCCAGTTCCGGCACGGCCTCGACCTGCCGCACTACGCCGTGTCCATCGTGCGCGGCCGGGGCATCGACGCCAACGCGCTGCGCTGGCTGGCCGCCCACCACGACCCGGCCGACGTCGTCTTCGTCGACGGCTGGACCGGCAAGGGCGCCATCACCCGCGAACTCGCCGACGCCATCACGGAGTTCGAGGCCTCCGACGGCATCACCGGCTTCGACCCGGAGATCGCGGTGCTCGCCGACCCCGGCTCGTGCGTGCGGACGTACGGCACCCGCGAGGACTTCCTCATCCCGTCCGCCTGCCTCAACTCGACGGTGTCCGGCCTGATCTCGCGTACCGTCCTGCGTGCGGACCTGGTCGGCCCGAACGACTTCCACGGCGCGAAGTTCTACCGCGAACTCGCCGGCGCCGACGCCTCGGTGGCCTTCCTGGACGCGGTCGCCGCCCGCTTCCCCGAGGTCGTCGACGCCGTCGACACCCAGGCCAAGGACCTGCTCTCCGGTGACCGCGCCCCCACCTGGGAGGGCTGGGCGGCCGTCGAGCGGATCAGTGAGGAGTACGGCATCCACGACGTGAACCTCGTCAAGCCCGGCGTCGGCGAGACCACCCGGGTGCTGCTGCGCCGGGTGCCGTGGAAGATCCTCGCCCGGGCCGGCGCGGGCGCCGACCTGGACCACGTCCGTCTGCTGGCCGAACAGAGAGGTGTCCCGGTGCAAGAGGTCGCCGAACTCCCGTACACCTGCGTGGGGTTGATCCACCCGAAGTACACCCGGGGTGCGACGGGCGCCGACGGCCGGGCGGTGACGGTCTGATGCCGGTACTGGTGGCGAGCGACCTCGACCGTACGCTGATCTACTCCGCCGCGGCCCTCGCGCTGACCATGCCGGACGCGCGGGCCCCGCGACTGCTGTGCATCGAGGTGCACGAGAGCAAGCCGCTGTCGTTCCTGACGGAGACGGCCGCCGGACTGCTCGGGGAACTCGGGGACGCGGCGGTCTTCGTACCGACCACGACCCGCACCCGCAAGCAGTACCAGCGCATCAACCTGCCGGGTCCGCCGCCCACGTACGCGATCTGCGCCAATGGCGGCCACATCCTGGTGGACGGAGAGTCCGACCCCGACTGGCACGCGCGGGTGACGGCCCGGCTGGCCGAGGAGTGCGCGTCGCTGGACGAGGTGCGCGACCATCTGATGGCGACGGCCGACCCGCTCTGGGTGCGCAAGCACCGGATCGCCGAGGACCTCTTCGCCTACCTGGTCGTCGAACGTGAACTCCTCCCGGAGGACTGGGTCAAGGAACTCGCGGTCTGGGCGGAGAACCGCGGCTGGACGGTCTCCCTCCAGGGCCGCAAGATCTACGCCGTTCCCAAGCCGCTCACCAAGAGCGCGGCCATGCACGAGGTCGCCCGCCGTACCGGCGCCGACCTCACCCTCGCCGCCGGCGACTCCCTCCTCGACGCCGACCTCCTCCTCGCCGCGGACCAGGGCTGGCGCCCGGGCCACGGGGAACTGGCGGAGGCCGGCTGGACGGCACCGTCGATCAGCGCGCTGCCCGAGCGGGGCGTGCTGGCGGGGGAGCGGATCCTGCGGGAGTTCCTGCGCGTGGTGCGGGGCGGGGTGTCCTGACGGAGCGGGACGTCCTGGCGGAGCGGGGCGGCTGACCGGCGGGCGCGGACTCGCCGGCGGGCGTCTTCCGGCCGCGCTGCCGCGCCCGCAGGGCCGGCCACGCGGCTACGGGCGCTGGTGCGCTTCCCGCTGCTGCCTGCGGCGGCCCGATCCCGGTCGCCGCAGCAGCCGTGTCCCGACGAACGCCAGCACCGCCACAGCGGCGAGGACGAGGACCACCTTCGAGTACGCGGAGACGATCGTCGTGACCTCGGTCCAGTTGTCGCCCAGGGCGTAACCGGCGAGCACGAAGGCGGTGTTCCACAGCGCGCTGCCCAGCGTGGTCAGGGCGAGGAACAGCGGCAGGCGCATGCGCTCGACGCCGGCCGGCACCGATATCAGACTGCGGAAGATCGGGATCATCCGGCCGAAGAACACCGCCTTGGTGCCGTGCCGCAGGAACCACGCCTCCGTCTTCTCGATGTCCGTCACCTTCACCAGCGGCAGCCGGGCCGCTATCGCCACCGTGCGGTCACGGCCGAGCAGGGCACCGACCCCGTACAACGCCAGCGCGCCGATCACCGAACCCGCTGTCGTCCACAGCAGGACGGCGAACAGGTCCATGCGCCCGCTGCTCGCCGCGAACCCCGCGAGCGGCAGGATCACCTCGCTGGGCAGCGGAGGGAAGAGGTTCTCCAGGGCGATGGCGATGCCGGCGCCGGGCGCGCCCAGTGTGTCCATGAGGTCGTTGACCCACTGCGGGCCCGGACCTCCGTCCGTGACCGTCTGCGCTGCGATGGCTGTCATGCCGTCCACGCTAGAAAACCGTTGCTGAAGGCACCCTGAGGAAGACCGCGTGATCCGCCGCGGTCCTCCTCGGCCCACAGGCGCCTCGGGTGGCGTCAGCCGCAGCAGCCCCCGCCGCAGCAGCCGCCTCCGCCTCCGCCGCCCGCGCCGGGGGACGGGGCCGGGGCGGAGGCCGAACCGCCGACGGCCACCGTGGACAGGAGCTTCACCGTGTCGTCGTGGCCGGAGGGGCAGGCGGTCGGGGCGGAGGACTCCGCCATCGGACGGCTCAGTTCGAAGGTGTCGCCGCAGGTCCGGCAGCGGTACTCGTAGCGAGGCATGAGCACAGGTTAACCGGCGCCCGCGTATCGGCGCGGGCGCGTGTCAGTGTCCGGACCCGCGCTCCTCCCGGATCTGGTTGACGACCCGGGTGACCGACTGCCGTACCCCCTCCGTCTCCGTCAGGAAGTGCCAGTAGTCGGGGTGGCGGCCCTCCAGGGTGGCGACCGCCCGGTCCAGGCGGGCGACCGCCTCGTCCAGGGGCCGTGCGTGGCGGGGGTCGGGGGTGTGGCGGCCGGCCATGGCCAGGCGCTGGGCGTCCCGGATGGCGAAGCGGGTCCGGTCGATCTCCTGCTGGGGGTCCTTCTGGACGGCGTTCAGGCGGCGCAGCCGGTCGCCGGCGGCGGAGACGGACTCGTCGGTCGTGTTCAGCAGGGCGCGGACCGTCGACAGCAGGGCGGTCGCGTCCGGCCAGCGCTGTTCGTCGCGTGCGGCGCGGGCCTCCCGCAGCTTCAGCTCGGCCTGCGCCACGTTCTGCTCGGCCTGCTCCGGGATGTGCTGGAGGTCCTGCCAGCAGGCGACGGTGAAGCGCCGGCGCAGTTCGCTCAGGATCGGCTCGACCTGGTCGGCGCGGGTCGTGAGGGCCTCGGCGCGGGTGCGCAGGGACACCAGCCGGTGGTCGATCTCGGCGGCCCGCTCGGGCAGCCGCTCGGCCTCCACCCGGACCGCCTCCGCCTCCCGGGCCACCCGCTCGGCGCGCTCCAGGGTCTGCGGCACACCGTGCTGTCCGGCGCCCTGGTTGAGCTTGGTCAGCTCGGGGCCGAGGGCGGCGAGACGGGCGGCGAGGTCGTCCGCCTTCAGCCCCGAACCCCGTACGGCGTCAAGGGCGTTCGACGCGGCCAGCAGTCCCTGGCGGGCCCGCTCGACGGCCGGGGCGAGCCGGGCCAGCTGGGTCTCGGCCTTGCCGAGCAGCGGCCCGAGACCACCGGTGAACCGGTCCAGTTCCCGCTTGACCCGTTCCAGCTCGTCCTTGGCCCGGGTGAGCGCGGTTCGTGCCTGGGTGGCGGCCGAGGTCTCCAGGTCGTCCCGGTCGAGGTCGCAGGCGTCGACCGCCTGGATGTACTGGCGGCTGGCCTCGTCGATGCGCAGGCCGATCGCCTCGAACTCGGCGACCGCGCGCCGGGCGGCCGGGGAGTCGTCGACCGCGGTGATGGTCTCGATCGAGATCCGCAGATCGCGCTGGGCGGTGTCGAGGTCGTAGAAGGCCGCCGCGGCGGCGTCCTTCGCGGCCTGCGCCTCGGCGCGCTGGTTCTCCGCGCGCCCGCCGAACCAGCGCCGGGTGCCGCCGCCGGCGAAGGCGACGGGCAGCGCGAGCGCGGCGACGAGCGGCAGCCCGACCAGGGTGAGGGTGTCGCGGAGCGCGGTCCGCACGGGACGGGGTGCGCGTGGCACCAACGGCGAGTACGACTGCGATGGTGTCGCCGTCACATCCCTCTCCCGTGCTGTCATCCGTCCTGCCCCGTGTCATTCTCCCACCGGTTGAGGACGAACACACGGGCCGTTCAGTTCGCGGTTCGGACCGTGACTTTGCCGTCACCGGTCCGCGCGGACACCACGTGGGAGCTGGATTCGTCCCGGGGCACGGACACGTCCACCCCGCCGTCGCCGGTCTGCGTGGTCACGCGGTACGCGGCGCGCGGCAGCACCACCGTGACCGAGCCGTCCCCGGCGCGGGAGTCCACCCGGTCCGGTACGGCGCCGAGTTCGAGGTGGACCGAGCCGTCGCCGCTGCGGGCGCTGACCCGCCGTGAGGAGACGTCCGCGCGGACGGAGCCGTCCCCGGTGCGCAGGTCCAGCGGGCCGGAGGTGTCGCTGACGCGGACCGAACCGTCGCCCGTGCGCACGCTCAGCGGGCCGGAGGTGTCGGTGACGCGGACCGAACCGTCTCCCGTGCGGATGCTCAGCGGATCCTCGAAGCCCCGCGCGCGGACGCTGCCGTCGCCGTCCTCGACCTTGACGGCGATCCCGCGCGGCACCTCGATGCGGTGCCTGGCCGCGCAGTCGGCCACCACGCCCGAGCACCTCATCCGCAGCTTCAGCCGGTCGTCCGTCATGGCCCAGCTCACCTCGGGATCCTTGCCGAGGGCGACCGTGCCCTGGAACCACCGGGTGACCTCGACCTTGCCCGCCGGGTGGGTGTCCGCGGCGACGATCTCCAGGGCCGAGTCGTCGGAGTCGATGGTGAGGGTGCGTCCCTGCACGGCGAAGGACCGGTGGTCGGGCTCCTTGTCGTCCCCGGCGGAGGCACCACAGGCGCCGGCTCCCGCCACGAGGACCGCGACGACACCGGCCGCGGCGACGGTACGGGCGGCAACGGAACGGAACATGACGATCTCCCCCTGGGACGGCCGGCGAAGGTCCGGCGGACGCTCCGCGCGCCCGCCCCTCCTCTTCGCTCTTCGTGCTTCGACCGTACGGATCCGGCGCCGGCCGGGGGATCCTGCGTACTCCCGGGTTCCGGGTGGGGATAACCCCCGTACGGGGGCCCCGTACGGGCCCTCGCGACAGCCCCTCGCACGGGGAGCGTCCCCCGCGCGGGTTTGCGGGGCAGTGCCCCGGGCAAGGTAGGCTGTCGACTCGTCTCGGGTGCGTAGCTCAGGGGTAGAGCGCCTGCCTTACAAGCAGGATGTCGGCGGTTCGAAACCGTCCGCGCCCACACCGGAAGAGGACCCCGGCCGATCATGGCCGGGGTCCTCTCGTCGCTTCAGGTCCTCTTCTCCTCCGGCCTCTCCGGAGCCTCGTGCGCGTGCTTCAGCTTCATCCGGGCGTCCACGCGTCCCGCCCCCGTGACCTCCGCCCAGAAGCGGTGACCACTGACGAAGACCGCGAGTTCGTGCTCGCGCTGCCGGAGCTTCTCCACCTCGGCCTGTTCGTCGGCCGTCCAGCCGGGGGAGGCGGGGCGTTCCACCTTGCGCCAGCCGTTGTCGTCACTGAAACCGTCCAGCGGCTCGACCGACCAGGGAAGCCGTTTGAGCAGGGCCGACAGCTCGGCCCGGACCTGATGCAGCTCCTCCTGACCGGCGAGGAGGTCACTCGGAAAGTCATAGGTCGTAGCCACGACGCTAATGCTACGCCTGTTCGATTTTGGGAGGCGAGTTGCTCGGGGGACGAGTTGTGCGGAGTCGCGAGACGCCCGGAGCAGCTCGGTGCGCCGGCGGGCGTGCGCGGGCCGGCCCCGGGCGCGCACTCGCCGGGGCGCCCCGGGGCACCCCGGGAGTGCTGGTCCGCCGGACTGCCTTTCCAACCGGCGGGCTGCCACCCCAGTACCCCGGCGGGTCGGCCCGTACGCGGATCTCAGCGCCGGTCGAGCGGGTACAGCGCCCGGGACACCCGCTGGTGCAGATCGTGCTGCGGATCACCGGGTGTCGTCGGGGCGGCCTCGCGCAGCGTCCGGGCGAGTGTGCGGAGCTTGACGTTGGTGTGCTGGGAATGGCGGCGCAGGATCCGCAGTGCCACGTCGGCGTCGACGCCGTACAGCGCCATCAGCACGCCCCGGGCGATGTCCACGTCCTCCTGTGATCTCCGGGCCCGGGCGATGTCGTCGGCGGCGGCGCGGAGCGCGGCGTCCGTCACCGCCTGCCCCAGGTCGACGAGGAAGCCGCGCAGGACCACGACGTCGTCGCCGTCGCGCCGCCCGTCGCCGACCAGCACCACCTGGTGTTCGGTGCCGCCCTTGTCCTGGACGCGCAGGAAGCAGGTGAAGGGCCGGCCGGTGCGCCTCCCCGGGTTCAGGGCCCGGTCGAGCAGCGAGTGGTCCTCGGGATGGACATGGTCCCGCAGCAGGGCCGCGGAGGGCGGCAAGGTGTCGGCCTCGTAGCCGAGCAGCCGGAACAGGTCGTCCGACCACCACCAGGTGTCCTCCGGGACCCGGAAGACGAAGACCCCGGTCAGTTCGGTCAGTTGCTCGTCTGCGTCGGCCACTGTCGTCCCCTCCTGCTGTGCGGCGGAACGGGGTGCTCCGCCCTCCGGCGGTCGGTCCCGGTCCCTTGTGCGGCGACGACCCGCGTCAGACCCGCCCCATGGCATCGCCTGCCGCGGGACGAGGATCCGGCGCTCCCGGACCTCCGCTGTCGTTCACGGTGGCCGGGCCCTCCCGGGGAGGTGCCTCACCGCCGTGCCCAGGGGGCCGCATCAACATATCGACGACCCTAACGCCCGCCCCGCTCGTCCACTCCCGCCGCGAGGGCGCCGCGGGGCGGCCGGGACGGACGCTCACGTCTCGCGGCCGGCCCGCGCCGGTGCGGCTGAGTGGCGTGCCGGGGTGCCGATCCTGTCAGTGGCGTACCGGGCCGCTCAACACCGCGCGCAGACGCTGGTGGCGGTCGAGGTCCTGCCAGGTGTCGTGGTCGGGCGGGCCCGGGCAGCCGCGGCCTGCTCTCCAGGCCCACACGCTCGCGGTGATGCCGGTGCACAGCGGGATGAGCAGCCACAGCAGGGCGCTCACGGTCGAACTCCTCTCGTCGTCGGTGACCTGCCTCCGCGGGGGCCGGGCGGCCGTCAGGCCGTGAGCTGCCTGCGACCGCCGTTGATGGCGATCCTGCGGGGCTTGGCGTGCGCGGCGAGCGGGATGCGCAGGGTGAGGACACCGTTGTCGTAGCGGGCGTCGACGGCGTCGGTGTCCAGGGCGTCCGAGAGGGTCAGCCGACGGGTGAAGCGGCCGGTGAGCCGTTCGGTGAGCACCGGCTGGGCCCCTTCGGGGATGGGGGAGGGGCGGTGCGCGGTGAGGGTCAGCATGCCGCGTTCGACGGTCAGATCCAGGTCGGCGGGGTCCATGCCGGGCAGGTCGAACTGTACGTAGAGAGCCTCGTCGTCGCGCCAGGCGTCCGCCGGGATGAGGGCGTCGGCCGAGGCGGGGGCGGCGTGCGCGAGCTGATGCGTGAGGCGGTCCAGATCACCGAGGGCACCGGTGCGCGCGAGCATTGTCCTACTTCTCCCTTCACTTCGTGGACGTCGGGCCGGCGAGGCGCCCCGACGGGCAGGTGCCGCTTCTTCATATAGCTTCCCGCAGAACGATTGACAAGTCCCGGCTGGATGAAATTGATGGGAGGGGACTCAAGTGGGCGCCTCGGCCCCTCCCGTGTTCTCAGACTCCTCCTGGGTCACTCAGTTCCCCGACCACGCGGGCCGTCACCGGTGCCGGCACGCCGTGTCGCCCGGCCGCGCGCAGCAACGCCCCGCCGATCGCGTCGAGTTCCAGCGGGCGGCCCGCCTCCGCGTCCCGTTGCATCGACGATCTGGTGGCGGGCGGGAAGGCGTCGTAGCGGGCCAGGGCCTCGGCCGGGTCCGCGGGTCCGCCGGACGCGGAGCTGACCGCGGCGGTCTCCTCCACCAGGGCGGTCAGCTCCGCTCGGTGACGCGTACGGATCTCGCCGAGAGGCAGACCGTAACGGGTCGTCAGGAGGGCGAAGGGCGCCAGGAACGACATCTTCGCCCACAGGGCCGCCGTCTCGTCGGTCAGGACCCGGGTGGGCGGGCCGGCGGCGGTGAGGGCGGCGGCCAGGGCGTCGAGACGCTCGCGCGGAACCCCGTCGCCCGCGAGGTCCAGCTCGACGAAGGGACTGGTGTGCTCGATCACGCCCGGGGCCACGCGGGTCGACTCGACGCGGATCACGGCGGGGGCGACGCGGTCCGGACGGTAGCGGGCGCGCAGGGTCGCCGGGTGTTCGACGCCGTTCAGGAGCGGTACGAGGAGGGCGTCGCCCAGGGACGCGGGCGGGACGCGGTCAAGGGCGGCGTCCAGGGAGGTGTGCTTGACCGCGACCAGGCAGGCGTCGACCGGTTCACGCAGGGCGGTGTCCGCCTCGACGGGCACGGTGAAGTCGCCGAAGCGTGCGCTGCGGAGGCGGATGCCGGACGTCCGCAGCGTGTCGGCGGTCTCCTCGCCGGCCAGGCAGATCACGCGGTGCCCGGCCCTGGCGATAAGCGCGGCGAGCAGGCCGCCGGTGCCGCCGGGGCCCAGGACGGCCACGGTGAGCGGGCCGGAGGCCGTTCCGTCGGCGCCGGTGAGCGGGCGGGGCGCCGTTTCGTCGGCCACGGTGAGTGGGCTGGGCGCCGTTTCGTCGGCCACGGTGAGTGGGCTGGGCGCCGTTTCGTCGGCCACGGTGAGTGGGCTGGGCGCCGTTTCGTCGGCCACGGTGAGTGGGCTGGACGCCGTTTCGTCGCCGTACGTCGTCATGCTGTGGGTTCCTCTCGTCGGTCGGCCCCGGGACGGTGGCCGCCTCGGGGATCTTCGCAGGCGGGGGGTTCCGGGGACATGGGGCCGACCGAGGGGCGAGACTGGGGGTATGTGCCGCAGTATCAAGACGCTCCGTCCGCCCGTGTTGCCCGAGGAGGCGACGGAGGAGGAGATCCGGGCCGCTGCCTTGCAGTACGTGCGGAAGGTGTCCGGGTTCCGGGCGCCGGCCGCGCACAATCAGGAGGTGTTCGATCGGGCCGTCGATGTGATCGCCGAGGCCACGGCCGAGCTGCTGGCCGGGCTGGAGGTGCGGGGAGCGCCCGCGCGCCGGGCCGGGTAGGGCGGGTCGCCGTCGGCCCGGCTGGGGACGGGTGCCTGGGGGGGGGCGGACGCCGGGTCGGGCTCCGTCGGCCGGAGGTGGTCGGGTGCCGGGTGCCGGGCCGGGTGAGCGGCCGGTGCTGGTGCCGGGGGATGGATGCCGCTCACCGGCGCGGGCCCGGTGCCGCCGCGCCCACCCGTGCCGCCCCAGCGGCACGACTGCCCGCGGTGGGGGCGGTGCGGCGGGTCGCGGTTGGCCTGGAACTGGGGCGGTGCGGTGGGGTTCGGCTGGGGCCGGGGTCGATGCGGTGCCTGTGGCCGGGTGGCTGTTGTGGACCGGTGCCGCCGCGCCCACCCGTGCCGCCCCAGTGGCACGACTGCCCGCGGTGGGGGCGGTGCGGCGGGTCGCGGTTGGCCTGGGGCCGTGGTGGTGTGGCCGGCTGCGGGCCGGGTGTCGGTGTGTCCGCCTGTGCTGGACCGGCGGCATCGTCGGCTGTTCGCCCGGCGAGGGGGCGTGCAGCCGGGGTGAAGTGCTACGCCGGCCGGCGGTGCATGAGGTATGCCGCGGCCGCGCCTGCTCCGGAGAGGGCCAGGAGTGAGACGCCCGTTGCCAGCCAGGTGGCGCCCAGCCAGTGGGCGCCGAAGTAGCCGAGGGCGACGCTGTAGGCGGCCCAGGAGAGGCCGGCCAGGGCGGACCAGGGGAGGAAGTCGCGGGCGCGGCGTTTGGTGGCGCCGGCGCCCAGGGAGACGACCGAGCGGCCGGCCGGGACGAACCGGGCGAGGACGACCAGGGCGCCGCCGCCGTGGGCCAGGACCGCGCCGAGACGTTCCTGCGCGACGGTCAGCCGTCGGGAGCGGGCGATGGCGCGGTCCAGGCGGGCGCCGCCGCGCCAGGCGAGCCGGTACGCCACCAGGTCGCCGAGCACGGACGCGGTGGTCGCACACAGGACGAGGGCCAGGATGTCGGGCACCTCGTCGGGCACCTGACCCGTCGCGGCGCCGGAGCCCGCGGCCGCCGCCGTGGCGGCCATGATGACCAGGACACCGCTCGGCAGCACCGGCAGGAACACGTCCAGGAGCACCGACATCGCCACCATGGCGTAGATCCACGGACTGCCGATCAACGCCCCCACGCTCTCGAACACCGCGACTCCCCGTTTCCCCCGTGGCCGGTCCGTGCTGCGCTGCCGCGGGTGTCGCGGGGGTGCGGCAAGGGGCGGCCCATAACAGCCATACAGCGTACGCCTGGGGTGTGACAGCGCCTTCACCGGGGGCTCGCGTGATCGGCACTGCGCGTTCACCCGGCCGCAGTGTTCCAGGGGGCGGTCCGGGCGGGTGTCCCGTGGTGACGGCTCGCGCCGGCCGCCCCGGACGCCGTTCCTCACATGCCGGAGTGGCTGATTCTCAGCCCGTCCGGCATGTGAGGTCGAGGCCCTTTCAGGGCCGATGCGGGGGTCTGGGGGCGACAGCCCCCAGGGACGGGACGGGTAGGGGCGGCGGGGGCGAGAACCCGCCACGGCACCACCACGACCTTCCGCGGCCCACGCCCGCTGCGAAACGCCCGCCCCCGCGGCTCATGCGGGGGCGGGCGCCGACGGTCCGTGACGCCGTGGATCAGGCCACGACCGGCGTCTGCTGCGCGGCCGGCTTCTCGGTGGCCGCCGAGCGCCGGGCGATCAGCCGGTCGAGGCCGAAGGCGCCGGAGCCGGTGAAGACCAGCAGCAGGAAGGCCCAGCAGAACATCGCCGCGCCCTCGCCGCTGTTCTCCACCGGCCACAGGGCGTTGGGCTGGTGCACCTTGAAGTACGCGTAGGCCATCGCGCCCGAGCAGACGAACGCGGCGGCACGCGTGCCCAGGCCGATCAGCACGAGCGAGCCGCCGACCAACTCGATGACGGCCGCGTACCAGTTGGGCCAGGCGCCGGTCCCGACGGTGCTGCCGTCGCCGCCGGCGCCGCCGAGGACACCGAAGAGCGAGGCGGCGCCGTGGCAGGCGAAGAGCAGGCCGACGACGATGCGGAACAGACCGAGGGCGTACGGCTGGGCGCTGTCGAGGCGTCCGGTCATGGTGGGGGGACTCCTTCGGTGGGCCGGTCCGGGGAAGACCGGTCTGGGGACGGAATCGAGCGGAGCAACCACGCTAGGTGCACCTAATCAATGCTTTCAAGTTCAACATTTGGCCACGACTTCGCCTCTTCTTCCCCCTCCGTTCCAGCTGTCACCGCACGCAGGGCGGATCTGGCCACCGCGTCGGCGTCCGAAAGCGTGACCGAATCCACACCCGGCCGGGCGCCCGCCGCGGTCACCCAGTGCACGCCCTCCGTGGGCACGCCGAAGGCGAACCGGCGTGCGTGAGGCCGTCCCTGACGGTCGATCAGACGATATGGCCGCCGTGTCACGTCCAGCCCACCGGTCTCGTGACCGTCCACGATGTGCGGCCGGCACTGCCCGGTCCTCAGCAGCCGGGCGAGCAACTCGTCGGCCGTCCGCCGCAGATCGGGTTCCGGCAGCCGCGCCTCTATGAGAGTCGTCACCCGCGCGGCGGAGCCCGGCACTTCGGGGGAGTGCGCCACCCAGGCCCCGTCCTCCTCGCGGACCTCCAGGCGCGGCCCGAGCACCTCCACCACGCCCGCCGCCACCAGCGCGGCCAGCTCCTCGACGCGCCGCCGGGGCGGCCCGATGGACAGGAAGGCGTTCAGCGGGGTGTACCAGCGGTCCAGGTGGTCCCGTCGCGAGGCGCCCGCTATGCCGCCGTGGTCGACGATCTGCCGCAGCTCGTTGCGCAGGTCCCGCAGCACGTCCTGGGCGGCCTTCAGCGGACCGGCGACATTGCCGAGGGCGGCGTGAGCGGCGTCCTCGCGGAGGTGTCCGAGCAGCCACTCCCGCCAGGCACCGGGATGGGTGAAGACCCGTCCCGCGTACGGGCGGGCGATCCGGTCCCAGGACCAGCGGTCGGCCGCCGCCACGCCGAACTCGTCCAGGAGACCGGCCTCTTCGGCGCTGCCGTGCGCGGTGGCGAGGAAGCGGTCCCGGAAGGCGAGGGGGCCGAACTCCCGGGCCCCGAACGCCACGGATCCGCCCGGGGCGCCGAACTCGGCTTCCCCTACCACGAGTTCGTAGTAGACCGTCTCCACCTCCTTCGCCACCAGGGGCCAGATCTCCGCGAGGAAGTCCGGGGCCTCGCCGGAGTCGGCACGCTTGCGGAAGCGGGCGATCACCTCGTCGGTGAGGACGCGCGGGACGTGACGTCCGTAGGGGCCCTTCGCGTTGTCGCCGCGTGCCTGGTACGGGACGCCGCGCCGCGAACCGGCGTACAGCCGCGGCTCGCGGCCGGAGGGGAGGTAGCGCAGCCGCTCGCCGTCGGGGACGAACCGGCCGCCGCGGCCGGTCGTCAACAGGGCCATGTGGTCGAAGAAGTTGAGGCCCAGGCCGCGCAACAGCACCGGCTCACCGGGGGACACGGCGGACAGGTCGACGTCGGCCGGGTTGGCGGGCGGCAGGTGGCGCAGACCATGGCGTTCGGCGTACGCGCTGTGCCGTCGGACCGCCGGGTCCGCGACGACCGGCAGATGGCCCTGGACGAGGACGACGGCGGACAGGCCGGACAGGACGCGGCCGTCGTCGAGAGTGAGGCGCTGGCGGCCGTCGGGGGCGTCGTCCAGCCGTACGGCGCGGGCCGGGTGCGTCTCGACGCGCACGCCGGGCGGCGCCTCGCGGACCGTCCGCGCGAACACCCACTCCAGGTACCGGCCGTACTGGGCGCGGGTCGGGTACGCGTCCGGGCCCAGCGCGCCGCCCGCCCACTCGTGCAGGCTGGGGCCCGGCCGGACGGGGCCCGAGCAGTCCACGCTGTCGTCGGTGAACAGGGTCACCTGCGAGGCCACGGTGTTCATCAGCAGCTCGGCGGACTGCGCGGTGCGCCAGACACGGCCGGGGCCGGGCGGCGCCGGGTCGACGACGTGGACCGTCAGCCGGGTGCCGGGCGCGAGGAGTTCCGGTGCGGAGGCGCAGAGGCGTTCCAGGACGCTGGTGCCGCGCGGCCCGGCGCCGACCAGGGCGACGGAGACGGGCACGTGGTCCGGGGTCGGTGCGGACAAGGGTGGTACTCCCGGGCGTGTGGGGCGCGAGGTGGGGGCTCGTTCGCGGGTGCGGTGCTGCTGGAAGCGGACGGTCCGCCTCATCATGCCGTCGCCCGCAGCGGGAGCCGACCCCCGGGGGCGCGAACGGTTGGCCCCCGGGGGCACGGACGGTGGGACGCGTCACCAGCCTCACGGTCACGGGCGCGACGAAGCGACGCACCAGCCGATGGGTCGCACCCAAGCGACGCACCAGGCCGACGGGGAGCAGCGAACCGACGACCGACCAGGCCGATCGGTCGCAGCAGAACGACGCACAGGCCGATCGGTCGCGACAACCGACGCACAGGCCGATCGGTCGCGACCGGCCGATCACCGCACGAGGTCGGACTCCGTCACCGTCGCCAGCCGGGGGCTCTCGTCGCCCGCCGCCCGGGCCACCTCGAGCCGCAGCCGGGCCGAACGGCCGCGCAGGGTCAGCGTCATGAGCTGGTTGCCGAACCAGGGCCCGCCCGTCTTGCGCCAGGTCACCGGCGGCCGGCCGCACCCGCCGTGCCGGGCGAAGCTCCGCCCGAGGGCCCGGGCCACCGCGCTCCAGCCGAACCGGAAACCGAGCTTTATCGACAACGGGATGGAGTTGTGCACCGGGGAGCAGGTCAGCTGAAGCACCCGGGCGTCCGGCGACCCGTCGGGCCACGCCGCCTCGGCCACGTACGCGTGGTGCACGTCCCCGGACAGCACGAGCACGGTCGCCGGCGCGTCCGGGCCGGTGCCGACCTCGGCGATCAACTCCGCCAGCGCGTCGAAGGAGGCGGGGAAGGCCGCCCAGTGCTCCAGGTCGGCCCCCCGCCGCAGCTTCTCCCCGAAGCGGGCCCAGCGGGCGCCCTTGTCGCCCCGGCACAGCGTCGCGTTCCACGCCTCGGCGTCGTGCACCAGGTGCGGCAGCAGCCAGGGCAGCGAGGTGCCGATGAGCAGGTGGTCGTAGGACTCCGGGGCGTCCAGTGCCTGCTCGCGCAGCCACTGCGCCTCGCCCGGGTCGAGCATCGAGCGGTTCTGCTCGTCCAGGACGCGGGCCGCCCGGGAGTCCACCATCAGCAGCCGCACCCGGCCGAAGTCGCGCCGGTAGCTCCAGCGCACCGAGGCCCCGTCGGCGTCGGCCTGGGCGGCGAAGGCGCGCAGCAGGCCCGTGCCGTCGGGAACCTCGCGCACGGCCGCGTACAGCGGGTCGTCCGCCAGGGCGTGCGGGGCCAGGTTCCCCAGGTGCTGGTGCACCCAGTACGACATCAGGCCGCTCATCAGGCGTTCCTGCCACCAGTCGGTGGTCCGCATGTCCTCCAGCCAGGAGGCGGAGGTGTTCCAGTCGTCGATGACGTCGTGGTCGTCGAAGATCATGCAGCTGGGCACGGTGGAGAGCAGCCAGCGCACCTCGGGGTCGAGCCAGGACTCGTAGTACAGGTGGGTGTACTCCTCGTAGTCCGCCACCTCGTTGCCCGGCGGCTCGTCCACGTCACGGCGGGCGGCGAGCCACTCGCGGGTCGCGCCCGAGGTCTCGTCGGCGTAGACCTGGTCGCCCAGCAGCAGCAGCACGTCGGGCCGCTCGCCCTCGGGGGAGCCCGCGATCCGCGCCGCGAGGGTGTCCAGGGCGTCCGGGCCGACCGGGTCCTTCTCGCCCTCCGGGGGCGAGGCCCAGCGGCAGGAGCCGAAGGCGACACGGACGGTGTCGCCCTCGACGGGGGTGTGGATGACCGAGTCCGGGAACGGGGAGTCCGGCAGGGGCCACACCCGTGTGCCGTCCAGGAGGACCTCGTACGCCCGGGTGGTGCCCGGCGTCAGGCCCGTCACCGACACGAGGGCGTAGTGGTGCCCCTCGATCTGGAAGGTGCGCTCCTCACCGCCGGCCCCGTCGGCACAGCGCACCTCGGCCGTGCACGGACCGCTCGTCTCGACCCACACGGTCGCGGACGAACCGTCGGCATACCTCAGCAGTGGTCCCAGGCGTAGTCCCGGCACTCGATCGCCCTCCTCCGTCGTCCCGTACGGTACGGAACGACGGAGGTGGGTGGGGAGATTCCGGGGATCACGGTTTGGCGATTCTCGAGGGCGCGGCCTCGTCAGCAGCTCGCGAGGTAGTTCGTGAGCGCGCTCTTCTCGGCGGAGTCGACCGAGAGGTCGTAGTAGTACTTCACCTGCACCCAGGCGCGGACGTAGGTGCAGCGGTAGGTCGTGCGCGACGGCATCCAGGTGGCCGGGTCCTGGTCGCCCTTGGCCTGGTTCACGTTGTCGGTGACGGCGATGAGCTGCGGGCGGGTCAGGTCGTTGGCGAAGGACTGGCGCCGGGAGGTGGTCCAGCTGTCGGCGCCGGAGTCCCAGGCCTCGGCGAGCGGGACGAGGTGGTCGATGTCGACGTCGGAGGCGGCGGTCCAGGTGGCGCCCTCGTAGACGGAGTACCAGCTGCCACTCGTGGCGGCGCAGGCGGAGTCCTGGACGACGTTCGTGCCGTCGCGCTTCAGGACGACCTCACGGGTGTTGCAGGTGCCGGACTGGGTGATCCAGTGCGGGAACAGGTCGCGGTTGTAGCCGGTGCGGTCCTCGGTCGCCACGGTGAGCGAGGCGAGGTAGGTGCGGGCGGTGGCGGCGCTGACCGGGGTGGGGAGGGCGGCGGAGGCGGTCGGGCTGTTGAAAAGCGCGACGGAGGCCATGAGCCCGGTCAGCGCCGTGAGTATGCTGACGCGTCGACGCGCGTAGAACTTCGACATGCGAACTCCCTGGGAGGGTGGGGGCGTTCAATGCGAGCGAGAGGAATGCTCGCGACATCGTGTTGCCGGGAGATGTGCGCAGGGTGAGAACTTAATGACGTGCGCATGACACGACAAGGGGTCCGGCGCGAAGGCTTTCGGGGACGTCCCGTACCATGGACGGCGCAGAAGGGGAGTAGCTCTTCGCCGGACCGTCGACATACTGCTCAGCTCGCTGAGCCGGCGCCCGGAGGCAGACCTCGGATCTCCCGGACTCGGACCCTGTGGACGCGCGCCCCTCCGGGCGCGGATCCCCGGACGTTCCGGGAACGGTTCTCGATCGACGGGTCGGCCAGCGAGACCTTCGGCAAGCAGTGCACGCTCGTGCCGTTCCGGCGCGGGTTCCGAGTGTGCTGCCGTGCCGAGGTGTCGTGTCGAAACCCTTCGAATGACTCAGCACTCTCGGCGGGGCAGCCCCGACCGATTGAGGGATCTTGCTCAGCTTCACCGTGACGGCGGTCGTCTTCGGCGTCGTCTTCCTTGCCGAACTGCCCGACAAGACCGCGCTCGCCGGGCTCGTCCTGGGCACCCGGTACCGCGCCTCGTACGTCTTCGCGGGGGTCGCCGCGGCCTTCGCGCTGCATGTCGCACTCGCTGTCGCGGCGGGCAGTGTGCTGACGCTGCTGCCGCAGCAGATCGTGCACGCGCTGACGGGCGTGCTGTTCCTGGGCGGCGCGGCCGTACTCCTGATGAAGCGGGACGAGGACGAGGAGGAGGTCCGCCGGCCGGAGAACCAGTCCTTCTGGAAGGTGGCCGGATCGGGCTTCATGCTCATCCTGGTCGCGGAGTTCGGCGACCTCACCCAGATCATGACGGCGAACCTCGCGGCCCGCTACGACGATCCGCTCTCGGTCGGCCTGGGCGCGGTGCTCGCGCTGTGGGCGGTGGCCGGGCTCGGCATCGTGGGCGGAAAGGCGCTGATGAAGAGGGTGCCGCTGCGGCTCATCACCCAGATCGCGGCGCTGCTGATGCTGGGGCTCGGGGTGTGGAGCCTGTGGGAGGCGGTGGCCGGCTGAGCGGCCTGCGGGCGGCCCGCCGAGCTGAACGGTGAGTGAACTGTTCCGCGAGACGGTGGCGGGCGCAGCCCTTGTTTTGTACCGTAGAGAAACAAAGTGGTTCCCGCTCGTTCTCCCTGACCGGCGGGCGGGGCCACCTTGTCCCTCCGGGGGTGGACGGGACACGTCTTGGCGTCAGGCGCCGGAAGGTCGTCTCGTCTCGTCTCGTCTCGTTTCGCTTCGCTTCGTCTCGTTTCGAGGCCGGGCCGGAAGACGCCCCGGGTGCCATCCCTCGCCACCGTGCTTTGGAGCAGCCGATGACGGCCACCACCGTGCCCACCGTTCTCACCGCCCGCGCCCTCCTGCTCGACATGGACGGCACCCTGGTCAACTCCGATGCCGTGGTCGAACGGATCTGGCGGCGCTGGGCCGAGCGGCACGGGCTGGACGGGGACGAGGTCATGAAGGTCGTCCACGGCCGGCAGGGCTACGCCTCGATGGCGCTGCTGCTGCCCGGCCGGCCCATGGAGCAGAACCACGCCGACAACGCGCGCATGCTCGCCGAGGAGACCGCGGACATGGACGGCGTCGTCGCGATCCCGGGCGCGCCGGAGTTCCTCGCGTCCCTGCGCGGGCTGCCGCACGCGCTCGTCACCTCCGCCGACGTCCCGCTGTCCACCGCGCGCATGGCCGCGGCGGGGCTCGGTCTGCCGGACGTCCGGATCACCGCCGAGTCCGTCGGCGCGAGCAAGCCCGACCCCGAGGGGTTCCTCAAGGGCGCCGCCGAACTGGGCGTCGCCCCGGCCGACTGCGTCGTCCTCGAGGACTCCGGGGCCGGCATCGAGGCGGGTCGCGCGGCGGGCATGCGGGTCCTCGGGGTCGGTCCCCGGGCCGGCCTGCACCGTCCGGACGTACTGGTGCGGGATCTGACCCAGGTGCGGGTGGAGGCGGTGGCGGGCGGAAGCGGCGGGATCCGGTTGTACGTGGGGTAGGGCTCGGCGGGCTCGGTCGTACGTGGAGCAGGGCACGGCGGGTCCGTTGCGGCTCGGCGGGCTCGGCCGCGTTCGCCGTCAGGTGCCGTGCCGTCGGCCCTGTGCGCGCCGCTCTACGGTTCCGACGTCTGCGCCTCCAGGGAGGCCCGGGTCTTCTGGTCGTAGACGCCGAGGTTGTCGGTGCCGACGTTGCGGGACCACTGGTAGTTGCGCAGCGCGTTCTCGACCCGGTCGGTGAAGTCGCCGTCGATCTCGTCGTTGTAGAGGAACAACTGGTGCAGGCGCTCCTGGAGTTCGGTGACCTCGGGGCCCTGGTCGCCGCGGCGCAGGACAGGAGCGCTCCGGTCGTCGTCCTCGGCCTCTTCCGGGGAGCCCGCGCCGGGACCGTCGGCGGCGGCGGCGCTCGTCGCGCTTCTCGACGGCTCGGCCGACGCCGACGGGCTCGGTGAGGCGCTGGACGCGGACACCGAGGGGGACGCGGAGGGCGAGGGGCTCGCGCTGGACGGAGACGGAGAGGCGGACGTCGGCGACGCCGAGGGGCTCTCCGTGGCGGGCGGCACGGACGCCGCGCTGGGCGAGGCGTCCGGGACGGCCGCCCGTACGTCCTCCGGCGGCGCCCCTTCCCGCGCGGGCGTCTCATAGGTGAACAGCCCGCCCGCGAACCCGGCCGCCGCCACCACCACCGCGACGACGGCCCCGCTCACGGCGACGAGCACCCCCCGCCGGCGACCCGGCCGAGGCTCCTCCCCGGCAGCCCGGGACAGCACGTCCCCGCCGGCGCCGCCCGCCTCGAACATCCGCAGATCGGTGACGCTGGGGGTGGTCGCCGGGGGCGCCAGAGGGGTCGGCAGGACGGAGGTCGCGTCGGCGGGCGGTGCCCCGGGAGTGCCGACCGCGGGCGGGACGGGGGCGGCGGCGCTGCCCGTCGCGGGCAGCACGGCGGTCGCGTCGAACGCGCCCGGGGTGTCGGCCGCGGGGGGCGCGTAGGGCGTCGAGGGCGCGTGGGGTGCGCGCGGCCCGGAGGGTGGCCGGCGGGCCGCGCCTGGTGGCGAGGGAACCGTCGATGCGTCCGGTGCGCCCGGTGTGTCGGGTGCGTAGGGCGGGCCGCCCTGGCCTGGGGCGGGCGGCGTCGCGTCCGTGACGGGCAGTGGCGCGGTGGCGTCGGATGCGGGCGGCGCCGGCGGCGCGTGGGCCGCGTCCGGTGTGCGGAGCGCGTTCGCGCCGGGCAGCGCGGCGCCTGCCGCGACCCCGGCACCGCCCCCGGTCGTCGTGTCGGCGCCTGGACGGGCGGACGTGGCACCGCCCACGGTGGGCAGTACGACGGTGGCGTCCACGTCCGATGCCCCGCCAGACGTGGCAGGAGCGGCGGGCACGGCGGCCGTGGCCTGCGCGTCAGGCGTGGCGTGCGCGTCAGGCGTTGCGGGGGTGGCGGCGGCACGTGCCCCGGCGGACGCGTCCACGGCGGGCAGGGCCACGGTCGCGTCCTCGTGGGACCCGGCAGCGGGCGGGGCGGTGAGCCGCTCGGCGAAGGGCGCGGTGTCCGGCGTCCCGGCGGCACCCTCGCGAGTGCCCTCCGCCCCCGCACCCGGTCCCGGCTCCGAGCGCCGCCCCAGCTCCACGTACGGCCGTATCCGCAGGGGATCGAAGTCCTCCGCCGCGGCGGCCTCCGCTGTGCGGGCGTCGCGCAGGGCGTCGGACGCCCGCCGGGTGCAGCCGCACGACGGGGTGTTGTCGGCTCCCCTGGGCGTTCCGCACTCCGGGCACAGGTGCCCCTTCGGCTCGTTCATGTGTTCGTCCCTCCCCTCGCGAACTTCAGAGATTATGCAGATCTCCTCCACAGCGTCGCCCACAAGCCCCCGGAATCACGGCTTCCAACAGGACTCAACAGGCCATAAATGGTCACACCGACCACGATGGAAGCTGCGACTTGACCTACGGAGGTCTTCATGGCCGGGGATGCCCACGCCAGGACGGGGAACGCGCGAGACGCACGGGGGGAGGCGGGCGAGCGGGACGAGCGGGTGCCGGGAAACGTGCTCGTCCCGATCGGCGCCCTGTTGCTCGGGATGCTGCTCGCCGCCCTCGACCAGACCATCGTGTCCACCGCGTTGCCCACCATCGTCAGCGAACTCGGCGGTATGGAGCACCTGTCCTGGGTGGTCACCGCGTACATGCTGGCCTCGACCGCCGCGACGCCGCTGTGGGGCAAGCTCGGCGACCAGTACGGGCGGAAGCGGCTGTTCCAGACCGCGATCGTGATCTTCCTCGTCGGCTCCGCGCTGTGCGGCGCCGCGCAGGACATGTCCCAGCTGATCGCGTTCCGGGCCCTCCAGGGCCTCGGCGGCGGCGGGCTGATGGTGCTGTCGATGGCGATCGTCGGGGACCTCGTCTCGCCGCGTGAACGCGGCCGTTACCAGGGGCTCTTCGGCGCCGTGTTCGGGGCGACCAGCGTCCTCGGCCCGCTCCTGGGCGGGTTGTTCACCCAGCATCTGAGCTGGCGCTGGGTCTTCTACGTCAACCTGCCGATCGGCGTCGTCGCCCTGGCGGTGATCGCCGCCTTCCTGCGCATCCCGGGCAAGTCCACCCGCCACGTCATCGACTACCTGGGCACGTTCCTGATCGCGTCCGTCGCCACCTGTCTGGTGCTGGTGGCCTCCCTCGGCGGTACGACGTGGGGCTGGGGCTCGGCGCAGATCGTCGGGCTGGGCGTCCTGGGCGTCGTGCTCGCCGTCGCCTTCGTGGCCGTCGAACGGCGGGCCGCCGAACCCGTCCTGCCGCTCACGCTGTTCCGGATCCGCACCTTCACCCTCTCCGCCGTCATCAGCTTCATCGTCGGTTTCGCGATGTTCGGCGCGATGACCTACCTGCCGACGTTCCTCCAGGTCGTCCACGGTGTCAGCCCGACCATGTCCGGCGTGCACATGCTGCCGATGGTGTTCGGCCTGCTGCTGTCGTCGACGCTTTCCGGCCAGATCGTCAGCCGCACCGGCCGCTGGAAGGTCTTCCCGGTCGCGGGCACCGGTGTGACCGCCCTCGGCCTGCTGCTGCTCCACCAGTTGGACGAACGCAGCTCCACCGCCGCGATGAGCGGCTGCTTCCTCGTCTTCGGCCTCGGCCTCGGCCTGGTCATGCAGGTCCTCGTCCTCATCGTGCAGAACGCCGTGTCGTACGAGGATCTCGGCGTCGCCACCTCCGGCGCGACCTTCTTCCGGTCCATCGGGGCCTCCTTCGGCGTCGCCATCTTCGGCACGGTCTTCGCGAGCCGGCTGGGCGGGAAACTGACCGACGCCTTCCAGGGCGCCCAGCTCCCGCCCGGTGTCTCGGTGGACGCGCTGGAGTCCGACCCGCGCGGCATCGCCGCCCTGCCGGCCGCGCTGCGCCCGTCGGCCCTGCACGCGTACGCGTCGTCGATCACCGACGTGTTCCTGTACGCCGCTCCGGTCGCCCTCCTCGGCTTCGTGCTCGCCTGGTTCCTGAAGGAGGACCGGCTGCGCGGCTCGGTCACGGCCCCGGACGTCACCGAGACGCTCGCCAGCAACCCGGTGCAGCGGTCGTCGTACGACGAGGTGTGCCGCGCGCTGTCCGTGCTCGGCACGCGCGAGGGCCGGCGCGAGATCTACCGGGAGATCACCGCGCGGGCGGGCTACGACCTGCTGCCCGCGGCGAGCTGGCTGCTGCTGCGGATCAAGCGGTACGGGTGGGCGGAACCCGGCGTGCTCGCCGAGCGGATCACCGTCCCGCTGACCGTCGTCATCGAGGCGGCCCGCCAGCTCGAGGAGCGGCGGCTGGCGGAGCGCCGGGGGCTCGACCTGGTGCTGACCGCGCAGGGGAGCGAGGTCGCCAACCGGCTGGCCCAGGCCCGGGAGGAGTCACTGGCCGCGCTCCTCGGCGACTGGTGGGGCCCGGACCGGCCGACGGACCTTATCCAGCTGGTGAAGGACCTCAACGCCGAGCTGTGCGGCTCGGAGCGGGAGCGCCCGCACGACGGGCGGGCGGTGACCCGGCTCAGCTGAGGCTCCTGCGGAACCAGTGCTCGGCGTACGGGCTGTCGTTGTACGGCTCGGTCTCCTCGTAGCCGAGCCGCGCGTACAGGGCGCGGGCCTCCACCAGGTCGCCCCGGGTGTCGAGGACCATCCGGGTGGCGCCCAGGGCGCGCGCCGCGTCCTCCGCCGCCCGGACGAGGAGCGCGGCCCCGCCCTTGCCGCGCATCGCCTCGTCCACGAACACCCGGGTCAGCTCGGCCGTCCCGCGTTCCAGCAGCCGTACGCCCGCGCTGCCGGCCGGCCTGCCGTCGTACCGGCCGACCAGCAACCGTCCGTCCGGCGGGGTGAGTTCGGCTCCCGGCTGGGCGGCGATCTCCCGCTCCAGCTCGTCCGGGTCGGTCCGGTGTCCCTCGTGCAGGAGGTACCAGCGGTCGCTGACCTCCGTGTAGTACGCCCGCCAGAGCGCGGCGGCGACGGGGGAGTCGTAGGGCTCCGGGGTGATGGTCCAGCTCGTCATGGGGGTCATTCTCGGCAGGTGGCCAGCCGGGTCCGCAACCGGATATGGGGACCGCCGCCGGGCCGGCACCCGGTCCCCGGAGCATGTCGGTGCCCGTCCGGCGCCCGTCACCCAGGCCCGTGCCGGACGTCCCTCGACACCCCGGCGGCCCGGCCGCCCGGCCGGCCCGGCCGCCGTCGGCGCCCGCCGCTGTCCGCCGTCGCCCGCGTGTGCCGGTCCGGCGGGGTGCGGGCGGTTGGCGCGGGGGCGCGGCAGGCCGGTGTGCGGGGCGGCCGGACAGCGCCTGCTCGCGCCCTGTCGTGTCCTCCCCGGCCCCGCCGCCAGTTTGGCGGCCGACTTCGGGGCAACCCGTTCTGAGAACCGGCCCGCACGGAGGGCCGGTTGGTCCAACTCCCGGAAGGCATTCATGTCCACAGGCGTGATCATCGCTCTGATCGTGATCGTGGCGGCCGTCCTCATCATCGCGGCCGTCCTGGCCCAGCGGGCCCGGCGTGGGTCCGGCGGGCAGAACCTGAAGCGGCGCTTCGGACCCGAGTACGACCGGGTCGTGGCCCGGCACGACGGGGACGAGAAGGCGGCCGAGCGCGAGCTCGCCGAGCGCGTGGAGCGGCACGGGTCGCTGCGCGAACGGCCGCTGGAGCCGGCACAGCGCGAGCAGTACGAGGCGCGCTGGACGGCCGCCCAGGAGCGCTTCGTCGACTCGCCCCGGGAGGCCGTGGCCGAGGCGGACCGGCTGCTCGCCGAACTGGCCGGTGTGCGGGGCTTCCCGGACGGCGCCCAGTACGAGGAGCAGCTCGCCGCGCTGTCGGTGCACCACCCGCACCATGTGCAGGGCTACCGGCGCGTGCACCGCGTCGCCCGCGCGAGCGTCGGCTCGGAGCAGAACGGTGACGGGCGGGCCGGCACCGAGGAGATGCGCGAGGCCATGGTCGAGGCCCGGGCCCTGTTCGAGGACCTGGTGAGCCCGTCCCGGCACGACAACCACCGGGACCACCGGACCGAGTCCCGGAGGCCCGCGGAGTCCCTCGAACGGTCCGACGGCGGTACGGCGCCGGCCCGCGGTGACGGTGGGCGCGCCCACCTGCCGCGAGGTCTCACCCGGCGTCATGTGAAGGGGAGTTGAGCGACATGACGGACGCGACGACCGGACCGGGCGCCGAGGGCGCCCCGCGTGACGGCAAGGCGCGGGGCCGCGCGACACGCCCCGCGACACCCCCGGGGCACAACCCGTTGGCGGACCCTCCGACGGCCACCGCGCACGACGAGCCGTCCCAGGGCCCGATGACCACGGCCCGCGACACGGACGCCGCTGCCGAGCGGGGCGGCAGGACGTCGTCGGACGCCATGGCGACCGGCGGCGACGCCGTACGGGGGCGTGATTCCGGGACGAGCGGGACGAGCGGTGGCGCGGTCCCCGGCGGCGGCACCTCGCGCGCAGCCGTCGGCACCGGCGGACCGGGCGGCGAGGCCGTCTCGGGCCGCGACAGCGCCGCCGACCCGGCGCACGGCGCGGGCACCGCGGACCGGGCGGCCTCCCGCGACATACCGGGCGGCACAGGCGACGACGCCGCGCGCGGCCGTGAGGGGACATCCACGACCGGGACCGGTATCGGAACCGGTACGGCGACCGGTGGTGCCCGGAACCAGCCCGGCCACGGCAGTGGTCTCCTCCCGCAGGACGAGTGCGACAAGCTCGCCCAGCGTCTCCAGCACGCCGTCGCCGGATTCGTGGACGGCCCGCGGGACGCGGTGGCGGAAGCCGATCACGTGCTGGAGGAGGCCGCCGCCCGCCTCGCCGAGGCCGTGACCCATCGCCGCCGTACGCTGCGCAACTCCTGGCAGGCCACGGACGGCGACACGGGCGGGCCCGCGACCAGCGCCGACACCGAACAGCTCCGGCTGGCCCTGCGGGACTACCGCGAGCTGGCGGACCGCCTGCTGCGTATGTGAGGCGGACAGGCAGACCGCCGCGGACCGACAGGGGTGCGCCCGAGACCGTTTCCGGTCTCGGGCGCACCCCTGTCGTCGCAGGTCGGTCGCCGCTCCGCTCAGCCGTCCCCCTCCGCCTCCCGGAGCTGCCGCCAGCGCCGTACGACCTCGTCGACGTCGTACGGCTTCAGGCCCAGCGGGGGACCGGGCGGCGGCTTGAACATCATGTCGCGGATCTTGACGTTGACGTCCTCGACGAGCTTGCGGACGAGCCGTTCCGCGGGCGCGCGCAGGGCCGCCGCGAGCGTGTCCTCGGCCTCCTTGCGCAGGGCCAGCGTCGGCGGCAGCACCGAGAGCCCTTCGCGGGCCATCTTCCGCTTGATCCACCACAGTTCGTCGTACGCCGTGTCGGCGTCGGGGGGCAACGGCTTTCCCAGGCCCGGGAGTCGGGCGAACTCGCCGCGCCGCTCGGCGTCGCGGATCTGCTTCTCCGCCCAGGACTCGAACGGAACGCCGGGTGGCTTTCGCTCGGTCATGAGTCCATTGTGCCGGACGGGTAGGGGCCGGGCGATTTATCATGCGGCGGCTGTGTAAGGACACTTCAAGCACTTCAGAAGGAGCGCACGTGCTCGAACTCACCATGGCCGCCGTCTCCGCGGCGGACTCGGGCGCCACGGCCGGCATGCTCATGGCCGACTCGCCCAGTGACCCGGGCGCCGTGCTGCGGGTGGGCCGGGACAAGTCGGTGTGCCGGCTCTCGACGCCCGACGACTGGCTGTTCGTCTCCCGGGTGCACCTGGAGTTCCTGTGCGGCCCGGAGGGCACCTGGCAGGTGACCTGGCTGCGGGGTTCCCAGCCCGACCCGTCCTCCGAGGTCCGGCTGACGGTCGGCGCGTACGCGCAGACACTTCCCTACGGCGGTACCGTCACGCTGCCCCGGGGCGGCAGCGGCGAGATCATCATCCAGGACCGCACCGCTCCGCGCAGCGTCAACGTCGGGTTCTACCACGAGGAGTGAACGCGGGGGTCAGGCCAGTACCCGGGCCAGCGCGAAGCCGTCGTAGCCCTTGTCGCCCACCGTCTGGATCGCCGTGCCGCTCAACCGGGGGTGCTTGCCGATGAGTTCGATGGCGGTCCGGGTGCCCTGGACGTCCGGCTCGACGCTGTCGGCGTCGGCCACCCGGCCGCCGCGCACGACGTTGTCGACGACGATCAGGCTGCCCGCGCGGGTGAGCCGGAGCGCCCACTCCACGTAGTGCGGGTTGTTGTCCTTGTCGGCGTCGATGAAGACCAGGTCGAACGGGGGCGGGTTCTCGTCGGCCAGCTCGGGCAGTGACTCCAGGGCCGGGCCCACCCGCACCTCGACCCGGGTGTCGAGGCCGGCGCGGGCGATGTTGCGGGTGGCGACCTCGGCGTGCCGGGGGCTGTACTCCAGCGTGACCAGACGGCCGTCGGCGGGCAGCGCGCGGGCCAGCCAGATGGTGCTGTAGCCGCCGAGGGTGCCGATCTCCAGGATGGTGCGGGCGCCCTGGATCTCGGCGAGCAGCTGGAGGAACTTGCCCTGCGGTGCCGTGACGGCGACGCGCGGCAGTCCGGCGGCCTCGCTGTCGCGCACGGCCGCGTCCAGGACGTCGTCGTTCGGTGCGAGGTGGGTGGTGAAGTACTCGTCGACGTCGTCCCAGCGCTGCGGCTCGCTCATGCACCTCTGCCTTTCGTCTGCCTAGTTAGATCGGCTAACTAGCTGTGCTAACGAATATAGTCGCGCGTCGGTCGCCTGTCAGCCGGTACTGCCGGGCCGGCTTCAGCCGATCGGCTCAGCGGCTCCCGGCGGCCGGCCGGTTCTCTCCGCGTTCCACCGACGGCGCCGACCCCGGCAGCGGCCGGCCCGCCGACTCCGTCATGAACCACACCGCGACTCCGCCGACGACGGCGGCGGCCATCATGTAGTAGGCGGGCATCATCAGGTCGCCGGTCGTTCCGATGAGGGCCGTCACCACCAGCGGGGTCGTCCCGCCGAACAGGGACACCGAGACGTTGAAGCCGATCGAGAGGGAGCCGTAGCGCACCCGTGTCGGGAACAGGGCCGGCAGCGCGGAGGGCATGGCCGCCGTGAAGCACACCAGCAGCAGCCCCAGCGCACCCGTGCCGAGTGCGACCGCGAGCAGGTCGCCCTGGCGGATCAGCAGCAGCGCCGGGACCGACAGGACCAGGAAGCCCGCGCAGCCCGCCGCGATCACCGGACGGCGGCCGACGCGGTCGGTGAGGGCGCCGGCGAACGGCTGGACCGTCATCATCAGGACCATCACGCCGAGCACCACCAGCAGGCCGTGCGTCTCGTCGTACCCCAGCTCACCGGTCAGATAGCTCGGCATGTACGACAGCAGCATGTAGTCGGTGACGTTGAAGACCAGCACCAGGCCCACGCACAGCAGCAGCGCCTTCCACTGGCCGCAGACCATCTCGCGCAGCGGCACCTTCGGGCGGTCGGCCTCGGCCTTCGCCACCTCCTCCGCGAACGCGGGAGTCTCCTCCAGGCGCAGCCGCAGATACAGGCCGATGACGCCCATCGGGCCCGCGATCAGGAACGGGATCCGCCAGCCCCAGGACAGCAGGGCGTCCTGCGACAGGACGGCCGTCATCACGGTGACGAGGCCCGCGCCGCCGATGTACCCGGCGAGCGTGCCGAACTCCAGCCAGCTGCCGAGGAAGCCGCGCCGCTTGTCGGGGGCGTACTCGGCGATGAAGGTGGAGGCGCCCGCGTACTCCCCGCCGGTGGAGAAGCCCTGAACCAGGCGGGCGAGCAGGAGCAGCAGGGGCGCGCCGACACCGATCGAGGCGTACGACGGGATCAGGCCGATGGCGAGGGTGCCCGCGGCCATCATGATCATGGTGACGGCCAGTACCTTCTGCCGGCCGACGCGGTCACCGAGCGGACCGAAGACCAGGCCGCCCAGCGGCCGGACCAGGAAGGCCGCGGCGAAGGCGCCGAACGTGGAGAGCAGCTGCGCGGTCGGGTCGCCGGACGGGAAGAACACCTTGCCCAGCGTGACCGCGAGGTAGCTGTAGACGCCGAAGTCGAACCATTCCATCGCGTTGCCCAGCGCGGCGGCCCGCACGGCACGCCGCACGAGCGCGGGATCGGTGACGGTGACGTTCTCCGGGGCGGGGTCGGGGGTGGGGGACGGGGGAGTGGCGGCTGTGGCGGTCCGCAAGACTTCGCTCGCCTACCTTTCGACGGGGACAGGACGGGCCTGGCGACAGCGCCGGCGGACAGGCCGAAAAGCGACCATAGGGGCATGTGTCCCGTTGACGGACCGTAGGCGTGTCGATGCATGGGGCATCCAAATCCCGTGTACGCAGGCCCGCAGCCACGCGCCGGAGCGGTTCCCGCCAGGCCGGATTGTGATCCTTCTCGCGTCCCGCGAAGGCGACGGCCCCTCCCGCGGACTATCGTCGTCGGACAAAAGCAGGAAGGACGTCAGGTGAAGCCCGGGTTGCCTGCGTCCTCCACAGGGGGTGCTGCGAGACCCCGAGGGTTCGCGGCGCCTTCCGGCGCACGGGACACGTGGGACTGACGGGGCGGGAGGCCTACGAGGCGTGGCGAATGCGGAGCACAGCGGGCCACCGACGGAAGCTCTGGGAACGACCGCCGCCGGCGAGGCGCAGGCACGCCTGCGCGCCGCACGGCTCGCCCTGTGGCTCGTCGCGGCCGTGCTCGCCGTACGGCAGGTGGCCGTCGTCCTGAGCACGCCCCGCGGTGAGCGGCTGACGGACCTGGAGACCTGGGTCGGCCCCGACGGCGTGCTGCACGTGAACGGCTCGCTGTACGACTCGACGCGCTTCACCGGCACCCCCTTCGCCGGACTGGTGCTGAAACCGCTCACCAGGACCGCCGAGCAGGCCCTCGGCTGGGGCTGGACCTTCGGCACGCTGCTGCTGGTGGTCGCCCTCGGCCTGGTCGCCGCGCGCGCCCTGCCCCAACCGGTCAGCCGGCGCACCTCCCTGCTCGCCGCGCCGGTCGCGATCAGCCTGCTGATGCTGTCGCTGCCGGTGCGCAACACGCTCTGGCTCGGCCAGACCAGCATCATCCCGGTCCTGCTGGTGCTGCTCGGCTGCCTCGCCGTGCGCGGCCAGCGGGCCGGCGGCCTGCTCATCGGCATCGCGGCGGCCCTACAGCCCACCGTGCTGCTCTTCGCGCCGCTGCTGTGGTTCACCGACCGCCGAAGAGCGGCCCTGTCCACCGCGCTGACCTTCGCCGCGTGCACCGCCGTCGCGTGGGCGGCGATGGCGCACGACTCGTACAGGTACTGGGTGCACCACATGGCCGGCACCGGCCTGGGCGGCGCGGCCGACGACCTCGCCAACCAGTCCCTGCACGGCGCCCTGCTCCGGCTCGGCCTGTCCGGCCCGCTGGAGATCGCCCTCTTCCTCCTGCTCGGCGCCGCCGTCGCCGTCCTCGGCGTGCGCCGCGCGGTGCGCTACGCCGGTGACGAGCAACTGCTGCTCGCCGTCGCGGTCACCGGCTGCGCCGCCATCGCCGTCTCACCGACCACCTGGCAGCACCAGCTGCTGTGGGTGCTGCTCGCGGTCGTGGGCCGGGTCGGGAAGCGGGCCTCGGACCGGCTGGTGTGGCCGGTCGCCGTCGTCCTGGTGATGACGCTGCCCGCGAAGATGATGCTGCCGAACATGACGCCACTGCTCGTCCTGCGGGACAACGTGGTGCTGCTGGCCGCCGTCGCCGCCGCCACCGCCGTGCCCTTCCTCTCCCGCACCTCGCCGTACTACCGGTCCCCGATCCCGACCGAGTACGCGCCCCCCGTGCCCACCCGCTTCGAACGCGTCCCGCTCCTGCCCTTCCTGCGCCGGGTCCTCACCCGCCCGAACCTGCTGCTGGAACTGCTGCTCATCCGCGTCACGTACGCCGCCTACCAGCAGGTCCGGCTCGCGGCCACCGGCGGCAGCAACTCGGCGGGCCGGGCCGTCGCCGAGCGGCACGGCGAACAGATCCTCGGCATCGAGCGATTCCTGCGCCTCGACATCGAGCACTGGGTCAACCACGCCGTCGTCGAGGTCGACTGGCTGCGGAACTTCTTCGACTTCTACTACACCTCGTTCCACTTCGTCGTCCCGCTGACCGTCCTCGGACTGCTGTACTGGCGCCGCCCCGTCGACTACCGGTGGGCCCGCTCCTCCCTCGGCCTCACCACCCTGCTGGCCCTGGTCGGCTTCTGGCTCTACCCGCTGGCCCCGCCGCGCCTGATGCCGGGCCTCGGCATCATCGACACCGTGCACGGCGTGCAGGACTTCTCCAAGCCGGACTACGGCACACTGACCGCGCTCACCAACCAGTACGCGGCGATGCCCTCGCTGCACTTCGGCTGGTCCCTGTGGTGCGGACTCGTCATCGCGATCGTCGCGCCCAGGTGGTGGATGAAGGGGCTCGGCCTGCTGCACCCGCTCTTCACCGCCTCGGCGATCGTGGCGACCGGCAACCACTGGATCCTGGACGCGGTGGGCGGCGCCGCCGCCGTCGCCGCCGGCTTCGGGCTGTCGTACCTGTTCCAGGGGCCGCGCGCCCGTACGACGGTCCGGGCGGCCGAGGTCAGCAGTCAGCCGGACCTGACGAAGGACCGTACTCCGAGCTGATCCGGTACTCCGAGCTGATCCGGTACTCGCCCGGCGCGGGCACGGTCAGCCGGGTGAACTCCCCGTCCCGGGTGAGGCAGCCGGCGTCGGCGCGCAGCCACGGCGAGTACACCACCCGCACGGTCACGGAGCCCGCCCGCTCCGTCCTGAGCACCACGTCGGCGCTCGTCGTCCGGACGACCGAGGCGGGCGCGGACACCAGCGGTACCGCGTCGCGCACCCGGAAGATCCGCCAGTGCGCGTCCTGCCACACCGGTTCCAGCCAGGCGGGCCGGTTCTCACGCACCAGGCGTGCCTCCTCCTCGGCGTACCCGTCGGGCGTGGCGCGGGGCAGGACGACGAAGCCGACCGCCCAGCGGTCCAGCCAGGCCCGGTAGGCCGGGGCAGAGAAGGAACCGTCGTAGAAGAGGCGCCCGCGCTCGATGTCGAGCTGGCGGTTCCAGCCCCGCGCCAGGTTGACGTGCGGGGCGAGCGCGGACGCCTCCCGGTGGTTGCGGGCCGGGACCACCTCGACGCGGGTGCGGTCGGCGCCGAGCCGGCGCAGTGCCTCCACGACGCCGTCGGTGTCGGCGGCCCAGGACGGCACGGTGGTGTAGATCCGCACGTCGTCGGCGGTCTTCTTGCCGACCCACAGGACGGAGAAGACCAGGGCGACGACGAGGGCGTTGCGGCGGACGCGGCTGAGCCGCCGGGTGCTCAGCAGGGCCGCGAGCAGCACCGCGGGCGCGAACAGCTGCGCGAACCGCTCGACGTTCGTGCCGACGGGTGAGGTGATCAGGTACGTGAGGACGGTCCCGGCCGCGTACACGACCCCGCTCCAGCGCGCGACCCGCCAGCCGCGCGGGGCCAGCACCGCCACGGCCAGGCCGAGTACCGCCGGCGGCCAGACGCGGGCCGGGAACATCAGGTGTTCGCCGGTGAACGGGAAGAGGAGCGTGGTCGCGGCGACGACCAGAGCGGGGGGCACCAGCAGGGCACCCGCCCGCCCCCGGTCCCCGGCGGCGAAGAATCCCGCCCCGACCACGGCCAGGAACAGGCCCGCCACCGGACTCGCCGCCGTCGCGAGCGCCGCGTAGGGCACCGCGAGGGCCACCCGCCGCTCGCGGGTCAGCAGGACGCAGGCGGCCAGTCCGAAGGCGACACCGAGTGCGAACGTCGTACGCCCCGACACGACGTCGCACCACAGCGCGAGGGACGCGAGCAGTGCCGGACCGAGGGGTCTTCGCACCCCGGCTCGGACGAGAAGCACGGCGGCCAGCCAGGAGGCGGCGAGCCCGGACACCGCGGTCACCGTCCGCACCCCGAACCCGGCCATCAGATACGGCGATATCAGGCTGTAGTTGGCGGTGTGCGTCCCGCCGTACCAGGAGAGGTTGTACGCCGATCCGCCGTGCCGGGACACGAACCCCGCCCAGGCCTCCTGGGCCGCGAGGTCGCCGCCGCCGGTGGCCAGGAACAGCCACCACACCGCGTACAGCGGGAGGAGCGGCGCGGTGGCGAGAAACGGCACCCGGTGGCGTTCCCGGGCCGTGTCGAGGAGGCGCCGTCGGCGGGCGGCCGCGTGGTCCGGAGGGCCAGGGGACAGCTGGGCAGAGACCACGGTCCGGCGGTTCCCCTCGACGTCTGGGCGCGGGCGGGAGGCCGGCACGTGCCGACGGAGTGCGCGCGCCAAGTGGCTGGGACACGGAGGAAGACGTCAGGGCCGACGGAAACGTTCGTCGCTTTCCGGACACGTGCCGGCGGGGCACCGCGAAGCCGCCCCGGACGACCGCGTCCCGGGCCGACGGCACGGGACGCCGTCGGCCCGGGAGCGAGCGGGTCAGCCCGTGCTGACCCGGAGTTCCTTCACGCCGTTGATCCAGGCGGAGCGCAGCCGGCGGGGGTCGCCGGTGGCCTTCAGGGTGGGCATGGCGTCCGCGATCGCGTTGAAGATGAGGTCGATCTCCAGGACGGCGAGGGACTTGCCGAGGCAGTAGTGCGGGCCCCCGCCGCCGAAACCGAGGTGCGGGTTGGGGTCGCGGGTGATGTCGAACGTGTCGGGGTTCTCGAAGACCTCGGGGTCGCGGTTGGCGGAGGCGTAGAACAGGCCCACGCGGTCGCCCTTCCGGATCCGCTTGCCGCCGAGTTCGGTGTCCTGGGTGGCCGTGCGCTGGAAGGAGTTGACGGGGGTCGCCCAGCGGACGATCTCCTCGGCCGCCGTCGCCGGGCGCTCCCTCTTGTACAGCTCCCACTGCTCGGGGTGGGTGAGGAAGGCGTGCATGCCGTGGGTGATGGCGTTGCGGGTGGTCTCGTTGCCCGCGACGGCCAGCATCAGCACGAAGAACCCGAACTCGTCCGAGCTGAGGCTCCCCTCGTCCTCGGCGGACACCAGCGTCGTCACGATGTCCTTGGCCGGGCACCGCTTGCGGTCGGCGGCCATGTTCATCGCGTACGCGATGAGTTCGGTGGCGGACTCCTGGCCGACCTCCTCGGTGACCGCGTACTCCGGATCGTCGTAGGAGATCATCTTGTTGGACCAGTCGAAGATCTTGGCCCGGTCGTCCTGCGGGATGCCGATCAGCTCCGCGATGGCCTGGAGGGGCAGTTCGCAGGCGACCTCGGTGACGAAGTCGAAGGAGCCGGTGCGTTCGCGGGCGTTCGCCGCGATGGCCAGGGCGCGGGAGCGCAGGTTGTCCTCCAGTGCTCGGATGGCCCTCGGGGTGAACGCGCGCTGCACGATCTGGCGGACCCGGGTGTGCTCCGGCGGGTCCATGTTGAGCAGGATCAGCCGCTGGGCGTCGATCGCGTCCCGCTCGATGCGCTCGTTGAAGCGGATGATCGCGGTGTTGAGGTACGAGGAGAAGAACTCCGGGTGCGTGGACACGTACTTGACGTCCGCGTGCCGGGTCACGGCCCAGTACCCCTCGTCCTGGAAGCCGGCCAGATTGCTCGTCTGGGGGATCCAGCGGACCGGTTCCGCCCGGCGCAGCTCGGCGAACTCCGGCAGCGGGACGCGGTGTTGCAGCAGGTCGGGGTCGGTGAAGTCGAACCCGTCGGGAAGCGCTGGGCAGGGCATCGGCAACTCACTCCAGCTGGCTGACGGTCCATCAGGGACAGAGCTGCCGTGAAGGTAGTAACGAGTTCTATAAGTGGCAAGACACGAGAGGCCCCGAATTGCCTGCACGACCCTTGCGGTTCCGGGCGGCCGGTCAGCAGACTGCAAGCAGAACTAGAACACGTACTAGTTCCGATGGATCGTTCGGAGGAGAGGACCCGCACCCATGGCCGCCGAACCCGTGATCGTCGAAGCCGTCCGCACCCCCATCGGCAGGCGCGGTGGCGCGCTCGCCAACCTGCACCCCGCCTACCTGCTGGGCGAGACCTACCGTGAACTGCTCGGCCGCACCGGCATCCCCGCCGACGCGGTCGAACAGATCGTCGGCGGCACGGTCACCCACGCGGGCGAACAGTCCATGAACCCCGCGCGCACCGCCTGGCTGACGGTCGGCCTGCCGTACGAGACGGCGGCCACGACCGTCGACGCGCAGTGCGGCTCCTCCCAGCAGGCCTCGCACATGGTCGCCAACATGGTCGCGGCGGGCGTGATCGACGTCGGGATCAGCTGCGGCGTCGAGTCGATGTCGCGGGTGCCGCTGGGGTCGGGGTCGAAGCACGGTCCCGGGAAGCCGTTCCCCGACGAGTGGAACGTGGACCTGCCCAACCAGTTCGAGGCGGCCGAGCGCATCGCCCGCCACCGCGGCCTGACCCGCGAGGACACCGACGCCCTCGGGCTCGCCTCCCAGGAACGGGCCGCCGCCGCCTGGGCGGAGGAGCGGTTCAAGCGGGAGACCTTCGCGGTGCAGGTGCCGACGACCGAGGACGAGCAGCGGGCCGGCCAGGGCATGTGGCGGCTCGTCGACCGGGACGAGGGCCTGCGCGACACGTCGAGGGAGGCGCTGGCCGGCCTCAAACCGATCATGCCCACGGCCGTGCACACGGCCGGCAACTCGTCGCAGATCAGCGATGGTGCGGCGGCGATCCTGTGGGCGTCCAAGCGGATGGCGCGCGCCCTGAAACTGCGGCCCCGGGCGCGGATCGTGGCCCAGGCGCTGGTCGGCTCGGACCCCCACTTCCACCTGGACGGCCCGATCGACGCGACCCGCGCCGTGCTCGGGAAGGCGGGCATGTCCCTCAAGGACATCGACCTCGTCGAGATCAACGAGGCGTTCGCCTCCGTGGTGCTGAGCTGGGCGCAGGTCTTCGAGCAGGACCTGGAGAAGGTCAACGTCAACGGCGGCGCCATCGCGCTCGGCCACCCGGTGGGCGCCACCGGGGCCCGGCTCATCACCACGGCCCTGCACGAGCTGGAGCGCGCGGACAAGGAGTTCGCCCTCGTCACCATGTGCGCGGGTGGCGGGCTGGCGACCGGGACGATCATCCAGCGGCTGTAGGCGCCCCGGCTGCGGACGCCCGGCTGTGGAAGGCCGCCGTCCGGCACGCCTGCCCGCTCGCCGAGGGCCGCCGCCCACCGCGAACCGAGGGGGAAACGCAGCAGCGGACAGCTCGTCCTCGTACCGTGAGCCGACGCGACCGGGCCCGGACCGGCCCTCGACCAGGCCCGGACCGGGCGTACGGCGAAGGCGGCGGCCCGGGGATCGGGGCCGCCGCCTTCGCGACAGAGGGGCTGGTGGGGTGCCTGCCGGAACCAGCCGGGGGCTCCCCCCGGGATCAGTCGGGGTCTCAGGCCCGGGTGCTGGGCCCGGACCAGCCGGGGGCTCTTGGCCCGGGAGGACCAGCCGGGTATCGGGCCGGGATCGGCCGGAGGGTGGCTCAGTACCAGCCGTTGGCCTGCCAGAACGCCCAGGCGCCGGTCGGGCTGCCGTAGCGGGAGTTCATGTAGTCCAGGCCCCACTCGATCTGGGTGGCCGGGTTGGTCTTCCAGTCGGAGCCGGCCGAGGCCATCTTGGTGCCGGGCAGGGCCTGGACCAGGCCGTAGGCGCCGGAGGAGGAGTTCGTCGCGGTGACGTTCCAGCCGCTCTCGTGCTCGACGATCTTGCTGAACGCGTTGTACTGCGCGGCGTTCGGGATCATCTTGTGCGCGATCGCCTTGGCCTGGGCGGCCGACGAAGGGGCCGCCTGGGCGGGAGCCGCGGTCAGGACCAGGCCGGCGGTGGCGGCGGCCAGCGCGGTGGCGGTCAGGGCCTTCTTCGGGGAAGCGATGCGACGGGCGAAGCGGGACACGGGCACGGAGAACCTTTTCTTCGGGGACGGGGCGCGCGCTGCATGCCGGAACCACGCGGGGCGAGGCGGGGCATGTGTCGGCGCCGCGGCCCTGGGGGGCACATCGGCGCCGTGCGACGTCACCCAGAGAAACAGGACGGACGAACGTCCGCAATGACCCCTTTTACTAGTTGTGGCCGCATGTGGGGCCATGGCCGGCCGTGTGACGCAGCTCTCAAACCGCAGGTCGGAGGGGGTGCCGACGTGTGCGTGCCAGACGGTTGGATCTACGGCCCTGCCTCGTAGGTGACCTGGGTCATGTGGGGTGGTTCACCGTTGGAGCGCCCCGGTGTCACGCTCCGCCCACGACACCTCACGCGCCGGGCGGGCCGAAGGTGACCGGCGTCTCGAAAGCCGCCCGGCGGGTGGCCCGGCGCAGGGCCCGGAGGATCGCCGGACCGACCAGGAAGGTCAGCACGACGGTGACCACGGCCCGCCCCAGGTCCCAGCCCAGCGACGTGGCCAGGCAGTACGCGGTGAACCGGGCCAGGTTGACGGGGACCGCGGCGTCCGGGTCGAAGGCGATGTTCGAGGCGTTCTCCCGCATGAACGGCCAGCCGGCCAGGTTCATCAGCGTGCCGTAGGCGAAGGCGGCGAGGAAGCCGTAGCAGGCCAGGAGCGCGAGTTCGGTACGGCCGCGCAGCCGGTCCGGGCCCGGCAGCAGGCCCGCGCCCATCGTGAACCAGCCCATCGCCAGCATCTGGAACGGCATCCACGGGCCGACCCCGCCGGTGAGCAGCGCCGACGCGAACATCGTCACCGAGCCGAGCACGAAGCCGAAGCCGGGGCCCAGGACCCGCCCGCTCAGCACCATCAGGAAGAACATCGGCTCGATCCCGGCCGTTCCCGCCCCGATCGGCCGCAGCGCCGCCCCGGTCGCCGCCAGCACACCGAGCATCGCCACCGCCTTCGGGCCGAGCCCCGACTCGGAGATCGTCGCGGCGACGACGGCGACCAGGAGCACCAGCAGACCCGCGAAGAGCCAGGGCGCGTCCTGGACGTGGGCGCTGACCTGCGAGGTCGGCGGGGCGAGGAACGGCCAGCCGAAAGCGGCCACCCCCACCGCGCCGGCGAGGGCGAGGGCGAGCACGGAACGGGGACCGAGCCGGACGGCCCGGACCCGGCGGACGGTCGTCATGAGAGGGCCTCCCGCACCTGGGCCACCGTGAGCCACTTCTGCGGCGCCAGGATCTTGGTGACCTGCGGCGCGAAGGACGGGGACGCCACCACGACGTCCGCCGTCGGCCCGTCCGCGATCACCTCCCCGTCGGCCAGCAGCACCACCCGGTGCGCGAGGTCGGCGACCAGCTCGACGTCGTGCGTGGCCAGCACGATCGCGTGGCCATCGGCGGCCAGCTGCCGCAGGACGGTGACCAGACGGGCCTTCGCCGCGTAGTCCAGGCCCCGGGTCGGCTCGTCGAGGAGCAGGAGGGGAGGGCGGGCGGTGAGCACGACGGCCAGGGCGAGCGCGAGCCGCTGCCCCTCGGAGAGGTCACGCGGGTGGGCGTCGTCGGTGACGGCGGGGAGCAGCTCGCCGACCAGGGCCCGGCAGGTGCCGGACGCGGCGCCCGCGTCCCGGTCGGCCGCGGCGCACTCGGCGGCCACCGTGTCGGCGTACAGCAGATCGCGGGGCTCCTGCGGGACGAGGCCCACCCGGCGTACGAGGTCACGCGCAGGAGTGCGGTGCGGGACGGCCCCGCCGACCCGGACCGAACCGGCGGCCGGTTCGACGAGGCCGACGAGGGCCGCGAGCAGCGTGGACTTCCCGGCGCCGTTGCGGCCCATGAGGGCGATCGTCTCCCCGGGGACGACGGAGAGGTCGACGTGGCGGAGGGCCTGGACCTGGGCGCGGCGGACGGCGAGGGAACGGACGTCGGCGGTGGGGGCGGTGCCGGGTGCGGCGGGGCCGGCCGGGCGCCGTGCGCGGAGGCGCCGACGGAAGGCACCGGCGGGGCGGGGAGCGGGGGACGGTGGTGGCGCGGCGGCCGGTGCGCCGTGGACGGCCGTCCCGCCTGCTTCCCGGGTCTCCTCCCGTCCGGTCAGCCGTTCGCGCAGGTCGCCGGCCCGGCGGCGGGCGTCCCGGACGGTCAGGGGCAGCGGGGACCAGTCGGCGAGCCGGCCGAGGTCCACCACCGGCGGGTACACCGGCGACACGGCCATGATCTCGGCCGGGGCGCCGAGGACCGGCACCGCTCCGGGGGCGGGCAGGAGGGCGACCTGGTCGGCGTACTGGATGACGCGCTCCAGACGGTGTTCGGCCATCAGCACCGTCGTACCGAGGTCGTGCACGAGGCGCTGGAGGACCGCGAGGACCTCTTCCGCCGCCGCCGGATCGAGCGCGGACGTCGGCTCGTCGAGGACCAGCACCCGCGGGTGCGGGGTGAGGACCGAGCCGATCGCGACCCGCTGCTGCTGGCCGCCGGAGAGGGTGGCGATGGGGCGGTCGCGCAGGTCGGCGAGGCCCAGGAGGTCGAGGGTCTCCTCGACGCGGCGGCGCATGACGTCCGGGGCGATCCCCAAGGACTCCATGCCGTAGGCGAGTTCGTCCTCGACGGTGTCCGTGACGAAGTGCGAGAGCGGGTCCTGCCCGACGGTCCCGACCACGTCGGCGAGTTCGCGCGGCTTGTGCGTACGGGTGTCCCGGCCGGCGACGGTGACCCGGCCGCGCAGGGTGCCACCGGTGAAGTGCGGGACGAGACCGCTGACCGCGCCGAGGACGGTGGACTTGCCGACGCCGGACGGGCCGACGAGGAGGACGAGTTCGCCCTCCGGTATCTCGAAGTCCACGCCCTGGACAGCGGGCCGGCGTGCCCCGTCGTAGGTCACGGAGACGTCCTCGAACCGGATCACGATGCCTCCTTGACGACACGGACGGGAGGGGGAGCGGGGGCGGGCGCGGGCGCGACGAAGGCGGGCAGCAGACCGAGGAGCACGGCCGCCGCCGGCCACAGCGGGAGGGCGGGGGTGACGAGGGGGACCACGCCGGGGTGCAGCGCCTCGGGATCGGAGGCGGCGGCGAGGGTCAGCAGGACGGCGACGGCGGCGCCGGACCCGGCGACCAGCCGGGCGCGGGCGTCCCAGCGGTCGGGGCGGTAGCGGGTGCGCGGGGAGCGGCGGCCGCCGAGGCGGAGCCCGGCGAGGGCGGCGGCGCATCCGGCGAGCAGGACGGGCAGGCCGTACGTGCCGCCCTCGGCGGTGAGCAGCCCGTACGTTCCCGCGCAGACGCCGAGCAGACCGCCGAGGGTGAGGGCGGCGGTCGTACGGCGGACGGGGGCGGGGACGTCGGCGGTACGGCCGTAGCCGCGGGCGTCCATCGCGGCGGCCAGGGAGACGGAGCGCTCCAGGGCTCCCTCCAGGACCGGCAGCCCCACGTGCAGGAGGCCGCGGACGCCCCGGTCGGGGCGGCCGCGCAGGCGGCGGGCGGCCCGCAGGCGCCGGCCGTCGGCGATCAGGTTCGGCGCGAAGGTGAGCGCGACGACCACGGCCACGCCCGTCTCGTACAGGGCGCCCGGCAGGGACTTGAGGAGCCGGGCCGGGTTCGCGAGGGCGTTCGCCGCGCCGACGCAGATGAGGAGCGCGGCGAGTCGCAGGCCGTCGTACAACGCGAACAGGAGTCCCTCGGCGGTCACCCTGCCGCCGAGCCGGATGCCCTGGGCCCAGTCCGGCAGGGGCAGTTCGGGGAGGGTGACGAGCACGTGCGTGCCGGGGACGGGGGAGCCCAGGACGACGGCGAAGAGGAGGCGGACGAGCAGCACGGCGAGGGCGAGCCGGGCGAAGGCGGTGTAGGAGCGGGCCCAGGGCGCGGTCGAGCGGCGGGCCGCGACGACGTAGGCGGAGACCGTGATCAGCAGGCCCAGGAGCAGGGGGTTGGTGGTGCGGGTGGCGGCGGTTCCGAGGGAGAGGGCCCACAGCCACCAGGCACCGGGGTGCAGGGAGGCCGCGCCGGGGCGGCGCCGGGGGCCCGGATCGCTCACCCGCGGGTGCGCCGTGCCGTCCGCGCCGGCCTTCCCGGGCATCAGGCCCCGCCCGCGCGGCGGGTCCTCCGTGGCCCCGGCGGCACGGCGGTCCGCGGGTGGGGTGCCCCGGGTACGGTCACGGCGCATCCCTGCGCCGCCTTGCCTGCCAGAGCGCCGCCGCACCGAGCACGACGACCGCGGCCACCCCCACCAGCGGGCCCACCGACGGCCCCGCGTCCTCCGCCTTCCGCTCCTCCTTCGCCTCCGTCCCCTTCTCCTTCTCCTTCTCGGCGGTGGCGTTCGGGTCGCCTCCCGCCGCCACCTGCTCCCCGCACCCGGTCCGCGGATAGCCCGCTATCGCGCACAGCAGGGCGTCGGCGCTGTACCGCAGAGGTGTGGCGACCGAGGCCAGGGCCTCCGCCGCGGTCGCGTCGGGGGAGACGACCGCGCAGGCCGTCCGCGGCTCCGGCGGAGCCTCGCCGGACGGGGCGTCGGCCGCGGTGCCGAAGTCGATGACCAGGGCCACCCGCTTCCTGCCGTCCCGCGCGGGCACGTCCGCGCAGACGGCCGTGAAGTCCGCCGTACCGCGCGGCCGGGTGGCGTCGTCGGAGTCCTCGCTCACCGCGAAACGGAAGCCCTGGACGTCACCGTCGAGGGGGCGGGCGGTGGAGGGGCCCTGGGACGCGTACACCCACCGGTCGCCGTCGCGGTCCCAGAAGGACCAGTAGCGGTAGCCCGCGGCCCGCGCCTGCCCCGTGCCGGCCACCAGGACGGCCAGGACCGCCAGGGCTGTCAGGGCGACCAGGACCGTCACGGACGGCGTGGCGGCACGGCGGCGGATCACGGCTGCCGCCGCTTGTTCCGGCCGCTGATCAGGAAGCCGACGCCGGCGCCGACGGCGAGGCCCACGCCGACCATCCACCAGATCCCGGCGTCGGAGTCACCGTCCGAGCCGTCCTCGGTGGACTCGGCGGCGGCCGTCCGGGGGGCCGGTCCCGTCGCGTTCAGCTGCTTCACCAGGTCCACGCCGCCGAAGTCGCGCGGGTCGGTGCCGGTCGCGTGCGCGGCGAGGATCAGCTGGGCGTACGCGGCGGGCCCGCTCTGCTTCGCCCAGGCGGCCGAGTTCTCCTCCAGCCACTTCAGGGGCGCGGCGGCCCGCGCGGCCCCGCCCTCCGCGGCGAGCGCCACGACGGCGTCCGCGGTGTTGCCGAAGTCGGGCTGGTCGGTGGCGCCGGGGAGGGCGGACTTGAGGTGGCCGTCCTTGCCGAGCGCCCGGGTGAGGTAGGCGGCGCCGTCGGCGGCGGCCTGCCGCGGGGTCGGGTCGTCGGCGCAGCGCGCCGTGTCGGACGGCTTGCCCGGTTCCACGGCCAGGCCCAGGCCGAGCACGCCGAGCACACCGGCCGCCGTGGCGTCGGCGTTGGCGGCCAGGCTGTTCTTCTTGTCCGGCTGGAACGCGAAGGCCCCGGCCCCGACGCCCTCGCACGGCAGCCTGAGCTTCAGCAGCGCGTCGTACGGCGTCCGGTCGCCCTTGCGCACGTCCTCCGGCTTGTCCCCCACGGCGGTCAGCGCGCCGACGACGACGGACGTCGAGTTGGTGTCGCTGGCGCCGCCGGGCGCGTAGCCCCAGCCGCCGTCCGTGTTCTGCACGGACTTGAGCCAGGCGACGGCCTTGCCGGTGGCGGCGTCGTGGCCGCCGAGCGCGGCCAGCGCCTGCACGGCGGCGGCCGTGTTGTTGGTGTCGACCATGAGCTTGGCGTCGCACGGCGTGGCGGTGTCGGCGCGGAAGGGGGCGAAGGCCCCGTTCGCGCACTGCTGCCCGGTCAGCCAGGTCACGGCCTTGGCGGCGGGCTCGACGCCCGCGGTGTGCTGGGCGAGCAGGGCGAGGGACTGGCGCCAGACGCCGTCGTAGGTCGGGTCGGCGCTGCCGTGGAGACCGGAGGGGAGCACCGGGGACGCGGACGGCGACGGGGTGGCGGCGACGGCGGGCGCGGTGGCGGCGCCGATCACGGCGGTGGCGGCGGCCAGGACCGCGGCGCTGCGGCGAACGTTCATGATCGGCGGGTGCCTCTCCCTGCGGGGAGCCGGACAGCACGGGACACCCCGGGCGGCTCGGCTCCGTATACCTCGACGGTGCCGCGCGCCGGCAGGCCGCCGGTGCGCGCGAGCCGGTCACGTCCCGCCCGGGGCAATCCGGCTCACCGCCTTCGACGGACGGCTCACGGCTGCGGGTCAGCGCCGGATTTGCACCGGCTTCCCCCCGTACGGGTGTGATGACGACCCCGTCACTCTACCGGCCCCCTCGGAACGCTCAGAGGGCAGCCCGCACGGGGGAGAGGAGCGTGGGGCCGCCGAAGGGAGAGGGAGCACGAACTGCCCGTCCTCCTCGCCGGATGCGCCGCGCCCGCCGTGCCCGCCGGGCTCCGCCTCGGCGGCAGCCGCTGTCCGCGCGCCCGCTACCGCCCCGACCGCTGGGCACCCCGGCGCGGTCCCGCTCGTCACCCCCGCCCTCCCGTCGCGGCCGGGCGACGGCCTGCGACTCGCCGCGCTCCGGCCGGCCGGGGCGGGCGCTGCACACCGCCACGTACGGCCCCTTCACACCGCCACGTACGCCACCGGCTCGCTGCCCGGTACCGCCTCCGCCCGGCCCAGCTTCACCAGGTGTCGCAGGTGCGCCTCGGCCTCCGAGACGGCGATGTTCCTCGATCCGTAAGGGATCTGGTGCCAGGGCCGGTTCCACTCCATCCGCTCGGCGAGCCGCCAGGGAGTGAGGGGCTCGGCCAGCAGGCCGAGCAGGCCGGTGAAGCGGTCCCCGTGGTGGGCGAGCAACTCCCGTACGCGTGAAGACGCGTCGGTGAACACGTGCTGGTGCGCGGGGAGCACCTCGGCGGGGGCGAGACGGCCGACCCGTTCCAGGGAGTCGAGGTAGTCGCCGAGGGGGTCGGTGACGGTCGCGTCGTCGGGGTCCTCGTACAGGCCGATGTGCGGGGTGATCTCGGGAAGCAGGTGGTCGCCGGAGAACAGGCGCCCGTGGCCGGGGAGTTCGGCGGGGTGCCGCTCCTCCAGGTGGAGGCAGACGTGGCCGGGGGTGTGGCCCGGGGTCCAGATCGCGCGCAGCCGGCGGCCGGGGAGGTCCAGGAGTTCGCCCGGGACGATCTCCCGGTCGGGCAGGGCGGGGGTCAGGCCGGGCACGGAGCGGGGGCCGGCGGAGCGCATCGGGGCCAGGTGCTCCTCGGGGGCGCCGGCCGCTGCCAGCTTGGCCGCCATGTAGGCGAGCCAGTGTGCGGGGCGGGTCGAGCGGGCCCGCCGGACGATCTCGCCGTCCGCCGCGTGCATCGCGATCCAGGCGCCGGACGCCTCGCGCACCCGGCCGGACAGCCCGTGGTGGTCGGGATGGTGGTGGGTGACGACCACACCGTGGACCGCGCCGGGGGAGGTGCCGCAGGCGGCCAGTCCGGCCGCGAGGGTGTCCCAGGAGGCAGGGTCGTCCCAGCCGGTGTCGATCAGCACCGGTCCCCGGTCGGTGTCGACGACGTACACCAGGGTGTGGCCGAGAGGGTTGTCCGGGATGGGGACCCGGAGGGAGCGGACGCCGCCGCCGTGGTCGTACACCTGCGTCATGGGCTCCCCAATCGCCGCGTCCCGGCCACGCGAGCCGAGTATAACTAGAACGCGTTTCGATGGGGGCCCGAGCCGACCTTCCCGTCCGGTGTCCCGGCCGTGGACTCCTCCGAGTGGAACTGGTATCAGTTCCGTATCTGATGGATCGTCAGAGTCTGGGCCTCCGGGTCCCTGGGCCTCTCCGGGCCCTGGGCACCCGGGGCTCCGGGCATCTGGGCCTCTGGGCAGGAACCGGGAAGGCAGTCGCCATGACCGAGCTCGTGGAACACGGACAGCTGTTCATCGGCGGGGAGTTGACCGACCCCCTGGGCACGGACGTCATCGAGGTGGTCTCGCCGCACACCGAGGAGGTCATCGGGCGGGTGCCGCACGCCTCGGCGGCGGACGTGGACCGGGCCGTGGCCGTCGCGCGCACCGCCTTCGACGAGGGGCCGTGGCCGCGGATGCCGCTCGACGAGCGGATCGCGGTGGTCGCCCGGATCAAGGACGCCATCGCCGTGCGGCACGAGGAGATCGCCCGCGTGATCTCCTCCGAGAACGGGTCACCGTACTCCTGGAGCGTCCTCGCCCAGGCGCTCGGCGCGATGATGGTGTGGGACTCGGCGATCACGGTCGCGCGGGACTTCACGTACGAGGAGCGGCGCGACGGGGTCCTCGGACGCATCCTCGTGCGCCGTGAGCCGGTCGGGGTGGTGGCGGCCGTGGTCCCGTGGAACGTCCCGCAGTTCGTGGCCGCCGCCAAGCTCGCGCCCGCGCTGCTCACCGGCTGCACGGTGGTGCTCAAGCCGTCGCCGGAGTCGCCGCTGGACGCGTACATCCTCGCCGACATCGCCCGCGAGGCCGGGCTGCCGGAGGGCGTCCTGTCCATCCTCCCGGCGGACCGCGAGGTCAGCGAGTACCTCGTCGGACACCCCGGCGTCGACAAGGTCTCCTTCACCGGCTCGGTGGCGGCCGGCAAGCGCGTGATGGAGGTCGCCTCCCGCCATCTCACCCGTGTGACGCTGGAGTTGGGCGGCAAGTCGGCGGCGGTGGTGCTGCCGGACGCGGACCTGGAGACGGCGGTGGCCGGGATCGTCCCGGTGGCCTGGATGAACAACGGGCAGGCGTGTGTGGCCCAGAGCCGCATCCTGCTGCCCCGCTCGCGCTACGACGAGTTCGCCGAGGCCTTCGCGGCGGCGGCCGGCGCGCTGGTGGTCGGCGACCCGCTGGACCCGGCGACCCAGGTGGGCCCGCTGGTGGCCGAGCGCCAGCAGCGGCGCGCCCTGGACTACATCCGCATCGGCCAGGAGGAGGGCGCGAAGATCCTCACCGGCGGTGGACGTCCGCCGGGCCTGGACCGGGGCTGGTACGTGGAGCCGACCCTCTTCGGCGACGTCGACAACTCCATGCGGATCGCCCGCGAGGAGATCTTCGGCCCGGTCATCTGCCTCCTCCCCTACGGCGACGAGACCGAGGCGGTGAAGATCGCCAACGACTCCGACTACGGCCTCAGCGGCAGCGTGTGGACGGCGGACGTGGAGCGCGGCATCGAGGTCGCCCGGCGGGTCCGCACCGGAACGTACTCGGTGAACACCTTCAGCCTCGACATGCTCGGCCCGTTCGGCGGCTACAAGAGCTCCGGTCTGGGGCGGGAGTTCGGGCCGGAGGGCTACGGCGAGTACCTGGAGCACAAGATGATCCACCTGCCGGCGGGATGGGAGGGCTGACGGGTCATGGGTGACCGCTGGCACGTCGAGGTCGACCGTTCCCTGTGCGTCGGCTCCGCGACCTGTGTCCACCACGCCCCCGACGACTTCCGCCTCGACGCGGCCCGCCAGTCCCACCCCGCCGAACCGGAGACCGACGCCAACGAGAAGGTCCTCGCGGCGGCGGAGTCCTGCCCGGTGGAGGCGATCGTGATCACGCTCCCGGGGAGCGGGGAGCCGGTGTTCCCGCCGGAGGAGTAGGCGGTGGAAGCGGGGCGGCGAACGCGGGTGGCGGAAGCGGGTCGGGAAAAGGCGAAAAAATCATGGTTCAGGGGGTTTTGTCCCGGTAAGGAAGTCCTATGATGGGAAGTGGCCTACGGGACGAGTGAGGGAGCTCAACCGGAGTAGCCGACTTCGGCGAGACGCTACGGCATCCGCCGACGCCGACGTCGACGGTGGGCTGAGAGGCCGGAAGGCAGTGGTCGGGCCGGAAGGCGACCTCAGGACCTGATCCGGGTAATGCCGGCGCAGGGAAACCCGTCTCGTAGGTCCTTCATGTGCCGTCGGGCGGGCGGGATTCGGCGGCGGCTCCGGCGGCCCCTAGGCTCCGGCGTCCGGGCCCGTCAGGTCGATCAGACGGCACACCGTCTCGATGTCTATCTTGACCTGGGCGATCGAGGCGCGGCCCGAGAGCCAGGTGATCAGGGCCGAGTGCCAGGTGTGCTCGATGACGCGGACCGCGGAGAGCTGGTCCGGCGTGGGGCTCTCCAGGCCCATCGCGTCCAGGATGATCACCGTGGTCTGCCGGGAGACCTGGTCGACCTCCGGGCTGACGCTGCGGTCCGCGAAGGTGAGCGCGCGGACCATCGCGTCGGCCAGATGCGGCTCCCGCTGCAACGCCCGGAAGGCCCGCATCAGGGTCTCCGCCACCCGCTCCGCCGCCGTCTCGCCGGCCGGCGGCTTCTTCCGCAGCGTGCCGTGCATGTGCTCGAGCTGGTCCTGCATCGTGGCGACCAGCAGATGCACCTTCGACGGGAAGTAGCGGTACAGCGTGCCGAGCGCCACCTGTGAGGACTCGGCGACCTCCCGCATCTGCACCGCGTCGAAACCGCCCCGGCTGGCCAACTGCGCGCTCGCGTGCAGGATGCGGCGCCGGCGCGCCTCCTGCCGCTCGGTGAGCGGCGAGGACAGCGCCTTGTTCGCCCTGGCTTCCGCAGGCATGGGTCCCGTTCCCTGACAGTCGGTGCCGATCGGTGATCACACAGCATGGCAGGGGTGGCCGGCCGTGGCGTGAATCACCTGATCCACTGCTCGCAGTGCCCTTACCTGCCGGTAGATTCAGAGCCGACTTAACGATCAAGTCTGAAACTTGTTCTAGATTAGCGTCCCGTCGTAGTCTCGCGGGACAGTGCAGGCAGAAGGGGGCCGGGAGTGACCGCTGAGGCCAGTCAGGCGGGGTCGGAAGAGGGCCTCGCTGCCGACGGCGGGCGACCGCTCACCATCGCGCTCCTCACCTATAAGGGAAACCCGTTCTGCGGCGGCCAGGGTGTCTACGTACGGCACCTCTCGCGCGAACTGGTCCGCCTCGGCCACCGTGTCGAGGTCATCGGCTCCCAGCCCTACCCCGTCCTCGACGAGGGCCGCGACGACCGGCTCTCCCTCACCGAGCTGCCCAGCCTCGACCTGTACCGGCAGCCGGACCCCTTCCGCACCCCCGGGCGCGGCGAGTACCGCGACTGGATCGACGCGCTGGAAGTGGCGACGATGTGGACCGGCGGGTTCCCCGAACCGCTGACCTTCTCCCTGCGCGCCCGCCGCCATCTGCGCGCCCGGCGCGGTGAGTTCGACGTCGTGCACGACAACCAGACGCTCGGATACGGGCTGTTGGGCGATGTCGGCGCACCCCTGGTCACCACCATCCACCACCCCATCACCGTGGACCGGCAGTTGGAGCTGGACGCGGCCGAGGGGCCGCGGCGCCGGTTCTCGGTCCGCCGCTGGTACGCCTTCACCCGCATGCAGCGGCGCGTCGCCCGCCGCCTGTCCTGCGTGCTCACCGTCTCCGGCACCTCGCGCCAGGAGATCATCGACCACCTGGGGGTGCGGCAGGACCGGATCCACGTGGTCCACATCGGCGCCGACACCGACCTGTTCTCCCCCGACCCCTCGGTGCCCGTCGTGCCGGGCCGGATCGTGACGACGTCCAGCGCGGACGTGCCCCTCAAGGGCCTGGTCTACCTGGTCGAGGCGCTCGCGAAGGTCCGCACCGAACGTCCCGACGCCCACCTCGTCGTCGTCGGCAAGCGGCCCGTCAAGGGGCCGGTCGCCCAGGCGGTCGAGCGGTACGGCCTCGAGGGCGCCGTCGACTTCGTCAAGGGCATATCGGACGCCGAGCTGGTGGACCTGGTGCGCTCGGCGGAGGTCGCGTGCGTGCCGTCGCTGTACGAGGGCTTCTCGCTGCCGGCCGCGGAGGCCATGGCCACCGGCACCCCCCTGCTGGCCACGACCGGCGGCGCGATCCCCGAGGTCGCCGGCCCCGACGGGGAGACCTGCCTCGCGGTACCGCCGGGCGACTCCGGGGCACTCGCGGAGGGACTGAGCCGCCTGCTGTCCGACCCGGCCCTGCGCGCCCGGCTCGGCACGGCCGGCCGCGCGCGGGTGCTGGAGCGTTTCACCTGGGCCCGCGCGGCCGAGGGAACGGTGGCCCGGTACCGCGAGGCGATGGCCGGCGCGGGCGGGGCCGGCAGCCGTTCCGCGCACCCGCCGCCCGGCCGTGCCGTGGCCCCCGAAGCCGTTGACGTCGTCCCCGAAGCATCCGATCGCGAAAGCAGGGCCACGTGCTGACCGTCGACTTCTCCCGGTTCCCGCTCGCCCCGGGCGACCGTGTCCTGGACCTCGGATGCGGTGCCGGCCGGCACGCGTTCGAGTGCTACCGGCGCGGCGCCCAGGTGGTGGCGCTGGACCAGAACGGCGAGGAGATCCGCGAGGTCGCGAAGTGGTTCGCGGCGATGAAGGAGGCGGGGGAGGCCCCCGAGGGCGCGACCGCCACCGCGATGGAGGGCGACGCCCTCGCCCTGCCCTTCCCCGACGACTCCTTCGACGTCGTCATCATCTCCGAGGTGATGGAGCACATCCCGGACGACAAGGGCGTACTCGCCGAGATGGTACGGGTGTTGAAGCCCGGCGGCCGGATCGCGATCACCGTCCCGCGCTACGGCCCGGAGAAGGTCTGCTGGGCGCTGTCCGACGCCTACCACGAGGTGGAGGGCGGCCACATCCGCATCTACCGGGCGGACGAACTCCTCGCCCGGATGCGCGAGGCCGGCCTCAAGCCGTACGGCACCCACCACGCGCACGCCCTGCACTCCCCGTACTGGTGGCTGAAGTGCGCGTTCGGCGTCGACAACGACAAGGCGCTGCCGGTGCGGGCGTACCACAAGCTGCTGGTCTGGGACATCATGAGGAAACCGCTGGCCACCCGGGTCGCCGAGCAGGCGCTGAACCCGCTGATCGGCAAGAGCTTCGTGGCGTACGCGACCAAGCCCCACCTCCCGCGTCTTGCCGGCGCCGGGACCGAGACCGAAGCCGAGGCGGCCGCCGAGTGACCACCCCCCGGACAGAACACCTCGTCCTGCCCGGGGTCCTCACCTCCGAGCAGGCCGCCGCGACCGTCGCCGGGCTGCTCGCGGTGCAGCGGGAGGACGGGGCGATCCCGTGGTTCCGCGGGCACCACCTCGACCCGTGGGACCACACCGAGGCCGCCATGGCCCTGGACGCGGCCGGCGAACACGCGGCCGCCGAGCGGGCGTACACCTGGCTGGCCCGGCACCAGAACGAGGACGGCTCCTGGTACGCGGCCTACGCCGACGGGGACTTCGAGGACGTCACCGACCGGGGCCGGGAGACGAACTTCGTCGCCTACATAGCCGTGGGCGTGTGGCATCACTACCTCTCCACCGGGGACGACATGTTCCTGGACCGCATGTGGCCGTCCGTGTACGCGGCGATCGAGTTCGTCCTGCGCCTGCAACAGCCCGGCGGGCAGATCGGCTGGAAGAGCGAGGACGACGGCACGGTCGTCCCGGACGCGCTGCTGACCGGCTCCTCCTCCATCCACCACGCGTTGCGCTGCGCGCTGGCCATCGCCGAGCAGCGGGAAGAGCCCCAGCCCGACTGGGAGTTGGCGGTGGGAGCGCTGCGGCACGCGATCCGCCGGCACCCGGAGCGGTTCCTCGACAAGGACCGCTACTCGATGGACTGGTACTACCCGGTGCTGGGCGGCGCGTTGGCGGACACCGAGGCCAAGTCCCGCGTCGAGGAGGGCTGGAACCGTTTCGTGGTCCCGGGCTTCGGCGTGCGGTGCGTGGCGCCCAACCCGTGGGTGACGGGCGGCGAGTCGGCCGAACTCGCCCTGGCGCTCTGGGCGCTGGGCGAGTCGGACCGGGCGCTGGAGATCCTCCAGTGGATCCAGCACCTGCGCGACGCGGAGTCCGGGCTGTACTGGACGGGCTATGTCTTCGAGGACGACGCCGTCTGGCCCCGGGAGCTGACCACCTGGACGGCCGGCTCGCTGCTCCTCGCCGTCGCGGCGCTGGGCGGGGACGAGGCGACCTGCACGGTGTTCGGTGGCGACCGGCTGCCCAGGGGCCTCGACCCGGACTGCTGCGACTGAGCGCTCCCGTGCCGCACGAGCGGCCCGTGCCGGTGCGTCCGGCCGACGGGCCGACGTGGCGGTGCTGTACGGCGGGCGGACCGGGCGCACCGGCACGGCCGACCCGTCCCGCGCCCGGACCTCGCCGAGGCTGCCGGTGCTCCGGGGCGGGGACGGGGCGGTCGGGTCGGTCCGGGTCGGGTGTCGGTCGGTGTGCCGTGGGCCGCTGGCGGCCGGGGGCCGTCAGTGCCGGTGCACCCGGTTGGCGATGGCGTGCCCCACGAAGAGGTACACGACCGCCGCCAGGCCGTAGCCGGCGACCACGCGGGCCCAGGCCTCGTCGAAGGTGAACAGGTCACGCGACCAGCCGGCGAGCCAGTTGGCCGCGTCATGGACGAACTGCACCAGGTCGTTGCCCCGGTTGGCGTCCAGCAGGTACATCAGGATCCACAGTCCGAGGATGACGGCCATGATGTCCGCGATGACGGCGATGACCGTGCCCGCGGAGTTGGAGCCACTGCGATATCGAGACATGTCTGTCGGATGGCCCCGAATCCTTGTTTGAAACCAGCCCGGCTTCCGGCCGCCGGGCAGTCGCGCACGGCACTAGGAGTTGAGCTCCGCCAGCACGCGCAGGGTGCGCGGGTCCGGGGCCAGCGCCAGCAGGTCCGTCACCGGTCCCGCGCGCCACGACTCCAGCCGCTCGGCGATCCGTTCACGCGGCCCGACCAGCGAGATCTCGTCGGCGAAGGCGTCCGGCACGGCCCGCACGGCCTCCTCCCGGCGGCCGGACAGGAACAGTTCCTGGATCCGCCGGGCCTCCTCCTCGTACCCCATGCGGGCCATTAGGTCGGCGTGGAAGTTGCGGGCCGCGTGGCCCATCCCGCCGATGTAGAAGCCGAGCATCGCCTTGACGGGCAGCAGCCCTTCGGCGATGTCGTCGCAGAGCCGCACCTGGGCCATGGGCGCGACGCGGAAACCGTCCGGCAGGGCGCCCACCGCCTCCCCGTACGCCTCGGGCCGGGCCGGCGACCAGTACAACGGCAGCCAGCCGTCCGCGATCCGGGCCGTCTGGGCCACGTTCCTCGGGCCCTCGGCGCCGAGCAGGACGGGAAGCGCGGGACGCAGGGGGTGGGTGATGGACTTGAGCGGCTTGCCGAGGCCGGTGGCGTCCGGGCCGCGGTAGGGGAGGGGATGGAAGTGTCCGTCCAGTTCCACCGGCGCCGCCCGCCGCAGCACCTGCCGTACGACGTCGACGTACTCCCGGGTCGCGGTCAGCGGCGACTTCGGGAACGGCCGTCCGTACCAGCCCTCGACCACCTGCGGACCGGACAGCCCGAGCCCGAGCGTCATCCGTCCGCCGGAGAGGTGGTCCAGGGTCAGGGCGTGCATGGCGGTGGTGGTCGGGGACCGGGCCGCCATCTGGGCGACCGCCGTCCCCAGCCCGATCCTCGTGGTCCGCGCGGCGATCCAGGTGAGCGGGGTGAAGGCGTCCGAGCCCCAGGACTCGGCGGTCCACACGGAGTCGTAGCCCAGCCGCTCCGCCTCCTGCGCGAGCGGGACATGGCCGGCGTCGGGGCCGCGGCCCCAGTAACCGAGGGCGAGCCCGAGCCGCATGACGCCTCCCAGATGTCTGACGATCCGTCAGGTACCGGTCCGGGCTGCGACTGTACGACAACGGCCCCCCGCCCGGAAGGGCGGGAGGCCGTTCGTGTGCGGGCCGTGCGGACTCAGCCGCGCTGGATCCCCGTGGTGTCCTGCAGCACGCCGCGACGGCCGTCCTGCGTCTGTGCGACCAGCGCCTGACCGCGCTGCTCGACCGCGAGGTACCAGGTACCCGGGGCCAGTTCGGCGATCGGCGTCGGCGAGCCGTCCTCCGCGTACAGCGGGCGCGGCACCGGCACGGCGAACCAGAACGGCGAGAACTCCGGCGCGGGCGGCTGCGCCTGCGCCGCCTGCTGCTGCGGCGGGCCGCCGAAGGGCTGGCCCGGCTGCGGCTGACCGCCGTAGGGGGCCTGCTGGGCACCGGGGTAGCCGTAACCGCCCTGGGGCTGGGCGCCGTAGGGCTGCGGGGCCGGGGGCTTGGGGGCGGGGACCAGGGAGGCCTGGAGCGCCGGGACGAGGGGGGTGGCGACCGCGGCGCCGGCCATCACCAGCGTGGCGACCAGCAGGAGGATCAGGCCGACACCGGCGTCCAGGCTGTCCCCGGCGCCCTCGAAGTTGTTGGTGCCGCTGGCCGGGTCGAAGATGTTCCCGAGCGCGCTCCACGCCGCGAAGACCGTGAACGCGACGCCGAACTGGCCGAGGTCGAGGCCGGCCACCTTCGGCACCTGAGGCAGGCCGCGGGCGACGACGACCAGCGCGGCACCGATGATGCCCGCCAGGACGACACCCATGAGGATCGGGCCGCTCGCCCAAGCGCTCGGGAAGTCGAAGTCGTCCGGGGCCGCGTCGGCCGAGTAGCTGTCGAGGAACGACGCGATCAACAGCAACACCGCTGCTCCGATCACCACGCCGTCGCCTCTAGTGAGGGAGCGGATATTCACTTCAGGTCCTTCGTAGGTCGTCTCGTCGTCGGTAGAGGCGTCGCTGTCACCATGTCGCCGTCAGGCCCCGGTGTGAAGCGCGGGGGTGGCCCCTCATCGTAGGGACGACACTATCGTCCGCCCGAACAGGGTGTCCGCCCGGATCAGTGCGCTGATCACTACCCGCGCAGGAAACTCACGATTCCCTCAGAGATCCCTTGCGCCGCTTTCTGCCGCCAGGCACCACTGGTCAGCAATGCCGCGTCCTTGCTATCGCGCATGTTGCCGCACTCGATGAACACCTTGGGAACCGTTGACAGATTGAGACCGCCCAGGTCCGTGCGGGTGACCAGTCCGGTGCCGGAACCGATGTAGTCGGAGGGCCCGCTGCCCGTCGCGCGCACGAAGTTGCCCGCGACCCGCTCGCCCAGGTCACGCGAAGGGGCCACGATCGCGCGGGTGTCGGCGGCGCCCGCGCGCACGCTGCCCGGCAGGATCACGTGGAAGCCGCGGTTGCCGGCCGCCGAGCCGTCCGCGTGCACGGAGACCACGGCGTCCGCGTGCGCCGCGTTGCCGATCCGGGCCCGCTCGTCCACACACGGCCCGTAGGGCCGGTCGCCGTCCTGGGTCAGCCGCACGGTGGCGCCCTGCTCCTCCAGGAGCGTGCGCATCCGGTGGGCGACGTCCAGCGTGAACCGGGCTTCCGTGTAACCGGCGTCGGTGGCCGTGCCCGTGGTGTCGCACTCCTTCGCGTTCGTCCCGATGTCCACCTTGCGGTTGATCTCGGCCGTGTGCTGGAAGTTGCCCTGATTGTGCCCCGGGTCGATGACGACCACCTTGCCGGTGAGCGGACCGGACACGGCGGGCACGGACGTCGAGGGGGCGGCGCCGGTGGGCGCCGGTGCGGTGGAACCGCTCGGCTTCTCGTCGTCCTCGGCGGAGGTGGGGGCCGTGGGAGAGGCGGACGCGCCGGCCGTCCGGGTGGCCGGTCCGACCGTCCCGGCGGAGCCGTCGGCGCCCCCGCCGCCAACCGTCTCGTACACCAGCCATCCCAGCAGCGCGCCCGGCACGAGCGCGGCGAGAGCGACGGTCAGCGGGCCGCGCCGGGGACGGCGGGGCTGGGGAGGATCGAAGTCCGGGCCTGCGTACGACACGACAGCGACTCTAGCGCTGTGACCGGAAAGGTTCAGCGGCTCGCGACGCCCGGCACGGCGCCTCGCCGCGTAGTCGCACCGCCCGGGTACATCCAGTACGCGGGCGGTGCGCCGCCTTGCGACGCACCGCACCGGACGCCGCGAGCTTTCCGGCGGACCTTCCCGGCGACAGCACTGGCCGTGCCCTCAGATCCCCGCGCCCGTCCGCCGCAGGACGCGCAGCGAGTCGGTGGCCGAGACCTCCGTGAACGCGCCGGACGCGAGGGCCCGGAGGTAGACGCGGTAGGGGGCCTGGCCGGTGAACTCGTCCACCGGATCGGGGAACACGTCGTGGATGACGAGCAGTCCGCCCTCGGCGACCCGGGGCGCCCAGCCCTCGTAGTCGGCGTTCGCGTGCTCGTCGGTGTGCCCGCCGTCGACGAAGACGAGGCCGAGCGGGGAGCTCCAGACCCGCGCGACCTGCGGGGAGCGGCCCACGAGGGCGATCACGTGGTCTTCTAGGCCCGCGCGGCGCAGCGTGCGGCGGAACGTGGGCAGCGTGTCCATCAGGCCGAGTTCGGGGTCGACCGTCGCGGGGTCGTGGTACTCCCAGCCCGGCTGCTGCTCCTCGCTGCCCCGGTGGTGGTCGACGGTGAGCGCGGCCACCCCGGCCGCGCGGGCCGCGCCGGCGAGCAGGATCGTGGAACGCCCGCAGTACGTGCCGACTTCGAGCAACGGCAGCCCGAGCCGCCCGGCCTCCACGGCCGCCCCGTACAGGGCCAGGCCCTCACCCGTCGGCATGAACCCCTTCGCCGCCTCGAAGGCGGCCAGGATCTCGGGCTCGGGAGCCGCGGGCATGAGGAGTCCTCTCGGTCGTACGGACGGGCAGGCGGGCCGTACGACCGCCATGGCGTCGTACGCACCCGTGGGCGCCCCATGCTGCCGCACCCCCCGTCGGTTGTGCGACGAGGGGTGCGGCAGGGGGCGCGGAGCGCCGGTGCCGGACGGCAGGGCTCACGCGGAGACCGTGTCGGCCGGCAGGGACAGGTCCAGGTCGACCGGGCGGTCGTCGCCCCCGTGGGTGGCGGACGAGGCGAGCGGGGCGTGGCCGGTGGCGCGGGCGGCCAGGACGTAGGCGCCCCGGTCGGGGACGCCGAGGGTGTAGGTGCCGTCCTCCGCGGAGAGCGTCGCGCCGGCCTGCCGGCCGCGGCGGTCGATCAGGGTGACCCTGGCGCGGGCGACCGGGACGCCGGTGGCGTCCAGGACGCGGCCGCGGAAGGCGCGCAGTGCCTGCTCGGCGCGCTCCAGGTTGGCGTCCTCCTCGCTGCTGGCCCGCAGCTGCGGCCGGGTGGACGGGCGGGCCCGGGGCAGGAAGAGGGCCAGGACCAGGCCGAGGAGGACCGCGGCGGTCGCGATCAGGAAGGAGACCCGGAAGCCGTGCATGGTCGGGACCGCCACGCCGTTCACGGTGTTCGCGGTGTTGGCGAGGACCATGCCGACCACCGCGCTGGACACCGACGTACCGATCGACCGCATCAGGGTGTTGAGGCCGTTGGCCGCGCCCGTCTCCGAGGCCGGGACCGCGCCGACGATCAGCGCGGGCAGGGAGGAGTACGCGAGGCCGATGCCCGCGCCCAGGATCACCGCGATGACCAGGCTCTGCCAGGCGGCGCTCATCAGGCCGAGGCCGGCGCCGTAGCCGATGGCGATGATCAGCAGGCCGAGGATCAGGGTGACCTTGGGGCCGTACTTCGCCGACAGGCGGGCGTAGACGGGCGCCGTGAACATCATGGTGAGGCCGAGTGGCGCCACCAGCAGGCCCGCGACGACCATCGACTGGCCGAGGCCGTAGCCGGTGGACTCGGGCAGCTGGAGCAGCTGGGGCAGGACCAGCGAGACGACGTAGAACGAGACGCCGACCATGATCGAGGCGAGGTTGGTGAAGAGCACGGCCGGGCGGGCGGTGGTGCGCAGGTCGACCAGCGGGGCCTTGACGCGCAGCTCCATCACGCCCCACAGGAGCAGCACGAGGGCCGCGGCGGCGAACAAGCCGAGGGTGGTGCCCGAGGTCCAGCCCCAGTCGCTGCCCTTGGTGATGGGCAGGAGGAAGAGGACGAGGCCCGCCGAGAGGCCGAGCGCGCCCGGCAGGTCGAAGGTGCCCCGGGCGCGCGCCGGGGACTCGGGGACGACGAGGAGGGTGAGCCCGATGGCGAGCACGCCGAGGCCGGCGGCGCCGTAGAAGAGGGCGTGCCAGTCGGCGTGCTGGGCGACCAGGGCCGCGGCGGGCAGGGCGAGTCCGCCGCCGACGCCGATCGAGGAGCTCATCAGGGCCATCGCCGAGCCGAGCTTCTCGCGGGGCAGCATGTCGCGCATCAGGCCGATGCCGAGCGGGATGGCGCCCATCGCGAAGCCCTGGAGGGTCCGTCCCGCGATCATGGTGAGCAGGTCGCTGGTGAGGGCGCTGAGCAGGGCACCGGCCACCATCACCGCGAGGCTGCCGATCAGCATGCGCCGCTTGCCGTACAGGTCACCGAGGCGGCCCATGATCGGGGTGGCCACGGCACCCGACAGGAGTGTCGAGGTCAGGACCCAGGTGGCGTTGCCGGGCGAGGTGTCCAGCAGCTGCGGCAGGTCCTTGATGACCGGGACGAGCAGGGTCTGCATCACCGCGACCACGATGCCCGCGAACGCGAGCACCGGGACGAGGGCCCCGCTCGCTCCGCGTGCGGGCTGGTCGGTCGACGTGTGCGTCATGGAGTGGGGCCTCCAGGCCAGGGGAGAGGTGGGCCGGCTGATCCGTGCGGGATACGTGCAGCTTGAACCCCGTGTGCCCGGGCAACTATTCCGTTGCTTCGGCGAGCTAACGAATTCTTGACCACCTCATGAAGATCTGACGTGATGTCAGCCATGGGGGCCCGGGAACCTGCGTGAAAAGACGGTGACATCGTGATGCCAGGGGCGTAGGGGGTTGAGAGCATGACACCCATGCTCGAAGCCGCTGACGTCAGCCGCGGGTCCCGCCGCGTCATACCTCCCACCTGGCTGGTGGTGGCGCTCGCCTGCGCCGGACAGTTCCTGGTCGTGCTCGACGTGTCCGTCGTCAATGTCGCGCTGCCGTCCATGCGGGCCGACCTGGGACTGAGTGAGCAGGGTTTGCAGTGGGTGGTCAACGCGTACGCGATCGCCTTCGCCGGGTTCATGCTGCTCGGCGGTCGGGCCGGTGACCTCTACGGCCGCAAGCGGATGTTCCTGGTCGGCCTCGCCCTGTTCACGCTGGCCTCGCTGGGCGGCGGGTTCGCCCAGGAGGGCTGGCAGCTGCTGGCGGCGCGGGCGGTGCAGGGCCTGGGCGCGGCGGTCCTCGCGCCGGCCACCCTGACGATCCTCACCGCCGCCGTCCCGGAGGGCGCCGCCCGGGCCCGGGCCATCGCCACCTGGGCGGCCGTGGGCGCGGGCGGCGGCGCGGCCGGCGGCGCGGCCGGCGGGCTCGTCGGCGGGGTGCTGGTGGACCTGCTGTCCTGGCGGTGGGTGCTGCTCATCAACGTGCCGGTCGGCGCGGTGGTCCTGCTCGGCTCGGTGCTCCGGCTGCCCGAGAGCCGAGCCGGGGACCGGCGGCGGCTCGACCTGCCGGGCGCGCTGCTGGTGACCGCGGGCCTCGCCCTGCTGGCGTACGGCATCTCGCAGACCGAGGCCGCCGGGTGGACGGCGGCGGCCACCCTGGTGCCGCTGCTCACCGGACTCGCGCTGCTCGGTCTCTTCCTCGCCGTCGAGTCCCGTACGGCGGCCCCGCTGATGCCGCTCGCACTGCTGCGGGTGCGGGCGGTGTGGTCGGCGAACGCGGCGATGTTCCTCAGCGGCTCCGCGATGTTCTGCATGTGGTTCTTCATGACGCTGTACGCCCAGAACGTGCAGGGCTACTCCCCGCTGGACGCCGGACTGGCCCTGGTGCCCAGCTCGCTGGCCGTGGTCCTCGGGTCGAAGATCGCACCCCGCTTCATGCGCACGCTCGGGCCGCGCACCGTGGCGGTCCTGGGCACGGCGGTGGCGGCCGTCGGCTTCGGCTGGCAGTCGACGCTGCGGGTGGACGGCCCCTACTGGACCGCGATCATGGTCCCCGGCATCCTGATGATGTTCGGCGCGGGCCTCGCGACGACCCCGCTGGCCGCGCTGGCCATCTCCGGGGCGTCCCCCGGCGAGGCCGGTCTGGTGTCCGGGCTGGTCAACACCTCCCGCACGATGGGCGGTTCCCTGGGCCTGGCGGTCATGTCGACCATCGCGGCGACCCGTACGGCTGACGACCACACCCCCGAGGCTCTGACGGACGGGTACGCCCTGGTGTTCCGGGTGGGCGCGGGGGTCCTCCTGGGTGGCGTCCTGCTGATGCTGGTGTCGCTGCCACGGCGGACAGCCACAGGCTGAGGCAAGGAGCGGGCCGGAGTCCGAGGCGACGACCGGGCCGCAGGCCGAGGTGACGGCCGGGCCGCAGGCCGAGGTGACGGCCGGGCCGGGCCCCGAACGCCGACAAGTACCGGGCGCCCCCGCGGAGGACACGGAGCCGTCCACCGGACTCCGCCCGGTCCCGAATTTCTGACGCCCCGTCAGGAGGCTTCACAACTGCGGAGGGCTGGGCTATACAGAGGGCGCCGGACTGGAACGCGTTCTAGATCGGCCCGCGACGACCTCGGTGCGGCCGACGGTGCGGACGGCCGTATCGAGGTCTCTGAGTCCTCAGGGAGCCGCATGCCCATCGACGCAGCCACGGCACTGGCCGCCGAGCCTCGCTCCGGCCGCCTGGCCTGGACCGCCAAGGACGTCCAGCTCTACCACCTGGGCGTCGGCGCGGGCGCGAACCCCGACAAGGACAGCCCGGCCACCGACCCCGACGAGCTGCGCTACACCCTGGAGTCCCGGCTGCACGTCCTGCCGAGCTTCGCCACCGTCGCCGGCGCGGGCTCCCCCGGGGTGATCGGCGGCCTGTCCATGCCCGGCGTCGACGTCGACCTGGCCCGGGTCCTGCACGGCGGTCAGAGCCTGACCCTGTACCGGCCCCTCCCGGCCGAGGGCGAGGCCACCGCGACCTCCCGCATCGCCGCCGTGTACGACAAGGGCAAGGCGGCGGTCCTGGTGATGCGCACCGAGGTCGCCGACGCCGACGGCCCGCTGTGGACCAACGACGCCCAGATCTTCGTACGGGGGGAGGGCGGCTGGGGCGGCGACCGCGGCCCCTCCGTCCGCCGTGAACCGCCCGCCGGGGAGCCCGACCGGGTGGTGGAGCGGCCGGTGCGCCAGGACCAGGCTCTGCTCTACCGCCTGTCCGGCGACCTGAACCCGCTGCACGCCGACCCCGAGTTCGCCAAGCTCGCCGGTTTCGAGCGGCCCATCCTGCACGGGCTGTGCACCTACGGGATCACCCTCAAGGCGGTCGTCGACACGCTGCTCGGCGGGGATGTGGCCCGGGTGCGGGCGTACACCACCCGGTTCGCCGGGGTCGTCCACCCGGGGGAGACCCTGCGCGTCCGCATGTGGCGCGGGGACGGCGAGATCCGGGTGGCCGTGAGCGCGGTCGAGCGGAACGAGGCGCCCGTCCTCACCGACACGGTCGTCACCACCCACCCTTGAGCCACTGAGCCACTGAGCCACTGAGCCATCGAGCCACTGAGCCATCGAGCATCGAGCCACCGAGCCCGAGCCACCGAGAGCACGGAACTCTTCCCGCCGTCCCGCCGTCCCGTCATCCAGCCATCGAGCGACCGGCCACCGAGCCCTCCGAGGGGAGCCGCACCATGCGCGCAGCCGTACTGCACGAGATCGGCCAGGACAAGCTGGAGGTCCTCGACGACGTCGAGGCGGTGGGGTTCGGCCCCGGCAGGGTACGGATCCGGGTGCGGGCCACCGGACTGTGCCACTCGGACCTGTCCGCGATGGCCGGCGTCCTGCCGCAGCCGGCGCCCTTCGTGCCCGGCCACGAGGGCGCGGGCGAGATCCTCGAGGTCGGCGAGGGCGTCGGCGGGTTGACGGCGGGTGACCGGGTCGTCGTCTGCTGGCTGCCCGCGTGTGGCGTCTGTCCCGCCTGCAAGCGCGGCCAGACCGAGCTGTGCCTGGCCGGGTTCATGAACGCGGGCACCCCCAACTTCCGGCGCCCCGGCGGGGACCTGTTCGGCTTCGCCGGTACCGGCACCTTCGCCGAGGAGGTCGTCGTCGACGCCGGCTGCGCGGTGCCGATCCCCGACGACGTGCCCTTCGACATCGCCGCCCTCATCGGCTGCGGCGTGACGACCGGGCTGGGCGCCGCCCTCAACACCGCGGACGTGGAGGCGGGTTCGTCCGTCGCCGTCATCGGCTGCGGCGGGGTCGGCATCTCCGCCGTCCAGGGGGCGCGGCTCAGGGGCGCCGCCGAGATCGTCGCCGTCGACCCGGTCGCCTCGCGCCGTGAGTCCGCCCTCAGGTTCGGTGCCACCCGGGCCGTCTCGCCGGACGAGCTGGCCGACGCCAAGCAGCAGGTCACCGGCGGCGAGGGCTTCGACTACGTCTTCGAGGTCGTCGGCAAGGCGGCCACCGCCCGCACGGCGTACGACACCACCCGGCGCGGCGGCACCCTCGTCGTCGTCGGCGCGGGCGCCATGGACGACGTCCTCCAGCTCAACATGTTCGAGCTGTTCTTCGACGAGAAGCGGATCCTGCCGTCCCTGTACGGTGGCGGCGACGTCCTGCGCTCCTACGAGCGGACCATCGCCCTGTGGCGGGCCGGCCTCGTCGATCTGGACGGCCTGATCACCCACCGGGTGCCGCTGGCCGACATCAACGAGGCCCTGGACCAGATGCGCACGGGGACCTCGCTCCGTACCTGCGTGGAGATCTGAGGAGGCCGCCGGATGCCGATGTCACCGCCACTCGACGGACTGTCCGCGATCGTCACCGGCGCGGGCCGGGGGCTCGGCCGCGCCGAGGCGCTGGAGCTGGCCCGGCTGGGCGCGGCCGTCGTCGTCAACGACTACGGTCAGCCCGGCCGGGACGGCTCGGGCGAGGCCTCCACGGCCCCCGCCGAGCAGGTCGCCGCCGAGATCCGGGCCGCGGGCGGGACGTCCCTCGCCCACACCGGGGACGTGTCCGACTTCGAACAGGCCCGGCAGCTGGTGGAGTTGGCCGTCGCCGAGTTCGGCCGGCTGGACGTCCTGGTCAACAACGCGGGCATCCTGCGCGACCGCATGGTCTTCTCCATGACGGAGGACGAGTGGGACGCGGTGATCCGGGTCCATCTCAAGGGCCACTTCAACACCTCCCGCTTCGCGGCGGCGCACTGGCGCGCACGGTCCAAGGCGGCGGGCGGGCCGGTGTACGGGCGGATCGTGAACACCTCGTCGGAGGCGTTCCTCGCGGGGTCCGCGGGGCAGCCCAACTACGCGGCGGCGAAGGGCGGCATCGTCGGGCTCACCACCTCCACCGCCCTCGCGCTCGCCAAGTACGGCGTGACGGCCAACGCCATCTGCCCGCGCGCCCGCACCCGGATGACCGAGGACGTCTTCGCCGGCCTGGAACGTCCCGAGCGGGGACTCGACCCGCTCGCGCCCGAGCATGTCGCCCCCCTCGTCGGCTACCTGGCCTCACCGGCCGCCGCCCGGGTCAACGGCCAGCTGCTCGTCGTCCACGGAGGCATGCTGGCCGTCGTCGAACGCCCGCGTGTGGCCGCGAAGTTCGACAGCAAGCAGGACACGTTCAGCTACGACGAGCTGGACGCGCTGCTCACCCCGCACTACGCGGAGCGGCCGGACGGGGAGACCTTCGCGGCGGCCGAAGTGCTGGGACTCAAACGGGAGTAGACAGCACACGGCCCGAGGGAACAGCACACGGCACGAGGGAACAGCACACGGCACGAGGGAACAGCACACGGCCCCGGCTTTCCGTACCGGTACGGAAAGCCGGGGCCGTGTGTCGTTCAGGCCGCGAACTCGGTCTGTTCGACCGGCTTGCGGTGACGGCCGCGAGGGGCCGCCTCGTCGTCGTGGACCGCTACCGGACCCCGGTGCCGGCCGTGGCCGGAGGGCTCCTGGGAGTCGGCGGCCGACTGGTGCGTACTGGCGTCGCTCATCGGATGTGATTCACCCCGTCAACATGATCCTTCTTACCGCCGGGCGAGTTTAACCGGCACCCCGCGGCCCGAATCCAGACGGCCACGCCAACCGGGATTAGTTCGTTACAAGCCGTCCCAGGGGCGCCTGTTGCAACGGCACCGGACGGGCCACGACCGGGTCCGGAGGATCCGCTTCCGACGGTTCGGCCGCCCCCGGGAACGCGCTCCCCGACGCCCTCCCCCCAGCCGTACCGCCCTCGACCAGATCCCCCGGACCGCCGTCCCCCGCGTCCCCCGACCCCGTGTTCTCCGCGTCCCCGGAAGGTGCCGTCACCCGTGCCAGCCCGCACGGCGCCTCGGCCGTGGCGTAGGGCAGGTGCAGCACCCCGTCCTCGGTCCAGCGGCCCGCGCCCGCCAACCACCCCTCCGGCGCCGGGAGGTGGTGCACCCGCCGGCCCGCCGGCCGCCACACGCCCACCCAGCTGCCGAACGGACCGTCGACCCGCAGCGCCACCGCGCAGCCCTCCGGCAGCAGGACCTGGCCGGGCTGGATCGCGAACGGGGTGACCGTGCAGCCGTCCACCCGCAGGCACTCCGGGAAACGCACCGGCAGCGTGCTGCCCAGCACCCCCCAGCCCAGCCGCCGCCGCCCCGGTGACGGCGCGTCCGAACGGATCAGCAGCAGCCCGCTGTCCGGGTCCGCGAGCAGCAGCCGGTCGTCGCTGTCCGCCGCGATCTGTAGCAGCGGCGACACCTCGCCGGCGCGCTCCAGGTCCACCACGACCGTCTTGGTCCGGCCGTCGGCCTCCCGGTCCAGCGCCAGCATCCGTCCCGTGCCGTCCAGCCACACCCCGCCGGAACAGCGCCCCGGGATCTCCGCGAGGTGCTCGGGTCCGAAGGCGCCGCCCACCACCAGCCACACCGCGCTGGAGTGCCGGCCCACCGCCAGGGCGTACGCCCGGTCGCCGCCCGGCGCGGGCGGCAGCAGCCGCAGCCGGGCGCCCTCGTCGGGACACTCCACCGCGCCGAGCGGCAGCTCACCGGTGTCGGGTCCGGTCGGATAGAGCAGGGAGAAGGTGTGTCGTCCGCCCGCCAGTCGCCGGATGAGCACCCGCCCGTCGCCCATCGGCTGCACCTCGGTGCCGGGCTCCTCCGGCTGGTTGCCGGGCAGCGGCACCGCGTACGGCTCGGGTCCGTCCAGCGTCCAGCGCTCCGGGAACAGGGAGTCGGCGTGCCCCGCCAGGCGGGCGGCGTAGGAGCCGTCGACGGTGAGCGCGCACCCCGCCCGCGGGATCTCTCCGTCCTCGTCCGACGCGGACTCAGTCGTACAGGCCGTCATCGTTCGGTCACCTCCGGCGACGAAGCTAGTTTTCGTACGCACGGACGGGGGACCGACGGGCGCTCACTTCACACGAAGGGGTGGCCCCGGAACGATTCCCCTGAGGAAGCCGGGGCGAGTGTGCTGACCGGGCCGACCGGCGGCTCCACCGGTGCGGCGGGCGAGAACAGCCAGGTAGCCTTGAGCCGTGCCCCGTCTGTCTGAAGTCATCGCCGCGCTGGAGAGCCTGTGGCCCGCCGAGCGGGCCGAGTCCTGGGATGCGGTCGGCACCGTGGTGGGCGACCCCGACCAGGAGGTCACCCGGGTCCTGTTCGCCGTCGACCCGGTCCAGGAGATCGTGGACGAGGCGGTGAAACTGGGCGCCGGTCTGCTCGTCACCCACCACCCCCTCTACCTGCGCGGCACGACGACGGTCGCGGCCTCCACCTTCAAGGGCCGCGTGGTGCACACCCTGATCAAGAACGACATCGCGCTGCACGTGGCCCACACCAACGCGGACACCGCGGACCCGGGTGTCTCCGACGCCCTCGCGGGCGCGCTCGACCTGCGGGTCGTCCGCCCGCTCGTGCCGGACCCCACCGACCCGGAGGGCCGCCGGGGCCTGGGCCGGATCTGCGAACTGGACCACCCGCTCACCGTCCGCGAGCTCGCCGCCCGCGCCGCCGAGCGACTGCCCGCCACCGCGCAGGGCATCCGCGTGGCCGGCGACCCGGAGGCGACCGTACGCACGATCGCCGTCAGCGGCGGCTCCGGCGACAGCCTCTTCGACCAGGTGCGCGCGGCCGGTGTCGACGCCTTCCTCACCGCGGACCTGCGCCACCACCCCGCCTCCGAGGCCGTGGCGCGGAGCCCTCTCGCGCTGCTCGACGCCGCCCACTGGGCCACCGAATGGCCCTGGTGCGAACTGGCCGCCGCCCAGCTCGACCAGATCTCCGACCGCGAGGGATGGAACCTGCGGGTCCACGTCTCCACGACGGTCACCGACCCCTGGACCGCCCACGCGGCGTCCACGCCGACCTCTACCTCAATGGGAGCCCCCAACTGAACGCCGCGCCCGCCGACCAGATCCGCCTCCTCGAAGTCCAGGACCTCGACGCCCGCCTCCAGCAGCTCGCGCACAAGCGCCGGTCGCTGCCCGAGCACGCCGAGATCGAGTCGCTGACCAAGGACCTGACGCAGCTGCGTGACCTCCTCGTCGCCGCGCAGACCGAGGAGAGCGACACCGCCCGGGAGCAGATCAAGGCCGAGCAGGACGTGGACCAGGTGCGCCAGCGCGCCGCCCGCGACCAGCAGCGGCTGGACTCCGGCGCGGTCACCTCCTCCAAGGACCTGGAGAACCTCCAGCGCGAGATCGTCTCGCTCGCCAAGCGGCAGAGTGACCTGGAGGACATCGTCCTGGAGGTCATGGAGCGCCGCGAGTCCGCCCAGGAGCGGGCCGCGGAACTGACCGAGCGGGTCTCCTCCGTCCAGTCGAAGATCGACGACGCGACCGCCCGCCGGGACGCGTCCTTCGAGGCGCTGGACAGCGAGGAGGCCACCGCGACGAAGCAGCGCGAGGTCATCGCCGCCGCGATCCCCGCGGACCTCCTCAAGCTCTACGACAAGCTGCGCCAGCAGCAGGGCGGCGTCGGCGCGGCCAAGCTGTACCAGCGCACCTGCCAGGGCTGCCGCCAGGAGCTGGCGATCACCGACATCAACGAGATCCGCGCGGCGGCGCCCGACACGGTCGTCCGCTGTGAGAACTGCCGCCGCATCCTGGTGCGCACGTCCGAGTCCGGCCTCTAGGAGCAGTCGCCGGTGCGGGAGTTCATCGTCGAGGCCGACGGCGGGTCGCGGGGCAACCCGGGGCCCGCGGGCTACGGATCCGTGGTGCTCGACGCGGCCACGGGCCGGACGCTGGCCGAGGCGGCCCAGTACATCGGGACCGCCACGAACAACGTCGCCGAGTACCGCGGCCTGGTGGCCGGACTGCGCGCCGCGCACGCCCTGGACCCTTCGGCCCGCGTCCACGTCCGCATGGACTCCAAGCTCGTCGTCGAGCAGATGTCGGGCCGCTGGAAGATCAAGCACCCCGACATGAAGCCCCTGGCCAGGGAGGCGGCGGGAGTGTTCCCGGCGTCGCAGGTCACCTACGAGTGGATCCCGCGCGCCCAGAACAAGCACGCGGACCGGCTGGCCAACGAGGCGATGGACGCGGGCAGGCGCGGCGAGCAGTGGTCACCGTCGGCGTCCACGGCCGAGCTGGACGCGGCGGCGGCGAAGGCAAGGGTGCTTGTGCCGGAGCCGACCGGACCGCCGGGGGACGCGACGCTGGGTGCGGCCCGGGTGCGCGCGGCCCTGTCCGGCGACCGCGAGGCGCCGGCGCCGGCGGGCGTGACGGAGCGGGACGCGGTGGTCGAGCCGGACGCGGTGGCGGACGGGACATGCGCGCCGGGGGCCGCCGGGCGGCTGTCCGCGCCCTCGGGTGTCTCCGCGCCCTCGGGTGTCTCCACCACCGCGGGTTTCTCCGCGCCGGCTTCCCGTACGGCCGCTGCGTCTGCGTCCCGGTCCGCCTCCGCGGCGGGCTCCACTGCCTCGGCTGTTCCGCACGGGGCCTCTGATGTGTCGGTGTCATCTGCCTCGGCTGTTCCGCACGGGGCCGCCGATGCGCCGGTGCCGTCCGCCTCGGCTGTCCGTCAGCCGGTCCCCGCCTCCCCGGACCCGGCCGATTCGCGTACGCCCGATTCGCGTACGCCCTCCCCGGACGCCGCCGGTGGCGGAGCCGTGAAGGCCGGGGCCGACGTCCGTGCCGCCAGGGCGGTCGCCTCGCCCGGCTGGGCGCCCGCCGACCTGGGCGCCCCCGCCACCTTCGTGCTGCTGCGGCACGGGGAGACCCCGCTGACGCCGCAGAAGCGGTTCTCCGGCAGCGGCGGAAGCGACCCCTCGCTGTCCGACGTCGGCCGGGAGCAGGCCGAGCGGGTCGCCGCGGCCCTGGCCCGGCGCGGGACCATCGAGCACATCGTCGCCTCACCCCTGGCCCGCACCCGGGAGACCGCCGCCTCCGTGGCCACCCGCCTCGGTCTGGACGTCACCGTCGACGACGGGCTGCGGGAGACCGACTTCGGCGCCTGGGAGGGCCTCACCTTCGGCGAGGTGCGCGAGCGCCACCCGGAGGACCTGAACGCCTGGCTGGCCGACCCGGAAGCCGAACCGACCGGCGGCGGCGAGAGCTTCGCGGCCACCGCCACCCGGATCGCCGCCACCCGGGACAGGCTGGTCGCCGCCCACGCGGGCCGCACGGTGCTGCTGGTCACCCACGTCACCCCGATCAAGACGTTCGTACGGCTCGCCCTCGGTGCCCCGCCCGAGTCCCTGTTCCGCATGGAGCTGTCGGCGGCCTCCCTGTCGGCGGTCGCGTACTACGCCGACGGCAACGCGAGCGTCCGGCTCCTCAACGACACCTCGCACCTGCGTCCGTGAGGGTCCGGCACCGTCAACGGCAGGTCGGACCCGTGTCCGTGAGCGTCCGGCACCGTCAACGGCACCTCACGCCCGCGCCCGTGAACCGTCTCTGAGTCCCGCCGCTGCCCGCGCCAGCGTCTCGACCCGCCGCCAGTCCCGGGCGGCGACGGCGTCCCCGGGCAGCATCCAGGTGCCGCCCACACAGCCGACGTTGGGCAGGGCCAGGTACTCCGGCGCGTTCCCCGGACCGATCCCGCCGGTCGGACAGAACCGGGCCCGCGGCAACGGTCCGGCCAGCGACCTCAGATACGCCGTGCCGCCCGCCGCCTCGGCCGGGAAGAACTTCATCTCCCGCACCCCGCGCTCCAGCAGCGCCACCACCTCGGACGTCGTGGACACTCCCGGCAGGAACGGCACCCCCGGCTCCCGCATCGCCGTCAGCAGGACGTCCGTCCAGCCCGGGCTCACCAGGAACCGCGCCCCGGCCGCCACCGACTCCGTCACCTGCTCCGGCGTGAGGACCGTGCCCGCGCCGACCACGGCCTCCGGCACCTCCCCGGCGACCGCCCGGATCGCGGCGAGCGCGGCGGGCGTCCGCAGCGTCACCTCGATCACGGGCAGCCCGCCGGCGACCAGGGCCCGGGCGAGCGGCACGGCGTCGGCGGCGTCCTCGATGACGACGACGGGTACGACGGGGGCGAGGTCCAGGAGTGACGGGGCCATGGCGTCATCCTGCCCTCGGCTTGCAGCATGCGCAAAGGGCGTTGCATATGCTGCAACTGGTGAAGTGGCCTGACGGAGGTGTCAGTGAACCTCGTCCACCAGCACGTCCAGCGACCAGGCCTGTCCCGGCTTCGCGGGTGCCGCGGCCTCCACCTCGTACCCGAGGTCCCGCAGCGCCTCCACCAGCTCCGCCGGGCCCTTCGGCGCCACCCCGGCCGACAGCAGACCGCGGACGATCCTCCCCTTGGTCGCCTTGTTGAAGTGGCTGACCACCTTCCGGGTCGGCGCGTGCAGCACCCGCACGCTCGCCGTCTGCTCCGCCACCTCGCCCTTCGGCTTCCACGCGGCCACGTACGCCGAGGACCGCAGGTCCAGCACCAGCCCGTCCCCGGCGGCCTCGGGCAGCACCGACGCCATCGGCGTGCGCCAGTGCCCGCCCAGCGCCCCGAGCCCGGGCAGCCGTACGCCCATCGAGCAGCGGTAGGAGGGGATCCGGTCCGTGACCCGGACGGCGCCCCACAACCCGGAGAAGACCAGCAGGGAACGGGCCGCCCGGCGCTTCGCGGCGGTATCCAGGGTCGCCAGGTCCAGGGCGTCGTACAGCACACCGGTGTAGATCTCCCCGGCGGGCCGCGCCCCGGCCGTGCGCAGCCGCACGTTCTTCCCGACCTCGTCCCGCAGGCCCTCGCTCAGCCCCAGCACCTCGCGCGCCTTGTCCTCGTCGGCGGCGCACAGCTCGACCAGCTCGTCGAGCACGGCCGCGCGGGCCTCGGTAAGCCCCGGCAGCGACAGCGCATCCAGCTTCAGCGGGGCACCGCGACCGGAGGACGCCTTGCCTTCGGAGGGCGGCAGCAGGACAAGCACGGGATCGGTCTCCTTCGGGTTGAGCTCCGGAACAGCGTACGGCGTGCCACCGGGCCGCCCCGGTCCTACGCTCGCTGTATGCCCCGCCGCCGCATCCACGTGACCGGCGCCGCCGAAGCGCCGCTGCGCACCGCCCTCGCCGCCCTGCGGGCCGAACTCGGGGTGCCCGAGACCTTCCCGCCCCAGACGCTCGCCGACGCCGACCGCGCGGCGAAGGCGCCCGCGCTCCCTGCGTACGACGCCACCGGCATTCCCCTGTTCACCGTCGACCCGCCCACCTCCACCGACCTGGACCAGGCGATGCACCTGTCCCGGCGGGGCACCGGCTACCGCGTCCGGTACGCCATCGCCGACGTCGCCGCGTTCGTCGTCCCCGCCTCGGCGCTGGACACCGAGGCGCACCGGCGGGTGACCACGCTCTACTTCCCCGACGGGAAGGTCCCGCTGCACCCGCCCGTGCTCGGCGAGGGCGCCGCCAGCCTGCTCCCGGACCAGGTCCGCCCCGCCGCCCTGTGGACGATCGACCTGGACGCGGACGGCCGTACGGTCGCCGTAGACGTCCGCCGGGCCCTCGTCCGCAGCCGGGCCAAGCTCGACTACGCGGGCGTACAGCGACAGATCGACTCACATGCGGCGGAGGAACCGCTCGCCCTGCTCGGGGAGATCGGCCGGCTGCGGGAGACGCTGGAGGCCGAGCGCGGCGGCATCTCGCTGAACCTGCCCGAGCAGGAGATCGTCGCCCGGAACGGCGCGTACGAGCCGGTCTACCGGGCCCCGCTGCCCGCCGAGGGCTGGAACGCCCAGATCTCCCTGCTCACCGGCATGGCGGCGGCGGACCTGATGATCGCGCACGGCACCGGCGTCCTGCGCACCCTCCCCGCCGCCCCGGACGGCGCCGTCGGCCGGCTCCGCCGTACCGCGCACGCCCTGCGCGTCGACTGGCCGCACCACGTCTCGTACGCCCGGCTCGTCCGGTCGCTGGACCCCCGGCTCCCGCACCACGCGGCCTTCCTCCAGGAGTGCACGACCCTCCTGCGCGGCGCCGGGTACACGCCCTTCCGGGACGGCCGCCTCCCGGAGATCACCACACACGCCGCCGTAGCCGCGCCCTACGCCCACTGCACGGCCCCACTGCGCCGCCTCGTCGACCGGTACGCGTCCGAGATCTGCCTCGCGGCCGTCGCCGGCCAGGACCCGCCCGACTGGGTGCTCGCCGCACTCGACGCGCTGCCGGGAGAGATGACGGCGGGCGGCCGCCGTGCCGGCGCGGTGGAGCGCGGATGCGTCGACGTCGTCGAGGCCGCCCTGCTCGAGCACCGGGTGGGCGAGGTGTTCGACGGCTGCGTCGTGGACGTGGAGGAGCGCCGCCCCACCGTGGGAACCGTGCAGGTGGAGTCCCCGGCGGTCATCGGCCGCATCGAGAGCGACGACGGCCCGCTGCCGCTGGGGGAGCGGCTGCGGGTGCGGCTCACCCGGGCCGATCCGGGAGCGGCGACCGTGCGTTTCGCGCCTGTGTGAGGGCTTGGACGAGTTCGGTCGCGCCGAGAGCGACGACGGCCCGCTGCCGGGTCGCGGGTGCGGCTCACCGGGGCCGATCCGGGAGCGGCGACCGTGCGTTTCGCGCCTGCGTGAGGGCCTTAACGAGTTCGGTCGCGTCGTCGGCGTGGAAGCGGACGAGACGGATGTCCCGACGCCGGCCGAAGAAGGTGAAGTGGGCGACCGGCTCGGCGAGTTCGAGGGTGACGGAGGTCTGCGCCCCTACGCCGAGGTCGAGTCGACCCTCGGCCCGCTCGTCTACGGTCCGCAACTCCCGGCATACGGAGGTGATCCGCTCCAGCGGGATCCGCAGATCGACGTGCACGGCACGGCGGAGACGGAGGTGACCGGCCTCCAGCACATGGGGCCGGACCACGTTCGCCGCGTGCAGCGCGACGACGAAGACGATGGTGTACACGTCCAGGAAGAACATCACGGCGTGCGGGACCAGCCAGTCCCGCAGCAGCACCGACATCGTCACCGTCTCGACCAGGCACACGAAGGCGAGCCCGAACATCACCGGTCCCTGCCCCCGGGCGTACCCGAAGGCCCGCCCGCCGTCCGTCCCGTGGCGTCTCCTGGCCAGCCACAGCACGAGACTCGCGAGCATCCGCACCTCGTGCCGGACGAGGACGTGGGCGATCCTCATGGGCTCCCCCTCTCGGTCAGGATCCGCACCGTCCGGCGGATCACCTCGGCCTGCGCGGGCGCGAAGTCGGCGTAGACCGCGCGCAGGAAACCATGGGCGTCGTCGATCGCGAGGACGCCCGTGCCCGTGCCCGTGAACAGCTCACCGGGCAGACACTCGACGAGCGCCCGCGCGGCCTCCTCCACCCGCCCGCTCACCTCCGGATCCGCCGGGTCGGCGTCGGCGAGCCCGTCCAGCAGGGCGTACGCCCGGTGCACCCGCTCGATCCCGCCTGGAGTGCTCAGGGCCCCGCCCAGCAGCCCGACCAGCCGCTCCCGGTCCTCGGGAGCCGCCGCGGTGTCGAGCAGCGCGAGGATCTCCCGGTCCTTGGCGGCCATGGGGGAGTCCGGCACCGGGCCCACCTCGTGGAACAGCGCCGCCAGCCCGGGTGAGACCGGCCCCTCGGCGGGCAGCGCGCCCGCCTGGAGAAGACCGTGCAGCCTGGCCCGCCGCTCCCGGATCGCCGCCTCCTGCCGGGCGAGGTCCTCGTCCAGTTCGGTGAGCACCTCGACGAGATCCTTCCCGGCGTCCTCGGCGAGCACGTCCCGCACCTCGGCGAGCCCGAGCCCCAGCTCGGTCAGCCGCCGGATCCGGGCCAGCACGACGGCGTGCCGCAGCGTGTAGTCCCGGTAGCCGTTCCCGAGCCGCTCGGGCTCCGGGAGCAGTCCCAGATGGTGGTAGTGCCGCACGGTCCGCGTCGTGACGCCGATGGCCGCGGCGAGTTCTCCGATCCGCATGGGACCAGTACAAACGCTGACGCTGCGGCAGGGTCAAGGACGGGCCTCGTGGACCACACCGTTCAGCGACCCCGCGTCCGGCGAGTACCGGGAGCTCCGCGCCGTCGCCTTCGGCAAGCCGCTCACCCTCCCGGAACCCTCCGCCTTCGACCTGGACACGTCGGACTATCTCCGAGCTCTCCGGCGTTCCCCCCACAGGACGACGACCAGGGGGCGACGCATGGAACAGGCACGGTGGACCAGGGCACGTCTGGGCCGTTGCGGCCCGCCGCTCGACCTGCTCACCGCCCGCTTCGACCGCCACGCCTACGCCTCGCACACGCACGAGCAGTTCAGCATCGGCATCTGCGTCGCCGGCTCCGAGGTCATCGACTACCGGGGCGACCACCTCCGTCCCGGCCCGGGCTCCATCGTCGTACTCGCTCCCGGCGAGACGCACACCGGCCGCCCGGCCGCGTCGGACGGCTACGCCTACCGAGCCCTGTACCCCGACCCCTCCCTCCTCACCGACGGCACCCTCGGCGGCGGCCTCCCGCACTTCCGCGAGCCCCTCCTCGACGACCCCGAACTGGCCAGCGCCCTGAGCCGCGCCCACACCGAACTCAGCGCCTGCCCGGACCCGTTGGAGACGGAGTCCCGCCTCCCCTGGCTTCTGACGGCCCTGACCCGCCGCCACTCCACGGCCCGCCCTCGCGCCGACACGTTCCCCGGCGCCGCACACATCGCCCACGCGGTGCGCGACCGCCTCGCGGACGACCTCCTGGCACCCCCGTCCCTGGCCCTGCTCGCCGCCGAGCAGGGCCTGTCCCGCTACCAGCTCCTCCGGGTCTTCCGTACGACGATGGGGATGCCCCCGTACGCCTGGCTGGCACAGCACCGGGTGCACCGGGCGCGCGGCCTGCTGGAGAGCGGACTGCGCCCGGCGGAGGTGGCTGGCCGGGTGGGCTTCGCGGACCAGGCGCATCTGACGCGCTGGTTCCGGCGGGTGGTGGGCGTGACGCCGGCGGCGTACCGCACCAGCGTTCACCACGTGCGCCGCTGAGACCTGGTGGGTGCCGGGCGTGACTCCGGGGGCGTGACCCCGGCCCGGCTTCCGCGTACCGCAACAGCGTTCACAACGCACGCCGCTGATGGTCGGGGGTGCTGAGCCGCTGGGTGGGCCCGGCCCTCCCGTACCGCAACAGCGTTCAAGACGCACGCCGCCGATCCGGTGAGCATGGCCGCATGACTGCACGCGGCTGGTTCCTGTTCTCCCTGATGGGAGTGGTCTGGGGCATCCCCTACCTGTTGATCAAGGTGGCGGTGGACGCCCCGCTGTCCCCGTCCGTGGTGGTGTTCACGCGCTGCGCGCTGGGCGCCGTACTGCTGATGCCCTTCGCGGTACGACAGGGCGGCCTGTCGTCGACCGTGCGCAGGCACTGGCGACCCCTGCTGGCCTTCGCCTGCATAGAGATCATCGGCCCCTGGTGGACCCTGACCGACGCCGAACGCCACCTGTCCAGCTCGACGGCGGGCCTGCTGATCGCGGGCGTCCCGATCGTCGGCGTCGCCCTGGCCCGCTTCTTCGGCGCCACGGAGAGGCTGGGCGTGAGGCGCGTCGTCGGGCTCGGGCTGGGCCTGGCGGGTGTCGCGGTCCTCACGGTCCCGCACCTGACCGGCGGAGACGCGCTGAGCCTGGCCGAGGTGCTGGTGACGGTGATCGGCTACGCGACGGCCCCGCTGATCGCCGCGCGTCACCTGAAGGACGTCCCGACCCTCCAGCTCATCGCCCCGTGCCTGGCCCTCGCGGCCCTGGTCTACGCGCCCGCGGCGGCGGTGACGTGGCCGTCCACGATGCCCGCGCCCTCCGTCCTGGCCGCCCTCGCGGCCCTGGGCGTCGTCTGCACGGCCCTCGCCTTCGTCGCCTTCCTGGAACTGATCAAGGAGGTCGGCCCGACCCGGGCGACGGTGTTCACGTACGTCAACCCGGCGGTCGCGGTGGCGGCGGGCGCGGTGTTCCTGGACGAACGGCTCACGGTGGGGGTGGTGGCGGCGTTCACGCTGATCCTGGCGGGGTCGGTGCTGGCGACGGCGGCCGGGCCGGGGGCGGCGGCACCTCTGGTGCCTGCTGCCGGTTCGGGGTCGGTCACCGTCCCGGTGCCTGCTGCCGGTTCGGGGTCGGTCACCACCCCCGTGCCTGCCTCCGGCTCGGGTTCGGGTTCCGTCTCGGTGCCTGCGTCTGGCTCGGGTTCGGGATCGGGTTCCGTCTCGGTGCCTGCCTCCGGCTCCGGTCCGGGCTCGGACACCCGGGGCGGCGGGCCGGACTCCGATCCGGGGTCGGTCGGTCGGCCGGTGTCGGCGTCCGATCCGGGCTAGGCACATTCGTGGTGCCTGCCTCCGGCGCGGGTTGGCCACCACCCGCCCTACGCCTGACCCCGGCCAGGTCCGTGCGGCCTGGGGGCGGCCACCCGCACGGCGTCACGTCGCCCCAGGGGCGCGGCCCCGCACGGCGGCTCCGCCGGGGCCGGACCCCCGACCGGACCGAGACGGGGCCCGCGCCCGGTAACATGGTCGACACGGCAGACGAGCCGGGCGGACGGCCGCGTGGAGCCCCTTGGGGCTTCCCGAGGAACGTCCGGGCTCCACAGGGCAGGGTGGTGGCTAACGGCCACCCGGGGTGACCCGCGGGACAGTGCCACAGAAAACAGACCGCCGGGGGCCTCGGTCCTCGGTAAGGGTGAAACGGTGGTGTAAGAGACCACCAGTGCCCAGGGCGACCTGGGCAGCTAGGTAAACCCCACCCGGAGCAAGGTCAAAAGGAAGCACCCAGGTGCTTCTGCGCGGACGTTCGAGGGCTGCCCGCCCGAGTCCGCGGGTAGACCGCACGAGGCCGGCGGCAACGCCGGTCCTAGATGGATGGCCGTCTCCCCGGCCGCCGCGAGGCGACCGGGCGACAGAACCCGGCGTACAGCCCGACTCGTCTGCCATAACCGCTCTGCTCGGGCGAAACCAAGTCTTGAATGATCCCGCCAATATGTCGCAATGGCATCACCAGGTCAGACGATGCCCCTCTCCAGAGCCTCCCGTCGAATGTCGGCGAGGCGCGCCTCGCGGTCGTCAAGTCGTGCGTGCCAGAAGTTCCAGCCGGGGCATGATTTTGTCTGCAGAACGAACTCACCTGCTGCCGAGAGAGACCGGAACGTCTCTCCGGAGGTGACCTGGATGCGTCCATCGTCCAAGATTTCGGCTTGGAAGACCTCGCCACGGCGGCGGCCGATAAGCGTTGCATTGGCCGGGAGTATCCCCTTAGCGATGAGGTCGGTGATCGCGACGTCGTAGCGAGCACGCGTTCGAGTGCGTGAGCGGTCCGGGCTCTGGGCAGAGGCTGCCGGTCGGCTTCCGAAAGCCGCGGGACTCCAGATGAGCTCGCACAGACGCTGGTAGAGGTCCTGGCGTGTCCCGATTGCCTTCCTGTCGAGTAGCCGGTCGAGTCTGTGCGTCTTCCCAAATTTATTGAAGGCCGAGTTCCGCTCTCGGTGATTGACGTGCAGGGAGCCCGCGAGGTGGTTCTGTCGTTGGTAGAACTCGACCTTTTCCTCGTAGGGCAGATCTTGGTAACTGGCGTTGTCCGACTTTTTCAGGAGCAACAGTGCGCCGAGGCGGTTGCGGTAGGAGTCGAACACGGCTCGCGTGCCGACCTCGGGCTGGTACCTCTCGAAGTGGTTGGCCCAGATGTGTTCGATTTCGAAAGGGCGTTGCGCATCGAGGTATCTGTCCATCTCGTCGCCTCGCTCGCACGCGGTCTCGACGAATCCGGTGAGCCGGGCGAGGAGGTAGCGGACCTGGCGGCTGTTGTTCGAGCGTAGGCCATAGGTCTTGATGCCGGTGAAGTCGTAGTCGAGGGCGGCGACTTCCTCAGCGAGGATGGCACGGAGTCTGTCGACGCTGACACCGTCGCGCAGCCGCTCTACGAGTCTGACGGCCTCGCGGTCGAGATGGGTGCTTGACGACGGCAGGTCGTTGACGATGCGCCGAGTGAAGACGAGATCGAGATAGTCGGCTATGAGCTTGGCCTTGGCCTTGAATGTGCTGGAGTCGTCTCGGGGGTCGATCGCCGCGAGAATCGGTGCGGCCTGGGACGTGATGCCGTTGTAGGCGTTGAAGAAGACACTCTTGAGTTCGCTGTCGTACGTGTGCGCTGCTGCCGCCAACGTGCGATAGCGATGTGCGTACGCGGAGAGATCGTCGATCAGGATTCGATAGTCCTGCGGTCTGACCAGACCGATCTGTCCTACGCTGTCCTTCACCCAGGTGTGGAATGGGCCGTTGATGCGCTTGACGTCGAGTGAGGAATCATTCGAGTCCGTACTCACGTCCGCGTAGCGGCTGATCAAGAAGGTCTTGATGAAGTCGCTGGGAGCGTTCACGTCGATGCCGGCCAGTCCGGAGACCATCTGGCGCCATATGTTGTCCGCGCCCGCAGTCTCGGGGCCGATCTTCGACAGTAAGAAGCTCTTGAGGAGATCGATGGGACCGAGGCGCACCCCGCGGTCGTTCATCGACTCATAGATCTCCCAGCCCTGTTCCGGTGTGGCCGCACGGATTCCCACCATGCTCACACCGTCGAGCAGCCAATCGACGAAGTACGGGAGGGCATCGCTGCGCAGTTCCTCGGGAAATTCTTCCTGAAGGACGAGCGCCGCCTCCCAGAGTCGGCGCAGGGCGCCCGATGAGTTGTCAGGGAGCGCGAACTCAGTCTCTTGGAACGCCACTTCGAGGAATTGGTCGCGTTCCGGAATGTCGAGGGCATACACCGACTTTCCGAACTTGTGGGAAAGGATCAGACTACTGAGTCGTGCAGCTTGATCCTCAAGGTCTTGCGCACGGAGAAGCTCGCGCAGGTAGATCAGCATCAGATGGAGGGTCGTGATGCGCTGCTGGCCGTCCACGAGGTACGTGACCGGGGCGGCCTCGTGGTAGACGAACGGTCCGAGAAAGTATGGCTGATACCTGGCGACCTCCTCCCGGTCGTGCTCGAAGCGCCAACTCGCCATAAATTTGTTACGCAGGTCATCAATGAGCCTGCGTACGTCGTCGCGCCCCCATGTGTAGTCCCGCTGGTAGCTGTCCAGACGGTAACGATGCCCGGTGAAGACGTCCTCGATCGTCAGCGCCTGAGCCTGGATCAAGCTACCCTGCATGCCGCCCCCTCGCCGATGCGTCCCTCGCTGCGCTGCACACCTAACTTACCGTCACTCCGTCCTCGGCACAGAGACCTTGACGGAGACACAAGTCTCTGAGCTGAAGGAATCGGCAACAAACGGCGAGTGTTTGGGCTGCCCGACAACGACAAGGGAAAACGCGCGGCAAGGGGAGATCTTCAACTTCGCTCGCTCATCCCATGCTTGCGACTGGGACAGCAAGGTCATGAAGCAGATTCCCGCGCCATGGAGGCGTGGCTTTCCAAGACGAACGGCGACGCCAGGCGACTTGGCTCAAATCACCGGGCCAGGCCGATCCCTGTGGGCCCACGACGAGCAGCAGTACTCGCCGTCCGGGCTTGTGTCGAAGATGTGGGCGGACGCCGACTGGGACGAGCGACCCGTTGCCAACCAGGGAACGGCTCGCTGGTTCCAGTCGGATGGCCTGAGCCTGTGGAATCTGGCTCAGCGCATCCACGGCGAAGAGGCCGCGGACGATGCCTGACGGCGTGTGCACCGCACCGGCAGGACGTCAGTAAGGGAGTGGTCCCTCCGGGTCGCGCAGCCGGGCGAGGAGATCGGCGATCTCGCGGGTCTCCTCATGGTCCTCACCGAGGAGGACGCACATGTCCTCGTGGAGGGCGTCGAGGACCCCCTCTGCCTCGGTGCGGCGCCCCTCTGAGAAGAGGAGCACGCCGATACTGCGCCGTAGGTCGAGAGCGGTTTCGGAGGCGTCCCCGGCCGCGTCGGACACGACTTCCAGAACCTCCTGGAATTCCCGTAGAGCGACGGTGGCCTGACCGAGGTTGGCCCGGCAGTGGGCGGCGTGCCGACGGCACTCCAGCGTGCTTTCATCGCCCGGTCCCGCCGTGCGGGCGTAGACGGCGGCCAGGGCGTCGAACTCAGGCAAGGCACGCCGGAAGTCCTCACCGGCCATGAGCACCGCCGCGCGCTGCCTCCGAAGACCGAGCACACGGGAGTTGTGCGCGCCGAGGGCGGTGGCCGCTGTGGCGATCACTGCCTTGAGGACGTCCGCGGCCTGGGCGAACCGTCCGCTCTCGGCGAGGTCCGCGGACCGGGCGTAGGCGTCCCTGATCGCGTCCCGCAGCGCGGTGTCGACGCGCGCCGGGATCGGTACGGGCGCCACCGGCCCGAGCGAGGGCACGGGCGGCGCGGTCCGTCGCAGGGGTGCATTCGGCTGTCGGTAGACCACCGTCGGGTCGGGAAGTTCGGAAGGGGAGCCGCCATGGGTGAGGGCCAGGGAATCGGCTGCCGATCCCGGTTGCGGCAGGTGCGGCGACAGGCGCTCGTACACCGCGTACGCGTCGACGGGACGCTGCTCCGGCACCTTCGCCAGCAGGTCCAGGGTCAATGCCTCAAGGCCCTCCGGCACCTCGGGCCGCAGGGTGCGCAACGGCTTCGGCGGCACGTTCATGTGCTGGTGCAGGAGCTGGTACTCGTTGTCGCCGCTGAACACCGGCTCTCCGGCCAGGAGTTCGTGCAGCACGCAGCCGAGCGCGTAGAGGTCGCTCAGCGGGGTGATCTGCGCGCAGTCGATCTGCTCGGGCGGCATGTAACGGCTGGTACCGATCCGGCTGCCCGTGGCCGTGAGCCGGGTGACGTTCGTGCGCAGCAGTTTCGCGATGCCGAAATCCAGCACCTTGACCGTGCCGTCAGCGGCAATCAGGACGTTGTCCGGCTTCAGATCGCGGTGCACGACCGGGATGGCGTGCGCGTACGACAGGACTGTGCAGATCTGCGCCGCGATCGACGCTGCCCAGCTCACCGGGAGCAGCGCCGCCGCGCCGTCCCCCGGGCCCGTGAGCACCCTGCGCAGGGAGATGCCGCGCACGTACTCCATCACCAGGTACAGCCGGTCGTACGACGCCTCGTCCAGCACCGCGTCGAACACCTGCGGCACTCCGTGGTGCCCGATCCGAGCGGTGACGCGCGCCTCGCGTTCGAAGCGGCGGGCGAACTCTTCCGCCTGTGCCGGCGATGCGACGACGTCGGGCCGGATGAGCTTGATCGCGATCTCACGGTCGAGAACGGCGTCGTAGCCGCGCCAGACCGTGCCCATACCGCCGGATTCGATCTCCTCGATCAGCTCATAGCGGCCCTGCTCGCCGATTCTCCGTGCCTGCGCCACGCGCCGCGCCTCCGTCGTCCTGATGCCACGTCAGTCGATCGCTGTACACGGTACCTATCGGCGGGGCGCGCGGCAGGGGTTACAGCAGGTGGTCGGCCTTTCCGGCCTTAATGTCGGTGATGAGGGTGCGCAGGGCTTCAAGGGAGTCGGTGAGGTATCGGTCCTCTTGGCCGTTGACGGCTATGTAGCCGTTGCCGTCGGCGTCGATGCCGAGGCGGAAGCAGTTGCTCGCATCCTGGCAGAAGGGGGCTTCCCAGCTGATGTCAGACATGGCCACTCTCCTAAAGGCGCCGGGAAATGGTGTGCATGAGATCGAGGGTCTCCTCAGGCTTGAGCGCGATCCTCTGCATCTCGTCGAGTTGCAGACGGTACTTGCACAGATGGGCGCCTGAATAAAGGAATTCTCCTGCCGTGGTGCGATCCAGTTGCACGGTGTCGAGCGAGGGGATCTGTCCGAGGGCGTACAGGATCGCCTGCCCCGAACCGGGGAACGCCCCTGCGGAGAAGGGGATGGCCTGGATTGTGACGTTGTCGCGGTCTGCGGCTGCCATGAGGTGACCAAGTTGATTCCGTAGCACCGCGCGTCCACCGACTTCGATCCGTAGCGCGGCTTCGTGGATGACCAGCACGTAGTCCGGAGCCCCCGGCCGGTCGATGACCTGGTGCCTTTGCACGCGGTGGGCGACTCTGGCCTCGAACTCCTCGGCGGGCAGTGGCGGGATGGCAGCTTGGAAGAGAGCGTGCGCGTATGCCTCGGTCTGCAACTGTCCCGGCATGTGCGTCATCGTGCTGACACGCAAGCCCTGGGCGTGCCACTCCAACTCGGCGATGTCCAGGAATGTCGCGGGCAGGCGGTCGCGATACGCCTCCCACCAGCCGAGCGTGCGGTCGCCGCACATGTCGACCAGTGCATCCACCAGGGCCTGGTCAGTGCACTCATACCGGAAGGCGATGCGCCGGACACGCTCCGGGCTGACGCCATGACGTCCCGCCTCGGTGCTGGTGATCACGGTCCGTTTCGTGTCCAGCAGCACGGCGGCCTGTTCGGTGGACAGTCCCGCCCCTTCCCGTAGCTTGCGAAGCTCTGCGCCCAGACGCTGCTGGCGTGCGGTCGGATTGCTCCTCGGCGGCATGCGTTCCCTCTCGTCGCGTGCGGCTCAGTCTGCCGCGAAGCGAAGTTCCTTCCAACGGACTTCGGGACTTGGTAGCACATGTACCCCCGATGTTCTACTGTGAGTATCGCGCAAGTTACACACCGCAATGCCGGAAGCGCGCCGCGCGAGCATGCCCGTCCGCCCTGGGGCGGGTGTGCCCGCGACCAGGGCGGTAGGCCACCGGCGACCCCAAACCCCTCACAGAGTCGCGGAGTTCGCCATGCCCGAAATCCCTCTCGTCCCTGCCCACTGGCGCTTTCCCGCCCGTCCCGCCTCCGTACGGCGGGCCCGGCACGCCGTCGCCGAATCGCTGCCGGACGTCCTCCGTGCCCAACTCGGCGACGACCTCCGCCTGTTGACCTCGGAGTTGCTCACCAACGCCATCCGTCACGGTGCCTGTGGGGAGGACGGGGACCTCGTTGAACTCGTTCTGTGGCCGGCCGACGGACACTACTGGCTGGCCGTCTCCGACCCGGGTACCGGCAAACCCATTCCGGCCCACCCGGGCCCTGACAGCGAGAACGGTCGGGGCCTGCTCCTCGTCGAGAGCCTCGCCACCGCCTGGACCGTCCGGCCCCGCCCCACGCGCGGAACGTCCGTGATCGCGGGGCTCTCGTTCCATCAGGGAGGCTGACCAGGGGAAGTGGTCGGCAGGGAGGGATGGAGGGCCGGGCGGGTCAGGCCGCGTCGTCGTCGATGTTCTCCTCCCGGCGGATCATTCGCCACGCCGCCCGCCGCGCACTCTGGTTGAGCGACTGCTTGAAGCTGTCGTCGTGGCTGAAGTACTGCCGTCCCATGTCGGCGATGGTGTCGATGTGTTCGGCCATCTTGTCCTCGAAGACCTCATCGAAGACGAGCCCGAAGTTCTCCTCGTCGTTGACGGCGGCGGCGCGGACCTTCGGGTCGGCCTTCGCCTCCGAGAACGGCGTGATCACGTCCTGATCGGTGAAGTCGGTGCCGAACTTGTCGTTGAACTTCTCGATCAGCTCCGACAGCAGCGACTTCTCCTGCTCCTTGGCGCCGCCCCCGCCTTCACCGAAGCCGCGCAGCTCCGCGGCTCCCTCGGCGGTCAGCGCGAGGTCGTGCTGGCCGGTCTTCTGGATGCGCAGGTGGCTGAGGTCGATGTCTCCTATGTCCACGCCGCCGTCTCCGCGTCGTGGCAGGCGGTTGAGCAGGTGGCGGCCGTAGAGGTAGAGGCATTCGAGGTCAGCGTCGCGGTAGGGCACGATCTGCGAGAGGAAGCCGTACTTCCGTACGTAGTCGTTGAGGTCCGCGCGGAACTGCTCGGCGGCCTCGGCGGCTTCCTCGTCGGGGTCGCCGGCCTCGTCCTTGCGGTCCAGGAGCTCAGTGAACCGTCCAACGGCGGGGTCCAGATGCCGGTACAGCTCCGCGTGGAGCTTCTCCCAGCGGGCAGCCGAGCCTGCTGCCTTCTCCTCGGCTGCCAGATAGGCGTCCGCGAACTCCCGCATCTCCTCCTCGACGAGGATGTCGGCCCGCATGACCTGGCTCTGCGCGGTGTAGAGGAGATTGGGGTCGGAGGGAAGGGTGTTCGCCTCCTCGAAGTACGGGCGGAAGGACTCCTTGATGTCCTCGGCGTCGTTGACGAAGTCCAGTACGGCCAGGTCCGCCTGCGACTTGCGGTCGGCGGTGCGGTTCAGCCGGGAGAGTGTCTGGACGGCGCTGATGCCCGCGAGCTTCTTGTTCACGTACATCGTGGTGAGCAGCGGCTGGTCGAAACCGGTCTGGTACTTCTCGGCGACGACCAGGATGCGGTACTCGCGCTGAGTCGCCGTCCCCCCGGTGCGCACGGCCTTGTCGTCCTTGCGCGTGTACGCGAACGCCTTCGGCAGCGCTGACTCGGGGAGGCCGCCGTTCTCCTTCGGCTCGGTGGTCTCCTCGCCGTCGTACGTCAGGCTGCCGGAGAACGCGACCAGGACGCCGGGGTCGGCATACGCGTTGTCGCCGATGTACTTCCTGATGGCGCGGGCCATCTGTACGGCGCTGTGCCGGGAGGCCGTCACCACCATGGCCTTGGCACGCCCGCCGAGCCGTCCGGCGGTGTGCGTGCGGAAGTGTTCGACGATCACTTGCGCCTGTTGCGTCACGGTGGAGTCGTGCGTGAGTGCGTACCGGGCGAGCAGGGGGTTCGCCTTGGACGGGTCCACTTCGCGCTCGGCCGGGTTCTTGTTCACCAACTTCCAGTACGTGTCGTACGTGACGTAGGTGCGCAGGGGGTCGAGGATGAAGCCTTCCTCGATGGCCTGGCGCATCGAGTACGTGTGGAAGGGGACATACGCCGGCTTGCCGTTGACGGTGTCCAGGGTGCCGAAGAGTTCGAGCGTCTTGGCCTTGGGTGTCGCCGTGAACGCGAAGTAGGAGAGGTTGGAGGCCTTGCTGCGCTGGGTGGCTTTCCGGCGGAGCTTGGCATCGGTGCTTGCCGCCGGCGCCTCGGTCGCTCCAGCCTCGTCGGAGTCGGAATCCAGGCCCAGGTCACGCAGCGCCGCGCGGACGGCGGTTGCCGCATCGCCGGACTGCGAGGAGTGGGCCTCGTCCACGATGATCGCGAAGTTGTGACCTTGGATTTCGGTGGGGTTGCGGCGCAGGTAGTCGATGAGGGCGGGGAAGGTGTGCAGCGTGACCGTGATGATCTTTCCGGTCTCACGGGACAGCGCTTTGGCGAGCTGGTCGGACTTCGCGCCGTGCTTCTCGTCGATCTTCACGACAAGACCGGCGGTCTTCTCGAAACTGCCGACTGTCTCGCGCAGTTGGGCGTCGAGATTACGGCGGTCGGTGATGATCACGACCTTGTCGAAGACGGGGACACCGGGCTTGAGTCCGGCGGCCAAGGCGTCGGGGTCGATCTCGGCGGGGTCGGTGGGGGTGTGCAGCGACGACAGGCGGTGCGACAGCCACCCGATGGTGTTCGATTTGCCCGAGCCGGCGGAGGCCATGCCGAGGTAGTTGTGACCAGCACCGTGGCGGGCCGCGTGGTCGGCGAGCTTCTTGACGATGTCCCACTGGTGGTAGCGCGGGAAGATCAGCTTCTTCCGCGTCCGCCCGTCCGGGCCCTTCTCCTTGCTGAGGTGCACGAACCGCTCGATCAGGTCCAGCCAGGTGCCCCGCTCCCAGATCTGTTCCCAGAGGTACGAGGTCGCGTACGTCCCGGGGACGGTGGGCGCAGGGTTCCCGGCTCCGCCCGGCTTCCCCGGCCCCTCCGAGCCCGTGTTGAACGGTAGGAACCGCGTCAGCTTGCCGCGCAGTTCGGGCGCGACGTAGACCACGTCCGTGTCCACGGCGAAGTTCGCGATGACGCGGCGCGCGAAGATCAGCTCAGTGGGGTCCCGCTTGAGTCGGTACTGCTCCTTGGCGTGCTCCGCCCCCTGCCGTGTGAGGGCGTTCTTCAACTCGGCGGTCGCCAGCGGGATTCCGTTGAGGAACAGTGTGAGGTCCAGCTCGTTGCCCTTGTCTGCCTGCCTCGCCGCGTACTGCAACTCCTTGACGAAGGTCAGCCGGTTCGCCCGGTAGTCGTCCAGGACGGCGTCCGACGCGACGAGCGACGGCTTGAAGTAGGCCAGCCTGATCAGGACGCCGTGGTCCTTCACGCCTTTGCGGAGTACGTCCAGCACACCGTCGGTTCCGATCGCCTGATCCACCCGCTTGGCGAACCCGGCCTGGGCGACGTTGGGATCCCCGCCGTAGAGGGCGATCAGTTCGGCCCAGTCGTCGGCCTGGGTCTTGCCGATGAATTCGGTGAGCTGGGAGGTGTCCAGGCCGAGTTGGGGGCGGTAGTCCTGTCGGTTTCCTTCAGACCAACCGCGCTTGAGCAAGGCGGCGACTATTGCGTTTCCAAAGGCTGCTTCATCGTGAACGGGCATAAGCGGTATTCCCCCCGGTTTCCGGTGATTAGACAGGTGATGTCGCGGCAGAAGTTGTCGAAGACATAATTTGGTGCGGACAAGGTCGAGGTCCCGTGTCTTGGGTCAGTCGGGCCTTGCCGTCGCATAACGTCTAGTAATGTACTTGTAGTTGTCTACCTGAATGCGTGCGACGAACGGCGGCCAGAGGTGGGGCGCGGCTGGACTCACGGCGCGATCATTCCTCGATCCCTCGTCCGCTGGCAGAGAACACGTCGATCTGACCGGTGACGGCGGCGGTGATCAGGGCTTGACGCCGTTCGGCGAGGACCGATTTCTGACGCTCCAGTTTGCTGCTTAGGCGCCTCATGGAGTCCTGAATGCGAGCGATCTCCCGGACCAAGTGTTTCCGTTCCTGTGGGTCCGATGGCCAGGTCAGCGCGAAATTGCCCAAGTCTTCCATGCCGAGCGTCGGCTGAGCCGTATCTGTGCTCGTGGCGACGAGGGCTTGCTTGTGGAAGGCGCTCGTGCCGAGCCAGGACTTTACGAGTTCCACCTCCACCTCGGGCATGAAACGCATCGAACACACGGCTCTCGCGATGTTCGCACCAGCCAGGCTCGCGGGGGCGATCGCCGCACGTCCGAGCGTTCCCACAACGCTCATCAGCAGATCGCCCGGCTGTACAACGCTTCTGGCGTACTGCGCTGACAGTTCGCTCGGAATATTGCGCAGGCCGTCGGCCCGCCCCTCCAGGTCCAGAAGGTCGTTGACCCGGATGAACGGGACGCCTTCGTCCGTGAACACCGGAACCAGAACGCCGTATCGCGGGCGCACGGAGAAGAGGTATTTGAGCCGCGTCCGAGTTGCGGATCGTGCCTCTCGGAACGAGAGGTCGAGCATCGCTCGTTCGCGTGCTGCGAGGAGGTTCAACTGCGCGGACCGAGAGGTGTCTAAAGAGTCGATGCGGGCGGTCTCGGCGTCGAGGAAGTCGGCGATGCGGCGCTGCTCTTCTCGGTCGGGGAGCACGATTGGTAGATTGCCAATGTCGGCTGCATTGATGGCTGGAAAGCTCACTCCCACTGACCTGGCAACTACCTCGTCAACGAAGGCTTGAGATTGGCAGTAGTGGGCTAGAAAACGGCTATCGATCTGTGCGCCAGCCTCTAGTATTGCGAACCCAGTCGAGAAGACCAGCGGTGTCGCGAATTCAGGCACGTGAGCAATGGCGCGCAGGTAGGTTCGCACCGTTGATACAGCAACTGCACCAGCTGGCGCAAGGCGTCGAGCCCGTGACGGGGCAGAGCTGAAATTCACCTCCTCGTCGGGAATGTTCACACGTCCGAGGTTATCGACTGAGCCGATGTCGATATATCGAAAACGAAAATTCGGATCCGTGTTTTCGGGGAGCACTTTCCGGTTGATTTGAGTGACATCTTTAATCCTGAGTGAAGTCACTCCGTCACCTCCCCAAGCAGCGCCTGAATCTCGGCCTCCAAGGCATTCAACTCCGCATCGATCTCCGTCAACGGCCGCGGCGGCTTGTAAACGTAGAAGTGCCGAGTGAACGGGATCTCGTAGCCGATCTTCGTCTTGGTGTGGTCGATCCACGCGTCCGGGACATGTGGCAGAACCTCCCGCCGCAGGTACTCCTCCACGTCCTCCTCCAGCGGCACGTCCTCGTAGTCCCGCAGTTCCGGGTCCGGTTCCGGCCCGCCCTTGATGCGCTGGACCTCGCCCTCCGGGTCGCGGACGCCGACCGCCTCCCGCAGCGCCTTGCCGAACGGCGCGCCTGTTGGCCACATCAGGCCGGCCGCGACGATCGCGTCCTTCAGGTCGATCCACGCGTCGGACTTCGTCGTCCAGGACTTGCCGACCAGCGGGCGCAGCGCCTCCGCGAACGCCTCTGCGTCCGTGGCCCGTGCGATCGGCTTGGACGCGGTGATGGCCGTCAGCGTCTCCTCCGTCACCTCGAAGCGGAGCTTCAGCGGCCGTTCGACGGTGATCCGGTGGTACCCGAAGTCCTGGTTGCGGAAGACCTTGATCTTCCCGGCCCGGTCGGCCAGGTCGTGCCCGCCGCCCTTCTCCGCCGCGTCGACGACCGCCAGCGCCTCCGTGTAGAGCCGCGTGATCTCGGAGATGTGCTGCTCGCCCAGTTCCTTGCGCTTGTCGCCGAGCGACTTCCGCATCTTGCGCCAGTAGTCGCGCGCGTCCAGCAGCACGACCTTGCCGCGCCGGTCCCTGGCCTTGCGGTTGCTCAGCACCCAGAAGTACGTGGAGATGCCGGTGTTGTAGAAGAGCTGGTCGGGTAGGGCGACGATGCCCTCCAGCCAGTCATTCTCGAGGATCCACTGCCGGATCTTGGACTCACCCGACTCCGCCGCCCCCGTGAACAGCGGGGAGCCGTTGAAGACGATGGCGATCCGGCTGCCGCCCGCCCCCGACGCGTCCACCGGCTTCATCTTCGAGATCATGTGCTGAAGGAAGAGCAGCGACCCGTCGTTGATGCGTGGCAGGCCGGCGCCGAACCGCCCACTGTCGCCCAGGTGTTCGTGTTCGTACTCGACCGCGTCCTTGACCTTCTTCCACTCCACGCCGAACGGCGGATTGGCCAGCAGGTAATCGAAGGTGGTGGGCGTGTTCTTGTCCCTCTTGGAGTCGTCGCTGCTGAAGCCGTCGTCGCTGAAGGAGTTGCCGAACTTGATGTTCTCCGGGTCCTGACCCTTGATCATCATGTCTGACCTGCAGATGGCCCAGGACTCGGGGTTGAGTTCCTGTCCGAAGACCTTGACCGTGGCGTCCGGGTTATGGGCGGTGATGTGCTCCTCGGCCGCGCTGAGCATGCCGCCGGTCCCGCAGGCCGGGTCCATGACCGTGCGGACGGTGCCCGGCAGGGCCAGCGCGTCACTGTCCGGGGCGATGAGCAGGTTGACCATCAGCCGGATGACTTCCCGAGGCGTGAAGTGCTCACCGGCCGTCTCGTTGGACTGTTCGGCGAAGCGCCGGATCAGCTCCTCGAAGACGTATCCCATCTGGTGATTGGTGACGATTTCGATCGGCTTGCCGTACTCGTCGAGCACGACATTGCCTTCTGCGTCCCTCTTCACCGGCCGTAGGTCGAGGTCGGCGAACCGTCCGACCACCTGGTACAGCAGGTCTGCCGCGTCCAGCCTCTTGATCTGCTGGGCGAAGTCGTACCGCTCCAAAACTTCCCTGGCGTTCGGGGAGAAGGCGCCGTAGTACTCGTTCAGGTACTTCGCCGCGTGAGTGGCGTCGCCCGCGATGGCCTTCAGCGTGTAGGTGCTGGTGTTGTAGAAACTGTGGCCGGACGCTTTGCGCAGGAAGCGGTCGGGGTTGATGTCCTGGCCCTGGTAGCGGGCGGCGACTTCCAGGACCTTGTCCTTGGTCGGCGCGAGGACACACTCCAGGCGCCGTAGCACAGTGAACGGCAGGATCACCTTGCCGTAGTCGGACTGCTTGTAGTCGCCGCGCAGGAGGTCGGCTACCGACCACGCATGGTTCGCCAGTTCCGTGTGCTTACTGCTGTTCAACGCTGTCCTTCCGAAGTTTCGCCGTCCCAGAGGGACGGGAGAGGTCAAGTCTGGCCGCTCGCGGCGCCGGGCCGCACGTTTCACGCCGATCCGTGACCGCGCGGCAACAGAGCGCCGCCGGTGAGTCCGGTGCTGAGGAGACGTGTGACGTCCTCGGCGGCTCGGTCGGCACGGCGCGCGGCGGTACGCAGTTCGTGCAGGCTGCGGAAGGCGGCGCCGTAGCGCTGCTGCTCCGCGAGCGGGAGCAGGGGAACGCGTAGCCGCCGGGGGTCCACCCGGATGATGGATGTGCCGGTGGCCGCGGCGTTGACGTTCTGCTCCGCCGCGAGGAACCCGGCCAGGAACCAAGGATCGAGCCGACGTTGGTCCGGGCGGAAGAGCAGCAGATGGGGCCCCAGGAAGCATCCTGTCTCGTCCGGCTCGACGACCCGGGCCACGGCCGTGCGTCCCACGCGGAGGAGCTCTGTGAGAAGCACGTCACTTGCCTGGACCGAGGAGAGGACGACGTCGGCGGGCAGGTCCGCTTCCGTTCCGGAGGCGGGCCGGTTCTCGAAGACGTCGGCAGCCGTGAGCGTCGGTCGTGCGCCGGATTCCGCTTCGGGCCGGGGCTGCGGTTGGCCGCTACGGGTCCGGCGGCCCGGGGGCGCGGTGTGGAGCAGACTGAGTGCGCCGCCGCGCAGAAGGTCCGAAACCGTTGCGGTGCGCCAGTCGCGGGGCTGGTCATCGGCCGGCGGCCAATCGCCGTCGGTGCTGAGGCCGACCAGGTCTGTTGCCGTTCGACGGAGTTGGTCGTACAGCTCCGATGCCTGCCGGGCCAGCAGGGCGGGACGCAGTGCTTGTTGGGAAGCCGTCCGGATGCGGCGGGCCGGGGTTAGGTCCACGGCTTCGTCCAGGAGGTCGGTGACCGGCATGGCGGCGGCGATCCCCGGGGCTCCGGTGAAGCCGTCCTGGCTGGCGAGGTAGGGCCGCCACACCGAGAGCACGGTGTTGTCGATGGTGGCCCAGTCCAGATCCCGGCTCTCGGAAGGGGACGCATCGACGAGCAGGATCGTCCCCGGGGCTTCAGCCTGCGGATCGGGCCGTTCCAGCACCCACAGGTGCAGGCCGATGTGGAGCGGGGTGGCCGCGCCCTGGGGAAGCGAGACGACCGCGCGGAGGGCTCCGTCGCGTACGAGCTGAGCCCGGATGCGCCGGCCGGCGGTGCGCTCGGCGACGGCGGGCGGCATGAGCAGTACGGCACGGCCCCCAGGCGCGAGATGGGCCAGGCAGTGCTGGACCCAGGCGAGTTCGGGCTCGCCCTTGGGAGGCACGCCGTAGGCCCAGCGTTGGTCGTAGGCCAGGTCATGGTGTCCCCATTCACGGACCCCGTATGGGGGATTGCACAGGACGGCGTCCGCGGTGAGGCCCTTGAAGGCGTCGGAGCGCAGGCTGTCTCCCGTACGTACGGTGATGGCCGTCTCGGGTGCGCTCAGCCGGAGCCGCACGGCGGCCTGGGCGGCCTGGGCGGCGAGGATGTCTTGGCCGTGAAGTTCGCTCGCCCCTGCGGATGCCGCCGCGGCGAGCAGCGATCCGGTGCCGCACGCGGGGTCGAGAACGCTCACGGGGAAAGCACCCGTGCTGTCGGTCAGGAGCCGAGCCATGAGGTCGGCCAAGGGACGCGGCGTGAGGTAGGTGCCGGTGCCCCCCGTGTCCTCCAGCAGGCGTTCGGCCAGGACATCCGTCGCAGCCTCGGCGCCGTCCGCGACGACGCACTGCAGCAAGGCCCTCAGCGGCCCCGCCGCCTGGGAGGTGTATACGGCGTCTTCGGTTCCCGGGAAGCCCTTGGCCCCGTCGTCCGCAGCTGACCGCACCCATCGCAGCAGTGCGTCGTCACGCAGTGCGGGAAGGGCTTCGCGCTCTCCCCGGTTCAGCCGGGCAGCCGCGAGCACCACAGGGAGCAGGTGCAGGGCCAGTTCGGCGTCGCCGGGGTGGGTGCGCAGCGCGGTGCGAAGCCGGTCCGCAGGTGTGTCCTCGGGGAGTTGGCCACGGGCCGAGAGCCACGCGCGCACGGCGTCGAGGTCGTAGGTGGGGCTGGTGTCCGTGCCTCCCGCAGGGGCCGGAAAGTCTGGGTGCCGACGACGCCAGTTGCTCACCGTGGCGCGGGTGACTCCGGCCAGCCGGGAGATGTCGGCGGCGGTCACGAAGGCACTGGCCTGCTGATTCATGGGCTCCTGCCGGGTGACGTGGGGGCGGGCATGCTGGACGGCTTCACTCTATACCGACATCTAACTGATGTGAACCGTTTGACAGTGCTTTCAGTTATCGCTCTACTTGTTGTGCTTTCACTTGGCTTCCCGGCTTTCCCGGGTCTCCCGGGCTGCCCCCTGCTCACAAACGTCGAATGGAGCGGCACCATGGCCACCAGCACCTCCGGCACGTCCAAGCGCACCCTGTACCGGCTCACGGGTGTCGCTCCCACGGTCGACGCGATGTTCGACGTCCTCGACCCGGATCGGCTCGAAGCCGTTGATGCGGAACTGCACGTCCCGGAGGAGCGGTTGGGAGTTCCTGCGCTGCTGGTCACCGGCAGCTTCGAGCAGCCCGTCGCGAGCTGGTGCGGCGAGATCAACCGCACGACCGGGTGCGAGGTGTCGCGGCCGGTGAACCGGTCGGCCGGGCTGCTGATGCTCGTGGTCGACGGCGAGGTGTATGCCATCGGCTACGACCAGGGCTTCCGTCTGGTGCCCGACCGGGTCAAGGACCGGCGGTTCGGGCTCAGTTTCGTGATCCGCAGGGTGGACCCCGCCCAGATCCGGGACATGGTCGCCCACACGCCGGGCGGTGGCCGGACCGACATCACCCTCGTGCCCGGCGGCGCTCCGGTCTGGAGCCTGGGTGTCCAGGAGCACGCGCAGATCGTGCGGCGGCTGGGCGGTCGGCTGGACGGGATCCAGTTGACGATCGCGCAGAACGACCGTACGAAGATCTCCAGCGTCGAGGGCGGTACCGGGCTGCGGATGCACCTCGGTATCGACGCAGCGGATCTGGTCGCCGACATCCGGGCCATCGCCCGTGTCATCCGGGACGAGGCCCCGGCTCCGGAACTGGAGTTCGTCGAGCACATCGTCCCCGTCAAGGACGCCGAACTCGTCACGCGACTGGAGGAGCGGCTCGACGACATGCTGGGCCAGGTACCGGACGGACGTATCGCGGTCGCCGTCCCGTCCGATCGCTGGGACGACTACGGCGCCGCCCAGGCGTTCGCCATCAAGGTGCACAGCCCGGAGGCGCGCCTCACCGATGACTTCAGTCTGGAGTACGTCCTCAACCGGGCCCGCGTGCAGAGGGCGGGAACGCGCTTCGCCGCGCTCCGGGACGGCACCGTCACCCTCTACGCGCACACCCGGGCGGAGAAGGGTGACGTCATCTGGACCTCGAGCGTGCTGCGGTGGATCGAGGCGGAGGTGGCGCTCGGTGCCCGCCGGTTCTTCCTGCTGGACGGGCAGTGGTACGAGATCGGTGAGGCGTACCTGGAGGCCATCCGTTCGCAGGTGGAGCGGCTCATCACCGACACGCCCTCCATCGACCTTCCGGCCTGGGCGCTCGGGGACAAGGAGCGGGACTACAACGAGTCGGTGCCCGACCTGCGGCCCGGGTACGTCTGCTTCGACCGCGACAACGTCCGGACGGCGCTGCACCGGGCCAACGGCGTGGAGATCTGCGACCTGCTGAGCCCGGACAACGTCCTGGTCATGGTGAAGCGGGCCAAGGGTTCCGACGCGCTGAGTCATCTGTTCGGCCAGGCCGTCGTCGCCGTGCAGTCCTTGTTGCACTCCCCAGAGGCAATGGACAAGTTCGCTCGCAAGGTGGCTACCGCCCGGCCTGGCAGGGCGCTGCCGGAAGGCTTCCGGCCTAGGAAGGTTACTTTCGCGATCCTGCTGAAAACCGGAACCGACCTCACCGCCGACACGCTCTTCCCGTTTTCGCAGGTCACTCTCGTGCAGACGGCCAAGATCCTTGAGGCGTGGGGCGTCGCAGTCGAGGTCACCGGAATTCGGGCTGAGACGGTGGCTCCGCGCCGGGCAGGAATCCGCCACTTGGCCGCGTAGCAGGCCCGTCTCATACATCCATGAGTAACTGAGATCACACGTACCAACCACGAACCGATGAGCTTCTCCCGCGCGAGGACATACCCACCCACCCGCGATCTCTTGTCCACTGAGTCCCCTCTTCTGCTGAAGCTCCGCTCCGCGCCGCCGTTGATGTTGAGGACGTGCACACGAGGCGTGGTCGCACCGCTATGTCCCCCCGCCCTCAGCCCCCCTCCCCCGCACCCCCCGAACCCCCGCCGTCCGCCCCACCGAAGCCGCCAGCTTGCGCAACCGGCGCCAGTTGAACGGAGGCTGGGGTTCCGGGACGCCGGGGCGGGTGCGGGGGACGCGGACGCGTAGGGCGGCGGGGGCGATGCGGCAGTGCACCGGGGTGGTGAGGGTCGTGGCCTCGCCGTCGAGGCCTGCCTCGATCTGCGGGGCGTCGGCGTCCACGACCACCTCGGGGGCGGTCAGGACCGTCAGGCCCGCCGGGTCGGGGTCCAGGAGCAGGCCCGCCGCCTCGGCCGCGCTGTCCACCCTGAGGCCCAGGACGCCGAGCAGGCCGGTGTCCAGGCGGGCGCGGCGGCCGAAGCCGGTCGGGTCGGCCGTGCCGTACGGGTTGTTGCTCACCAGCACGGCCTGCGGTGCGGTGAGCGTCGTGTCCCCGGCACGGGCGGTCAGTTCCGGGCCGCGCCGGCGGGTGAGCAGGTCGGGCAGGAGCTCCCAGGTGGTGCCGATCTTGTCGCCGCGGTAGTGGGGATCCTGGACGACGGCCGCGTACGCGCCGAAGGAGGCGTTGTTGACGAACGGGTGCCCACCGGCGAAGCCGAGGTCGACGTGGAGTTCCACGCCGTCGGTGAGCGCGTCGAGGCAGGCGGCGGGGTCGTCGCGGTCCAGGCCCAGGTCCATCGCGAAGTGGTTGCGGGTGCCGGCGCTGATCACGAGGAACGGCAGGCCGTGTTCGGCGGCGACCGCCGCGACGAGCGCCTGGGTGCCGTCGCCGCCCGCGACCCCCAGCAGATCCGCGCCGTTCGCGACGGCCGCCCGGGCCAGCGCGGTGACGTCCTGATGGCGTTCGGGGTCCAGCAGGACCACGTGCGCGCCGAGCCGCTCGGCCTTCTCCCGCAAGCCGAACGCGGCCACCTTGCCGCCGCCGGAGCGCGGGTTCATCAGGAGGAACGGGCGCCGGGGCGGGGGCGTGCGGTGTTCCCGCATGCGGCGGGTGCGCTGTCCGGTGCTGCGCAGGGCGTACCGGCCGGACCAGAGGGCCACGCCCCACAGCAGCAGCCACACCGGGAGGACCCACAGCAGGGTCGTCGTGAGCAGGACGACGACGGCCACGGGGGTGGCCACCGCGAGCAGTGCCGCCGCCCAGCGGACGACGCCCCGGCGGGTCAGCGTCCACCACAGGGCCGCCGCCGTGAGCGCCGCGCCCGCGACCCCGGCCAGCAGCAGCAGGACGCCGTCCACACCGCCGTAGGCCGGCGGCAGCAGGACGGCGAGGGCCGCCGCGGTCAGGGAGGCCCTCGCCGCCCACTGCTGTCCGCGATGGTCCCCGCCGAACATGTCCACCGCCATGATCCCCTCCGCCTGTCGGCGGACATCGTAGGGACCTGAGCCCGTGGCGCAGTAATCGAGCGGCCGGCCGGAGCGTCGCCGCTACGACGCGATCCCCTCCGGCGCCCGCCACGACCCCGCCGTCCGAGGCGCCGTCGCGTGCCTCCAGCGGGCGAGCGGGATGACCGGGGCCGGGGTCGCGTTCTCCTCGGCCTGGCGGAAGAGCAGGGAGAGGACCACCGTCACCGCCGCCAGTTCCTCCGGGGTCGGCGAGCCCGAGACGACTTTCCACAGGGTCTCTTCGACGGACGTCGGGTGTGACATCGGGTGTGACATCAGGTCTCCTGTCGATCTCGATCGTGAGGCTGGGGGCGGACGGGGGGACGTGCGGGACGTACCGGACGTGCGGGACGTGCGGGACGGCCGGCCCCGGGGGATGTGGACCGGCCGCCCGGTTCGGGGGGAGGGAGGGGAGGGGGCCCGGCGCTCAGGGAGTCGCCGGTCCCCGCCCCTGCCCGGTGGGGGTCAGGTCGCCACCGTCACCTTCGGCGCCGCCGCGGAGTCGTGCGCCGCCGACGCCTCCGCCTCGGCCGCCTCCGCCTCCGCCGCCGCGCCCACCGGGCGCAGACCGCTCGGGATCAGCATCGAGGCCACCGCCGCCGCGAGGACCACGACCGCGCCGACCCACACCGCCGGGATCATGCCGTCGACGAAGTGCTGCGGGGTCTCGTAGCCGCCCTGGGCCGCGAAGACCGCCGCCAGTACGGCCACACCCAGCACACCGCCGAGCTCACGGCCCGCGTTGTTCACGCCGGACGCGATGCCCTCCTGGTCGCGGCGGACCGAGGAGAAGACCATGTTGACGACCGGGGCGTAGAAGAGGGACATGCCGACGCCGAGCAGGGCGAACGGTGCCACCAGCGAGCCGTAGCCGACCGTGGGGGTGGCGACCAGGGCGAACCAGCCGAGGCCGATGGACTGCAGGACGAAGCCGATCGCGAGGATGTTGCGGCCGCCGAGGCGGTCGGACAGGACGCCGGCCACGGGGGCGACGAGCATCGGCATCGCCGTCCAGGGCAGGGTCCGCAGGCCCGCCTCCAGCGGGGAGTAGCCCTGTGCCGTCTGGAGGAACTGCGCGACCAGGAAGATCGCGCCGAACATGCCGAAGTACATCAGCACCGAGGCCAGGTTGGTCATCGAGAACGCCCGGCCGCGGAACAGGCCCAGCGGCATCATCGGGTGCTCGACGCGGTTCTCCCAGACCAGGAAGGCGACGATCAGCGCGCCGCCGCCGATGAAGCCGGCCAGCACCTCGCCCGAGGTCCAGCCGATCGCGCCGCCGCGGACCAGGCCGAGGACCACGCCGAACAGGCCGATGCTGAGCAGTGCGGTGCCGGTCAGGTCGAGCTTGGTGCTGGCGCCCCGGCTCTCGGCGAGCCAGATCTTCGACAGGGGGATCAGGACCAGGCCCAGCGGCACGTTGATCCAGAAGATCCACTGCCAGGACGCGCCCTCGACGATCGCGCCGCCGACCACCGGGCCGAGCGCGATGGCCAGGCCGGCGACCGCGCCCCAGGCGCCCAGGGCCGCGCCGCGCTTGGCGGGCGGTACGGCGGCCGAGAGCAGGGTCAGGGTCAGCGGGACGACGATCGCGCCGCCGATGCCCTGGACGGCACGCGCCAGGATCAGCTGGTCGGCGGTCTCGGACATGGCGGCCCCGGCCGAGGCCAGGGTGAAGATCGCCGTACCGATCATGAACAGCCGGCGCCGGCCGAAGCGGTCGCCCAGTGCGGAGCCCGTCATCAGGAAGACGGCGAACGTCAGGGTGAACGCGTTGACCGTCCACTCCAGTTCGTCGAGCCCGGCGTTCAGGTCGTCACGGATCGCGGGGAGGGCGGTGGTGACGACGAGGTTGTCGAGGGAGGTGATGAACATCGCCACGGCGGCGATGACGAACGTACGGACGGGATGGCCCTGTGTCTGGGCACTCATGGTTCGTCCTCTCACATGTCGCGCAGGAAATCCCTGGCTTGCCGGAGAATGCGGTTGCGGGTGGGGCCGATGGAGCCGCGCGGCATGGCGAGAGCCGCGCTGATCGCGTCGTAGCTCATGGGGGGATCGCGGAGCAGCAACCCCAGCAGAGCCTGGTGCTGTGCCGGCAGATGCCGGAAGGCCAGCCGGGCCAGATCGCCCTCCGCCCTGTTCAGGACGGTCTCTTCCGGGGTGGCCTGGTGCCCGGTCTCGTGGGTGAATTCCGAAAGGTCGTCGACGAGGTGGTACTTGACGCCGTTGCCCGACACCTTGAGCGCCTCACGGCGGGCCGTGGTGACGATCCAGGCGCCGAGCCTGGCCGGGTCGTTCAGCGCGCCGATGTTCTCGATGACGCGCAGCCAGGTGACCTGGCAGACGTCCTCGCAGTCGGCGGGCCGGAGCCCGTGCGAGCGGGCCACCGTCCAGACGATCGGGCGGTACCTCGTGATGAGGCGTCCCCAGGCCGCCTGGTCGCCCGCGCGGCACGCGTCCACCAACTGGGCGGGCAGCTCGGCCACTTGGGCCCGGGCGGTCGTACCGGCCACGTCGATTCCTCCTTCGCCACTCCCCACGGGGACCTGTTGAACTCCCTTGTCCCACAGTCGAGTAGCAGTCGACTGGACCGGCGGTCGCCCGGAAGTGCACCGGGGGTAGCGGCCCGGCGGGTGGGAGCGAAACGACGCGTATGGCCGGTATCCGCACGCCGGTTCGGGGCCTCTGTCGGGTGACGGTCGCCCCGCCCGTCCGGCTCGCCGGAGGTGGTGCGCGACGCACCGAGAGGGGAATCACGAATGATCACGGATGAGTACGCCCGGACCCTCGCGTCCGTCAACGACCGGATCCGGGACCTCAAGGACAGCGGCTTCTACACCTTCGAAATGCCCTTCACCGCCGCTCCCGGCGGCCGGTCGGAGATCGACCACCGCGAGGTCATCATGCTGACCAGCGGCAACTACCTCGGTCTGGCCGGGCACCCGGAGATCAACAAGGCGGTCAAGGACGCCCTGGACACCTATGGCTCGGGTGCCTGCGGGGCCCGCCTCAACAACGGCACCACCGTGCTCCACCTGGAGCTGGAGGAGAAGCTCGCCGAGTGGATGGGCACCGAGGCGGCCATCACCTACAGCTCGGGCTACATGGCCAACCTCGGCACGATCTCCGCGCTCTGCGACAGCGACACGATCGTCATCACCGACCAGATCAACCACATGAGCATCCTCGACGGCTGCCGGCTGGCCGAGGGCGCCGTGAAGATCTTCGCGCACAACTCCATGGAGAAGCTGGAGTACGTCCTCAAGCGCAACGCCGACGCCAAGAAGAAGTTCGTCGTCGTCGACGGCGTCTACTCGATGGACGGCGAGATCGCGCCGCTGGACGACATCCACCGGCTCACCGAGCAGTACGGCGCGATGCTCATGGTCGACGAGGCGCACGGCACCGGGTTCCTCGGCGACAACGGCCGGGGCGCCGGCGAGCACTTCGGCATCGTCCCCGACATCACCATGGGCACCTTCAGCAAGACCCTCGGCGGCGTGGGCGGATTCGTCACCGCGAGCCACGACATCGTCGAGTTCCTGCGCCACTCCGCGCACGCCTACATGTTCAACGCGAGCCTGCCCGCGCCGACCGTGGCCGGCGTGCTCAAGGCCCTGGAGCTGATGCGCCGCGAGCCGTGGCGCACCGAGAAGCTCTGGGAGAACACCATGCGCTTCCGCTCCGGACTCATCCGCGCCGGCTTCGAGGTGCTGGGCAGCGTCACGCCCGTCATCCCGATCCTCATCGGCGACGACGAGACCGCGCTGCGCATGTCCAAGGAACTGGTGGACGACGGCCTCTACATCTCCGGCGCGATCTTCCCGGCCGTGCCCAAGGGCCGCGCCCGCTTCCGGGCGACCGTCACCGCCGCCATGACCACCGAGGACGTGGACCGCGCCGTCGAACTCCTGGCGGACGCCGCCCGGCGGCACAACGTACTGGCCTGAGGGGACATACAGAAGTGACCATCACACAGACCGAAGTCCGCAGCGGGGAGAAGATCGCCGCCGCCAGCCGGCGAGCCCTTCAGGCCCAGGGCGTCTACCTCGGCACCACCGGCGTCGCGCTGCGCAGCGCCTTCCTGTTCCCCGGCCACGGGGCGCAGTACCCGGACATGTTCGCCGACCTCGCCGCCGAGAACCCGGTGGCCGCCGAGACGTTCGAGCGGATCGACGCGACCTACCGCGAGCTGGCCGGGCACACCCTGACCAGCCGCATGTTCAGCTCCGGCGGCAGTGACCCGGTCAAGGCGCTCCAGGACCCGGTGGTCATGCAGCCCGCGATCTTCGCGGGCAGCATGGTCGTGCACCGGCTGCTGGAGAGCCAGGGCATCACCGCCGAGACGCACATCGGGCACAGCCTGGGCGAGATCAGCGCCCTGGTCGCGGCCGGCGCGCTCTCCCTGGAGGACGGCGTGCGCGCGGTGTACGGGCGGGGCGTGGCCGTGAAGGTCATTCCCGAGGCCCGCCGCGGCGGCATGCTGAGCCTGCAGACGGACAGCGACCGCAGCCGCGAACAGCTGTCCCGGCTGCTGCTGTTGCTGCGCGGGGGCGGCAACGGCTACCTCGTGCAGAGCCTCGTCAACTCGCCCGACCAGACGGTCCTGTCCGGCGACTCGGACGCCATCGACAAGGCCGCCGCACTGTGCCGCGAGCGCGGGATCAAGGCCACCCGGCTCAGGGTCTCCCACGGCTTCCACTCCGACCTGCTGGAGGAGGCCGTCCCGCACCTGGAGCGCACGCTCGCCGCGCTCGACTGGCACGCCCCCAGGATCCCCGTGCTCTCCACGGTGATCGGCGACTACTACACCGAGCAGGACGTGGCGGACCTGCCCCTGCTGCTCGCCCGCCAGCTGGTCACGCCGTTCAGCTTCCAGCAGCTGATCGGACGGATGCACGCGGACGGCGTCAACAGCTTCGTCGAGGTCGGCCCCAAGTCGATCCTGTCCGGGCTCACCGAGCGGATCCTCGCCGACTCCGACCAGGAGGCGCTGGTCACCCCGACCAACATCCAGTCGCTGGGCGCGGTGGAGAGCATGCGCCGCTTCACGGCCTTCGCGGAGGTGCACGGCCTGCCCCGCAGCGAGCCGGAGCAGCACAGCGCCCCGCGGGAACCGGCCGGGGAGAACGCCGCCCCGACCACCGCCGAACTGCGCGAGGACCTCCTCAAGGCCGCCGCCCGCTACACCGGTTACCCGGTACGGCTCCTGGACCCGGCCCAGCTGATGGGCGCGGGCCTCGGTCTGAGCACCCGGGTCCGCGAGGACCTGGCGGCCGCGCTCGCCGCCCATCTGGGCCTCGCGGACACGACCGTCCCGACCGAGGCGGACGCCCCGCTCGGCCACCTGCTCGACCAGCTCGTCGACGCCTCACGCGGCACGGCCGCCCCTGCCGCGACGGCACGGGAGACCGCCGCGGGCCCCGGGCCCGTCACGGCCCCGGTGCCCGCGCAGCCCGCCGAGGCCACGGCCGAGGACCGGGCCGAGGCGGACCGGGTGGTGTGGGAGGTGGCGGAGGCCAAGACGGGGTATCCCGCGGACCTGTTGGAGGCGGATCTGGATCTGGAGGCGGATCTGGGGATCGACTCGGTGAAGCAGGCGGAGATCCTCGGTGAGGTGCGGGAGGTGCTGGGGCTGCCGGTGGTGGAGGACATCGACTCGGCGTCCCTCAACACCCTCAGCCGGATCGCCGAGTTCGTCGCCGATCTCCAGGCGTCGGCCCGGCCCGCGCGGGCCGCCGCACCGGAGACGCCCGCCCCTGAGGCGCCTGCCTCCGAGGTATCCGCTCCCGAACAGCCCGCCGAGGCCACGGCCGAGGACCGGGCCGAGGCGGACCGGGTGGTGTGGGAGGTGGCGGAGGCCAAGACGGGGTATCCCGCGGATCTGCTGGAGGCGGATCTGGATCTGGAGGCGGATCTGGGGATCGACTCGGTGAAGCAGGCGGAGATCCTCGGTGAGGTGCGGGAGGTGCTGGGGCTGCCGGTGGTGGAGGACATCGACTCGGCGTCCCTCAACACCCTCAGCCGCATCGCCGAGTTCGTCGCCGGCCTCCAGGCCGCCACCGGACGCAGCCCGCGCGGCGGCGGCACCTCGGACACGGGTGGCGGCGACGGCTCCGACGACAGTCACATACGCGAGGCGGCACCCGCCCGGCCGGTGCTGCCGCCTGTCCTGGAGCGCACGCTCGACCGCATCGCCGGACGGTACGTCCCCCTCGCGGTCGAGAGCCCGCTCGACCACCCCGGCGCGCGGCCGTTCTCCCTGGACGGCAAGGCGGTCGTGGTGATCACCGGACAGGACACGGCCCTCGCCCGTGAGGTGCTCCCGCGCCTCACCGGGCACGGCGCCCGGCCCTACGTCGTCGCACCGGACCAGGCGGCCGTCCCGGACGACTGGCCCACCGCCCGCGCCGACTTCACCGACCCCGACTCCCTGGCCCGGGCCCTGGCAACGGCCCGTGGTGACGGGGAGGTCCAGGTCGTCGTCAATCTCCATCCCTACGGCAGCGGCCCCGACCCGGTCGCCGCGACCACCTCCTTCGACCGGCCCGCCGCCGACTGGAGCGCCGCGTCCGACCAGCACTTCACGGTCAACCTCCTCGCCGCCAAGGCGTACTTCGCCGACCTCACCCGGGCCGGCCGGGACGGCGGCTACTTCGCGGCCACCGCGGTCGGCGGGGTGTTCGGCCTGGAGTCCGACGGCGCCATGGATCCGCTGGGCGGCCTCACCGCGGGCTTCGCCAAGAGCCTCGACCTCGAACTCGCGGACACCCGGGTCAAGGTCGTCGACTTCACCGAGGGCGACGCGGCCGGTGCCGCCGAGGCCCTCCTCGCGGAGATCACGACCCACGCGGAACGCACCGTCGAGGTCGGCTACCTGCGCGGACTGCGCAAGATCGTCCAGGTGGTCCCGCACGAGATCGCCACCGACGAACGGCAGCAGCCGCTCCGTCTCGACCCGGGCAGCGTCGTCGTCTTCTCCGGAGGCTCGCGCGGCATCACCTACGAGTGCGCCAAGGAACTCGCCCGGCTGGAGGGCGTGCGGGTCGTCATCCTCGGCCGCACCCGCCCCGCCGAGGGCACCGAGGACTGGATGGCGCTGGACGACGAGGCCTTCGCCGCGCTCGGCAAGGGCTGGTTCCGGCAGGCCAAGAAGAAGAACCCGGCCATCACCCCGGTCAAGGCCAAGAAGCAGTTCGCGGCCCTCGCGAACTCCCGCGAGCTGTACCGGAACATCGAGGAACTGCGGGCCGTCAACCCGCTGTCCGTCTACGAGGTCTGTGACGTCTCCGACGGCGGTCAGGTCACCGCGGTCGTCGACGCCGTACGGCAGCGGTACGGGCGGATCGACGGCGTCGTGCACGCCGCCGGTCTGGAGTCGGTCGCCACCGTGCCGAAGAAGTCCCTGGACCACGCCCGGCACGTTGTCCGGGTGAAGGCCGACGGCTCCCATCACCTCTGGCACGCCGTCAAGCACGACGACCTGAAGTTCTTCGGCTTCTTCGGCTCCTTCCTCGGCCGCTTCGGCATGGACGGCCAGGTCGACTACACCGCCGGCGCCGACCTCGTCTCCAAGCTCTCCGCGCTGCTCGCCCGCAGAAACCCGGACACCCGCGTCTTCACCCTGTGCTGGACCGGCTGGGCCGACGTCGGCATGGCCGCCACCGAAGCCGTCCGGCGGATCCAGGAGGAGGTGCGCGGGCTGCGCTACCTGGGCGTCGAGGAGGGCGTGCAGCACTTCGCCCGGGAGGTCTTCCAGGGCGGCGACGACCCCGAGGTGCTGGTCTTCGGCGAGATCGGCACGAACAGCTACGGCGGGCAGGACGCGTCGATGGACGGCACGCGCACCGGTGTCGCCGTCCCGGTCGGGCCCGACGGCGCCGTCCGGGACCGGATCGCGCTGCCCCTGCTCGACCGGGTCCTGGAGGTCACCGACACCCGGGTGCGGGCCGTCAGACGGCTCGATCCGCGCGCCGACCGCTACCTCGACGACCACCGGGTCAAGGGCGCGGGCACCTTCCCCGGGGTGCTGCACATCGAGGGCCAGGTGCAGGCGTCCGGGCTGCTCGTGCCGGAGCACACGGTCGTCGCGGCGGAGAACGTCGAGTTCCTGAAGTTCGTCAAGCACCTGCCGAACTTCCCGCTCGACCTGCGCTTCGAGGCCGAGGCCGACGAGGAGCTCGCGGACGGGACCCGCCGCGTCCGCGCGGAGATCCGCTCCGACCTGGTCACCGCCGACGGTCGGGTCCTGGAGACCGACCGGGTGCACTCGCGCGGCACGTACGTCTTCGCCCGCCGGCCGGGAAGCCCGCCCGCCGCCGACCCGGAACTCGCCGAACTCGTGGCGAAGTCCACCGAGCTGGACATCGACCGGTTCTACGAGCGGGCCGCCCGGCAGATCACCTTCGGCCCCCGGTTCCGCCAGGTGCGGCGGATCGGGTTCGTCGGGGACATCGAGGAGGGGCGGATGGTGAGCGAGATCGTGGCCGACGCCGGCCGCGGACTGTTCTCCACCACCGCGACACCGCGGCTGCGGACCCTGCCCATCGTGATCGACAACGCCTGGCGCTCCACCCTGCTGTGGGCGTACCACCAGCTCGGCAGCCATGTCGTGCCGGTGTCCATCGCGGCGATGCGCTTCCACCGCGTCCCGCTGCCGGGCGAGACCGTGCACACCGACTCGACCGTCGTACCCGTCGGACCGGACCAGGGAGGAAAACCCGGAGACCTGCGGATCAGCACCAGGATCGCCGACACCGCGGGCATCACCCTCTGCGAGATCCAGGATCTCGTCGTGACACAGGTGGGGCGTGATGAGGGCGATACACGTCTCCTGGACTGAGAGCGCCCTGCCGGGCAGCGGAACCCCGCTGCCCGGGGGCGGCGCCGTGACCATCGAGTGGCTCCCCATCGACCAGGTGCGCGGGGACTACGCGGCGGCCCCCGCGGCCTACCGGGCGCACTACCTGGCCCCGGCCGAACTCCCGGTCCTCACCCACATCGCCGTACCGAAACGGCGGGTGGAGTGGCTGGCCGGGCGGGTCGCGGCCAAGCGCCTGGTGTGCCTGGCCCTGGAACGGGCCGGACTGCCCGTCGCGCCCAGCGAACTCGCCGTCCTCGGCAACAAGCCGGGCGGCCGGGCGGGCAAACCCGAACTGTCCTCCCGCGTCCCCGGGCTGGCCGGATCCGTCGGCCGGCACGTCACCGACATCTCGCTCGCGCACACCCTCCGGTTCGCGGTGTGCGCCCTGGCCCACGGCGGCCGGGTCGGCGTCGACGTGGAGCCGCTGCGCAGCTTCAGCCCCGCGCTGCGGCGCACCGTCTTCACCGACGCCGAGGTCGCTCTGGCCGAGACCGCGTTCCAGGCCTTCGACTCCGGCCACCGCGGGACCGCGCTGTGGGTGGTCAAGGAAGCACTGCTCAAGGCGTACGGCATCGGCTTCGCGTACGGCTGGGGAACCGCCCGGCTGCGCGCGGCCGACACCGCCGCCGGAGTGTTCGACATCACCCTCCCCGCGGGGGCCGATCCGGGGCACCGGGTCGCCGTCCGCTACGGCCGGGTCACCGACCACATCTTCGCCATCGCCTCCGTGGCCTCCCGGCCGCCGGACGGCCACCAGCAGAAAGGGCAGCTCCGTGCCTGGGACTGAGACAGAGGGCTTCGAAGGGTTCGACCCGATCGCCGTCGTGGGATACGGCTGCGTCTTCCCACCCGACTCGTACGACGCCGACACGTTCTGGCAGAACATCCTGGGCGGCCGCATCGGCATCGGCTCACCGCCCGAGCACCGCTGGGACTGGCGCGACTACCACGACGAGGACAAGGGCGTCGTCGACAAGACGTACTGCCGCTGGGGCGGCTTCCTGGACGACTACGCCGGGCCCACCGGCCTCCAGGAGCTGACCCGGATCGGCCAGGAGGCCGTGTCCGAGCTCAACCGCACCCAGCTGATGGTGCTCGACACCGTCCTGCAGACCCTGCGTATGTCCGGGTACAGCCCGAGCCGGCTGTCCACCACCGACACCGCGCTGTTCGTCGGGAACATGCTGGGCGACGAACAGGTGATGGAGTCCTCGCTGAGCTTCCGGGCCACCGAGGTCCTGCACCACCTGCGCAACAGCGAGGCCTTCCAGGACCTGGAGCCCGGGCAGCGGGCGGCCCTGGAGAGTGGCTTCCCGGCCGCCGTCAAGAACCGGCTCTACGACGCCGACTCCGGGCCCGCCGCCCACGTCTTCCAGGTCAGCGTCGCCAAGGCGGTCGCCCGGGTGATCGGACTGCCCGGCCCGGCGGCGATCGGCGACGCGGCCTGCGCCTCCGGCCTCACCGTGATCGACACCGCCGTCAAGTACCTCCAGGACGGCAGCCACGACATGGTCCTGGCGACCGGTGTGCAGGGCAACATGAACATCACCGGCAACGTCTGCTTCGCCAAGATCGGCGGTCTGTCGGCCACCCGCTCCACCCCGCTCGACGAGGGCGCCAGCGGCCTGATCAACGGCGAGGGCTCCGGCACCGTCCTGCTCAAGCGGCTCAGCGACGCGGTGCGCGACGGCGACACCATCGCCGGCGTGATCCGCGGCGTCGCCACCCGCTGCGACGGCAAGGGCAAGGCGATCTACGCGCCGTCCTCACGCGGCCAGGTCGCCGCGATGCGCCGCGCCCTCGAACTCGCCGACGCGGCACCGGGCGAGCTCGACTACATCGAGACCCACGCCACCGCCACCTCCACCGGCGACCTGGTCGAGGTCAGCTCCCTCCAGCAGCTGTACGAGGACAGCGGGGCGGCGCCCGGCTCCATCCGGCTCGGGTCGGTCAAGGCCCAGATCGGGCACACCTTCTCGGCCGCCGGCATGGCCAACCTGCTGAAGATCCTGCTCTCCTTCCAGCACGAGACGGTGCCGCCCACCCACGCCTTCACCCGGGCGCCGGAGGCGATGCGGCTGGACGGTTCGCCGTTCCGGGTGCCGGTCGCCGCCGAGCCGTGGCAGGCGCCGGACGAGTGCCGGCCGCGCCGGGCGCTGACCAACGCGTTCGGGTTCGGCGGCGTCAACACCAGCGTCATCGTGGAGCAGTACGACCCCGTGCACCACGCGGACGCCGCGCTGGAGCAGCAGGGCCACACCGAGAGCAGCCGCAGCACGGCCAACGCCCCGCTCGCGGTGCTCGGCATCGGCTGCGTGGCCCCGTTCTCCCGGGACACCGCGGGCCTGGTCGCCGAGCGGGCGCCGGACGCCGGCGTCACCGGCTTCCCCGAGGACCGCTGGCACCCGGACGCCGCCGAGATCTACGACCCCGAGGGCACCTGGCGCGGCGGCGTCGTCACCGACCTGGACTTCCCCTGGAAGACCTACCGCATCCCGCCCAACGTGCTGGAGGACCTCGACCGGGCGCAGCTGCTGTCGGTGATGGCGGCCGGGCAGGCCCTGGAGGAGTACGGGGCCGCCATGACCGACCGGGTCAACGCGGGCGTGTTCGTCGGCGCGACCTGCGGACTGGAGTCGGGCCTGACCCGCAACTTCCGTATCCGGCTGGTGGAGTTCGAGCGGGCCCTGGAGGACGTGCCGGAGTACCGGGCGCTCGACGAGGACACCCGCACGGCGCTGGTCGAGAGCTACACCCGCGAGGTGCACCGCTACGTCCCGCTCACCCGGGAGAACGCGCTGCCCGGCTACATGGACAACATCACCGCGGGCCGCATCCAGAACATCTTCGACCTGCGCGGGCCCGGCGTGGTCATCGACGACGACCTGTGCTCCTTCGGCACCGCCCTCGGGCTCGCCAAGCGCAACCTGGAACAGGGGGAGTGCGACGTCGCCCTGGTCGGCGGCGTGCACGCCAACCTCACCCCCGAGTTCACCCGTCTGTTCGAGCGCCGGCTGAAGGAGGCCGGGCACTCCGTCGACGGCCTGACGCCCGCCGAGGGCGCCGCCTTCATGGTGGTCAAGCCGCTCGACAAGGTCACCGAGGGCGAGAAGGTCCTCGCCGTCATCGACGGCGTGGGCTGCGCCGACGCCGACATCCCGGTGGCCCGCCCCGGCGTCCCGTTCTTCTACGGCGCCGACGGCGCGATCCGCTCGGTCGAGGTGATCGCCCGGATGCGCGCCGAGCAGGAGAGCGAGCAGGCCGCCCGGCTGGACCTGGTCCGCGTCAAACTCCCGCAGATCGAGAGCGGCTGGGGCTACTCGCTGCGCGTCCGCCGGGACGACTCGGTCGTGGACGACGACGAGCCCGCCGTACCCGCAGAGCGGGAGCAGGCACCGCAGCCCGCCGCCTCCCCCGACGACCCCGGCACCGGCTTCCTCACCGCCGCCACCTACGAGCACCTGCTCGCCCAGCTGCAGCAGTTGGCGCGCGGCGAGCTGGTCCCGCTCGACCGCATCGACTCCCCGGCCCCGGGCGGATACCGGCTCGGGTTCAGCTACGCGTCGTGGGTCGACCTCGCGCGCAAGGCCCAGCTGACCCTGCGCCTGCTCCAGCCCGACAGCTCCGCCGCCCCGTCCACCCCTCCCACCGTCACGAGGTGACCTTCCCATGGCGACCACCGTCGAACCGATCCGCTCCGAGGACTCCGGGGAGCGCATCGCCCGGCCCGTCCACCCCTGGCTGCGCAGCCTGTTCTTCTGGCCCGTGCTGATCCACTGCGCGCTCAGCTTCGTCCCGCTGTACTTCCTCAGCTCCCGCACCGGCGACTTCTTCGCCTGGGAGACCGGCTCCTCGCTGAGCGCCGCCGCGCTGGGCGCCGGCTATGCCGGAGCCTGCACGATGTTCCTGCTGACCCTGCGGGAGAAGGACTGGACGAGCGCCCGCGGCACCGTCTTCGCCCCCATCACCCTGCTGCTGTCCGCCCTGATCCTGGCCGGTGTCTACGCCGACCAGTTCCACTTCACCGAGGGACCGGCCCTGGCCCGCGCCTTCGCCTGGCTGTGGCTGGCGTCCCTGGCCGTGTTCCAGGTCACCTGCTTCCTCGTCTACAAGGTCCACAACACCGGCCCCAAGGTCGCCGACCCGCGCGGCCCCGCCCCGATGAGGGCCGACGTCTCCATCCCGACGGCCATCATGGGCGCCGTGCTGTGGGGGCTCGCCTTCGCCCTGTGGATCGCCCCGGAGGCGGTCGGCGACGCCTGGGCCTGGCAGCTGGAGCCGCTGGACGCCCGGATGCTCGGCGCCTGGTTCTTCGCCTTCGGCGCCGGCGCCTGGCAGGCCCTGTGGGAGCACGACCTGCACCGCATGCGGGCCGGCTTCCTCACCGACGTCACGCTCAGCGTCCTGTCACTGGCCGCGCTCGGCCTGTACGCCGACGACGTCCGCTGGGGCAACGCGCTGACCTGGGTCTACATCGTCGTGCTGATCGGCCTGCTGGTGGCCGGTCTCACGGGCCGCTACATGGCGCTGCCGGAGGCGCTTGAGGCGGAGCGGAAGGCGCGTGAGGAGGAGCCCGCACGCGCCTGACGACCCGGCCGCCGGGGCCCGGAGCAGGCCCCGGCGGCCGACGCACCACACCCGTACGTGAGCACCGCGAGACGGCGGGACCGGAGCACCGCAGCACCGCTGCACGACCGCAGCACCGCGCGAACCAGGGAGGTCGGCCATGCTCAAGCAGAACAGGCACGCTGTACGAGGCTTACCGGCGGCCGTCGAGGGCCTGGAGCACGTCCCCGCGCGAGGGCCGCTCGTGGTGCTGGCCGGAGGAGACGGGCAACGCGCCCTGTCCACCGTGCTGTTCGCGGTGCGCGGCACGCCCGCCCGCCGGCTCGACGGCCCCGACGCGCTGCACGCCCTCGCCCACGACGAGGCCGTGCTGGTCCGGGGCGTGGAGGCCGCCGTGGCGGCGGCGGACCGGGCCCCGGCATCCGTCCTGCCCGTCGCGCTGTGGCCGGACGGCCGCCGCACCCGGATCGTGTTCGGGCCGGTGCTGCCGCAGGACACCGTCGAGCACTCGGTCCGCGACCGGGTCCGGGCCGGGCACGCGGCCCTCACCACCCTCGTGGAACGGGCCAGGAACCCCGAGTGGTCCGCGGGACCCCGCTCCGCCCGCGCCGCCGCCGGCCACCTCGACCGGGTCTTCGAGACCCTGCTGAGCCGCACCGACCCGCTGCCCGACAGCACCCTGTACGCGCAGGCCGCGCTGCTGCTCGGCCTCGGGCGGCTCGGCGACCCGCACAACGTCGACCTGCGGGTCGGACGGCTGCGGCTGACCGCGCTGCGCAACGAGACCCGTCCGCTGCCCGTCAGGGCCGCCGCGCTGTGGCGGCTGCGGGCCGGCGCCGAGGAGGCGCTGCGCCAGGAACCGGACCACCTCATGGCCCACTACCTACTGGGCCGCTGGCACCTGTCCGCGCCCGGCCTGCTGGGCGGCCGCCGCGACCTCGCCGTCGCCCACCTGGAGGCCGCCGACCGGCTCGGCCGGGGCGACACCCGTTACGTCCTCGGGCACGCCGAGGCCCTGCTGGCCGCCCACCGGCCCACCGCCGCGCTCTCCGCCCTGGAGCGCGTCATCGAGGCCCCCGCCGACCACCCGCGCACCCAGCGGCGCCGCCAGTCCGCGATCCGGCTGAGCCGCGCCCTGCACCAGGAACAAGCCCCGGGCAGCAGCGTCGCCCCCGGGGCCCGAGGGAAGGGATGACCCGTCGTATGGACCCGCACAAGGGAAGTTTCAAGATCAACGACACGCTGTCCACGTCGTTCCGGCACTGGGTCGCCAGACACCACGTGGACGCGGTGGAGGGCCTCGGCCACATCCCCGCCGAGGGACCGTTCATCGTGGTCTCCAACCATCTCAGCTTCTTCGACCACTACCTGCTGGAGACCATCCTCTACGCCGCCCGCGGCGAACACGTCTACTTCCCGGCCAAGGCCGCGAACTTCACCCACCCCCTCAAGCGGCTGGTCCGGCTCAGCGTTGGCTGCATCCCCCTCGACAGCGACAACCCCGACCGCAACGCCCTGGCCGCCATGACGGAGGTCCTGGACGGCGGCGACGTGCTGTGCATGTACCCGGAGGGCACCCGCTGGACCGGCGGCGGCCTGGCCCCGTTCAACGACGGACCCTTCTACTTCGCCGTCCGCACCGGCGTCCCCGTCGTCCCCGTGATGATCCACGGCGCCGACCGGATCCTGCCCAAGGGCGAGGTCGTGCCCCGCCGGGCCACCGCCCGCCTGGTGTTCGGCGCCCGGCTGACGAGCGCGCCCGGCGGACGCACGCGCAGCGCCCAGATCGCCGACCTGCGCGGCCGGGCCCGGTCCCGGATGGAACTGCTCGGCGAACGGGCCCGCCGCACCTACGGCCGCCCCGACGAGGACAGCGCCCGCCTGATCCGGCGCCGGGCCGACGAGATCGCCGTCGCCGCCTGCGTCCGCGGGCACGGCCTCGACCGCACCGAACGGCGCCGGATCGCCGTCCTGCACAGCCTCGCCCGGGCCTCGGCCGCCGCCCGGCCGGAGCCGGCCGCCCCCGCCCCCGCACCCGCACCCGCCCGAGCGACGGGCTGACCCGACCCGAGGAACGAGGAGACATGCGCAAGAACATCCTGATCACCGGGGCGAGTTCGGGTCTTGGCCGTGGCATGGCCCGCCAACTGGCCGCGCGGGGACGGAACCTGGCCCTGTGCGCCCGTCGGGTGGACAAACTGGAGGAGGTGCGCGAGGAACTGACCCGCGCCCACCCGGGCATCCGGGTCACCGTCCGGCAGCTCGACGTCCGCGACTACGAGGCCACCGCCACCGCCTTCCGGTCGGTGCGGCGGGAGTTCGGCAGCCTGGACCGGATCGTCGTCAACGCCGGACTCGGCTCGGGCGCCTCCGTCGGCACCGGGCAGTTCGAGGTGAACCGGGCCACCGCCGAGACCAACTTCCTGGCCGGGCTGGCCCAGTGCGAGGCCGCCATGGAGACCTTCCGCGACCAGGGCACCGGCCACCTGGTGGTGGTGTCCTCGGTCAGCGCGGCCCGCGGCCTGCCCCGGCACCTGACGGCGTACGCCGCCTCGAAGGCCGGCCTCGCCACCCTCGCCGACGGCATCCGCGCCGACGTCCACGGCACCCCGCTGAAGGTCACCGCCCTGTTCCCCGGCTACATCCGCACCGAGATGAACGAGGGGCTGGAGAAGACCCCGTTCATCATGGACACCGAGAAGGGCTGCGAACTCCTCGTCCGCGCCATGGAACGCGAACCGGCCCGGGCGTTCGTGCCCGCCTGGCCGTGGGCCCCGGCCGGCGCGGTCATGCGCCATCTGCCGCTCGCCCTCGTCGCGAAGTCGGTGTGAGTCATGACGCCCGCACCCACCCTCGCCACCGAACGCCACGGCGGCACCCTGGTCGTCTTCGAGGGCAGCCGCCGCCTGCTGTGGAGCAGGCCCGAGCCCGGCCGCTGGCGTCCCGTGGGCATCTGGCCCGGCGCCGACGAGGCCGCGGCGCTCGCCGCCCACCTGGCCGCCCGGCGCAACGTCCTGGTCGTCCTCGACGCAACCGGACACACCGTCAGCCTGCTCGCCGAGGAACTCGCCGCGGCGCCCGCCTCCGTACGCCGGCTGGTGCCGGGGCCCGACCCGTACCCCGACGAGCCCGTCGACGTCCGTATCCCGGTCCTCGACTGGCTGCCCGCCCCGCTGCGCCGTCCCGGCGTCGACTTCCTGCGCACCGGCGCCGAACTGGTGCGCAGGACGCCGGCCGCGCTGCTGCCCCCGCTGCTGACCGACGCGTTCGACCCGGCCCGGCCGCACCTGAGGTTCGCCCTGCGCACCCAGCGGCACGGCATCGGCGGGGGCCGGCTGGCGGACACCGTCGGCCACCTGTTCGGCCGGTGACCCGGCCGCGGTACGTCTGAGGCCCGCCCACACCTGGGAGACGCACACCTGGGAGGCGCACGACGAATCGGGTACGACAGCGGGATCACCGCCGTCGTACCCGATGCACCGTGTGCGCGTGCGCGTGCGTGTGTGCGCGTGCGCCGCGTCAGCCGGGCTGCGGATCGGCGCTCTGGCGCGCCTGGTCCTGGGCGGTCAGCCGCTTGTCCGCCTCGGCCCAGCTCGGCGGCAGCGCCGCGTCCTGCTTCCAGGAGGTGAACAGCGACTCGCGCATGGCCGGTTTCAGCTTCGACATCACCGCCATGTGCGGATCCGTGCGGACGTACGTCTGGAGCGCCTCGCGGCTCTCCCAGGAGGACAGCGTCCAGAACGTCCTGCGCCACGGGTCGGCCCGCAGCGAGACCCCCACATTGCCGGGGGAGCGCTGGGCCTGCTTGTAGACGCCCCCGGACAGGATGAAGAAGCGCGGCACACGCAGCAGGGACTTCAGCTTCAACCGGGACGCCATGACGACGACCTGACCGCCTCCGGCCCCGGCCGCCGGCCCGTCGGACCAGGGGAGGGTGTGGCTCATCGGAACTCCTCGAGTGGTTGGGGTGGTGACAGACGGAACGGGCCGAACGGACAGCGCACCGGATCTACCCATCCGGTGCGCCGCCCACCCGACCCGCCGCTACATCGGCGGGTTTCCGTGCTTACGGGCCGGAACCTCGGCGTGCTTCGCGCGGAGCATCCGCAGCGAGGTGATCAGCAGGCGCCGGGTGTCCCGGGGGTCGATCACGTCGTCCACCAGGCCGCGTTCGGCCGCGTAGTACGGGTGCATCAGCTCGTCCTTGTAGGACGCGATCAGCCGGGCCCGCTCGGCCTCCGGATCGTCCGCGGCGGCTATCTCCCGCCGGAAGACGACGTTGGCCGCGCCCTCCGCGCCCATCACCGCGATCTCGTTGGTGGGCCACGCGAACGACAGGTCCGAGCCGATCGACCGGGAGTCCATCACGATGTACGCGCCGCCGTACGCCTTGCGCAGGATCACCTGGATCCGCGGCACCGTGGCGTTGCAGTACGCGTACAGCAGCTTGGCGCCGTGCCGGATGATCCCGCCGTGCTCCTGGTCGACCCCGGGCAGGAAGCCCGGCACGTCCAGCAGCGTCACCAGCGGGATGTTGAAGGCGTCGCAGGTCTGCACGAACCGCGCGGCCTTCTCCGAGGAGTGGATGTCCAGCACCCCGGCCTGCGCCTGCGGCTGGTTGCCGACGACGCCGACGACCTGCCCGCCGAGCCGGGCCAGCGTGCACACCACACTGCCGGCCCACGCGGCCTGCACCTCGAAGTGCTCGCCGTGGTCGGTGATCTCCTCGATCACCTTCCGGATGTCGTACGGACGGGAGGGGTCCTCGGGGACCAGGTCGAGCAGCGCCTCGCAGACCCGGTCGTCGGGGTCGTCGCCCGGTTCCAGCGGCGGCAGCTCGCGGTTGTTCTGCGGCAGCAGCGACAGCAGGTAGCGCACCTCCTCGAGACACGAGGCCTCGTCGTCGTACACGAAGTGCGCCACCCCGGAGATCGACGCGTGGGTGTCGGCGCCGCCGAGCCCGTTCTGGGTGATCTCCTCGCCGGTCACCGCCCGCACCACGTCCGGGCCGGTGATGAACATCTGCGAGGTCTCCCGGACCATGAACACGTAGTCCGTCAGGGCGGGGGAGTAGGCCGCCCCGCCCGCGCACGGGCCGAGCATCACGCTGATCTGCGGGATCACCCCGGAGGAACGGGTGTTGCGGCTGAAGATTCCGCCGTACCCGGCCAGCGCCGTCACCCCCTCCTGGATCCGGGCGCCCGCCCCGTCGTTGAGGCTGACCAGCGGGGCACCGGCGGAGGCGGCGAGATCCATCACCTTGTGGATCTTCTGGGCGTGCGCCTCGCCGAGCGCGCCGCCGAAGATGCGGAAGTCATGGGCGTAGACGAAGACGGTACGGCCGTGGACCGTGCCCCAGCCGGTGATCACACCGTCCGAGTACGGCCTCTTCGCCTCCAGGCCGAAGCCGGTGGCGCGGTGCCGGCGCAGCCCCTCGATCTCGGTGAACGAGCCGTCGTCCAGCAGCAGTTCGATGCGCTCGCGCGCGGTCAGTTTGCCGCGGGCGTGCTGCCGCTCGGTCGCCCTGGGGTCGGGACCGGCCAGCGCCTGCTGCTTCACGTCCCGCAGCTCGGCCAGCCGTCCGCTGCCGTCGGTCAACTGGGCGGGCTCCACGGGGACGTCGGCCGTCCCCGGCTCGCCCGTGCCCGGGACACTCTCCTGGGACAGGACGGTCACTGGGACCCCTTTCTCAACTGGTCGATCCAGGTCATCGCGAGGAAGACGTCCCCCTCGATGCGCAGCCGGTCCGTGGCGAAGGCGAGCGCGCCGCGCAGTTCCCCGAGCGCGAGCAGGGTCAGCACGTCCTGGCTCACCGTCACGGTGGAGTTGGGCGGGAACGGGGCCGCCCGGACGACCGCGGTGCCCTCGTCCGTGCAGGTCACATAGCGGGTGCGAGTACCGGTCGGGGTCTCCACGTCGAACCGGAACAGGCCGGGCCGGCCGGGCGGCCGGGCCCGTGCGCCCGCGCAGCACCACTCGAAGAGCTGGTCGAGAGACCGCTCCGCCTCGTTTCTCAGATCCGCGGCCACCATGGGTGTTCCCTCCTTCGCTGGTCCTGGTTGCTGGAACATGTGGTCCGACCATGCCGAAAACCCCTGGCAGTCGGATGGACCACCGGTGGACCGAACACCGCTCGAGAGGACGTGTGAATTCCTCACAGGGGGCCGGTGAGGCCGGCACTGTGCCCGGGTGCCGTGCGCCCCGCATGCTGAGTCTCGTCCGCACCGGGCACCACCCCTTCGAAGCAGGAGCTTCCCCATGACGCACATCAGTCAGGTCGTCACGCAGGAAAGCCGCTCCACGAGCACCCCGCAGCAGCACCAGGAGACGTACCTGGCGTACGGCGGGCAGGACGAGTCCACGGACCTGGTCATCGAGGTGCTGACGGCACCGCACTCCAGGCCCGCCCTGTTCACCCTCTGCTATGCGAGCAACTCCGCCTCATGAACAGAGCGTTGATAGGGTTCCGGCGCCACCTCCGTGCGGAGGTGGTGCCGGACGACGCGACCTACCTGATTTCCGAACACGGAATCACCGCCCTCAGGGCACCCCATCTGGAAGCGGTCGTCCCGCTCCTCGACGGCAGCCGTGACCTGCCCGCACTGCTGCGGGACAGCCCGGAACCGCTGCCCGCCGAGCGGCTCACCGCCCTTCTCGCCCAGCTCGCCGACGCCGGCTTCATCGAGTACCGGGAGCACCACTGCTCCGAGCCGGCCAACCACAGCGCCGAGGCCTACTGGGAACTCGCCGGTCTCGAAGGACGCCGGACCCGGCTGAGAACCGCGTCCACCGGCGTGCAACTGCGCACCGTCGGCGACTTCGACACCGCCCACGCCGTCCGCGCGCTCAGCGCCTCGGGACTCGCCGTCACGACGGAGCCCGCGCCCGGCACCGCCCTCACCGTCGTCGTCTGCGACGACTACCTCGCACCCGAACTCGCCGCGATCGACGCCGAACACCGGGCGAGCGGCCGCCCGTGGCTGCTGGCCAAGCCCAGCGGCGCCACCATCTGGGTCGGCCCCGTCTTCCGGCCCGGCGCCGGAGCCTGCTGGTCCTGCCTGGCCCATCCGGTACGCCTGCACCGCGGCGTCGAGTCCCAGGTAGGCGCCGCCCTCGGCCGCACCGGCCCGGTGCCCGGCCCCGCCGCCGGCATCCCCTGCACCCTGGGCGCAGGTCTGCACCTCGCGGCGATCGAGGCCGCCAAATGGCTGGCCGGCCACCACTCCGGCCAGGACCGGGTGCTCACCTTCGACACCCTGACTCTGGGCTCCCGCCACCACGTGGTGCGCCGCCGCCCGCAGTGCCCCGACTGCGGCGACCCCGGCCGCAGCGCCGAACGCGCCCTGGTGCCCGTCGTCCCGCGGTCCCGGCCCAAGGCACCGGGCGGCGGTGGAGGCCACCGCTCCCGCTCGGCGCAGCAGATGCTGGACACCTACGGCCACCTCGTCAGCCCGGTCACCGGTGTGGTCGCCGACATCACCCGGGTCGAGGGCGGGCCGGCGTTCCTCAACAGCTTCAGCTCCGGCCCGAACCCGGTCTCCGGCGCCACCGGCCTCACCGGGCTGCTGGGCGGCCTGCGCCAGGTCAACGGCGGCAAGGGGGTCACCGCCCTGGACGCCGAGGTCAGCGCGCTGTGCGAGGCGGTCGAGCGCTACTCCGGCTGTCTGCACGGCGACGAGTACCGGATCCGGGCCCGCTACCGCGACCTCGACGGCCTCGCCGTGCACCCGGACACCTGCCAGCTGTACTCCGAGGAGCAGTACGCCGGCCGTGAGACGTGGAACGCCGCCCACTCCGGGTTCCACCACGTCCCCGAACGCTTCGACGAGGACGCCGAGGTCGACTGGACGCCGGTCTGGTCGCTCACCGGACGGCGCCACCGGCTGCTGCCCACCGCCCTGCTGTACTTCTCCACCGCCGCCGAACAGCGGGCCCCCGTCGCGGGCCGCCGGTTCGCGCACGCCGACTCCAACGGCAACGCCGCCGGAAGCAGCCTGGAGGACGCCGTCCTCCAGGGCTTCCTGGAACTCGTCGAACGCGACGCGGTGGCCCTGTGGTGGTACAACCGCACCCCCCGGCCCGCCCTCGACCTGCGCACCGGCGCCGACCTGTGGACCGAGGAGCTGATCGAGGTGCACCGGGAGATGCGCCGCGAGGTGTGGGCGCTCGACCTCACCTCCGACTTCGGCATCCCGGTCTTCGCCGCGCTGTCCCGCCGTACCGACAAGGAGGCCGAGGACATCGTCTTCGGCTTCGGCGCCCACCTCGACGCGAGGATCGCCCTGCGCCGCGCCCTGACCGAGGTCAACCAGCTGCTCCCGGCGGCGGTCGACGCCCGGGACGACGGCAGCGGCTACACCCTGACCGACCCCGAACTGCTGCACTGGTGGCGGGGCGCGACCACCCGCAACCAGCCCTACCTCCGGCCCTCCCCGGAGGTCCCCAGCACCCTCGCCGACTTCGCCTTCCCCACGGGCGCCGATCTGCGGGACGACCTCACCACCGTCACCGAGGCGGTCCGCGCCCGCGGACTGGACCTGCTCGTCCTCGACCAGACCCGCCCCGACGTCGGCCTGCCCGTCGTCAAGGTCCTGGTCCCCGGACTGCGCTCGTTCTGGACCCGGTTCGCCCCCGGCAGGCTCTACGACGTCCCCGTCGCCCTGGGCCGGCTGCCGGAGCCCCTCGCCCGCACCGAGCTGAATCCCGTGCCGCTGTTCGTGTGACCCTCCCCCCTCACCCCCAGGAGCCGACCGTGTTGCAGCCAGCCCGCATCGACGACCACGACCATCCGGAGGCGATCACCACGCTGTGGTCCCTGCGTGAGGACGTCCGCGTCGAAACGGCCGAGGACGGCGACGCGGTCGAGCTCCACGGCCGCTGGTCGGACCTGCGGGTACGCCATCCCGAACCGGGCCTCGTGGAGACCCTGCGCCGGATGAGCCTCGGGCCGGTCAGCCTGGACAACGTCACCCCGGGCGACGCCGACGGCACCCGGGGGTCCTGGCAGCGCGCGCTGCTGCGGCTCCAGGACCTGGTCGTGCGGTCGATCGCGTTCGCGGACAGCGGGCAGGTCCTGCTGTCCGCCGTCCCGCTCGCGCACGCCGCCCGCTTCGCCCCCGAACCCCCGCCGGAGAACATCCCGTTGAAGCTGTCCCGGTTCGCGGTGCTGCGCCGCGACGGCGACCTGTTCCAGCTGGAGTCGCCGCTGTCGCTGCACCGGGTGCTGCTGCACCGGCCCGAGGCCCAGTGGGTGGTCGCGGCCCTCGGCCGGCCCGTCTCCGCGGCCAAGGCGGGCGACGGCATCCCGCTGGCCGGGGCGGTGGTGCGGGAGATCCTCGGCTACCTCATCGGCACCGGCATGGTGCTGGTGGCACAGAACTCCGACGGGGACTTCGACGAGGACCAGGACCCCGCGCTGCGCACGTGGTCCGCCCACGACATGCTCTTCCACACCCGTTCCGTCATGGGCCGCGACGACGGCGACTACGGCGCGACCTTCGCGCACGCCGCGCACGTCAAACCGCAGCCCGCCGTCAAGTCCCCGCCGCGCGGCCCGGTCGTCCGGCTGCCACGCCCCGAACTGGACGAACTCCTGGGCCGGGACCCGTCGTTCACCAGTGTCCTGGAGGGACGGCGTTCGGTGCGCGAGTACGGCGCGTCCGGTCTGAGCCTGCGCACCCTCGGCGAGTTCCTCTACCGGACGGCCCGGGTCCGCTCGACCGGCACGGCCGGCGAGGGCGAGACCGCCTACCCGGCCAGCGACCGTCCGTACCCGAGCGGCGGCGCCGCCTACGACCTGGAGCTCTACCTCACCGTCCGGGACTGTCCCGAACTGCCCGCCGGCATCCACTACTACGACCCCCGGGACCACTGCCTGGTGCTGGTCAACGAGGATCCGGCGGCGGCGGGCGAACTGTCCGCGGGTGCCATGGCGGCCGCCGCGCTGTCCGGGCCGCCGCCCGTGCTGATCACCCTGACCTCGCGTTTCCAGCGGCTGTCGTGGAAGTACAGCGGGCTGGCGTACGCGCTGGTGCTCAAGCACGTGGGGGCGCTGATCCAGACGTTCTATCTGGTGGGGTCGGCGATGGGACTGGCCGGCTGCGCGGTGTGCAGCGAGGACATCACGGTGGGCGCCGGGGCGCTGGGGCTGGACTGGCGCAGCGAGTCCCCGGTGGGCTCCTTCGTCATCGGTTCGCCGCCCGCCGAGCGGGAGCGCTGCCGTGCGCACCACCTCGGCGACCGGCTGCCGGCCAACGGCGCCGACTGGCCGGAGCGTTCGGCCGTGCGGTGAGCCGCTGCTGAACCCCCGGAGAAGGACCGTACGTCGAGCGCACCACCGCGGCTCCGGGCCGTCTACTATGACGGCACGAATGTGAGCATCAACGGGGGAGTGTGTGGATGCCGCGCGGATTCTTGCGTCCCGACAGACAGCAGCGTGACACTCTCCCTCCACAACTGGCCTTCGCCATCGTCCTGATGGTGCTGTGCGGGTTCGTCCTCATCGCCGTGCTCAACGTGATCGGCAGTGATCCGGGACCCTTGTTGCTGGTGGGCTGCATCGTCTCCAGCGTCGCGCTGTTCGCCATCCAGACCGTGCACAGCTATCCGGGCACCGAGCGGTTCCGGGAGCGCTACGGCGTCTGGACGCTGCTCGCCCAGGTCGTGCTGACGTACGTCCCCATGCTGTTCTTCGGGGTGACCTGGGGCGGCATGGGCGGATTCCTTGCAGGATCGTGCCTGCTGATCATCGCGGCACCGGCCTGCTGGGTGGCGTTCGGCGCGGTCGTGGCGGTGACCGGGCTGGCCGCGGTCCTGGAGGGCATCGGCTGGGTGGACTCCTCCTACCTCGTCGTGTCCACCGTGCTCACCGGTCTCATCGTCTACGGCCTCACCCGGTTGTCCAACCTGGTGGCCGAAGTGCACCGGGCGCGCGAGGAGCTGGCGGAGATGGCGGTGGCGCGGGAGCGGCTGCGGTTCGCCCGGGACCTGCACGACCTGCTGGGCTTCGGGCTGTCCGCCATCACGCTCAAGAGCGAGCTGACGTTCCGCCTGGTGGCGACCCGGCCCGAGCGGGCCCGCGAGGAACTCGTCGCCATCCTGCAGATATCCCGGCAGGCCCTCGCCGACGTGCGCTCGGTGGCCCGCGGCTACCGCGAGATGTCCCTGGACGCCGAGGCCGCCTCCGCGGAGGACGTGCTCGGCGCGGCCGAGATCGAGGCCCGGATCGACCTGGACTGCGGCCCGGTGGCCGCGCTGGCGGGGACGGTGCTGGCCACGGTGATCCGCGAGGGCGTCACCAACGTCCTGCGGCACAGCAAGGCCCAGCACTGTGTCATCGAGGCCCGTGCGGCGACCGGCCCCGACGGCGCCCTGGTCCGCCTGGTCCTGTCCAACGACGGCGCCGAGGAGACCCGCCGCACCGGCTCCCAGGACGGCGGCAGCGGCCTGGGCAACCTCCGCACGCGTGTGGAGGAGATCGGCGGCCGGCTCACCGCGGGCGTCGACGCCGAGGGCTGGTTCCGCCTGGTGGCGGAGGTCCCCCGCACCCCGGCCGCGCAGGTGAACCAGTCCGCGTCCTGAACGGCGCGGGGCCGACGCGCGTCGCGTAGGGCGGGGAACGGCCGCCGGTGGTCAGCTGTCGGCCACCAGCTGTCGGCGGTCCGGGGTTCGCCGTCGAGGTCGGCCGTCGGCGGTCTGCCGGCGGTCGTCGCCCGTCCGGCCCGGCCGCCTCACGTCAGCCACCCGTTGTCCTGGGCGATCCTGATCGCGTCCACCCGGTTGCGGGCGTTGAGCTTGGTGACCGCGCTGGTCAGGTAGTTGCGCACGGTACCGATGGAGAGGAAGAGGCGGGTCGCGATCTCCATCGCCTCCGCTCCGTCGGCGGCCAGTCTCATCACCTCGACCTCCCGCCGGGTCAGCGGGTTCTCCTCCACCTCCCAAGCGGCCAGCGCCAGTTGGGGGTCGATCACCCGGCCCCCCGCCGCCACCTTGCGTACCGCGTCGGCCAGTTGGTCCGGCGGGGCGTCCTTCAGCAGAAATCCGGACACTTTCGCCGCCATGGCCCGCCGGAACGTACCCGGCCGGCCGAGGCTCGTCAGGATCAGCACCCGGCAGGTCGGCACCGCCGTGCGCAACTGGTCGGCCGCGCTGAGCCCGTCGAGCCCGGGCAGGTCGATGTCCACGATCGCGACGTCCGGCCGCAGCTCCAGCGCGGTGGGCACCAGCCGGTCCCCGGAATCGAACTGGGCGACCACCTTCAGATCGGGTTCCATCTCCAGCAGCGCCACCAGGGCACCGCGCACCATGTGCATGTCCTCGGCGATCACGATGCGGATCAAGCCAGACCTCCCCCGTCGGACGGCCAAGAGGCCGCGCACGCATCCGCACGCATGGTATTCGAACGGTCACCGCATCCGGGCCGACTCGCCCGCCCTCCCGGCCCGAACGCGCCGTGAATCCTTCACACCCCGACCCCTGACACGGTCACCGCCGACCGGGGACCCCTGCACTGTCGGCCGGTGTCCCCCGCGTGGGACCGTCGATGTACTTCGCAAAGTACGGGGGCACCGAAGCCTCGTACGTCCCTTCCTAGCCACCTGGGGACCAGATGGATATCACCCTGCTGGGGCCGCTCAACGCGGACAAGGACGGCGCCCCGGTCCTGCCGTCCGCAGCCAAGATGCGCCAGATCCTGGCCCTGCTGGCCCTGCACGCCAACCGAGTGGTTCCCGTGTCGACGCTCATGGAGGAGCTCTGGGGCTACGATCCTCCGCGCACCGGGTCCACCACTCTCCAGACCTACATCCTGCGGCTGCGCCGCCTGATCGACGCCTCCGTCCGCGGCCACTGCAACGCCAAGGACATCCTGGTCTACCGCCACGGCGGTTACTGCCTCAGCATGCCCACGGGCTGCGTGGACGTCCTGGAGTACGACCGCCTCGCCAAGGAGGGCCAGCGTCTCTTCGACACCGGCGAGGACGAGGCCGCCGCGAAGGTGTACGGCGAGGCGCTCGACCTGTGGCGCGGCCCGGCGCTGGCCGACATCCGCTGCGGCGCCGTACTGGAGATCGAGCGGGTACGCCTGGAGGAGAGCCGGCTCGGGGTGCTGGAACGCCGTATCGACGCCGAACTGTCCCTCGGCCGGCACGCCGAACTCCTCACGGAGCTGATCGTTCTGACGGCCCGTCAGCCCCTGCACGAGGGTCTGCACGCCCAGCACATGATCGCGCTCTACCGCTCCGGCCGCCCCTCCGAGGCGCTGGCGGCCTTCACCAAGCTGCGCCACCGTCTGGTGGAGGACCTGGGCCTGGACCCCTCCCCCCGGCTCCAGCGGCTCCAGCGGGCCATCCTCGGCGGGGACCTGCTGCTCGAACACCCGCAGCGCGGACCGGGCCGCCGGGTGCTCGACATGTTCGCCGCGTGAACCCGCAGCCGTGAGAGGTCCGGCCCCACCCGGACTTCGACGGCCGTGGGCCTCACACCACCTCGGCCGTGGGCCTCACACCACCTCGAAGTTCGCCATCATCGCCATGTCCTCGTGCTCCAGGTTGTGGCAGTGGACCATGTACCGCCCCCGGTGCCCGCGGAACCGCACCAGCACGTCCACCACCTCGTACGGCCGCACGTCCACCGTGTCCTTCCAGCCCGCGTCACTGGGCAGCGGCGTCCGCCCGCCCCGGGCGACCACCAGGAAGTGCGCCAGGTGCAGATGGACGGGATGGTGGAAGTCACTGCTGAACCGCCACCGTTCGACCGTGCCGAGGCGGGGCCTGGCCAGCACCCGGGCGCTGTCGAAGGCCCGCCCGTTGATCGTCCACAGCTCCCCGCCGCTCCCGGACGTCAGCCGGAAGTCGAACCGCCGCTCGGCCACCGGCCGCCCGGCCGCCGCCGGCTCCACGCCGGCGAGCCGCTCGGGAACCCGGCTGGTCTCCCGCTCCCGCCGGACGATCCGGAACCGCATCACCGACCGCGTGCCTCCCGTCCCCAGGGTGTTGACCAGAGTGACGGTCGAGCCGACCGGATACGCGGCGAAGTCGACGACCACGTCGAACCGTTCCCCCGGCGCCACCGGCAGCACGTCGTGCCGGACCGGACGCTCCAACAGCCCGGCGTCGCTTCCCACCTGGACGAATCCGGCGCCCTCCCGCGGACCCGGCTCCAGCTCCAGCCGGTAGCGACGCGCGTTGGACGCGTTCACGATGCGGAACCGGTGACGGGTGGCGGAGACCTCCAACTCGGGCCAGGGCGCCCCGTTCACGAGCAGCACGTCCCCTGTCACGCCCTCCATGTAGGCGTCCTCGACGCCCGGTTCACCGGTGAGTGAGGGGTCCAGCGAGGGGTAGAGCAGCGCGCCGTCCTCCTCGAAGGCGCGGTCGCAGATCATCAGCGGGATGTCCCTCTCGCCCCGGGGGAGCGGCAGCGCGTCCTCCACGTCGTCGTGCACCAGGAACATCCCGGCCAGCCCGCGCCACACCTGCGGCGCGCTGAAGTCCATCCGGTGGTCGTGGTACCAGAGCGTCGCGGCGGGCTGGCGGAGCGGATACGTGTACGTCTTGGCGCCCGGCGAGAACGTCCAGTCGCCCGGCCGCGTCCGCATGTGCCCGGCGTGCGCGCCGTGACCGGAGTGCCCGTGCCCGGCGGGCGAGCCGGGGCCCGCGTACCCCGGCGGGACGACGAGATCCAGCGGTGAGCCGTCGGACTCCGGGGCCTGGACGCCGCCGTGCAGATGGGTGGAGGTCGGCACGGGCAGCTCATTGCGCACCCGTACCGTCGTGGTGCGCCCCGACCGGCCCACCAGGGTGGTTCCCGGGAAGCGGCCGTCGTAGCCCCACACCTCGGTCCGCAGACCGGGCAGGATCTCCACGCGGGCGGCCCGCTGGACGAGTTCGTAGTGGTCGCCGCCGTCCCGGCGCCGGGTGGCGGTCGCCGTCACGGGTACCGGCAGCGGTACCCGGAACGGGGCGGGCAGCCGCGCCCGGCTGGTGAGCTGCTCGCCGGAGACCTCCCGGGTCATGGTCCCGCACCCGGCGGCCCCGAGGCCCGCCGCGGTGAGCCCGGTGGCGGTGGCCGCCTTCAGCAGGGCCCGTCGGCTCGGCCGCATGGTCATCGACTCCCGTTCTCCGTCCGGTGCCCGGCCCGGTGCGCGAACACCCAGTACGTCTGCGCGGTCAGCCCGGCGACGAGCGCGACGCCCAGCGGGATGTGCAGGGCCAGCTGGCGGGCGTAGCCGAACCCGCTCTGCGCCTCGACCAGTCCGGCGGTCACCAGCGTCAGTCCGACCGGCCACACCGGACCGCCGCCCGGGCGCCACAGCGTGACGGCGGCGGCGACGGTCAGCCAGCTCATGACGGAGACGAGGGTGGCGTTGAGGGCGTGCAGGTCCAGCAGGTCGGTGTCGCCGGTGATGAACATCCCGGCCAGCACGGGCTGGGCGAGCGTCAGCAGCAGCAGCACGCAGGTGCACGCCCGCAGGACGGTGAGCGGCCAGCGGCGCGTCACCCGCCTCGGCGCCGCGGTGTCGATCCCCGCGTCCGGTGACGGAAGCATCTGCATCACTCCGGATCGCCGACGGCATCCGCAGCCGCCGCGCCGCCCCGAGTGTGACGACACCCGCTGGACCCCGGCTCGACCACGGACACCGAGGGGCACCGCCACGTCAGCGACGAGCGGCGCGGGGCGATGCTCCGGATCGCGCGGGACGGGACGGCGACGGTCCTCACGGAGGGGCTGGCCGGCTGGGGCCGCCGCTTCGCCGGTCCCGCCGCGACCGGGACGGCTTCCTGCCGCTGATGCCGACGGCGAGGGCACGACGCTCCGGCCGGCACCGGCCGGGTGAGTGTTCCGTCCGGTGGGGCCGGCCAGCGTTCCGTCCGCCGGGGCCGGTGGGGCGCGTGGGCGCTCCGTGGGCCGGGGTCGGTGGGGCCGGGTGAGCGTTCCGTCGGCCCGGCTGGTCGCCCGGGTGAGCGTTCCGTCACCCGGGCCCGGTCAGCCGAGTGAGCGTTCCGTCACCCGGGCCAGATGCCGGGTGAAGACCTCGCGGGTGTCCGGGGTGAGCGTGCGCAGGGCCACCAGGGCCGTGATCACCACGTCGCACAGCTCGCCCTGGACGTCCTCCCAGGTGTGCGAGAAGCCCTTGCGCGGGTTCTGGCCGGTCGCCCCGATCACCGCCTCGGCGACCTCGCCGACCTCCTCCGACAGCTTCAGCATCTGTAGCAGCCGGCTCTGCTCGCCCCCGACCGGCCGGTTGTCCTCCAACCAGGCGTACAGCTCGTCGATGCGGTTCCACAGGTCCAGGGGCGGTCCGGGAAGGTCCTCGGCCGGCTCGGGGGAGGCGGCCGGGGAGGCGGCCTGAGAAGTGGCCCGGGAGGTGGCCTGATCAGTCATGCGGGCAGCTTGCCACGCCACCCCGCCCGCCGGACACCACGCCCTACTCGTCGAACGTCTCCTCGAACAGGGCTTCCTGCTCGTCCTTCTCCGACGTCCGCAGACGCCGGTTGCGGGCGCCCACGACCAGCGCCGTCACCAGCCCGGTCGCCGCGAACGCCGCCGGGACCATCCAGTTCCGGTTGACCGCGTGGCCGAGCGCGTGGTCCAGGGACAGCCGCCCGGGCCCGGTGACGGCCAGACCGGCGGCCGTCAGGCCCAGGCTCGCCGCGTACTCGTAGCCGCCGCCCTGGTTGAAGAAGCCGTTGGGCGTGTGCACCGCGGCCGCCCCGGCCATCGCCCCGGCCGCCGCCGCCCCGGCCGCCGGGGTCGCCAGGCCCAGCGCCAGCAGCGTGCCGCCGCCGGCCTCGGCCAGCCCCGCCGCCGCGGCGCTCTCCCTGCCGGGCGCGTACCCGACGGACTCGAAGAACTGGCCGGTGCCCTCCAGCCCGTGTCCGCCGAACCACCCGAACAGCTTCTGCGCGCCGTGCGCGGCCAGTACCCCGCCGGTGCCCAGCCGGAGCAGCAGCAGGCCCAGATCACGTCGGTCGTAGCAGGTCACGAGGGTCTCCTGGAAAGAAGAGGGACGAAGGAACGACACGGACAGCGGCGTGCACAGTGACAGGAACAGCAGGAACAACCCCCTCCGCGTCTCCACCGTCGCACTCCTGACACCGTGCGGCACCTCCCGGTCCCGCCCGGGGCGCCGTTCGGGTGGCGGGGTCCGGGGAGCGGTGTGAGTCTGACCGGCATGACGATTCAGACAGCCAAGCTGAGCGACCCGGCCGTCCGGGCCTTCGTCAACGCCGTCAACGCCCATGACCGGGAGGCCTTCCTGGCACTCCTCGCCCCCGGGGCGACCATGGCGGACGACGGCACCGACCGCGACCTCGCCGAGTGGATCGACCGGGAGATCTTCTTCACCCACGGTCGCATCGAGGTCGACAACGAGTCCCGGGGCGGCCGTGCCCTCCTCGCTCGCCACCGCAACGACACCTGGGGCGAGATGCGCACCCGCTGGAGCTTCACGATCGGCGAGGACGGCAGGATCTCCCGCTTCGAGACCGGCCAGGCGTGAACCCCACCGCGTAGGCGTGCCCGGCGACCGCACCGGGCCTTGCCCTCGTGCGCACTCCAACCCCTAGCGTTCCCCGGCATGGAGACCACAAGGACGACCACCGGGACGACAGCGCGCACGAGCACCGGGACGACCACACGGACACTGGGCCGCAGCGGCATCGAGGTCAGCGCGCTCGGCTTCGGCTGCTGGGCGATCGGCGGAGAGTGGCAGGACGCCCACGGACAGCCGCTGGGCTGGGGAAAGGTCGACGACGAGGAGTCCGTACGGGCGATCCGGCGCGCCCTCGACCTCGGCGTCACCTTCTTCGACACGGCGGACACCTACGGCGCCGGCCACAGCGAACGCGTCCTCGGCCGGGCCCTCGGCAAGCGCCGGGACGACGTGGTCGTCGCCACCAAGTGGGGCAACGTCTTCGACGAGCGGACCCGCACGCTCACCGGCGCCGACGACACCCCCGCCTACGCCCGACGTGCCCTGACGGCGTCACTCACCCGCCTCGGCACCGACCACGTCGACCTCCATCAACTGCACCTGTCCGACGCCGATCCCGCCCGCGCGGCCGAACTGCGCGACATCTGCGAGGAGTTCGTGCGGGAGGGCCTGATCCGCGCGTACGCCTGGAGCACCGACGACCCGGCCCGCGCCGCCGTGTTCGCGGCCGGGGAGCACTGCACGGCCGTACAGCACGCGGTCAACGTGCTGCGGGACGCCCCCGAGATGATCGCCCTGTGCGAGGAGTCGGGGCTGGCGAGCGTCAACCGCAGTCCGCTGGCCATGGGGCTGCTGACCGGGAAGCGCCGGACCGGGGAGGCGCTGGAGTCCGGGGACATCCGCAGCCGGCCGCCGGCCTGGCTCCCGGGCTTCGACGAGGGCTCCGGCGCGGCTCCCGACTGGCTCGCCCGCGTCGACGCGCTGAAGGACGTGCTCACCAGCGACGGCCGGACGCTCGCCCAGGGTGCCCTCGGCTGGCTGTGGGCGCGCAGTCCGCGCACGGTTCCGATCCCCGGCTTCCGCTCGGTCGCCCAGGCCGAACAGAACGCGGGCGCGCTGGAGAAGGGGCCGCTCACCGCCGGGCAGCTGGCCGAGATCGACCAGATCCTCGGCCGGTGAGGTTCGGCCGGGACTGACGTACGCGGCAGCCGTTCCACCCGCCGATGCCCGCCTCGCGGTCCCGCGCGAAGTCGGCCCCCACCCGGCGCGGTGGAACGGCTGCCGCCTCCCCCCTCGGGAGCGGTCGACGGAAGCTGTGACCTCCAAGTGTGAAGCTCTTGTGGAGGCGAGAAAGAGCATAAGCCCACCACCGGGACTTTTGCTATGGAGTTCACCATTCCGTTTGGGGAGGTTGCCTCTTCAACTCCTGACGGCCCCGAGGCTCAGCCGCGTCCCACGTACGGCATCGTCGTGGCCAGCACCGTCGCGAACTGCACATTCGCCTCCAGCGGCAACTCCGCCATGTGCCGGACCGTGCGCGCCACATCGGCCACGTCCATCACGGGCTCGGGCGTGACCGACCCGTTGGCCTGGAGGACGCCGCCGCGCATCCGCTCGGTCATGTCGGTGGCCGCGTTGCCGATGTCGATCTGCCCGACCGCGATGCCGTACGGACGCCCGTCCAGGGACAGCGACTTGGTCAGTCCGGTCAGCGCGTGCTTGGTCGCGGTGTAGGCGACCGAGTGCGGCCGGGGTGTGTGGGCGGAGACCGAGCCGTTGTTGATGATCCGGCCGCCCCGCGGGTCCTGCTCCTTCATCTGCCGGAACGCCGCCTGCGCGCACAGGAACGCCCCGTTGAGGTTGGTGTCCACCACGTGCCGCCAGGCGTCGTAGCTGAGCTCCTCGACCGGCACCCCGCCCGGGCCGAACGTCCCCGCGTTGTTGAACAGCAGGTCCACGCGCCCGAAGCGGTCCACGGTGGCGGCGAACAGCGCGGCCACGTCCTCGGGCCGTGACACGTCCGTGCGTACGGCGACCGATGCCGAGGCGCCTTCGGGCGCCAGCCCCGCCGTCTCCTCCAGTGTCCCGGTCCGGCGGCCCGCCAACGCCACCGACCAGCCCGCGCGCATGAGTTCCAGGGCGACCGCGCGGCCGATGCCGGAACCGGCGCCGGTCACCACCGCGATCCTCGAATTCTCCGCAGTTTCCATGGCATTCATGGGCCCGCAGCGTACGGGAGGGACCGGGCGGGGTCCGCCGCACGGAACTCATCCGTCCGCCATCCGGCTGTTGTGTACACGCCCATCAGGAGTCGTCCCGGGCCACTCCAATTGCCTCCTGCATCCACCAGTCAGGGGAGGACCGGATGACACTCGACACCCGCCCGTCACAGCGTGCCCCGTGGGGGCACGACCCCGAACTCCGCGCCGCCGCCCGGCACCTGAACCGCCGCCGCTTCCTGACCGGCGCCGCCGCCGCCGCCGCCGCGCTCGCGTTCTCGGTGAACCTGCCGGCCGCCGGCACGGCGAGCGCCGCCGAGCTGGACGCCGCGCGGATCACCGAGAACCCCTTCACCCTCGGGGTGGCCTCCGGCGACCCGCAGCCCGGCTCCGTGCTCCTGTGGACCCGGCTGGCCCCGGCCCCGTACCAGCCCGACGGCGGCCTGCCGGCCCAACGGGTGCGGGTGCACTGGGAGCTGGCGCACGACGAGGGATTCCGCCGGATCGCCCGACGCGGGACGGCCGTCGCGCACCCCGAGTTCCACCACACGGTCCACGTCGAGGTGAACCACCTCGACCCCGGCCGGGTCCTCCACTACCGCTTCCGCGTGGGCGGCTGGATCAGCGAGACCGGCCGCACCCGCACCGCTCCGGCCGCCGGCAGCCGCACCCCGGCCCTCACCCTGGCCGCCGTCTCCTGCCAGGCGTACCACGACGGCTACTACACCCCGTACGCGCATCTCGCCCAGGACGACGTCGACCTCGTCTTCCATCTCGGCGACTACCTGTACGAGTACGCGGTCAACGCGGCCGGCGGCCAACGGAACTACACCGACCGCACGCTCCCGGCCGTCTTCGACCGGGAGACGGTCACGCTGGAGGACTACCGCCTGCGCTACGCCCTGTTCAAGTCCGACCCCGACCTGCGCGCCGCCCACGCCGCGCACCCCTTCGTCGTCACCTGGGACGACCACGAGACCGAGAACAACTACGCCGACGGCATCCCCGAGAACAGCGTCCCGCCGGAGGAGTTCCTGCTGCGCCGCGCCGCCGCCTACCGCGCCTACTGGGAGAACCAGCCGCTGCGCCGCCCCCAGCGGCCCGAGGGCCCCGACATGCGGCTGTACCGCCGTCTGCACTGGGGCCGGCGCCCAGTTCGACGTCCTGGACACCCGCCAGTACCGCTCGGACCAGGCGTACGGCGACGCCGCGCACGTGCCCGGCCCCGAGTCCGACGATCCGGCGCGCACGATGACCGGCGCGACGCAGGAGCGCTGGCTTTTGGACGGGTGGCGTTCCTCGCGGGCGCTGTGGAACGTCGTGCCGCAGCAGGTCCTGTTCGCCCGGCGGAACATGGACCTGACCACGCCGTCCCGGGTGTCGATGGACGCCTGGGACGGCTACCGGGCCTCCCGCGACCGGGTCCTGGCCGGAGCGAAGGCGGCCGGTGTCGAGAACCTGATGGTGCTCAGCGGGGACGTGCACTCCGCGTACGCCTTCGACATCAAGGACGACGTCGACGACCCGGACTCGCGGACGCTGGGCACGGAGATCGTGACGACCTCGATCTCCAGCGGCCGGGACGGCGCCGACCGGCCCGCGAACTGGAACACCTACATGTCCGCCAACCCGCACCTGAGGTTCTACAACGGCCGGCGCGGCTATGTGACGGTCACGCTGGGCCGGGAACAGGCACGGGCCGACTTCCGGACCGTGCCGTACGTGACGACGCCCGGGGCGCCCGTCACGACGGCCGCGTCCTTCGTGACCCAGGTGGGGCGGCCGGGGCTCACGCCGGCGTGAGCGTGGCCGAGGGGTCCTGGTCCGGGGCCTCTCCCGGGTAGCGGACGCCGACGCGGTCCCGGATCGCGTCGAGCGTCCGCATCACGGCGAGGGTGCCGTCGAGCGGGACGAGCGGGGACTCGGTCTCGCCGGCCCGCAGGGCCCGCATCACCTCGCGGGCCTCGTGCTTGAGGCCGGCCCGGGTGCCGTCCTCCGGTCCGGCCGTGAACTCCTCCGGGTCGCGGCCGTCGCGGTGCAGCACGAAGCGGTCGGTGTGGAAGAAGCCGTACGGGATGTCGATGCGGCCCTGGGAGCCGGTGACGGAGGCGGTGGTGGCGGTGCCGCCGGTGATGGAGCAGTGCACCGAAGCCAGAGCGCCGCTCTCCCAGGAGAGCAGTGCTCCGGTCTGTAGGTCGACGCCCTCCTCGGAGAGCACCGCTCGCGCCGCGATGTCCGACGGCTCCCCGAGCAGCAGCTGCGCGAACGACACCGGGTACACGCCCAGATCCAGCAGCGCGCCCCCGCCCTGAGCCGGGTCACGCAGCCGGTGCGAGGGCGGGAACGGCCCCGCCAGCCCGAAGTCGGCGTGCACCGTGCGCACCTCGCCGATCGCGCCGTCCCGCACCAGGCCGGCCAGCCGCAGGATCAGCGGGTTGCAGTACATCCACATGGCCTCCATCAGGAAGCTCCCGCGCTCCCTGGCCAGCGCGACCAGTTCCTCGGCCTCCCGCGCGTTCAGCGTGAACGCCTTCTCGCACAGCACGTTCCGCCCGGCCGTCAGACACAGGCCGGCCGCCGCGCGGTGCGCCGCGTGCGGGGTGGCCACGTACACGACGTCGACGTCCTCGTCGTGCGCGAGCGACTCCCAGTCGCCGTACGCCCGCGGTATCCCGAACCGGTCCGCGAACGCCTTGGCCGACTCCTCGGTCCGCGAGGCCACCGCGACCACCTCGGCGTCCGGCAGGTCCACCAGGTCCGCGGTGAACGCCGCGGCGATCCCACCCGTCGCCAGGATCCCCCAGCGCACGCTCTTCTCCGTCATCCCGGCCCCACCCTCGCTCACCTGACCCTCGGCACTGCGTACGAGCTGAGAGCATAGGCGGCGGATCACTCGAAGAGGGAGGGGCACATGCCCGAGCGCGGGGCACCGACACCGCAGGAGTCGCCACAGGCCGCATCGCACCAGGCCGCCGAACCGCCGACCGGGCCGAACGGGGAAGCCCCCGCCGATCCGCTCGCCGGCCCGCGCCGCACGGGTTTCCTGGTCACCCTCGTCCTCGGCGGCCTCACCGCGACGCCCCCGCTGGCGATGGACATGTACCTGCCCGCCCTCCCGGCGGTCACCAGGTCCCTCTCCGCGCCCGCCGCGACCGTCCAGCTCACCCTCACCGCCTGCCTGGTCGGCATGGCGCTCGGCCAGATCGTGGTCGGCCCGATGAGCGACCGGTGGGGCCGCCGGCGCCCCCTGCTCATCGGCCTCATGATCTACGTCGCCGCCACCGCCGTGTGCGCCCTCGCGCCCAGCGTCGAACTCCTCGTCGCGTTCCGGCTGGTGCAGGGCCTCGCGGGCGCGGCGGGGATAGTCATCGCGCGGGCCGTCGTACGCGACCTGTACGAGGGCGTGGCCATGGCCCGGTTCTTCTCCCAGCTCATGCTGGTCTCCGGGGTCGCCCCGATCGTCGCGCCGCTCATCGGCGGGCAGGTCCTGCGGGTGACGGACTGGCGGGGCGTGTTCGTCGTCCTGACGGGGATCGGGATCGCGCTCACCGTCCTGGTGTGGACCCGGCTGCCAGAGACCCTGGCACCGGCCGACCGGCACGGCGGCGGCGTCGGCGAGGCCCTGCGCGCCATGCGGAGCCTGCTCGCCGACCGCGTCTTCACCGGATACGTCCTCACCGGAAGCTTCGCCTTCGTCGTGGTCTTCGCCTACATCTCGGCGTCCCCGTTCGTCATCCAGGAGATCTACGGCGCCTCCCCGCAGACGTTCAGCCTCCTGTTCGGCGCCAACTCGGTCGGGCTGGTGATCATGGGCCAGATCAACGGCAAGCTGCTGGTCGGCCGGGTCAGCCTGGACAAGGTGCTCGCCGCCGGCCTCGTCGCCCTCGGGCTCGCCGCGACCGCGCTGCTGCTGATGTCGACGGGCGTCTTCGGCGAGGTGGGGCTGGTGCCGGTCTCGGCCGCGCTGTTCGTGGTGATGTCCGCGATCGCCGTGACGATGCCCAACGCCCAGGCGCTCGCCCTGATGCGCGTCGACCACTCCGCGGGCGCCGCCTCCGCGCTGCTGGGCACCTCGTCCTTCCTCGTCGGCGCCGTCGCCGCGCCGCTGGTCGGGATCGCCGGCGAGGACACCGCCGTACCGATGGCGCTCGTCCAACTGGGCGCCGTACTGGTGGCGGCCGCCTGCTTCGTGGGACTGTGCCGTCCCTGGAACGCGCGTGCGACCGTGGAGGGCGGGGGTCCCGCCCGTCCGCGTGACGCCGGGAGCCCGGGGGAGGAGAACTGAGCGCACCGAGACTGCGCCACGACACACCGGAACGAGCCGGACTCGACCCCGAGGAGCTGCGTCACCTGGTCCGGGAGATCCACGGCCTCACCGCCGGCGAGCGCCCCTGGGCGGCGGGCGCCGTGGTGGTGGCCGGGCGCGGCCCGGTGATCGCCGTCGAGGAGGCGGCGGGCTGGGCCGTCCGCCATGCCTCCTACGACCCCGCGACGGACACGGGCGTGGAACTGCCGCCCGACGCGCGCGTTCCCATGACCGTCGGCACCCCCTTCGACCTGGCCTCCCTCACCAAGCTGTGCACCGCGGTCGCCGCCGTGCAGCAGATCGAGCGGGGCACGCTGGGCATCGACGCGCGGGTCGGCGCGTACCTGCCGGACTTCCGGGCCGCCGCCGAGCACGGCATCACCGTGAGGGAGCTGCTCACGCACACCTCCGGGCTGCGGCCCGAACTCCCGCTGTACGACTGCGCCGACGCCGAGGAACGCCTGCGGTTACTGCGCGCGGAGCGCCCGATCGGCGTACCCGGCACCTACACCTACTCCGACCTCAACCCGCTCCTGCTCCAGTACGTCCTGGAACGCGTCACCGGCCGCACCCTGGACGTCCTCGTCCACGACGGCATCACCCGCCCGCTGGGCATGACGGCGACCCGCTTCGGCCCGTGCCCCGGCGCGGCGGCCACGGAGGACCAGCGGCGGCCGTGGGCCAAGGCCGACCGGGGCATGCTGCGGGGCGAGGTCCACGACGAGAACGCCTGGGCGCTGGGCGGCGTGGCCGGTCACGCGGGCCTCTTCTCGACCGGCCGGGACCTCGCGGTCCTCTGCCGCGCCCTGCTCGCGGGCGGCGCGTACGGTCCCGCCCGCATCCTCGGCCCGGACTTCGTCGAACTGCTGCTGACCCCGCCGGGACTGGGCTTCGCCCTGGACCAGCCCTGGTTCATGGGCGAACTGGCCGGCCGGGGAGCCGCGGGCCACACGGGGTTCACGGGCACCTCGCTGGTCCTGGACCGCGCCACGGACACCTTCCTGGTCCTCCTGGCGAACACGGTGCACCCCCGAAGGCGGGCCCCGGACAGCAGACCCAGAGCGGCGGCGGCGACGCGGCTGGCGCGGGCGGTGCGGGGGATGTAGGGGCGGGGGATGCATGTAGGGGCGGGGGATGCCAGGGTGGCGAAGCGGCCGGACGAGCACTCACCTCTCCGGCCCGCGGGAGCCGGGCAGGGGGTACGGTCTGTGCGGGCCGAAGAGGGCGCGGACTCGGCGGTGCGGAACGACGCGTGCCCGGGCACGTGGTCACCGTCGGCCCGTCGGCCCGTCGGCTTCCGGTCTTCTCCGGCGGGATGAGTGCGGGCGATCAGACAACGGGAGACGCATCAGGTGAGCGCGCATCGGCCGGACACTGACCGGGGGACCGACTCCTGGCTTCCCCCGGACGACGACCGCCCCCGGCCGGTCGGGCTCGCCGGGGCGCTGGCCGCGGCGGAGGCCGCGCCACCGGTGGAATCGCTCGACGTCGTCGCCCACATGCTCAGACAGCGCCTCGACGCGACCAGGGTCTCCTTCCTCATCATGGACTTCACCGGTACGTCAGTCGTGCGTCTCGGCGCCGCCGGGGACGTGGAGACCGACGAACCGGCCCGGCGCATCAACCTGCCCGGCACCCTGTACGACGAGGTGATCCGGACCCAGCAGCCGGCCGTGGAGGCCGGGGACGGCGCGCGGACGGTGCGGGTCGTGGCCCCGGTCACCAACCGGGGAGACGCCATCGGTCTGCTGGAGCTCTTCCTCTCCTCGGCGCCCGACGAGGCCGCGATGCGGGAGATCGGCGAGACCGCGCACGCACTGGCCTACATCGTCATCGCGAACCGGTCGTACACCGACGTCTACCAGTGGGGCCGCCGCACCCGGCCGCTGAGTCTGGCCGCGGAGATCCAGCACCGGCTGCTCCCCTCGTCCCTCGCCTGTGAGGCCGCGCAGTTCACGGTCGCCGGAGCACTGGAACCCGCCGACCATGTCGGAGGCGACACCTTCGACTACGTGATCGACCGCGACACCGTCCAGCTGTCCGTCACCGACGCGATGGGCCACGACGTCGACGCCGCGCTGCTCGCCACCCTCGCCGTGGGCGCGCTGCGCGGGGCCAGGCGGGCGGGCGCCGATCTGGCCGAACAGGCCCGGCAGGCGCACCAGACGATGCTCGAGCACGGAAGGCAGGGGTACGTCACCGGCCAGCTCCTGCGCATCAGCCTGCTCGACGGCGGTGTCGAGTTCATCAACGCGGGCCACCCGTGGCCGCTGCGGCTGCGCGAGGGGAAGGTGGAACAGCTCAGGGTCGAGGTCGACATGCCGTTCGGCTTCCGCTTCCCGCACACCTACCGGGTCCAGCGGCTGGATCTGCGGGCCGGCGACCGGCTGTTCATGTTCACCGACGGGATGCTGGAGCACAGCGCCAGCGACGTGGACCTGGAGGGCCTCATCGTGCGCACCGGCGGCCTGCATCCGCGGGAGGCCGCCCGCACGGTGATCGCGAAGGTCGTCGCCGCGCACGAGGGTCACCTCCAGGACGACGCCACCATCATGTGCCTGGACTGGCACGGCGTCGGGCACTCCCGGCGGCATGCCGACACCGGGGCGGACCTCACCGACGCGTCCCCCTCACCGACACCGGCGTCCTGACCTCCGGGGACCGCCGGCTCCGGACAGCCGGCCGGTCTGCGTGAGCGGAAGCCGGGGGACGTCCCGGCCCCGCGGCACCGGTCCGGTGAACGGTGCCGCCGGCGAGGTGGCGGAGCCCGGCGAGACCCCACCCGTGCGCGGCGCCCGTAGAATCAGCGGGTGAACGCCCCCGTATCCCCGGCCGAGACCCTGCGCACCGCTCTCGCCACCCTGCTCGACGGGCTTCCGCCCAGGCAGGCCGCGCAAGCCGTGGAGCGGCTCATCGCCAGCTACCGGGGCGCCACCCCGACCGACAGCCCCATCCTCCGCGACCGCGCCGACGTCGCCGCGTACGCCGCCTACCGCATGCCCGCGACCTTCGAGGCGGTGCGCTCGGCGCTTGAGGCGTTCGCGGACGCCGTACCGGGGTGGGCCCCCGGCAGCCACGTCGACGTCGGCGGCGGTACCGGCGCCGCCACCTGGGCCGTCAGCGCCACCTGGGACGGCGCACGCCCGGTCACCGTGCTCGACTGGGCCGAACCCGCCCTGGCCCTCGGCCGGGAGATCGCCGCCGCCCACCCGGCCCTGCGCGACGTCCGTTGGCAGCGCTCTCGGATCGGAGCGGCGCTCACCATCGAGAGCACCGATCTCGTCACCGTGTCGTACGTCCTCAACGAACTCACCGCCCCCGACCGCGCCGCCCTCGTCGACGCCGCCGCGGCCGCCGCCCAGGCCGTGGTGATCGTCGAACCCGGCACCCCCGACGGCTACGCCCGGGTGATCGAGGCCCGCGACCGGCTGATCGCCGCCGGCCTCCAGGTCGCGGCGCCCTGCCCGCACAGCGCCGCCTGCCCCATCGTCCCCGGCGAGGACTGGTGCCACTTCTCGGCCCGGGTCAGCCGCTCCTCCCTGCACCGCCAGGTCAAGGGCGGCTCCCTCGCCTACGAGGACGAGAAGTTCGCCTACGTCGCCGCCGCCCGCCTCCCGGTGGCGCCGGCCCCCTCCCGGGTGATCCGGCGCCCGCAGATCCGCAAGGGGCAGGTCCTGCTCGACCTGTGCGAGCCCGACGAGAAGCTCGGCCGCCGCACGGTCACCAAACGCCACGGCGACCTCTACAAGGCGGCCCGCGACGCGGACTGGGGCGACGCCTGGCCCCCGGCGGACCGCCGGGACCGGCCCTGATCACGACGATCCGTCGCCGCTGACCACCTCCTGCCGCTTCTCCTGGAGCCTGCGCAGCAGCTCCCGCTTCTGAGCCCGGGCATCCAGTCCGCCGCCGATCCGGCCGCCGCGCTCGCCCCCGCGCAGGGCGTCGCGGCCGAGCTTCTTCCGGGTGCCGCCGACGCCCAGCATGTTTCCTGCTCCACCTCGGGTCATGAGGTGTCCTCCCGCTCTCGACGCAGTGACGAGACGTATCGTCTCGCTTTGACGTCTCAACTGTCCGGCGAGACGCTCCGTCTTGTCAAGTGGTAACTTCGACCCATGACCGACCGGAAGCCCGTCCCTGACACCACCCGCCGCAGCGAGAGGTCCCGCCGCGCGATCTACGACGCCGCCCTCGCGCTGGTCGCCGAGATCGGCTACCCCAGGACCACCATCGAGGGCATCGCCGCCCGCGCCGGCGTCGGCAAGCAGACGATCTACCGCTGGTGGTCGTCGAAGGCGGAGGTCCTGCTGGAGGCCTTCCTCGACCTGAGCGAACAGGCGGGCCGGGACCCGGACACCCAGGAGCCGTTCGCCTTCCCGGACACCGGCGACCTCGCCGCCGACCTCAAGACCGTGCTGCGGGCCACCGTCGACGAGCTCAAGGACCCCCGGTTCGAGGCGCCCACCCGCGCCCTGGCCGCCGAAGGCGTGGTCGACGAGCGGCTCGGCCGGGTCTTCGTGGCCAGGCTCCTCGAACCGTCCCTCCAGCTGTACGCCGACCGGGTGCGCCTGGCGCAGGAGGCCGGCCAGGTCCGCCGGGACGTCGACCCGCGCATCGCCCTCGAACTCTGGGTCTCCCCCCTCGCCCAGCGCTGGCTCCAGTACACGGGCCCGATCTCCCACGAGTACACCGACACCCTCGTCGACTACGCGCTGCACGGGATCGCCACCCGCTGAGCAGCGTGCCGGCCGGCACGCGTGCCGGCCACCGAGCGGACTGCCCCACCGGGCCCCCGGCCCCCCCCGGCCCGCCCGGCCCGCCCGCCGGGCCGGCCCCCGCTCAGCCTCCCGTGCGGGACCGTCCGGCCAGCCGTCCCGGCGCGTCCGTGATGACCCCGTCGCAGCCCAGCGCCAGGACCCGGTCCCGCTGCCGGGGCGTCAGCACGGTGTGCGCCCACACCCGGGGGACGCCCGAGCGCACGGCCCGGGCCAGGTCCGTGTCGCGGGCCCGGTGGTCCACGTCCAGGAGGTCCACGAAGGACCGCCAGTGTTCGGGCCGGTCCGTGCGCAGCTGCCGGGCCGAGCGCCACAGCTGGGCGAGCAGGCCCAGACGGTGGGCGCGCCGGGCCACTTCGGGATCGTTGGAGTTGACGAAGACCGAGCGGGACAGGCCCCGGGCGCGGATCAGCCCGGCCAGCCGGTCCAGGCTCCGCGGGTCCTTCGCCTCCAGTATCAGCACGATCCGCCCGCCGAAGCGATCCAGCACCTCGGCGACCGTCGGCGGCCGTTCCGAACGCCAGCTCCCGGGCAGCGAGTCCCGGGGGCGCAGCCGCATGCCCCGCCACTCCCGCAGGTCCAGCCCCCGCACCTCGCCGCCCGCGAAGGTCGTCCGGTTCAGCGTGGCGTCGTGCATCACCACCGGCGTGCCGTCGCGCAGCAGGCGCGTGTCGAAGTCCAGCACCTGCGCCGTACCGCGCGCGTGGGCCGCCATCAGCCCCGCCATGCTGTTCTCGGGCACCTCGCGGGCGCCGCCGCGGTGCGCGACATAGGTGACGCGGGGCAGCGCGTCCACCGTCAACGGCCCCGCGCCCCACTCCAACGGGGCCGTCGGCCCCGCGAGGGCCAGCGAGACCACGGAGGCCGCGGAGGTCAGGCCCGTCGACGCGATCCATGTGACCATACGGACGACGGTAGGCCGGTACATCGCGACAAAGGGCGTAATGACACTCGATCCCGGTGACGGGACCGCCTCGTCCGACCTGCCCCTGTTGTCGGCTCCGGTCCCCCCGGAGCGCCGGATGGTGGGACCATAGGGCATGCTGTTCCGCACGACGGCGAGGCGAGGGGATAGATGAGCGCAGAGTTCGGCGGCCGTTCCGGTCGGCAGGGCAAGCTCTCCCAGTGGCTGCGCGGACGCCGCCCCAGGGAGGCCGCCGCCGACCACGACGGCCGTGAGGTCCTGCTGCTCGCCGCCGCCGACGCGGGGCTGCCGCTCGCCCCCGCCGCGTATCCCGCCCCCGACTACCGCTGTTCCTGCGACCGCGTGGGCTGTCCCACCCCCGCCCGGCACCCGGTGTCGTTCGCCTGGCAGACACAGTCCACCACCGACCGCGCGCAGATCGAGCGCTGGGCCCGCCACCAGCCGCAGGCCAACTTCATCACCGCGACCGGCATGGTGCACGACGTCCTCGACGTGCCGCTGGAGGCGGGCCGGGAGGCGCTGGAGGAACTGCTCGGCTCCGGCGTCGAGGTCGGACCGGTCGCCGAGAGCGACGACGGCCGGCTGCTCTTCTTCACCCTCACCCGGGGCACCCCCGAGGAGGAGGACGAGTGGTGGCCCTGCGAACTGGACTGCCACCCCGAGACGATGGACGAGCACCCGGGCCTGCGCTGGCACTGCCGCGGCTCCTACGTCCTCGTCCCGCCCGCCCGGCTCCCCGGCGACCAGACCGTGCACTGGGTCCGCGGCCCCGAACACCCGCTGCCGGACCCGCTGACCCTCCTGGAACCCCTCACCGACGCCTGCGCCCGCCACCTCGGAGATCAGCCGGACCACGCGAGCGCCGCCGGCTGGCCCCCGCGTCACTGAGCCCGGCGGACGAACCCGGTGCCGCGGCCGCCGGAGCCCGTGCTACGACCCCTGCGCCGACGTCAGCCCCTGGATCCGCCCCAGCACCGTCACCCGCTGGTCGCCCGCGCCCTTCGCCGGAGTCAGGGCCACCTCGTTGGAGACGAACTCCATGGTGAGCGACTGCTTGATCTCACCGGTCGTCAGGGCCAGTACGTCCTCGCCCGGGTCCGGCACCGAGGTGCCCGGCGCGGCCGTCTGCTTCTCGTAATGGTGCGTGGTGAAGAAGACCAGCGCCCCGCCGTCGGCCGTACGCAGCGCGAGCGGCGCGTAGTCACCGGTGGTGAGCGGCTCGTCGATGTACTGCGTGGCCAGGCCCGGCCGGCTCTCGTTCTTCTCGCGCAGCGCACGCCACACGCTGGTGTGCGTACCGGTCGCGAAACCGTCCCCGCCGTTCTTGAGGTACGTCGTGTAGTCCCGGCCCAGGTCCTTGGGCGCGACGGCCAGTGCGGCGGAGTCCGCCGGCACCGGTTCGGCCCAGCCGTCCGCGTCCTTCTTGAACGCGGGCACCTTGCCGGGCGCCACCAGCGTCAGGTAGGCCGCCTGCCAGGTCTCGTCCAGGCCGCCGCGGGTGAACACGAACAGCCAGCGCGAGGAACCGCCCTTGTTGCCGGCCGCGTCGGCGACGAACCAGCGTGGCCAGCCCGCCTTCTTGGGGATCGTGTAGGTCGCGTCCGACAGCTTCAGCGGGGTGTGGGCCGGGTTGCCGTCCGGGTTGTCCGCGGCGCCGGCCTTCAGCCGGGCCTCGTCGATGTCGGCGAGGGCACCGGTGACATGGCCGGCGTCCAGCGAACTGTCGTACGCCTTGTCGGCCGCGTTGTACGCGGAGGTGAACTGCCGGAGCGCCTCGGCGGCCTCCGCCTCGGTGGCCGCGGGCAGCACCTCGCGCTCGCCGTGCACCACCACACAGCCGCTCGCCGTCAGCGACAAAGCGGTCAGCGAGGCCGTTATCAGCGCGGTCCGGTCAAGCCTGCGGAGCCTCAGAGGGCCGTGATCCCTGCTCATCAGGTTCTGTCACCTTCCCCTTCCCGGAGGCGAACCCTACCGGGGCGAGGAAGAGCGCGAGTGTCGGGACCAGGTACAGCAGCCACACCGTGACCTGGAGGACGGTCGGGTCGGGCTGGAAGTTGAAGACGCCCTTGAGCAGGGTGCCGTACCAGCTGTCGGGCGGGATCGTGCCGCTGATGTCGAAGGCCTTGTCCGTCAGACCCGGGACCCAGTCGGCCTCCTGGAGGTCGTGGACGCCGTACGCCAGTACGCCCGCCGCGACGACGACCAGCATGCCGCCCGTCCAGGTGAAGAACCTCGCCAAGTCGATGCGCAGGGCGCCGCGGTAGAACAGCCAGCCCAGCAGGACCGCCGTGGCCAGGCCGAGGGCCACGCCGATCAGCGGGCGCGGGGTGCCGTCGCCGGCCGCGTGCACCGACGCCCACACGAACAGGGCCGTCTCCAGGCCCTCGCGGCCGACCGCGAGGAACGCGGTGGCGACCAGCGCCCCGGTACCCATGGCGAGGGCGGCGTCCAGCTTGCCGTGCAGTTCGGTCCGCAGGTGCCGGGCGGTGCGCCGCATCCAGAACACCATCCATGTCACCAGGACGACGGCCAGGATCGACAGGGAGCCGCCGAGCGCCTCCTGTGCCTCGAACGTCAGCTCCTGGGAGCCGAATTCGAGGGCGGAGCCGAAGCCCAGCGCGAGCAGCACCGCGACGGCGATGCCCGCCCACACCGGCTTCAGGGCGTCTCTGCGGTCGGTCTTGACCAGGTAGGCGATCAGGATGCAGACGACGAGACTGGCTTCGAGGCCCTCGCGCAGACCGATCAGGTAGTTGGAGAACACGGGTCAGGCCTCCTCGGAGAACAGCGTGCTGCCCCACCAGTCGTCCGCGCCGCGGACGCCGGGCGGGATCGCGAACACGGCCGAACCCACGTGCTGGATGTACTCGTTGAGCGCGTCCGTGGCCAGGTTGCGCTGGATCCGGACAAAGCCCGTGCGGACGTCGCGCTGGTAGGCGAGGAAGAACAGCCCCGCGTCCAGCCGGCCCAGGCCGTCCGTGCCGTCGGTGAAGGAGTAGCCGCGGCGCAGGATCGTCGCCCCGTGGTTGGTGTCGGGGTGCGCGAGGCGTACGTGCGCGTCGGGCAGCATGGCCTTCAGGAACGGTTCGTCGCGCTCCTTCGCCCTGCCGATCGGGGCCCCCTCGCCCTTGTCGCGGCCGAAGATGTCCTCCTGCTCCTGGAGCGAGGTGCGGTCCCAGGTCTCGATGTGCATGCGGATACGGCGGGCGACGAGGTACGAGCCGCCGCTCATCCACGCGGGACCGTCGGCGGGGTCCACCCACACGAACTTCTCGAGCCGCCCGGTCTCCGTCCCCGCGATGTTGCGGGTGCCGTCCTTGAAGCCCATCAGGTTGCGCGGGGTCTGCGCGTCCGGGGTGGTCGAGGAGGTCTTGCCGAAGCCGAGCTGCGACCAGCGGATGACGACCTTGCCGAAGCCGATCCGGGCCAGGTTGCGGATCGCGTGCACCGCGACCTGCGGGTCGTCCGCGCACGCCTGGACGCACAGGTCGCCGCCGCTGCGGTCGCGGTCCAGGTTGTCACCGGCGAACCGCGGCAGGTCGACCAGGGCCGCCGGCCGCCGGCCGGTCAGCCCGAACTTCTCGAACAGCGACGGTCCGAAGCCGATCGTCAGGGTCAGCCGGGACGGCTTCAGCCCCAGCGCCTCGCCGGTGTCGTCCGGCGGCGCCTGGGCGAGCCCGCCGAACGCGCCCTCGCCGACCGCCTGTCCGGCGGTCAGCTTCCGTGCCGCCTCGGTCCAGTCCTTCAGCATCCGCACGAAAGCGGCCCGGTCGTCGGTCGTCACGTCGAACGCGGCGAAGTGCAGCCGGTCCTGCACCGGCGTGGCGATGCCGGCCTGGTGGGCGCCGTGGAAGGCGACCGCGGCGCCCGCTGCGGCACCGGCCGGGGCGGCGTCGGCGGACTCGCCGGTGCGGGCCATCGCCACCGCGCCGCCGGCCGCGACGGCACCGAGGGTGAGCCCGGCACCGCCCCAGCCGATGAGCGCGCGCCTGGAGGGCGTGTTCGAGGTGCTGTCCGGGTCCGTCATGATGGGCGTCCCTACTTGACGACGACGGCGGCGGCGAGCTTGGACAGCGGTTCCGCCAGGGCGTTGACCCCGTCCGACAGCTCCTTGCGGTCGGCGTCGCCGACCTTGTCGTACGAGGTGAAGTCGTACGAGGACGTGGTGGCGCGGTACTTGTCCAGCAGTGCGTTCAACGCGGCGAACTGCTGGTCGAGTTCGGTGACCAGGGCCGCGTCGTTCTCCTTGGCGACCGGCTTGAGCAGCGCGTACGCCTTCTCCGCGCCCTCGACGTTGGCCTTGAAGTCGACCAGGTCGGTGTGCGAGTAGCGCTCCTCCTCGCCGGTGACCTTGCCGGTGGCGACCTCGTCGAGGAGCTCCTTGGCGCCGTTGGCCATGGAGGTCGGGGTGATCTCGGCCTTGCCGACCCGGTTCTGCCAGTCCTCGAGGTCGGTGATCAGCCGGCCGGCGAGGGTCTTCTCCTCGGCACCGATCTTCTTGTCCTGCCACAGGGCCTTCTCCAGGCGGTGCCAGCCGGTGAACTCCTGGCCTTCCTCCAGCCCGTCCGCGCGGACGTCGACCTTCGGGTCGATGTCACCGAAGGACTCCGCGACCGGCTCGGTGCGCTCCCAGCCGATGCGGGAGGGCGCGTAGGCCTTCTTCGCGGCCTCCAGGTCGCCGTCCTGGACCGCCTTGGCGAAGGTCCGGGCGAGCGGCAGCGTCTCGTCGGCCTGCTGCTGCGTGTACGCGCGGTAGGCGGCGACGGCCTTGTCGAGGCGCGGGTCGCGCTGGGCGACGGTGCCGCCGGTGGCCTTGACGTCCTGGCGGATGCCGTCGCCCTTCATGCCGGGCTTGCAGGCGATCCGGTAGTCGCCCGCCTTCACCTCGGCGGTGACCTTCTGCTGGGTGCCGGGGCCGATGTTCTCCCGCTCGGTGACGATCCGGTCGTCCGGGAAGAGCAGGTAGACCTCGGTGACCTTGGAGCCCTTGTTCTCGATGGCCAGCTCGACGTGCCCGGCCGGGAACTCCTTCGTCGAGACCTCGCACGTCTCGTCCGTCGCCGTCACCTTGACGACCCGGTCGCCCTCCGCCGAACCGCCCTTCTCGGTGCAGCCGGTGACGGCGGCCAGCGCCGCCGCGGTCGCGACGGCGGTGAGAGCGGAGAATCTGACGGCTCGCATGCGGGCTCCAGGGAATGGCCGAAAGGAACGCGTGACGCGCCTCACATAAGGTGAGGCTCGCCTAACGTATCCGAGGTTTTCCTCTGCGATACCGGCCCAGATGGTGATTCAGCTCTCATGGACGCTGTATGAGCACGCCCTGGTCACAGTGGCCAAAAAGGGAGCTCATGCGGCGGTCAAGCAGCGGTCAAGCGTCCCGACGGGGCGTCACCAGGACCTCGCCCGTGCGTGGATGCGGCAGCACCTCGACGGGCTGGTCGTACACCTCGCTGAGCAGTCGGTCGGAGAACACCTCGGCGGGCGGGCCCTCGGCGGCGATCCGGCCGACGGGCGGATGCGGGCGGGGCGGCGGCTTGCCGGCGCCGGGTCCTGCGCAGCAGCCGGAAGAAGAACGGGCTGCCCAGCAGGGCGGTCAGCACCCCGAGCGGCAGCTCGGCGGGGGCGGCGATCGTGCGGGCCGCGAGGTCGGCGGCCGGCAGCACCACCGCACCGCCGAGCGCGCTGCCCGGGATCAGGAAGCGGTGTCCCGGCCCCGCGACCATGCGCAGCAGGTGCGGGACGACGAGACCGACGAAGCCGATGACCCCGGAGACGCTCACCGCGGCGGCCGTCAGCAGCGCGACGACGAACATCAGCAGGATCCGTAGCCGCTCCACGTCCACCCCCAGATGCCGGGCCGGCCGGTCACCGAGCGAGAGCAGGTCCAGACGCCGCGCGTACAGCGGCGCCACGACCAGCCCGAGCGCCGCGCACGGCAGCACCGCCAGCACCTTGGGTCAGGTGGACTGGGCGAGGGAGCCGAGCTGCCAGAAGGTGATCTGGTTCACCGCGGCCGTGTCCGCCAGGAAGATGAACAGCCCGATGAGCGACCCGGCGAACGCGTTCACCGCGATGCCCATGAGGATCAGCGTCACCACCTCCGTACGGCCGCCCGAGCGGGGCATCGCGTACACCATCAGCACGGTGCCCAGGCCGGCGACGAACGCCATCGTGGGCAGGGTCCAGGTGCCGAGGAAGTCCAGCCCCAGCGAGATGGCGGCGACCGCGCCGACCGCCGCGCCCAGGGACACCCCGATGGTGCTCGGCTCGGCCAGCGGATTGCCGAACACCCCTTGCATCAGGGCGCCCGCGCACCCCAGCGAGGCCCCGATGAGCAGCGCCAGCACGATCCGCGGGAAACGGACGTTCCACAGCACCGACTCGGCGACCCGGTCCAACTCCGTACCTCCCGCCCCGACGCGGTGCTGCACGGAGCCCAGCACGTCCCCCACCGGCACCGGATACGCCCCGATCCCGGCCGCGACGGGCACGAGGACGAGCAGGACGACCAGCAGCCCGGCGGTCAGCGGCCAGGTCACGGAACGCCGTCCGCGGGACGGGACTGGGCCGCGGTGTCCGGCGCGGCCTTCTCCAGTACGGTCATGCGGCATAGCTTAGGTTAGCCTTACCTCGCCGTTCCTCGACATGTCCGGCTCGGACCGTCCCCGCATGTCAGGCCCACGACGAACCCGCCGTCCCCCGAATGCTTCAATGCCCGCGTGACTGACTACGACGTGCTGCGTGTCTTCTGTGGGGCGAACGGCGGCTACGGCAATGAACTGGGCGTGGTCCGTGAGGGCTCCGTGCTGGCGGATCCCGCGGAGCGACAGGCGTTCGCCGGGAAGCTCGGGTTCAGCGAGACCGTGTTCGTCGACGATCCGGAGCGCGGTGTCATCGACATCTACACCCCGACCCTGCGTCTGCCCTTCGCGGGCCATCCCTGCGTCGGGACGGCCTGGCTGCTCGACGTGCCGGAGCTGGTCACGCCGGCCGGGGTGGTGGGCGCCCGGCTGGACGGGGAGTTCAGCTGGATCGAGGCGCGGGCGGAGTGGGTCCCGCCGCGCACGCTGCGCCGGTACGGCACCGCGGCGGAGGTCGACGACCTGTCCGTGCCGCCGCCGGGGGAGTGGATCTACGCCTGGGCGTGGGAGGACGAGGCCGCCGGCCGGGTCAGGGCCCGCGCCTTCCCCGGCCGCGACGACGGCATCGAGGAGGACGAGGCGACGGGCGCCGCGGCACTGCTGCTGACCGACCGGCTGGGCCGCGCCCTGAACATCACCCAGGGCGCGGGCTCCCAGATCCTGACCGCTCCGCAGCCCGGCGGCTGGGTGGAGGTCGGCGGCCGGGTGCTTCTGGAGCGGTGACCGTCGCGCCGCCGTACGGGTGGAACAGCGTGTGCGCGCGGTCGTGAACGGGGCCTCTGGCCCTGACCGCTCAGCTTCGCGAGGAGCCCCATGCGCATCCGGTCCGCCCTGGCCGCGCCCCTTCGTTCCCCGGCCCGCTCACGCGGACAGCCGGAACTCCTCGCCCAGGGCCCGGAAGACCCCCGTGTTCAGGGCGAACGCCGTCTTGCACTCCGCCACGATGCGCTGTTTCTCCAGTTCGTCCGCCCGCACCGCGTCCAGCAGTTCCCGGTAACCGCGCTTGAACGCCGCCGGGTTGCCGATCTCCTCGAAGACGTAGAAGCGGACGCCGTCGCCCTTCCTCGTGAAGCCCCAGGTCTTCTCCGCCTTGTCGCGGATGATCTGGCCGCCCGAGAGGTCGCCGAGGTAGCGCGTGTAGTGGTGCGCGATGTATCCCGCCGGCCACTGCTCGGCACACTCCCGCACCCGGTCCGCGTACGCCCGTGTCGCGGGCAGCGCGGACAGCTCCGACCGCCAGTGGGAACCGCGCAGATGTGCCAAATCCCGCTCCAGCGCGGTCAGCCGGAACAGCTCAGGCTGGATGAAGGGCCCGGCCACCGGGTCCGACGCCAGCCGCTGCGCACCGGCCTCCAGTGCCTCGTACACGAACCACAGCTGCTCCGTGTAGCGGGCGTACGCGTCCACGCCCAGCCGCCCGCCGAGCAGGTCGCTCATGAAGGTCGAGGTCTCCGCCTCCACGTGCTGCTCGTGGGAGGCGGTGCGGATGACTGTCGAGAAGGAGTCCATGGCCCGATTTTCTGTGGTTAGGCTTACCTAAGTCAATGCTTTGCCGACTCTCTGTCGGTAACCGTACCCGGAAAGTCCGCCGAACCCCCATACGAAAGAGCCCGCCCTCCGAAGAGAGCGGGCTCATGGGCCAGGGCGGCGTCAGGACGAACGGCAGGGTGAGGACTGCGGCAGGGTGAGGACTACGGCAGCGTGAGGATCTCCGCGCCCGACTCCGTCACCACCAGCGTGTGCTCGAACTGGGCCGTCCGCTTCCGGTCCTTCGTCACGACCGTCCACCCGTCGTCCCACATGTCGTACTCGTGCGTCCCGAGCGTCAGCATCGGCTCGATCGTGAACGTCATCCCGGGCTGGATGACGGTCGTCGCGTGCGGGCTGTCGTAGTGCGGGACGATCAGCCCGGAGTGGAAGGACGAGTTGATCCCGTGGCCGGTGAAGTCCCGGACCACGCCGTACCCGAACCGCTTCGCGTACGACTCGATGACCCGGCCGATGATGTTGATCTGACGGCCCGGCCTGACCGCCTTGATCGCGCGCTCGAGGGACTCCCGGGTGCGCTCCACCAGCAGCCGGCTCTCCTCGTCGACGTCGCCGACGAGGTACGTGGCGTTGTTGTCACCGTGCACCCCGCCGATGTACGCGGTCACGTCGAGGTTGACGATGTCGCCGTCCCGCAGCACCGTCGAGTCCGGGATCCCGTGGCAGATCACCTCGTTGACCGACGTGCACAGGGACTTCGGGAAACCGCGGTAGCCGAGGGTGGAGGGGTAGGCGCCGTGGTCGCACATGTAGTCGTGCGCCACCTTGTCGAGTTCGTCGGTCGTGACGCCCGGCGCGATCAGCTTCGCGGCCTCCGCCATCGCGCGCGCCGCGATCCGGCCCGCGACGCGCATCGCCTCGATGGTCTCGGGCGTCTGCACCTCCGGTCCGGTGTACGGCGTCGGCGCCGGCTTGCCGACGTACTCGGGCCGGCGGATGTTTCCGGGTACGGAACGGGTGGGGGACAGCTCCCCTGGTACGAGCAGCGACTGGCCAGACATGCCCGCGAGTCTAACCAGCGGCCATGGGGGAACATGTCGGTGGCGAGAGGAGCTGGTCATGGCCCTGTTCAAGAAGCGCACGGTCGGCAAGCCGGGCGAGTGGTACTACTGCCTGGAGCACAGGAAGGTCGAGGAGGGGCCGGAATGCCCGGCCAAGGACCGCTTCGGCCCGTACGCCACCCGCAAGGAGGCCGAACACGCGATGGCGACGGCTCGCGAGCGCAACCTCGAGTGGGAGAACGACCCGAACTGGCACGACGCACCGGCGGCGGGCAGGGACGACGACTGAGCGGCAGACGGGGGGCGGCCCGACGCACGGGGACGGCCCGACTCGCCGGTGCGCCTGATCCGCCGGTCCCGCTGACCGGCCGGGTCGGTTGTTTCCGTTTGCCGGTTGTTCCCTTCCGGTCCGGTTTCTCCGGCCGGTCGGGTTTCTCGGCCGGTCCGGCTGATCCGGCCGGTCCGGCTGTCGCGGGTGGGCTGATCCCCGTCGGTCCCGCTGATCCCGGCGGGAGGACGCCCGACCAGGGCGTGCGGCCGTACGGCCGGCCGGTGACTGATCAGGCGCCCGCCGGGGGCGCGTCGGTCCCCGCCGCTCCCGCGCCCGCGCGCTGCTCGCGCAGCCGCCTCGCGTGCTCGTCGGTCCGCACGTCGTACGTCATCAGCTTCGGCAGGCACAGGGCCAGCAGCCCGACCGCGCCCACGCACAGCAGCCCGCCCGACCAGACCGACGTCCGTACACCTCGCCAGGTGGCCATGCCGCCCCCCCACCTGGCCCAGCTGCGGGCCCACCGAGTAGGACAGCAGCTCGATCCCCTATCGCCCCGACCGCCGCCGCGGACCCGGTGAGCTCCTTGATCTGCACCGGCAGCGCGACGAAGGTCAGAAAGCTTCCGAAGTTCGTGATCAGCCCCGACAGCCACAGCCTCCGGAAGTCCACGGAGGCCCGCCAGGGGGCCAGGTCCGGGAGGAGGGCGCGGAGCCCCGAGGGGCCCGGGGGAGGGGCTTCGGAGGGCGCTGCGGAAGGCTCCGTGGCGTGGTCGGTCACGAGGGGCCATGGTCGGCCGAGGGTTCATCGGGGGCAACCGCTTGTCCGCAGGGACCGGGGCCGGAGCCGGCTCGGGGCGGGGGGAAGGGTGGAAGGGTGGAAGGGTGGAAGGGGAGAACGGGGCAGGGGGGAAGGCGGCCGGGCGCGGTGCGGGTTACCGGGTGGGTCCGGTGGGTGGGGACCGGGCGCGGCCGGTGGGTGGGCGGAGGAGTCACCAGCGGGGAGGGGGTGGTGCCGTCAACGCGTCGGTCAGTCTGGACAGCCGGTCCCGCAGGCGCCGCTGCCCGCGGGGGGTCGGCACCGCGTGCTCCCCGGCCGCCGCGCTCACCAGGTGCTGCACGGTGTCCAGGTCCAGTTCCGAGCCGTCCGGCACGGTCAGAGCCTCGTGCGCCAGCGCCGTCAGCTCGCTCCCGCTCCCGCGGCCACTCCCGCTCCCGTCTCCGTCTCCGCCTCTGCCTCCGCCGAGTGCCAGCACCGTGGCGCCGGCCCGTCGGGCGTCGTGCACCCCCTCCAGCAGCGGAGCGTCCGGTTCCGCCGGCGACACCACGAGCAACGTCTCACCCCGCCGGGCCGCGGCGAGCCTGCCCGGTCCGACCGCGAGATGGGGCGGATCCGAGGGGCGCGCGGCATGCCGTACGAGCGTCGGGGCCAGCTCCGGTGTCCCCGACCAGGCCGCCTCGTCGACCAGATGCGCCGCGAGATGCCACGGCTCGTACTCCGGCGTGCCCACGAGCAGCAGCCCTCCACCGTGCGACACCACGGACCCCCGCAGCGCCGCCGCGAACCGGCACGTCGCCCCCAACCACTCGGTCCCGGCGAGCACTTCGCGCAGCAATGCGACCCGTACGGCATCCATACGGCCGCATCCTGCCGCAATCGGGCGTTCCCGGCCCCCGGTTCACCCCGAATTCGCCCAACTTGGGCAAGCGGTCGGTCTCCTGTCCGGCGGGGAGTGCCCCCTGCCGACCGACGCCGTCACTGCCGCCCGTCACCGTCGTGGCCGCCGTCGCCGTCCCGGTCGTCCCGCGGCGGGTGCCCGTGACGCGGCTCACCTGGGCGGCGGGCGCGCACGGGGCGGACGTAAAGTCGGCCCATGACCTCTACCGACAGCCCGCAGCAGCCCGACGAGACCCCCGCGAAGGCCCCCGCCAAGGATCCCTGGGACCTCCCCGACGTCTCCGGACTCGTCGTCGGCGTGCTCGGCGGCACCGGCCCGCAGGGCAAGGGCCTCGCCTACCGGCTCGCCAAGGCCGGCCAGAAGGTGATCATCGGCTCGCGCGCCGCCGACCGTGCGCGGAGCGCCGCCGAGGAACTCGGTCACGGCGTCGAGGGCGCCGACAACGCCGAGACCGCCCGCCGCAGCGACATCGTGATCGTCGCCGTGCCCTGGGACGGGCACGGCAGGACGCTGGAGTCCCTGCGCGCGGAACTGGCCGGCAAGCTCGTCGTGGACTGCGTCAACCCGCTCGGCTTCGACAAGAAGGGCGCCTACGCGCTCAAGCCGGAGGAGGGCAGCGCCGCCGAGCAGGCCGCCGCCCTGCTGCCGGACTCCCGGGTCACCGCCGCCTTCCACCACCTGTCGGCCGTGCTCCTCCAGGACCCGGAGATCGAGGAGATCGACACGGACGTCATGGTCCTCGGCGAGGTGCGCGCCGACGTGGAGATCGTCCAGGCGCTGGCCGGCCGTATCCCCGGCATGCGCGGAGTCTTCGCGGGACGCCTGCGCAACGCGCACCAGGTGGAGTCCCTGGTCGCCAACCTGATCTCCGTCAACCGCCGGTACAAGGCGCACGCCGGGCTGCGCGTCACGGACGTCTGAGCGCATGGGGGACACTGGTCGGCACGGGCCGGTGTCCCCCGACGGCCCCGACAGTCCCCCACCGTGCTCGCCAGCACGCGCCAGCCCTCGACAGGAGAACGGTCCCGATGCCCCGCCTCGCCCTCTACGCCTTCGTCGTCTGCGTCCTCGCCGTGGCCGCGGCGGTCGTCTCCTTCGTCCAGGGCAGCTTCCTCGGGATCGTGTGGGTGCTGCTCGCGGGACTGTCGTCCAACATGTGCTGGTACTACGTGAAGCGGGAGAAGGTCCGGAAGTCGGTCACGGGGTGACCGGGCTGGCCGGCGGTCATGGCTTGGTCCGGCCGGCGGTCACGGGCTGATCTGGCAGTACTCGTTCGACTCCTGCCAGAAGCGGTACAGGTCCTGACCGCAGTACGAGTCGATCTCGCTGATCCCGAGGCTCTTCAGGAGCGTGTCGATCACGTCGAAGAACGCGCTGTTGACGGCCGGCACCCACAGCAGCGCGAACACGAACAGCAGGCCGAACGGCGCGAACGGCTCCACCTGGCGCTTGATCCTGTACGACAGCCAGGGCTCGATCACGCCGTAGCCGTCCAGGCCGGGGATCGGCAGGAAGTTCAGCAGCGCGGCCGTGACCTGGAGCAGGGCGAGGAAGGCCAGCGCGTACCGGAAGTCCTGCGGGACCCCGTCCAGCGCGTCCAGCCAGAACGGGGCCGTGCACACGATCGCGAACAGGACGTTCGTCAGCGGGCCCGCCGCCGAGATCAGGCTGTGCCGCCACCGCCCGTGGATCCGCCCCCGCTCGATGAAGACGGCACCGCCGGGCAGCCCGATGCCGCCCATGATCACGAAGATCACCGGGAGCACGATGCTGAGCAGGGCGTGCGTGTACTTCAGCGGGTTCAGGGTGAGATAGCCCTTCGCGCCGACCGAGATGTCGCCGCTGTGCAGGGCGGTGCGCGCGTGCGCGTACTCGTGCAGACAGAGGGAGACGATCCAGGCGCCCGTCACGAACAGGAACACGGCCAGCCCGGGCTGCTCGGCGAACCCGGTCCAGGCGGCCCAGCCGGTGACCGCGGTGACGGCGACGATCCCGACGAAGACGGGACTGATCCGCCGGTCGCTGTGGCGGGTGGTGGCGGTGGTCATGGGACTCCCTGGACAGTCGGGCACGCGGTGGGACTGCCCGACCGTACCGGGCCTACGACGAGAACGTCTCCGGGTCCCCTCCGGGTTCCGGGAAGCCGGGAGTCCGGAGCGGGACGGATCGGGCGTGGGGCGGGTCTCCGCCCGGTCCTGTCGCACCGCGCGTGTACGTGTCTCCAGCCCGGTCCCGCCCCCGCGCGCGTGACGTGTCTCCAGCCCGGTCCCCCGTGTCCCGTCACGGTCCCCGCTCCCGGTCTCGCCGCCGCACCGGCGGAACCCCGTGACCGGCACCGACGCCGGCAGAGACAATGGACCCCGTGCGCTATCGCATCCTCGGCACCACGCAGGCACTCCGGCCCGACGGCACCCCCCTCCCGGTCGGCGGGACGCGGCTGCGTGCGCTGCTGACCGTGCTCGCCCTGCGGCCCGGCCGTACCGTCCCCGCGAGCCTCCTGGTGGAGGAGGTGTGGGACGGTGACCCGCCCGCCGACGCGACCGGCGCGCTCCAGGCACTCGTGGGCCGGCTGCGCCGCGCGCTGGGCGCGGACGCGGTCGCCTCGGTGGACGGCGGCTACCGCCTCACCGCCGCACCGGACGACGTCGACCTGCACCGGTTCGAGCGGCTGGCCGCCGACGGCAGACGCGCGCTGGCCGATCGGGACCCCGCCAAGGCGGCCGTCGTCCTGGACGACGCCCTCGCCCTGTGGCGCGCCCCCGTCCTCGCCGACCTGCCCGGCCGCACCGCCGAGGCGGCCCGCTGGGAGGCCCGCCGCCTCGACGTGCTGCGGGCCCGCCACACCGCCGCCCTCGCCCTCGGCCGGGCCGGTGACTCCCTGCCCGAGCTGACCGCCCTGTGCGACAGCCACCCCCTGGACGAGTCCCTCCAGGCCCTCCGCCTGCGCGCCCTGCGCGACACGGGCCGCACGGCGGAGGCACTGGCCGCCTACGAGGACGTACGCCGACTGCTGGCACGGCAGCTCGGAGCCCACCCGGGCCCGGAACTGCGAGCCCTGCACGCGCGGTTACTGCGCCCGGACGACGCGGTCCGGCACGGACACGGCAGCGGGGGGGCCGGATCCCGCACGTCCGGACCCGGACACCGTGGACACCGGCCAGGAGGCAGTGAGGCTGTGCCGGGTCCCGGCGGAGCCGAGCCCGGACCCCCTGGGCACCGGCCCGGAGGCCGTGCGGCTGATCCCGGAACCCGCGCGACCGAGCCTGGGGAGGGCGGGGCCGAGCGGGGAGCCCTCGGGGCTGAGCCCGGACTCCGGAGGTCGGGGTCCGGGGGGAGCGGGGTTGAACCCGGAGACGGCGGGGTCGAGCGCGGGCTTCGTGGAACCGGGTCCGCAGGGAGCGGGGTTGAACCCGGACATGGCGGGGCTGGTCCCGGACTACGCGGGGTCGAGCCCGAAGATTCCGGGGCCGAGCCGGGACGCGGCGGGGGCGAGCCCGGACTTCGTGGGTCCGGACCCGGAGCCCCTGGGGCTGTGGCGGGACCCGGTGGGGTCGAGCCCCGACCGCGTGTGACCGGACCTGGAACCCGCGCGGCCGAGCCCATAGCCCCCGGGGCTGAGTTCCGACCTGGCGTGGCCGAGCACGGGCCGCGTGGGACGGGGCCTTGGGAGCACGGTGTTGAGGGGGAAGCCGGCGGCGCCGAGGCCGGACTTCCCGGGTCCGGGGCAGGAGGCGGCGGGGCTGTGCCGGGTCCCGGTGGGGTCGAGCCCGGACGTCGTGAGGCTGGGCTTGGAGAGGGCGGGGTTGAGTCGGGGTCCCGTGTGGCCGAGCCCGGGGAGTTGGGGGTTGGGCTTGGTCCCGGTGGGGTCGAGCCCGGACGTCGTGCATCGGGACCCGGAGAGCGCGGGGCTGTGGCGGGTCCCGGCGGGGCCGGGTCCGGGCACCCTGCGTCCGTGCGCACAGGCCGCGGCCCTGAGCCCGGGCCCCGCGCGGCCGAGCCCCGGCACCAGGACTCCGGCCCCCACACGCCGAGCCGCGCCGGACGCCCCCCGGCCTCCGGCATCCACGCCCTCGGCGTCAGCTTCGGCGACCATGCCCCCGCCGCTCCAGGAACGGGCACCTCCACCTCCGCGTCCGCCGGCGCCGACGCACCCCCGGCCCCCAGCTTCCGCGATCACGCCCCGGCCACTCCAGAAACAAGCACCCCCGGCTCCCACGCCCCGGCCGCCCCGGGAACGGGTACGCCCATCCCCGCGTCCCCCGGCGGCCCGGGAACGGGCACTGCCACCCCCACACCCCCGCTCCCCGGCAACCTCCGTGCCCGTCTCACCTCCTTCGTGGGGCGGGAGGCCGATATCGAGGCGATCCGGGGGGATCTCGCGGGGGCCCGGCTCGTGACGTTGCTCGGGACCGGTGGGGCGGGGAAGACGCGGCTGTCGCAGGAGGCCGCCGAGGCCGTGCGGGGTGTGGCGCGGGACGGGGTGTGGCTGGTCGAGCTGGCTCCCGTGGACGACCCCAGCGCCGTACCGGAGGCCGTGCTCACCGCCGTGGGCGCCCGCGAGACCGTGCTCTACGGCGCCGGCGCCGAGGCGATGCGGGCCGGGGGCGAGCGGCAGGACGACCCCGTCGAGCGGCTCGCCGAGTACTGCGGCAGGCGGCGCATGCTGATCATCCTGGACAACTGCGAGCACGTCGTCGAGGCGGCCGCCCGGCTGGTCGAGGAACTGCTGCAGCGCTGCCCCGGCCTGACCGTGCTGGCCACCAGCCGTGAACCGCTCGGCGTACCGGGGGAGTTGCTGCGGCCGGTGGAGCCGCTGCCGGAACCGGTCGCGCTGCGGCTGCTCGCCGAGCGGGGCGCGGCGGCCCGGCCCGGCTTCCGGGTCGACGAGGATCCCGACGCCTGCGCGGAGATCTGCCGCCGTCTCGACGGACTGCCCCTCGCCATCGAGCTCGCCGCGGCCCGCCTGCGCCTGCTGACCCCCCGCCAGATCGCGGACCGGCTCGACGACCGCTTCCGCCTGCTCACCTCCGGCAGCCGTACCGTCCTGCCCCGCCAGCAGACGCTGCGGGCCGTCGTCGACTGGTCCTGGGACCTGCTCGACGAGGACGAACGCGACGTGCTGCGGCGGCTGTCGGTGTTCGCGGGCGGCTGCGACCTCGCCGCCGCCGAGGCCGTGTGCGGCCCGGTCGCCCTGGAGGCGCTCGCATCGCTGGTCGACAAGTCCCTGGTGGTGGCCGCCCCTTCGGGGGAGGGCGGCGAGATGCGCTACCGGCTGCTGGAGACCGTCGCCGAGTACGCGGGCGAACGGCTCGACGAGTCCGGGCGGCGCGTGGCGGCCGAGCGCGCGCATCTGACGTACTACCGCGAACTCGCCCGTACCACCGACCCGTTGTTGCGTGGCCCGGGTCAGCTCGCCGCCGTCGCAACGCTCGAACGCGAGAGTGAGAACCTCCGTGCCGCGCTGCAACACGCCGTCGCCGCACGGGACGAGCAGGAGGCGCTGTGCCTGGTGCTGTCGATGGCCTGGTACTGGCAGATGCGCGACCAGCGCCTGGCCGCCCGTACCTGGTCCCGCGAGGCGCAGACCCTCGGCCCCGATCCCTTCGCCCCGCCCGCGCGCCCGGCCGCCCCGCTGTGGGAGCGCTGCACGGACGTGCCGCCGCCCTGGACCGGCGAGGTCCTCCAGGAGGCCCGGCGCGGTGTCCACCTGGTTCACCTCGCCTGCATGGACACCGAGTTGGACGCGTGGCAGACTCCGCAGGCGCAGCAGAAGCTGCGCGTGATCTCCGAGTCCTACGAGCCCGGCCTTCCGCAGACCTGCCGTACGCCCGGTTGTCTCTGGTTCTACGCCGTCATGCTCACCGGCGACATGGACCGGGTGCGGGTGATCCTCGACGCCACCGTCCGCACCTGCCGCGGCGCGTCCGGACTGGAGTGGGAGCTCGCCGCCGGCCTTCACATGCGGGCCAACCTGCTCGCCAACCGCACGGACTGGGCGGGCGACGCGGTCCGCGACGCCGACGAGTCACTGGAGATCTACCAGCGGCTCGGGGACCTCTGGGGCACCGCCGAGGCGCTCGCCGCCCGCGGCGAGGCCCATGAGCGGCAGGGCGAGCACGGTCGTGCCGCCGTCGACTACGAGAGGGCCATCGAGCACGCCGAACGCCTCGGGGCCCGCGCCCAGATGGCGGTGCTCACCGCCCGTCTGGGCAGCGCGCTGCTGGAGGCGGGCGAGGCCGAGCGCGGGGAGCGACTGCTGCGCGAGGTGATCAGGGGCGAGGACGGCGCGGGCGGCGAGGCGATGCCCGCCGCCCGGCTCTTCCTCGCCGGCTGGCTCGGCCTGAGCGGCCGGATCACCGAGGCGCGCGAACAACTCCGGCTGACACGGGAGGAGTTCAGCATCTCCCACTTCGTCGTCTTCGACGCCTTCATCCTGGGCGCGGAGGCCTGGCTGGACGCCGTCGACGCCCGGTACGAGGAGGCCCTCACCAAGGTCCGGCGGGCGCTGGAGCGGGCCGGCGACCCGCTGTCCCAGGCCATCGCCCCGCAGATGCGCTCCACCTGCCTGTTCGCCGCGGCGATGGCCCTCGCCGGTGTCGACGGCGGGCGCCGCGCCCCCGACGCCGCCCGGTGCCTCGGTGCCGCCGAGGCGCTGTTGCCGCCCGGCCACGTCCTGTCGGCCATCGAACGCGAGATCCACGACCGCGCCGAGCGCCACACGCGGACCGCGCTCGGCGACGAGGCGTACCGGGCGGCGTACGCGGAGGGCGACGGCCTCTCCGTGAAGGAGGCCGCCGCCCTGGTCTGACGCGGACGTCCGCTGGGGAGTCCGAGGCGTACGTTCCCGCGCCCTCGTGCGGCCCCGCCCCACCCCCGTCCGCCCCGACGGGTCAGCTCTTGGTGCGGAACTTGTGGATCGCGATCGGTGCCATCACCGCCGTCAGGGCCACCGACCAGCCCAGCGTCACCCACAGGTCGTGCGCGACCGGGCCGCCGACCATCATTCCGCGGGCCGCGTCGGCGAGCGAGGACAGCGGGTTGTAGTCGGTGAAGTTCTGCAGCCATCCCGGCATCGACTGGGTCGGCGCGAAGATCGACGAGCCGAACTGGAGCGGCATCAGCACCAGGAACCCCATGGCCTGCACCGACTGCACGTTCTTCATGATCACGCCGAGGGTGAGGAACACCCACATCAGCGCCGAGCCGAAGACGGCGGACAGCCCGACCGAGGCGAACAGACCGGGCCAGTCGGTGATGTGGAAGCCCACGAGGACGCCGACGATCATCAGGACCACGGTCGCGAACAGCATCCGCATCAGCTCCACCGCGATCTTGGCGAACAGCACCGAGCCGCGCCCGATGGGCAGGGACCGGAAGCGGTCCATGACACCGGAGTTGAAGTCCTGGTTGAAGCCCGTGCCCACTCCCTGGGCCATGTTCATGCCCATCATGGCCATCAGGCCGGGCACGACGTACTGCACGTACGCCTCCTGGCCGCCGCCGAGCGACTGCCCGATGGACCCGCCGAAGACGTACACGAACAGCAGCGTGAAGATGACCGGGAACAGGACGGCGTCGAACATCGACTCCGGGTCCTGGCGGATCCACAGCAGGTTGCGGCGGACCAGCGCGCCGGTGTGCCGCAGGTGGGCGCGCAGCGGGATACCGCCGTCGCCGACGTCGGAGGGGCTGAGGGTCGTGGCGCTCATACGGCGACCTCCTGGCGGTCGTCGGCGGGCGCGGCGTCCTGCGGGGCACTGGCACGGTGGCCGGTGAGGGACAGGAACACCTCGTCCAGGCTGGGGAGTTCGGTGGTGATGGAGGAGAGCGTGATGCCGCGCGCGGTGACCGCGCCGACCACGGCGGTCAGCTGCTCGTCGCTCAGGATCGGGACCAGGACGGTCCCGCGCTCGGTGTCCACGGTGGTGGTGGCGAGTCCGGTGATGCCCAGGTCGTCCAGCGCGGTGGCGAGCGGCCGCAGGTGCAGCGGGTCGACCGGGCGGATCCGCAGGGTGCGGCCCCCGACCTTCGCCTTCAGCTCCTCGATGGCACCGCCCGCGATGACCTTGCCGCGGTCCACCACCGTCAGCTCGGAGGCGAGCTGCTCGGCCTCCTCCATGTACTGGGTGGTCAGCAGCACGGTGACCCCTTCGCCGACCATCCGCTTGACCTCGTCCCACACCTCGTTGCGGGTGCGCGGGTCGAGACCGGTGGTGGGCTCGTCGAGGAACAGCACGGACGGCTGCCCGATCATCGACGCGGCCAGGTCGAGCCGCCGCCGCATCCCGCCGGAGTACGTCGCCGCCGGCCGCCGGGCCGCCTCGGTGAGGGAGAACCGCTCCAGCAGCGCGTCGGCACGCGCGCGGGCCTGTTTGCGGGGCAGGTCGAGCAGACGCCCGATCATGTACAGGTTCTCCCAGCCGGGCAGCTTCTCGTCCACCGAGGCGTACTGTCCGGTGAGCCCGATCGTCCGGCGCAGCCGGCGGGGCTGGCGGACGACGTCGTAGCCGGCGACGGTGGCCCGGCCGGCGTCGGGGGCGAGCAGGGTGGACAGGATGCGGACGAGGGTGGTCTTGCCGGCGCCGTTCGGCCCGAGCACGCCCATCACGGTGCCTTCGCGCACGTCCAGGTCGACCCCGTCCAGCGCCTTGGTCTCGCCGTAGTGCTTGACCAGCCCCCGCACGGTCACGGCGCTGTCGGCACCCCTGGGGTTCTTGTCGGTTCGCGTCATGGGGACGACGTTGTCAGGGCCGGCCGACAGACCACCGACATGTCACCGACAGAGCCGCACACCCCGCCGACAGCCGGTGCGGGCGAAGCCCCGACGGGAGCAGCCCGCCGACGGGGGAAGATCGGCGGGCTGCCATGGTGCCGCAGTGGTTCAGTGGGCCGGGGGCCTCAGTGGACGCTGTGCTCCTCCAGCGGGAACGTTCCGCCGACCACGTCCTCGGCGAACGCCTTCGCCGCGTTCCCCATGACCTCCCGCAGGTTCGCATACTGCTTCACGAACTTCGGCACCCGGCCGCCGGTCAGTCCGAGCATGTCGGTCCAGACGAGGACCTGCGCGTCCGTCTCCGGACCGGCGCCGATCCCGACGGTCGGGATGTGCAGCACACGGGTGACCTCGGCCGCCAGTTCCGCCGGAACCAGCTCCAGGACCACCGCGAAGGCCCCCGCGTCCTGGACGGCCTTCGCGTCCCGCAGCAGCTGCTGGGCGGCCTCCTCGCCGCGCCCCTGGACGCGGTAGCCCATGGCGTTCACGGACTGCGGGGTGAGGCCGATGTGCGCCATCACCGGGATGCCGGACTCCACCAGCAGCTCGATCTGCCGGTGCGAGCGCTCGCCGCCCTCCAGCTTGACGGCGCCGACCCCGGCCTCCTTCACCAGCCGGGTCGCCGAGCGCAGCGCCTGCACCGGACCCTCCTGGTAGGAGCCGAAGGGCAGGTCGCCGACGATCAGGGCGCGCGAGGTGCCCCGTACGACGGCGGCGGACAGCATGGTCATCTGGTCGAGCGTGACGGGCACGGTGCTCTCGTACCCGAGGTGACAGTTGCCCGCCGAGTCCCCGACCAGCATGACCGGGATCCCGGCCTCGTCGAAGACGGACGCGGTCATCGCGTCGTACGCGGTCAGCATGGGCCACTTCTCGCCGCGCTCCTTGGCGGCGGCGATGTCGCGGACGGTGATGCGGCGGGTGCTCTTGCCCCCGTACAGCGCCTTGCTGCCGTCGGAGGGGCCCGCCGTGGCGGTCTGGGCAGCCGAGAGCTGCGTCATGGCAACGGCTCCTTCAGTCATCTCGAGGCGCCCTGACGGCGTCCCCGGATCACCTCCATGGTGGCACCTCGTACGGGCGAGGGCTAGGGGAGGCCCCTGTGATCGAGACGGCACGGGCGGGGCCGCACGTAAGACCTGGGTAAAAGATATACGATACGAGACGGTGCCGTATCGAAATTGTCCTAGGCTTGGCGGCATGACTTCTCCTGCCGACCGCGTCCCCGAGCGCCGCGTACCCGAGGCGGTGCACCGGCGCCGCTGGGCGATCCTCGGTGTGCTGATGCTGAGCCTGCTGATCGTGGTGCTCGACAACTCGATCCTGAACGTCGCCATCAAGACGATCTCGACCCCCGCCCCCACCGGTCTGGGCGCCACCCAGAGCGAGCTGGAGTGGGCGATCAACTCCTACACCCTGGTCTTCGCCGGCCTGCTGTTCAGCGCCGGACTCCTCGGTGACCGGCTCGGCCGCAAGAAGGTCCTGCTCGGCGGTCTCGTGGTGTTCGGCATCGGCTCCGCCCTGGCCGCCACCTCCGGCTCGCCGGGCGAGCTCATCACCTTCCGCGCGGTGATGGGCCTCGGCGCCGCCTTCGTCATGCCCGCCACCCTCGCCGTCCTGATGAACGTCTTCGAGCGCGAGGAGCAGCCCAAGGCCATCGGCATCTGGGCGGGCGGGGTCGGTCTCGCCATCGCCATCGGCCCGATCACCGGCGGTGTCCTGCTGGAACACTTCTGGTGGGGCTCGGTCTTCCTCATCAACGTGCCGATCGTCGTCGTCGCGGTCGCGCTGATGCTGTGGCTGGTGCCCGACTCCCGCGACCCGAACCCCGGCCGGCTCGACCCCGTCGGCGTCGTGCTGTCGGTCGTCGGCCTGGTCCTGCTCGTCTACGGCATCATCAAGGGCGGCGAGCTCGCCGACTTCACCGACCCCACCGTGCTCGCGACCATCGGCACCGGTCTCGCCGTCCTCGTCGCCTTCGTCGTGTTCGAGAAGCGCAGCGACCATCCCTCGATCGACGTCGGCTACTTCAAGAACAAGGTCTTCTCGGCCGCCATCGCCGCCATCGCGCTGGTCTTCTTCGCGCTGATGGGCGTCACGTTCTTCTCGGTCTTCTACACCCAGAGCGTGCGCGGCTACTCCCCGCTGGAGACGGGCCTGCTGATGCTGCCGCTGGCCGCCGCCCAGATGATCTTCGCGCCGCGGGCCCGGCTGCTCGTCGACCGCTTCGGCCACCGGGTCACCACCACCGCCGGCATGGTGACCATCGCCACGACGCTGGCCGCGTTCGCCACCCTGGAGGCGGACACCCCGATCTGGATCCTGGAGGTCGTCTTCTTCCTCATGGGCACCGGCATGGCGCACATCATGACCCCGGTCAGCGTCGTCATCATGCAGACCCTGCCCCGCGAGAAGGCCGGCTCCGCCTCCGCCCTCAGCAACACCTTCCGGCAGGTCGGCGGCGCCCTGGGCATCGCCCTCCTGGGGTCGGTGCTGTCCACGGTGTACCGCGACGGCATCGAGGACAAGCTCGGGATGCTCCCGGCCGACCTGCGGCACAGCGCGGGCGAGTCCATCGAGACGACCCTCGGCGTGGCCGCCAGGCTGGGCCCGGAGGGCAGGGCCCTGGTCGGCCCGGCCAACGACGCCTTCCTGCACGCGATGCACGTCACCGCGCTGTGGGGAGCGGGCGTCGCGGTGATCGGCGCGGTCGTGGTGGCCCGGTACCTGCCGGGGAAGCCGACGGCGCCTCAACGGGACAAGGAGAATGAGGAGTTGGTGGCGGCGGAGTAGCGTCCCCGGGGCGCCCGGTGGCGCTCCGTGCGCCCCGTGACGCCGTACACGTCGTGTGCCCCCCGCGTACGGGTGCCGGGTGTGCGTACGTCCCGTACACGCCCCGCGCCCCGCGTACGCCGAGCCCCCGCGTACGCCGCGCCCCGCGCACCCAGGAGAATCACCCCCAGGCCACAGAAGGGACCCAGCCACGTGAGCAGCCCCGCCGACAGCCGCCCCGGGGAGGGCGGCCCCACCCGGGGCCGTCCCCGCAACGAGGCGGTGGAACGTGCCGTCGTCGAGGGGGTGATGAAGCTGCTGGAGGAGGGCGTGCCGCTCGCCGACCTCTCCATCGAGCGCATCGCCCGGACCGCGGGCGTCGGCAAGGCGACCATCTACCGCCGCTGGAACGGCAAGGAGGAACTCTTCGTCGACGTCGTGCGCACGGCCGAGCCGCCGGACCCCGAACTGCCCGGCACCTCCCTGCGCGACGATCTCGTGGCCCTGATGGAACAGCTGCGCCAGCGCGGGCTGATGACCCGTTCCTCCGCCCTCCTGCACAACGTCCACGCCCAGATGAAGAGCAGCCCGAAGATCTGGCACGCGTACCACGCGACCGTCGTGGAGCCCCGCCGCCGGATACAGATGGGCGTGCTGCGCCGCGGGCAGGAGAACGGAGAACTGCGCGACGACATCGACGTCGAGCTGATGAACGACATGGTCGTCGGTCCCATGCTGGTGCGCACCGTCATGCGTCCGGACGCCGACCTTCCCGAGGGCCTGTCGGAGCTGCTGGTCGACACGGTCCTGCAAGGACTACGGCCCGTCAGTTCACCACCCGTCAGTTCACCACCCGTCAGTTCACCGCCCGTCAGTTCGACTCCCGCCTAGGCCTTTGTGCGCGGTTCGTCACAGAGGGCGCTTTCCCGCGGGGCAGCGGAACTGGCGCCGCCGACTTGTACGTCATCGTGCCCGTACGGCCGTCCTGGAGACGGACAGGAAGGGGCCGTTCATCCCCTAGGGTCTTAGGACGCGGGGGACGAACGGTGTGCACGGCGGGTAGTGAGGCGACGGTATGGCGCAGCAGGCGTACATGACGGAGACGGACAACGGAGGCTCGGGTCCCGAGCACTCGAGAACCCGGATCCGGCGCCTGATGAACCGGCTGGGGAAGCGTCTGTTCGCCGGCTGGCGCGGTGACCGGCGCGTCTGGCGCCGCGGCACGGTGCTCGCCGCCCTGGCGGTGATGACCGCCCTGGTCATGGTGTCGCACGCGCAGATCCCGAACGTCGTCGGCAACCTCGGCAGCCTCATCGAGACCTTCCTGCCCTGGCTGGGCGCGTGCGTCCCGGTCCTGCTGGTGCTCGCGCTGGTGCGCAGGTCCGCGACCGCGCTGATCGCGGTGCTGCTCCCCGCGATCGTCTGGCTGAACCTCTTCGGGGGGCTGCTCGGTGACAAGGCGGGCAGCGGCGGCGACCTCACGGTGGCCACGCACAACGTCAACGCGGACAACCCCGATCCGTCCGGCACCGCCCGCGACGTGGCCGCGTCCGGCGCGGACGTGCTGGCCCTGGAGGAACTGACCACGTCGGCCGTCCCGGTGTACGAGAAGGCGCTCGCGTCGACCTACCGGTACCACGCGGTCGAGGGCACGGTCGGGCTGTGGAGCAAGTACCCGGTGACCGGTGTCAGGGCCGTCGACATCAAGCTCGGCTGGACCCGCGCCATGCGCGCCACCGTCACCACCCCGGCCGGCCAGGTCGCGGTGTACGTCGCCCACCTGCCGTCGGTCCGGGTGAAGCTGGAGGCCGGGTTCACGGCCCGCCAGCGCGACAAGAGCGCGGACGCGCTGGGCGAGGCCATCGCCGACGAGAGGCTCACCCGGGTGGTGCTGCTCGGCGACCTGAACGGCACCATGAACGACCGCGCGCTCAACGGCGTCACCTCCCAGATGCGCTCCACCCAGGGCGCGGTGGGCAGCGGCTTCGGGTTCAGCTGGCCCGCGTCGTTCCCGATGGCGCGGATCGACCAGATCATGGTCAAGGGGATCGAGCCGGAGAGCTCGTGGACGCTGCCGAGGACCCCGAGCGACCACCTCCCGGTGGCGGCGCGGATGAATGTGAACGCGGACACATCGTCGTAGCCCGCGGGGTATGTGGAATACCGGGCCGGGGAGCCTTTGTTCCGTACTTGAACATAAGAAGCGCTCAACCCGTACGGAAAACCGCTCTCCCCTGAAAGGCACAGGCACTTTTATGCCCCTGGCCCTGCTCGCCCTCGCCGTGGGCGCCTTCGGCATCGGTACGACCGAGTTCGTGATGATGGGCCTGCTGCCCGACGTCGCGGACGATCTGCACGTCTCGATCCCCACCGCCGGACATCTGGTCTCGGCGTACGCGCTCGGCGTGGTGATCGGCGCGCCGCTGCTGGCCGCCGTCACCTCGCGCATGTCCCGTCGCACGGTCCTGATCGGCCTGATGGCGCTGTTCGTGGTGGGCAACGCGCTCTCCGCCCTCGCCCCCGACCACCACTGGCTGCTGGCGGCCCGCTTCCTCAGCGGCCTGCCGCACGGCGCCTTCTTCGGCGTGGGGGCCGTCGTCGCCACGGGCATGGTGGCGCCGGAGCGCAAGGCCCGCTCCGTCTCGCTGATGTTCCTCGGCCTGACCGTCGCCAACATCGCGGGCGTCCCCGTCGCCACCCTCATGGGGCAGCACCTGGGCTGGCGGGCCACCTTCCTCGGCGTGAGCGCCATCGGCCTGGCCGCGATCGCCTCGCTGGCCCTGCTCATCCCGCACGACCACGCGTCCGCCCCGAGCACCGGCCTGCGCGGCGAACTCGCGGCGCTGAGGTCCCTCCCCGTCTGGCTGGCCCTCGGGACCACCGTGGCGGGCTTCGGGGCGCTGTTCGCCGCGTACAGCTACATCACGCCGATGCTGACCGACGCCGCCGGGTACGCCGACGGGAAGGTGACGCTGCTGCTCGCGCTGTTCGGCGTGGGCGCGACGGCGGGCAACCTGCTCGGCGGCCGGCTGGCCGACCACTCGATGCGGGGCACCCTGTACGGCGGTCTGGTGTCGCTGGTGGCGGTCCTGGCCCTGTTCCCGCTGCTGATGACCACGGCGTGGAGCGCGGCCGTGGCGGTGGCGCTGCTCGGTGCGGCGGCCTTCGTGACGGGATCCCCGCTCCAGCTGATGGTCATGGAGAAGGCGTCGGCGGCCCCGTCCCTGGCGTCCTCGGCCAACCAGGCCGCGTTCAACCTGGCGAACGCCGGGGGTGCGTGGATCGGCGGGCTCGCCCTGGCCGCGGGGCTCGGCGTGACGTCTCCGGCGACGGCCGGGGCCGCGCTCGCGGTGGTCGGACTCGCGGTGGCCGGCGCGGCCGGTCTCGTGGACCGGCGCCGGGCGCCGCGGAGCGGGCCGACGCGGGTCGTCGTGGCACACGTGCCGGGGGCGTCGAAGGAGATGGCGCGCTAGTGCCGTGGCAGGCAACGTTCGCCCCGTCGCGACGCCCGGCACGCCCTCTCGCCGCACCGGCCGAAAGCCCGAGTACATCCAGTACGAGGGCTTCCGGCCGGCACGCCGAGAGCACGCACCGGACGCCGCTCCTTGACGGGCAAACGTTGCCTGCCGCGGCACTGGTCGAAGGAGAAGGCGCGGTGGTCAAGGAGGCAGTGTCCGGGCTCCCGATGGTGCCGCGCCTGCCGTCGGCGCCCGCCGTCGGCGCCCGGCGCCCGCCCGGCCCGTCGGTGGCCGTCGTGACCCACGCGGTGCGCCTGCGCCGAAGACTCCGCTGGTCGCCTGGTCGCCTGGTCGCCTGGGCGTCCGGTCGCCTGACCGGCCGCGAGCGGGTGGCCGCCGCGCGCGTGTTCCCGGCCGGCCGGGAACACGCGGCGCTCAGCGGTCAGCCGTCCGTCTCCGGAATGTCGAAGCGGGCCAGGTCGCGCAACCAGGCCCGGGCCGTGCCGTCGGACGGCGCGCGCCAGTCCCCGCGCGGCGAGAGCGAACCGCCGGCCGAGACCTTCGGCCCGTTCGGCATGGCGGAGCGCTTGAACTGCGCGAACGCGAAGAAGCGACGGCAGAACACCTCCAGCCACTGCCGGATCTGAGGCAGGTCGTACGCCACCCGCTTGGCCTCCGGGAAGTTCGGCGGCCAGGCGCCGGCCTCCGCGTCGTGCCAGGCGTGCCAGGCCAGGAAGGCGATCTTCGACGGCCTGAAGCCGTAGCGCAGCACGTGGAAGAGAGTGAAGTCGTGCAGCGCGTACGGACCGATCCTGGACTCGGTGGACTGCATCTCCTCGCCCGGTACGAGTTCCGGGCTGATCTCGGTGTCGAGGATCGCGGCGAGCGTCTTCCCGGTGTCCTCGTCGAACTGCCCGCTGGCGATGACCCAGCGGATCAGATGCTGCATCAGCGTCTTCGGGACGCCCGAGTTGACGTTGTAGTGGCTCATCTGGTCGCCCACGCCGTACGTGGACCAGCCGAGCGCCAGCTCCGACAGGTCACCCGTCCCGAGCACGATGCCGCCGCGCTGGTTGGCCAGCCGGAACAGGTAGTCGGTGCGCAGGCCGGCCTGCACGTTCTCGAAGGTGACGTCGTACACCGGCTCGCCGGAGGCGAACGGGTGGTCCATCTCCTTCAGCATCAGCCGCGCGGTCGGCGTGATGTCCAGCTCCGCCGCGGTGACGCCGAGGGAGCGCATCAGCTTGTGGGCGTTGTCCTTGGTGTGGTCGCTGGTGGCGAAGCCGGGCAGGGTGAAGGCCAGGATGTCGGTGCGCGGGCGGCCCGCGCGGTCCATCGCCTGCGCGGCGACGATCAGCGCGTGCGTGGAGTCGAGCCCGCCGGACACCCCGATGACCACCTTCGGGCCGCCGATCGCGGCGAGCCGCTGCTGCAACCCGGCGACCTGGATGTTGTACGCCTCGTAGCAGTCCAGGGCCAGCCGGTCGGAGTCGGCGGGCACGAACGGGAACCGCTCGAGACGGCGGCGCAGCCCCAGGTCCGTGTGCGGCGGGTCGAGTGCGAAGGACACCGTCCGGAAGTCCGCGGTCCGCGCGGCGTGCGTACGGCGGTTCTCGTCGAACGTGCCCATCCGCATCCGCTCCTGCCGCAGCAGGTCGAGGTCCACGTCGGCCACCGCGTACTGCTCGCCGTCCGGAAAGCGGTCGGACTCCGCCAGCAGCACCCCGTTCTCGTAGATCAGGGTCTGCCCGTCCCAGGACAGGTCGGTGGTCGACTCGCCGAGGCCGGCCGCCGAGTAGACGTACGCGGCGAGGCAGCGGGAGGACGCCGAGCGGCACAGCAGCTTGCGGTCCTCGGCCCGGCCGACCGTGATCGGGCTGCCCGAGAGGTTGACCAGGACGGTCGCGCCGGCCAGGGCGGCCTCGGCGCTCGGCGGCACCGGGACCCACATGTCCTCGCAGACCTCGGCGTGCAGCACCAGGCCGGGCACGTCCGCCGCCGCGAACAGCAGGTCCACGCCGAACGGCACCTCCTGGCCGCCGGCCCGGATCGTCCCGCCGCGCTCGTCGTCGCCCCCGGCGATCTGCCGGCGCTCGTAGAACTCCCGGTAGTTCGGGGGGTACGACTTGGGCACGACACCGAGGATCCGGCCGCGGTGCACGATCACCGCGCAGTTGTAGATCCGGTTGCGGTGGCGCAGCGGGGCCCCGACGACCAGCACCGGCAGCAGGTCCGCCGACCCCTCCACCACGGACCGGAGCGCCTGCTCGACCTCGTCCAGCAGCGCGTCCTGGAGCAGCAGGTCCTCGATCGAGTAGCCGCACAGGCCCAGCTCGGGGAAGACGGCGACCGCGACCCCGTCCCGCGCGCACGCGCGCGCCTGGCGCAGGACCGCGGCGGCGTTGGCGGGAGGGTCCGCGATGACGGTGTGACCCGTGCACGCCGCGACGCGGGCGAAGCCGTGCTGATAGACCGACCAGAAGTTCAAAGGTGCTTCCTCGGGAGGAGTGGACGGGCACGGAGGACGAACGCGGAGGATCTCGTCAGCACGCGTCCGGGTCGAGACACACGGCCAGTGTAATCGTCAGAGCGACACGATGGGCTGACGGGCCCTTGTCCCTCCGTACCCCCGCACCCACGGCCCGCGCCTGCCGGGGGTGCGTCCCGGGAGGTTCCCGCCCTCATGGCGCTCGCCCGCGCCCGCGCCCGCACCCGCAGCCCCTTCGGGCCCGCAGCCCCTTCGGGCCCGCGACCTCCGCGCCTGCCCGCCCTACGGCCGGGGCTTGGCGCCCCGCTCCTTCAGCAGGCCCGCCATCAACTGGATCTCCGACCGCTGACCGTCGACCATGCCCTGCGCGAGCCGCTTCTCCACGCCGACCGCGCACCGGTTCGCGCAGCCCCCGGCCATGTGGACGCCGCCCTCGTGATGGTCCGTCATCAACTGGAGGAAGAAGACCTCGGCCTGCTCGCCCCGGAGGGTGTTCAGCTTCTCCATCTCGCTGTTGGTCGCCATGCCCGGCATCAGCGCCCCGTCCTTGCCCGAGGCCATGTCACCCATGCCCATCCAGGTCATCGGCGGGTCCGCGGACACCTTCGGCAGCCCCCACAGATCGAGCCAGCCCAGCAGCATGCCGCGCTGGTTGGCCTGCGTCTGCGCGATGTCGTAGGCGAGGCGCCGGACCTCCTCGTCGTCGGTGCGGTCGCGCACGATGTACGACATCTCCACGGCCTGCTGGTGGTGCACCGCCATGTCCCGGGCGAACCCGGCGTCCGCCGAGTCGGCGGCGGGGATCTCCTGCGAACCGTCGTCCTCGGCCACGGCATAGCTGATGGCACCCGCCGCGACCAGCACCCCGGCCACGGCGACGGCCACACCGGCGGACCTCACTTCGCCAGCCCCCCCGTGCACGCGGCGCCCGGCTCCGGCGTCTGCTCGCCCTGCACGAACTTGGAGAGGAACGTGTCCACGTTCGGGTCGTCGGCGCCGGTCACCGTGCGCTGGTGGCCCCAGGCGGTCAGCATGATCGGGTCGGCCTGCTTCTCGTCCGGGCTCATCAGCGTGTACGGCGTCCGCTTCACCTTCGCCGCCAGCGCGTCCACGTCCGCCTTGGCGGCCTTGCTGGTGTACGTCACCCACACCGCGCCGTGCTCCAGGGAGTGCACGGCGTTCACGTTGTTGAGTTCCTCGGTGTAGACGTCGCCGTTGCAGTTCATCCAGACCTGGTTGTGGTCGCCGCCGACGGGAGGCTCGGTCGGGTACTTCACGGCCTTGGTGACGTGGGTCTGGCTGAGCTTGCCGTCCCACTTCTTCACGCCGTCCGCGCCGGTGACGAACTTCCCGGTGGTCTTCGCGTCGGCCACCGAACCGCTGTCGTCGGACTGCGACCGCACGAGGACGACGCCGCCCACGACGAGACCGGCGACGACCACCACGCTCGCGGCGACGGTGAGGATCCGGCTGCGGCGCTCCCGGGCCTGTTCGGCGCGCCGCATCTCCTCTATGCGCTCCTTGCGGGTCGCGTTGGTGCTGTTCTTGGCGGAGCCCATGCGATGTCCTTCGGGGAAAGGGGGCCGGTCGGTCCGCTGATCGTAAGGGGGAGGGAAAGGACTCTCGTAGACCGGGCACAGGAATGGCCGAAGAACGGGCCCGCCGGCCCGCTCCCCGGGGCGTCCGTCAGGCGGGGGGAGTCCCGGCATTACGGATGTCGGTCCGAGCAGGCAAGATGGGCGGCAGAGCAGTGCATCTGCCGGACGTGAGGCGTTCACACCGAGGTCGGCTGGAAGATCAAGGTGCGCAACGCGCACGAAATGGTGTTGTGGTGGGATGCTCGGGTGCCCGACCCGCCTCCGCAGGACCGGAGACAGGCGGCCTGACCAGCAAGGATGGGGAAGCGCAAGATGGACAAGCAGCAGGAGTTCGTGCTCCGGACGTTGGAGGAGCGTGACATCCGGTTCGTACGCCTGTGGTTCACGGACGTGCTGGGCTTCCTCAAGTCCGTCGCCGTGGCCCCGGCCGAGCTCGAGCAGGCTTTCGACGAGGGCATCGGTTTCGACGGCTCCGCGATCGAGGGCTTCGCCCGGGTCTACGAGTCCGACATGATCGCCAAGCCGGACCCGTCGACCTTCCAGGTCCTGCCGTGGCGCGCGGAGGCCCCCGGCACCGCCCGGATGTTCTGCGACATCCTCATGCCGGACGGCTCCCCGTCCTTCGCGGACCCGCGGTACGTGCTCAAGCGCGCCCTGGCCCGCACCTCCGACCTGGGCTTCACCTTCTACACCCACCCGGAGATCGAGTTCTTCCTGCTGAAGGACCGCCCGCTCGACGGCTCGCGCCCCACCCCGGCCGACAACTCCGGCTACTTCGACCACACCCCGCAGAACATCGGCATGGACTTCCGCCGCCAGGCGATCACCATGCTGGAGTCGATGGGCATCTCGGTCGAGTTCTCCCACCACGAGGGCGCCCCCGGCCAGCAGGAGATCGACCTGCGCTACGCCGACGCGCTCTCCACGGCCGACAACATCATGACCTTCCGCCTGGTCATGAAGCAGGTGGCGCTGGAGCAGGGCGTCCAGGCGACCTTCATGCCCAAGCCGTTCTCCGAGCACCCCGGCTCCGGCATGCACACGCACCTCTCGCTCTTCGAGGGCGACCGCAACGCCTTCTACGAGTCCGGCGCGGAGTACCAGCTCTCCAAGGTCGGCCGTTCCTTCATCGCGGGCCTGCTCAAGCACGCCGCGGAGATCGCCGCCATCACCAACCAGTGGGTGAACTCCTACAAGCGCATCTGGGGCGGCACCGAGCGCACCGCCGGCGCCGGCGGCGAGGCCCCGTCCTACATCTGCTGGGGCCACAACAACCGCTCCGCCCTGGTCCGCGTCCCGATGTACAAGCCCGGCAAGACCGGCTCGGCCCGCATCGAGGTCCGCTCCATCGACTCCGGCGCCAACCCGTACCTGGCGTACGCGATGCTCCTGGCCGCCGGCCTCAAGGGCGTCGAGGAGGGCTACGAGCTTCCCCCGGGCGCCGAGGACGACGTCTGGGCCCTCTCCGACGCCGAGCGCCGCGCGATGGGCATCGAGCCCCTCCCGCAGAACCTCGGCGAGGCCCTGACCCTGATGGAACGCAGCGACCTGGTCGCCGAGACGCTCGGCGAGCACGTCTTCGACTTCTTCCTGCGCAACAAGCGCCAGGAGTGGGAGGAGTACCGCAGCGAGGTCACCGCGTTCGAGCTGCGGAAGAACCTGCCGGTGCTGTAAGGGCAGGTCAGGGCGGGTTTCCCGCTGATTCGACTGATGGGGCCGACGGTCGTGGACCGTCGGCCCCATGGTGTCTCACTGCCCCTGGGCCGTCTCTGGGCCGTCAGGCGCCGGAACGGTGCCCTCGTACAGGCCGTCCACGGCCTTCCGGGCCCGTGCGTCGCTGCTCGGCATGAGGTGCGTGTAGACCCGGAGCGTGAACCCCGGATCGTTGTGCCCGAGGTAGTGACTCAGCGCCTTGACGTTCTCGCCGGCGTCCAGCAGCACCGAGGCGTAGAAGTGCCTGAGGGCGTGCATGCCGTGTTCGCGGGCTGCCTGGTGCCGCTCGCCCGGCTTCGGCTGGGGGATCACCCCAGCCGCGACAAGAGCGGGTTTCCAAGCCCGGTCGTTGAAGTCGGTTCGTCGAACCGCCCCCGCGCCATCGAGACGAGTGAACAGCAGCCGCTTGGTGACGAGCGGACCATCCGGCCGGAGCCACGGCAGGGTGATCTCTACCGGGGGGAACGTCTCCATATGCTGCTTGAGGACGTGCGCGACGCGGTCCGGCAAGGGGACGTCGCGGACCTTGTTCCGCTTCGGCGGGGAGAACACGAGACCCTGCTTCGTCACCTTTACCTGATTGGCGATGTGCAGCCATCCGGAGTCGAAGCCGATTTCGTCGACAGGAAGCCCGAAGATCTCCCCTTGCCGGAGTCCGCATCCGCCCCCGAGGTCGACCGTCGCGCGGTAGCGCTCCGGCAGAGCTGCCCGTACGGCGAAAATGCGCTCTGCGCTCCACGGCACAACGCGGCCAGTTCCTGCCGCAGGGGGCCGCACGGATTGCGCGTGGCAAGGGTTCTTCGACAGGTGGCCGTCGTCGACAGCCGCATTGAGGACCGTCGAAACGTTGTTGTAGATCACGCGCCGGTACGACGAGGCAGGGACGGCCCCCTCCAATTCGCTCAGCCAATCCCGGATGTGTTCCGGCTTGAAGGAACCGAGCGGTCGCGACCCGAGGTATGGAATCGCGTGGCCGCGAATCGAGGACTCGACTGACTCTCGCGTGGTCATCTCGGTCGTCTGCGTCTTCAGCCACTTCTCGGCGTACTGCCGGAACGTAACGCGGCTGGCCGCAGGGTCGACGTACTGACCGCGCGACATGTCGGCCTCGATGTGGGCAAGCCACTGGTCAGCCAGTCGCTTCTGTCCGTCGGGGAATGACTTGCTCTTCTCTGTCCCGTCCGGACCTATGTAGCGGGCGCGGTATCGCCGGCCCATGCCGTAGCGATCCGTCCGTACCCGGCGGGGCTTGCCGGCGGCGTCGGCTTCGGTCTTGTACCACCGGTCTTGGATGTGGCCTGCCATCTGGCAGTAGTCCTCTCTCGACACAGAGCAGGGAGAACCGCGAACGGCTCTCCCTGCTCTGTGGGTGATTTATTGGTTCACGCAGCGGCGGCGTCCTCGGCCTTGCGCTGAGTGATGTAGGCGCTCACATCGGCGGGGTCGTAGCGGACGTACTTGCCGATGCGGAATCCGGGCGGGCCGGTCCGTTTCTTGCGCCACTGGTAGACCGTTTCCTTGGGCACCTCGAAGATCTCGGCGATGTCGTCGGGGGTGAGGTAGCGGTCGGGGAGACCGCTACGGAGGATGGCGCGGGGGTCCGGCCGATCAAGTGCGGTATCGATGAGGCGCCTCCGTGCGTGATGTGTCGGGAGTCCGCGTGTGTCCGAGGTGCGGATTTCTGCGTCACCTGCGTCATGTGCGTCACTTATGGCGCTGACCTGCGGCTTTTGGGTGACGCAGGGGTCAGAGGTTGTGTCACGGGTGACGCAGACCTGCGTCACGGGGTGACGCAGGTGACGCGGGGTGACGCAGCGGGGGGCCGTCTGCGTCACCGCTCTTTCGGCAGGTCGCGGGCCGTTTGGGGTGCGTGGGTGACGCAGGTGACGCAGCGTCTCTCTACTTCGGACAAAGGAGGGGGTGGTGTCTGTTGTGGTGTGCGGCTCAGGGCGTGAAGAAGGAGCCGCTTCGCGGCACGACCTGGGCAGGGCGGCGCCGCCGCCGAACAGCAAGAGGAGCACGCGGGCTGGGTGCTCCTCTTGCTTGTGCGGGCGGTAGCCCGGGGCTAGCCGGTCAGAACGCGGCTTCCTGCGCGTGCGGGGGTGGTGCGGCGGACGGGCGGGCCATTTCGATGTAGCGGGCTGTGTTGTTGCGTCCCCAGTCGATGAGGACGCCTCGGGCGGCGAGGGTGGGCTGTAGGCGCTTGAGGCGGTCTGAGAGCACCTTGCCGGTGGTCGGCCACCCTTTGGGCAGGGGACGGAAGTCCTCGCCGCTGTAGAGGCCGGTGAGGCAGTGCAGCCACTCGGCCGATGTCATCCGCTGCTCGGTGTCCGGGTCGATGCCGGCGGCGTGCTTGAGCACGGTCTGTGCCAACAGGTCGCCCTCGATGACGTCGTCATTGAGGTCGTCCAGGCTGGCACGGTAGGCGGTGAGCGCTCCCAGACCGGTGGCCGCGTCGAGCTGTGCGCACAGGTGGGCGAAGTCGGCCATGCGCAGGTCGGTGGGGATGTCCGCCTCAGCCGCCCGCACTTGCACGGTGAGGTCCAGGAGCGAGCCGAGGATGACAGGCAGGACCTGGGCGAAGTCCGACCACAGTTCGGCCTCGGTGCGCCGGACGCGGGGGCGTTCCAGGCGCAGGGGCAGGAGGCGTTCGGCGAGGTCGGGGCGGATGACTCCCACGTCGATGCCGGTCAGGAGCAGTGGGCGGCGGTAGCCGACGCGGAAGACGTCCCCGTCGGTGAACAGGGCGCGTTTGACGTTCTCGGCTCCGGTGACGATGCAGCACATCGCGTCGGACAGGTCCGGGGTCATGTGAGAGAGGTTGTCCAGCGCCGTGACCCAACCGGCCGCTACCGCTGCGATCAGGTTTTCCTCATCCTTCGGTGCCCGGCGCAGGTCCCCGGTCATGCCCTCGATGATCCGTACGAGCATCCGTCCGCCGGTGGACTTGCCCGCGCCCTGCGGTCCGGTGAGGAACGGGGCGGGGACGGGTACGGAGGGAGCCAGGCAGCCGATGAGCCAGGCGATGGCCAGGCACTCGGTCTCGGCGTTGGCGAAGTTGCACAGCCGCATCAGCAGGTCGATGCCCTTGCCGTTGGTGTCCTTGGTCGGGAGGGGCAGTTCCCCGGTGAGCTGGGTGCGGCGCCAGCACACCTCACGCGGGTCCGGGGTGAGGATGTCCCAGCCGGTGGGGTGGATACGCACGGATTGCCCGTCGTTGCGGCCCAGGTCCAGCCACGTCGCTCCGTCGAATCCGGGGGCGACGCGGATGTGCACGGGCTGCACGTCCTCGGTCAGTGCGAGGGCTTCGATCAGGTCCAGGGCCTCTTTCATGGCGGTGCCGTTGAAGACGCCCACGCCGTCGCGGAAGAGGCCGACCATGAGTTCCTGCCGGTGACTTCCTGTGGTGCCCTGGGAGCGGATCGGGCGGGCCACGGGGTGGCCGTTCTTCTGCGCGTACACGGTGCCGTCTGCGGTGCGGAAGTACCGGAAGTGGCTTTGTGCGTAGTCGGTGATGACCTGGCGTGCAGGGTTCTTCTCGTCGTCGGACATGGTCACAGTCCCAACGTGGTGCGGGCGTTGGCCCACGCCTCGGTGCAGTGCCGCAGGGTCTCCCCCTTGGTCTGCGCGGCGGTGAACAGGCGTGTGATGTGGGTGTCGGTGAGGCAGCCGCACCGGCCGTGGGTCGACAGCACGGCGAGGAACGTCCGGTACACGGCCACGTGCACCGCGCTGCGGGCTTCCGTGATGCGCTGCTCCGCCATGGCGATGCCCCGTTCCAGAAAGGCGGGCGTGCGGTGGGGGCAGCCGCCGGACCGGGCGGGCACGGAGATGGAACGGGGCGCCGGCCGGACGGTGGGCGGTTCCTTCACGACCAGCGCGCGAACGGCGTCCGGCAGGGCGGTCATGGTGCCGGTGCCGGGGCCAAGGCAGCGGACGTAGGACATGGTCGACTTGATGTCCACGCCGGGCCGTACGGCGTTGGCGGACTGCATGACGCCCTGGTAGATCCAGTGCTCACCGCGCGTCGTCCGCACGGTTCGGGTGGCGGGCAGGCTCCCTCGGGCCCACGCGATGGCTTCCACGTTGTCGAGGTCGACGATGGTGAGGCCGGCGCCGCCGGGGTGGTAGGCCACCGCTGCCGCGTCGCGCCATGCCCGCGCCCATGCTCGGGAGCGCAGGACGCCGGGGTCGGTGGTGGCGGCGGCCCAGCCGTGGCAGGGAGCCAGGCAGCCGCAGGGCCCGGGGGTCTTCATGTTCGGCCGACCACCGCACGCGTTCTGCGCACAAGCCGGGCAGTTCCCGAAAGGCACCTTGCCCTTCCGCAGCGGCAGCACGGGCACGTTGTCGGAGGCGAGACGCAGGGCGGTGTGCAGGTGCTCGTTCACGCCGCCACCTCCAGCTCCGGGCGCAGGTGGCCGAGGGCGGCCCGTCCGATGTGGCGGGCGTAGGCGGGCGGGATGCACTCGCGGATGCCGTCGCGGTTCATCCACGGCACCCCGAGAAGGTCGCGGGCCGCCTGGACGCCGGAGAAGTTGCCGACGAACTGGCCGTAATGGCCGGGCGGGACGGGGCGGCCCATCTTGGCCTGGGGGACCAGGTGCGGCGGGTGGTCCGGCTGGTCTAGGATGAAGCCGCCGCCGGCCTCAAAGAACCGGTGGCGGTAGTTGGCCAGGGCGAACATCTGCCCGCACAGCATCACGGGAGCGTTCAGCTTCCGGACAGCGCCGCCGACGTTTTCCATCACCCACGGGCGCCCGGTGGTCTCCAGGGCGTCGCGGGTCGGGTCGATCAGGTCGGGGTGGTCGTTGCCCCGGATCCGCTTGCAGTCGCTGTCGAACTGGCAGGGCGGGGACGCGTGGATGAAGCCGAACTCCGCCCCGTACTCAAGGACGAACGCGATGGCGTCCGCCTGAACGAACCGGTACGGGTAGCGGGGCTGCGGGTCTTTGTCGACGCCGGTCACGTCGAACCCGGCATCGGTGTAGCCCTTGGCGGCGCCGCCCTGCTTGCAGTACAGGTCCAGCAGCTTTGGCCGTAGGCCGCGCACTCGCCGAATGTCGTTGGGTTGCGTCATGCTGAGTGTCTCCAGTCCTGTTGAAGGTGCTGGGTGTTCAAGGGCGGCCCCGGATTCATTGGCGTGAGACGGGGGCCGCCCTTGGCGTAGCTAGCCGTGGAAGTGGTTGCGTTTGATCACGGCCTTGCGGATGTTGAAGGTGGTGCCGCCCTGACGGCCACCAGTGCTGAAGATCTGCACGGCGATCCAGCCGCCGAAGATGACTGCGGCCAGGGTGATCAGTTGGGTGATGAACGCAGTCAGGGCGGCGATGAACGAGGTGAGCAGCAGCAGGCCGCCGCACACGGCGAGGAACCCGACGCCTCCGAGGGCGACGTTGACCGCCGTGCGGGAGACGGGCGGCTTGGCGGTGAGGGGTTCGGGCTGGGCGGGGTTGATGGCGTAGCCGGTGACGACACGGCCGTCCGGCAGCACGATGGACTGCACGGCGCTCGCGGTCCCCGGCTGCACGAGTACGGGTGCGTGTGTGTGCGGGTGGGTGGTGATCGGGATGGGGTGGTGGAGTTCGATGTCCGCGGGCTGTTCGGTGCGGGCCACGGGTGATCCTTCCGGGTGGGCCGCGGGCCCGCGCCAGGGTGTGGCGCGGGCCCGCGCGTGTGGGTGTCAGGCAGGGGTGTCAGGGGTGTCACGCCGGGGGCGTCATGCGTTTGTGACACCGGTTTTGCCTAGGGTTTTGGGTGTCAGGCGACCGTGACGGTGTCAGGCGTCAGGCGGCTGTCAGGGCGGGGACGATGCGCCACCGGCCGGTGGTGTTCGTCGGCTCCAGCCGCCCGTCCAGGGCGGCTTCCTTGAGCCGGGCGGACACCCACGGGCGGGAGAGGTTGTGCCGGTCGCACCAGTCCATGAAGTCCTTCGGGCCGACGACCATCTGGCCGGCGTCCTCGAACTCCTCCAGCGCCCGGGCGAACAGCTCCCGTGCCTCTTCCGGGGAGGGCTTGCGGCCCGTCTCCTGCCCGAAGAGCGGGACATCGTCGCCCTGCTCCGGCTCGGGGAGTTCGGCCTCGGGGTCGATGTGCTGGTCCTCGGGGTCCACGCGCGGGCCGATGTCGTCCATGTCATCCTCCTCCTGGACGGCCCGCAACGCCGTCGGCTGCAGGGCGCCGTCGTCGGCGGGACGGCCGGTGTAGGCGTTGCCGGCCACGCTGGATGCCGCGCGGGCGGTGATGGGGTCGGCGGTGGCGCCGTTGCGCTGTGCCCAGGTGGCCAGCAGTTCCATGACCGGCACCGCGCGGGTGGTGAAGCGCCAGGTGCGTCCCGGGGAGGCGTAACGGTCCTCGGGGATGCCCGGAGAGACGACGTAGCAGTAGCCGGGCCGCCGGTTGCCCCACGCGCCCGGGTGGGCGCCCTGGGCCAGGACCTCGTCCGGCAGGGCGAATCCCTCGTCGCGCGGGTCGCAACCGAGCGCGATCACGGAGGGCAGCGAAGCGCGGGTGCTGGTGGACATCTGGTCGTAGGACGGCCGCTGCAACGACACGATCAGGGAGATACCGGCGGCGCGGGCTTCCTGCGCGATGCCGGTGAACGCGTCGTCTCCCAGCGCGCGCAGGGTGTTGGCGGCTTCCTCGAACCAGGTGACCAGGAACGGCATGCCCGCGCACCCGCAGGCGCTGCCGTCCGTGCGGCAGGAGTGTGCCGGGTCGTTCTGCGTCTCGGCTGCCGCGGGGATCCACTGGCGGTAGCCGTGGGCGCCCAGCCAGCGGGTGCGGGCGGGGATGACGGCCTCGACAGCGGCCACCATCACCTCAGTGCCGGATCCGCCCTCCACGGCCCAGTCCAGGCCGGGCCGCAGGGGGGCGAAGTCCTGGAACGCTTTCGGGTCGGAGAACCACACGATGACGTCCCGGCGGGAGAGGATCTCCGTGAGCAGGTTCAGGGCGGCATCGCCCTTGCCGGAACCGGTGCCGCCCGCGACCAGGCCGTGAGTGGAGTTGCGGCCCGCTTCCGGGTCACCGGGCAGCCACATCACGAGCAGGGAGCCGTCGTCGTAGCGGCCGATGACCAGCGGATCCGCGATCGAGCCTCCCAGGTTGGAGGGGCCCTCCCACTCGACGACGTCGGCCAGCATGTCTTCGGGGACGATGACCAGGTCCCCGCGGCGGTTGGAGTCGGGGTCGGGGGTGTAGCGCACGGCGCTCTTCGGCAGGTCCAGGGCTGAGGCGATGTTGCCCAGTGCCTTGGCCATGTCGTCGTTGGTCTGCTCACCCGCGGCCAACGCGACGGGGGCGGTGACCCGGTTGGGTTCCACCTTCGCCGCCCCGATCTGCGCCCGCGCCAGCCCGATCTTGTCCATCAGGCCCTTGTCGCCGCCCTGCCCGGTGGCCTCGGTGTTGTGGCGCAGGACCATGCGCACGTTCCACGACAGGGCCAGCGCCGGCCCGCCCATCAGGAACAGATCATCGATCGGACCTGCCGTCGGGCCCGCGAGGCAGGCGGCGGTCAGCCAGGCGGACCCGGCGGCGACGGTGACGGCGGAGTGCAGGCGGCGCTGCTGGCTGGTGGCCTTGCCGGCCCACCAGGTGGCGCCGGTCAGGGCGACCGAGGCGAGGGTGAGGCCGACGCCGGCGGCGGCGCTGTCGCCCCACCGCCAGTGCCCCACCGCGCCGGTCAGGCCGGTACCGGCCCAGCCCAGCCACGGGGGAAGATGCGGCTTGGCCCGGTGCAGCAGGTACGCCCGGACACTGCCGCCCGTGCCTGCGTCGGTGTCGGCGGGGAGGGTGAGGGGGTAGGTCCGGCCGTCCTGGTCGGTCCACTTGTGCGCCATGGTCGTCCCTCCTTACTGCTGGGCCCAGTCGATGACCGGCTGCTGAGGCTTGCGGGCGCGGTGGCGGACGCGGTTGATCTCTTCCTCGTATTCCTGCTGGAAGGTCGCGTAGCAGGCGGCGGCGTTCTTCGCCGCGGCCCGCAGCTCGTCGGCGGCCTTTTGCATCTTGCGGGCCACCTTCGCGGCGCGGATCCGGGAGCCGAACGCGCGGCCCTCGGGGTCCGGGACCGCGGCCAGTACGCCCTTGAGGATCTCGGCGCCCATGGCCACCTCGATGGACAGCGTCACGCCGGCCGCGCGCAGGGTGTTGCAGTAGTTGCGGACCTGCGCCGGCGAGGTGAACTCAGGTGCGGGGAGCAGGGACTGGGCGTGGGAGCGGCCCCCGCCCGCGCGGGCGTTCTTGTTGTTGTTGACGGTGACGTTGATCGGCGGGACGAACGAGCCGCCCATCGCACCGACGAACCCGCCCGCGGCGGCACCCGCGTTGGCGAACTTGTTTCCCTTGCCGTTGTTGCTGGTCCCGCTGTTGCGAGGGCGGGTGAAGGGTTGACTCGCCTGCCGGTTCGCGAAGTCGCGGACCTCGTCGGCGCTGGTGCGTCCGTAGCTAGCCATTTGACGTTCTCCTCAGGGTCAGTGGGTGCGGCGGACGATGAGCCACGCGGTCTGAGCCGCGATGAGGATCAGGAGCCAGAGCAGCGGCAGCGGGCCCGCGAGGGGGCCGAAGCCGGCGGCCAGCGCCGCCCACGCGAACGCGAGCGTGGCCAGCACGGCCAGGCCGGCGCGCCAGGCCAGCGCGGACGTGCGGGCGGGACACCGGCGCTGGATGAGGACGAACCACAGCGCCGGGGCCGCGGCCAGCGGGGCGAGCACCAGGCCCGACCACCAGCCCAGCACGTGCAGCAGCGCGGTCACGACCAGCGCCAGCACAGCGAAACCGGTCGGGGCCAGCGAGCCACGGAAGCGCCACAACGCGCGCCCCACGAAGCCGAGTGCCTCGCGGGTCAGGGAGGGGTGTTCGGGCACGACGACCACGAACGGCTGAGCGGAGCGGCGCCCGCGCTGACGCGGGATACGGATGGTGTGGACACCCGCGGCCGTCTTCACGGTGCGGGTACGGGTACGGCTGGACACAGCGAAACTCCCAGGGAAGTCGAGGAGGCTCAGGCGGCGCACTGTTCGTCGGCGGCGATGCACAGACCGCAGATGCCGTGCCTGGTCGACAGGCAGTAGCTGTAGGTGACCTGGCAGCGCGGGCAGGTGCGGCGGGCGAGCATCGCCAGCGCCAGGGCGCCCCACTTGCGCGACGTCATCGGCCGCACGGGAAGCGCCAGGTCCTCGCGGTACAGGTAGGCGACGCGGGGCGTGTTCGCCTTGCGGTTGGTGACCATGACCTGGGCTGCGACCGGCTGACCGCCGGGCCGCAGACCGCGGGCGCGGAGTTGGCGGCGGGTGGCGTAGCCGTCCGGGGCCATGCGCCAGGGGTAGGTGGGTATGCCGTAGCGGGCGCCTGTCGGGTCGTAGCAGCGGGCGTAGGCGGTCGGCATCAGAGCACCGCCTCAGCCGGCTCCACTCCCGACCCGGCGAGCCGCCATGCGGCCTGCGCCTGCCGGAACCCGTCCTGGATCTCCTTGGCCCGGTTCTGGCCCACGGACAGCCGGTCCTTGATGGCGCGGATGGACGGGATCTGTCCGGCCAGCAGCTCGTCCTTGAACTGCTGAGCCGCCCAGTCCAGACCGAGTTGACCGAGCGGGTTGCCCTGCGCCGGGTTGCCCTGCCCGTCGGCGTAGTCGCCGTCGATGCGCCAGTCCTCGCCCTGCTCGCCGGCAGACTGCTCGGGTACGTACTCGGCATGTACCTCGGGCCGGGTACGCCGCGCCTCAGCGGCGAGTACGGCAGGCTCCCCGGACCGCGCCGGCTGCCCGCGGAACGCGTCGAGTTCGAGCGTGCGCGGCTCGGGGCGGGCCACGACCGGCAGCAGCCGGACGCCCGCGGGTACGGCGTTCGACGGCGCCGGGTACACCTCGGGTACAGGCTCGACGCGGGCGTACTCCGTGTACTCGCCGGCCGCGTCTTCCTCGCGCTGCCACGGGGACGGCAGGTCGATCGTGGCGAGGGATGCGGCGTGACGGCGCGCGGCGAGGAGATCCAGCAGCTTGTGACGCTGCTCCTCGGACGCGCCGGCCTGTGCCTTGCCCACGGCCACCGACAGGCGCCGGGCCACCCGGGCACGGCCCCGCGCACCGGGCTTCATCTGGGACAACTTCGCCGCCAGGGCGACCGCTTTGACGGTGGCGCGGTCGCGGCTGATCTGTTCGGCGGTGCGGTCGCGCACGGCCAGACCGAGCCGGGACAGCAGGCGTTCGCGTACCTCGCGGGCGAGTACGGCCGGCAGTGAGGCTGATGCGGCGTCCGGCTTGGAGTGCCTCAGTTCGATGCCCATGGCCAGGTGCCACAGCATCGCGGCCAGGACCGGGCCGACCACGGCGCGCACGGTGCCTCCGACGAACCCGGATTCGGAGTACGCCGGAATCACCTGTACTCCGGTGATCAGCCACACGAGTACACCCGGTGTACCCGGCGCTTTCTGCGGTCCGCGCAGGTTCTGCCGAGCCATCAGCGCACACGCGAACAGGGCGAGTTCCGCGGCGGCGAACATCGCCGCCCGCTCACCGGTCGACGTCATGCCGAGTTCGTGTTCGGCGAACCGCCACGAGGTATCCGCGCTGTACCCGGTGCAAGCCATTGCGGCGAGCGCGGCCACCGCCACGGCAGCCGGGGTACGACGCAAAGGCCACAGCACCGCGACGACCACGGCCAGCATGAGAACGCCAGCGGTGACGGCCGCGAGCAGGTGGGCTTGCGCCCATGCGAGCAGGGCAGTCATTCGCCCACCTCCGCGGCCTGCGCCGGAAGGGTGACGGCCTGGGACCAGGACTTGCCCTCGGCGAGCGCAGCGTCGGCCTGCTCGACGGTGACGTACCCGGTCACGGGGTGCTCAGCGAGACGCTCCCGCAGGTACTGCGCGTTCCAGGCGGCGCCCAGGCCGGGCCCGTCGCTCAGGACGGCGCGCAGGGCAATCACGGCGTGCACGGCGCGGGTGTTCAACAAGCGGTCATGCGCCTCGGTACCGCCGACGGCTGCCGGGTGCGGGATGTCGAGGGCTTCCAGGACCGCGGTGAGCAGGTCACGGACGGGGGGAGGCAGCTCAGTCACCGCACACCGTCCTCGGGCGTGATGACCAGGAAGCGGTCCGTGTGCAGGTCCATGACGACGGTGGCCGGCTGGCCCTGCTCGCGCAGTTCGGTGGCCCGTTCCTCCGCGGGCCAGGAACCGCGCGGGGCGCCGGCCGGGAAGCTGTCCAGGATCTGGCGCTCGCTCATGCCCCCACCCCCGACACCGTGGTCGGCAGGTTGGCCAGCTCCACCCGCACGGCCAGGGCCCGGCGGCGGGCGCGGCGGATGCGGCGGGTGTCCAGCTCGTTCGGCGTACGGTCCAGGGTCGTGATGTAGGCGTCCAGCAGGTCGACGTCCGCCAGGATCAGCGGCATCTCCTGCTCGATCGCGCCCAGCTCCGCGTCCGTCGGCTCCATGAAGTCGGCGAACGCCGTAACAGCGTCCTGAACAGTAACGATGTGGTCCATTGGGTCGTGTTCCTTCCAGAGAGGAACGGCCCGAACGCGGCTCCCGGGATGCACCCCCGGGAGCCGCTCGCCGTTGGAGTCGGTTCCGGCTCCCCGCACTCCCGTCCGTACGTCCTCACGCCATGCGCGGGACGGACGGGCAGGAGAGGCAGCCGGCCGCAGCATGACGTGCTGCGAGCCGTGGTGGACCGTGCCTGCTGTCCAGGCGCCGCCGACCGGTCCGTAACGGTGGCGCTCAGGGTTTTCGTCGGTACATCAGGCGCCCTTTCGCGAGGTCAACAGGGGTGAAGCACTGCAAAGGGGATCGCGTCCCCACTCTCCGGCCGTTGCTCGCGGTCACCGGGCCACCTCGCCAGTACGGGTCGAAACCCTGTTCCATCTGGCCTTTAGCGGGATTGCAGCGTCCCCGCCCTGTGCATTCGTGCAGGTCAAGCACTTGCCACACAGCCGGTGAAGCCCCTTCGGGGTTCTCGATCCGGCTAAGGGAAGATTGACCTAGGTCAATCTGCCTGTCAAGAGGGTACGACGGAACAGCGTGAGATTGACCTAGGTCCGGTTACTCTCGGGGGCATGGATCAGAGCCCCAAAGTGCCCAAGCCCACGCCAACGGCCAGGGAGATTGCGGCGCAGTTCCGCGAGAAGATCACGGGCCCCGATCGCGAGTACGGCGCGGGGGACCGGCTCCCAGCAGCTCGCGCGCTGGCCAAGCAACTTGGCGTGCAGCTCATGACTGTTCAGAGCGCGTACGGCCAACTCCGTGACGAGGGGTTGATCCTCACTCAGCAGGGGCGCGGGACGTTCGTACGCGACCCTGCGGCACCCCTCGGCACCGAGCCGGGTAGTAGCCCTGCTTTCGCGGCCCTGGCCGCAGAGCTCAGCACGATTCATGACGCTCTCCGGTTGCTCGGGGAGCGGCTTGACCGGCTTGAGCGGCTTGTGGGTAGCGAGACTCCACCATCGCCGTGAGTTCATCCGCACGCCTCAGCAGTCGTTCGACCCTGAGGCGAGCGTCCCTCAAACTCGCTTTGATCAAAGCGAGTTCAGCAGGAGTCATGCATTCCAGCTCGCCGCTTCGCTCATTGATCCCTGGCATGCCAATGAGCATGTAGCCGTGAACGGCAGAGGACCCGGACAGAGTGTCCGGGTCCTCTTTCCTTGCAGGTCAGGGTGGTTGACGACTCGTCATCGGGTCGCTTCGTCCACGGCATCCAGCACTGCCCCCCACGGCAGTTCACGGCCCGCCGGCGCCTCGCGTGGCTCGTATAGCGGCCACACCTCCGGGCCGTAGACGATGCGCACGCCCCCCGCCCGGAGGGTGTCGATATGGTTCTGCCATGCCGGGTGGCGGGCGTGCGCCGCGTTGACCCGAGGGAAGACAACGACGGGCAACCTGAGGGTGCCGATCGCCTCGCCTACCTGGGTCAGCGCTTGGTTGTCCATCAGGCCCGTGGCGAGCTTGGCCACCATGTTGGCCGACGCAGGGGCTACCACGTAGCAGTCAACTGGCGGATGCGGTCGTGCCTCGCCAAGCAAGCGCGGTTCGTCGCGCACGGGTAGGCCGGTTAGCTTCTCCAGCTGCTCGACCTCGCCGCTCATCCGTAGCCACTGACCTGCGGTCGGCGTCAGAGTGACAGCCACCTGCCAGCCGCGCTCCATCGCGGGCTCAACCAGACCGGTGCGCAGCGTCTCTACGCCTCCGGCCGCCGACCCGACGACTCCGAGCACCCCACGCTTGCCTGAACTCACTGCACCGCCCTGCACCGTTGAGCCATCACGAACACCTCGGACGATCGCGAGCCGCCGGTGACCGGCGATTGCTTGATCAGGTCCCGCAGTGTCTCGCGCACCCTCGGATTGTTGCGTACGAGCTGCGGTGATGTGCGTTCAGCCGTGCGAAGTTCCGTGAACGCCGCATCGCCCTGTCCGCTGAGCGAGAGAGCGCGCGCGAAGTCGATGCGGTGCGACACGCTGCGTTCCTGCGGCATGTGGTCGACGTTGATCTGGCCGTGTTCCACCACGTACGACACGTTGTCGAGGTCCAGCTCAACCGACAGACGGTGAAGCAGGACGTTCGTGGGTCCGAAGCCGGTCTGCCAGTAATTCTCATCCGAGCCGAGATCATCCGCGAGTTCCTCGGCCCGATCCAACAGACCGGCTGCGGTGGGCCGGTCCTGATGTCGGGCCGCCGCGACAGCGGCCCGCAGGTGGATCATCCCCAGCAAACTCAGTGCCGCAGGGTCGTTGTCTGTCACACGAGACGAGAGCCATGCGGCGGCCGTATTGCCCAGCTCCAACGCATCGTCGTACCGGCCATTGGCCAGTAGGGCGTGCGTGCCGGACCGCGCGGCGGACGCCAACACGAGTGGGTCGTCAGACTCGTCTGCGGCACGCATCGCGCGCTCGGCGGCGAGCCATGAGATGTCCGATTCGCCGATCTTCGCGAGGGTCGTTGCTGCGAGGTGGTGGGTACGGGCCGACACTGCCCAGCAGTCGCTACGGTCCTCACCGCGCCGCGCGGCTCGCTCCTCCAGCTCTTGCGCAGTCTGTAGGAGCGCGGGAAGCGCGGCGATGACGCTGCCGAGCCGCCCACCCTGGTAGTCGTTCCATGCCTGCTCCACACGCACGGCTACGGGGGCCGGCATGGGAAGCTGCGCCTCAGTCTCGGGGCCGAAGAGCAGACGAGAAAGCCGGCGCGGGCTCATGAGTGCATCACGCACGGCCGGAACGTCGTCCTGCTGCTTCTCGTCCTCCATGAGCACCGTCTGACCGAGCAGGTCCCCGAGGGGCACGCGCAGTATGCGCGACAGCTCCGCGAGCATGTCGATACGGGGAGGCTTCCGGCGCCCCGTCTCGATCTTTGCCAACCAGTCCGTGCTACGCCCGACCAGACCGGCGAGCACCTCTTGCGTGTAGCCGCGACGCTTCCGGTAGAACGCGATGCGCTCACCGATGGTGAGGTGATCTCCAAGACCACGCATACCTGCTGCCTCCTGCTGGATGTTGGGGGCCGGTTTCACGGTACAGAGCCCGTGGTTGGGCGCGTAGTTGACCGCTCGTACGTCAAGACCAGTACGAGTCTGAGGGCGACCGACACGAAGGGCCCGGACAGAGTGTCCGGGCCCCGAAGTGAGCTTGATCTGTGGAAGCAGATCATGAGGTAGTAGGGCGGGCTGCTGCTTGCTCTGCGAAAACCTGCACCGCTTTCGCGACACCGGAATGGTCGATCATTCCATACGTTACGTATTCTTCAAGAACGGATGGGTCGAGAGCGGTGAGCGGCTCCCCGCTGCCGCTGAAGAATACTTCGCTGCGCGCAATTCCGGCCGCTGCTACTTCATCAACGCCATAGGCGCTGAAATCACATAGAGGACAGTGAAAGCTGCGGTTCGGGTCACCCTCCGGGGTGGCTCCAATTCCAGGGAGCGTGACCACAAGATGTCCTGTGCAGCGGCACGCTGGACACTCTCTAGGGGAATGATAGCTGAAGTCTCCGCACTGGACGCGCACGCCGAAACCACCCGCTTCAGCCGCGTCATTAGCATTCCCGTAGATGATGTCAACGGCATCGGTCGGTACACCGTCAAGGCGTCTTTCCAGACGGTACTTCGCCTGTTCGATGCGCCCGCGAATCTCGCGTGCAACTTCAGCGAGAGATTCGCTGAGAGCGATTTCGATAGCCTCATTCCAAGTGCCCCAGAATTCAGCGGGTTCGATATCCAGGTGAGGGAGCAATGTATTGCTGACGCGGGCGAACGTACCCAAGGCATCAAATGACTCCGAAGAGTTAGTCAAAAGGTGCGCCACGCCGTTTCTCAGCTCGATTAGCTCATCTAGGTCAGGGTCCTTCTTCGGTAGAACGTCCATTGCTCTCAGTCGCCCGATTACTTGCGACGCTCCAGCAGTTCTTACCTTCGTCAGCTCCTTAAGGCCCGCAAGTTGAAAGAGAGTGTCATCATTGCCCTTCAATTCCATCAAAAGGAACGGGCTCGTCTTTGATAGGACTGCCTTCGTTAGCCTCTCAATACTGACCCCTGCGTGAAGCAGAAAAACCTCTTGGTCATGGCGGGCATGTGCGTCCATCGCTGAGTGAGCGAATTTGTGTGCCCCCCAGTAGAGGCTACGATGCGAGAGAACGGAGTCCATGCCCAAAAGCTAGCTCCCTTTGGCGGACGAGCGCGACACGATTCGCAGTTCTCGGCTGTCTCACGGGGGATCCCGGACGGGCCGTCCGGGGCCGTCTGTGGGCCGTCGAAGGGTGGCCCACGGCGACCAAGAACGACCAATGACGGCCGTTCGATCACACGGCAGCGCTGCGCCGACGTCGATCGGAGGAGATCGCCCCAAGCCGACGCCACTTCCTGCGCAACAAGCGCCAGGAGTGGGAGGAGTACCGCAGCGAGGTCACCGCCTTCGAGCTGCGGAAGAACCTGCCGGTGCTGTAGGCACGGGTCAGCGGGGTTTCCCGCCGGGACGACACGCAGGGCCGACGGTCGGGCACCGTCGGCCCTGTTTCGCGCTGCAAGCGCGGGCCAAGCGTGCGGAATGCCGCTACGGTCCTCGTATGGGTGGGGGACGAGAGCGCCGTACGCGGCCGTGCAAATGGTGTCGTGAGCCGGTCGAGCAGCCGGAGAGCCGGTGGCGCAGGCGGAACTACTGCTGCAAGGCACACCGCCGCCGCAACCGGATCCTGAACACGCTCGGGGAGCTTCTGGACTTCCCCTGAGGGCCGCCATGGCGAAGAGAGACCGAGCCGGCTCCGGCATGCCTGGTCCCGCCCGGACGGCGAACCCGTCGGTCGTGTCCGGACGCCGGCAGGGGAGCCCGCCGACCCGCGGGCTCCCCTGCCGGGTCCGTCGGTCTCACTCGCCCCGGGCGGCCAGGTCGGCGAGGACCTTGTGCAGGGGCTCCGTCTGCCGGCGGCGGTACTCCTGGATCGCCCAGCCGTTGCCGTCCGGGTCCTTGAAGTACATGAAGGTGGCGCCGTCCTGCGGGGCGAACTGCTGGGGCTCGCTCACGTCGAGACCGCGCGCGGTCAGCTCCTCGTACGCCGCCTTCGCGTCCGTGACGCACAGTTGCAGCCCGTGGTACGTCCCCGGCTGCGGGGCCCCCGTCGGGACCTGGAGTCCGTCGGTGAGGGCGATGGAGCAGCCGGAGCCGGGCGGCGTCAGCTGCACGATCCGTACCCCCGGCATGACCTCGCCGTCGAGGTCCACGTGGAAGCCGACCTTGTCCCGGTAGAACTCCTTGGCCCGGTCCACGTCGGACACCGGCAGCAGGACCACTTCGAGGCTCATGTGCATGGGCATGGGACGACTCCTTCGTCGTACGTCACTCGCGGGGCGTCACACGAACCGCCACCGCGTCTGGCTGAACGGCTCGCCCTTACCGAAGCCGAAAACGGTATGCGGCGCCACCGCATAGACGACCGCGTGTCCCGGACCGTGATGGAAATACCCCTCCCGTACCTCGAAGCGCCAGAAATCTCCGTACTTCGTCTGCCACGCGGCCGCCAGCTCACGCAGCCGGCCGTCGTCAGACACGCGCACCGCCTCCCCCTCCACCACCAGGTCGTAGCCCTTGTCCCAGATGTTGGTGCCGGTGGTCAGCACGACGTTCGGGTTGTGCGCGAGGTTCTTCGCCTTCCGTTCGTCCGGTCCGGTGCAGAAGTGCAGCGCGCCGTGCGCCCAGACCGCGGGCAGCGGGGTCACGTGCGGCCGCCCGTCCGGCCGTACCGTCGAGATCCAGAACAGCTCCGCCGCGGCCAGCAGCGCCTCGGCGTCCGGCCAGGGGATCGCGGCGGCCGTCTCGTCGCTGTAGCGCGGGTCGAGCCGGGCTTCGGGCACCCGTTCGGTTTCCTTGTCCGTCATCAGCGGCCCTCCAGAGATGTCTCACCTCAGGCCTTCCCCGCCCTGGCCGGTGCAGACCCCGCCGTGTGCCGCGACCGGCCGCCACCCTCGCCGCAACTCGTCGCCGCCCGCCCGGGAGCTTCTCACCAGCACTCCGGTTAGGCTCGGGCGCGTACGACCTTGATCGGACGGGAGGCCGGGATGACGGCGCCGGGGCGCAGGAGCAGTACCTTCATACGACTGCTGCGGCACGGCTTCACCGATCCCTCCGCCGCCGAGCGCCTCCTGGACAGCGCCGAGCTGGCGCCCATCAGGAGCGACCCGGTCCTGCTCGACGCGCTGGGCGCCACCGCCGACCCCGATCTCGCGCTGCACGGCCTCGTCCGGCTGCTGGAGGCGCAGCCCGCCCCCACCGCCCGGCGGGAACTGCTCGACACGGTGATAGCGGCCAAGCCGCTGCGCGACCGGCTGCTCGGCGTGCTCGGCGCCTCCGCCGCGCTCGCCGACCACCTCGCCCGGCACCCCGGCGACTGGCACGCCCTCGTCATGTACGAGCCGCGCGACCTGCACCCCGGAGTGGAGGAGTTCGAACGCGGCCTCGCCGAGGCCACCGACCCGGTCGCCCTGCGCGTCGCCTACCGGCGCTGTCTGCTGTCCATCGCCGCCCGGGACGTGTGCGGCACCACCGACATCGCCGAGACCGCCGCCGAACTCGCCGACCTCGCCACCGCTACCCTGCGCGCCGCGCTCGCCATAGCCCGCGCCGCCGCCCCCGACGACGCCGCGCTGTGCCGGCTCGCGGTGATCGCGATGGGCAAGTGCGGCGGCCACGAGCTGAACTACGTCTCCGACGTCGACGTCATCTTCGTCGGCGAGGCCGTCGAGGGCGCCGACGAGGGCAAGGCCGTCCGGTCCGCCGCCAAGCTCGCCGCGCACCTGATGCGCATCTGCTCCGAGACCACCGTCGAGGGCTCGATCTGGCCCGTGGACGCCAATCTCCGACCCGAGGGCCGCAACGGTCCGCTGGTGCGCACGCTCGCCAGCCACCGCGCCTACTACCAGCGCTGGGCCAAGACCTGGGAGTTCCAGGCCCTGCTCAAGGCCCATCCGGTGGCCGGTGACCTCGAACTCGGCGAGGAGTACATCACCGCCCTCGCCCCCCTCGTCTGGAAGGCCGCCGAGCGGGAGAACTTCATCGCCGACGTGCAGAAGATGCGCCGCCGGGTCGTCGAGAACATTCCCGCCGCCGAGGTGGAACGGGAACTCAAGCTCGGCCCGGGCGGCCTGCGGGACGTGGAATTCGCCGTACAGCTCCTGCAGTTGGTGCACGGACGGGCCGACGCCTCGCTGCGCAGCGGCACCACCCTGGACGCGCTCCAGGCCCTGGCGGCCGGCGGGTACGTCGGCCGTGCCGACGCCGTCCAGCTCGACGACGCCTACCGCTTCCTGCGCACCATGGAACACCGCATCCAGCTCTACCGGCTGCGCCGCACCCATCTCGTCCCCGAGGACGAGGCCGACCTGCGGCGCCTGGGCCGCTCCCTCGGCCTGCGCGCCGACCCGGTGGCCGAGCTGACCCGCGAGTGGAAACGGCACAGCGGCGTCGTACGGCGCCTGCACGAGAAGCTCTTCTACCGCCCCCTGCTCGACGCGGTCGCCCAACTCGCCACCGGCGAGGCCCGGTTGAGCCCGAAGGCGGCCCGGGAGCGGCTGGTCGCCCTCGGGTACGCCGACCCGGCGGCGGCCCTGCGGCACCTGGAGGCGCTGGCGTCCGGCGTGAGCCGCAAGGCAGCGATCCAGCGCACTCTGCTGCCGGTGATGCTGGGGTGGTTCGCCGACTCCGCCGACCCGGACGCCGGACTGCTCAACTTCCGCAAGGTGTCGGACGCGTTGGGCAAGACGCCCTGGTACCTGCGGCTGCTGCGGGACGAGGGCGCCGCCGCCGAGAACCTCGCCCGCGTCCTGTCCGCCGGCCGGCTCGCCCCCGACCTGCTGATGCGCGCGCCCGAGGCCGTGGCGCTGCTCGGGGACGGCGACGGGGGCGGTCTGGAGCCGCGCGGCCGGGCCCACCTGGAGCAGGAGATCCTCGCCGCGGTCGGCCGCGCGGACGGAGCCGTGCAGGCGGTCACGGCCGCCCGCGGGGTCCGCCGCCGTGAGCTGTTCCGGACGGCCGCCGCGGACATCATCGGCTCCTACGGCACCGAGGCCCAGCAGGCCGAGGCCGACCAGGGCGCGCTCGTGGACCGGTCGGGGGGCGCGGTGTCCGACCTGACGGCGGCCACGCTCGCGGGCACCCTGCGCGCGGTGGTCCGGGAGACCTGGGGGGAGACCCTGCCCACCCGGTTCGCGATCATCGGCATGGGCCGCTTCGGCGGCCACGAACTCGGCTACGGCTCCGACGCCGACGTGCTGTTCGTGCACGAGCCGTGCGAGGGCGTCGACGAGCGGGAGGCCTCCGAGGCGGCGAACAAGGTCGTCTCCGAGATGCGCCGCCTGCTCCAGCTCCCCAGCGCCGACCCGCCGCTGCTCATCGACGCGGACCTGCGTCCCGAGGGCAAGTCGGGCCCGCTGGTACGGACCCTGAACTCGTACCGGGCCTACTACCGCCGCTGGTCCCTGGTCTGGGAGTCACAGGCGCTGCTGCGGGCCGAACCCGTCGCCGGGGACGTGGAGCTGGGGCGGCGTTTCATCGAGCTGATCGATCCGCTGCGGTACCCGGACGCGGGGCTCGGCGACGACGCCGTACGCGAGATCCGGCGGCTGAAGGCACGCATGGAGTCGGAGCGGATGCCGCGCGGCGCCGATCCGAAGCTGCACACCAAGCTCGGGCCGGGCGGGCTGTCGGACGTCGAGTGGACCGTGCAGTTGCTCCAGATGCGGCACGGGGCGCGGGTGCCCGGACTGCGGACCACCCGGACCCGGGCCGCCCTCGCCGCCGCGAGCGCCGCCGGTCTGGTCCGGGCCGAGGACATGGCGATCCTCGACGAGGCCTGGGTGCTCGCCACGCGCGTACGCAACGCGGTGATGCTGGTGCGGGGACGGGCCGGCGACACCTTCCCCTCGGAGGCACGCGAGCTGGCCGCGGTGGGCCGCTACCTGGGATACGGCTCCGGGCACGTCGGAGACATGCTCGACGACTACCGCCGCACGGCGCGACGGGCCCGCGGCGTGGTGGACGAGCTGTTCTACGGGGGGTGACCGGGCGGGTCCGGCGCGGGCACCCGGGGACCTGTCACGGCGACCGACCCGGTGGGTGCCGGGGTGGCCGGCCGGCCGGGCGGTGCGGCTCCTGCGCCGGCTGACCGGCGCGGGCCGCAGCGGCTGACCGGCACGAGTCACGGTGGGCACCGGTCGGATGCCGGGGCGGCCGGCCACGAACGACCGGCCACGAACGACAACCGGCCACTCAACCGGCCACGAACGACCGGCACGCGCGAGACGGCCCGCCACGACGCCGCACCCGGCGCCACCCCGGCGCCCCGCGCAGTCGCCCGCGTGAGGGAGACGCCCGGTGCCGCTACCGCTCGGCCGGCAGCCTCGCCGGTGTCACCGGCCGCTCCGGCCCCTTCACCGGGACCAGCCGCGGCAGGGCGTACGGCAGGGCGCCGTACCAGAGGCGGGCCACCGCGAAGCCGAAGGCGAGGCACAGGACGCCGCCCACCGCGTCGAGCCAGAAGTGGTTGGCGGTGGCGACGATGACCACCAGGGTGGCCACCGGGTACAGCGCGCCCAGGACCCGCACCCACGGCACCGACGCCAGTGCGAAGATCGTCAGCCCGCACCACACGGACCAGCCGATGTGCATCGACGGCATCGCGGCGAACTGGTTCGACATGTTCTTCAGGTCACCGGAGGCCATCGATCCCCACGTCTGGTGGACCATGACGGTGTCGACGAAGTGGCCGCCGTTCATCAGACGAGGCGGGGCCAGCGGATACAGGTAGTAACCGACCAGGGCGACACCGGTGGTCGCGAAGGCCACGAGACGGGTCGCGGCGTAGCGGCCGGGGTGACGGCGGTAGAGCCACACCAGTACACCCAGCGTCACCACGAAGTGCAGGGTCGCGTAGTAGTAGTTCATGCCGATGATGAGCCAAGTCACCGAGTTCACCGCATGGTTGACCGACTCCTCGACGGCGATCCCGAGATGGTGCTCCAGCCGCCAGATCCAGTCGGCGTTGCGCAGCGCCTCGCTCCGCTGCTCCGGGACCGCGTTGCGGATCAGCGAGTACGTCCAGTAACTCACCGCGATCAGCAGGATCTCGAACCAGAGGCGGGGCCGGCGCGGGACGCGCACCCGGCGCGGTGGAAGCTGCTCCGTCTCGGCCTCCGTCCCGGCCGCGACCGGATACGGAACGGCCGGTTCGCGGCCGTCCTGTGTCGTCGCGGTCGTCTCAGTCATAGGCACAGAGTTTGCCAGAAAAGCCCTGTCCCACCGATCATCCCCCGGTCGGGTCCGGGCCGCACGTCCTCCACCCGGCAGACGACCGCGGCGTCCTGCCGGCGCACTGCGCGAACCGCCCCGCTCCGCCCTGAGGAGGAGCTGCGGACGACTACGGACGACCGCGTTCCCCGGGCGCCGAAGCGGTCGATCCGCGCACCACCAGCTCCGGCATGAACACGAACTCGCTGTGCGGCGCGGGGGTGCCGCCGATCTCCTCCAGCAGCGTGCGCACCGCCGCCTGGCCCATCGCCGGGACCGGCTTGCGGACCGTCGTCATGGGCGGGTCGGTGAAGGCGATCAGGGGGGAGTCGTCGAAGCCCACGACCGAGATGTCCGTCGGAACCTCCAGGCCCCGCTGCCGGGCCGCCCGAATCGCGCCCAGCGCCATCATGTCGCTGGCGCACACCACCGCCGTGCAGGACCGGTCGATCAGGGCCGAGGTGGCCGCCTGGCCGCCCTCCAGGGTGTAGAGGGAGTGCTGGACCAGCTCCGACTCGATCGTGTCGGTGCTCAGGCCCAGCAGGTCCTGCATGGTGCGTACGAACCCCTCGATCTTGCGCTGCACGGGCACGAACCGCTTCGGCCCCAGCGCCAGACCGATCCGGGTGTGCCCCAGGGACACCAGGTGGGTCACCGCCAGCGTCATCGCCGCCCGGTCGTCGGGGGAGATGAAGGGCGCCTGCACCTTCGGCGAGAAGCCGTCCACGAGGACGAAGGGCACGCCCTGCGCGCGCAGCTGCTCGTAGCGCTGCATGTCTGCGGTGGTGTCCGCGTGCAGTCCGGAGACGTAGATGATGCCGGCCACGCCCCGGTCGACGAGCATCTCGGTGAGCTCGTCCTCCGTGGAGCCGCCCGGGGTCTGGGTGGCCAGCACCGGCGTGTAGCCCTGCCTGGTCAGCGCCTGGCCGATGACCTGGGCCAGCGCCGGGAAGATCGGGTTCTCCAGCTCCGGGGTGATCAGGCCGACCAGGCCCTCGCTGCGCTGCCGCAGACGGACCGGGCGCTCGTAGCCCAGGACGTCGAGGGCGGCGAGCACGGACTGGCGGGTGGTGGCGGCGACGCCCGGCTTGCCGTTGAGGACGCGGCTGACGGTCGCTTCGCTCACCCCCGCCTGAGCAGCGATGTCGGCAAGCCGTGTGGTCACAGGGGTGGACTGTACCGGCCAGGTGTCGCCTTGCACACCGAACCGGCGCCGTGCGCGACCGGGGGACGGCCCCGGGCCGGACTGCTGGGTCATCGCGCTCCCTCATGAAAGTGATGGCAAGAGCTTGCAGAGTCTTGCACAACCCGCCCCAACTGCTCGACGGCCGTAAGGAAGCGTCTCATGGCGGTCGCCATCGGGTCACGCACGGATAACTTCGGAGATCTCTTGCACTTTTTTGCTGCAAGGACTTTCGAGAGGCTTGCATCGCTGTTACGTTCGGCGACGCCCGACGGCAGCAACGGCGCAGTCGGCAAGTCGACAGGAACGGCGGACGGGACCGCCGCCTGTCAGTACACGGGCCTTCACCCTCAAGGAGAACTCATGCGGCGTGGCATAGCGGCCACAGCGCTGGTGGCGTCCCTCGCCCTCGCGGCGACGGCCTGCGGCGGAAGCGACAGCGGCGACTCGGCCGACGGGCCGGTCACCATCACCTGGTGGGACACCACCAACGCCACCAACGAGGCGCCGGCCTATCAGGCCCTGGTCAAGGAGTTCGAGGCCGCCAACAAGGACGTCAAGGTCGACTACGTCAACGTCCCCTTCGACCAGGCGCAGAACAAGTTCGACACCGCCGCCGGTTCCAAGGGCGCCCCGGACATCCTGCGCTCCGAGGTCGGCTGGACCCCCGCCTTCGCCAAGAAGGGCTACTTCCTGCCGCTGGACGGCACCGAGGCCCTCGCCGACGCGAGCAAGTTCCAGCCCAACCTGATCGAGCAGGCCACGTACGAGGGCAAGACGTACGGCGTGCCGCTGGTCACCGACACCCTCGCGCTGGTCTACAACAAGGAGCTCTTCGCGAAGGCCGGCGTCGAGGCCCCGAAGACCTGGGACGACCTGAGGAAGGCCGCCGCCACGATCAAGGACAAGACCGGCGTCGACGGCTACTGGGGCTCCACCCAGGCCTACTACGCGCAGACCTTCCTGCACGGCGAGGGCGCCGACACCGTCGACGCCGAGGCCAAGAAGGTCACCGTCGCCTCGGCTCCCGCCAAGAAGGGCTACGAGACCTGGCTGAGCCTGTTCGACGGCAAGGGCCTGCACAAGGCCGACACCACCGCCGACGCCTACGCCCACATCCAGGAGGCGTTCGTCAGCGGCAAGGTCGCCGCGATCATCCAGGGCCCGTGGGAGATCACGAACTTCTACAAGGGCTCGGCCTTCAAGGACAAGGGCAACCTCGGCATCGCCACCGTCCCGGCCGGCTCCACCGGCAAGGCGGGCGCCCCGACCGGCGGCCACAACCTGTCGGTGTACGCGGGCTCGGACGCCGCCCACCAGAAGGCCGCGCTGAAGTTCGTCAACTTCATGACCTCCGCGAAGTCCCAGACGCAGATCGCGCTGAAGAACTCCACCCTGCCGACCCGCGACGACGCCTACACCGCCGAGGTCAAGGCCGACCCGGGCATCGCCGGCTTCCAGAGCGTGCTGCCCGCCGCCCAGCCGCGCCCGGCGCTGCCCGAGTACAGCTCCCTGTGGGGCCCGCTGGACACCGAGCTGCCGCAGATCGCCGGCGGCAAGCAGTCCCTGGACGAGGGCCTGGGCAAGGCGGAGACCGCGATCGCCAAGCTGGTCCCGGACTTCAGCAAGTGACGCCGGGCGGCCGCCGGATCCCCCGGAGAACCGGGAGCGGATCCGGCGGCCACCGGCCTGCGCACGGCCCGAACCCTGGCCCTCAGATCTTCACGAAGGTTGTCGAACATGACAGTCGCCATCGACCGCGCGACCGGCAAGCGCCGCGGTGACCGCGCGCCGAAGCCCGGGCTGGGCCGGCGCCTGAGGCACCGCTACCAGAAGCACTGGTACGCCTACGCGATGATCGCCCCGGTGGTGATCGTCCTCGGCGTCCTCGTCGTCTATCCCCTGGTGTACGGCCTCTACCTCACGCTCACCGACGCCAACAGCCTCAACACGGCCCGCACCATCGGCGTCAACCACATCGACGCCACGTACAAGTTCATCGGCCTGGACAACTACGCCGACATCCTGTGGGGCGACACCGCCTACGACCGCTTCTGGTCGCACTTCATCTGGACCGTCGTGTGGACCGCGCTCTGCGTCACCCTGCACTACACGATCGGCCTCGGGCTCGCCCTGCTGCTCAACCAGAAGCTGCGCGGCCGCACCTTCTACCGGCTGGTCCTGATCCTGCCCTGGGCCGTGCCGACCTTCGTCACCGTCTTCGGCTGGCGCTTCATGCTCGCGGACGCCGGCATCATCAACTCCTTCCTGGAGACGCTGCACCTGCCGACCCCACTGTGGCTGGAGGACACCTTCTGGCAGCGGTTCGCCGCGGTCATGGTCAACACCTGGTGCGGTGTCCCCTTCATGATGCTGTCGCTGCTCGGCGGCCTGCAGTCCATCGACACCTCCCTGTACGAGGCCTCGGAGATGGACGGCGCGAACGCCTGGCAGCGCTTCCGGTACGTCACCCTGCCGGGCCTGAGGTCCGTCAGCTCCACCGTCGTGCTCCTCGGCGTCATCTGGACCTTCAACCAGTTCGCCATCATCTTCCTGCTGTTCGGCACCACCGCCCCGGAGGCACAGATCCTCGTCACCTGGGCGTACTACCTCGGCTTCGGACAGCAGCCGCGTGACTTCGCCCAGTCGGCCGCCTACGGCATCCTGCTGCTGGCCATCCTGATCGTCTTCACCTCCTTCTACCGCCGCTGGCTGAACCGCAATGACCAGCAGCTCGCGATCTGAGGCAGGAGTCCCCATGAGTACGACCACCGTCGACACCTCCGCCGCGGCGTCCCGGCAGGACTCCCCGGCGGCCTCCCCGCGCGGGGTCACCCGCCGCGGCGAGAGCACCCCCGCCGTCCGCCTCGTCTCCCACGGCATCCTGCTCCTCGCGAGCCTGGTCGCGCTCTTCCCCGTGGCCTGGCTGGTCTACCTGTCCCTCGGCCCGGACAAGGACGACTACCTGCACCCCGGAGGCATCTGGGGGAAGATGACGCTCGACAACTACACGTTCGTGCTCCAGGAGACGAAGTTCTTCGACTGGCTGCAGAGCACGCTGATCGTCACCCTCGGCACCACCGCCATCGGCGTGATCATCTCCGCCACCACCGGTTACGCGGTCTCGCGCATGCGCTTCCCCGGCTACCGGAAGTTCATGTGGGTCCTCCTGGTCACCCAGATGTTCCCGGTTGCCGTACTGATGGTGCCGATGTACCAGATCCTGTCGGAGCTTCAGCTCATCGACAGCTACCTTGGCCTCATCCTGGTGTACTGCACGACCACCGTTCCCTACTGCGCATGGCTGATGAAGGGCTATTTCGACACCATCCCGTTCGAGATCGACGAGGCCGGCCGCGTCGACGGGCTGACCCCCTTCGGCACGTTCGCGCGGCTGATCCTGCCGCTCGCCAGGCCGGGCCTGGCGGTCGCCGCCTTCTACAGCTTCCTCACGGCCTTCGGCGAGGTCGCCTTCGCGGCGACGTTCATGCTGTCCGACACGAAGTACACCTTCGCCGTCGGCCTGCAGACCTTCGTCAGCGAGCACGACGCGCAGCGCAATCTGATGGCCGCCACCGCGGTCCTGATCGCGATACCCGCCGCCGCGTTCTTCTACTTCGTGCAGAAGAACCTGGTGACCGGCCTCACCTCGGGCGGCACGAAGGGATAGTCCCTTCCCAGGACTCCCGCGCGCCACGGCGCGCGGGTGGCGGCCGCGGTGTCCATCCGACCCCGCCGGCACCGCGGCCGCCTCGTCGTCCCGCCCCCTCCCGGCGTCGTCCGGGCGGGGGACCTCCCGTCCGTACGCACAGCTCAATGACCCGAACCCCGTGACACATCAAGGACGCCATGAGCCAGCAGCACTCCGCCGACCCGGCCCCGACCCCTTTTCCCGAAGCGGCTGTCGCCACCGTCGTCAAGCGCCGCGACTGGTGGCGGGACGCGGTGATCTACCAGGTCTACCCGCGCAGTTTCGCCGACAGCAACGGTGACGGCATGGGGGACCTGGAGGGCATCCGTACCCGGCTGCCGTACCTGCGCGACCTCGGCGTGGACGCCGTGTGGCTGAGCCCCTTCTACGCCTCGCCGCAGGCCGACGCCGGCTACGACGTGGCCGACTACCGGGCCGTGGATCCCATGTTCGGCAACCTCCTGGACGCCGACGCGCTGATCCGCGACGCCCACGGGATGGGCCTGCGGATCATCGTCGACCTGGTCCCCAACCACTCCTCCGACCAGCACGAGTGGTTCAGGCGGGCGGTCGCCGAGGGCCCCGGCTCACCGCTGCGGGACCGCTACCACTTCCGCCCCGGCAAGGGCGCGCACGGCGAACTCCCGCCCAACGACTGGGAGTCGATCTTTGGCGGACCCGCCTGGACGAGGGTGCCGGACGGGGAGTGGTACCTGCACCTCTTCGCCCCCGAGCAGCCCGACTTCAACTGGGAACACCCCGCCGTGGGCGACGAGTTCCGTTCCATCCTGCGCTTCTGGCTGGACATGGGCGTCGACGGCTTCCGGATCGACGTGGCACACGGCCTGGTGAAGGCGGAGGGCCTGCCGGACCTGGGATCCCACGATCAGGTCACCCTGCTGGGCAACGATGTCATGCCGTTCTTCGACCAGGACGGCGTGCACGAGATCTACCGCCAGTGGCGCACCGTGCTCGACGAGTACGCGGGCGAGCGCATCTTCGTGGCCGAGGCGTGGACCCCGACCATCGAGCGGACCGCGAACTACGTGCGTCCGGACGAACTGCACCAGGCGTTCAACTTCCAGTACCTGAGCACGGCGTGGGACGCGGCCGAACTCCGCCACGTCATCGACCGCACGCTGGAGGCGATGCGCCCGGTGGGCGCTCCCGCCACCTGGGTCCTGTCCAACCACGACGTGACGCGGCACGCCACCCGCTTCGCCAACCCGCCCGGCCTCGGCACCCAGATCCGCGAGGCGGGCGACCGCGACCTCGGCCTGCGCCGCGCCCGCGCCGCCACCCTGCTCATGCTGGCGCTGCCCGGATCGGCGTACGTCTACCAGGGCGAGGAACTCGGCCTCCCGGACGTCGTCGACCTGCCGGACGAGGTCCGCCAGGACCCGGCGTACTTCCGCGGCGCCGGCCAGGACGGCTTCCGCGACGGCTGCCGGGTGCCGATCCCGTGGACGCGCGAGGGCTCGTCGTACGGCTTCGGCACGGGCGGCAGCTGGCTGCCGCAGCCGTCGGCCTGGGCCGACCTGAGCATCGAGGCGCAGACCGGTGACCCCGGCTCCACCCTGGAGCTCTACCGCACGGCTCTCGCCGTCCGCCGCGAGCAGCCCGATCTGGGCGCGGGCGACGCGGTGGAGTGGCTCAAGGCTCCCGAGGGCGTGCTCGCCTTCCGGCGCGGCGAGTTCGTCTGTGTCGCCAACACCAGCGGCGAGTCGGTGACGACTCCGGCCTACGGACGTCTCCTCCTCACCAGCGGCGACGTGGCCGAGGTGGCGGGCGAGGCGAAGCTGCCGGCGGACACGACGGTGTGGTGGACGACCGTCTGACGGCGTCTTCGGAAGTTCTTGCATCAACTTCGTCCGGCCCGCTGCCCTTTCCGGCAGCGGGCCTTTAACATCTGCGTCACCGCAAGTTTGCTGGAGCTTTCAGCAAGAACCTTCAAAGACGAAGGAACCCCACACATGGCACGCTCAACCCTTTCGGGGGCCCTCGCCCTCGCGGCGGCCCTTGTCATGACCCCGACCGTCGCACACGCCTCCCCGCCCGGCGCCAAGGACGTCACCGCCGTCCTCTTCGAGTGGAACTTCGCCTCGGTGGCGAAGGAGTGCACCACCGCCCTCGGCCCCGCCGGATACGGATACGTCCAGGTCTCACCGCCCGCCGAGCACATACAGGGCGCGCAGTGGTGGACGTCGTACCAGCCGGTCAGCTACCGGATCGCCGGCCGGCTCGGTGACGCCGCCGCGTTCCGGAGCATGGTCGACACGTGTCACGCGGCGGGCGTGAAGGTCGTCGTCGACACCGTGATCAACCACATGTCGGCGGGCGGCGGCACCGGCACCGGCGGCTCGTCGTACACCAAGTACGCCTATCCGGGCCTGTACTCGTCGTACGACTTCGACGACTGCACCTCCACGATCACCGACTACGCCGACCGCGCCGACGTCCAGAACTGCGAACTCCTCGGCCTCGCCGACCTGGACACGGGCGAGGAGTACGTCCGCTCGGCCATCGCGGGCTACCTGAACTCCCTGCTCGCCCACGGGGTGGACGGCTTCCGCGTCGACGGCGCCAAGCACATCCCCGCGGCGGACCTCGCGAACATCAAGTCCCGGCTGGGCAACCCGGGCGCGTACTGGAAGCAGGAGGTCATCTTCGGCGGCGGAGAGGCCGTCCAGCCGGCCGAGTACACCGGTAACGGCGACGTGCAGGAGTTCCGGTACGCGTACGACCTCAAGCGCGTGTTCACCCGGGAGAACCTCGCCTACCTGAAGAACTACGGTGAGGGCTGGGGGTACCTGAAGAGCTCGGCCGCCGGTGTCTTCGTCGACAACCACGACACCGAGCGCAACGGTTCCACGCTCAGCTACAGGGACGGCGCCACCTACACGCTGGCCAACGTCTTCATGCTCGCCTGGCCCTACGGCGCCCCGGACGTCAACTCCGGCTACGAGTGGTCCAACGCGGACGCCGGCCCGCCCGACGGCGGGGCCGTCGGCACCTGTTGGCAGAACGGCTGGAAGTGCCAGCACGCCTGGCCGGAGATCTCGCGCATGGTCGCCTTCCGCAACGCCACCCGCGGCGAACCGGTCACCCACTGGTGGGACAACGGGGCGGACGCCATCGCCTTCGGCCGGGGCGCCAAGGGGTACGTCGTCGTCAACCACGAGGCGGGCGGCCTGAGCCGCACGTTCCAGACCTCGCTGCCCGCGGGCACGTACTGCGACGTGCAGAACAACAGGACCGTGACCGTCGACGGCAGCGGGCGGTTCACCGCCGCCCTCGGCGCCCGCACCGCCCTCGCGATCCACGTGGGCAAGTCGAGCTGCTGAGTCGCCGACCTCGCGCCGATCGTCCAAATTGAAAGTTCTTTCCGGTCATTGCAGGACCCTTGCTGAAAGTCTTTCGGCGGCGATACGGTCGCGCGGGGTCGGACCCACGAGAGCCGTCATCGCAAGGAGTTCACTGCCGTGATACCGAGATGGCCGGTGCCGTCGAGGCGCCGTACCACCCACGCCGGACGGGTCGCCGCGGTCGTCGCGACCGCGTTGACCGCAGCGCTCGTCCAGCCCCTCGCCGCCCGGGCCGACGCCCCGCCGGCGCCCCCGTCCGACGCGAAGCTGGCGAAGACCGCCGCCCGCCACGACCTCACCCGCGAGCAGTTCTACTTCGTCCTGCCGGACCGCTTCGCCGACGGGGACAACGCCAACGACCGGGGCGGCCTGACCGGTTCCCGCCTCGCCACCGGCTACGACCCCACCGACAAGGGCTTCTACCAGGGCGGCGACCTCAAGGGCCTGACCAGGAAGCTCGACTACATCAAGGGCCTGGGTACCACCGCCCTCTGGATGGCCCCGATCTTCAAGAACCAGCCCGTGCAGGGCACCGGCGCCAACGCCTCCGCCGGCTACCACGGTTACTGGATCACCGACTTCACCCAGGTCGACCCGCACTTCGGCACCAACCAGGACCTGGAGAACCTCATCTCCAAGGCCCACGCCAAGGGCATGAAGGTCTTCTTCGACGTCATCACCAACCACACCGCCGACGTCGTCGACTACCAGGAGAAGTCCTACGAGTACCTCTCCAAGGGCGCCTTCCCGTACCTGACGAAGGACGGCGAGCCCTTCGACGACGCGGATCACGCGGGCGGCAGCCGGTTCCCGCGGGTCGACACCGGCTCCTTCCCGCGCACCCCCGTGGTGCCCGCCGCCAAGAAGGACGTCAAGGTCCCCTCCTGGCTCAACGACCCGACGATGTACCACAACCGCGGCGACTCGACCTACGCCGGCGAGTCGACGACGTACGGGGACTTCTCCGGCCTCGACGACCTGTGGACCGAGCGCCCCGAGGTCGTCAGCGGCATGGAGCGGATCTACCAGCGCTGGGTGCGGGACTTCGACATCGACGGCTTCCGGATCGACACCGTGAAACACGTCGACATGGAGTTCTGGACCCAGTGGGCGACGGCCCTGGACGCCTACGCGGCCAGGCAGGGGCGCGACGACTTCTTCATGTTCGGCGAGGTCTACTCCGCCGACACGTCGGTCACGTCGCCCTACGTCACCCAGGGCCGTCTCGACGCCACGCTCGACTTCCCCTTCCAGGAGGCGGCCCGCCAGTACGCCTCCCAGGGCGGCAGCGCGCGGAAGCTCGCGTCCGTCTTCGGTGACGACTACAGGTACACGACCGACAAGGCCAACGCGTACGAGCAGGTCACCTTCCTCGGCAACCACGACATGGGCCGCATCGGCCACTTCCTGCGCCAGGACAACCCGCGGGCGACCGACGCCGAGCTGCTGCGGAAGGACAGGCTCGCCAACGAGCTGATGTTCCTCAGCCGCGGCAACCCCGTCGTCTACTACGGCGACGAGCAGGGCTTCACCGGCGCCGGCGGCGACAAGGACGCCCGCCAGCCGATGTTCGCCTCCCGCACCGCCGACTACCTCGACGACGACGAGATCGGCACCGACCGCACCCACGCGAGCGACGCCTACGACACCAGCGCGCCGCTGTACCGGCAGATCGCCCGCCTCGCCGCGCTGCGCAAGGCGAACCCCGCGCTGACGGACGGCGTGCAGACCGAGCGGTACGCGGCCGACGGACCCGGTGTCTACGCCGTCTCCCGCACCGACGCCCGGTCCGGGACCGAGTACGTCGTCGCCTTCAACAACGCCGCCGAGGCGAGGACGGCGACCTTCCCGACCGGTTCGGCGGGCACGCGGTTCCGGGGGATCCACGGCACGTCCGCCACGACGGCCTCCGACGCCGGCAAGAAGATCACCGTCACCGTCCCGGCCGGGTCGGCGATCGTCCTCAAGGCGGCCGGCCGGCTCCCCGAGCCCGCCACCGAGCCGACGATCACCCTGAAGGCCCCCGCCGCCGGAGCCACCGGCACGGTCGAGCTGAGCGCCGACGTGGCCGGGGGACAGCTGAACCGGGTCGTCTTCGCCGCCCAGGTCGGCACCGGCGGATGGCGGACCCTGGGCTCCGCCGACCACGCCCCGTACAAGGTCACGCAGACCCTCGACCAGGACGTACCGGCCGGAACCGCCCTGCGTTACAAGGCGGTCGTCGTCGACTCGGCGGGCCGCACGGCGAGCGCGACGGCCGTCGGCACCACCGGCACCCCGCCCGCCCCCGAGATCCCCACCGCCTCCTCCCGGGACCACGTGATCGTGCACTACAAGCGCGCCGACGGCGACTACGCCGACTGGGGCCTGTACGCCTGGGGCGACCTCGCCGACGGCGAGTCGACCACCTGGCCGGACAGCCACCCGTTCATCGGCCGGGACGCGTACGGCGCCTTCGCCTACGTCAAGCTGAAGCCCGGCGCCTCGAACGTCGGGTTCCTGGTCATCGACGAGGACGGCGACAAGGACGTCTCCGCCGACCGCACGATCGACGTCACCCGGACCGGCGAGGTGTGGATCGAGCAGGGCAAGGCGGAGGTACGCACCGAGCGGCCCGACGTCCCGGCCCCGGACCGGACCAAGGCCGTCCTGCACTACCACCGCGCCGACGCCGACTACGACGGCTGGGGCCTGCATGTCTGGACCGGCGCCGCGACTCCCACCGACTGGTCGCACCCCCTGAAGCCGGTGCGGACCGACCCCTACGGCGCGGTCTTCGAGGTCCCGCTCACCAGCGGTGCCACCAGCCTCGGCTACATCCTCCACAAGGGCGACGAGAAGGACCTGCCCACCGACCAGTCGCTCGACCTCACGGCGAACGGCCATGAGGTGTGGCTGCTGAGCGGCGAGCAGAAGTACCTGCTCCCGCAGCCGGCCGGCTCCGCCGCCGCACTGGACCTCACCACGTCCAGGGCGGTGTGGACCGACCGGAACACGGTCGTGTGGAACGGCTCCGCCGCGGCCGCCTCCACCCAGCTGCTGTCCTCCCGCGACGGTTCGATCGAGGTGCGGGACGGAACGCTGAGCAGCGACGACCAGAGGTGGCTCCGGCTGTCGAGGACCACGCTGACCGACGCCCAGAAGGCGAGGTTCCCGCACCTGAAGGACTCCACCGCCTGGTCCGTCGACCCGCGCGACCGCGACCGGGTGCGCGAGGCCCTCACCGGCCAGCTCGTCGCCTCCCAGCGGGCCGCCAACGGTGCCGTCCTCGCCGCGACGGGGGTCCAGATCGCCGGCGCGCTCGACGATCTGTACCCCGCCGCGACGAAGGCGCGGCTCGGGCCGACGTTCCGCGACGGCCGTCCCACGCCGGCCGTCTGGGCGCCGACCGCGCAGTCCGTCAAGCTCGAAGTGGCCGGCTCCACGGTTCCCATGAGGCGCGACGCCACCACCGGAGTCTGGTCCGTCACCGGCCCCCGGTCCTGGAAGAACAAGCCCTACCGGTACGTCGTGACGGTGTGGGCGCCCAGCGTCCGCCAGGTCGTCACCAACAAGGTCACCGACCCCTACGCGGTCGCCCTGACCGCGGACTCCGAGCGCAGCCTGCTCGTCGACCTCGCCGACGGGTCCCTGGCCCCGAAGGGATGGTCCTCACTGGTCAAGCCCAAGGCCGTGCCCCTCAAGGACGCCCAGATCCAGGAGCTGCACATCCGGGACTTCTCGGTCGCCGACCGGACGGCCGCGCACCCGGGCACCTACCTCGCCTTCACCGACCAGGACAGCGACGGCTCCCGGCACCTGCGGAAGCTGGCGAAGGCGGGCACGTCGTACGTGCATCTCCTGCCCGCCTTCGACATCGCCACCATCCCCGAGCGCGAGTCCGACCGGACGACCGCCGACTGCGACCTGCCCTCCCACCCGGCCGACTCCGACCAGCAGCAGGAGTGCGTGGCGAAGGCCGCCGCGAAGGACGCCTACAACTGGGGCTACGACCCCTACCACTACACGGTTCCCGAGGGCTCGTACGCGACGGACCCCGACGGCACCCGTCGTACCGTCGAGTTCCGCGAGATGGTCAAGGCGCTGAACGAGGACGGCCTGAGGGTCGTCATGGACGTCGTCTACAACCACACGGCCGCCAGCGGCCAGGCGGACACCAGCGTCCTCGACCGGATCGTGCCCGGCTACTACCAGCGGCTGCTCGCCGACGGGTCGGTCGCCACCAGCACCTGCTGTGCCAACACGGCCACCGAGAACGCCATGATGAGCAAGCTGGTCGTCGACTCGATCGTCACCTGGGCCAGGGAGTACAAGGTCGACGGCTTCCGCTTCGACCTGATGGGCCACCACCCGAAGGCCAACATCCTCGCGGTCAGGAAGGCCCTGGACGCGCTGACCCCGGCCGAGGACGGCGTCGACGGCAGGAAGATCATCCTGTACGGCGAGGGCTGGAACTTCGGCGAGGTCGCCGACGACGCCCGTTTCGTGCAGGCCACACAGCGGAACATGGCCGGCACCGGCGTCGCCACCTTCTCCGACCGGGCCCGTGACGCCGTGCGCGGCGGCGGCCCCTTCGACGAGGACCCCGGCGTCCAGGGCTTCGCGTCCGGCCTGTCCACCGACCCCAACGCGTCGACGGGCAACGGCACTCCGGCCGAGCAGAAGGCCCGCCTGCTGCACTACCAGGACCTGATCAAGGTGGGCCTCTCCGGCAACCTCAAGGCGTTCACCTTCACCGACACCGCCGGCAAGGAGGTCACCGGCGCCCAGGTCGACTACAACGGCCAGCCCGCCGGGTACGCGGACGCCCCCGGTGACGCCCTCGCCTACGCCGACGCGCACGACAACGAGACCCTGTTCGACGCGCTCGCCTTCAAGCTGCCGGCGGGCACCTCCCCGTCCGACCGGGCCCGCGCGCAGGTCCTCGCCATGGCGACGGCCACCCTCTCGCAGGGACCGTCCCTCTCCCAGGCCGGCACCGACCTGCTGCGCTCCAAGTCCCTGGACCGCAACTCCTACGACAGCGGCGACTGGTTCAACGCCGTCCACTGGAACTGCCAGGACGGCAACGGCTTCGGCCGCGGACTGCCGATGGCGGCCGACAACGCCTCCAAGTGGCCGTACGCCAAGCCCCTGTTGAGCACGGTGCGGGTCGGCTGCCCGCAGATCGAGGGATCCTCGGCCGCGTACCGGGACCTGCTGCGGATCCGTACGACGGAACGGGTCTTCTCCCTCGACACGGCCGGACAGGTGCAGTCGGCCCTCTCCTTCCCGCTGTCCGGGAAGGACGAGACGCCGGGAGTGATCACCATGCGGCTCGGGGACCTGGTCGTCGTGTTCAACGCGACGCCGCGACGGCAGGAGCAGCGCGTCCACGCGCTCGCCGGGACCGGCTACCGTCTGCACCCGGCGCAGGCGGCGGGCGCGGACCCTATCGTCAAGTCCGCGTCCCACGAGCGTGTATCGGGCACGTTCGCCGTTCCGGGGCGGACCGTGGCCGTATTCTCGCCGACTCCCTGACAAGGGCATTACCTTGGTGGGGCAGACCCTGAACCCCGGTCTGCCCCACCGGTGTGTCCAGGGGCTGATATGGACGTCAACGGCAAGCGGACAGACACGACCGTGCTGGTCGTGGACGACGTGGCGGCCAGTCGGTACGCCATGGGCGCCGTGCTGCGCCGCGCCGGTCACCAGGTCGTCGCGGTCGCCACCGGCGCCGAGGCACTCGTGGAACTCGACGTGCGGCTGCGCAAGGGCACCCTGCCCGACGTGGCCCTCGTCGACGTGGGCCTGCCGGACATGAGCGGCTTCGAACTGTGCCGCCGGCTCAAGGCCCGGCCGCACATGGCCGGCCTGCCCGTCGTCCACTTCTCGGCCGCCGCCGTGGCCCCCGGCGACCGCTGCCAGGGGCTGGAGGCGGGCGGCGAAGCCTATCTGACGGTGCCCGCCGAGCCCGAGGAGATCGACGCGGTGGTCCGGGCCGCGGTGCGCGCCGCCCGGCTGCGCGCCGACGACCAGGCGCTGGCCCGGCGGCTGACCCTGCTGTCGGAGACGATCGTCACCATCCAGGCGGCACGCTCCCTCCAGGAACTCGCCGACGCCGCCGCCGACGGCACCGCGCGGCTCACCGGCGCTCCCGCCGCCGTCTTCGTCCTCGGCCCCGACGACGAACTGGTACGCGCCACCTCCCGGGACCGCACCTCGCTCGCGCTGCCCGACGAGGGCGCCCACCGGGCCGTGGCCCACCTGCTGCGGCGGCTCACCCGGGGGCAGGCCGGGGTGCAGATCACCACGGTGTCGGCGCCGATGTGGCCCGCCGGGTTCTTCCGGCCCGGCGTGCAGCACGACGCCCGCCTGGTGCTCAACCTCACCCAGGACGGCAACTCCGCGGTGTGCCTGGCCACGCCCACCCGCGGGACGCGCCCGGTGAACCCGGAGGACGAGGCCCTGGTCGCCCGGCTCGCCCAGGCCACCGCGCTGGCCGCCGAGCCGCTGCTCATGTACCAGGTCGAGCGGCACGTCGCCCTCACCCTCCAGCACAGCTTCCTGCCCCAGCCGCACCGGCTGCCCGAGCTGCCGGGCATGGAGGTCGTGGTCCGCTACGTGCCCGCGTCCCGGGACACCGAGATCGGCGGCGACTTCTACGCCGCGCTGCGCACCCCGGGCGGCGTGCTCGCCGCGGTCGGGGACGTGGTCGGGCACTCCCTGGAGGCGGCCACCGTCATGGTCGAGATCCGGCACGCGCTGCGCGCCTACTGCGTCGACGAGAGCGACCCGGCGGTCCTCGCCGCACGTCTCGACCGGATGCTCCAGCACTACCACGCCTACGTCACGGCCACCGTCTGCCTGATCCTGGTCGACCCCGCCACCGGACGCGTCCGCATCGCCAACGCCGGCCACATCCCGCCGCTGATCATCCGGGACACCGGCAGCGCCGACTACGCCAAGGCCGCCGGCCCGCTGCTCGGCCTGGGCCTGCCCCACCCGGAGCCCACCGAGCTGTTCCTCGAGCCCACCGACCGGCTCCTCATGGTCACCGACGGCCTGATCGAGAACCGGGGCACGGACCTGGAGATCTCCATGGAACAGCTCCGCGCGGCGGCTTCCGGCGCCCTGCCCGGACTGGACGCCCTGTGCGACACCCTCCTGGCCTGCTTCGGTCACGACCGTGAGGACGACATCGCCATGCTGGCGCTGCAAGTGAAGAACTAGTGCCGCGGCAGGCAACGTTTGCCCGTCAAGGAGCGGCGTCCGGTGCGTGCTCTCGGCGTGCCGGCCGGAAGCCCTCGTACTGGATGTACTTGGGCTTTCGGCCGGTGCGGCGAGAGGGCGTGCCGGGCGTCGCGACGGGGCGAACGTTGCCTGCCGCGGCACTAGGGTGGCTCCTGTTGACCCCAGGAACAGGAGCCCACATGCCGCAGATCACCGTCGACTACTCCGCCACGATGGCGTCCGCCTTCGACCGGGCCGGTTTCGCCGATGCCCTGCACTCGGCCGTCGTCGAGATCGCGGCGGCGAAGCCGGAGGCGTGCAAGACCCAGTTCCGCGCCTCCGAGTACACGCTGGTCGCTCACGAGGCGGAGGGGCACGCGGTCGTGCACGTGAGCATCGGCCTGCTCGCCGGACGCACCGAGGAGACCAAGTCCAAGCTGACCGAAACCGTGGTGGAGCTGCTCACCCGGCACATCGAGGAGGGCGGCTTCGCCCTGCACGCCTCCGTCGAGGTGCGGGACCTCGACACCTCCTACCGCAAGGTCGACCGCTGACGGTGCCGGTCAGGACGTCAGCGTGAGCAGCCGGGCGGCCAGGTCGCTGAACGGCCCGTCGCCCGGCTCGTCCTTCAGCACGCGGCGCAGCAGCCCGCTCATCTCCTCGTCGTGCGCGGCGCTCACGGCCGCGAGCGCCCCGAAGTCGTGCACGAGCTGCACCTCCAGTTCGGCGCGCGGGATGTGGCGGCCGTCCAGCCAGATCAGCGCCGTCGCCTCGGCGAGCGAGATCCAGGAGCGGACGACCAGTTCCAGCCGCGCGGGCGGGTCCGTCACCCCCAGATGCGCCAGGAGCTGGTCGTAGGCGGCCTGGCGTACGGAGTCGATGAGCGCGTTCGTCGCCGAGACGTTGCCCAGGGAGCGGGGTCCGCCCACGGTGACCGCCGGGCCGCCGCGCATCAGCGCCGAGAAACCGGGTCCGTGGGCGTCGACGAAGTCGAAGTAGCGGCCCATCACCCGCAGCAGCCGCGCCCCGAGCGGACCGTCGTGCGGCTCCACGAACCGGCTCGCCAGATCGTCGGCGGCACGCTTCAACGCGGCTTCGTACAGGCTGAGTTTGCCGGGGAAGTAGTGGTAGACCAGCGGCCGCGAGATACCGGCGGCCGCGGCTATCTCGTCGATGGAGACCTCGTCCGGCGACCGGCCGCTGAACAGCTCCAGGGCGACGCCGATCAGTTGCTGCCGCCGCTCCTCGACACCCATCCTGCGGCGCACCCCGGTAGTCATACGAACACCTTACCGATCGAATCCGGCCTCGAACGGATCGGACCGGCCATCGGTGTTCACCCGTCCCCCACAGGACGCTCACCCGTCCGGGCCTCCGGGACCGGCGACGTCCCTGCCTACGACCGGAGTTGCGGCCCAGCATCGGTCAGCCCAGTCCGTCGACCGCCCGCCCGCTCTGCAAGGTCCCCTTCAGCCCGGCCTTGGCCCCCTGCTCGGTTCTCACGGCCAGCAGGCTGCCCCGCGCGGAGCCGGCCACCCCGCCCGTCGCCGTGATCGACGCGGTGTCCCGGCTGCCGGCCGCCAGCAGGTACCAGGACCCCGCCCCCGACTTCCACAGCACCCCGGCGAGCACGTGCGGGTCGCGCGGACCGCAGGCCGGCACGTTCTCGGCCTTCGCCGCGACCGCCCCGTACGCCCCGCCCGGCGTGTGGAACTGCGCCAGGACGCGTGTCCCGCCGCCCCGCCAGGTCTCGGCCCGGGTGCACACCCACGCCGCCGACCCGCTCGCGTCGGGCAGCGGCTGCGCGGCGAACTCCCAGGTGTTCACGCTCCGCACGCCCGCGGCGCGCACGGCGGACAGGGAGCAGGCGAACGGCGCCCAGACGCGCAGGGCCCGGGCACCGGACGCCTCGCGCGCCGACCCGGGCCGCCCGGTGGTGAGGTGGGCCGGAACCAGCTCGCCCAGGTCGGTCAGCACCCGGGTGCCGGAGGCGTCCGTCAGCTGGAGCACGTTCCACGAGGCGCACGCGCCGGTCCGGACGGCGGGGCTGGCCAGCGGCGCGGTGCGGCCGTCGGTCAGGGTGAGGTCCATCGCGCCGGAGCCCGGCTTCGTCAGGTCCCGCTCGGCCGCCTTCGTCACCCAGGGCGCCGTCAGATAACGGACGTTGCCGTCGGCCCGGCCGAGCACCACCGCGCTCGCCGCGGCGCCGGTCGCGCCGTCCACCCGCGCGAAGTCGAGCGCGGCGCCCTGGGTGCCGTCCTTCGGCTCGGCGTAGCGGACGACGCGCAGACCGTCGTGGAGGATCACCACCCGCGCGGTGTCGACGACCCCCGCGTACAGCAGCTGGGGCGGTCCGGCGGGACCGCCCGACGGGGTGCCCGGGGTCGCGGACACCTGGACGGTCTCGCCGGGGCGGGCCCACACGGCGAGGGCGCGGCGCAGCAGAGCCGTGTCGCCGGTGAGTTCGCCGCGCGCCGGCCACACGGAGAAGTCGGCACGCGTGGCGGACTCCCACGCGGCGGGCGCGACCCGGGTCAGCGTGGCCGGGTCCAGGGCTGCCTGGGCCGCCGGGTTCTGGGCGTACGGCGGGGCGGCGGCGCCGTCGGGGCCCCAGCCGTCACCGGGCAGGCCGAGCAGCGCGCCGCACACGGCGACGGCGGCGGCCGCGGCGAGCGCCGCCTTCATGTGCTGCCTGCGGCGCATCAGGTCGGTGGGCCGGGCCTGGAGCGAACAGGGGTCGAACTCGGGGGAGTCGAGCAGCGCGTACCGCGCGGGTACCTCGTCGGCCTCGTCCAGTGCGGCGTCCACGTCCGCGACGCCCGCGGCCTCCAGTACCTCGCGGACGTCGCCGTCCGGGAGCTTCTCCAGGCCGCGCAGCACATACGCGGCCCGGCCCGCACCGGACAGGGCCGACAGCCTCTGGTCCAGGGCGAGTTCGTCGGCGCCGCCCGAGCGCGGGAACAGCTTGAGGCCCCACACCTGGGGCAGCGGCGGCGGCAGCTGGGACCTCCTGGGCCACATCCGGTGCCTGACCGGCCGGCCCGCCTTCAGCGCCGTACGCAGCACCTGGAGGCGGACCAGGGTGTAGCCCGGGTCGCCGTCGCGGCCGGCCGACTGGGCCGGGATCACGGGCGCGGGCGTCCGGCCGCGGGGCAGCGCGCGTTGGGTGAGGGCGTGCGCGGTCAGGACGCGTCGGCTGCGGCCGAGCCCCGGCGGCAGCACCAGATAGGCGAGCCGGACGAGCCGCGGGTAGTGCTCGACGAGTGCGGCCTCGGCCTGCTCGACATCCACGAGCGGGTCGGACGAGGCGGCGGGTGCGGTGGGCGGGGCGACATCCTGTGACTGCACGTTCAGCAGAACGAGCGAATCGTCCGATGGTCACCGCCACCCGGGGGAATCAGCCCTCCGGCGTGACCAGGGCACGGGCGTAGTCCGCCATCGACCGCCGGTAGCGCGGCAGATGGGGGGCCAGGGCGCCCAGCACGAGGGACAGGCCCTCACGGTCGCGGCCGAGGCTGGACAGGCACAGCGCCAGACACGCCCGTACCGCGTCGTCCAACTCGTCGGACGGGGCGTCCAGTTCGGGCGTCAGCAGCTTGACGCCCTGCTCCGCCTGCCCGATGTTGCGCAGGGAACTGGCGAGCTGGATCCTGGCGCGCCGCCCCTGGTAGCCGCTCAGGCCGAGGGCGAGCGCCTCCCGGTACAGCGGCACGGCCCTGTCGGAGTGGCCGGTCGAGTCCCAGGCGCAGGCCCGCTCGAAGGGGCCGAGCGGGCTGCCGTCCGGCAGTTCGGCGACGAGGGTGTCGATCAGGGCCCGGAACCCGGCCGCGTCCTGTTCGGGGTCGTCGTCGAAGGCGGCCCAGGCGGCGGCCACGCGCTCTTCCCAGTCTCGGTTCACCGGGACACCCTCGCACGGGTGTGCCGGTCGGGGCACCGCATTTTGAGCGGGGCGGGCCCCGGAGCCGTATCGAAGAGGACGGGCCCCTCGCCGGGGTCGGCCGAGGCATGGTCTGATGCGTGCGACTCCGGAGGAACAGATGAGGGTGACCCGACCGACACTCGCTCCGATCGGCGCGGCGCTGCTGGCGCTGGCGCTGGCGGGCTGCGGCTCCGGCGAGGCGAAGGACGCCGTACCCGAGACGGCCACCGGCAGCCTGGAGCATCTGGCGGCCGAGGTGAAGTGCACGCCGAACATGCAGACCGACGCCGACGAGATCCGCCAGGCCGTGTGCAAGAACCCCGACGGCAAGTTCATCCTCGCCACCTTCAGCACCGACCGCGGCCAGCGCGAGTGGATCAACGGGGCGAAGGACTACGGCGGTCACTACCTGGTCGGCCGCAAGTGGGTGGCCGTGGGGGAGACCAGCACCGTGACCGCCCTGCGGGGCACGCTCGGCGGCGACATCGAGGAGGGCACGGACCACTCCGCGCACGAGTCGGGTGAGCCCTCCGACGGCGCCACGCACTCCGCTCACTGACCGGGACCCGCACAGCGGAAAGCCGGCGGTGAGGAAGTCCTCACCGCCGGCTTCCCGTTGCGGGTCACTCAGCGATCACCCAGTGGGTCACTCGGTGATCACTTGCACTTCTTGCCGGTGTTGATGCAGTTGACCATCTTGTTCATCGTGTTCTGCGAGAAGAAGTTGATGAAGTCGTTGTGGTCGGTGATCGGCTTGTGCAGCTGCTCCGGGAAGGAGTCCACCGCGAACGGGTTCACGACCTGGCCGTTCTCGATGGCCGGGGCCGGTACGTCGTAGACCAGACGGACCTGGAGCTGCGGGATCGCCTTGAAGCCGTTGGCGCAGGTGCCGTCGGCCTGGACGAACGACACGTGGGTGCGGTGGTTGGCGCTGTCGATGTTCTGGCCGTCCCAGCAGCTCTGGAAGTTGGAGACGCGGACCACGTCACTGCCCTCGGGGCAGATCGGGTACTTGTCCTTCAGCTGCCGGTCCTCGAAACCGGTGCAGCTCCAGTTGACGTTGGCGTTGGCGAGACCGTTGACGAACGACTTGGCGTCACCGGTGATGATGCGCAGGCCGGTCGGCATGCCGACGACCTTGCTCTTCTTGTTGCCGACGAACTTGAGCTGCGCCTGGACGGGTTCGAGGATCTTGCCGACGTTGCCCTCGGTGCCGCCACCGGCGTTGTTCTGGTCGAAGTCCTGCGTGCCGTCCTGCAGACGCAGCACGGGCCAGAAGTACGACGACTTGTCGCCCTGGTTCTGGCAGCTGGTGTCGGCGGCAGCCAGGTCCTCGTCGCTCGCGAACGCGTCGTTGTTCTGGTTGCCGACGTAGTCGTGCAGGTGGTGCGCGCCGTTGGTGACACCGGGGGCGACGATCACGTTGTCCGTGTTGTGATTGTCGTTGCTGTTGGTGCCACAGACCGTGGTGAAGGTGCCCCGCGAACCGGACCTGCCGTTCGCGGCGAGACCGTTCGCGCCGACGCCCAGCTGGTTGTTGGGCTGGACGGTGGTGATGTCCTGGAAGTCGGCCGCCACCGGGCCGTTGCCGCCCTGACCGCCGTTGCCGGGCTGCTGGCCGCCGTCCTGGCCGCCCTCGTTCTGGCCGCCGTCATCCTGACCGCCGTCCTGGCCGCCGTCGTTCTGACCGCCGTCCTGGTTCTGACCGCCGTCGCCCTCACCGGCGTTGGTCTCCGGAGTGGCGGCCTGCGGGGTGCAGGCGGCGAGCTGGCTCAGGTTCTGTGCCTGTCCGCCGACCCGCTGGATGTTGATCCGGATGCGGTCGATCGTGGCGGCCCGCTTGTCCTTGAGGGGGCCGACGATCGCGTTCTGGACGAAGCCCGGGTCACCTGCCTGGGCCTGGCGCGTGGAAGCGAGCCGGGCGTAGGCCTCGGTGATCTGCTTGTCGAGGTTCGCCAGCTCCTTGTCGACACCTGCGCGGGCCCCGTCGGGCACGCTCGTCAGCTTCTGCCCCACATCCGGGCAGGAGATCGTGGCTATCTGCCCTGCGGCGGCTTTGGTCTGGTTCTGCGACGAGTCGTTGGACTCGTGCGCCGAAGCGTAGAAGTTCGCCCAGATCAGCCCGCCCCCACCGAGCGCTAGGGCCGCCGATGCTGCCACGGCCTTCGTGGCCATCGACGAACGGCGTTTACGTGTGTTGCGTCCCATGGAACTCCTCTGACTTCCTTGCGGGGCAGCATCGAGGCGCCCGACAGGAGTGAAGCGGCTCCCTTCCATACGCGGGGAGTCCCACGGGTGTTCAGCCGTCTCAGAAATTGGTGAGAGTTTCGTACGTCCATGCAGACACAACTACCTCTGTAGTACCCGCAGTTGCTGATCCAACACGGCAGGTGCGAAAAGCGAGGCCCTTTTTCAGCGGTCCTGGTCCAGATAGGCGAGAACCGCCAGGACGCGTCGGTTGTCGTCGTCCGACACCTCCAGGCCCAGTTTGGCGAAGATGTTGGAGGTGTGTTTGGCGATCGCCCGTTCCGTCACGACGAGCTTCTCGGCGATCGCCGCGTTGGTCCGGCCCTGGGCCATCAGCTCCAGCACCTCCCGTTCGCGCGGGGTCAGCCGCCCCAGCGGCCGGTCGTCGGCCGCCCGCCGGGACAACAGCTGCCGGATCACCTGCGGATCCATCGCCGTGCCGCCCGCCGCCACCCGTCGTACGGCGTCCACGAACTGCTCCGCGTCGAAGACCCGGTCCTTGAGCAGATATCCGACCCCGCCGCTGCCGTCGGCGAGCAGCTCGCGCGCGTACAGCTGCTCCACGTGCTGGGACAGCACCAGCACCGGCAGCCCGGGTCTGTTCCGGCGGGCGTCGAGCGCGCACTGCAGACCCTCGTCGGTGTGCGTGGGCGGGAGCCGGACGTCGACCACGGCGACGTCCGGCTCCAGTTCGGCCAGTGCCCGGGCCAGCTCCGGCCCGGTCTCGACCGCGGCGGCGATCTCGAAGTCGTAGGCCTCGAGGAGCCGGACGAGTCCGTCGCGCAGCAGGAACAGGTCTTCGGCTAGGACAACGCGCAAGGGATCTCCATGGTGACCATGGTGGGACCGCCCGCGGGCGAGCTGACGGCCAGGACGCCGTCGAATGTACCCAGTCGCCGTTCGATTCCGGCAAGGCCCGAACCCGCCCCGGTCACCGCGCCGCCGCTGCCGTTGTCGGTGACCGAGATCCGCAGCATGCCCTCGGCCCGCGCGTGGTGCAGGTCGATCCAGATCCGGTCGGCGCCGGAGTGCTTGACCGCGTTGGTCAGCACCTCGCTGACCGCGAAGTACGCCGCCGACTCCACGGGCGCGTCCGGCCGGCTGCTCAGGTCCACCTCCACCTCGGTGGCCACGGGCAGCCGCAACGCCAACGCCCGTACGGCGTCGCCCAGTCCGCGTTCGGCGAGCACCGGCGGGTGGATGCCCCGGACCAGGTCGCGCAGTTCGGCGAGCGCGTCGGCGGAGGACTGACGGGCCTGCGCGAGCAGCCGCCTGGCCTGCTCCGGGTCCTTCTCCAGCAGCACCTCGACGGTGCCGAGGTCCATGCCCATGGCGACCAGCCGGGCTTGCGCCCCGTCGTGCAGGTCCCGTTCGATGCGCCGCAGTTCGGCCGCCGAGGTGTCGACCGCGTCCCGCCGGGTCTCGGTCAGCACCCGCACCCGCTCGGCCAGTTCGCGCTGACCGGAGCCGAGCACGGCCCGGGTCAGCAGGAAGTGTCCCTCCAGCAGCCGCGGGGTGAGGAAGTGCGCGAAGAAGAGCAGGACCAGACCCAGCGCGGCGGCGGCGAACGCGGAGCCCTGCCCGGTCACCGGCACGAACCCGTACCAGTACCCGTCGGGGAAGACCCGCCACAGCCCGGCCGCCAGCGCGAACCCCTCCAGCGGGTAGAGCAGCAGCGCGGCCGGCAGCAGCGCGGTGACGAACCCGGCCGTCATGTCCACCGGCAGCCACCGCAGGTCCCGCCAGGTGGCGGGGTCACGGAGCATCCCGGAGGTGCGCGTCCACGGGTTGGCGTCCTCGGGCAGCGGCCGGTACGCCGACGGGATCCGCACCCCGTACCACTCGGCCGCGAGGACCCGCCGCCAGTCCGCGAACACCCGCACCCCGGTGAGCACCCACGGGGTGGTGACGATCCCGAGGCCGATCGGGATCAGCGCGATCGACACCACGGAGAGCGTGAAGCAGAGCACCGCCCCCGGCAGCACCACCAGCGCCAGGCCCAGTCCCCGCAGCGCCGCCCGTCCGACGCCCCGTACCCGTGCGCTGTCGCCGCCGCTTTTCGTCGCAATGGTCATGACGTCAGTCTGGCCGAGGCGGCGGCGCGGGACACGGGGCCTGGACGCCCGGTCAGGGGGTGGTGCCAGGTACACCCCCACCCGCCGCGAGGACCTTCGCCTCCCGTTCCGGGTCAAGGCCCACCGCCGGCCGGTCCGGGCGCTGCGGCGGCACGCCGCCGATGTCCCGCAGCCACCGCCAGGTGTCGGCCACGGTGTCCTCGACCGGACGGCAGCGCAGACCCGCCGCGAGCGCCCGGGAGACGTCCGCGCCGTGCACGGAGGCGTGCCCCTCGCTGTCCGGCGGCAGCCACACCGGCAGGTGCAGCCACGGCTCGATGCCCGCGTCGAGGATCGTCTCCGGGGCGGTCCAGCGCGGCTCGGCGGGCGCGCCGGTGACGGCCAGGCACGCGTCGAGCAGCGAGCCCATGGTGGCGTGTCCCGGCGGGCCGACGAGGTTGTACGGCCCGCTCGTCCTCCGCTCCACCGAGTCCAGGATCCACTCGGCGAGGTCACGGACATCGACGTACTGGAGGGGCAACGCGCGCGGGCCGGGGGCGAGGAAGGGCCCGCCGCGGGCGATCCGGTTCAGCCACCACGGCAGCCGGCCGATGTTCTCGTACGGCCCGAGGATCAGGCCCGCCCGCACCAGCAGGGAGCGGTCCGCGCCGAACGCCCCGACGGCCGCCAGCTCGCCGCCCCGCTTGTCCCGGGCGTAGTCGGTCGGTCCGGCGTCGGCGGACGCGTCCTGCACCAGCGGCGCGTCCTCGGTGTACCCGGCGCGCCGGGGCCAGGCGTACACCGAGCAGCTCGACACGTACACGTACCGGCCGGCGCGGTCCCGCAGCAGCTGCGCCGCGTCCCGTACCGCCCGGGGCGCCGCCGACCAGGTGTCGACGACGGCGTCCCAGTCGCCGTCGGCCCCGTCCAGGGCGGCGAGTCCGTCGGGCGCGGTGCGGTCGCCGCGCAGCGACCGCACACCGGCGGGTGGTTCGTGGCGTCCCCGGTGGAACACCGTCACGTCCCAGCCGCGCCCGAGGGCGGCCTCCGCGACGGCCCGTCCGGCGAACTCGGTCCCGCCCAGCAGCAGAAGTCTCATGCCGACGACTCTGCCCGGTCCGGCCGCGGGCGGGAACCGGGGTCTGCTGTCGGCAGACGGTCAGTGTCCGGCCGGCGGCGCGTACTTGTAGCCGACCCGCCGCACCGTCTGGATCGCCCGTCGGTGCTCGGAGCCCAGCTTGCGGCGCAGCCGGGCGATGTGGACGTCGACGGTACGGCCGTCGCCCACATGTCCGTAGCCCCACACCGTGCCGACCAGCTGGTCGCGGGTGTGCACCCGGTGCGGGTGCGTGACGAGGTGCGCGAGGAGCTCGAACTCCAGGTAGGTCAGGTCCAGTTCACGCCCGTCCACGGCGGCGGTACGGCGCACGGTGTCGACCCGCACGAGCGGCTCGACCGGGTCGAGGGCCTTCTCGTCGGTCTCCGGCGCGGTCGCCGCGAGCGGCAGGCCGGGCACCGCGGCCGGCGGGAACGGTGGCTGCTGGCCGGCCGGCACGAGCACCAGGTAGCCGACCATCGGCGGCCGGCCCGGCAGCGTGGGCAGGGTGTGCGGGGGAGCGGGCAGCCAGGTGGCACCCGGCGGCAGGAAGTCCGCGATCTCGACCACCTCGTCCCGGTCGACGGCGCGCAGACGGTGCCGGGCGGAGCCGTCGGCCGGGGCGGACGAGCCGGTGCGGGGGGCGGTGGAGAGGGAACGAGTGGTCGCCATGAGACGTCAGCTCTTTCGCGCGAGAGGCGGGTCGGGGAGGTCGACGACCCGGCTTCGTGGTCGGGCTCGTCGAGGACCTACGTCTTTTCGCGCCGGCCGAAGGCCGGGGTGAACGGCTTTAGAGGGCCGGCGCGTTCATCGCGCGGCAACACACCCGGTCGAAGTCGTGGTGCTGACGGGAGGGCCAGAAGGGCTCGAGGTCATGGCGACCTGTCGCGGTGTGCTTCTGGATGCCGACCATGGCCCCATTGAAGCAGACACCGGCCGCCACCAGGACCCTCCTCTCACACCTCGGACACCTGCCTGGCGTGCGGCCGACGGTGCCGGCCTCATCCCACCAGGCGTTTGTGCCAGGTCAGGTCCGTGACCGAGAGGGCGGTGTCCGGGCGGCCGTCCCACTGGGCGGACAGCCCGGCGGCGCGGAGCGCGGCGACGACCTCGTGTCCGACGCTGGTGGTGGTGCCGTCCGTGCCGTCGAAGCCGCCGTAGTGGAGCGCCAGGCCTTGCCCTTCGGCCACGCTCTCGGTGGACTGCTGGTGGAAGAAGACGAAGCCCCGCGCGCCCTCGCCCTCCGCGCCTATCTCGGCCATGCCGCACCTGCGGCAGCAGGCGAAGTGCTCCCGGGCCGTGATGCCGGCCGCGTCGAGCGCCTCGAAGGCGCGGGTGAGCCGCTCGGGGTCGGTGACACCCCGCCAGGTCTCCTGCTCGGCCAGCCGCTCCCGCCACAGCCGGTCCACCAGCCGCCGGGCCTGGGCCCCGGAGACCGGCCGCCGGTCACCCTCGGCCAGGTACTCCTCGGCGAGCCCGGCCAGTTCCCGCCGGCTGTCGTAGCCGCCGCGCAGCCGCGTCCGGACCCGCGCCTCGACCTTCTCCCGCACCGCGTCCGGCAGTTCGGGGACCTCCTCGCGCGGTCCGAGGTCGACCGGCTCCCACCCGACGCCCGCGTCCCAGCCGGCCTCCTGGAGCGCCCAGCCGGTCAGGAGCCCGGCCACCCGGCCGGGGTCGGTCAGGTTCACCCCGTGGAACCCGTCCTCACCGAGCCGGTGCTCCAGCCGGTAGTCCCCGCCCTCCTCGTGCCACACCTGGGCGAACACGTCCGGGATGTCGGGGATCCGCTGGACGGTCAGAAAGCGGTCCCCGGCGCCCCCGATCCGGCCCACCAGCTCCCGCAGCCGCGCCGCCGAAATCCGGGCGTGTGTCTGCCAGTTCTCCGTCTGCACCTTGACGGCCAGACGGCCGGCCGGGTCCCCGTCGATCTCCATGTCCCCACGATGACACGCCCCACCGACAACGCGAGGGGGCGCCCGCCGGTATGGCGGGCGCCCCCTCGGAAGAAGCGGCTGGACGGATCAGACCTGTCCGGCCTTCTCCAGCGCGGTGCAGCAGGTGTCGACGATCAGCCGCGTCACCAGGTACGGGTCCACGTTGGCGTTCGGGCGGCGGTCCTCGATGTAGCCCTTGCCGTCCTTCTCGACCTGCCACGGGATGCGGACCGAGGCGCCACGGTTGGAGACGCCGTAGCTGTACTCGTTCCACGGGGCGGTCTCGTGCAGACCGGTCAGGCGGTCGTCGATGCCGGCGCCGTAGTTCTTGACGTGGTCGAGCGGCTTGGAGCCCTCACCGAGCGACTCGGCGGCGGTGATGATCGCCTCGTACGTCTCGCGCATCGCCTTGGTGGAGAAGTTGGTGTGCGCGCCGGCGCCGTTCCAGTCGCCCTTGACCGGCTTCGGGTCCAGGGTGGCGGCGACGCCGAAGTCCTCGGCGGTGCGGTAGAGCAGCCAGCGGGCCACCCACAGGTGGTCGGAGACCTCCAGCGGGGAGACCGGGCCGACCTGGAACTCCCACTGGCCGGGCATGACCTCGGCGTTGATGCCGGAGATGGCGAGGCCCGCCTTGAGGCAGTTGTCGAGGTGCGCCTCGACGATGTCACGGCCGAAGATCTCGTCGGCGCCGACACCGCAGTAGTAGCCGCCCTGCGGGGCCGGGAAGCCGCCCTTGGGGAAGCCGAGCGGGTAGCCGTCCTTGAAGAACGTGTACTCCTGCTCGATGCCGAAGATGGGCTCCTGCGCGGCGAACTTCTCGGCGACCTCGGTCAGCGCGGCACGGGTGTTGGACTCGTGCGGCGTCATGTCGATGTTGAGGACCTCGCACAGCACGAGGATGTCGTCGCCGCCGCGGATCGGGTCCGGGCAGGAGAAGACCGGCTTGAGGACACGGTCCGAGGAGTGCCCCTCGGCCTGGTTCGTGGAGGACCCGTCGAAGCCCCAGATTCCCAGCTCGGCACCCTTGGCGTCGTCCGCCAGGATCTTCGTCTTGGAGCGGAGCTTGGCGGTCGGCTGGGTGCCGTCGATCCAGATGTACTCAGCCTTGAAGGTCACGGGCCACTTCCTTCGGGGGTGGGTCAGACGCACGTGCGGGTGCTGCGGCGCTACGGCACTGGGGCGCCGCGGTGGATGCCCGGCAGCCTGCCAACAGGCGATTTCCCGATCATTGCCCGAATGTGAACCCGGTGTTACCTGGTGGTGCTGTGTCGCGATTCACTGTGTGAGGGCGCCGCCACGGGCCGGGAGTCCGCTGTCCGCGCTCACGGACGCGGGCTCGCGTGTGCGCGCACGACGGCTCGTATGCGATGTGCGTGAGGGGCCGGCGCGGGGGCAGGACCCCGCGGGCGCCACGGGCCCCGGACATGCCGGTTCGGCTGTTCGTGGCCGCGAACAGCCGAACCTGTGACACGTACGAGGTGACGGCCCGGGGCGGGTGAGCAGCTGCCGCGTACCGGGACAGCGGTCCTGCCGGACGTGTCCCCACACGCCGCCGCACGCCGCGCCCTCCGGACGGGCCGTCGCCTCAGCGGGTTCCTACGCGAACGGCGTCACCCCACCTTCTCGATCACGGCCCGGCGGATCAGGAACTTGCCGGGCTCACGCACCTGTTCGAAGGCCGCGTTGTTCAGCAGTGCGCAGCTGCCGGAGACCGAGGTGACCTCCACCGTCGTGGACTTGTTGTTGTCCAGGTTGGTGACCTTCAGCCTGGTGCCCGCCGGGAACTGGTTGCTGGACGCGGCCGGGGCGCCGCCCTCACCGGACAGGGTGATGGTCGAGCCGTTGCACACCTGCTGCCCGGTGGCCGCGCCGCCTCCCGCCGCGGGGGGCGGCGAGGCGGCGGGGGCGCTCGGCGCGGGCTGCGCGGCCTGGGGAGGCTGGGCGGTCTGCGAGGGCTGGGCGGTCTGCGGGGGCTGTGCCGCCTGGGAGTCCTGAGCCGACTCCCCGACGACGCACCCGGACGCCTCCTGCTGGCGCTCGATCTGCGCGATGACCGCCTCGCGGTTGGCGACCCTGGCCGCGGACTGCGCGTCCGGAGCGGCCCGTTGGTCGGCGATGAACTTCTGGTTGTTGCCGAGGGCGGTGGCGAGTCCCTGACAGACGGTCGACTCCGCCGCGGACTGCGGACCCGCGGCGTTCGAGGTGCTCGCCATGACGAAGGCACCGCCTCCCGCCACCGCCGCCGCGCTGACCAGCAGCGCGATCTTCTTCTTCGTACCGAGGGTTCTCCTGCGCGACATGCGCGACTCCTGAGTGGTCGGGGAGCGTACGCCGCTATGTACGAGATACCGAACGATGCTGCTCAGTGGTGACAGGAGTCACTGAAGTTACCTGCGTCACACGGGAGTCGGGGCTACCGGTACTGGGGGCGACCGCCCTGGCTCCCTCCTCCGGCCTGGGGGCTAACGGGACAAGGCGTCCCGTACGGCCTCGTCGGTCCGGGCCACCACCGCCGTTCCGTCGTCCGCCGTGATGATCGGCCGCTGGATCAGCTTCGGATGCGCGGCGAGTGCCTCGATCCAGCGGTCCCGCGCGCTCGCGTCCCGCGGCCACGCCTTGAGGCCGAGTTCCTTGGCGACGGCCTCCTGGGTGCGCGTGATGTCCCAGGGTTCCAGGCCCAGACGGTCCAGTACGTCCCGGATCTCGTCCTCGCCCGGTACGTCCTCCAGGTAGCGGCGGACGGTGTAGTCCGCGCCCTCGGCGTCCAGCAGGGAGAGCGCGCTGCGGCACTTGGAACAGGCCGGGTTGATCCAGATTTCCATGCCGTCCACGGTACGCGAGAACCCGTTCTCCACCTGCGTCACACCACCCCCGAAAGCCCTTGTGGCCAGGGGCTTTTGTCAGTGGCGGGCAGTAGAATAGAAGCAGTGTTCGAGGGTGTTGCCGGGGTCGCCGAAGTCCCCGGCGTGACGCCCTGACCGCGACAGGAGGATGCCTGTGCCCGCTGCCGCACTGAAGCCGAAGCCGCTGCCGACCCAGTCCACCGCGAAGCGTCCCGTTCTGCTCGATCTGCCGTACGAGCCGGTGGAGAAGCGGCCGTTGCCGCCGGGACGCCCGCGTGAGTGGTACGTGAGCCACAACCGTCGTCTCAAGGCGATGCGCCTCGCCATCGCCCTGCTCGACTCGGGCGTGTACCTGCCCAACCAGGCCCGCGACGAGACGATCCGGGACGCCGCCGAGATGATCGGTGTCCATCCGCCGTCGGACACGACGTGTCACATGGTGCGGGCGCTGATGCGCTACTCGAGGTGAGCCACGGCGCCGGGCGCCCCGCCCCACCGGGCTCCCGGCGCCCGCGCGCCCCCGACGGAGGGCACCGCCCCCGGAGTCGGGCCCGCACCGGCCGGGGTCGGTCCGCGCCCTCCGCCGGGGGCCACGCCTGCTCCGGCGGCCTTCCGCTCTCGGGAAGGGCCACGCCTGCTCCGGCGGTCGATCGCCCTGCGGGCCGGTCCGCGCGTCCTCCGGGATCGCCTCACGCCCTTTCACGTAGCGGACCCGCGCCGTTCGGCGGCTGGTCGCGCCCTCTCCCGCGGCGGACCCGCGCCTCCGACGGCTGATCGCACGCTCTCCGGGGCCTTCCGCCTTCTGGAGGGGCGCGCTTGCTCCGGTGGCCGCTCGCCCTGGGGTGGCGGGTCGGCGCCCTTCGCTGGGCTCGCGCCCTGAGGCGGTCGCGCCCTCTCCGGCTGCCGACCGCCCTCCAGGATCGGTCACGCCCTCTCGGGTGGCGGGTCGGCGTCCTGGAACGGCGGGCATGCTCCTCCGGCGGGCGACCGCCTTCCGGTGGCGGCCACGCGTCCTCCGGTGCCCGTCCCGCCCCTACCGTGCCAACTCCTTCTCCACCGGTGTCCGGAAACGCGGCGTCACTCGCGTCGTCCCCACCCACTCCCGCAACCGCTCCGCCTCCGCCGCGATCGCCGCCTCCGCGTCCCGCCCGACCCCGTCCGGGGCGAGGATCCGCCAGACGATCTCTCCGTCCGGGCGCTGGGCCCACCCGCCCACCACCCGCCCGTTCCACCACACCGTCGGCCCCACGTTGCCGCTGTAGTCGAACAGGGCGGGCCGCAACTCCGGTGCCAGGTACCAGTCCCGCTGCTGCCAGCCCATCGCCGTCGGATCGAGCGCCGGGAGCAGCGCGGCCCACGGTTCGGCCGGCTCCGCCACCGGCCCGACGTCGCCGTCGACGACGTGGCCCGTGCCCTCGTCCAGGGACACCGACCGCGCTCCGATCGCCGCCAACGCCCGGCGGACGTCGGTCACCTTCCACCCCGTCCACCACTTCAGGTCGGCCTCCGTGGCGGGTCCGCACACGGTGAGCCACCGCTCGAGGAGCGCGGCCTGCGCCTCGGCCGGGTCCAGTTCGGGGTGGGCCGGCGCCACCGCCCAGCGGAACTGACTGGACGTCCAGGAGCCGAGCGGCCGGCCGCGGACGACCCTGCCCTCGACGCCGAGCACCCTCAGCAGGCGGGTCGAGACGGTGTGCACGCCCGCGTAGCTCTTCCCGGCCGCGTACGCGAACTGCTCCCGCAGGCGCGGCTCGTCCCGGGCGAGTTCCGCCGCCGTCGCCTGTCCGCGCCGGGACAGCGCGGCCAGTGCCGACTCCTCGACCTCCTTGAGCCAGGCCGCGTCCGGCGCCCCGGCCGCCGCCATGTCCTTCAGCAGCGCGGCCCGCTCCCGCGCGGCGACCGTGAGCCCGGTCGAGGCGTGCACGACCGCGGTCAGCTCCGTCGGGAACACGAAGACCGTGTGTCGCATGCCGTGCATCCGGACCAGCGTGCGGTCCTCGTACAAGGCCCGGCCGGTCTGCGGAACCGTCCCCGCCGGATCCACCAGCCGCGCCCCCACCGCGAGGTACACCGTCGCCGGGTCCGAGCCGTGCAGGGCGACCAGGGAGCCGGCGACCTCCTCCGGCCCCGCCGCTCGCGCCGCTCCGGCCAGCCGGTGCCGCAGCGCGAGCCGCGCCCGCCGCTCCGCCACGCCGATGTACCGCGCCTCGTCACCCATGCCGGCCTCCTCATCCCTCACGCCTCCGTGCGGGAATCCTCCCGGACACCACTGACAATCGGACGCCGCCGAGATCCGGCCGCCGAGATCCGGTCGCCGAGATCCGCCCGCCTGGACCCGGCCGCCGGACCCGGTGACCGAGCCCGGCCGCCGTCACCCGTTCGCCGTACCCGGCATGCGTACGCCCCACCCCCCGGCCTTCACTGCGATCAGGAGGTGACGACACCGGGGCACCCGAGGAGGCGCGATGCGAAGGCAGCCCAGATGACCAGCACCCCGGCCGTCCCCGCCCGCCCGGCCCACCGCACCGATCCGGCCGCCCGCGCCGCCGGCGGCAAGGCGGCCCGCAAGCGCGTCCCCCGCTCCGCGCACGCCGCCCGGGTCCCCGCCGTCGACCGGCCCGACCCCGTCGGCGTCCTGGAGCGGCAGGACCGCGACCGGCTGCCGGAGCTGCTGCCGGTCCGGTACGGCCGCATGGCCGCCTCGCCCTCGGCGTTCCTGCGCGGCGCGGCCGCCGTGATGGCCGCGGACCTCGCCGCCCAGCCGCACACCGGCCTCACGGTGCAGCTGTGCGGTGATGCCCACCTGCTCAACTTCGGTCTCCACGCCTCCCCGGAACGCGGCCTGCTGTTCGACCTCGACGACTTCGACGAGACCTTCCCGGGCCCGTTCGAGTGGGATGTCAAGCGCCTCGCCGCCAGCGTCGCCGTCACCGCCCGCGAGAACGGCCACAGCGAGGCCGAGGTCCGCCACGCCGCCCTGGAGGCCGCCGCCGGCTACCGCCGTGCCGTCCGCCGTCTCGCCGGGCGCGGTGAACTCGACGTCTGGTACGAGCGCATCGACGCCGACGGCCTGCGGTCGCTGGTCCGTTCCGATCGGCGCCGCCGGGCCGGGTCCAGCCTGACCCGGGCCCGCCGCCGCACCGGCCTCCAACCCCTCGGCAGGCTCACCGAGGTCGTCGACGGACGCCGGCGCCTGGTCCACGACCCGCCGCTCCTCGAACCCGCCGGCGCCGCCGACACGGCCACCGTGCGCAAGATCTTCAGCGACTACCGGTCCACCCTCGCCGACGAGCGCCGGCAGCTCCTGGACCGCTACCGCTTCGTCGACGCGGCCCGCGAGGTGGTCGGCGTGGGCGGCGTCGGCACCCGCAGCTTCCTCGTGCTGCTCGCCGGCCGGGACCCGGACGACCCCCTCTTCCTGCGGATCAGGGAGGCGCGCAGGTCCGTACTGGAGGAGCATCTGCCGAGCGGGCCGTACGTCCATCACGGGCACCGCGTCGTCGCCGGGCAGCGGCTGCTCCAGGCCACCGGTGACGTCTTCCTGGGGTGGGCGAGCGGCCCGCAGGGGCGCCCCTTCTACTGGCGGCACCTGCGCGACACGCAGGCCGCAGCGGACGTCGCCGGCATGGGCCCCGCCGACCTCGCGGCCTACGCGCGCCTCTGCGGCACCGCCCTGGCCCGCGCCCACGCCCGCTCCGGCGACCGGATCGCCATCGCCGGCTACCTGGGCGGCGCCGGCACCTTCGAGCACGCCGTCGCCGACTTCGCCCTCGGCTACGCCGACCAGACCGCCCACGACCACACGACCTTCTGCGCGGCCGTCGCGGCCGGGGTGGTGAGGGCCGACCCGGGATGCTGAGACCGGCTCGCCGGTCTCCCCGCGTCCCCCGGCCCGGAAAGGCAGAGCAGGAAAAAGAGGATGCACGGTCAGTTACGGCGTCCTTACGCTGGACACATGGTGCGGAGCTGTACCCCAGCGCTTGCCGCAGGACAGGCATCACCCTGCGGACTCGGGGCTACTCTGCTACGCATCCGGCGGCCGGGCGTTCACCCCCAGCGCCCAGCCGGGACAGTCGGCACCGCTCATCACCCACGCCCACGGAGGCCCGTCATGGGCACCATCGTCATATCCGGGACCGTCGTCCTGGTCGTTCTGGGATTCGGAGACCACGTCTGGTGGCTCGCCGCCGTCGCCGTCCTCTTCCTGTACCTGCGGTACGGACAGGGCGCGTCCTCGACGTCCTCCTCGGGAGGCCGGACAGGGGCGCCCGGCGCCTCCCAGGGCGCCCCGGGCTCCGTGCCCGGCAGCTACCGCGCCTACCGCGCCCGCCGTGACCGGCAGGCCAGGTGGGAGCGCCGCTACCGTCGCGAGCGCCCCTTCGAGTCCCGTCGGCAGGCACGCGAGAAGACCAAGTGAGCGGAGCGGGTCCGGACAACGCGCGGCGCGCCGCCGCGGCGCTCCTGCCACGGCTCCAGTGCCGCGGCAGGCAACGTTCGCCCCGTCGCGACCCCCGGCACGCCCTCTCGCCGCACCGGCCGAAAGCCCAAGTACATCCAGTACGAGGGCTTCCGGCCAGCACGCCGAGAGCACGCACCGGACGCCGCTCCTTGACGGACAAACGTTGCCTGCCGCGGCACTAGTACGGCGCCCGGAAGTTCGCGTACCCCAGCAGCAGGATGACCGCCGCCACGCAACCGAGCACGACGGCCGTCGACCGCCACGACGACCGGCGCGGCCCCGCGTGGTCGGGATCGGCGCGGAACGGCTGCGGCGCGGGAGGGTTGTCCTTCCAGCGGGCGGCGAGCATCCGGGCCCGTGCGGAGGGCTCCTTGTGCTCCGCGTCGTCGGCCCACCTGAGATCGAACTCCCGCTCCGCGTCGTCCTGTCCGGACATCGCCGCAACCCCCGTCATCCCTCTCGAACAGTCGTGCCATCAACGATACGACGACGCCCCCGTCCCGGGAAACCAGGAGCGGGGGCGCCGAACGGCTCACGCGGGGAGGACGCGTGGTCCGGTCACACGTCGAAGTAGAGCTCGAACTCGTGCGGGTGCGGACGCAGCTGCAACGGCGCGATCTCGTTGGTGCGCTTGTAGTCGATCCACGTCTCGATCAGGTCGGACGTGAAGACGTCGCCCGCGAGCAGGAACTCGTGGTCGGCCTCCAGGCGGTCGAGGACGGCCGGGAGCGAGGTCGGGACCTGCGCGACGCCCGCGTGCTCCTCGGGAGCCAGCTCGTACAGGTCCTTGTCGATCGGCTCGGCGGGCTCGATCTTGTTCTTGATGCCGTCCAGGCCCGCGAGCAGCAGCGCGGAGAACGCCAGGTACGGGTTGCCGGAGGAGTCGGGCGCCCGGAACTCGACGCGCTTGGCCTTCGGGTTCGAGCCGGTGATCGGGATACGCATGGCCGCGGAGCGGTTGCGCTGCGAGTACACCAGGTTGACCGGCGCCTCGAAGCCCGGGACCAGACGGTGGTACGAGTTCACCGTCGGGTTGGTGAAGGCCAGCAGCGACGGGGCGTGCTTGAGGATGCCGCCGATGTAGAAGCGGGCCATGTCCGACAGACCCGCGTAACCGGCCTCGTCGTAGAACAGCGGGTCGCCGTTGGCCCACAGCGACTGGTGGACGTGCATGCCCGAGCCGTTGTCACCGAAGATCGGCTTCGGCATGAAGGTCGCGGTCTTGCCGTTGCGCCAGGCCACGTTCTTCACGATGTACTTGAAGAGCTGGAGGTCGTCGGCGGCGGAGAGCAGCGTGTTGAACTTGTAGTTGATCTCGGCCTGGCCGGCGGTGCCCACCTCGTGGTGCTGGCGCTCGACCTGGAGGCCGGCCTTGGCCAGCTCCAGCGAGATCTCGGCGCGCAGGTCGGCGAAGTGGTCGACCGGCGGGACCGGGAAGTAGCCGCCCTTGTAACGGACCTTGTAGCCACGGTTGTCCTCGAGGGCGCCGGTGTTCCAGGCGCCCGCCTCGGAGTCGATGTGGTAGAAGGACTCGTTCGCGGTGGTGGCGAAGCGGACGCTGTCGAAGACGTAGAACTCGGCCTCGGGACCGAAGTACGCGGTGTCCGCGATTCCGGTGGAGGCGAGGTAGGCCTCGGCCTTCTTGGCCACGTTCCGCGGGTCACGGCTGTACTGCTCGCCGGTGATCGGGTCGTGGATGAAGAAGTTGATGTTCAGCGTCTTGTCGCGGCGGAAGGCGTCGACCCGAGCGGTCGACAGGTCCGCGCGCAGCGCCATGTCCGACTCGTGGATGGCCTGGAAGCCACGGATCGAGGATCCGTCGAAGGCCAGCTCCTCGTCCGGGTCGAACGCCTCAACGGGCACCGTGAAGTGCTGCATGACGCCCGGCAGGTCGCAGAAGCGGACGTCGATGAACTTGACGCCCTCGTCCGCGATGAACTTCTTGGCCTCGTCGGCGTTCTGGAACATCCAGCTCCTCCTACTCCCGACCGTTCCGTGCCGGGGTGGTAGTTCGTTCGTGCGGCCAGTGCGGTGGCACACGCTGACCTCGACCCTAGGTACGGGTGATTTCTCAGGCGTGACCCATTTGTTTCGCCCAAGTTAACCGGACACGGTCCACTCCACCCCACCTGTCCGTATCGCGAAACGGGCGCAGTACGGTGGACGCGTGGACAAGAGGGAAGCAATCGGTTCGTGGCTCTCGGGCCCCCGCGCGGCCGCGGAGGACGCCGGTGTCGATTTCGGATACCGGGGCGAGCAGCTCGGCCTGCCGGAAGAGGGGCCCGGGTCGATCGCCCGGCCGGGGCGACGCCTCGGGGCGCTGGCGGTGGACTGGGCGATGAGCGTCCTGATTGCATCCCAGTTGATCACGCAGAGCTATGGCCAGACGACCTCCAACTGGGCGCTCCTGGTCTTCTTCGTGATGAGCGTCCTGACGGTCGGCACCATCGGCGTCACTCCGGGCAAGCGCCTCTTCAGCGTGCGGGTGGTCGCCGTGGAGACCGGCCGCGTCAATCCCTGGCGGGCCCTGCTGCGCACCGCCCTGCTGTGCCTCGCCCTCCCGGCGCTGATCTGGGACCGCGACGGCCGGGGTCTGCACGACCGGCTGGCCCGCACGGTGGAAGTCCGCATCTAGCGAAACCCGCCGCTCGGACGCATACGTTGCGACGTCTGTGCCGCGAACGAACACGGCGTCGTCCACGTCGAAGAGGGCGCCCGGAGTGATCCGGGCGCCCTCTTCGACGTAGAAGGAGAACAGCGGGTGGGTCAGCGGGCCTTCGGTCCGCCCTTCGGGAGCTTCATGCCCTTGGGCATCGGCCCCTTCGGCAGCGGCATGTTGCTCATCAGGTCGCCCAGCGCCCGCAGCCGGTCGTTGGTCGCGGTGACCTGCGGGCCGGTGAGCACCCGCGGAAGCTTCAGCATCGTGGTGCGCAGCTTCTTCAGCGGAACCTGGCCCTCGCCGGTGCCGACGATGAGGTCGTGCACCGGCACGTCGGCCACGATGCGGTTCATCTTCTTCTTCTCGGCGGCCAGCAGGCTCTTCACCCGGTTCGGGTTGCCCTCGGCGACCAGGACGATGCCGGCCTTGCCGACCGCCCGGTGCACCACGTCCTGGCTGCGGTTCATCGCGACCGCGGGGGTGGTCGTCCAGCCCCGGCCCACGTTGTCCAGTACGGCCGCCGCGGCGCCCGGTTGTCCCTCCATCTGCCCGAAGGCCGCCCGCTCGGCCCGGCGCCCGAACACGATCGCCGACGCGAGGAAGGCGAGCAGGAGGCCCAGGATGCCGAGGTATACGGGGTGACCGATCAAGAAACCGATCGCGAGGAAGACACCAAGGGTGACGATTCCGACAGCCGCGAGTACAAGACCGATCTTCTTGTCGGCCTTGCGGGTCATCTTGTAGGTCAGAGCGATCTGCTTGAGTCGCCCGGGATTCGCAGCGTCCGCTGCCGTGTCCTTCCTCGCCATGCCCCGAAGTCTACGTGCCCCCGGGAGCGCGGACGACGGCAGTGCCCGTCCGGAAGGGGAGGGGGCGCGTCAGGAGGGGATGGTGAAGGTCTGCTCCAGGACGCGCTGCGCCTCGATCCTGTCCTTGGCGCGGCGGCGGTCCTCCAGTACGGACGTCCAGGCGTTGCGGCGGGCGGTGCGCTGGCCGTTGCTCAGGAGCAGGGATTCGACGGCGCGGAGTGCGTCGGTGAACGAAGGAATCGCGGTGGCGCGAACAGGCGCGGCCTGCATGATGGAGGTCCCCCCTCGATACCGCTCTGGGTATGGGTGCACGTGGTGTGAGTCCAGGGTCACTGATTGGTGTTACCAGGGCATGACCTGCCGGTCAAACACCCATGAAGCCTTGATGTGGCGGCCCCACGCACGGACGCGGCCCTGGTGGCCGCCCTCATCTGCGAGGACGGTCAGGACCGCGTCGTATCGGCCTTTACTGGCGGGTAGTTACTTGTGCGCGAATTCACACGCTTGGGTCCGCCCGCTGTGGGCAAGGCGGGTGACGGCGTGTCAGACGGCCTGGGGGGCGACGAAGTCGCCGCCGCGCTGCGGAGCGGCCGACTCGCGCGACTCCACGGCCATCCGGTACAGCCGTCCGGCGCGGTACGAGGACCGCACCAGCGGGCCGGACATCACGCCCGAGAAGCCGATCTTCTCGGCCTCGTCCTTCAGCTCCACGAACTCCTGCGGCTTGACCCAGCGCTCCACGGGGTGGTGGCGCACGCTCGGGCGCAGGTACTGCGTGATGGTGACCAGCTCGCAGCCGGCCTCGTGCAGCTGCCGGAGCGCCTCGCTGATCTCCTCACGGGTCTCTCCCATGCCGAGGATCAGGTTCGACTTGGTGACCAGGCCGTAGTCGCGGGCCTCGGTGATGACCTTGAGCGAGCGCTCGTAGCGGAAGCCGGGGCGGATGCGCTTGAAGATACGGGGGACCGTCTCGACGTTGTGCGCGAAGACCTCGGGGCGCGAGGCGAAGACCTCTTCGAGCAGCTCCGGCACGGCGTTGAAGTCCGGGGCGAGCAGTTCGACCTTGGTGCGGCCCTCCGCGCGCCCGGCGGTCTGCTCGTGGATCTGGCGGACCGTCTCGGCGTACAGCCAGGCGCCGCCGTCCGGGAGGTCGTCGCGGGCCACGCCGGTGATGGTGGCGTAGTTCAGGTCCATGGTGACCACGGACTCACCCACGCGGCGCGGCTCGTCGCGGTCGAGGGCCTCGGGCCTGCCGGTGTCGATCTGGCAGAAGTCGCAGCGCCGGGTGCACTGGTCGCCGCCGATGAGGAAGGTCGCCTCGCGGTCCTCCCAGCACTCGTAGATGTTGGGACAGCCGGCTTCCTGGCAGACGGTGTGCAGGCCCTCGCTCTTCACGAGGTTCTGCATCTTGGTGTACTCGGGACCCATTTTCGCCCGGGTCTTGATCCACTCGGGCTTGCGCTCGATGGGGGTCTGGCTGTTGCGGACCTCCAGGCGCAGCATCTTGCGTCCGTCGGGTGCGACTGCGGACACATCGGCTCCCTGTAGCTTCGATTCTTCGGCGTACACCAGGGTACGCCCGTACGTTTTCGCTCCCCGGAGTGGGCAACCTCCACATTCCCGAAGGCATTCCCGCAGGGGGTGTCGCCTCCTGGATCAGCCCGTCCGGCGTTCGAGGACGAGGCCCCTTCAGGCGAGGCCCCTTCAGGGCTGAAGCGGGGGGTCTGGGACGGCAGCCCCCAGAACGGGACGGGTAGGGGCGGCGGGAGCGAAGAACCCCTGTGGGCCTACGCCGGCGCCCGTTCGACCTCGCGGGGCTTCAGGTCCGCGTTGCGCAGGACGTCCGCCAGGTGGCGCTCCACCACCGGCAGCACCTCCGCGATCGTCACCTCGCGCCCCAGCTCGCCGGCCAGGGACGCCACCCCCGCGTCCCGGATCCCGCACGGGATGATCCGGTCGAACCACCGGTTGTCCGGGTTCACGTTCAGCGCGAAGCCGTGCATCGTCACGCCCTTGGCCACCCGGATGCCGATCGCGGCGATCTTGCGGTCCTCGCGGCGCTGCCCGGCGTTGGAGGGCGCGTACTCGGGCCCGTTCAGACGCGGGTCGAACTCCTCGTCCTGGAGGCGGGGGTCGAAGTCGAGGGAGAGTCCGCCCGGTGCCGGGCGCCGCTCGACCGGGTCGCCGAGGATCCACACCCCGCTGCGCCCCTCCACCCGGCTGGTCTCCAGGCCGAACTCCGCGCAGGTGCGGATCAGGGCCTCCTCCAGCCGCCGTACGTGTGCGACGACGTCCACCGGACGCGGGAGCTTCTGGATCGGGTAGCCCACCAGCTGGCCCGGGCCGTGCCAGGTGATCTTGCCGCCGCGGTCGACGTCGATGACCGGGGTCCCGTCGAGCGGACGTTCGCCGTCCGTCGTGCGCCGGCCGGCCGTGTAGACCGGGGGGTGCTCCAGGAGCAGCACGGTGTCGGGGATCTCGTCGGCGAACCGCGCCGCGTGGACCCGGCGCTGCTCGTCCCACGCCTCCTGGTACTCGACGGCGTCCGCACCGAATCCCATCCGGACGAACCGCAACTCACTCACGGCAAGCGCCTCCCTAGAAGCCCTGGCGGGTCGTAAGGCACGAAGCGTGCCTACGCCACTGTACGACCGGGCGTCGCGCGTCAGCCCTGTGGCCAATCCTCACACGATCGGATGAATGAACGTCGAAGCATGCGATCACCTGCTCACTCTCCGCTACATTCGCGCCGTTCGCAGAGGCCATAAGGGCTGCTCACAGGCAATCCGGGCACCACGCGACCCCGACGAGGCACAGCACGCCCCGCGCCGCCCGGCAGCACCGCCGCCGCCCCGGCCGGAGGCCGCACGCGCGTCTCGGGGCCCGTGCCGGCCCGGCAGGCAGGAGACCGCACCGCAGATGACGGAACGACCCGCGCAGCGCACTCCCAACCGACAGCTCGCCGCGCTCATCGCAGAAGCGGGGTTCTCCAACGCGGGTCTCGCCCGTCGAGTGGACCAGCTCGGTCTCGAACACGGGCTGGACCTCAGATACGACAAGACATCCGTGACCCGGTGGCTGCGCGGACAGCAGCCCCGCGGCACCACCCCCGCCCTGATCGCCGAGGTCTTCACCCGGCGCCTCGGCCGCAGGCTCACCGCCCAGGACCTCGGGCTCGACGCCTGCGCGCCGGTCTACGCGGGCCTGGAGTTCGCCGCCGGCCCCGAGGAGGCCGTCGACATCGTCAGCGGACTGTGGCGCAAGGACTCCGGCAGTCACGCGGAACTCCGCAAGATCGCGTTCACCCCGGCGGGGCTGGTGGTGCCGAGCCGGGACTGGCTGATCGGCCGCCCCGACGACCGGGTGGCGCGCGGTGAACCGCCTTCCACCACTGTCGGCTTCGCACGAGCGGGAGGAACCTCCACGGTGCCCGCGCAGGGCCGCCCGGTGGTGCCCCGCCAGCGCGGCCAGTCCGAGCGCGCCCCCGGCCAGAAGGTCACCGGCGGCGACATCTCCGCCCTCCGCTCGGTCGGCGAGCTGTTCCGCTCCCTCGACGACATGTACGGCGGCGGCCACGCCCGCCAGGCCCTCGTGCGCTACCTGGAGCACGAGTGCGAGCCGATGCTGCGCGGCACCTACGGCGAGCAGACCGGCCGCCGCCTGTTCGCCGCCGCCGCCGACCTGACGAGACTGGCGGGCTGGACGTCGTACGACATCGCCGCGCACGGTCTCGCCCAGCGTTACTTCGTGCAGGCGCTCCGGCTCTCGCAGGCCGCCGGGGACCGGGCCTACGGCTCCTACGTCCTGGTCACGATGAGCCGGCAGGCCGTGTACCTCGGGCACGGGCGGGAGGCCGTGCAGCTGGCGCGGGTGGCCCAGCAGGGCGTCGGGACCAGCGCCCCGCCGGTCGTGCAGGCGCTGCTGCACGCGGTCGAGGCACGCGGGCACGGGGTGCTGGGGGAGGTGCGCGCCTGCACGGCGTCCCTCGTCCGGGCCGAGCGCGCGCTGGAGGCCGCCCGGCCCGGCGACGAGGTCCCGCACTGGGCGCGGTTCTTCGACGAGGCACAGCTCGCCGACGAGTTCGGGCACTGCCACCGGGACCTCCAGCAGTTCCGCGCGGCCGCCCAGCACGCGGAACGCTCCCTGCAACTGCGCGCGCCCGCCTACGCCCGCAGTCGGCTCCTCTGCCGGGTCGTCCTCGCCTCCGCCCACCTCGGCCTCGGCGAACTCGACCAGGCCTGCGCGCTCGGCGCCGAGGCGGCCGGCGCGGCGGCCGAGATGCGGTCGGTGCGGGCGGTCGAGTACGTACGGGACTTCGAGCGGAGGCTGGAGCCGTACAAGGACGCGGCCCCGGTGCGGGGGTACCGCGACAAGGTCGCGGCGCTGGGCTGAGGGGAACCGCCCCGACTCCGACGGGGGCGGGGTCCGCGCGACGGCGTCACGGCCGGTCGCGCGGTCTCCCGCGCCCCGGGCGTCTCAGGCGGCCCGCGCCGTGGGTATCGGCTCCGCCCGGTGCATCGACCCGCTCGTCCCCAGGTCCGCCAGGATCGCCGCCGACGCCCGGTGGGCCGAGTGCAGCGCGCCCTGGACGGTACTGGTGTCCCGGTGGTCGCCGCACACGTACAGGCCCGCCAGCAGCCGTACCGGACGGCGGAGGTCGTGCGGCGGCCGCATGGCGGGCACCGCCTCGGCGGTGTGGTGGACGGCGAGGGTCTCCCAGCGTCGCGTCGAGGTGCCGTACAGGCGTGCCAGATGCATGCGGACGGCGGTGTCGAGGCCGGCCGGGGGCGGGCCGAGGACCGTCGAGGAGACCAGGGTGCGGCCCGCGGGCGCGCGGGACGGGTCGACGCGGCTGACCACCGCGGTGTGCGCGACCGGGCCGCCGCGGTCCGCGTCCAGCAGCAGTGACGCGCCCGTGGCCGGCGGCTCGTCCGTCGTGTGGTGCACCACCGTCACCGGGTGGAAGTCCGGCACCCGCAGGCCGGGCAGCAGGTCGGCGGCGGCCCGCGCGTCGGTCGCGAGGAGCACGGCCCGGCAGCGGAACTCGCCGTGCTCGGCGGTGATCACCGAGGTCGTGGAGACCGAGGTGACCCGGACGCCGGTGCGCACGGTGCCCGGCGGCAGCGTCCGCGCGAGCAGCTCCGGCAGCGCCTCGGCCCCGCCCTCCGGCACACACAGCCGCCCGCGGGCGAAGGCGCGCAGCGCGAGGTCCGCGCACCGGCTGGACGTGGCCAGCTCCGGGTCGCACAGCAGCGCGGCGAGCAGCGGGCGCAGGAAGCCGTCGATCGTGCGGGCGGGCAGTCCGCGGGCGGCGAGCGCCTGCCCGGCGGGCAGTTCCAGCCGGGCCAGGAGGCGCTCGACGGGCGCGTGGGCGATACGGGAGAGCGCGGCCCCGAGCCGGGCCTGGTCGACGGCGGTACCGAGCGGCGCGGTCCCCCGGGGCGCGCCGCGACCGGTCCCGGACCCGGCGGCCGGCCAGGGGGCGCCCCGGCTCCTGGAACCCATGCCCGGCCCCCGTGGAACACCCCGGCTCCCCGGCCCGGCGGCCGGCTCCCGATCACCCCAGTCCCTCGACGCGGCGGCCGGCCGGGAAACCCCCCGGCCCCTCGGCACGGGTGACCGGGGAGCGGCCGCCAGGGCGCGCACGGCGTGGAGTGCGCCCCGTGCGCCCCCCGCGCCGGCGGGCGGGCCCGCCCAGTGATGGCGTCCGTCGCAGTGCAGCAGGACGCCCGGCGCGAAGGGGCGCAGCACCAGGCCGTCCAGCCCGGGCGTCCGCCGCAGTTCGGGATACGCCGTGGACAGCAGCTGCCCGACGCGGTCGAGCCGGAAGCCGTCGACCTTCTCGGTCGACATCCGGCCGCCCGCACCCGGGGCGGCCTCCAGTACCGCGGTCGTCACTCCTGCGCTGGTCAGCCGCTGTGCCGCCGAGAGCCCGGCAATGCCGGCTCCCACGATCACGACGTCCGCCTGGTACGCGGGCTCAAGCACGTGCCCCTCCTCGAGGTTGCGCGGCCGGTGGAGACGTCGTGCCCCCGACTGGCTCCAGGGATACCCGAGTTCGGGTCGAGGGTAGGGCCGTCACCGGCCGGGGGCAGTCGCGCATCGACAGGGCACGGTCGCACGACGGTCGCATACGACCGCACCCGTCACAGAGCCGCCCGGATCGCCCCGTCGATCTCCGGGAACGCGAACGTGAACCCCGACTCCAGCAGCCGCATCGGCAACACCCGCTGACTGCCCAGCACGTCCCCGGCCATCTCACCGAGCGCGGCCCGCAGCACCGGCGCGGGCACCGCGAACAGCGTCGGCCGGCGCAGCACCCGCCCCATCGCCTCGGTGATCTCACGGTTCGTCACCGGCCGCGGGGCGGTGATGTTGAACGGCCCCGACAGACCGTCGGTGTCGATGAGATGCCGGATCGCGGCCACCTCGTCGTGCAGCGAGACGAACGACCAGTACTGCCGTCCGTCCCCCATCCGCCCGCCGAGTCCGGCCCGGAACAACGGGAACAGCCGTCCCCAGGCACCGCCCCCGCGGGCCACGACCAGGCCCGTGCGGGTGAACACGGTCCGTACGCCCGCCTCCCGGGCCGGGGCCGCGGCGCCCTCCCACTGCACGCACAGCTCGGGCAGGAAGCCCTCCCCGGGCGGCGCGTCCTCGTCGACGGGCCGGTCACCGGTCTCGCCGTAGATGCCCATCGCGCTGCCGCTCACGAAGACCCGCGGCGGCTCGTCCAGGGCGGCGACCGCCTCGGCGAGCGCGGTCGTGCCCCCCACCCGGCTGTCCCGGATCCGCGCCTTGTAGGCGTCCGTCCAGCGGCGACCGCCCACGTTCGCCCCGGCCAGGTTGACCACGACGTCGCACCCGGTGAGCCCGGCCGGGTCGACGTACGCGCGCTCGGGGTCCCAGCGGACCTCGTCCGGCGCCCGGGGCTCCCGGCGCACCAGGCGCACCACCTCGTGCCCGTCCGCGGTCAGGGACCGCACCAGGGCGCCGCCGATCAGACCGGAGGCACCGGCCACCGCGATACGTGAACGTCTCATGACCGCCATCCTCGCTCAGAGGCCGGGGGGGATCCCGTTGGGGCCTCGCCGGCTTCGGCCTAGGGTGACCGTCATGCCGGTACCGCACATACGCCTTGCCACCGCCGAGGACGAGGAGGCACTGGGCCGCCTCGACCGCGCCGCCTGGTCCCCGCTGCACGCCGTCCAGCCCCGCCCCCAGCCGCCGTACGAACCGTTCTTCGGCGAGCGGTTCGGGCCCCGGGACCATCTCGTCGCGGAACTCGACGGTGTGCTCGTCGGGTACATCAAGCTCGGGTTCCCGACCCCTCTCGCGTGCAACGCCCACGTCCGCCAGATCCAGGGGCTGGTGGTCGCCGAGCAGGCGCGGGGCGCCGGCGTCGGCCGTTCGCTGCTGCGGGCCGCGCGGGAACGGGCCCGCAGCCTCGGGGCGCGCCGGATCACCCTGCGGGTGCTCGGACACAACGCCCCGGCCCGGGCGCTCTACGAGTCCGAGGGCTTCGTGGTGGAGGGCGTGCTGCCCGGGGAGTTCCTGCTGGAGGGCCGGTACGTCGACGACGTGCTCATGGGACGCAGCCTCTGACCTGGTCGGCCGTGGCGGTCTCCCGGCGTCTGCGCACGACCAGGTACAGCGGGATCCCCGCCACCGCGGCCGCCGTGGCGAAGCCGACGAGCACCCAGCCCGGGCTGACCGGGTGCTCGGCCGGGGCGGCGGCGGTGAGGGCGAACAGGCAGGCCGGCATGAGGGCGGTCCGCAGGGCGGTTGTGAGGGCGGCGACAGCAGGTGACATGCGCCCACAGGTACGCCCGGCCGGGCCGCCGGACGCGGCATTGCCCCGTCCGAGGGCGGGGTGAGCGACGCCGTACGCCTCAGCGGGCCGGGGGACCCGCGTCGGTCAGGACGTGACCAGGTCGCCCGTGTCGACCGGTGCCGTCGCGTTCGCCGCCCGTTCCGCGTCGTCGGCGACCTCGTCCGCCGTCAGCACGTACCCCGTCTCGTCGTCCGAGGTGGAGCGGGCGAAGACGACGCCGTAGACCTCGCCGCCGGTGGTCAGCAGCGGGCCGCCGGAGTTGCCGGGGCGGACGGTGGAGCGGATCGAGTAGATCTCGCGGGTGACGGTCGCGTCGCTGTAGATGTTCTGCCCGGTCGCCCGCACCCGGTTGGCCACGGTGGCCGCCTGGAGGTTCAGGTCGCCGTCCTGCGGATAACCGGCGACGACCGCCGCTTCGCCGCGCGCGGCCTCGTCGTCGAACTTCAGCACCGGCGCGCTCAGGTCGGGGACGTACAGCACCGCCACGTCCTTGTTCGGGTCGAAGAGCACCACCCGCGCCTCGTACGTCCGGCCGACGCCGCCGATCCGCACGCTCGGGTCGTCGATGCCGGCCACCACGTGCGCGTTGGTCATCACGTGCTCCGGCGCGTACACGAAGCCGCTGCCCTCGCGGCCCTGGGTGCCCGCGACGCCCTCGATCTTCACGGTGCTCAGCTTGGCGGCGTTGGTGGCGCTCGCGGTGACGCTGTCGCCGGTCGGCCTGGCGACCTCGGCCGTCGACTCGTTCTCGAACGGGTTGAAGACCTGCGGGAAGCCCGCCTCGGTCAGCGCGGACGTGGCCCGCGAGAACCAGGAGGGAGTCGTCTCCGGCATGGTGTCCTGCACGGCGCCCAGCAGGGCCGAGTCCCGGATCGCGGTCGTGACCAGCGGCGACGAGGACGCGCCCAGCACGCTCGCGACCACCCACGCCACGATCAGCACCGCCACCGAGTTGGCCGCGGCCCCGCCGACCCCGTCGGCCACCCTCAGCGGCCCCCGGTCCAGCTCCCGCCGCAGCTTGAGCGCCAGCCGCCCGGCGAGTTCGTGCCCGAGCACGGCCGGGACCAGCACCGTCAGCACCGCGGTCACCGTCGCCGCCGTGGTGCCCGGCGTCGCCAGGTCCATCACCCAGGGCAGCGCCCACACGCCGACGACCGCGCCGCCCACGAAACCGGCGAGCGAGACGCAGCCGGCCACCAGCCCGCGCCGGTAGCCTGACGCCGCGTAGGCGAGGATCACCAGCAACAGCAGGATGTCGAGCAGGTCCACGGAGCCGCCTCTCTCTTGGTCCCCTCACGGGGGCGTCTCCTAGTACGCGTGGCACGGTCCCAGTGATCAGTCACCCGCGCGCGTGGCCACCGGAACCGGTCACGCGTGCGTGCACCTGGGAAAACGCCGCGGACCCGGACGATGGTTCCACCGGGTGGCACAGCACACATCGCGGACGCGTCGGAACCGGCCGACAGTGGGAAGCATGTGCGTCCTGCGAAGACCGCGGCGGGCACGGAGACGGCGTCCCGTACGGATACCGGCCACCGTGCTCGTGCTGCTCGGCTGCCTGCCGGGCCTGACCGCCGCCGGGGCGCTGGTGCTGTGCGCGAACGGCGTCGAGCACACGGTCGCGGCCCGCGCCGGCCGGCACACCGCCGCCGTCCGCCAGGCCGGTCCGCACACCGCGGCCAGGCCGCGCATCGTGCCGCGGACGGCCTGGCTGAACGCCGCCGCCCGGCGCCCCCAGCCACCGCCGCGCTACGACGACAAGGTCGTCGCCGTCTTCGTCCACCACACCGACTCGCCCAACGCCTACGACTGCGCCGAGACACCCCGCATCATCCGTTCCCTGTACACGGGCCAGACCGGCGCCCGCGACTGGGACGACATCGGCTACAACTTCCTCGTCGACCGCTGCGGCACCATCTACGAGGGCCGCGCGGGTGGCGTCGACCGGCCCGTGACCGGCGCCCACACCCAGGGCTTCAACCACCGCAGCACGGGCGTCGCCGCCCTCGGCACGTTCACCGCCGGCGTCCCCGTCCCGAAGGCGATGACCGACTCGATCGCCGCACTCGCCGCCTGGAAGCTGGGCCCGGCGGACGTCGACCCCCGCGCGCGGATCCGCCTGGTCTCCAGCAACAGCGGCAGCCGGTACGCGGCCGGCGTCGCCGCCACGCTGCCCGCCCTGGCGGGCCACGACGACGGCTACATGACCAGCTGCCCGGGCGCCGCCCTGAGCGCCCGCCTGCCGGAGATCAGGCGAGTGGCGGCCCGACTGCAGGGACGGCCATGAGGCTCACAGGAACGGCACAGCGCACTCGCAGGGTCCTGCGATCCCCGCGCCCTACGGTCGGTGTCGGTGACAGAAACCGACCCGAGGTGGGGATCATGAGCAGCAGCATCAGGGGCAGCAGGCGCGTGTGGACGGTGGTCTGCGCGGTCGCGACCGTCGTCCTGGGACCGGCCGCCGTCACGGCGTCCGCGCTCGACCAGGCCAACCGGGCACCGATGCACCACGCGGTGGAGGCGGAGCAGACACAAGCGTACGTCCCGGCGGACACGACCCGCCGCCGGGTCGTCGCCTGAGGACCGGTGCCGGGGTGCCGGAGTGCCGGATCCGGTGCCAGTGCCGGCGCCGCCCGAGTCAGCCCCTGAACCGCTCCCACAGCTTGGGACAACGCTCCGCCAGCACCCGCTCGTTCTCGAAGTCGAGGGGCGTGCCCGCCGGTTCGGACCCAGCGGGCGGGATGCCGAGGTCGGGGGCGACCACACCGGTGAGCTGCTCGTACGCCTCGTCCGCCGCGTAGCCGAGCTCCTCGCCGTCGCCGTCGAGCTCCTCGTCGAAGTCGTCCAGGAGGTCGGCGAGCGCGTCGGGGTCGTGCACGGCGCCCTCGTACACCTCGCGGCCCTGGCCGATCAGCCAGCACCGGAAGAAGTCGAAGGCGTCGTCGCTCGCCCCGTCCAGCAGGATCCAGGCCGCGCCCCACAGGTCCCAGGTGTACGCGCGGTTGTAGCGGGCCTCGAAGTGACGGGCGAAGTCGAGGACCATCTCCGGGTCCAGCTGGAGCAGCCGGTCCACCAGCAGGTCGGCCTGCTCCTCGGGGTCGCCCTCGGCGGCCTCGCGGCTGGCGTCGACCAGCTCCCAGAACTCCGTCTCGTCCATCACGGGTCCAGCATCGGCCCTGGACGGGTGGCCCGCACGTGGAGTGAGGCGGATTGTTATGTCCGCGACGACGTTATGTCCCGTACAGGGCGGCCAGCCGCATCGCGTCCGCGACGAAACGTGCCCGCAGGCTCTCCGGCGCCAGCACTTCGGCCTCCGGGCCGAGTGCCGCCAGCTGGCTGTGCGCGACCTCCTCGGACTCCACCGGGAGCGTCACCGTCACCCAACCGTCCCCGTCCGGATCGCCCGCGGCCTCCAGCGCCTCCCGGGCGGACCGGGAGCCGACGGAGTACGGCAACGCCCGCACCCCGTCCCGCGACAGCCGGACGACGACCTCGGCGCGCAGGATGGAGCGCGCGAACTGCTCGGCCCGCTCCTCCCAGAATCCCGGCAGGTCGAAGCCGTCGTCCCGGGTGAACCGCTCCTCGCCGGTGTCCACCGCCGTGAACCGGTCGATCCGGTACACCCGGTACGCGTCGCGCCCCGCGACCCGCGCGCACAGGTACCAGACCCCCGCCTTGAGCACGAGCCCGTACGGCTCCAGCTCCCGCACCACCTCGTCCTCACCGCGCCAGTACCGGGCGGTGATCCGCCGGTCGTCCCACACCGCGTCCGCGACCTCGGGCAGCAGCTCGGGTGTCTTCGGCTCCTTGAACCAGCTCGGCGCGTCCAGATGGAACCGCTGCGCCGCCGCGCGGGAGGCGTCGCGCACCGACGGGAGCAGGGCCGCGGACACCTTCAGCCGGGCCGCCGACGCCGCGTCCTCCAGCCCCATCTCCCGCAGCGCGCCCGGTACCCCCGACAGGAACAGCGCCTCCGCCTCACCGCGGGCCAGCCCGGTCAGCCGCGTCCGGTAACCGCCGATCAGCCGGTAGCCGCCGGCCCGCCCCCGGTCGGCGTACACCGGCACCCCCGCCTCCGAGAGCGCCTGCGCGTCCCGGGTGACGGTCCGCTCGGACACCTCCAGCTCCCGCGCCAGCTCGGCGGCCGTCATGGACGGCCGGGACTGGAGCAGCAGCACCATTCTGATGAGACGGGCAGCACGCATACGGCCATGATGCAGGCGCCGCGATCGCCGATGTGCGGGGGTATCCGGCCCGGATGCGGAGGACTCCGCCGGTGACCCGTCCAGGCGCGGGCCCACTGTGGCCGACCGCGCAGTTCCCCGCCCCTAAAAGCCCGGACAAGCACCCTCCAGCCACGACGAGCCCGCGGCCGAGATGCGAGGGAGGTGCCCCCAGGGGCGCGGGGAACTGTGCGCCCAGCCACGACGAGCCCGCGGCCGAGATGCGACGGAGGCGCCCCCAGGGGCGCGGGGAACTGTGCGCCCAGCCACGACGAGCCCGCGGCCGAGATGCGACGGAGGCGCCCCCAGGGGCGCGGGGAACTGCGCGATCAACCACGACGAGCCCGCGGCCGAGGCGCGACCGGAACCGGGTGGCCCGACCGCGGCCGGAACCGGGCGAGGGGACCCGGGCGGCCGACGGCCGTCGCGTCCCCCCGCCCCGAAGGACCCCGCGCCTACAACCCGTAGCGCCCCCGCGCTTCCTTCACCGCCGTCGCCTTGACCTCACCCCGCCGCGCCAGCTGAGCCAGCGCCGCCACGACGACCGACTCGGCGTCGACGCCGAAGTGGCGGCGGGCCGCCTCGCGGGTGTCCGACAGACCGAAGCCGTCGGCGCCCAGCGAGGACCAGTCCTGCTCGACCCACTGCGCGATCTGGTCCGGGACCTGGCGCATGTAGTCGGAGACCGCCAGCACCGGGCCCTCGGCACTCTGAAGCGCCTGCCGGACGTAGGGCACCCGCTCCTCGCCGCGCAGCAGGGCCGCGTCCGCCTCCAGGGCGTCCCGGCGCAGCTCGGTCCACGAGGTCGCGGACCACACGTCGGCGGCCACGCCCCACTCCTCGGCGAGCAGCTTCTGCGCCTTGAGCACCCAGTGGATCGCCGTACCGGAGCCGAGCAGCTGGATCCGCGGGGCGTCGGCCACCGCGGAGACCCCGGCAGACTCCGCCGTGTTGAAGCGGTACAGCCCCTTGACGATGCCCTCGTCGATGCCGAGGCCGGACGGCTTGGCCGGCTGCGGCATCGGCTCGTTGTAGACGGTCAGGTAGTAGAAGACGTTCGGGTCCTCGCCCGGGGCCGCCTCGCCGTACATCCGGCGCAGGCCGTCCTTGACGATCGTCGCGATCTCGTAGGCGAACGCCGGATCGTACGTCAGCGCCGCCGGGTTGGTCGCCGCGATCACGGGGGAGTGGCCGTCGGCGTGCTGGAGGCCCTCACCGGTCAGGGTGGTGCGGCCGGCCGTCGCGCCGACGAGGAAGCCGCGGCCGAGCTGGTCGCCGAGCTGCCACATCTGGTCGGCCGTGCGCTGCCAGCCGAACATCGAGTAGAAGATGTAGAACGGGATCATCGCTTCGCCGTGCGTGGAGTACGCGGTGGACGCGGCGATGAAGTCCGCCATCGAACCGGCCTCGGTGATCCCCTCGTTGAGGATCTGGCCGTTCGTGGCCTCCTTGTAGTACATCAGCTGGTCGCGGTCGACCGGCTCGTACGTCTGGCCCTTGGGCGAGTAGATGCCGAGCGAGGGGAACAGCGACTCCATGCCGAAGGTGCGCGCCTCGTCGGGGACGATCGGCACCCAGCGCTTGCCGGTCTCCTTGTCGCGGACCAGGTCCTTGACCAGGCGGACGAAGGCCATCGTGGTCGCCACGTTCTGCGATCCCGAGCCCTTGTCGAAGGAGGCGAACGTCTTGTCGGCGGGCGCCGGGAGCGGCGCGAGGGCGTGCGTACGGCGGGCGGGAGCCGGGCCGCCGAGGGCCGCGCGGCGCTCCTGGAGGTAGCGCACCTCGGGGGAGTCGGCGCCCGGGTGGCCGTAGGGCACCACGCCGTCGACGAAGTCGCTGTCCCTGATCGGCAGCTCCAGCAGGTCGCGCATCGCCTTGAACTCGTCCACCGAGAGCTTCTTCATCTGGTGGTTGGCGTTCTTCGACGCGAAGCCCTCGCCGAGGGTGTGGCCCTTGACCGTCTGGGCCAGGATGACCGTCGGCGCCCCCTTGTGCTCGACGGCCGCCTTGTAGGCCGTGTACACCTTGCGGGCCTCGTGGCCACCGCGCGAGAGGTGGAAGCACTCCAGGATCTTGTCGTCGCTCAGCAGCTTCGCCATCTCGGCGAGCGCCGGGTCGGCGCCGAAGAAGTCCTGGCGGATGTAGGCGGCGTCCCGGGTCTGATACGTCTGCACCTGGGCGTCGGGCACCTCGCGCAGCCGGCGGACGAGCGCGCCGGTGGTGTCGAGCTGGAACAGCTCGTCCCACGCCGAACCCCACAGCGTCTTGATGACGTTCCAGCCGGCGCCGCGGAACTGGGCCTCCAGCTCCTGCACGATCTTGAAGTTCGCGCGGACCGGGCCGTCGAGGCGCTGGAGGTTGCAGTTGATGACGAAGGTGAGGTTGTCGAGCTCCTCGCGGGCGGCGAGCGCGAGGGCCGCCGTCGACTCGGGCTCGTCCATCTCACCGTCACCGAGGAACGCCCACACGTGGGACGCGGAGACGTCCTTGATGCCGCGGTGCGTCAGATAGCGGTTGAAGCGCGCCTGGTAGATCGCGGAGAGCGGGCCGAGGCCCATCGACACCGTCGGGAACTCCCACAGCCAGGGCAGGCGCCGCGGGTGCGGGTACGACGGGAGGCCGTTGCCGCCCGCCTCCTGGCGGAAGTTGTCGAGGTGCTCCTCGCCGAGCCGGCCGTCGAGGAAGGCGCGGGCGTAGATGCCGGGGGAGGCGTGGCCCTGGATGTAGAGCTGGTCGCCGGAGCCGGGGGAGTCCTGGGACTCCTTGCCCCGGAAGAAGTGGTTGAAGCCCGTCTCGTAGAGCCAGGCCGCGGAGGCGAAGGTGGCGATGTGGCCGCCGACGCCGTGTTTCGCGCCCCGGGTCACCATCGCGGCCGCGTTCCAGCGGTTCCAGGCGGTGATCCGGGCCTCCATCGCCTCGTCACCCGGGGTGGCGGGCTCGGCGGCGGTGGGGATGGTGTTGACGTAGTCCGTCTCGAGCAGCTTGGGCAGCGCGATGCCGTTGCCCTCGGCACGCTCCAGCGTGCGCCGCATCAGGTACGCGGCACGGTGCGGCCCGGCCGCCTGGGCGACCGCGTCCAGCGAGGCCTGCCATTCGGCGGTCTCCTCCGGGTCCCGGTCGGGGAGCTGGTCGAGAGCGCTCGGCTGGATGGCGTGGGGGTCGGTCATGTCGCCGCCTTCCTCAGTCGAAGGGGGTTCCCTCATCGGTAAGGGTTCAGGGTCGCCCTTGGTCTTTGGCAGGACAGGGCTTGGGCCTCGGTGGTGTGACACCTCGTGGCTCGCGCCGCGTGGCCCGTCGGCGACTGTAACTCCCTGATCGATGATCGATCAAAGGGTTGAAGGGCAAAACCTCTCGATTACGAGAAAGTAGGCACGGGGTGCCTCCGCCGAAGACACGCAGTGTCGCTCCCGAAGCGGGATTTCGCAGGTGGGAGCACGTCTGAGCGCACCTACGCTCCGGTGACGGGTCAGGCGCGCGGCGCGCATCCCAGCACATGCGCCTTCACGATGTCCGCGATCCGCGGGTCCCGGCGCCGGAACGCGGCCATCAGCTCCTCGTGCTCCTCCGCGTACGACTGCTGCACCGTCCCCAGCCAGCGGATCGACAGAGCGGTGAACACCTCGATGCCCAGGCCCTCCCAGGTGTGCAGCAGCACCGAGTTGTCCGCCGCGCGGACCAGTTCCCGGTGGAAACCCACCGTGTGGCGAACCTGGGCGGTGCCGTCCGACGCGCGGTCCGCCTCGTACAGGGCGGCCACGTGCGGCTCCAGGGCCGAGCAGTCCTGAGCCAGCCGTCCGGCCGCCAACTCCGCCGCGATGGCCTCCAGACCGGCCCGGACCGGGTAGCTCTCCTCCAGGTCGGCCGCCGTCAGGTTCCGCACCCGCGCACCCTTGTTCGGCGCCGACTCGATCAGCCGCAGCGACTCCAGCTCGCGCAGCGCCTCGCGCACCGGTGTCTGGCTGACCTCCAGCTCGGTCGCGATCCGCCGCTCCACGATCCGCTCGCCCGGCTGCCAGCGCCCGCTGACGATCCCCTCCACGATGTGCTCGCGGATCTGTTCGCGCAGCGAGTGGACGACGGGCGCGGTCATGAGGGCTCCTTAAGGAGGGGCCGCCCCTCGGCCCCGGGGGCGTTCGACGTTTAGACAATAAGGCCGTGGGCGCTTCGGGGAAGGGCGCACGGGGGCGCTTTCGCGCAGGTGAGACGAGACTTACACGTTCCGGGACGGGGCTCCGCCGGCCCCCGGGGAAAGCGCGGTGCCCCCGCCCGGAGAACTCCGGACGGGGGCACCGTACAAGCGGGAACGTCTGCTTACAGGCCGAGCTCGACCTCGAACTCGCCCGCCTCCAGGATCGCCTTGACCGCGGTCAGGTAACGGGCCGCGTCGGCGCCGTCCACCAGGCGGTGGTCGTAGGACAGCGTCAGGTACGTCATGTCGCGGACGCCGATGACCGTGCCCTCCTCCGTCTCGATGACGGCCGGACGCTTGACCGTGGCACCGATGCCGAGGATCGCGACCTGGTTCGGCGGCACGATGATCGTGTCGAAGAGCGCGCCGCGCGAACCGGTGTTGGAGATGGTGAAGGTCGCGCCGGACAGCTCGTCCGGAGTGATCTTGTTGGCGCGGACCTTGCCCGCGAGCTCCGCCGTGGCCTTGGCGATACCGGCGATGTTGAGGTCACCGGCGTGCTTGATGACCGGGGTCATCAGGCCCTTCTCGGAGTCCACCGCGATACCGACGCTCTCGGTGTCGAAGTAGGTGATCGTGCCCTCGGCCTCGTTGATCCTGGCGTTGATGACCGGGTGGGCCTTCAGCGCCTGGGCCGCCGCCTTCACGAAGAACGGCATCGGGGAGAGCTTGACGCCCTCGCGCGCGGCGAAGGAGTCCTTGGCCTGGTTGCGCAGGCGCATCAGGCGGGTCACGTCGACCTCGACGACCGAGGACAGCTGGGCCTGCTCGCGCAGCGCCTTGACCATGTTGTCGCCGATGACCTTGCGGATGCGCGGCATCTTGACGGTCTGGCCGCGCAGCGGGGAGGCCTCCAGCTTCGGGGCCTTCTTCGCGGCGGCGGCCGGGGCGGCGGCCGGAGCCGGCGCGGCGGCGGCCTTCGCGGCCTCGGCGGCGGCGATGACGTCCTGCTTGCGGATCCGGCCGCCGACACCGGTGCCCTTGACGCCGGCCAGGTCGACGCCGTTCTCGGCGGCGAGCTTGCGCACCAGCGGGGTCACGTAGGCGCCGTCGTCACCGGAGGGCGCGGACGGAGCCGCAGCAGGGGCGGCCGCCGGGGCGGGCGCGGGCGCCGGAGCGGCCGGGGCCGGCTCGGGAGCCGGGGTGGTCTGCTGCTGCGGGGCGGGAGCCGAGGGCGCCTGCGGGGCGGGCGCCGGAGCGGCCGGAGCCGCGGGGGCGGCCGGCGCGGGGGCCGGAGCCGGAGCGGGCGCCGGGGCCTCGGCGGCCGGAGCCGGAGCCTCGGGAGCCGGGGCAGCGGCCGGAGCCGCACCCGGAGCGCCGATGACGGCCAGCTTGGCGCCGACCTCGGCGGTCTCGTCCTCGCCGACCACGATCTCCAGCAGCACACCAGAGGTGGGCGCCGGGATCTCGGTGTCGACCTTGTCGGTCGAGACCTCCAGCAGCGGCTCGTCGGCCTCGACGGAGTCGCCGACCTCCTTCAGCCAGCGGGTGACGGTGCCCTCGGTGACGGACTCGCCGAGCGCGGGCAGGACGACGTCCGTACCCTCGGCGCTGCCGCCGCCGGAGGCGGCCTCGGCGGTGGGAGCGGGAGCCGGGGCGGCCTGCTCGGTGGACGGCTGCGCCGCCGGTGCCGGCTCGGGCGCCGGCGGGGCGACCTCCTCGGCGGCCGGGGCCTGCTCGGCGGCCGGAGCCGGCTCAGCGGCGGGCGCGCCCGTGCCGTCGTCGATGACGGCCAGCTCGGCGCCGACCTCGACGGTCTCGTCCTCGGCGACCTTGATGGACGCCAGGACACCGGCGGCGGGCGAGGGGATCTCGGTGTCGACCTTGTCGGTGGAGACCTCGAGCAGCGGCTCGTCGGCCTCGACGCGCTCACCCTCGGCCTTCAGCCAGCGGGTGACGGTGCCCTCGGTGACGCTCTCGCCGAGCGCCGGAAGGGTTACGGAAACCGCCATGGTTTCGGTTGCTCCTTACGAATTGCGGAAGTCTGTGTCGTCGCGTTCGTCGACCGAGGGTCAGTCGTGCGAGTGGAGGGGCTTGCCGGCCAGCGCCAGGTGGGCCTCGCCGAGCGCCTCGCTCTGCGTCGGGTGGGCGTGGATGAGCTGGGCGACCTCGGCGGGGAGCGCCTCCCAGTTGTAGATCAGCTGGGCTTCGCCGACCTGCTCGCCCATGCGGTCGCCGACCATGTGGACGCCGACCACGGCACCGTCCTTCACCTGGACGAGCTTGATCTCGCCCGCGGTGTTGAGGATCTTGCTCCTGCCGTTGCCCGCGAGGTTGTACTTCAGAGCGACGACCTTGTCCGCGCCGTAGATCTCCTTGGCCTTGGCCTCGGTGATACCGACGGAGGCGACCTCCGGGTGGCAGTACGTCACCCGCGGGACACCGTCGTAGTCGATCGGGACGGTCTTGAGACCGGCCAGACGCTCCGCCACCAGGATGCCCTCGGCGAAGCCGACGTGCGCGAGCTGGAGCGTGGGGACCAGGTCGCCGACGGCGGAGACGGTCGGAACGTTGGTGCGCATGTACTCGTCGACCAGGACGTAGCCGCGGTCCATGGCGACGCCCTGCTCCTCGTAACCCAGCCCCTGGGAGACGGGGCCGCGGCCGACGGCCACCAGCAGGAGCTCGGCCTCGAACTCCTTGCCGTCGGCGAGGGTGACCTTGACGCCGTCCTGGGTGTACTCGGCCTTCGAGAAGAAGGTGCCCAGGTTGAACTTGATGCCGCGCTTGCGGAACGCGCGCTCAAGAAGCTTGGAGGAGTTCTCGTCCTCGAGGGGGGCCAGGTGCTTGAGGCCCTCGATGATCGTGATGTCGGTGCCGAAGGACTTCCAGGCGGAGGCGAACTCGACGCCGATGACCCCGCCGCCGAGGACGATCGCCGACTTCGGCACACGGTCCAGGACGAGGGCGTGGTCGGAGGAGATGATCCGGTTGCCGTCGATCTCCAGGCCCGGCAGCGACTTCGGCACGGAGCCGGTCGCGAGCAGCACGTGGCGGCCCTGGACGCGCTGGCCGTTGACGTCGACGGAGGTGGGGGAGGACAGCCGGCCCTCACCCTCGATGTAGGTCACCTTGCGGGAGGCGACAAGCCCCTGCAGACCCTTGTACAGGCCGGCGATGACACCGTCCTTGTACTTGTGGACCCCGGCGATGTCGATGCCCTCGAAGGTGGTCTTCACACCGAACTGCTCGCTCTCGCGGGCCTGGTCGGCGATCTCGCCCGCGTGGAGCAGGGCCTTGGTGGGGATGCACCCCCGGTGCAGGCAGGTACCGCCGACCTTGTCCTTCTCGATCAGGGCGACGTCCAGGCCCAGCTGCGCCCCGCGCAGGGCCGCGGCGTACCCACCGCTGCCACCGCCGAGGATCACTAGGTCGAAAACGGTGCTGGCGTCGTTCGCCACGTCACGTCCTCCATGCATGTGCGCCACGCCGGTCTGCGGTGACCGGTCGGCGGCTGGTGTCCGGCCGCTCGTTCTTCGGCCCTTCGGGTGGGGCCCTGTCCTGCCGAGCCCCATCTTCGCACTTGTCGTGCCAGGAAGAGACGCCGGGCCGGTGTGTGAGACATCGCACCTTCCCCCGTGGGCGGCGCCCGCGACGCCCAGGGGCGCGGGGAGCCGCGCGACCAGCCCCCCACGCCCCCGCGGCCACCCGGACAACCGGACGGACCGGGCTCCCCGGCGGACGTCAGCCCAGGTCGCCCGCGGCCGTCAGCTCGGCCAGCCGCACCAGCGTGCGCACGGCCGTACCCGTACCGCCCTTCGGCGTGTACCCGAACGGCCCGCCCTCGTTGAACGCCGGCCCGGCGATGTCGAGGTGCGCCCAGGTGATCCCCTCGCCCACGAACTCGCGCAGGAACAGCCCGGCGACCAGCCCGCCGCCCATCCGCTCGCCCATGTTCGCGATGTCGGCCGTGGACGAGTCCATGCCCTTGCGCAGGTGCTCCGGCAGCGGCATCGGCCAGGCCGGCTCGCCCACCTCCTCGGCGGCCTCGTGCACCGCGGAGCGGAACGCCTCGTCGTTCGCCATGATCCCGAACGTCCGGTTGCCCAGCGCCAGCATCATCGCGCCGGTCAGCGTCGCCACGTCCACGATCGCGTCCGGGTTCTCCTCGGAGGCGGCCCACAGCGCGTCGGCCAGCACCAGCCGACCCTCGGCGTCGGTGTTGAGGACCTCCACCGTCTTGCCGCTGTACATGCGCAGCACGTCACCGGGCCGCGTCGCGGAGCCCGAGGGCATGTTCTCGGCCAGCGCCAGCCAGCCGGTGATGTTGACCTCCAGTCCGAGGCGCGCGGCGGCGACCACGGCGGCGAACACCGCCGCCGCCCCGCTCATGTCGCACTTCATCGTCTCGTTGTGACCGGCCGGCTTCAGCGAGATGCCGCCCGAGTCGTACGTGATCCCCTTGCCGACGAAGGCGAGGTGCTTGTCCGCCTTGGCGGAGGTGTACGACAGCTTCACCAGCCGCGGCCCCGCCGCGGACCCGGCGCCGACTCCGAGGATGCCGCCGTAGCCGCCCTTGACCAGGGCCTTCTCGTCGAGCACCTGCACCTTGACGCCGTGCTCCTTGGCCGCGGCCTGGGCGATCGCGGCGAACGCCTCGGGGTCGAGGTCGTTCGGCGGCATGTTGATCAGGTCGCGGGCGCGGTTGAGCTCCTCGGCCACGGCGGTGGCCCGCTCGATCGCCGCCTTGTACACGCGGTCGCGGGGCTTGCCGCCGAGCAGCGCGGCCTCGGCCAGCGGAGCCTTGCTGTTCCGCGCCCGGGCGCCCTTGCCGCCCGCGCCGCCGTCCTTGTACGTGTCGAAGGAGTACGCGCCGAGCAGCACGCCCTCGGCGACCGCGCCGGCGTCGGCGGCGTCCGTGAGCGGCAGGGCGAACGCGGCCTTCTTCGCGCCGGTGAGGGCACGGGCCGCCACACCGGCGGCCCGGCGCAGCGCCTCGGCGTCGAAGCCGGCGTCCTCGTCGGGCTGGGTGCCCAGGCCCACCGCCACCACGAGCGGCGCCTTGAAGCCGGCCGGAGCGGGCAGCTTCGTCACCTCGCCCTCGGCGCCGACGGCGCCGAGGGTCTCCAGGACGCCGGCGAGTGAGCCGTCGTACGCCTTGTCCACGGCCTCGGCGCCCGGTGCCACGACCGGGCCTTCGGCGCCCTTGGCCACACCGATCACGATCGCGTCGGCCCGCAGGCCGGCCGCCGCGGCGGTGCTGAGAGTGAGAGCAGTCACGGTGGTGAAATCTCGCTTCCGTTGAAGTGTGCTGGGGCCGAATGGGGGTGGGTCGACCGGGCCCGACGATCGACCCTAGGTCCCTCCTGCGGCACGGTCTTCACCTGGTCGGGTAAATCCGCGCCCCGAGCCTACGCTCGGGGCCGCCGTCGATCATTCCCGCGGGTGCCCACCCGTCGGCGTGCCCGGCCGGCGAGGGAGGGGCGAACGTTGCCTGCCACGGCACTAGTTCCCGAGCGTCAGCAGGACGAGCGCGGTGGTCGCCGCCGTCTCCGCGAGGCCCCCGAACACGTCCCCGGTCACCCCGCCGAACCGTCGCGTGCAGTGCCGCAGCAGGAGTTCGGCCGCACCGACGGCGGCGGCGACGGCGAGCACCGTGCGGACGACGTCGTACGTGCCCAGGAGCGCTCCCGCGCCCGCGGCCACCGCGAGGACGACGGCGGCGGTGACCGCCGCGCCCCGCACCGGGACCACGCCCGCCACCGCCGCGCCGAGCCCCTCCGGCAGGGCGGCCGGCACCCCGGTGCGGGCGGCCAGGGTGAGGGCGAGACGGGCGGCGGTCGCGGCGACGGCGGCGGCCACGGCGCCTCGCGTCCAGGAGGCGCCGTAGAGCTGCGCCAGCGCGGCCACCTGGGCGAACAGCACGAGGACGAGGGTGATCACCCCGAACGGTCCGATGTCCGACTGCTTCATGATCCGCAGCGCGTCCGCGGCGGGCCGGCCGCTGCCGAGACCGTCCGCGGTGTCCGCGAGCCCGTCCAGATGCAGGCCCCGGGTGAGCACGGCGGGCACGGCGGCGGAGGCGACGGCGGCGAGCAGCGGGCCCGCGCCCAGGAACAGCAGGAGCACCCCGAGGACGGCCGCGCACGCGCCGACCGCCAGTCCGGCCGCCGGAGCGCAGAGCATGCCCGCACGGGCGGCCTCGCGGTCCCAGCGGGTCACCTGGACCGGGAGCGCGGTGAGGGTGCCGAAGGCGAAGCGCAGGCCGTCCGGCCAGGAGGCGGGCGAGGGCGGCGAGGGAGGTGGGGGAGCCGAGGGGGTCGTGGACACCGGCGCAGGTTACCCGTCGGCCCGGCGGGCGCCCATGACGAGCGGGGCGCCCAGGATCCCAGGACGTCCGGGAGGACCAGAAGGGTCAACATGGATAAAGTGATCAAATGGGACATTGGTTGCAGCGGAACATCGTCGAGCCGGGCAAGCTGCCGCTGCTGCTCGCCCTCACCTCGTTCGTGCTCACGTTCCTCATCACCCGGGTCGTGACCCGCATGATCCGGGCGGGCAAGGGCCCGTTCGGCAACGTCAGCGCCGGGGGAGTGCACATCCACCACGTGGTCCCCGGTGTCGCCCTCACGGTCCTCGGCGGCTTCGGCGCGGTCGCCAGCAGCCGGCACGGCTTCGGCTCGGGCGCGTTCGCGGTCGTCTTCGGCATCGGCGCCGGCCTGGTCCTGGACGAGTTCGCGCTGATCCTGCACCTCGACGACGTCTACTGGACCGAGGCCGGCCGCAAGAGCGTCGAGGCCGTGGTGCTCACGGCGGCCCTGGTCGGCCTGCTCCTCGCGGGCTTCTCCCCGTTCGGCGTCAACGACATGTCCGACGACGAGCTCCAGGACCGCGGCAGTGTCATCTCCACGGTGGCGGTCAACTTCCTCTTCGCCCTGCTCGTCCTCAGCAAGGGCAAGGCCCGGATGGCGGTCTTCAGCGTGGTCGTCCCCCTGGTGGGCCTGATCGGCGTCGTCCGCCTGGCCCGCCCGGGCTCCTTCTGGGCCAAGCGCTTCTACCGCCGCCGCCCGAGGGCCCGCGCCCGTGCCACCCTGCGCGCCTTCCACCACGACCGCCGCTGGGCGGCCCCCCGCCGCAAATTCCAGGACCTGATCGGCGGCAAGCCCGACCCGGTGTCCACCCGCGCGCTCGACCATCGGTAGAGGGGGACGGGCACCAGCCACGCCGCCGCGGTCGAGTGCCGCCGCGCCGGAACGAGGGCATGATCTGCCGCGCGGCGGTGACGGGAGCGTCCGGCCGCTGCGGTGAGGAGGCGCCCGGCCTCGATGGTGACGGGAGCGTCCGGCCGCTGCGGTGGCGAGGCGCCCGGTCGACCGCTACTCCGCCGCCTTGCCCACCTGCTCCGAGTCCACCGCTCGCTCCGCGTCCCCGGTCTTCGTGCCGCCCTCGACCTTGTCGGAAGCCTCTGAAGCCTGCGAAGCCTCCGAAGTCTCGGATACCTCAGGCTGCTCGGAGCCCTCGGAGCCCTCGGAGCCCTCGGAGCCCTCGGAGTCCTCGGGCGTCTCGAACGCCTGCGGCTTCTCGGGGAGCTCGGCGGCCAGTGCCGCCGCGGCCTGTACGAGCGGCAGCGCCAGCAGCGCCCCCACCCCCTCCCCGACCGTCACCCCGTGGTCCAGCAGCGGCTCCAGCGCCATCCGGTCCAGCGCCTTGCCCTGCCCCGGCTCCCCGCTCTTCTGTCCGGCCAGCCACCAGTCCGGCGCCCGGAACGCGATCCGCTGCCCCACCAGCGCGCACGCGGCCACCACGACCCCGTCCAGGATCACCGGCAGCTTCCGTACCGCGCTCTGCAACAGGAAACCCGTGATCGCGGCGAGGTCGGCGCCGCCCACCGTGGCCAGCAACCGCATCTGGTCGCCGAGCACGGGCCGGGCCCGCCTGAGCGCGTCCCGGATCGCCGCGCACTTGCGCATCCACGCCAGGTCGTCGATCGCCTGCCCGCCGCGCCCCGTCACCACGGACGCGTCGGTCCCGCACAGCGCGGCGATCAGCACCCCCGCCGCCGTGGTCCCGCCCACGCTCACATCGCCGAGCACCACCAGATCCGTACCGGAGTCGGCCTCCTGGTCGGCCACCGCGGCCCCGGCCCGGAAGGCGGCCTCCGCCTCCTCCGGGGTCAGCGCGTCCTCGATGTCGATACGCCCGCTGCCCCGCCGTACCCGGTGCCGCGTGACCTCGGCCGGAAGGGACTCCGGCGCGCAGTCCAGCGCCATGTCGACGACCCGTACCGGCACCCCGAGCCGCCGGGCGAGCACCGACACCGGACGGCCGCCGTCCAGCACCTCCCGGACCAGCTTCCCGGCGGTGCCCGCGGGGTGCGCGGAGACGCCCAGTTCGGCGATCCCGTGGTCCCCGGCGAACAGCACGACCCGCGGCTGCCTGATCGGCCGCACCGGCACGGCGGCCTGTGCCGCGGCCAGCCACTCACCCAGGTCGTCGAGGCGGCCCAGGGCTCCGGGCGGCACGACCTGACGCTCCCGGCGCGCCTCGGCGTCGCGGCGCACTCCTCCGTCGGGGCGCTCGATCAGATCGGTGAAGTCGTCGAGATTAAGCGAGCTCATTCGCCGAACAGTACCGGCCCCGATCGAACAGGACGGCGCCATGTCGCCACGACGACGGGGCGACGTCGTTGCACTGCAGATCGCCATCCCATACGTTCCGCTTTGCCGCGAATTGTCGTACGTCTCCGGGAGCCGCCCCATGCCAGCACCCTCCGCACGGCGTCTTCGCTCCACCGCCCGGGCGATGCTGCCGTTCCCGGAGCCGGAGAGCTGGCTGGACGTGGGCACGGGCGACGCCCGCTTCCCGGCGACGGCGAAGGAGGTCTTCCCCTACACGTCCTTCGACGGCCTGGACGCCACCCGCCGGGTCGAACGGGCCCGCCGGGCCGAGCGCGTCGAGGAGGCGTACGTGGGCCTCCTGACGGACCCTCGGATCACGACCCGGCTGCGCGCCCGCTACGACGTGGTCAGCCTTCTCCACCACCTGCCGCACACCGCGGACCCGCGCGAGGAACTGCACGCCGCCGTGGCCGTGCTGCGTCCCGGCGGTCACCTCCTGCTCGAAGCCCCCGACCCGCAGTGCGCGTTCGCCGCCCTCCTCGGCAGGCGGTGGCTGCCCCGGGCCACCGGTCTGCGGCTGCTGCCGCTGGACGACCTCCGCACGGAACTGGAGTCCCGGGGCTGCGTGATCGTCCGGACCGACCGCCGGGCCGCGCACATCCCCGAGGACCTGTCGGCGGCCCTGTCCCTGGCCCTGCCCAGGCCCCTGCCGCACTGGCTGGCCGCAACGCTCCTGGCCGCGGCCAGGATCCTGGACCACGCCCTGGCCCCCCTGCTCAGCCTCACCCGCTTCTCGAACACCTACCGCCTCATCGCCCGCCGGGAGACACCGGCCGCGTGACGCCCGCGCGGACTGTCGCAGGGCACCGGCGGGGTGAGCCGCTGTCAGCCCCGCAGCACCAGCGCCTGTCCCGCCACGACCAGCAGCACCTGCTCGCACTCGTGGGCGAACGCCGCGTTCAGGCGGCCGAGTTCGTCCCGGTAGCGCCGGCCTGACGCGGTGGCCGGGACGATGCCCGACCCGACCTCGTTCGACACGGCGACCACCGTCCGCCGCGTGGCCCGCACCGCCTCCGTCAGCTCCCGCACCCGCGCCCGCAGCGCCCGCTCCCCGCCGTCCGCCCACTCCGCGTCGTCCCACGCCCCGACGGCGTCCATCGCGTCCGTCAGCCACAGCGACAGACAGTCGATCAGCAGCGGCGGCCCGTCGTCCTTCAGCAGCGGCACCAGGTCGCACGTCTCGGTCGTACGCCACGACCCCGGCCGCCGCTCCCGGTGCGCGGTGACCCGGGCCGTCCACTCGCCGTCCTCGGTCCGGGACCCCCCGGTCGCCACGTAGAGCACACCGGGGAACGCCTCCAGCCGCCGCTCGGCCTCCACCGACTTCCCGGACCGGGCGCCGCCCAGCACCAGCGTCCGCCGCGGCACGTCCGGGACGTCCTCGTACACGCCGACCACGAGGGTCGTCCCGTCCGGCACCGCCCGCGCGCCCACCGCGGCCAGCCGCCGCCGCACCTCGGGCCCCGGCGGCACGTCGTGGTCGAGGTGGACGGCGATCACGTCCGTGGTCGGCCCGACCGCCCCCACCGCCCGCAGCCGCGCCAGGGCGTCCGGCCGCCCCAGCACATCGGCGAGCACCATGTCGTACGTCTCCGTGGAGCCCTCCTCCAGTCCGGCGGGCGCGCCCCCGGGCGGCAGGTACAGCAGCCGCTGCCCGCCCGGTCCGGTCACCGCGTACCCGGTGCCGGGCGCGTCCATCGCCACCGCCCGCACCCGGTGCCCCGTCAGCAGCGCCAACTCCCGCCCGTCCGGCACCCGTCCGGGCTGCGGCACCCCCGCCGGCACCTCGACCGCCGGCCCGTCGTGCGGGTGGGACAGGAGCACCTGCCGCACCCCGCCCAGCGAATGCCCCGTCCGCGCCGCCGCGAACGCCAGCCCGGGGGTGAGGTCGAGCAGCAGGGTCCCGTCCACCAGGACCGCGGCGGCGGCCCGCGCGTCCACCCCCTGCGCGGCCGCGCAGGCGGCACAGGGACAGTCGGGGCGGGGCAGGCCCGCGGGGGCACCGGTACCGAGCAGAGTCACGTCCACAGAACCGATTTTCCCCGGTCACGGCCGGTCGTGCGCGACCGAGGTGTCCCGAAGGGGCGCCGGACCGTCCTCGAACCGCTCCGCCGCCGGGCGCGACCGGCGCGCAACACCCGCACGGCGCCCGTCACCCGCGGTCCTTTACCGGCTCGCCCGGTGGAGCGAATAGGCTGCCGTCAGGAGCCGGACCAAGATCCGGCTTCCGCTGTGCAATGTGCTCACATCAGGGAGGCGTACATGGCGGCATGGACGTGGCGGTTCGAGAAGGCCGACGGGGCGGAGGTCCAGCCCGCGGTGCAGCCGGAGGAGTTCACCACGCAGGGGGACGCCGAGTCCTGGCTCGGGGAGCACTGGAAGGACCTGCTGGCCGGCGGCGCGGAACAGGTACGGCTGTTCGAGGACTCCACGGAGATCTACGGGCCGATGAGCCTGCGCGCGGCCGAGGAGGCGTAGCGGGGCCGGGGGCGGCCGTTCACCGGCCGTCCCTGCCTCCACCGCTCACCCGGCGCCCCGTCCCCCGGCCCGTCGGCGGCCGTCGCCGGCTTCCGGAGCGCGGTGAGCGCCATCAGATGATGCCGGGTCGCCGGACCGAGCGCGCCGGCCTCGCGCACCTCCGTCCAGCGACCCCTCGTGACGGCCCGTCCGGCCGGTTCGGCGGGAGGGCGCCCGCGTCACGCGCCGTATCGCCGCGGCCGTACGCCCGCAGGGGAGTCAGCCCCGCACCCCGCACAGGTGCAGCAGTGCCGCCACCCCGCGGTACGGATCCGTCCGCCCGGCCCGTTCCTCGACCGCGAGCAGCGCCTCCACGTCGGCCGGGAGCTGTTCCCCGTCCGCCGCCGTGTCGGTGAAGACCCGTACGCCGTACCAGGTCTGAAGGGGTGCGCCGATCCCCGCGAGTGTGGCGGTCAGCGTGCTCAGCCGGTCGGCCCGGACGTCGAGGCCGAGACGGTTGCGGTAGGCGGTGGTGTCGAAGGCGGTCAGGGCCGCGGCCCAGTCCCCGGCCAGTCCCGGCCGCATCGCCAGCGCGTCGCCGTTGCGCACGAGCAGCGACAACAGCCCGCCCTGGGCGAGCATCCGGGCCAGCCCCGCCAGCAGCGGATCGGGCTCCTCGACGTACATCAGCACGCCGTGGCACAGCACCACGTCGAAGCTGCCCGGCATGAAGTGGACACCGGTGTCCCGGCCGTCGCCCTCGATGATCCGCATCCGCTCCCGGATGCCCTCGGGTTCCCCGGACAGGGCCTCCCGGGCCGCGGCGATCATGGTCGCGTCCTGTTCCAGGCCGGTCACCTGATGCCCGGCCCGGGCCAGCCGCAGCGCCTGCGTGCCCTGGCCCATCCCCACGTCGAGCACGCGCAGCCGCTGCCCGACCGGGAACCGGCCGACTATCTGCTCGTCGAGCTGCCGGGCCACCAGCTCCTGGCGTACGACGTCACGCAGTCCGCCCAGCTTGCTCAGCCAGGCCTGCGCGCCCCCGGTGAACGGTGTTGCGCTCAGGGCCGCTCTCCGCGCTTGACCTGCGGCTTCGGCAGCCGGAGCCGGCGCATCTGGAGGGAGCGCATCAGGGCGTAGGCGACCGCGCCCTTGCGGTTGTCGTCCGGGAAGCGCTCGGCGAGCTGCTTCTTCAGCCGGAAGCCGGTGGCGACCGAGTCGAGCACGATCAGCACGATCACGACCAGCCACAGCAGCAGCGCGATGCTCTGGAGCGCGCCCACCCGCACCATGCTCAGCACGAGGATGACCACGGCCATCGGCAGGAAGAACTCGGCGACGTTGAACCGCGAGTCGACGAAGGCGCGGGCGAACTTGCGGACCGGGCCCTTGTCCCGCACGGGCAGGTACCGCTCGTCGCCGGTGGCCAGCGCCTGGCGCTGCTTCTCCAGCTGGGCGCGGCGCTCCTCACGCTGACGCTTGGCGGCCTCCTTGCGCGACATCGAAGTGGTGGCCACGCTGCGGCGCTGGGACTGGGCCGCACTGCGTTTGGGCGTGGGCCTGCCCTTCTTGGCCTGCGGGTCACGGGTCTGCTTGGAGTCGGTCAGCGGCGCCTTGACGGCGGCCGGGGCCTTCTCTTCCTTGGCACGGCTACGGAACACAAAACCCAAGGGTACGGGGTGCGGGGGCATGGACCCCAGTCCGGTGGGGAACGATCCGGCAACACCAGTCGTATCTACGGGGGACAGACGAGGACGTCGGTGACCCGGTGCTCACCCTGAAGGTCACCTACTCCTCACGCCGGAGCAGGACCGTGTCCAGTCGTCCTTGGGGATGAGCGCATCCGTCCCGGAACAGTGCGGTAATGGATGCAGGGCCCGTACTGTGGGTTCTGTCGCAGGAGCTGGAGCTGGAGTCCGTCAGAAGGGGGCGCGCGAAGCCCATGAGCGGTGTCATGAAGCGTATGGGGATGATCTTCCGCGCGAAGGCGAACAAGGCCCTTGACCGGGCCGAGGACCCGCGCGAAACCCTCGATTACTCGTACCAGAAGCAGCTGGAACTGCTGCAGAAGGTGCGCCGGGGAGTGGCCGACGTCGCCACGTCCCGCAAGCGCCTGGAACTCCAGCTGAACCAGCTGCAGTCGCAGTCGTCCAAGCTGGAGGACCAGGGCCGCAAGGCGCTGGCGCTGGGCCGCGAGGACCTCGCCCGTGAGGCGCTGTCCCGCCGCGCCGCGCTCCAGCAGCAGGTGACCGACCTGGAGACGCAGCACTCCACGCTCCAGGGCGAGGAGGAGAAGCTCACCCTGGCGGCCCAGCGGCTCCAGGCCAAGGTCGACGCCTTCCGCACGAAGAAGGAGACGATCAAGGCCACCTACACAGCGGCGCAGGCGCAGACCCGGATCGGCGAGGCCTTCTCCGGCATCTCCGAGGAGATGGGCGACGTCGGCCTGGCGATACAGCGCGCCGAGGACAAGACGGCCCAGCTCCAGGCCCGGGCCGGAGCGATCGACGAACTGCTGGCCTCCGGTGCCCTGGACGACCAGTCCGGCATGCACAAGGACGACATCCAGGCCGAGCTGGACCGGCTCTCCGGTGGTACGGATGTGGAGCTCGAGTTGCAGCGCATGAAGGCGGAGCTGGCCGGCGGCACGTCCGGGCAGCAGGCCATCGAAGGTGGCACGAGCCAGCAGCAGTCCCCGCAGCAGCCGCAGGACACCCCGCGCTTCGACAAGCAGTGACACGCGGGGACAAGCAGCAGGAACAAGCAGCGGGGCCCACGCCTGAGGAGGGCGACATGATCGTACGGATCATGGGGGAGGGGCAGGTGAGGCTGGCCGACGGCCACCTCGCCGAGCTGAACGGACTGGACGACGAGCTCCTGGCCGAGATGGAGAACGGCGACGGCCCCGGCTTCCGCCGCACCCTCACGGCACTGCTGTCCAAGGTCCGCGAACTGGGCGAACCCCTGCCCGACGACTCCCTGGAACCCTCGGAACTCATCCTTCCGTCCCCGGACGCCACCCTGGAGGAGGTCCGGGACATGCTCAGCGACGACGGACTGATCCCGGGTTGACGGCCCGGCGCCGGTACGGAACACCGGCCACCGCACACCGAGACGTACCGGTAGTCCCCGTTCCGCCCCCGTCAGGGCCCCCGTACCGTTGGCAGACGTGAACACCCTCGACCGCGCCCGGCGCCACGTGAAGGCGCACCCCATGGCGCTGGACGCGGCCCTGGCGGCCGGCGTCCTGTCCTGCATGGTGGCCGGCTCGTTCGTGGACCCGCACGGAGATCGCGGCGTCAGCTGGGTCCTGCGCACCCCCGACCCCCTCAGCCTGGTCCTCATCGCCCTCGGCTCCGCCGCCCTCGTGTTCCGCCGCCGCGCCCCCCTGACCGTCCTCGCGCTCACCGGCACCTTCTCCCTCGTCGAGGCCGTCACCGGCGACCCCCGCGCCCCCGTCGCCATGTCCGCGGTCATCGCGCTCTACACCGTCGCCGCCGCCACCGACCGCCCCACCACCTGGCGGGCCGGCCTGCTCACCATGACCGTCCTCACCGGCGCCTCCATGCTCGCCGGCCCCCTCCCGTGGTACGCCCAGGAGAACCTGGCGATCCTGGCGTGGACCGGGATCGGCGCCACCGCGGGCGACGCGGTCCGCAGCCGCCGCGCCTTCATCCACGCCATCCGGGAGCGCGCCGAGCGGGCCGAGCGCACCCGCGAGGAGGAGGCACGGCGCCGGGTCGCCGAGGAACGCCTGCGCATCGCCCGCGACCTGCACGACGTCGTCGCCCACCACATCGCCCTGGTCAACGTCCAGGCCGGAGTCGCCGCCCACGTCATGGACAAGCGGCCCGACCAGGCCAAGGAGGCCCTGTCCCACGTACGGGAGGCCAGCCGCTCGGCGCTGAACGAACTGCGCGCCACCGTCGGGCTGCTTCGGCAGTCCGGCGACCCGGAGGCGCCCACCGAGCCCGCCCCCGGCCTGGACCGGCTCGACGAACTCGTCGGCACCTTCCGCAGCGCCGGACTGCATGTCGAGGTGGCCCGCGCCGACGCCGGCACCACCCTGCCCGCCGCCGTCGGACTGGCCGCCTACCGCGTCATCCAGGAGGCCCTCACCAACGTCCAGAAGCACGCCGGGACGGAGGCGAAGGCCGAGGTCAGCGTCGTACGCGTGGGACCGAACATCGAGATCACCGTCCTCGACAACGGCTCCGGCGAGGACGAGGTCCCGCCGGCCGACGGCGGGCACGGCCTGCTCGGCATGCGTGAACGTGTGACCGCCCTGCGTGGCACCCTCACCACCGGTCCCCGCTACGGCGGCGGCTTCCGGGTCCATGCGATCCTGCCGATCAAGGCCCGCACCGCCGTCACCGCAAAGCCGGGGGAGCCCGTATGACCATCCGTGTCCTGCTCGCCGACGACCAGGCCCTGCTGCGCAGCGCCTTCCGCGTGCTCGTCGACTCCGAGCCCGACATGGAGGTGGTGGGCGAGGCGTCGGACGGTGCGGAGGCGGTGCGGCTGACCCGGGAGCGGCGGGCCGACGTCGTACTGATGGACATCCGGATGCCCGGGACCGACGGTCTCGCCGCGACCCGGATGATCAGCGCGGACTCCTCCCTCGCCCATGTGCGCGTGGTCATCCTGACCACCTTCGAGGTCGACGACTACGTGGTGCGGTCGTTGCGCGCGGGCGCCTCCGGCTTCCTCGGCAAGGGCAGCGAACCCGAGGAACTCCTCGCCGCCATCAGGGTCGCGGCCGGTGGCGAGGCGCTGCTGTCCCCGGCCGCCACCAAGGGCCTGATCGCCCGGTTCCTCGCGCAGGGTGACACGGCGGACGACGACCCCGCCCGCGCGCAGCGCCTGGCGGCGCTCACCGTGCGGGAGCGCGAGGTGCTGGTGCAGGTCGCCGGAGGACACTCCAACGACGAGATAGCCGAGCGGCTGGAGGTCAGTCCGCTCACCGTGAAGACGCACGTCAACCGGGCCATGGCCAAGCTGGGCGCACGGGACCGGGCCCAACTGGTGGTGATCGCGTACGAGTCGGGGCTGGTCCGCCCGCGGGCGGAGTGACCCGGGCCCGGCCGCATGCCGGGAGGGCGCCGTGGCCGCGCCCCGTGGCACGGACCGGACCCCGGCGCCCGGCTCCGCCGCCGTCCCGCTGCGTATCCTGTGCCCTGGCCTCGAACGGCTTTACGGGGGAAGGGGTTTCGGACGGTGCCACTGCACAGGGACGACCCGAGATCGGTCGGCGGGTACAGGCTGGTGGACCGGCTCGGCGCCGGGGGCATGGGAGCCGTGTACCGCGCCAGATCGCGCTCGGGCCGTGAGGTCGCCGTCAAGGTGGTGCACGCCCAGTACGCCGAGGACGCCGTCTTCCGGGCCCGGTTCCGGCAGGAGATCGAGGCCGTCCGCAAGGTGAGCGGTGTCTTCACCGCACCGGTGGTGGACGCCGACCCGGAGGCGCCGCGGCCGTGGATGGCGACCCAGTACGTGCCCGGCCGTTCGCTCGCCGAGCGGATCCGCGACCGGGGCGCGCTCCGCGGCGGCGAACTGCGGCGACTGGCGCTGGGGCTGGTGGAGGCGCTGCGGGACATCCACCGGGCCGGCGTGGTGCACCGGGACCTGAAACCGGCCAACGTCCTGATGGCCGAGGACGGTCCCCGCGTCATCGACTTCGGCATCTCCCGCGCGGCGGAGAACCACCTCACTCTCACCGAGACCGGCCAGATGATCGGCACCCCGCCGTTCATGTCCCCGGAGCAGCTCACCGACGCCCGCACGGTCGGTCCGGCCTCGGACGTCTTCTCCCTCGGCGCGCTGCTGGTCTACGCCACGACCGGGCGCGGGCCCTTCGACGCCGACAGCCCCTATCTGACGGCCTACCGGGTGGTCCACGACCAGCCCGTGCTGGAGGGGATCGGGCAGCCGTTGCGCGGCGTCCTGGAGCGCTGTCTGGCCAAGGAGGCCGCTGTCCGGCCCGGACTGGAGGAACTGGCCCGGGAGTTCGCCAGAGCCCTGCCGGAGACGGACGCGGGCGACGCGCAGACCGTCACGCTGCGCTCGGGCACCCCGGTCACCGGGCGGGAACACCCCGGGGCGGGCGCCGGCCCGGTGAGCGACGGCCGGCCCGGCCGGCGACGCGGTCGCCTCCGCCCGCTGTGGGCCGCCACCGGCACGGTCGGCGCGCTGGTCCTCGGGCTGACGGCCTATCTGCTGGTCGGCCCGGAGCGGGCGCAGGGCGGGGCCGGCGCTCCGCCGGACGGCTGGCGGCCCTGGCGGACGACGATGCACGAGACCGCCGCGCACGGGGCGAGGACCTCACTGAAAGGGGGCGGCGCGACCGACATCGGGCCGGACTGCCAGGCGTACGAGGGTGCCGTCTACTGCGGCGGCGAGGGGGTTCTTCCGGTGCGCCTGAACGGCCTGACCGGCGAGACCGTCTGGCGCGCCGCGATCGCACCGTCCGGCGCCACCAGGGAGTCGTACTCCACCGTTCTCCTGGGGGTGCGCGACGGGACGATGGTCGTCCAGCAGGTCCTCTCCAGCGACACCGACGCGGTCAGCGTGGTGGCCCTCGACACCAGGAGCGGCGCGCGGCTGTGGACCCGCCCGGTTCCCGAGACGACCGGCGACACGTTCTTCTCGGGCGACCTGGTCGTGATCCCGAACGCCGACGGCCGGTCGGTGACCGCCCGTTCCGCCCGGACCGGCGCCGGGCGCTGGACGGCCCCCCTGCCCGCGGGCCACTACTGCGGGTTCGTCGAGGCGGGCGGCACGCTGTACGCGCAGTGCATCCCCGAGGAGAACGAGCCCAAGGACTCCGTGGTGCTCGCGTTCGACGCGGCGGACGGCTCGACGAGGCGGCTGGCGGCCCCGTACAACAGCGGCCTCGCCGGCACCTTCGACGGCCGGCTGCTGTTCCTGGTGTGGGGCGGGAACGACGAGAACGCGCCGGACGTCCCGTACGTCCGGATCGAGCTGGTGGACCCGCGCACCGGCGCCCGCGACACCACGAAGCTGACCAAGGAGTACGTGGGCGAGGTGACGCTGGCGGACGGCACGCTCTGGTTCGCCTCGTCCAGTGGCGAGGTGACCGCCGTGTCGCCCCGCACGGGAAAGCCGCTGTGGCGGACCCGGACCAGCCTGGAACAGCCCGGTGAGGTCCGGTACGACCGGCGGACCCGTGCCCTGTACGTGGCCAGCGGCAGTGGGCGGGTGGCGGCCCTCGACCGGGCGGGGACGCTGCTGTGGGAGACGCTGCCCCGTGTCGAGCGGGCGTCCGGCGGCTGGGTCGAGCACTCGCTGCTGCTCCAGGACGGCGCGCTGGTGGTGGTCACCCCCGACGGCACCGTCTTCAGCCTCGACCCCGCCGACCCCGAGCGGAGACCCGCCTCGGGGTGAGCGGGGCCGGGGACCCGGCCACGGCGGGCCGGGTCATGGCGGAGCCGGGTCATGGCGGACCCGGCTACGGCAGCGCCAGCATCCGCTCCAGCGCCAGCTTGGCGAACGCCTCGGTCTCCCGGTCGACCTCGATGCGGTTGACCAGGTTGCCCTCGGCGAGGGACTCCAGGGTCCACACCAGGTGCGGCAGGTCGATGCGGTTCATCGTCGAGCAGAAGCAGACCGTCTTGTCGAGGAAGACGATCTCCTTGCCCTCGGGCGCGAAGCGGTTCGCCAGCCGGCGGACCAGGTTCAGCTCCGTGCCGATGGCCCACTTGGAACCGGCCGGGGCCGCCTCCAGCGCCTTGATGATGTACTCGGTCGAGCCGACGTAGTCCGCCGCCGCCACGACCTCGTGCCTGCACTCCGGGTGGACCAGGACGTTCACGCCCGGGATGCGCTCGCGCACGTCCCGCACCGACTCCAGGCTGAAGCGGCCGTGCACCGAGCAGTGCCCCCGCCACAGGATCATCTTCGCGGCGCGCAGCTGCTCGGCGGTCAGGCCGCCGTTCGGCTTGTGCGGGTTGTACAGGACGCAGTCGTCCAGCGACAGGCCCAGGTCGCGGACCGCGGTGTTGCGGCCCAGGTGCTGGTCCGGCAGGAACAGGACCTTCTCGCCCTGCTCGAAGGCCCACTCCAGGGCCCGCTGCGCGTTGGACGACGTGCAGATGGTGCCGCCGTGCCTGCCCGTGAACGCCTTGATGTCCGCGGACGAGTTCATGTACGAGACGGGCACGACCTGCTCGGCCACGCCAGCCTCGGTCAGCACGTCCCAGCACTCGGCGACCTGCTCGGCCGTCGCCATGTCGGCCATCGAACAGCCGGCCGCGAGGTCGGGCAGGACCACCTTCTGGTCGTCGGAGGTCAGGATGTCCGCGGACTCCGCCATGAAGTGCACACCGCAGAACACGATGTACTCGGCCTCCGGGCGCGCGGCGGCGTCCCGGGCCAGCTTGAACGAGTCACCCGTGACGTCGGCGAATTGGATGACCTCGTCGCGCTGGTAGTGGTGGCCGAGCACGAACACCTTGTCGCCGAGCTTCTCCTTGGCGGCGCGGGCGCGCTCGACGAGGTCCGGGTCGGACGGCGAGGGCAGGTCGCCGGGACATTCGACACCCCGCTCACTCCTCGGGTCGGCCTCACGGCCGAGGAGCAGCAGGGCGAGAGGAGACGGCTGTACGTCGAGCTCCGGGGGCTGGGCGGTGGTCACGACACGCACCCTTTCTACTTTTCGTCGAACTGACGCTATCTATCATAACCCGCTTCACGTCACTTTGACGATGGTCATAGCGTCGATGTGACATGAATCCCGGAACCGCCCAGGAGGGCGCTGTTCGCTTCTGCGTGCGTGTGCGAGCATGAAAGGGAGAAGAGGCGAAGAACCTCGAGAAGAGGGAACACGAGTCCCCGGCCCCGGAATGAATCCGCGGCCCCGTCGGTTGCAACCGTCGGCAAGCAGTCTCCGTACAACCCGGGAGAGATGTAGATGTCCGTATCGGACGAGACCAGCACCGTCACCGACGGCATCATCCTGTCCGACGCCGCCGCGGCGAAGGTCAAGGCCCTGCTCGACCAGGAAGGCCGTGACGATCTGGCGCTGCGCGTCGCCGTTCAGCCCGGCGGCTGCTCCGGCCTGCGCTACCAGCTCTTCTTCGACGAGCGTTCCCTGGACGGCGACGTGGTCAAGGACTTCGACGGCGTCAAGGTCGTCACCGACCGGATGAGCGCCCCGTACCTGGGTGGCGCGTCCATCGACTTCGTCGACACCATCGAGAAGCAGGGCTTCACGATCGACAACCCGAACGCGACCGGCTCCTGCGCCTGCGGCGACTCCTTCAGCTGAGCCCAGCGCGGTCACCGGCCGGCCGGTGACCGCACAGCGAGAAGGCGGCGACCCCCTCCGACAGGGTCGCCGCCTTCTCGCGTGCCCGGGACCGGGCCGTCAGGTCCCGCCCCGGACGGCTCGCGGGGTCACCGCGCCCCGGACGTCTCCGGCAGCCGGGCGCCCGGCTTCTCCACCGGGATCTCCTCGCCGTCCGAGCCCACCACGGTCCGGGCGCCGAGCGGCTCGTCCAGCGGCACGGTCTGGTACTGCACCTTGGCGATCGCGATGCAGACCTTGCCCTTCCACGGGGTCTCGGTCACCGTCACGGTCACCTTGTCCCCGCTCTCCGTCACGGTCGCCCGGTAGTCGCCGCACACCCCGCCGGTGTAGCTCACGGTCAGCTCCCGCCCCTCCGCCGTGTAGCCGTCCACCTTGACGTTCCGCGTGGCCGGTGCCGCCGTCGGCTGGTCACCGGGCGCGGTCGGTCCCGTGGTCGGCGAGGCCGGCCCGGCGGACGGCGTGGGCGAGGTCACGAACGCCGGGTCGACCGCCGGATACGTCACCGTGAAGTCGTTCCGGGCCCCGGCCGCCCGCACGTCGAACAGCCAGGACGGCACCAGCGTCTGCCGTCCGTCCACCAGATGCGGAGCCAGCCCGAACACCGCCTTCTCGACGGTGAGCGCCTCCTTCTCCGTGGTGGCACCGGCGGAGTACTCGCAGGGCGCCTCGCCCTGGTCGTCGAGCGGTACGGACGTGGCGCAGGCGCCGACGCCCGCGCGGAGCCGGGCCCCGGGCGACGCGTTCATACGGGCCAGCGTCTCCTCGGCGCCCAGGACGGGATACGTGTCCCCCTTCACCGGTGCCTTCAGCTGCCCGTTGCCGGCCACCACGTCGCCCTGCGAGCCGACGGTGACCCCCGTCGTCCAGCCGTACGTCGGCAGCTCGCCGACGACCGGTTCGGCGTTCACGATCCGGTGGGCGCCCACGGCCTGGCTCGCGTCCAGCTTCGTGTCGTCCTGACCCACCGCCTTCAGGACCGGTGCCGCCGCCTTCTTCGCGGCCGCCTCGCTCACCGGGGCGCCGCCCGGGTCGGCGGGGGTCCGCGCGCACACGGTCTCGCTCCGGCAGGGCTCGGCGCCGGGGGCGTAGCGGTGGAAGGTCCAGGTGCCCGGCGCCCGCGCGTTCACCCGCAGACTCGGTCCCGCGCCGTCCTTCGCCCCGACCGTCCAGGACGACCCCTCGGCCACGGGCGTCCCGTCGACGCCGAGCGCGTCGGCGAGCCCGGCCACCTCGTCCTTCGTCACCTCGCCCCGCGTCCGGTACACGGGCGCCGAGTCGGGGCCCTCCGGGAGCGGGCCGGCGGCACGGTAGGTGACGCCGTGGGGGTCGGGCTCGCCGGGCGCGACGCCGTTCTCGCCGCCGCTGTCGGCGTAGCCCTCCAGGGCGAGCGGCGGGGGAGTCCCGTCACCGGACGCCCCGGTCGTCGAACGCCCGCCCGAGCCCGCCGAACCGTCGGCCGCGGTCGTCGCGAAGTACGCCCCACCGCCCCCGACGAGCAGCACGGCGGCGGCCACGGAGACGACGACGGCGGGAGAGCGCCGCCGGGCCACGCGCATGCCGTCGGTCTCCTCGGCGTGCTCGGCCTCCTCGCCGTCCCGCTCCCGGCGGATCACGGCACCATGCGCGGTGAGGGGCTGTTCGTCGGGCGTGGCGTCGGACGCGGTGAGGGGCTGTTCGTCGGGCGTGGCGTCGGACGCGGTGACGGGCTGTTCGTCGGGCGTGGCGTCGGCGCTCGCAGCGGCTTCGGCGGGGCCGGGCGTACCGGCATCCCCGTCCACACCGTCGGGCGTCTCGTCGGTGTCGGGGGCCTCTCCGCCCTTGGACACCGCTACGGGCTCGTCCACGGGCCCGCCGCTCTCCTCGGCGCCGGACACGTCCTCGCCGTCGGCGACCTCCCGCGTCCCGGGCTCCTCCTCGACGCCGGACGCCTCCCCGGCCCCGGACGCCCCGGTAGAGGAGGCGTCCCGCTCCTCCGGGGCGTCTGCCGTCTCCGCGGCGCCCTGCTCCTCGACGGAGCCACCGGCGCCCCGCTCCTCCACGGAGCCGTCGGCGTCGTCGTTGTCGGGTCGCTCGGTGTTCACCGCATCGCTCCTTCGGCTGCGCTTCTGTCCCATGACCCGGACCCGACCGCGTCAAAAGGTCGGCTACGGGTCGTATCCCGCATCCCCTTTACGGGGGACAGCGATGGGACGCAGCGGGGGAGCGCGCGGTTCCCCGAAGAGCGCCTCCTCAGTCGCCGTACTCCGACATCGCGTCCAGCAGCCGCGCCGACGCGGGCGGCACGCTCACGCCGTGGATGCGCGACGGGGACACCGGACGGGCGGCGATCCGGTCGGGAACCGACCAGTGCGGTGCCATCCGGGCGCAGTCGCCGCGCAGGGACGCCAGGTCGACCTCCAGGTCGGCCGGAGTGGGAAGGTGGCGTTCGAGGTTCGTCATAACCGCACCGTAAGCACGGTCGGGCCTGCGAAGAAAGATCTACTATCGGGTAGTTTCAGCGGCTTCAGCGGGCCCTGGGGACCCGGTAGCGTTAGCCGTCAATCCGCCTCCCTCCAGGAGAGTCAACGCCGTGCGCATCGCAGTCACCGGCTCCATCGCCACCGACCACCTCATGACCTTCCCCGGCCGCTTCGCCGACCAGCTCGTCGCGGACCAACTGCACACGGTCTCGCTCTCCTTCCTGGTCGACAACCTCGACGTCCGCCGGGGCGGCGTCGGCGCGAACATCGCCTTCGGTATGGGCCAGCTCGGCACCAGGCCGATCCTGGCCGGCGCCGCGGGGTTCGACTTCGACGAGTACCGCGCCTGGCTGGAGCGGCACGGCGTCGACACGGTCTCCGTGCGCATCTCCGAGACGCTGCACACCGCCCGCTTCGTCTGCACCACCGACGCCGACCACAACCAGATCGGCTCCTTCTACACGGGCGCGATGAGTGAGGCCCGCCAGATCGAGCTGAAGACCGTCGCCGACCGCGTGGGCGGCCTCGACCTGGTGCTGATCGGCGCCGACGACCCCGAGGCGATGCTCCGCCACACCGAGGAGTGCCGCTCCCGCTCCATCCCGTTCGCCGCCGACTTCTCCCAGCAGATCGCCCGGATGAACGGCGACGAGATCCGGATCCTGCTGGACGGGGCCACGTACCTCTTCTCGAACGAGTACGAGAAGGGGCTCATCGAGTCGAAGACGGGCTGGACCGACGCCGAGATCCTCGCCAGGGTCGGCCACCGGGTCACGACGCTCGGCGCCCAGGGTGTGCGCATCGAGCGGGTGGGCGAAGAGGCGATCGAGGTCGGCTGCCCCGAGGAGGAGCGCAAGGCCGACCCCACCGGCGTCGGCGACGCCTTCCGCGCCGGCTTCCTGTCCGGCCTCGCCTGGGGCGTCTCCCTGGAGCGCGCCGCCCAGGTCGGCTGCATGCTCGCCACGCTCGTCATCGAGACGGTCGGCACCCAGGAGTACCAGTTGCACCGCGCCCACTTCATGGACCGTTTCACCAAGGCCTACGGCCATGAGGCCGCCGCCGAGGTCCAGGCGCACCTCGGATAGCTACACCACCCGGCGGACCACGTACGCGGTTCCGTGGTCCGCCGGCTCCTCGCCCACGTACTCCTGCCCCCGCATCTCGCACCACGCCGGGATGTCCAGCCGCGCCGCCTCGTCGTCGGCGAGCACCCGGACCGTGCCGCCCACCGGCACGTCGCCGATGACCTTCGCCAGCTCGATCACCGGGATCGGGCACCGCCTGCCGACGGCGTCCACGACCAGCGCGTCGTCCCGTACGACCGCCTGCGCGACCGGTGCCCCCAGCTTCTCCCGCACCCCGGCCACCGCCCCCGGCAGCACCTCGAGGAACCGCTCGACGTCCGCCGCGGCAGTCCCCGGCGGCAACGACACCCGCACGTTCCCCTCACTCAGCACCCCCATCGCCCTCAGCACATGGCTGGGCGTCAGCGTGCTGCTGGTGCAGGACGAGCCGGACGAGACGGAGAAACCGGCCCGGTCCAGTTCGTGCAGCAGTGTCTCCCCGTCGACATAGAGACAGGAGAAGGTGACGACCCCGGGCAGTCGCCGCTCCGGGTCCCCGACCACCTCCACATCCGCGACCAGCTCCGGGACCCGCGCCCGGATCCGCTCCGTCAGCTCCCGCAGCCGTACCGCCTCGCGTGCCGCCTCGGCCCGTACCGCCCGCAGCGAGGCCGCCGCCGCCACGATCGCCGGAATGTTCTCGAACCCGGCCGCCCGCCCCGACTCCCGCTCGTCCAGGGGTCCTTGCGGGGCGAACCGCACGCCTTTGCGTACGACCAGCAGGCCGACCCCCGACGGGCCGCCCCACTTGTGGGCACTCGCGGCCAGCAGGGACCAGTCCCCCTCGACCCGGCCCCACCCCAGCGACTGCGCCGCGTCCACCAGCAACGGCACCCCGGCCGCCCGGCACCCGGCGGCCACCTCGGCCACCGGCTGGGCGGTCCCCACCTCGTGGTTGGCCGACTGCAGACAGGCCAGCGCGGTGTCCGGCCGGAGTTCGGCCACGTACGCCGACGCGTCCACCGCTCCCGCCCGGTCGACGGCCACGTGGGTGACCGTCCCGCCGCCCGCCCGGTGCGCGTCGGCGGCATGAAGGACGGAAGAGTGTTCGACGGATGAGGCGATCAGGTGGCGCCCGGTGCGACGGCGTCCGGCCAGAGCGCCGGCGACTCCCGCGTGCACGGCGTGCGTTCCGGAGGACGTGAAGGCCAGCTCGGCCGGACGGCACCCCACGGCCTCGGCCGCCGCTTCCCGCGCCGCGTCCAGCAACATGCGGGCCCTGCGCCCCTCCTTGTACAGACGTACGGAATCGGCCCATCCCTCGTCGAGAGAGGCCAGCAGCGCCTGCCGGGCGACGGGATGAAGGGGAACCGCGGAAGCGGCGTCGAAGTAGGCCACACGGCAACGTTAAGGCGTGCCCAAGCTGTCAAGGGGCGCGGGGAACCGCGCGATCAGCCACAAACGACCCGCAGCCGCCATCTCGGCTAACCCACGGAGTGACTAGGCACCCCTCCTCGCGAACCCTCGGAGCGCGTCGGCTAGGGTTTGGTCCGCATAAACATCCAAACCCCTGCCCGACGCAGGGCGGCGACCGACCAGCGAGAAGGCCGCAGCTCAACCGCGCGGGCGAGACTCTCGGGAAGGCGCTACGTGAGTCCCAACGGCTCCGACCGCTCGCCGCGGCGCCCGATGCGGCGGAAGCTGCTGCAGGCACTGACCGCGGGCCTGGTCCTGGCGACCGCAACCGGTTGCACATACGAGGACTTCCCCCGCCTTGGCATGCCCACCCCGACCACGGAAGAGGCTCCGCGGATCCTCTCCCTGTGGCAGGGCTCATGGGCTGCCGCGCTCGCCGTCGGCGTGCTGGTGTGGGGCCTCATCCTGTGGAGCGCGATCTTCCACCGGCGCAGCCGGACCAAGGTCGAAGTCCCTCCGCAGACCCGGTACAACATGCCCATCGAGGCGCTGTACACGGTGGTCCCGCTCATCATCGTCTCAGTCCTCTTCTACTTCACGGCTCGTGACGAGTCGAAGCTCCTCACCCTCAAGGAGGAGCCCGACGTCACGATCAACGTCGTGGGCTATCAGTGGAGCTGGGCGTTCAACTACATCGAGTCCGTCGACGGTTCCTCCGGGGACGCCAAGACCGACAAGAACCTGGACGCGATTCCGAACCGGTACAAGGACGACTTCCCGGCGAGCGCCGGCGGCGTCTACGACGTCGGCACGCCCGGCACCCGGAACCCGCAGACCGGCAACCCCGGCCCGACCCTCTGGCTCCCCAAGGGCAAGACGGTCCGCTTCGTCCTCACCTCGCGTGACGTCATCCACTCCTTCTGGGTGGTGCCGTTCCTGATGAAGCAGGACGTCATCCCGGGCCACACCAACGCCTTCGAGGTGACTCCCAACAAGGAGGGCACCTTCATGGGCAAGTGCGCCGAACTGTGCGGCGTCGACCACTCCCGGATGCTGTTCAACGTGAAGGTCGTCTCCCCCGAGCGTTACGAGCAGCACCTGAAGGACCTCGCCAAGAAGGGGCAGACCGGCTACGTTCCCGCCGGCATCGAGCAGACGAGCCCCGAGAAGAACCGGGAGTCGAACATCCTGTGAGCATCCTCAACGAACCCCAGGGTGCCGCGGCGGCAGGGTCCTACTACGAGGACGAGCTGCCGGTCCGGCGCCAGAACCGCGGCAGCGTCGTGATCAAGTGGCTGACGACCACGGATCACAAGACGATCGGGACGCTGTACCTGGTCACGTCGTTCGCGTTCTTCGTGATCGGCGGCGTGATGGCGCTGTTCATGCGTGCCGAGCTGGCCCGTCCGGGCCTGCAGATCATGTCGAACGAGCAGTTCAACCAGGCGTTCACGATGCACGGCACGATCATGCTGCTGATGTTCGCGACGCCGCTGTTCGCCGGCTTCACGAACTGGATCATGCCGCTCCAGATCGGCGCGCCGGACGTGGCCTTCCCCCGGCTGAACATGTTCGCCTACTGGCTGTACCTGTTCGGCTCGACGATCGCGGTGGGCGGCTTCCTCACCCCGCAGGGCGCGGCCGACTTCGGCTGGTTCGCCTACACGCCGCTGTCCGACGCGATCCGCTCGCCGGGTGTCGGCGCCGACATGTGGATCATGGGCCTGGCCTTCTCCGGCTTCGGCACCATCCTCGGCGCGGTCAACTTCATCACCACGATCATCTGCATGCGCGCCCCCGGCATGACGATGTTCCGCATGCCGATCTTCACCTGGAACGTGCTGCTGACCGCCGTTCTGGTCCTGCTGGCCTTCCCGGTGCTGGCGGCGGCGCTGTTCGCGCTGGAGGCGGATCGGAAGTTCGGCGCGCACATCTTCGATCCGGCCAACGGCGGAGCCCTGCTCTGGCAGCACCTCTTCTGGTTCTTCGGCCATCCAGAGGTGTACATCATCGCCCTGCCGTTCTTCGGGATCATCTCCGAGGTCATCCCGGTCTTCTCCCGCAAGCCGATGTTCGGCTACATGGGCCTGATCGCGGCGACCATCTCCATCGCGGGTCTGTCCGTGACGGTGTGGGCGCACCACATGTACGTCACCGGCGGTGTGCTGCTGCCGTTCTTCTCGTTCATGACGTTCCTGATCGCCGTGCCGACGGGCGTGAAGTTCTTCAACTGGATCGGCACGATGTGGAAGGGGTCCCTCAGCTTCGAGACCCCGATGCTCTGGGCCACCGGCTTCCTGATCACCTTCACCTTCGGTGGTCTGACGGGCGTGATCCTGGCCTCGCCGCCGATGGACTTCCACGTCTCCGACTCCTACTTCGTGGTGGCCCACTTCCACTACGTCGTCTTCGGCACCGTCGTGTTCGCGATGTTCTCCGGCTTCCACTTCTGGTGGCCGAAGTTCACCGGCAAGATGCTCGACGAACGCCTCGGCAAGATCACCTTCTGGACGCTGTTCATCGGCTTCCACGGCACCTTCCTGGTCCAGCACTGGCTGGGTGCCGAGGGCATGCCGCGCCGCTACGCGGACTACCTCGCGGCCGATGGCTTCACCGCCCTGAACACGGTCTCGACGATCAGTTCGTTCCTGCTCGGCCTGTCGATCCTGCCGTTCCTCTATAACGTGTGGAAGACGGCCAAGTACGGCAAGCCGGTCGGCGTCGACGACCCGTGGGGTTACGGACGTTCGCTGGAGTGGGCGACCTCGTGCCCGCCGCCCCGGCATAACTTCCTCACCCTGCCGCGCATCCGCAGCGAATCCCCGGCGTTCGACCTGCACCACCCGGAGATCGCCGCTCTCGACCAGCTCGAGAACGTGCACGGTGACAAGGCTCTGGCCGGCAACGGCGGCAAGGAGGCCGGCAAGTGAAGATCCAGGGCAGGATGTTCATCTGGCTGAGCGTCTTCATCCTCGTCATGGCGGTCGTCTACGGCTACTGGTCCAAGGAGCCGGCCGGTACCACGGCCCTCTTCCTGGCCTTCGGCCTGTCCATCATGATCGGCTTCTACCTGGGCTTCACGGCCAAGCGGGTGGACGCCGGCGCGCAGGACAACAAGGAGGCCGACGTCGCGGACGACGCCGGCGAGGTCGGGTTCTTCAGCCCGCACAGCTGGCAGCCGCTCTCCCTCGCGATCGGTGGCGCGCTGGCCTTCCTCGGCGTGGCGATCGGCTGGTGGCTGCTGTACTTCTCGGCGCCGCTGATCCTGATCGGCCTGTGGGGCTGGGTCTTCGAGTACTACCGCGGTGAGAACCGCACCCAGTAGCACGAGCCAGGCCCACCGGAACCCGGACACTCCGAAAGGAGCGTCCGGGTTCCTGCTTTTGCAGTACAACCGTTCCCTCGTCCGAGTCACCCACCGCGCCGCGCCCGGCCAGGCTTCCTAGCGTGAAGCCATGAGCCACGCACCCCGCACCCGTACCGTCGTCGGCTGCACGCTGCTGGTGATCGCCCTCGCAGGGGGCGTCACCGCCTGCGGCGGCGACGAGCATCCGCTGTCCGCCGAGCCGTACGACGCGGCGGACCAGATCGCCTTCAGGGGCCCCGTGGGCGACGGCGGGAAGGCCGATCCCGACAAGCCCCTGGAAGTCACCGCCGAGGACGACGACGGGCGTATCACGGACGTGACGGCCCGGGACGCCACGGGGCGCCATCTGGCGGGCGAACTCTCCGCCGACGGCACTCGCTGGCACAGCACCAGCCCGCTGGCCGCCGACGCCCGCTACACGGTCCGGGTGAGCACGGAGGACGAGGACGGCGCACCCGGCCGCAAGGTCCTCACCTTCGACACCGGCAGACCCGTCACCAAGAAGCGCCTGGACGTCACGTTCGGGCCGAAGGCGGGCGAGTACGGCGTCGGCCAGCCCATCACCGCCCGACTGAGCAGGCCGGTCAAGGACAAGGCGCAGCGGGCCGTGGTGGAGCGGGCCCTGAAGGTGGACTCCACGCCCGCCGTGGAGGGCGCCTGGCACTGGGTGGACGACAAGGAACTCCACTACCGCCCCAAGGAGTACTGGCCCGCCCACGCCACCGTCCGGGCCCGCAGCAACCTGGAGGGCATCAAGGTCAGCGACCGGCTGTGGGGCGGCCGGGCCAAGCCGCTCAAGCTGACCACGGGCGACCGCGTCATCGCGGTCACCGACGCCTCCTCGCACTCGATGACCGTCTACAAGAACGACGAGGTCATCAAGGAGATCCCGGTCACCACCGGCAAGCCCGGCTTCGAGACCCGCAACGGCGTCAAGGTGGTGCTCGGCAAGGAGTACTTCGTACGGATGCGCGGCACCAGCATCGGCATCGCCGAGGGCTCCGCGGAGTCGTACGACCTGCCGGTCTACTACGCCACCCGGGTGACCTGGAGCGGCGAATACGTGCACGCCGCCCCCTGGTCCGTCGGCTCCCAGGGCTCCGCCAACGTCAGCCACGGCTGCACCGGCATGAGCACCGGCAACGCCGAGTGGTTCTTCGACAACGTCCGCGAGGGCGATGTGGTCAAGGTCGTCAACTCGGACGGACACACGATGGAGACCTTCGGCAACGGCTTCGGCGACTGGAACCTCGACTGGCCCGAGTGGCGGGGCGGCAGCGCGCTGGTCGCCGGCGACCCGAAGGGGCCGAGCCCGTCCGAGCGGCCCAGGCTGCGGCCGGAGAGTGTCTAGGACGCGCTCGGCGACCGCCCGACAGGCCGCCCCGGACCCTCCGGCCGCCGGGCCGGGGCCGCGCGCTAGGCGCTCAGAGCCTTCCGCGTCCGCAGCAGCGAGGCCAGGGCCGCCGCGAACTCCACCGGATCCACCGGAAGCGTCACCGCCGCCTCCGCCCGGCTCCAGGTGGCCAGCCACGCGTCCTGCGGGCGCCCGATCAGCAGCAGCACCGGCGGGCAGTCGAAGACCTCGTCCTTGATCTGTCGGCACATCCCCATGCCGCCCATCGGCACGGCCTCGCCGTCCAGGACGCAGACGTCGATCCCGCCCTTGTCCAGCTCCTTGAGCACGGCCGCCGGAGTCGCGCACTCCAGGAACTCGACCGCGGGGACGTCGGGAGCGGGCCGGCGCCCGGTGGCCAACCGCACCTGCTCGCGGGTGTTGGAGTCGTCGCTGTAGACCAGCACCGTGGCGGTCGGCTGCATGCTTCCTCCGTGACATCGGCGTCGTACGGACTGCGGACGGGCCAAGCCCGATGCCGCGGATGCTACTCCCTCCCGCAGCCCGTCGACAGCTGCGGGAACACCGGTTCCGTGGGCCATCCGGGCAGTACACACGGTACGAACACTCCGAACGGCACCCCCGGGAGTACGGGCGAGATAAGCGACCGACATAATGTCGGTCGTGGCGACAGCAACGACAGTAGATACCGGGCACGCGCACCCGTCGGTCAACCGGCCGAACCTCACCAGCGTCGGAACCATCATCTGGCTGAGTTCCGAGCTGATGTTCTTCGCGGCCCTCTTCGCGATGTACTTCACCCTGCGATCGGTGACGGGTCCCGATCACTGGAAGGAAATGGCGTCCGCGCTGAACTTCCCGTTCTCCGCGGCCAACACCACGATCCTGGTGCTCTCCTCCCTGACCTGCCAGCTCGGCGTCTTCGCCGCCGAGCGCGGGGACGTGAAGAAGCTCCGGATGTGGTTCATCGTCACCTTCATCATGGGGGCGATCTTCATCGGCGGTCAGGTGTACGAGTACACCGAACTGGTCAAGCACGAGGGCCTCTCGCTCTCGTCCGACCCGTACGGCTCGGTCTTCTACCTGACGACCGGCTTCCACGGTCTGCACGTGACGGGCGGTCTCATCGCCTTCCTGCTGGTCCTCGGCCGCACCTACGCGGCCCGGAGGTTCACCCACGAGCAGGCGACCGCCGCGATCGTCGTGTCCTACTACTGGCACTTCGTCGATGTGGTCTGGATCGGCCTCTTCGCCACGATCTACATGATCAAGTAGCCGGGCCTGTTCCCGCACGTCCCAGAAGCATCGACGCTGAAGATCCTGACACCGGGGTAATCCGTGAAAAAGCTCTCCGCACGACGACGCCACCCGCTGGCAGCGTTCGTCGTCCTACTCATCGCGCTGGCGGCCACTGGGGTGCTGTTCACCGCCTTCGCGCCGACGAAAGAGGCGCGGGCCGATGAAACCGCCCAGTCCCTGGCCATCGACGAGGGCAAGAAGCTCTACGCCGTAGGCTGCGCCAGCTGCCACGGCACCGGCGGTCAGGGCACCACCGACGGTCCGAGCCTCGTGGGCGTGGGCGCGGCCTCCGTCGACTTCCAGGTGGGCACCGGCCGTATGCCGGCCCAGCAGCCGGGCGCGCAGGTACCGAAGAAGAAGAACATCTACTCGCAGGCCGAGATCGACCAGCTGGCCGCGTACATCTCCTCGCTGGGTGCCGGTCCGAACGTCCCGACCGACGAGCAGCTCGACACCGAGGGTGCCGACCTCGCCAAGGGCGGTGACCTGTTCCGCACCAACTGCGCGCAGTGCCACAATTTCACCGGCAAGGGCGGCGCGCTGACGCACGGCAAGTACGCACCGGATCTCGAGGGCGTCAGTGCGAAGCACATCTACGAGGCCATGCAGACCGGCCCGCAGAACATGCCGTCCTTCCCCGACACCACACTGTCGGAGCAGAACAAGAAGGACATCATCGCGTACCTGAACGAGGTCAACGGCGACGAGAGCAAGAGCCCCGGCGGCCTGGAACTGGGCGGACTCGGTCCGGTCAGCGAGGGTCTGTTCGGCTGGATCTTCGGTCTCGGTGGACTGATCGCCGTCGCCGTGTGGGTCGCCGCCCGGACCGCAAAGGCCAAGAGGTCATGAGCACCCAAGACATTCCAGAAGAGAACCTGCCCGCAGAGCAGGACCACGCGCACGGCGCGGTCGGCGTCGCCGACGAGAAGAACCCGTTCGCCGACCCCGGTCTGCCGCCTCACGAGCACCGGATCCAGGACATCGACGAGCGGGCCGCCAGGCGGTCCGAGCGCGCGGTCGCCGGGATGTTCACGCTGTCGATGCTGGCCACCGTCGCCTTCATCGCCGCGTTCGTGACGATCCCGGTCGACAAGTCGGTCTACATCTTCATGCTGGGCCATGTCAGCGCGCTGAACGTCGCGCTCGGCGTGACCCTCGGCATCGCGCTGTTCGCCATCGGCGCGGGTGCGGTCCACTGGGCCCGCACCCTGATGTCCGACGAGGAGATGGCTGACGAGCGTCACCCGATCGAGGCGTCGCCCGAGGTCCGCGAGAAGGTGTTCGCGGACTTCAAGCAGGGTGCCAAGGAGTCCGCGCTCGGCCGCCGCAAGCTGATCCGCAACACGATGCTCGGCGCGCTCACCCTGGTGCCGCTGTCCGGTGTCGTCCTGCTGCGCGACCTCGGCCCGCTGCCCGGGACCAAGCTCCGGCACACCCTGTGGTCCAAGGGCAAGCTGCTCGTCAACATGAACACCAACCAGCCGCTGCGTCCCTCGGACGTCGTGGTCGGCTCCCTCACCTTCGCCAAGCCCGAGGGCCTGGAGGAGCACGACCACGAGTTCCAGAACGAGATCGCCAAGGCAGCCCTGATGATCATCCGGATCGAGCCGGACGACATCAAGGACAAGCGCGAGCTCGAGTGGTCGCACGAGGGCATCGTCGCGTACTCGAAGATCTGCACCCACGTCGGTTGCCCTATCTCCCTGTACGAGCAGCAGACGCACCACGTGCTCTGCCCCTGCCACCAGTCCACCTTCGACCTCTCCGACGGTGCCCGGGTGATCTTCGGCCCCGCCGGTCACGCCCTGCCGCAGCTCCGCATCGGCGTGAACGACGAGGGCTATCTCCAGGCGCTCGGCGACTTCGACGAGCCCGTCGGCCCTGCCTTCTGGGAGCGCGGATGAGCACCAACGAGAACACCCAGTCCCGCGACCGCGGGAAGGCGCCGGCCGGCGAGCGCGTCGCCGACTGGGCCGACGGCCGGCTCGGGATCTACTCCCTGGCCAAGGCCAACATGCGCAAGATCTTCCCGGACCACTGGTCCTTCATGCTCGGTGAGATCTGCCTCTACAGCTTCATCATCATCATCCTCACGGGTGTGTACCTGACGCTGTTCTTCCACCCGTCGATGAACGAGGTGGAGTACCACGGCAGTTACGTCCCGCTTCAGGGCCAGCTGATGTCGGAGGCCTTCGCCTCCACGCTGGACATCAGCTTCGACGTCCGCGGTGGTCTGCTCATCCGGCAGATCCACCACTGGGCGGCGGTCATCTTCCTCGCCGGCATGTTCGTGCACATGATGCGCGTCTTCTTCACCGGCGCGTTCCGCAAGCCGCGCGAGGTCAACTGGCTCTTCGGCTTCCTGCTGTTCGTCCTCGGCATGTTCACCGGGTTCACCGGTTACTCGCTCCCGGACGACCTGCTCTCGGGAACCGGTGTCCGCTTCACCCAGGGCGCGATCCTGTCGGTCCCGATCGTCGGCACGTACATCTCGATGTTCCTGTTCGGCGGAGAGTTCCCCGGCACGGACTTCGTCGCCCGGTTCTACTCGATCCACATCCTGCTGCTGCCGGGCATCATGCTCGGGCTCGTGGTCGGCCACCTGATCCTGGTCTTCTACCACAAGCACACGCAGTTCGCGGGTGCCGGACGGACCAACAAGAACGTCGTCGGCATGCCGCTGCTGCCGGTCTACATGGCCAAGGCCGGAGGCTTCTTCTTCCTCGTCTTCGGTTTCATCGCCCTCATCGCCGGTATCGCGTCCATCAACCCGATCTGGGTCCTGGGGCCGTACCGACCGGACCAGGTCTCGACGGGCGCCCAGCCCGACTGGTACATGGGCTTCGCCGAGGGACTGATCCGGGCCATGCCGGGCTGGGAGATCGACTTCTGGGGACACACGCTCGTCCTCGGCGTGTTCATCCCCCTGGTGCTGTTCGGTGTCTTCCTCATGATGATCGCGCTGTACCCGTTCATCGAGGCATGGGTCACCGGGGACAAGCGCGAGCACCACATCCTGGACCGGCCGCGCAACGCCCCGACCCGCACCGCCTTCGGTGTCGCGTGGGTCACCGGCTACATGATCATGCTGATCGGTGGTGGCAACGACATCTTCGCCACCCACTTCCATCTGTCGATCAACGCGGTGACCTGGTTCGTCCGGATCGGATTCTTCGTCGGCCCGGTCCTGGCGTTCATCCTCACCAAGCGGATCTGCCTCGGCCTCCAGCGCCGGGACAAGGACAAGGTGCTGCACGGCCGCGAGTCGGGCATCATCAAGCGCCTGCCGCACGGTGAGTTCATCGAGGTGCACGAGCCGCTCAGCCAGGAGCAGCTGTACACGCTCACCGCGCACGAGCAGTACCAGCCGCTCGCGATCGGCCCGACGGTCGACGTGAACGGTGTCGAGCGCAAGGTGAAGGGCTCCGAGAAGCTGCGCGCCAAGCTGAGCGAGGCGTACTACGGCGAGGAGAGCCAGGTCGCCAAGCCGACCGTCGAGGAGTACAAGGAGATCACGAGCGGCCACGGCCACCACTGATCACCGCGTCGCCACACCACGGCAAGGGCCCCCGTCCGGTCTTCGGACGGGGGCCCTTCGCCGTGCCCGGCGCTGGATAGGGTGGACCCGACGAGAACGGGTGTCCCGGGACCGGGACCGAACCAGGAGCGGCTTATGAGCGCTGTGACCCCCGCTGGAGGCGACACCGCGGCGGGCCGTTCCTGGCCCGAGGTGCTGAACGCCCTGCTGTACGGCCGTGACCAGGGTGCCGACGCCACCGCCTGGGCGATGGACCGGATCCTGCGCGGCGAGGCGACCGACGCGCAGATCGCCGGGTTCGTGGTGGCCCTGCGGGCCAAGGGCGAGACCGTCGAGGAGATCACCGGACTGGTCCGCACGATGTACGAGCACGCGAACGTGATCGAGGTGCCGGGCGCGACCGTCGACATCGTCGGTACCGGCGGCGACGGCGCGAAGACGGTCAACATCTCCACCATGGCCTCCATCGTCGTGGCCGGCACGGGCGCCAAGGTCGTCAAGCACGGCAACCGGGCGGCGTCCTCCGCGTCCGGGGCCTCCGACGTGCTGGAGAAGCTCGGGGTCAACCTGGAGCTGACGCCGCGGCGGGTGGCCGAGGTCGCCGAGGAGGCCGGGATCACCTTCTGCTTCGCGATCAAGTTCCACCCGGCGCTGCGCCACGCGGGCGCCGCACGCGGCCAGTTGGGCATCCGCACGGTGTTCAACGTGCTCGGTCCGCTGACCAACCCGGCCAGGGTGCGCTCGCAGGCCGTCGGGGTCGCGGACCCGCGGATGGCGCCGATCGTCGCGGGCGTCTTCGCCGAACGCGGCAACTCCTCCCTGGTGTTCCGCGGCGACGACGGCCTCGACGAGCTGACCACCACGGCCACCTCCCACGTCTGGGTGGTCCGGGACGGCAAGGTCACCGAGGAGAGCTTCGACCCGCGGGACGCCGGCCTCGACCTGGTCCCGGTGGAGGCGCTGCGCGGCGCGGACGCGGCGTACAACGCGGAGGTCGCGCGGCGGCTGCTGGACGGCGAGAGGGGCCCGGTGCGGGACGCCGTCCTGCTGAACTCGGCGGCCGCGCTGGTGGCGCTGGAGCCGGGGGACGGACCGCTGGCCGAGCAGATCCGGGCCGGCATGGAGAAGGCCGCCGAGTCCATCGACTCGGGAGCGGCGAAGCGGACGCTGGAGCGCTGGGTGGCGGTCAGCAACGCGTAGCGGCCGTACGGGATGTCCCGCGATCCGGACACGGGTTGCGGGATCCCGATCACCTCACGTACGTTTCCGCACAGGTCATGAGTGACAGTCATGAGGCCCCGGCCGACTGTCCGGCAACCCTCCGTCCGTGGCGGGGTGCCCCGGGTGAAGACCAGGCCGCAGGCAGCGAGGTCTGCGGCAAGCGCGGGCCCCTCACGAATCCAGGGGTCCTGGTCGTCGAGGAGCCTTCCGTGAGCAAGCGAATGCGATAGGGCCGCAGAGCCCCGCCTCCGCACACCCTTTTCACCTTTCCGCGCCGAGCCCTGTCCGCGCGCGTCGTGATCCCAGCTGCCTCTCACGGGAGTTCGCCATGTCTGTCTCCACCGCTGCCGTCGCCCAGTCCGTTTGTGCCCCGCTGCCCGTTCTGGGCCGGGATGTCACCGTCCCGCTCGTCACGGGCGGCGAGGTCACCTACGCGGCGCTCGACTACGCGGCCAGCGCCCCCGCCCTCCAGCGGGTCTGGGACGACGTGGCTGCCTACGCCCCCTACTACGGCAGCGTGCACCGCGGCGCCGGCTACCTCTCCCAGCTCTCCACCGACCTGTTCGAGAACGCCCGCAGGACCGTCACCGAGTTCCTGGACTGCCGCGCCGACGACCAGCTGGTCTTCACCCGGTCCACCACGGACTCCCTCAACCTGCTCGCCGCCGCGCTCCCGGCCGGCTGCCAGGTCTTCGTCTTCGAGACCGAGCACCACGCCTCGCTGCTGCCCTGGCAGAACACCCCGGTCACCTACCTCGACGCTCCGCGCACCCCCGGCCAGGCCGTGGCCACCCTGGAGCGCGCGCTCGCCGGCCGCGACCCGCGGGGCCCGGCCCTGGTCTGTGTCACCGGCGCCTCCAACGTCACCGGCGAGCTGTGGCCCGTACGGGAACTGGCCGCCGCCGCGCACGCCCACGGCGCCCGGATCGTCCTGGACGCCGCGCAGCTGGCCCCGCACCACCCGGTCTCCGTGCGGGATCTCGACGTGGACTGGGTCGCCTTCTCCGGGCACAAGCTGTACGCCCCCTTCGGCTCCGGCGTGCTGGCCGGCCGCGCCGACTGGCTGCGGGAGGCGGACCCGTACCTCGCGGGCGGCGGCGCCAGCCGCCGGGTCACGCGCCGCGAGGACGGGGGAGTGGACGTGCAGTGGCACGAGAGCGCCGCCCGGCACGAGGCCGGCTCACCGAACGTCATCGGCGCCTATGCCATCGCCTCCGCCTGCAAGGCGCTCGCCGAGGCCGGCTTCGACACCCTGGTCGCCCGCGAGCGGCAGCTGATCGAGCGGGTCCGCTCGGGCCTCGCCGAGGTGCCGCAGGTCAGGGTCCTGTCCCTGTTCGGGGACGACGCCCCGCGCGTCGGCGTGATCTCCTTCGTCGTCGACGGCTGGAACAGCTCCCACTTCGCCGCCGCGCTCTCCGCCGAGTACGGCATCGGCGTCCGCGACGGCCTCTTCTGCGCCCACCCGCTGCTCCGCACCCTGCTCGGCAGCGACCCCGGGACCCAGGGCGAGTGCGGCGCCCCCGAGGCCGCGCCGGGCGAGAAGTCCCTGAACGCCATTCGGGTGAGCTTCGGCGCGGGAACGCCCGACGAGCACGTGGAGCGTTTCGTCACCGCGGTGAAGGACCTGGTGACCGACGGCGCGAAGTGGAGCTACCGCACGGAGGACGGCCGCTGCGTCCCCGCGGTCGGCTGACCGGCCTGTCCGGGGGTGCGGGGAGGCGGGCCCTGGGAAACCGGGCCGGCTAGGAGTCCAGGCCGATGGCGAACGCCGCCTCCAGGTCGTGCTGCGAGTACGTCCGGAACGCGACGTGCGTGTCCGTCCCCTCCACCCCCGGGATCTTGCTGATCCGCCCGGGGATGACCTCCGCCAGATCCTCGTGCTGCGCGACCCGGACCATGGCGATCAGGTCGTACGTACCGGTGACGGAGAAGACCTCGCTCACGGAGTCCAGCGCGGCGATCGACTCCGCGATCTCGGGGATCCGGTCCACGCTGGTCTTGATGAGCACGATCGCGGTGATCACGGCTGTTTCTCTCCCTCGGGGGCCGGGGCTGGGGCGGACCTCACTTTAGTCGTACGGCGGAAACGCACCCACGCGCAGGCGAAGCCCGCCCCGAAGCCCACCAGGTGGGCCAGGTACGCCACCCCGGGGCCCTGGGACGCCCGGCCCGCCGCCAGCCACTGCAGGGCCGCCCAGAAGGGCAGCACCACCCAGGCCGGGAAGCGCAGCGGCAGGAAGAAGAGGAAGGGCAGAAGACTGGTCACCCTGGCCCTGGGGAAAAGGTAGAGGAACGCGCCGAGGGCCGCCGAGATCGCCCCGGACGCACCGACCAGGGACTGCTCGGAGTCCGCGTTGGCGGCGGCGTAGCCCAGCAGGGCGAGATAGCCGCAGCCGACGTAGAAGAGGGTGAACTGGACGCGGCCCATCCGTTCCTCGGTCATCACCCCGAAGACGTAGAGGAAGAGCATGTTGCCCAGCAGGTGCACCCAGCTGCCGTGGACGAAGAGCGCCGTGGCGGGGGTGAGGGCCGCGCGCGCCGACCCCTCGAACAGCTCGGCGGGGACCACTCCCCAGCGGTGGAAATAGGCGCGCTGCGCGGCGAGCAGCGCGTCGCCGGTGCCGTACGCCGGATGGAGGCCCGCCGCCGGGCCGGTCAGGAAGAGCAGGGAGCACACGGCGATCAGGCCGTAGGTCACCGGCGCCGGTGACGTGCGGACCGACCTGCTCACCCGGCCCGCAGTCTCGCTCCAGTTGCGGATCATGGACACAGAGCATGACGTAACGGGACGGGACGTGACGAAGTGCCTCGCCGCCGCGGACGCCCGAGCGGCGAGTGTCCGCCAGGCCGTAGGGTAACGAGCCACACGCACCGGGGAGCCCGGAGCGTCACCGACACCCGTAAGGAAAGAACAGTCACGATGACGGTTCCCCTGCCGACCGCCACGACGCGGTGGCGCTGCACGCTGTGCGGCAACCTCACTCGTTTCGACGTGACCCGCTCGTCGAAGGTCGTCGAGTACGTCCACCTCGACCTGGCCGGAGAGCCGAAGGTCGAGGAGCGCGAGGTGGTCAGTGAGACCATCGAATCGGTGCGCTGCCGCTGGTGCAACGCCGTGGACCAGGTGGAACTCGTGGATCGGCCGGGCGCCGGCTCCTGACCGGAGCCGGCCCCGCACAGGCATTGGGGTGAGGATGGTGGAGACCGCAGGCGGGGGGCCGGGCGACGGCGCCGCTGAGGTGCTCGACCGTCCGCTGCCCGACGGCGTGCGCCGCCGGGTCGTACAGATCGTCTCCGACGGTTTCGGCGGGCTGACCGTGGGCGAGCTGCCCGCGCAGCTCAGGCAGTACGCCCGGTTCGCGCCGAACCGGCGGGCCAAGTTCGCCGGCAACGCCATGGCCGCGGCGCTGGAGACCGATCCGCTGTTCCGGCAGCGCATCGGCGAGAAGTTCAGAGAGGCGCAGCCAGAGCTCTCCGGCGCTCTCGACTCCGGCTCGCCGCCCCCGGCCGCGGACCCGCTCGATGTGGCGGCCGCGGCCTATGTGCTGCGGCCCACCGACTGGGTGAAGCTCGTGACGGCGGCCGGCGAGGAGGCCCAGCGGGCCGTCGCCGAGCGGGTCGACGAGGAGAACCGGGCCGAGCTGGAGCGGCTGCGCGAGGAGCTCGACCGGGCCCGTGAGCACACCCGGACCGAGACCGAGCGGCTGCGCGCCGAGCTGGACGCGGCCAGGAAGGAAGCCGAATCCCTGCACCGCAAGCTGCGTGCCGCCCTCAGCGACGTCAAGCGGGGCGAGGCCGCCCTGCGCAAGCTGCACGGCGAGATGGACACCCTGCGCGCCGAGGGGCAGGCGCAGGTGTCCGCCGCCGAGAGCGAGACGCGCCGGCTGAAGACGCGGCTCGGAGAGGCGGAGACGGCCCTGGAGGCCACCCGCAGGGCGGCCCGCGAGGGGCGCAGCGTCGAGGACATGCGCGTACGGCTGCTCCTGGACACCCTGCTGGACGCGACCCAGGGGCTGCGCCGGGAACTCGCGCTGCCGCCCGTGTCGGTGCGGCCGGCCGAGACCGTGGACGCGGTCGAACCGGGACGGATGACGCCGAAGGACATCGCCGCGCGGGCCCTGTCCGAGAACGACCCCGCGATCGTCGACCAGCTCCTCGCGCTGCCGCAGGCCCATCTGGTCGTCGACGGCTACAACGTCACCAAGACCGGCTATCCCCAGATGCCGCTGGAGAAGCAGCGGTTGAGGCTGCTCGGGCAGCTGTCGCAGCTCGCCGCGCAGACCGGGGCCGAGGTGACGTGTGTCTTCGACGGGGCGGAGCTGGCCGCGCCGGTGCTGCTGGCGCCGCCGCGCGGGGTGCGGGTGCTGTTCTCCAAACCGGGCGTCACCGCGGACGAGTTGATTCGCCAGCTGGTGCGCGCGGAGCCGCCGGGCCGGCCCGTCATCGTCGTCTCGACCGACCGTGAGGTGGCCGACGGGGTGGCCCGGGCGGGGGCGCGGCCCGTCGCGTCCGCGGTACTTCTCAAGCGACTGTCCTGAAGGTCAACGTCCGTACGTAATGACCGAATTGGCGGAGTTGTCAGGCAACTCAGCGTCCATCGCGTCTCACTCCTTGTGAGTCAAGTGCAAAGAATGCATGGTGTGACGAGATTTTTCTCGTGAGGATTTGAACTGATCACAAGAGGGTCACTAGGGTCTGGGCTCGAACCTCCGAGCGGGTGATCACTCAAAAGAATTGGAGTTCACCTCCGTGGCGTCCCACCGTCGACCCAAGCAACCGAGCCGTGCACGTGTGACCGTGCTGACCACCGCGGCGGCCGCCGCGGTCGCCCTGAGCTCGCAGGCCGCGAACGCCGCGCCGAGCGAGAAGCCGAGCAAGGACGAGGTCAAGGCCAAGGTCGACAAGCTCTACGAAGAGGCGGAGCAGGCCACCGAGAAGTACAACGGGGCCAAGGAGAAGCAGGAGAAGCTCCAGAAGGAGATCTCCACCATCCAGGACGACGTCGCCCGCGGCCAGGAAGAGCTCAACGAGCTGCGGGACTCCATCGGCCTGGCGGCCGCCGCCCAGTACCGCACGGGCAGCATCGACTCCTCCGTCCAGCTGTTCCTGTCCTCCGACCCGGACGACTACCTGGACAAGGCGTCCACCATGGACCAGCTGAGCGCTCAGCAGGTCGACGCCCTGAAGAAGATCCAGGAGAAGCAGCGGGAGCTGGCCCAGGACCGCTCCGAGGCCTCCGAGAAGCTCACGGACCTCGCCTCCACCCGCACCGAGCTGGGCAAGAAGAAGAAGGAAGTCCAGAGCAAGCTCGCCGAGGCGCAGAAGCTGCTCAACTCGCTGACGTCCGCCGAGAAGGCCGCGCTCGCCGCCGAGCAGGACCGCGCCAGCCGCTCCTCGAGCGAGCGTGTCGAGCTCGGCAACAGCGTCCCCGCCTCCGGCCGGGCCGCGGCCGCCTTCTCCGCCGCCCAGAGCAAGCTCGGCTCGCCGTACGTCTACGGCGCCACCGGCCCGTCCTCCTTCGACTGCTCGGGTTTGACCTCGTGGGCCTACGCGCAGGCCGGTGTCGGCATCCCGCGCACCTCGGAGGCGCAGTCCCAGTACGGCACCCGGATCACCTCGGTCGGCGACCTCCAGGTCGGCGACCTCGTGTTCTTCTTCAACGACCTGCACCACGTGGGTCTGTACGCCGGCAACGGCCAGATCATCCACGCGCCGCGCAGCGGCACGGTGGTCCGCTACGAGTCGATGGACACCATCGGCGGACCGTTCATGTGGGGCGTCCGCGTCTGATCCGGCGAACCCTGGATCGCGACGCCGCACCGCCCGAACGGGCGAATCACGACGACATGAACTGACCCCACGCCCCGCCCGTGACCTGGTCATAGGCGGGGTGTCACGTTGTGTGCCCGCGGAGGTCGTTGGTGGGGCCCCCTGCGCGGGGCTACTGTCTGCCGCGTTTCCTCGTCCGCCAGCGGAAGGAGTGCGGCTTCCCGTGGGGTCCCATCGCCGCCTTGCACCGTCCGGGTTCGACCGGGGCGCCAGTGCAGCGCTCTGTGTCATGTCAGCCGCCGCCGCGGCCTTCGGGCTCGTACCCGCCACGTCGGCCGTCGCCGCACCGCACGACGACACCCGTGCCGAGGTGGACCGTCTCTACGAGGAGGCCGAGAAGGCCACCGAGGCCTACAACAAGGCCGACGAGCGCGCCGGCTCGCTGCGCGAGGACGTCAGCGGCGCCCAGGACCGGATCGCCCGGCAGCAGCAGCACATCAACTCCATGCGGGAGACGCTCGGTTCACTGGCCGGGGCGCAGTACCGCTCCGGCGGCCTGGACCCCTCCGTCGCGCTGCTGTTCTCCGACGACCCGGACGACTACCTGGACAAGGCCGCCGTCCTCGACCGGATCAGCGTCCACCAGGCCGGGGAACTCGAGGGCCTCCAGACGGCCATGCGGGAACTCGCCCAGGAGCGCTCGGAGGCCGCTCGCAAGCTCGGCGAGCTGGAGAAGAGCCGCAAGGCCGTCGCCGCCCACAAGCGCACCGTCGAGAAGAAGCTCGCCGCGGCCCGGCAGCTGCTCAACTCCCTGCCCTCCGACGAGCGGGACGCCTACGACCGGGCCTCCCGCTCCGGCCGCGCCGACCTGCCCGGCCTCGGGGACGCCTCGGCGTCCTCGCCCCGGGCGGCGGCCGCCATCGCCGCGGCCCGCTCCGCGCTCGGCAAGCCCTACGTGTGGGGCGCCAACGGCCCCTCTGGCTTCGACTGTTCGGGCCTGACGCAGTGGTCGTACGCGCAGGCCGGGGTCTCGCTGCCGCGCACCTCGCAGGCCCAGCGGTTCGCCGGCCGGCAGGTGCCGCTCTCCCAGGCCCAGCCCGGCGACCTGGTCACCTACCGGTCCGACGCCAGCCATGTCGCGATGTACATGGGCAACGGTCAGGTCATCCACGCGCCTTACCCCGGCGCCCCCGTGCGCTACGACCCGGTGCACATGATTCCGGGCGCGACCGTCACACGGGTCTGACCGATCGCCCCGCGCCCCCGTACGATCGGCAGGTGGCAGGTCGAGGGCGGGCGTCGGGGCGCGGAATCGTGGCGTTGTGCGTGCTGCTGCTCGTGGCCCTGGTGGGCTGCGGCGGCCCGTCCGGCACCGACAGCGCGCGGACGCAGGTGCAGCGGGTGTTGGACCGGCGGGCCGGCGCGGTCATGGACCGGGACCGGGCGGCGTTCGTGCGGACCGGCGCGCTGAGCTGGTTCGAGAACCTGAGCGCGGTCCCGCTCGCCGCCTGGTCCTACCGTGTCACCGCCCTGCGCCGCACCGGCGACACGGCCACCGCCGACGCCGAACTCGACTACCGCGTCCAGGGGTACGACCGGGCCCCCGTCACCGTCGGCCGCACGCTCGACCTGTCCCTGGACGCGGGCGGGCGGTGGTACGTGGACGCCGAGCGGCCCGCCGAGAAGGCCGCGCAGCAGCTGTGGGACCAGGGCGAGGTGACCGTCGTCCGCGGAGCGCACAGCCTGGTCCTCGGGGTCGGGCAGACCGGCGAGACGCTGCACTCCTACGCGGACCTGGCGGACCGCGCGGTGCCCGCCGTGTCGGACGCGTGGGGCACGGGCTGGTCCCGGCAGGTGGTGGTGCTCGTACCGAGGTCGGTGGAGGGGATGGCGGGACTGCTCGGCTCGCCCGTGTCCGCGTACCGCGGGATCGCGGCGGTGACCACCGGTGAGACCGGCGCCCCGGCGCAGGCGCCCGCGGACCGGATCATCGTGAACCCCGACGCGTACGGCGTCCTCGGCCCGCCCGGCAAGCAGGTCGTCCTGACCCACGAGGCCACGCATGTCGCCACCCGCGCCGACACGACCCCCGCCACGCCGTTGTGGCTGTCCGAGGGGTACGCCGACTGGGTCGGCTACCGGGGCAGCGGGCGCACGTCCCGGCAGGCCGCGCCGGAGCTGGCGGAGGCCGTGTCCGCGGGCAGGGTGCCGGCCGCCCTGCCGACGGACGAGGACTTCGGGTTCAGCGGGGACGCGACCGGGCTGGCGCGGGCCTACGAGAGCGGCTGGCTGGCCTGCCGGCTGATCGCCGAGCGGTGGGGCGAGGTCCGGCTGGGCGCGTTCTACAGGGCCGTGGGGACGCATCAGCAGCGGGACGGCGCGGTGGAGGACGCGATGCGGCGGGTGCTCGGCACGACACCGGCGGAGTTCACCGCGCGGTGGCGGGCGTATCTGCTCGATCAGCTGGGCTGACCCGACTGGCCGAGGGCCTCGTCGAGCCACACCCGCTCCGCCTGGCCGGTCGCCCGGGCCACCCGGGGTCCCCTGCCGGAACCGGTCACCGGGCCTTCGGCGCCGGGCCCGGTGTCGCCCACGACGGCGCGCTGTTCCGGGCCGTGCCTGCTGCTGCCGGCCCCGGTCACCGCGGTCGGCCCGGTCTTCGAGGGCGTCGGAGGAGCGCCGGTGCGGCCGCGGGCCCGGAGCCGGACACCGCCGAGCTGTTCGTGCGGACGCTGAACCTGGCCGCTGCGGGTGACGGTGCCCGGCACGCTGGTGCGGCTGGCGCTCGCGTACACCGGTACGGGCCTCGGGCCGTCGGGCGTGTGCCCGGCGTCGGCGTCGGCCAGGGCGGTGCAGCGCGCGGTCGTGCTGGTGCTGTCGCGGCGGGCCCCGGCTCAGGAGGAGGCCGAGGTCTCCTTGGCGCGTGCTTCCTGACCGGGCACCCGGGCCCGTTCCGGTGCCGGGACCGTGGCGCGCCACAGGACGCGGGCGGCGAGGACGCTCGCGAGCACCAGCAGGCCGTTGCGGACCGCGAGGAGGGTGATGCCGAGGGGGGTGCTCGCGACGACGTCGCCGAACCAGAGGGGGAACTCCAGGACCGTCACGAAGCAGGCCACCAGCACCAGGGCCGCGGGCACCCCCATCCGGCTCACCCGGAAGCACAGGCACACGGCCGCGAGACCGACGAGCCACACCAGGTACTGCGGGCTGATCACCCGGCTGGTGGTGGTGAACATCAGCACCGCCACGAACGCGGTGTCGGCCATGGTGTGCGCCTCGAACCGGGTCGCCAGCAGCCGCCACAGCAGCAGCCAGCCGAAGGCCATGCCGGTCAGCGTGAGCGCGGCCGTACTCACGACGTTCACCCATGGGCCGAGGAACTCCACCGAGCCGTAGTTCAGCAGCACCTCCCCGTCCCAGCCGTGGTGCCGGGCCACGTGGAAGACGAGGGAACCGAGCGACTCCACCTCGGTGCCCCGGTCCCGCTGGAAGGTCAGGAAGGCGAAGGCGCCGGGCATGGTGACCGCGAACAGCGCGGCCAGGCCGGCGACGGTCACCGCCGCCGCGCCCCAGCCGCCGCGTCCGCGGACACCCAGGAGCAGCAGCGCCGGCCAGACCTTCAGCATGGCCCCGAAGCCCGCCAGGGCGCCCATCAGCCGGGGGTGCCGGGACCCGGCGAGCAGGGCGGCGACCGCGACCGCGGTGACCATCACGTCGTAGCGCGCGTACACGGTCGGGCCGAGCAGCGGGACGCCCGCCACCCACACCCAGGCACCACGCAGCCGCTTGCCCGGGCGCCGGCCCGCGTACACCAGCAGGGCGAGGGCGGCCAGGTCGGCGAGGAGGACGAGGACGAAGAACGCCGACGCGTAGTCCAGGCCGGGCAGCAGCGCGGGGGAGAGGATCGCGAGGGCGGCGGCGGGCGGGTACTGCCAGGTGACGTCGTCCAGCGGGAAGGTGCCGGTGCGCAGCACCTCGTACCAGCCCTGGTAGATGACGGACACGTCACTGGTGACGTCGGGGCCGGGGAAGACGTGGACCTTGTAGACGAAGAGCAGCAGCAGCAGCCTGGTCACGCACCAGGTGAGCAGCAGGCACGCCAGTGACCGCCTCGCGCCCGTCGTCTCCACGTGATCCCCTGCCGTTCGATTTCCGCCTTGAGGGGAACATGATGTACCGCCCTGCTGTGAACGTGCCACACACACGGCCGGGGGCCGCTGTGAGCAGGCGGTTCGGTAGGGTCGGCGGCGATGCACAAGACCCTGATCGTGACGAACGACTTCCCGCCCCGGCCGGGCGGGATCCAGGCGTTCCTGCACAACATGGCGCTGCGGTTCGACCCGGAGCGGCTGGTCGTCTACGCCTCCACCTGGAAGCGCGGCCGGGAGGGCGTCGAGGCGACCGCCGCGTTCGACGCCGAGCAGCCCTTCACCGTCGTCCGGGACGCCACCACGATGCTGCTGCCGACGCCCGGGGCGACCCGGCGGGCCGTCGGGCTGCTGCGGGAGCACGGGTGCGCGTCGGTGTGGTTCGGGGCGGCGGCGCCGCTCGGGCTGATGGCGCCGGCGCTGCGGAGGGCGGGCGCCGAGCGGCTGGTGGCCACCACCCACGGGCACGAGGCCGGGTGGGCGCAGCTGCCCGCCGCCCGGCAGCTGCTGCGCCGGATCGGCGAGTCCACGGACACGATCACCTACCTCGGCGCGTACACGCGCGCGCGGATCGCCGCCGCGCTGACGCCCGAGGCCGCGTCCCGGATGGTGCAGCTGCCGCCGGGTGTGGACGAGAAGACCTTCCATCCGGGCTCCGGCGGCGACCAGGTGCGGGCGCGGCTCGGGCTGACCGACCGGCCGGTGGTCGTGTGCGTGTCCCGGCTGGTCCCGCGCAAGGGGCAGGACACGCTCATCCGGGCCATGCCCCGCGTCCTGGCGGCCGAGCCGGAGGCCGTGCTGCTGATCGTCGGCGGCGGGCCGTACGGGAAGGAGCTGCGCCGGCTGGCGCACGAGACGCGGGTGGCCGGCTCGGTCCGCTTCACCGGCTCGGTGCCCTGGTCCGAGCTGCCCGCCCACTACGGCGCCGGGGACGTGTTCGCGATGCCGTGCCGGACCCGGCGGGGCGGGCTCGACGTCGAGGGCCTCGGGATCGTGTACCTGGAGGCGTCGGCCACCGGGCTGCCCGTGGTCGCCGGTGACTCGGGCGGGGCCCCGGACGCGGTGCTGGACGGCGAGACCGGCTGGGTGGTGCGCGGGGGCTCGGTGGAGGAGACCGCCGAGCGGATCGTCGCGCTCCTCGGGGACGCGGCGCTGCGCCGCCGGATGGGGGAGCGGGGGCGCGCGTGGGTGGAGGAGAAGTGGCGGTGGGATCTGCTGGCGGAGAAGGCCAGGACGCTGCTGTAGCCGAGTCTTTTCGCTCCGTGCCCTAGGCGGAGGCGAATAATCCGCCGATGCTGCGCCCATGACAGCAAAACTGATGCAACGTCAGCTGACGAGACGTCAAATTCTGGGCATGGCAGCCCTCCAGACGGCCGCCGCGGCCGGTTTCACCCGCATCGGCCTCCAGTCGGCCTCGGCCGTCGAACCGGCCGCCGTCGACACCGCTCCCGCGATCGTCATCGGTTCCGGCTACGGCGCCGCCGTCGCCGCCCTCCGCCTCGGCCAGGCCGGCATCCGCACCCTGGTGATCGAGATGGGCCGGCTCTGGAACACCCCCGGCTCCGACGGCAAGGTCTTCTGTTCCACCAGCGCCCCGGACGAGCGGTCCATGTGGTTCCGCACGCGTACCGAGGCCCCCCTGGCCACCTTCCTGTGGCTGGACGTCGTCAACCGGGACATCGGCAGGTACCCCGGAGTCCTGGACCGCGTGCACTTCGACCACATGTCCGTGTACGTCGGCCGGGGCGTCGGCGGCGGCTCCCTGGTCAACGGGGGGATGGCGGTGACGCCCCCGAAGGCGTACTTCGCCGAGCAGTTCCCCGCCGTGGACGCCGACGAGATGTACGGCACGTATTTCCCGCGGGCCCGTTCGGTGCTCGGCGTCAACTCCGTGGACCCGGCCTGGTTCGAGTCGACCGCGTGGTACCGGTTCGCCCGGGTCTCCCGGGCCCACGCCCACAAGGCGGGCCTGCGGACCACCTTCGTGCCGAACGTCTACGACTTCGCGCACATGCAGCGCGAGGCGGCGGGCACGGCCACCAGGTCCGCGCTCGCCGGCGAGGTCATCTACGGCAACAACCACGGCAAGCGCAGCCTCGACCGGACCTACCTCGCCTCCGCGCTCGGCACCGGCAACGTCACCCTGCACACCCTGGAGAAGGTGACGGGGATCAGCCGGGCCGCCGACGGGACCTACGTCCTGACCGCCGACCGGATCGACCTCACCGGCAGGGTCGTGGAGACCAAGCAGTACGGCTGCACGTATCTCTTCCTCGGCGGCGGCAGCCTCGGCACCACCGAACTCCTCGTCCGGGCCCGGGAGACGGGCACGCTCCCCGCGCTGAACGCGAGCGTCGGGGCGGGCTGGGGGACCAACGGGAACGTGATGCTGGGCCGCGCCAACCACCTGTGGGACACCGTCGGCGCCGACCAGTCCACCATGCCCGTCCTGGGCATCGACGACTGGGCCAACGCCGCCAACCCCGTCTTCGCCGAGATCGCCCCGCTGCCGACCGGCCTGGAGCACTGGGTCAGTCTGTATCTGGCGATCACCAAGAACCCGCGGCGGGCGTCGTTCTCGTACGACGCCGCCACCCGCTCGGTCAAGCTCGGCTGGACCGCCGCCCACAGCGCGGTGTCGGTGGGCATGGCCAAGAAGCTGTTCGACCGGATCAACGCGGCGAACTCGACGATCTACCGGTACGACCTGTTCGGCGCGGCCGACAAGGTCTTCGCGGACGACTTCACGTACCACCCGCTGGGCGGCTGCGTGCTGGGGAGGGCGACCGACGACTACGGCCGGGTGAAGGGATATTCGAAGCTGTACGTCACCGACGGCTCGCTGGTGCCCGGCTCCATCGGGGTGAACCCCTTCGTGACGATCACCGCGCTCGCCGAACGCACCATGGCGCGGGTCCTCGTCGAGGACACCGCGCCATGACGTACCGTCAGGAGCCGCGCTACTTCTGGTAGATGGCCTCGATCTCGGCCGCGTAGTCCTTCGCGACCACGTTGCGCTTCAGCTTCAGCGACGGCGTGAGGTGGCCCGAGTCCTCCGTGAACTGGGAGGGGAGAATGCGGAACTTCCGCACCGATTCCGCCTTCGACACCGCGGCGTTGCCGTCGTCGATCGCCGACTGGACGGCGGCCAGCAGGTCCGCGTCCTCGCGCAGCGACGCCGCGGTGCAACCCGCCGGTTTGCCGTGCTCGGCAGCCCAGCGGCCCAGGAACTCCTCGTCGATGGTGACCAGCGCGCCCACGAACGGCCGCCCGTCGCCCACCACCATGCACTCCGCGACCAGCGCGTGCGCGCGGATCCGGTCCTCGATCACGGCCGGGGCCACGTTCTTGCCGCCCGCGGTGACGATGATCTCCTTCTTGCGGCCGGTGATACTGAGGTAGCCGTCCTCGTCGAGGGTGCCGATGTCACCGGTGTGGAACCAGCCGTCGGCCAGCGCCTCGGCGGTCGCCGCCTCGTTGTTCCAGTACCCCGTGAACAGGTGCTCTCCGTGCAGCAGCACCTCGCCGTCGTCCGCGATCCGCACCACCGAGCCGGGCAGCGGCTGGCCGACCGTGCCGATCTTCTGCCGGTCCCACGGGTTGAAGGCGGTCGCGGCGCACGACTCGGTCAGGCCGTAGCCCTCCAGGACCGTGAAGCCGATGCCCCGGAAGAAGTGCCCCAGGCGCTCGCCCAGCGGGGCGCCACCGGAGATGGCGTACTCGCCCTTGCCGCCGAGCACCGCGCGCAGCTTGCTGTAGACGAGCTTGTCGAAGGTCCTGTGCTTGATCCGCAGACCCAGGGACGGCCCCGACGGGGTGTCCAGCGCCCTGCTGTACGCGATCGCGGTGTCCGCGGCCTTGTCGAAGATCTTGCCCTTGCCGTCCGCCTGCGCCTTGGCGCGCGCCGAGTTGTAGACCTTCTCGAAGACGCGCGGGACGCCCAGGATCAGCGTCGGCCGGAACGAGGCCAGCTCGTCGGTGAGGTTCTTGATGTCCGGGACGGTGCCCAGTTTGATCGGCGCCATCATCGGCGCGACCTGGACCAGCCGGCCGAAGACGTGCGCGAGCGGCAGGAAGAGCAGCACGGAACACTCACCGGTGCGGAACAGCGGCCGCAGGCGTTCGACGACGTTGCCGCACTCGGCGAAGAAGCTGCGGTGGGTGAGCACACAGCCCTTGGGCCGTCCGGTGGTGCCGCTGGTGTACACGATGGTCGCCGGGTCGTCGGCCTTGGCGAGCGCACCGCGCTCCTCCACGGCCTCGTCGGTGACGTCCTGCCCGAGGCGCCGCAGCTCCTCCACCCCGCCGGCCTCGATCTGCCAGACGTGCTTGAGGGCCGGCAGGCCGTCCCGCACCGACTCGACGGCCGCCGCGTGCGTGTCCAGTTCGACGACGCAGGCGGTGGCGCCGGAGTCGCCGAGGATCCACTGGACCTGCTCCGCCGAACTGGTCTCGTACACCGGCACGGTGACCGCGCCCGCACACCAGATCGCGAAGTCCAGCAGGGTCCACTCGTAGCGGGTGCGGGACATCAGGCCGACCCGGTCGCCCGGCTGCACTCCGGAGGCGATGAGACCCTTCGCGGCGGCCTGCACCTCGGCCAGGAACGCGGTGGCCGTCACGTCCTGCCAGACACCGCCCACCTTGCGGGCGATGACGGCGACGTCCGGGTGCTGCGCGGCGTTTCTGCGGACGATGTCGGTGAGGTTGCCGTCCGCAGGGACCTCGTACAAAGCCGGAAGGCTGAACTCGCGCAAGACTGCTGCTCCTCATAGGGCGCCGGCGCCACGACGTGGTGTGATGCGACGGTCGGTCCACGGCTCGGGCAGGTGCTCAAGGGCTCCACCCCGGGCCTCTGGACCCGGTGGTTGAAATCCTGAGCACGACTGGACTGCCCGGACGTTACCCGCCGGTATGGCTTCTTCGACAGGGGGGTCCGGCGTGATGTTCGCCGCGTCACACGGATGGGTGCTTCTTCGCGCACAGTAGTCCACCCCTTAAGTGACTGGCCAGTAACCGCGAGTCCGGCCGCATCTGTTCACGTGTGCCGCTCACGCCTACGCTTGATCGCCATGGCACCCACACCGGCCGGTGACGGCAGGACCCGCGTACATGTGGTCAGCGACGTGCACGGCAGCGCCCGTGACCTGGCCAGGGCCGGCGACGGCGCGGACGCCCTGATCTGCCTGGGCGACCTCGTCCTCTTCCTGGACTACGCCGACCACGCGCGCGGGATCTTCCCCGACCTCTTCGGCGCCGAGAACGCCCACCGCATCGTCGAACTGCGCACCGCCCGCCGCTTCGAGGAGGCGCGCGAGTTCGGGGCCCGGCTGTGGGCCGGGATCGGCGGCGACCGGGCGAGGGTGATCGAGAAGGCGGTGCGCAAGCAGTACGCCGAGCTGTTCGCGGCGTTCCCCACTCCGACGTACGCCACCTACGGCAACGTCGACATGCCCGCGCTGTGGCCGGAGTACGCCGGCCCCGGCACGACCGTGCTCGACGGGCAGCGGGCGGAGATCGGCGGCCGGGTCTTCGGCTTCGTCGGCGGCGGACTGCGGACGCCGATGCGGACGCCGTACGAGATCAGCGACGAGGAGTACGCGGCGAAGATCGAGGCGGTGGGCGAGGTCGACGTGCTGTGCACGCACATCCCGCCGGAGGTGCCCGAGCTGGTCTACGACACCGTGGCGCGCCGCTTCGAACGGGGCAGCCGGGCGCTGCTGGACGCCATCCGCCGGACCCGGCCCCGCTACGCCCTCTTCGGCCACGTCCACCAGCCGCTGGTGCCGCGGATGCGGATCGGGGCGACCGAGTGTGTGAACGTGGGGCACTTCGCCGGGACCGGGAAGCCCTGGGTGCTGGAATGGTGAGTGTTTCCCGGCGGCGCAGGACGCGGTGAAGTCGGCTGGTCGGGCGCGCGGTAGCCTTCACGCTGCACACACCTGCACACACCTGCGCAGGCCGGCCTGCGCACGGGACCTGAGTACCGGCCCGCTTCTGGAGGAGCCACGGCGATGGCGGAACACACCAGTTCGAGCATCACGATCGAGGCGGCACCGGCCGAGGTCATGGGGGTGATCGCCGACTTCGCCCGCTACCCGGACTGGACCGGCGAGGTGAAGGAGGCGGAGGTCCTGGCGACGGACGCCCAGGGGCGCGCCGAGCAGGTCCGGCTGGTCATGGACGCCGGGGCGATCAAGGACGACCAGGTCCTCGCCTACACCTGGACCGGCGCCCACGAGGTCTCCTGGACCCTGGTCAAGTCCCAGATGCTGCGCTCGCTCGACGGCACCTACCTCCTGAAGCCGGCCGGCGCCGGAGCCACCGAGGTCACCTACCGGCTGACGGTCGACGTCAAGATCCCGATGCTCGGCATGATCAAGCGCAAGGCGGAGAAGGTCATCATCGACCGCGCCCTGGCGGGGCTGAAGAAGCGGGTGGAGTCGGGGGAGAAGTAGGGGGCCGGACCGCCTGCCGCGAACCGGCCACGCGGTGCCGGGAATCCGGCGGTACGCGCCGCCGTCCCTGTCTCGGTTACGGTTCACCCCCATGCGCACCATCCTGATCACGGGCCCCGGCGGCAGCGGTCGTACCACCGTCGCCGCCGCCACCGCACTCGCCGCCGCCCGTGAGGGCACCCGCACCCTCGTCCTCGGTGCCGACCGCACCGACACGCTCGGCGCGGCCCTGGGCACGGCGACGGGCCCGGCTCCCCGGCAGGTCGCGCCGAACCTCACGGCCTGGCGCCCGGACGCGGCGGCACGCTTCCGGGACGACCTGACCGCGTTCCAGTCCCGCGCCACCACCGCCCTCGACCTGCTCGGCGCCTCCCGGCTGGACCCCGAAGAGGTCACCCCCCTGCCCGGCGCCGAGGAACTCTCCCTGCTCCGCGCCCTGCGCGACGCCGCCCTCGCCGCCTCCCACGACCTCGTCGTCGTCGACCTGCCGCCCAGCCCGCACGCGCTCGCCCTCCTCACCCTCCCGGAGGAACTGCGCCGCTACCTGCGCCGGCTGCTCCCGCCCGAGCGGCAGGCGGCCCGCGCCCTGCGTCCCGTCCTCGGCCGGCTGGCCGGCGTGCCCATGCCCGCGGAGTGGCTGTACGAGACCGCCGCCCGCTGGGACGTGGAACTCGCCGCCGTCGAGGCGGTCCTCGCCGACCGCGACACCGTCGTCCGGCTGGTCGCCGCACCCGGCCCGGCCGGCGCCGACGCCGTCCGTGAGGCCGGGCTCGCCCTCGCCCTGCGCGGCCTGCGCCCCGACGTGCTGATCGCCAGCCGGGTCCTGCCCGAGGCCGCTCGGGACACCTGGTCGGCCGGCCTGATCGCCCAGCAGCGCAAGACCCTGGACGAGTGGCGGGCGTCCCACGACGTCCGGACCGTCGCTCACCTGGGCCACGACCCCCGCGGCACCGACGACCTCACCGCGCTGGCCGTCCCGGCGGTCGACGGCACCACCTCCACCGTCGAGTGGTCCGTGACCGACCGGATCGCCGAGGACGGCGTGCTGGTCTGGCACATCCCGCTGCCCGGCGCCGTGCGGGACGAACTGGACCTCATCCGGCGCGGTGACGAACTCGTGATCGGCGCGGGCCGGTTCCGCCGGATCGTCCCGCTGCCGTCCGCGCTGCGCCGCTGCACCGTCGCGGGCGCCGCCCTGCGCGAGGACGTGCTGGGCGTCCGGTTCGCGCCGGACCCGGGTCTCTGGCCGCGGACACCATGAAGCCGGTGCGCCCGTTCGGGTAACGTCGTAGGGACGAACCGTAGTCAGGAGTCCGTCATGAGCGAAGAGCTCCCTCCGTCCCAGGCCGGCGAGCACGAGGCCGGCGACGAGGTGCGGGCGACCGACGCCGACGCGTGGGCGACGGCGTGCGCCGAGGACCTCGCGGCGGAGAAGGCCCGCCGCCGCACCGAGCAGGGCGCGCCGCCCGGCTCGGCGGCCGAGGAACTGCGCAGGCTCGTCGACACCGTCGCGGACAGGCTCTCCGGCCTCCAGTCCCCGCTGCTCGGGGCGGTCGCCGGACCGGCCGCCCAGCAGGTGGTGAAGCAGGTCGTCCAGCAGGCCAAGGCCGCCGCCGAACCGGTGATCGAGCGCAATCCCGACATCTTCGACCATCTGGCCGCCGCGGGGAACGAGCTGCTAGCGGCGTACCGGTCGGCCGTCCAGGCTCAGGAGCGACGCTGGACAAGCCGGGAGAACGACCCGCGCGACCTGGACGAACACCCCGACGACAAGGGCGACGAGCCCGGCCCCGGTGAGCGCATCGACTTGGACTGACGGCCCCCTCGGGTACGGTTGGCCGTAGCGGGGCTCGACCGAAACTGAGGGATTCATGGGACTCACCATCGGCGTCGATATCGGCGGCACGAAGATCGCGGCCGGTGTGGTCGACGAGGAAGGCAACATCCTCTCGACCCACACGGTGCCGACCCCGGGCACGCCGGAGGGCATCGTGGACGCCATCGCCTCGGCGGTGGAGGGCGCGCGCGCCGGGCACGAGATCGTCGGCGTCGGCATCGGTGCCGCCGGATACGTCGACCGTCAGCGCTCCACGGTCTACTTCGCGCCGAACATCGACTGGCGCCAGGAGCCGTTGAAGGAGAAGGTCGAAGCCCGCGTGGGCCTCCCGGTGGTCGTGGAGAACGACGCCAACGCCGCCGCGTGGGGCGAGTACAAGTTCGGCGGCGGCAAGGGCCACCGCAACGTCATCTGCATCACGCTCGGCACCGGCCTCGGCGGCGGCATCATCATCGGCAACAAGCTGCGCCGCGGCCACTTCGGCGTGGCCGCCGAGTTCGGCCACATCCGGATGGTGCCGGACGGACTGCTGTGCGGCTGCGGTTCGCAGGGCTGCTGGGAGCAGTACGCCTCCGGGCGCGCCCTCGTCCGGTACGCCAAGCAGCGCGCCAACGCCACCCCGGAGAACGCCCAGACGCTGCTCGGCCTGGGCGACGGCACCCCCGACGGCATCGAGGGCAAGCACATCTCCATGGCCGCCCGCCAGGGCGACCCGGTCGCCGTCGACTCCTACCGCGAGCTCGCCCGCTGGGCCGGTGCCGGCCTCGCGGACCTCGCCTCCCTGTTCGACCCGTCCGCCTTCATCGTCGGCGGCGGCCTCTCGGACGAGGGCGAACTGGTCCTCGACCCGATCCGTAAGTCGTACAAGCGGTGGCTGGTCGGCGGCAACTGGCGCCCGGTGGCGGATGTCATCGCCGCCCAGCTGGGCAACAAGGCGGGCCTGGTCGGCGCCGCCGACCTGGCCCGCGAGCCCGACCCGGTCATGTAACGGCACCTTCGCGAGGCACGCTGGTTCCCCGCGCCCCCAGGGGCGCGGGGAACCAACGAGCGACCAGGGCGCACCCGCCCTCGCAAACGGACAATTACGCCCGAGCTGTCAGGCGTACATTGATCCACATGACGCTGCTCCCCAACTCCCGCACCGAGTCCGACGGTTCCGCCGTCGTCCGCGTCCTCAGCTACAACATCCGCTCGATGCGCGACGACACCGACGCCCTCGCCCGCGTCATCACCGCCTGCGCGCCCGACCTGGTCCTCGTCCAGGAGGCCCCCCGCTTCTTCCGCTGGCGCAAGAAGCTGGCCCGGCTCGCCGCGGCGTCCGGCCAGGTGATCCTCTCCGGGGGCGGTACGGCCGCGGGGCCGGCACTCCTGTGCACGCTCCGGGCCACCGTGGAACGCGCCGAGGACGTCCTGCTCCCGCTCACCCCCGGCCAGCACCGGCGCGGCTTCGCGACCGCCGTCGTCCGGTTCGGCAGCGCCCGGGTCGGCGTGCTGAGCTGCCACCTCTCGCTGCGCAAGGACGAGCGGTACGCCCAGGGCGGCATGCTCCTCGACCGGCTCGCCGGGATGGGCGTGGAGCACGCGATCGCGGGCGGCGACCTGAACGAGCCGCCCGGCGGCCCCACCTTCGCCCGGCTCGCCGAGAACCTCCAGGACTGCTGGGCCACCGCACCCTGGGGCAGCGAGCACACCTGGCCCGCCGCTCCCCGCCGCCGCATCGACGCGATCTTCGCCACGAAGGGCGTCGAGGTGCTGGGGTGCGGGGTGCCGCTGGGCCACCCGGGGGTCGGGGAGAGCGACCTGAGGACGGCCACGGACCACCTTCCGGTGCTGGCCGCCCTCAGAATCCCGGCGCGCTGAGCCGACCGGGGGCCGGTCCCGCTGACCCGGACGATGATCCGGGTCAGCGGGGACGACGGGCCGGCCGGGACGACGGTCCGGGCAGCCGGCGACGACGCGGGCCGGCCGGCCCGGACCACGGCCCGGGTCAGCGGGGACGACGGTCTACACGACGGCTCCGCGTCCCGGGTCGTCGTCCTCGTCGTCCGGGCGCATCCGCATCACCAGCGTGGCGAAGCCGCCCAGGAAGCCGCCGATGCCGAGCGTGGTCAGCCACCAGGTCATCTCCCAGCCGAGCAGGACCGCCAGCAGGATCAGCACCGGCCCGCCGAGCACCCCCAGCCAGGCGAACTTCGCGGTGGTGTCGCCGGTGGGCAGCGGCGGCGGTTCCGGCGGGACGAAGTGCCCCTCGTCGTCGTCCTCCGGGGCCTCGGCCTCCTCGTCGGCCGGCTCCGGCAGGCTGTAGTCCCGCGGGCCGACCCCGGGCGCGAAGGCGACGGAACCGCCCAGCGGCTTCGCGGGCTTCTCCTCCACCGGTACCTCGCGCTCGGCCGCCTTGGTCTCCTCCGGGGCCTTGGTCTCCTTGGTCGTCCTGGGTTCCGTGGCCTCCAGGGTGTCCCCGGCCTCCCGGGGACCGCTGTCGTTGGTCTCGGTCTCCAGCAGTGCCAGATCCTCGACCGACTTGAAGGGCTTGGCGCCCGGCGGGTCGGGTGGTTCCTCGCCGTACCCGGCGACGATGGCCGCCCACGCGGCGTCCTCGTCGAACCGGACGTTCTGCTCCTCGGGCTCGCGCTCCTCGCGCTCCTCGCGGTCGGAGTCGTGCTCAGCCACGTGCGACCGTCCCTTCGTCGGTGCTGCTGGGGGCGAGCCGGCCGATGAACGCGTAGCTCTCCTCGAAGATCCGGTCCGCCTCGTGGTCCAACGTCGCGACGTGGTAACTCTGTTCCAGCACGATCTCCTGTACGTCCGTGGACGAGACCCGACTCAGCACCCGGGCGGAGTCGGCCCCCGGCACCACGTGGTCCTGGACGCTGCGCAGGAGCAGCAGCGGCTGGGTGACCTGCGGCAGCTCGCCGTCGACCAGCCGGAAGAAGGAGCGCAGGGAGTGCGCGGCGTGCAGCGGCACCCGGTCGTACCCCAGCTCGGTGTTGCCTTCCCTGGCGATGTCGCTCGCGATGCCCCGCGTCGAGGGAACGAGGTGGCGGACCACCGGCAGGCAGTACGCCGCCAGGCCGTGCATCCGGTTCGCCGGGTTGACGACCACCACACCGCTGACCGCGTCCCCGTGCCGGGCGGCCAGCCGGAGCGCCAGTGCGCCCCCCATCGACAGGCCCGCCACGAAGACCCGCGCACAGCGCTCGCGCAGGGCGCGCAGCTCACGGTCCACCTCGGCGTACCAGTCCTGCCAGCCGGTGAGCCGCATGTCCTCCCAGCGTGTGCCGTGCCCGGGCAGCAGGGGCAGCGAGACGGTCAGACCGCGCTCGGCCAGATACTCCGCCCAGGGGCGCAGCGACTGGGGAGAACCGGTGAAGCCGTGACAGAGGAGGACCCCCGTCTCCCCGCCCTCGTGGCGGAACGGCTCGGCTCCAGGCAGGACCGGCACCTTCGGTCTCCTGTTCATGAGAAGGGCGTGAACGAGTCCAGGTCTGCTTCACCGTACGCGACCGCACTGACACCGACCAGGGCCGTCGGACCCTTTGACGGTGCTCCGGGTTAAGGTCTGACCCACATACACAGGAGGCACTCGGTTGTTGTACGGCACGATGAAGGTCGCCATCGGAGGGCCGCTGAAGGTCGCCTTCAGGCCCTGGGTGGAAGGCCTGGAGAACATTCCCGCCGAGGGCCCCGCCATCCTGGCGAGCAATCACCTGTCGTTCTCCGACTCGTTCTTCCTGCCCGCGGTCCTCGACCGCAAGGTCACGTTCATCGCGAAGGCCGAGTACTTCACCACGCCCGGCGTCAAGGGCCGGCTGACGGCCGCGTTCTTCAAGGGCGTGGGGCAGCTGCCGGTGGACCGCTCCGGCGCGCGCGGCGCGGGCGAGGCGGCCATCAGGAGCGGTATGGAGGTGCTGGAGCGCGGTGAGCTGTTCGGGATCTACCCGGAGGGCACCCGCTCGCCCGACGGGCGCCTGTACCGGGGCAAGCCCGGTGGCCTGGCGCGGGTGGCGCTCGCCAGCGGCGCGCCGGTGATCCCGGTCGCCATGATCGACACGGAGAAGATCCAGCCGCCCGGCCAGGTCGTGCCGAAGCTGATGCGGCCGGGCATCCGCATCGGCGAGCCCCTGGACTTCAGCCGCTACCACGGCATGGAGCACGACCGGTTCGTCCTGCGCGCCCTGACCGACGAGGTCATGTACGAGATCATGAAGCTCTCCGGCCAGGAGTACGTCGACATCTACGCGACGGCCGCCAAGCGGCAGATCGCGGACGCCGCGAAGGCGGCGAAGGCGGCCCGTGCCGCGCTGGCCCAGGCGGAGAAGGCGCAGGCGGAGAAGACACAGGCGGAGCGGTCCGAGCCCTAGGGTGGGGGCGGACCGGGGGGTGGGGGAGTTGGCCGAGCGTGAGCGGGTCATGAGGATGTCGGTCGAGGCGCCGCTGTGGCGTGCGCTCAGCGCGTACCGGGTGCTCACCATGCTGTACGCGGTCGGCCTGTTCGCCACCGCCTACGGCGAGTTCGTCCGTCCCGGGGTGGCCGTCGCGTACTACGTGGTGCTGTGCGGCTGGACCCTGGCCACCCTGCCCCGGGTCGCGAACGCGCAGGCCTGCACCAAGCGGTTCCTCGCCGCCGACCTCACCGTGGCGCTCACCGGCATCCTGCTCACCCCGCTCGCCGACGCCCCGGCGCGGATCGAGCAGGGCGGCCCCACCCTGCCGTCGATATGGACCGCGGGTGCCGTGCTGGCCTTCGCCGTCAAGGGCGGCTGGCGCTGGGCGGCTGTCGCCTCCACCGCGGTCGCCGTCGCCAACCTGATCGAGCGCGGTGCCCCCGTCCGCGACACCGTGCACAACGTGATCCTCGTCTGGGTCGCCTCCATCGCCATCGGATACGTCGTCGAGGTCGCCCGCGCCTCCGAGCGCACCCTCGCCCGCGCCCTGGAGATCGAGGCCGCGACGCGGGAACGGGAGCGGCTGGCCCGGGACATCCACGACAGCGTGCTCCAGGTGCTGGCGATGGTGCAGCGGCGCGGCGCCGTCATCGGCGGCGAGGCGGCCGAGCTGGGCCGGATGGCCGGTGAGCAGGAGGTCGCCCTGCGCACCCTGGTCTCCGGTGGGCTGGTTCCCCCTTCCCGGGTGTCGGAGGACGAGGCCGAGGGAGCCGTCGTCCGCACGGTCGAGGAACCCGACGACGACGGACCGGTCGACCTGCGGTCCCTGCTCGCCCGGTACGCCGCCGCGAAGGTCAGCCTCGCCGAGCCCGGCGCCCCCGTGCCGCTGCCCCCGGACGCGGCACGCGAGCTGGCCGCCGCGGTCGGCGCCGCCCTGGACAACGTACGCAAACACGCGGGCGAGCAGGCGCGCGCCTGGATCCTCGTCGAGGACGAGCCCGACGAGGTGATCGTGACCGTGCGGGACGACGGCCCCGGCATCCCCGAGGGCCGGCTCGCCCAGGCCGAGGGCGAGGGCCGGCTCGGCGTGGCCCTGTCGATCCGGGGCCGGCTGCGCGAACTCGGCGGCAGCGCCGAACTGATCTCGGTGCCCGGCCAGGGCACCGAGGTGGAACTGAAGGTACCGAAGGAGACGCGGTCTTCACGGGGGAAGGCGGAACAGCGATGACGGACAGCAACGAGGACCGGCCGGGCCCGATCAGGGTCATGGTGGTCGACGACCACCCCATGTGGCGCGACGCCGTCGCCCGCGACCTGGACCAGGCGGGCTTCGACGTGGTCGCCACCGCGGGCGACGGCGAGCAGGCGGTGCGCCGCGCCAAGGCCGCGGCGCCCGACGTGCTGGTGCTCGACCTGAACCTGCCCGCCAAGCCCGGCGTCCAGGTGTGCAAGGAACTCGTCGCCGCCAACCCCGCGCTGCGGGTCCTGGTGCTGTCCGCGAGTGGCGAGCACGCCGACGTGCTGGAGGCCGTGAAGTCGGGCGCGACCGGCTACCTGCTGAAGTCGGCGTCCACGGAGGAACTGCTCGACGCGGTCCGCCGCACGGCCGTCGGCGACCCGGTCTTCACCCCGGGCCTGGCCGGACTGGTCCTCGGCGAGTACCGGCGCCTGGCCTCCGAGCCCGCTCCCGCCACCACGGACACCGACCGGCCCAAGGCCCCGCAGCTCACCGAGCGCGAGACCGAGGTGCTGCGGCTGGTCGCCAAGGGCCTGAGCTACAAGCAGATCGCCGAACGCCTGGTCATCTCCCACCGCACGGTCCAGAACCACGTGCAGAACACCCTCGGCAAGCTCCAGCTGCACAACCGGGTGGAGCTCGTGCGGTACGCGATAGAACGCGGACTCGACGACGAGTGACACAACCACCCGACGTTCCAACGGAATTGACCGTCCCAGCCATGTCTGAGTGACCTGCGTCACCATTAGCGTGACCCGCAGCAGGCAACCCTGGCGAAGGGACAATTCCATGCGGGTCGGAGTACTGACCGGAGGCGGCGACTGCCCCGGGCTCAACGCCGTCATCCGGGGCATCGTCCGCAAGGGCGTGCAGGAGTACGGCTACGGCTTCGTCGGCTTCCGGGACGGCTGGCGAGGCCCCCTCGAGAACGACACCGTGCGCCTCGACATCCCCGCGGTGCGCGGCATCCTGCCGCGCGGCGGCACCATCCTCGGCTCCTCGCGCACCAATCCGCTCAAGCAGCAGGACGGCATCCGCCGGATCAAGGACAACCTCGCCGAGCAGGAGGTCGAGGCGCTCATCGTGATCGGCGGCGAGGACACCCTCGGTGTCGCCGCCCGACTGTCCGACGAGTACGGCGTGCCCTGTGTCGGCGTGCCCAAGACGATAGACAACGATCTGTCCGCCACCGACTACACCTTCGGCTTCGACACCGCCGTCGGCATCGCGACGGAGGCCATCGACCGGCTGCACACCACCGCCGAGTCGCACATGCGCGTCCTGGTGTGCGAGGTGATGGGCCGGCACGCGGGCTGGATCGCCCTCCACTCGGGCCTGGCCGGCGGCGCGAACGTCATCCTCATCCCGGAGCAGCGCTTCGACGTCGACCAGGTCTGCGCCTGGGTGACCTCACGCTTCAGGGCGTCGTACGCCCCCATCGTGGTCGTCGCCGAGGGCGCGATGCCCAAGGACGGTGACATGGTCCTCAAGGACGGGTCGCTGGACTCCTTCGGGCATGTCCGGCTGTCCGGCGTCGGCGAGTGGCTGGCCAAGGAGATCGAGCGCCGCACCGGCAAGGAGGCCCGTACCACGGTCCTTGGACATGTCCAGCGCGGCGGCACCCCGAGCGCCTTCGACCGCTGGCTCGCCACCCGCTTCGGCCTGCACGCCATCGACGCCGTGCGGGACGGCGACTTCGGCAGGATGGTCGCCCTGCGCGGCACGGACATCGTGCGCGTCCCGATCGCGGAGGCCACGGCCCGGCTGAAGACGGTCGATCCGAAGCTGTACGAGGAGGCCGGGGTGTTCTTCGGCTGAGCCGCCGGACCGGACCGGAGACCGGACGACCGGACCTGACCGGCTCGGCCGGGCCATGGGCCGTGCACACGGCGTGCTCGGCCCATGGCCCGCAGGTCGCGCGGGTGGCGTCCTCGCCTACACGGCCGGCCGCCGCCGCGAGAGCGCGCCGCTGCCGCGGAGCCCGCCCATCAGCTCCCGCACGGTCGCCGCGCCGTTCAGGGTGAGCACCGACTCCGGATGGAACTGGATCGACGCGAAGCCGGGGCCGCGCAGCGCGTGAACCTCGTACGAGGGACTCCGGCTGACCTCCACGCCGTGCGCGGCCAGCTCCGTCGCGGTCCGGTCGTCGCAGCGCGCCACGAAGCTGTTGTAGAAGCCGACGGTCTCCCGCCGCCCGAACAGCCCGATCTCCGTCTGCGCGCCCTGGTGGGGAACCTCCTTGCGGACGATCTCCAGGCCCAGCTCGGCGGCGAGCAACTCGTGCCCGAGGCAGACGCCGAGCACGCCGTGCCGTCCCTCCCGGACCACCTCGGCGGTCAGGCCGCGCAGGAACCGCATCTTGGCGTCGCCGGTGTCGCACGGGTCGCCCGGTCCGGGCCCCAGCACGACGGGCCCCTCGTGCGCGAGCACCCGCTCCCGCAGCCCCGGCTCGTCGTAACGCCGGACGGACACCTCCAGGCCGCTGGACCGCAGCACGTGCGCGAGCATCGCCGTGAAGGTGTCCTCCCCGTCGACGACCAGCGCGTGTCCGGTCAGCTCCGCGGAGCGCTCCTGCATCCGCAGCCAGAAGGGGGCCAGCGAGGCCCGGCGCCCGTCGAGTGCCGCCCGCACCCGGGGGTCGTCGGCCAGCCGGGGGTGCCCGTGCCCGGCGCGCGGCCGGGCCGGGCCGACGCCCAGCGCCGCCAGCACCCCCGCCGCCTTCGCGTGGGTCTCCGCCACCTCGCCCGCCGGGTCCGAGCCGCGCACCAGCGTGGCGCCGACCGGCACCCGCAGTCGTCCGCCGGCGTCGATGTCGGCGGTGCGGATGAGGATGGGGGAGTCCAGTGTCTGGGCGCCCCCGGAGTCCCGGCCCAGCAGGGCCAGCGCCCCGGCGTAGTAGCCGCGCCCGCCGACCTCGTGCCGCTCGATGACCCGGCAGGCGTTCTGCACCGGCGAACCGGTGACGGTCGCCGCGAACATGGTCTCCTTCAGCACCTCCCGCACGTCGAGCGAGGACTTCCCGCGCAGTTCGTACTCGGTGTGCGCGAGGTGCGCCATCTCCTTCAGCCGGGGCCCGATCACCACCCCGCCCATGTCACCGACAGTGCACATCATCTTCAGTTCCTCGTCGACGACCATCGACAGCTCCTCGATCTCCTTGCCGTCGGCGAGGAAGTCCAGCAGGTGCTCGGGCGTCGGGCCCCCGGCGGGATAGCGGTACGTCCCGCTGATCGGGTTCATGACGACCGTGCCGCCGGACATCCGCACGTGCACCTCGGGACTGGCGCCGACGAGTGTCCTGTCCCCGGTGTGCACGACGAACGTCCAGTACGCGCCCCGCTCGCCCACCAGCAGCCGGCGGAACAGGGCGAGCGCGTCGGCCCGGGAGAACCCGGGAATCGCGCCCTCGTACGTGCGCCGGATCACGAAGTTCGCGCCCTCACCCGCGCCGATCTCCTCCCGCAGCACCCGCCCGACGATCCGCGCGTACTCCTCGTCGGCCACGTCGAAGCCGCCGTCCCGGACACGGACGTCGTGCGCGGGGAGCTGTTCCAGTGCCTCGGCGAGCGGGATCCGGTACGTCTCCTCGGGCGTCAGCACCGCGAGGGGAGTGCCGTCGTCCCGGACGTCGAAACCGCGTTCGCGGATCTGTCGGAAGGGGACGAGCGCGAGGCCCTCGTCCGGCAGGTCGGCCAGGCGGTCGAAGGTGGCGACCGGGCCGATCAGCAGCTCGACCGTGTCCTCGTCGTGGCCGGGGGCACGCCGGCGGAGCAGGGCGAACGGGCGGGGGTCGGCCGGCAGGTCGGGCAGAAGCATGGTCCGTTTCCTTCTCGATAAGAGAGGAACGACCCCGGACACACCGAAGGCCGCCCCTCGGGCGGCCTTCGCGAAGTCTTGCGTACGCGCAGTCAGTGGGCCGCCGGATGAGCGGTCCACCACCAGTTCCTGGTCGAGTGCGCGAACATGCGGCGAACCCTACACCAGGGCCACGCCCGCCGGGGGTCGCGCACGGTGACGACGCGCGAGCGGAACGCGTCTCACTTGATGAGCAGATGGCGGAACGCGCGACACGACCCCGTAATGTTGGGGACGTGACCGTGAACGCGAAGACCAGCGCGAGCGCTGGCAACACCTGGCGAAACCTGCCCGCGGCGCAGCAGCCCGAGTACCCCGACCCCGAGGCTCTGCGCGCAGTGATCGCGGACCTCGAGTCGTATCCGCCGCTCGTCTTCGCGGGCGAGTGCGATCAGCTGCGCGCCCGGATGGCTGCCGTCGCCAAGGGACAGGCGTTCCTGCTCCAGGGCGGCGACTGCGCCGAAGCCTTCGACGGGGTGTCCGCCGACCAGATCCGCAACAAGCTCAAGACGCTGCTCCAGATGGGCGCCGTGCTGACGTACGCCGCGTCCGTGCCCGTGGTGAAGGTGGGCCGGATCGCCGGCCAGTACTCCAAGCCGCGCTCCAAGAGCACCGAGACCCGCGACGGCGTGACCCTGCCGACGTACCGCGGTGACTCGGTCAACGGCTTCGACTTCGACGAGGCAGCCCGGATCCCGGACCCCGAGCGCCTGAAGCGGATGTACAACGCCTCCGCCTCCACGCTCAACCTGGTCCGCGCCTTCACCACCGGCGGCTACGCCGACCTGCGCCAGGTGCACGCCTGGAACCAGGACTTCGTGAAGTCGTCCCCGTCCGGCCAGCGCTACGAGCAGCTCGCCCGCGAGATCGACCAGGCACTCAACTTCATGCACGCCTGCGGGGCCGACCCGGAGGAGTTCAAGACCGTCGAGTTCTACTCCTCGCACGAGGCGCTGCTGCTCGACTACGAGGCCGCCCTGACCCGGGTCGACTCCCGCACCGGTCAGCTGTACGACGTGTCGGCGCACATGGTGTGGATCGGTGAGCGCACCCGGCAGCTGGACCACGCGCACATCGAGTTCGCCTCGCGGATCCGCAACCCGATCGGCATCAAGCTCGGCCCGACCACCACGGCCCAGGAGGCGCTGCAGTACGTCGAGCGCCTCGACCCGGACCGCGAGCCGGGCCGGCTGACGTTCATCGTCCGCATGGGTGCCGACAAGGTCCGCGACAAGCTGCCCGAGCTGGTCGAGAAGGTCACCGCCTCCGGCGCGACCGTCGCCTGGATCACCGACCCGATGCACGGCAACACCTACGAGGCGGCCTCCGGTCACAAGACCCGCCGCTTCGACGACGTGCTCGACGAGGTGAAGGGCTTCTTCGAGGTCCACAAGGCTCTCGGCACCCACCCCGGCGGCATCCACGTGGAACTCACCGGCGACGACGTCACCGAGTGCGTCGGCGGCGGCGACGAGATCTTCGTCGACGACCTGCACCAGCGCTACGAGACGGCCTGCGACCCGCGTCTGAACCGCAGCCAGTCACTCGACCTGGCGTTCCTCGTCGCCGAGATGTACCGCGACCAGTAGCGGACAGGTGACCGGTCCGCCTGTTACCGGAGCATGAAGTGGGGCGTGGATCACATACGATCCACGCCCCACTCCACTTTTGCGGCTCTTGTACGACGGGTAAGGTTAGGTTAGCCTCACCGGCCAGGGTCGGGATGGCGCGACCACGAAGCCTGCCGGGAGGTGAACCGCGTGTACGTCTGCAACTGCTTCGGTGTGACCGAGGCGCAGGTCAAGCACCACGCGGACAACGGTGCCTGTACTCCCCGCCAGATCGCCTCGGCCTGCAAGGCGGGCACGGACTGCGGGTCCTGCGTACGGCGCATCCAGGCGATCCTGGGCAGGGGCGCGTGCCCGAGCCGCGACCTCGTCGGCCAGGAGACGTCCGTGCTGTCGGACCTCGAGGAAGCCGCCTAGCCCTCCGGCTGCTCGATCAGCTGGGCGATGTACAGCGCGTCGCCGAGCTTCTCCAGGAGTTCCAGCTGGGTGTCGAGGTAGTCGATGTGGTGCTCCTCGTCCTCCAGGATCGACTCGAAGATGTTCGCGGACGTGATGTCGCCCTTCTCCCGCATCACCAGGATGCCGCGCTTGAGCCGGTCGATCGCCTCGACCTCGATCTGCCGGTCGGCCTCGAACATCTCCCGGACCGTCTGTCCCACGCGCACATGGAAGAGGCGCTGGTAGTTCGGCAGCCCGTCCAGGAAGAGGATCCGGTCGGTGAGCACTTCCGCGTGCTTCATCTCGTCGAACGACTCGTGCCGCGTGTATTTCGCGAGTTTCGTCCAGCCGAAGTTCTCCTGCATCTTCGCGTGCAGGAAGTACTGGTTGATCGCGGTGAGCTCGGCGGTGAGCTGCTCATTGAGGAATTCGATGACCTCGGGGTCGCCCTGCATCGCAGAGGCTCCTTCCAGGCGGGGGGAACTGGCTGGTTGCGCCGCATGATTGCACCGGCCGACGAAGATCGTCCAGTAAGTCTTCACTTAGTAAGTAAGGGCATGCTTAGTTCGCATTGCCCGAATTGGGTGCGGGCTGGTCATGTGCACTGGCCCGGGTCTGTCAGGATGGAGTCATGGGTCAGCCGGTGGAACGCGAGTCGGGAGAACGCGATTCTTCAGCAGCCGCGCACTCCGCGCTTCCGCCGGGGCAGCGGGTGCAGCGCGGCTGGCCGGTCACGCACTACGGCCCCGTCCCCAGGTTCCGGCCCGAGCGCTGGGAGTTCCGGGTCTTCGGTGCCACCGCGGACGGCGAGAAGCACTGCTGGAACCACGAGGAGTTCACGGCCCTGCCGTACACCAGCGTCGTGGGTGACCTGCACTGCGTCACGAAGTTCAGCATGCTCGGCGCCGAGTGGGGCGGTATTCCCGCCCGGTCGATCCTGGAGATCGCCCCGCCCGCGCCGGCCGTCACCCATGTGATGGTGTGGGCGGAGTACGGCTTCAGCTCCAACCTGCGGCTCGCCGACTTCGCGTCCGAGCGCACGATCTTCGCCACGCACAAGGACGGCGAACTGCTGACGGCCGAACACGGCTTCCCGCTCCGCCTCGTCGTCCCCCATCTGTACGCCTGGAAGGGCCCCAAGTGGGTGCGGGGCGTCGAGTACATGACCGCCGACCGCCGGGGCTTCTGGGAGGAGCGCGGCTACCACAACATCGGCGACCCGTGGCGGGAGCAGCGCTACTCCTACCAGGAAGGCCCGGGGGAGGGCCCCGAGCTCTGAGAGCCCGCGCCCTCGGCACGTCAGGCGGATCCGCCGGCGCCCGGCGCTACGCGTCCCGCAGCTTCTTCAGCCGCTCCACGTCCGCCGCGTGCCCCTCCTTGCCGCCGGGCGTCTCGATGACCAGCGGTACGCCCTCGGTGGCGGGATGCGTCATCAGCGCGCGGAACGGGTCCTCACCGATGTGACCTGAGCCGATGTTCTCGTGCCGGTCCTTGTGCGCGCCGACCACGTCCTTGGAGTCGTTGGCGTGGATCAGCTTCAGCCGGCCCTCGCCGACCGTCTCCACCAGCAGGTCCAGCGTCCGGTGCATGCCGGCCGGTCCGGTCAGGTCGTGGCCGGCCGCGTAGACGTGGCAGGTGTCCAGGCACACGCCCAGCTTCGGATGGGCGTCCAGCGCCTCGAAGTACGGCCCGAAGTCCCAGGTCCGTGAGCACAGCGAGGCGCCCTGCCCGGCGGTCGACTCCAGCAGCAGGTACGGGTCCTCCTCGTGGGTCAGCTCGTCGAGCAGCGGCAACAGGTGCTCCCGCACCTGCTTGAGCGCCACCGACCGGTCCCGCCCGCCCGTCGCACTGCCGGTGTGCACGACCACGCCCAGCGCCCCGATCTCCCGCCCGCGCCGCAGTGAATGCCTGAGCGACTCGACCGACCTCTCCACCGTCGCCTCGGTGTGCGAACCGAAGTTGATCAGGTACGGGGCATGGACGTACGCCGGGATCGACTCGGCCGCGCACACCGCGCGGAACTCCTCGTCCTGCCGGGGGTTCCCGGCGGGCGTGGCCCAGCCGCGCGGGTTGGCGACGAAGACCTGCACGGCCTCGGCCTTCAGGTCATGGGCGTACGTCAGCCCCACGGAGTGCAGACCGCCGGCCACGGGGACATGGCTGCCGACGGGGTTGCGCACCGGGCCGGGGGTCTCGGGGGCTCCCGGGATCTCGGGGATGGTGCCGGACTGTTGACTCTTCACCCGTCAAGGGTGTCATGCGGAACAGGCCCGTCCGGCCGGGGATCCGGTGGTGAGCGTCACCATCGCCGTCACCGCCGTCAGCGGATCGTGATCGTGACCGTCGATCCCTTGGGCGCGGTCTGTCCGCCCTGCACGGACTGGCTCTCGACGGTGTCGCCGAACAGTCCCAGCAGCCCGCGGTCCTCGTCGACCCGGAACCCGGCGGCCTCCAACGCGGCCGTCGCGTCGTCGACGCTGTCGCCGACCACGTCCGGGACCTCGATCATCTCCGGGCCCTTGGACAGCGTGAGCGTCACGGTGTCGCCCTCGGCGGCGGTGCTGCCGTCGCGCGGGGTCTGCCGGGCGACCTGACCCTTGTCGAACTCGGCGGAGGTGACCTCCTGGGAGGCGACCTCCACCTTCAGGCCCGCCTCCTCCAGGTCGGCCTTCGCCTCGTCCAGGGACTCGCCGGTGACGTCCGGGACGTCGATCGGGCTGCCCTTGCTGACGGTCAGCGCGATCGCCGAACCCGCGCGCCGCTCGGTGCCGCGCGCCGGATCGGTGGAGATCACGAAGCCCTTGCCCACGTCGTCGCTGAACTCCCGGGTGACCATGCCCGGCTGCAACCCGTCCTGCTTCAGCACGGTCCTGGCCCGGTCCAGCCGGTAGCCCTGCACATCGGGCACCTTCACGGTCTCCGGGCCGTCGGAGACGACCAGGCGCACCGAGTCGTTGTCCCGGATCCGGGTGCCCGGTTCCGGGTCGGTGGTGATGACGGCGCCCCGCTTCACCGTGTCGCTGTAGGCGCGGTCGACGGTGCCCACCTCCAGTCCGGCCGCCTCCAGTCGGTCCTTGGCCTGGGCCTCGGTCTTCTCGATCAGCAGCGGGACCTTGGTGAACTGGCCGGAGTTGATGTACCAGACGCCGGCGCCGACCCCGAGGACCAGCAGTACGGCGGCCACGATCGTGACCAGCCGGCGTGGCGGGCGGGTGCGGCTGCGCGGGGGCAGCGGCGGGCCGGACTCCAGACGGCTGGTGCGGTCGACCCCGGCCCCGTCGGCCCCGGCGCGGTCAGCCGGCAGCGACCGCGGCACCGTGAGCGAGCGCGGGATCACGCTCGTGCGGTCGTCGGCGTTGTCGTGCGTCGTGGAGACCGCCTGCGGCGGCACCGCGTCCAGCTGGTCCAGGCTCAACCGGGCGCGGGCCTCCCGTGCCTGGGCGAGCAGGGCCACCGCGTCGTAGGGCCGGATCGCGGGGTTGCGGGCGGTCGCGGAGGCGACCAGTTCGTCCAGCTCGTACGGCATGCCCGGGACGATCGCCGAGGGCGGCGGGACGTCCTCGTGGAGGTGCTTGTAGAGCACGACCGCCGGCGAGTCGCCGTCGTGCGGCTTCTCACCGGTCAGCATCTCGTACAGGACGACACCGCACGCGTACACGTCGACGCGGGGATCGGCGGTGCCGCTCTCGATCTGCTCGGGCGCGAGGTACGACACCGTGCCCAGGACGGTCCCGGAGGTGTTGGTGACCGTGTCCACGGACCGTACGAGCCCGAAGTCGGCGACCTTGACCCGGCCGTCGTCCCCTATCAGCACGTTCTCCGGCTTCATGTCCCGGTGGACGAACCCGGCGCGGTGCGCGGCGCCGAGCGCGGCCAGCACCGGCTCCAGGATGTCCAGCGCGGCCCTCGGCTGGAGCGCGCCGCGGTCACGCAGCACGTCGCGCAGGGTGCAGCCGGCGACGTACTCCATGGCGAGGTAGACGTACGACCCGTCGGTGCCCTGGTCGAAGACCTGCACGACGTTCGGGTGCGCGAGGCGGGCGACGGACTTCGCCTCCCGGATGAAGCGCTCGACGAACGACCCGTCCACCGCGAGCGCCGGGTGCATCACCTTGAGCGCGAGCACGCGGTCCAGGCGGGTGTCCAGGGCCCGGTAGACCGTGGCCATCCCGCCGACGGCGATCCGCGCCTCGACGCGATAGCGGCCGTCGAGCACCTGCCCGACGAGAGGGTCCTGAAGGGTCGTGTCCACGCAGGTGAGTGTACGAGCCGCCACCGACACGGCCCCCGGTTCGGCCAGGATCGGGGCGGGACTGAAGCGGTCCTGTGACGGAACCCACAAGGCGGACCCGCCCCTACGGCGGACCCGCCCCTACGGCGGACCGGCCCCGGCGATGGACCAGCCCCGGCGGCGGACCCGCCTCGTCTCAGAACGCGGGGCGCTCCGGGTCCAGCGCGGCCAGCCCCTCGGCGGGGGACGACGCCTCGGCGAAGTGCCGCCGCGGGATCCGGCCCGCCAGCCGGGCCAGCCGCCCCGCCTCCACCGCGTGCCGCATGGCCGCGGCCATCCGCTCCGGGTCCTGCGCCCGGGTCACGGCGGACGCCAGCATCACCCCGGCACACCCCAGCTCCATCGCCAGCGCCGCGTCCGACGCCGTGCCGGCCCCCGCGTCCAGGATCACCGGCACGCGCGCGTGCTCGACGATCAGCTGGAAGTTGTGCGGGTTGCGAATGCCCAGCCCCGACCCGATCGGCGAGCCCAGCGGCATGATCGCCGCGCAGCCCACGTCCTCCAGCTTCCGCGCGAGCACGGGGTCGTCGTTCGTGTACGGCAGCACGGTGAAGCCGTCGTCCACCAGCGTCTCCGCGGCGTCCAGCAGCTCGATCGGATCCGGCAGGAGGGTCCGCTCGTCGGCGATGACCTCCAGCTTGACCAGGTCCGTGCCGAGCGCCTCGCGCGCGAGACGGGCGGTGAGGACGGCCTCCCCGGCGGTGAAGCACCCGGCGGTGTTCGGCAGCACCCGGATCCCGAGCTTCTCCAGCACCGACAGCACCGAACCGTGCACGCGGGGATCGACCCGCCGCATCGCGACCGTCGTCAGTTCCGTGCCGGAGGCGGCCAGCGCCCGCTCCAACACCTCCAGGCTGGGCGCCCCGCCCGTGCCCATGATCAGGCGGGACGTGAGGGACGTACCGGCGATGACAAGCGGATCGTCGGCCATGGTTCAGCCTCCTTGGACGGCGGTGAGGACCTCGACACGGTCCCCCTCGCAGAGGGGCGTCGAGGACCACCGCGCGCGCGGGACGACGGTTTCGTTGAGGGCGGCGGCCACCCCGGAGGGCGCCGCCGTGAGGGAGCGGACGAGCGTGTCGAGCGCGGTGCCGGGCTCGACCTCCCGCCGCTCGCCGTTGACCAGGACGTTCATACCGGCTGCTCCGTACGGGCGGCGCCGAAGCGCCTCGGGGTGAAGGGGCGGGCCTCCTCCGGGAGTTCCCCCGTGACCAGGGCGTGCGCGAGCGCGTCGCCGGTGACCGGGGTGAGCAGCACGCCGTTGCGGTAGTGGCCGGTGGCCAGCAGCAGACCGTCCAGTCCGGCCGGGCCGAGCAGCGGCGCGTTGTCGGGGGAGGCCGGACGCAGCCCGGCCCGCGTCTCGGTGAGCGGCAGCTCGGTGATCCCGGGGACCAGTTCGTGGGCGTCCCGCAGCAGCTCGTACACCCCGCCCGCGGTCACCGTGGTGTCCCAGCCCAGCTCCTCGCTGGTCGCGCCGACGACCAGCTCGCCGTTCACGCGCGGCACCAGGTACACCTGGCTGCCGCGGACCACGGCCCGCACGGTCCGGCTCAGGAACGGCGCGTACCGGGCGGGCACGGTCAGCCGCAGCACCTGCCCCTTCACGGGCCGCACCGGCGGCAGCACGTCCTCCGGGACGCCCGCCAGCCGCCCGCTGAGGCTGCCCGCGGCGAGCACCACCTGCCCGGCGCCCAGGGCGGCCCCCTCCCGCGTGACGACACCGGCCGCCCGCTCCCGTACGACCGACAGGCGCTCCGCCCACGAGCGGTGGAACACCACCCCGGTCCGCTCGCACGCGGTGACCAGCGCGGCGGCCAGGCGGCGCGGGTCGATCTGGTGGTCCCCGTCGACTCTGAGCCCCCCGCGCACGCCCGGCGCGAGCATCGGCTCCAGGCGCCGGCACTCCCGTCCGGACAGCCACTCGGAGTCCAGGCCCGACTGCCGCTGCAAGGCGTGCAGTTCACGCAGATGGGCCCGGTCGTCGGCGTCCAGGGCGACCGCGAGCGTGCCGCTGCGGCGGTAACCGAGGTCCTGGCCGGTGAGGTCGGTGAGCTCGGCCACGAAGTCCGGGTAGCGGCGGGCCGACTCCAGATTCAGGCCGAGCAGGGTCTGCTCGCCGTAGTGCAGCTCGGTGACGGCGGCCAGCATCCCGGCGGCCACCTGGGCGGCCCCGCCGCCCGGTCCGGGGTCGACGACGGCGGTGGCGAACCCGTGTTGAGCGGCCCGCCAGGCCGTGACCAGGCCGATGATCCCGCCCCCGACGACCAGGACGTCGAAGGTGTCGGGCAGATCCGACGTACGCGACATGGCTGTCCAGCTCCTCCCTTCGCCGGCATGACCCGGATCAGGTTCGTACGGTCGGAGGCCGCCAGCCTCCCTCTCAGCCCGGTGCGTCCGGGCTCCCGCGAGTGCTCTACGTTGGCCACCCTAGCCCGATGCCGCACCTCTCAGTAAGGGAGCCTCCGCCCGTGGCCCGTTCGCTCGACGGACTCGTCCTCGCCCCGGTCGCCGACCAGGCACCCGGTCAGGTGGGGACGCGCACCCGGTTCGCGTATCACGAGAAGGACGGCGAGATCTGGGCCGAGTACGCGGGCGGCGACGTCGTCCGCGGGCATCTGGTGGGGACGCGGCAGGGCGACCGGCTGGACTTCCGGTACGTACAGCTCAAGCACGACGGGACGACGTCCTCGGGGCACTGCGTGTCGACGGTCGTCGACCTGCCCGACGGTCGCGTGCGGCTGGAGGAGCGCTGGGCGTGGGAGTCGCAGCCGGGCAGTGGGACGAGCGTCGTCGAGCAGGTCACCGAGCGGACGGCTGACTGACTGATGGTCAGGTGACTATGGTGATCAGGTGAGCGAGCGGACGCGGGAACGGGGAGACTCCACGCCACGGCGTGTCGTCGTGGTGGGCGCGGGCATGGCCGGGGTGCAGACCGCGGTGGCCCTGCGGGAACAGGGCTTCACCGGCACCGTGACGCTGATCGGCGCGGAGCCGCACCAGCCGTACGACCGGCCGCCGCTGTCGAAGGCCGTGCTGCTCGGCACGGCCGAGGGCTCCGCCTTCGACGTGGACTTCGAGGCCCTCTCCATCGAACTGCGGCTCGGCCGCGAGGTCCTCGGCGTGCGCCCCGGGGAGCACGAGCTGGACACCGCCGAGGGGCCGGTGCCGTACGACGTCCTGGTCCTGGCGACCGGCGCCGAACCGATCCGGCTGCCGGGCACGGAGGGCGTGCCCGGCGTGCATCTGCTGCGCACCCTGGACGACGCCGAACGGCTGCGCCCGGTGCTGGCCCGGCAGCACGACATCGTGGTCGTCGGCGCGGGCTGGATCGGCGCCGAGTTCGCCACGGCGGCCCGCGAGGCCGGCTGCGCGGTGACGGTCGTCGAGGCCGCGGACCGGCCGCTCGCCGGCGCGCTGCCCGCCGAGGTGGCCGCCCCGATGGCCGCCTGGTACGCCGACGCCGGTGCCGTCCTGCGCACCCACGCGCGCGTGGAGCGCGTCGAGCCCTCGGCCGTGCTCCTCGACGACGGCTCGCGGCTGCCCGCGGACGCGGTGGTCGTGGGCATCGGCGCCCGGCCCGCCACGGGCTGGCTCACCGGCTCCGGCATCACCCTCGGCACCCACGGCGAGGTGGTCGCCGACGACCGTCTGCGCACCTCCGCGCCGGACGTCTACGCGGTAGGCGACTGCGCCTCCTTCCCCTCGCGCAGATACCGCGAGCGCCTGCTGGTCCACCACTGGGACAACGCCCTCCAGGGCCCGCGCACGGTGGCCGCCGGCATCATCGGCGAGGCCACCGGCGAGACCCCCGCGGTCTACGACCCCGTCCCGTACTTCTGGTCCGAGCAGTTCGGCCGCTTCGTCCAGTACGTCGGCCACCACGCCTCCGCCGACACCACCCTGTGGCGCGGCGAGCCGTCCGGACCGGCCTGGACGGTGTGCTGGCTGCGCGCGGGCCGGCTGGTCGCCCTGCTGGCGGTGGGGCGGCCCCGGGACCTGGCGCAGGGGCGGCGGCTGATCGAGGCGGGCACGCCCATGGACCCGGTGGCGCTGACCGACCCGGCGAGGCCCCTGAAGACGGCCACGGCGTAGTGCGGACCACCAGGTCGGACGGTCCTGGCTTCCGACTGTCAGTGCGGGATGGCAGGCTTGTCCTGTGACCGAGATTGACGCAAAGATCGATGCTCTCGTCCCCGCCTGGCTCACCGTCCCCGACATCGCCGAGATCCTCGGCATCGAGGTGACGCGTGTGCGGCAGCTGGTCAAGGAGGGCCAGCTCATCGCCGTACGCCGTGGTGAGAACCGCGCCCTGCACGTCCCCGCCGCCTTCATCGACGGGGTCGAGCGGAAGGTCGTCAAGGGCCTGGCCGGAACCCTGACGCTCCTGCGGGACGACGGCTTCACGGACGAGGAGATGCTCGAGTGGCTCTTCACCCCCGATGACAGCCTGCCCGGCACCCCCGCGCAGGCGCTCAGCGAGAACCGCGGCACGGAGGTGAAGCGCCGGGCCCAGGCGCTCGCCGTCTGATGCGGGCCGGCTGAACCGAACACCGTCCGGCGTACGGGCCGTGGTCCGCGCGGGCCACGGCCGTGGTTCACTACGGCCGGCCGCCGGCCCGCGGCCCGTACGCCATCGACAGCGGGGGACCCACCCATGCCTGACACACCGGACACCGACGCCCGCGCCCAGCTCCCCGACGCCCGGCTCTACCTCTGCACGGACGCCCGCAAGCGCCAGGGCGATCTGCGGGAGTTCCTGCACGCGGTGCTGGACAACGGCGTCGACATCGTCCAGCTGCGCGACAAGAGCCTGGAGGCGGACGAGGAACTGGGTCTGCTGGAGCTCTTCGCCGACCTGTGCCGCGCGTACGGCAGGACCCTCGCGGTGAACGACCGGGCCGACGTGGCGCACGCGGCCCGGGCGGCCCACCCCCGGGGACCCGCCGTCCTACACCTGGGCCAGGGCGACCTCCCGGTCCCCGCGGCCCGCGCGATCCTCGGCGACGGCATCCTCGTCGGCCGCTCCACGCACTCCGAGTCCGAGGCCGCCGCGGCCGCCGTCCAGGAGGGCGTGGACTACTTCTGCACCGGGCCGTGCTGGCCGACCCCGACCAAGCCGGGCCGCTCCGCCCCCGGCCTCGGCCTGGTCCGCTACGCCGCCTCGCTCGGCACCGACCGCCCCTGGTTCGCCATCGGCGGCATCGACCTCGGCAACCTCGACCAGGTGCTGGCGGCGGGCGCGAGCCGGGTCGTCGTCGTCCGCGCGATCACCGAGGCGGACGACCCGGGCGCGGCGGCGGCGGAGTTCGCCAAGCGGCTGCGGCAGGGGTAGCGATCCCCGTCCGGTCCGTCTGTCCGCGTCACCCGTTTGTCCTATCTGTCTGTCCAAAGGATGGACAGGAAATAGACAAAGCGGGCAAAAATCCGTGATCTGGTTGGGGGACCGGCGCACCCTGGCTAACCTGCGGGTATGGCCCTCGGCACCGCATCCACCAGGTCGGACCACGCCCGCACCGTGCGTGACATGCTCTCGACCGGCAAGACGACGTACTCGTTCGAGTTCTACGCCCCGAAGACCCCGAAGGGCGAGCGGAACCTCTGGAACGCGTTGCGCCGGGTCGAGGCCGTGGCGCCCGACTTCGTCTCCGTGACCTACGGCGCGGGCGGCTCCACCCGCTCGGGCACGGTCAAGGCGACCGAGGCCATCGCCTCGACCACCACGCTCACCCCCATCGCCCATCTCACCGCGGTCGACCACTCGGTGGCGGACCTGCGCAACATCATCGGGCAGTACGCCGACGCCGGGATCCGCAACATGCTGGCCCTGCGCGGCGATCCGCCCGGCGACCCGATGGGCGAGTGGGTGCCGCACCCCCGCGGCCTCGCCTACGCCGCCGAACTCGTCGAACTCATCAAGACGTCCGGCGACTTCTGCGTCGGCGTCGCGGCCTTCCCCGCGATGCACCCGCGCTCCGCCGACTGGGACACCGACGTCCGCCACTTCGTCGACAAGTGCCGCGCCGGCGCGGACTACGCGATCACGCAGATGTTCTTCCAGCCGGAGGACTACCTGCGACTGCGGGACCGGGTCGCCGCCGCCGGCTGCGAGACCCCGATCATTCCCGAGGTCATGCCGATCGGCAGTGTGAAGACGCTGGCACGGGTTCCGTCCCTCACCAACGCGGCCTTCCCGCCCGCCCTGAAAGAGCGGATCCTCACAGTCAAGGACGATCCGGCGGCTGTACGCTCCATCGGTATCGAATTCGCCACGGAGTTCTGCGCCCGGCTGCTGGCCGAGGGAGTGCCCGGACTGCACTTCATCACGCTCAACAACTCCACGGCGACACTGGAGATCTACGAGAACCTGGGCCTGCACGACTCACCGCAGGCCTAGACCGGCCGCACGGGTATACGACACACTGCGTAACGGCCACTGGGAGAGGGGCGTACATGGGCTGGACGGTCCTCTACATCGCGTTCGGCGTCGTCGCGCTGTGGCTGCTCGGCGAGGTGCTGTTGCAGTACAAGGCACGCCTGCGCTGGCGGTTGCTCGCCTTCGGCGGCTTCCTCGGCGTCGTCCTCGGCGTGCTCATCCCGTCCGTGATCGTCATCGCGCTCGGTGCGATCGCCTTCGCGGTCGGCCAGACCTACGTCACGCTCTCCTTCCGCCGCGGGTTCGCGGCCGGCTGGGCGGTCAGCCGCCCCGGCGCCGACGGCACCAAGGGGCGCCGCGGCAGGGCGGCCCGCCAGGACCCGACCCTGGAGGTCACCGACCTCGAAGCGGCCGAGGCGGGCCACGGCGACGACACCGGGTACGACCGGAACACCGGCGCCTTCGGCCCCGACGACCACGACCGCGACGACGTGTTCACCCCGGCCCGTCCCGTCGGCTCCCCGTCCGCCACGGTGTTCGAGCCGCAGCCCCTGCCCGACGACACCGGTTCGTACGGCGTCTACCGCGATTCCGGCTACGCCGCCGGCCCTCCCTACGCCACCGCGGAGCAGCCCCAGGACCAGTACGCGACGGCCGCCGCCGACCCGGCGTACTCCTACGACGGCTACTCCGGCTACGACCAGCAGCAGTACGGCTACGGCATGGCCGGGCAGCAGCAGTACGCCGCCTACTCCGACCCGTACATCGGAACCCAGACCTACGACGGCGCCTCCTACGACGCCTCCTACGGCGGTCAGCAGCAGTACGGTCAGCAGGCTTACGGCCAGGACCAGTACGGCGCCGGCTCGTACGGCGAGACCCCGGCGGGCGGGGTGTGGGTGCCGCAGCAGCGCAGCACCGACGACCCGTACGGCGATCTGCCGCCCGAACAGCAGCAGTACGGCCAGCAGGGCTACGACCAGAACCAGGGCAACGGGTTCGACGAGCAGTACCGCTTCTGAGACGAGCAGTACCGCTTCTGAGACGAGCAGTACCGCTTCTGAGACGAGCAGTACCGCTTCTGAGACGAGCAGTACCGCTTCTGAGACGAGCGGTACCGCTCCTGAGCGGTGGCTGTCACCGCGAGCCCCTGAACTCCGGTCCCTCCACGATCAGTCCGGCGACCAGCGTGCCCGACATGCCGGTGTGCGGCAGACCGCCGCCCGGATGCGACCAGCCGCCGACGGCGAACAGGCCCGGCAGGGCGGTGCTGTTGGCCGGGTGCAGCAGCGAGCCGTGCCCGGCGGCCAGGGCCGGTGCGGGGACGGCGCCGCCCTCCGCGCCGGTGGCCTCCGCGAGGTCGGCCGGGGTGCGGACCTCGTGCCACAGGAGACGCTCGCGCAGATCCGGTACGGCCCGCTCGGCGCGGGTGATCAGCTGCTCGGCGTGCCGGCCGAGGACCTCCGTCTCCGCCCGTCCCCGGTCGGGCCGGGCCGGGACCACCGACGTGAGCGTGACCGCCTCGTGGCCGGCGTCCGGGACCAGCGTCGGATCGTCGGGACGCAGGACGGTGACCGTGGGGCGGCTGTCCAGCCCGGACGGTGTTCCGAACAGCAGGCCCAACTCCTGTTCGCGGTCCTCCGCGTGCACCACGGTCCGGTGCGCCGCCCCCTGCGGACGCCCACCGCGCAGTGCCAGCAGCACCGTCAGACGGCTCGGCAGCCCGCGCTGCGGCACAACCTCGCCCGCGCCCCGCACCGCCGTGTCCCCGACGACGCGGCTGAGCACCTCGGGGGCGACACCGGCGACGACGAAGTCCGCTTCCGCCACGGTCCCGTCCGCGAGCTCCACCCCGGCCGCCCGGCCGTCCTTCTCCAGCACCCGGGTGACCTCGGCGCCGAAGACGAACTCCACCTTCCTGGCCAGGCACCGCTCGTACACCGCCCGCGCCAGCTCCCGCAGGCCGCCGCGGACGTACCAGGTGCCGAAGGCGTGCTCCATGTACGGCAGCACGGCCGCGCTCGCCGGGGCGGCCCGCGGGTCCAGGCCGTACGCCAGCGCGTGGCTCTCCAGAAGGGCGGTGAGGCGGGGGTCGCGCAGCTCCCAGGCGCCGACCTCGGCGAGGGTGGTGGCCCGGCGGGTACGCAGCAGACGCTTGTGCGGGACCGCCGGATAGGGCTCGCGCTCGGCCAGCACCGGCCAGTTGGGCCACAGGGGCTCCTCCAGGAGCGGCCGGCGGGTGCGGTCCCAGGCCTCGCGGGCCCGGACCAGGAAGTCGCCCCAGCGCTGCCCGGCGCCCGGCCCGAGTGCCTCCTCCAGGGCCGCGACGACGCCCGCGCGCGAGGCGTTCGGCAGCGACACCTCGGTGCCGTCCGCGAAGACGTGCCGCGCCGACGGGTCGACCTGGACCAGCTCGACACACGCCTCGAGCGGCTCCTTGCCGGTCTTGACGAACAGGTCACGGTAGACCGCGGGCAGGGTGAGGAGCCCCGGGCCCGTGTCGAAGCGGAAGCCGTCCCGCTCGAAGCGGCGCACCGCTCCGCCGTACGTCTCGCTCCGCTCGTACACAGCCACCCGGTGGCCCGCGACGGCCAGCCGGGCGGCGGCCGCCATCGCGCCCGTCCCGGCGCCGATCACCGCAATCCGTGCCATGCCCGCGACTTTATCGGCCGCCACCGACAATCCGGCCGCGGGGCCGTGACCAGCGGTGACCGCCGGTCCGTCCGGCCCCCGACCGATGTCCCCGCCGCCCGGTTCAGCCGGGCGGCGGCCCGGCCCGTGCCGCGAGCCGCCGCTCCTCCCGTCGCTGGGCCCTGCGCCGCAGGAACCGGCGGATCCGGGAAGCCAGGAAGAAGATCACGACGAGTCCGGCGACCAGCAGCACACCCGCGACGATCGCCGCCGCCTCCGGGTGGAACATCGCGAACGTGACGATCCCGGCGACCCCGAGATCCTCGGCCAGACTCACGACGATGTTGCTGAACGGTTCCGGCGAGGAGTTGACCGCCATCCGCGTGCCCGCCTTCACCGTGTGGCTGGCCAGCGCCGTCGAACCCCCGACCAGGCCCGCCGCCACATCGGAGAGCGAACCGCTCTGCCCGGCCAGCAGCGCCCCGACCCACGCGCCGGCTGCCGGCCGGACCACGGTGTGCACCGCGTCCCACGCCGAGTCGACGTACGGGATCTTGTCGGCGACCGCCTCGCACAGGAACAGCACACCCGCCACGACGAGCACCTCGGGCCGCTGGAGCCTCTCGGGGACGTCGTCACTCAGCCCCGTCGCGCCGAACGCGCCGAGCAGCAGCACGACGGCGTACGCGTTGACGCCGCTGGCCCAGCCGCTGGTGAAGACCAAGGGGAGTACGGACACGGACGCGATCGTAGCCAGTCGGCGGCAGGGCGTCCTGGGGCCGCGTGCGCAGAACTGAGTACGCGTACCTAGGGGGTGAGTTGAGTACGCGCGCGGATGGGGGCCGACCTGCGTGAACGAGAGAGTGGGGGCACGGAGAAGGGGACCGGCTCCGGCACCGGCGACACGGGGCGCCGGAACGGAGCCGCCCCGATCCGCTCCTTCCGCCGGCCGGTGCCGGCGGGAGCGAGGCACGGGGAGACCGGGGGAGCGGGGGACCGGGGGACGACCGAACGGGGGCGCGACGGGGGAACGGGGAACGGGGGAGCACAGGGAAGCGCCGGTTCGAGGTGGCCCGCGGGGGACGCGGCCACATCGGACCGGCGCTTTCGTGCGTTCCGCGTCCTTGTCCGCGTCCTTGTCCGCGTCCCTGTTCGCGGTCTCCGTCCCCGTCCCCAGGTCCCGTGTCGGGCCCCGGTCCGCGGTCTCCGTCCGCGTCTCCGGTCCCGTCTGCGGGCCCGTCCTCAGCGGCGACCGCTCACCCGGCCCTGGAGCAGCCGGGACAGCGCCGCGTGGACGTCGTCCAGGGAGCGCTCCTTCTGGAAGGCCTGCCAGTCCAGGGCGGCCACCAGCACCATGCCGACCAGCGCGGCCGCGGTCAGCGGCACGTCGATCTCGTCACTGAACTCGCCGTTGGCGATGCCCTCGCGGAGCACGTCCTCGACGACCGCCACCGCCTGCTGCCGCACGACCATGAGGGTGGACTGCCAGGCCCGGTTGGTGCGCCACAGCTCCGCCACGTACAGCTGGGTGAAGGCCGGGTAGCGGTCGATGAAGACGAGCCCCGCGCGGATCATCGCGTCCAGGGCGTCCACCTTCGTGCCGCCCTGGCCGGCGGTTCGCTCGGCCGCCTCCCGGAGGGAGGCGGTGAGGAGTCCCACGCCGTGCCGCAGCAACTCCTCGAAGAGGACCGACTTGCTCGCGAAGTTGTAGTAGACGGTGCCTTTGGCGACCCCGGCCCGCTCGGCGATCTCGTCCACGGTGGTGGCGGAGAACCCCTGCTCGGCGATGAGCGTGACGGCGGCCTCGTAGAGCTTCTGCCGGGTGGCCTCGCGGCGCGTGCTGACACCCGGCGTGGCGCTGCTGCTTTCCATGGTCCTGATTCTCACAGGAGCCGTGGGCCGGGGTGTCACCGAAGGGCTCACAGGGTCAGCTCCGGGTGCAGCCGGTCGAGCGTCCACACCTGACGGCGGCGGGCCGACACGGCCGTCAGCGCGAGGGCGCCCGCGGTGAAGGCCGCCAGCACGGCACACGCCTGCCACACCGGGCCCAGACCGCCGCCGGTGATCAGCCTGCGCAGAGCGTCCACGACGTGGCTCATCGGCAGGAAGGGGTGCAGCGCGTTGAAGAAGTCCGGGCTGGTCTGCACCGGGTAGGTGCCGCCCGCGGACGTCAACTGCAACATCAGCAGGGCCAGGACGAGGATCCGGCCCGCCGCCCCGAAGCGGGCGTTCAGCCACTGCACGATCGCCGCGAAGCACGCCGTCACCAGGAACAGGAAGCCCACCGTGCCGGCCGCCCGTGCCATCTCCAGGCCGACCGCCCAGTGCAGCACGGACATCAGGGCCACCGTCTGGAGCACCCCGATCGCCACCACCGGCAGCCAGCCCGCCAGCGCGATCCGCCAGGCGGAGGCGCCCGCCGCCAGGGCGCGCCGGTTCAACGGGGTGATCACCATGTAGGCGACCATCGCGCCCACCCACAGGGACAGCGGGATGAAGTACGGGGCGAAACCGGTGCCGTAGTTGGGAGCCTTGTGCAGGTCCTCGGAGACGAGCCGGACCGGGTCCGCCATCACCCCGGTGCGCTGGTCGCGGGCCTTCGCGTCGTAGTCGGGGATCTGCTCGGCGCCGTCGTGCAGACCGTTCGACAGCTTCCCGGAGCCGTCGACCAGCTTGTACATGCCGCCGTTCAGGGTCTCGGCGCCCGTCCTCAGGTCACCGACGCCCTCGTCCAGGTCCGACGCGCCGGTCTCGGCCGTGCCGAGCCCCGTGTGCAGCCGCTTGGCGCCGGCGGCGACCTTCCCGGCGCCCGTGTTCAGCTCGTTGATCCTCGACACGGCGTCGTCGAGGTTCTCGGAGAGGCGCGGGGCCCGGTCGGCGAGCGCCTGGGCCTGCTTCTGGAGCGTGCCGAGGTGGCCGTCGAGCTTCGTCAGGTCGCCGTCCTGGTCCGCGACCAGCGTGTCGACGTCATCGGCGACCTTCGCCACGTCGGCGGCGGCCTGCCGGGCCTTCTTCAGGTCGGCGCAGGCGGCGTCCGGCAGGACGGGATCCTCGCAGCGCGCCTTGTGGACGTCGTTCAGCGTGTCGGAGGCCGTGTGCGCTCCCTTGGCGGCCGTCGGGGCGGTCTCCACCAGTGTGTCGAGGTTGGTGCGGATCGTCCCGGCCGAGTCGGCGACCAGCTGGGCCGTGTCGCCGATGGTCTTCTCGTTGTCCTCCAGGAAGGGCCCCACCTTGTCCGCGACGCCGTTGACCTTGTCGGCGAGAGCCTGTGTGCCCTCCGCGACTCGCCGTGAACCGTTCTCCAGATCGCCGGCGCCCTTGTCGAGCCTCGTCAGTCCCCTGGACAGCTTGCCGCTGCCCTCCTTGGCGTCCTTCAGGCCGTCGGCCAGGTCCTTGGATCCCTTCTCCGCCTTGCCGATGCCGCCTTTGAGGTCGTCGGCGCCCTTCGCGGCCTTCACCGTCTCGCCGTGGATGCCGGAGAACGAGATGAAGATCCGGTCCAGGAAGGACCGCGACGCCTTGGTGGACGCGGCCGTGCGCACCTCGCTGAACACCGTCCGCGAGATCTGCCCGACGATGTAGTTGTTGGCGTCGTTCGTACGGACCTGGAGCGCGCCCGTCTCGGGGGAGTCGCCCGAGCTGGACGCGATGCGCCTGCTGAAGTCGGCCGGCATGGTCAGCGACAGGTAGTAGGTGCCGTCCTCCACGCCCGCGCGCGCGTCGGCGGCGCTCACCTCGTGCCACTCGAAGGTGTCGCTCTCCCGCAGGCCCTCGGTGATGTCGTCGCCCGCCAGGAGCCGCACGCCGTCGGCGGTCGCGCCCTTGTCGTCGTTCACCAGGGCCACCGGGATGCGGTCGAGACGGCCGTAGGGGTCCCAGAAGGACCACAGGTACAGGGCGCCGTACAGCAGCGGCAGCACCAGCAGGGCCACCAGAGCGGCGCGCGGCAGCTTCCCCCTGCCGAAGCGGCGCAGTTCAAGCGCGGCCAGTCCCGGCGAGCGCATCGGCCCTCTCCTCCCCTTGGTCGTCCTGCGGCTGTTCGCTCTCCCGGGGCTGCCTGGTGGCGACCCGCACGGTGTCCTCGGGTGCCTCGCCGCACACGGCCACGACCGTCGTCCCGGTCTCCGTGAGAGACCGGAGCAGTGCCCACACCTCGGCCCGCTCGGCCTCGGACAGCTTCAGGTCGGCGTCGTCGACGCCCAGCAGGCTCGGGCGCCCGATCAGTGCCAGCGCGACCGACAGGCGCAGCGCCTCCAGCCGCTCCAGATCGCGTACGGCGGTCCGCGCGCCCTTGGGCAGCGCCTCCGGATCGAGGCCGGCGGCGGTCAGCGCGGCGCCGATGCGGAGCCTCGCCTCGGCCGCCCGTTCGGCACGCGGCCGCAGCAGGCCGCGCAGCGCGCCCCCGAACCGCCGTTGCAGGAGCGCCCGTTCGCGCAGGTGCTCCCCGACGGTCAGGGCCGGGTCGAGGTCCGTCACCCCGGTGACATGGGCCAGGGCGCTGACGCGCCGTACCGCCGCCGACTGCTTCGGCAACCGTGCTTCCCCCACGGTCGCGGTGCCCTCCGTCGCCTTCATCCGCCCGGTGAGGGCGAGCAGCAGACACGTACGGCCGGAGCCCGAGGGCCCTTCCACGGCGATCAGCGCCCCGGGTTCCGCGGTGAGGTCGACGCCGCGGAACGCCCAGCCGCGCGGGCCCCTCACCCCGAGACCCTCGGCGGTGATTCCGACTCCGCCCATGGCGCACCCACCCCCTGACATGTCGAACACTTTTGAACTGACTGGTCAGTTCAAAAACTAGCCCGAACCTTCGTTTGATGCAAAAGCCCAGGTCAGGACGGATTGTCAGTGCCATACCTCACGATGGGTACATACGGCCACAGTGCCGTCACACAGACGACAGGAGGATCGTCATGGCCAACCACCACGCAGCAGCCGCCCGTCGGCGCCGCGCGACCGGCCCTGCCCCCTCACTGACCGGTCCGGCGAGCGACGTGCACCCCGTGCTCCGCCGGGCGACAGCCCCGCCCGCCGCCCTCGACCTGCTCGCCCAGGCCCGCGCCGGACTGGACGAGGCCGCCGCCCTGGAGACGTCGAACGAGCGCTACGCGACAGCCCACCTCGCCGCCCTGCGCACCGCCGCCGCCGTGCTCGCCGCCCGCGGGCGCCCGGAGGCCACGCCGCGCCGCCGGGCCCGGATCCGGAGCGCCTGGGAAGTGCTCCCCGAGATCGCGCCCGAGCTCGCCGAGTGGAGCGCGCTGTTCGCCTCCGGAGCCCGGCGCCGTGCCCGGGCCGAGGCGGGCATCCAGGGCGCGGCCAGCCGTCGGGACGCCGACGACCTGATACGCGACGTGGCGATGTTCCTGCGCCTCGTCGAGCGCATGCTGGTGCTCCAGCCGGTCCTGCCCCAGCCACGTCAGGACATGGACCAGCCGGAGGACCGGGGCTCCGCCGACCGCGACTTCCCGGACGCGGGATGACCGGGCGGACCGGACCGGCCGGCCGAGAGACCCGGGGCGCCGTGCCGCTCGCTCCTCCGCTCCCCGGCCGCCCCCGCGGCCCGGGTCCACCGTGCGAGACGGTGCGCGGGGCACACCGCCGCGGTGACCGGCCGCGGTGTCAGAGGCAATAGGGTGGGAAGCGCCTGAAGCCTCTCCCGACCCGCGTCCGCGGCGGGGAGGCGCCCCGTTCGCTCCGCCGCGCAAGAGGCGGTGCCGCGCCGAGGAGTCAACTGCCGTGTCGGATCCGATGCGCCCGCCCGCCTCCCCCCGCCGCCCTCACGCGACGTCGCTACGCTCCGACCCCTCCCGGCCCCGCGCCTCTCTCCGTACGGCCGTGGTCTGGGAGGTCCTCCAGGACGCCGTGGACCGCCGGACCAAGGCGACCGGCCGGGAGTCGCTGGACATCCTCGACACCGGGGGCGGCAGCGGCAACTTCGCGGTGCCCGTCGCCCGGCTCGGCCACCGGGTCACCGTCGTCGACCCCAGTCCGAACGCGCTGTTCGCCCTGGAGCGCCGCGCCGCCGAGGCCGGAGTCGCCGACCGGGTGCGGGGCGTGCAGGGCGACACCCACGGCCTGTTCGACGTGGTCGAACGCGGCGGCTTCGACGTCGTGCTGTGCCACGGAGTCCTGGAGTACGTGGACGACCCCGTCGAGGGCGTCCGCAATGTGGTGGCCGCGCTGCGGGCCGAGGGCGTCCTCAGTCTGCTCGCCGCGGGCCTGGGCGGCGCCGTGCTCGCCCGTGCCCTCGCGGGCCATTTCACTGAGGCCATGCAGGCCCTCGACGACCCGAACGGCCGCTGGGGCTCCGGCGACCCCGTACCGCACCGCTTCACCGCCGAGCAGCTCACCGGGCTGGTCGAGGGCGCCGGCCTGCGGGTCGGCGCGGTGCACGGCGTACGGGTCTTCGCCGACCTGGTCCCCGGCGTTCTGGTGGACACCGAGCCCGGAGCCCTGGAAGCCCTGCTGAAGCTGGAGGAAGCGGCGGCCGAGCTGCCCGCGTTCCATTCGGTGGCCACCCAGCTGCATGTGCTGGGTGAGACCCGGGGGGACGGCGAGGCCTGAGCCGCCTCCCGGGATCGGGCGCCGGGGGCGCGTCGCTGATCAGGGACTTGCGTGTACATGGAGTACGCCACAGGCCCCCCGATCGGGCGCCCTGCGCCGTATGATCGAGGGAGACCGCCCGGCATGACGGGACGGCTGCTGGGGAATGCAGACTTCAGCGGGCCGGGACGCCATGGCGGAATCCGGTTGGCCAATTGGCGTAGAGGGGCGGGTTTCACGGGGGCGATTCCCTGCCTATCCTGAAGGGACCCCCTAGTCGCCCCGGCGACTGCACGATGAGGAGGACTCCGTGCCGCTCTCGGAGCACGAGCAGCGAATGCTCGAGCAGATGGAGCGAGCGCTGTACGCCGAAGATCCCAAGTTCGCGTCGGCGCTCGAGGGAAGCGGGCTGCGTACGTACACCCGGCGGCGGGTCTACCAGGCGGTCGCGGGCTTCCTCGTGGGCATCGCGCTCCTCATGGCAGGTATGGTCGCCAAGCAGGTGTGGCTCAGCGTGGTGGGCTTCCTGGTCATGCTGGGATGTGCGGTGCTCGCGGTGACCGGCTGGCGCAAGGCCCCCAAGCCGGGTGAACAGCCCGCCGGTGGCCCACAGGCACCCCGCCAGGGACGGCAGCGGCGCTCCATGATGGACCGGATCGAGCAGCGCTGGCAGCGGCGCCGCGACGAACAGGGCCATTAGCTCGACGAACAGCTCTCACCAGTACGTGAGGGGGTGACCACCCGCCCGGGTGATCACCCCCTCACGTATGCCCGCGCCGCGTATGCCCGCGCCTGCGGGTTCAACGGCATCACCGCCGTGGGCCGCCTCTGCCCGCCACGAGCGTGTGCCACGGTCGGACGCGCCGCACCGCACCCGACCGCACAGCAGGGCCCCGGGTCGCATCGACCCGGGGCCCTGCTGTCAGCTGGGAGAAGGCTCGCCGCCCTGGTCCGGCAAGGAAGCCCGGCCGCCGGACACGTCCGCGAAGGGCCGGGCCCTCAGCTCCCCTGACCCGACGGCTTGCGCAGCGTCGGCCGGGCCGCGGCCGCACGGGCCGTGAGGCCGGTCCACCACTCCGCCAGCGCCCACGCCACTCGCACGGTGGAACGCGGGGCGACCACCGCGCGGACCCTGGTCCCCCTGCTGACCGTGCTCCGGAACGCGCCCACGACCCGGTGGACGTCGTCCGCGAGACCCGCCGTGAGACGTGGCCGGGGCGCGTAGAGCACCTGTTCCACGGCGTCCGCCACCCGGTGCACCGAAGCCGCCGCCACCGGGTCGAGATGTCCGAGCCGGACGATCCGGGCGGCCGCCTTGCGCGGGGTCTGCGACTCGTCCGGCGCGATCCCGAAGTCCCACGCCGAGTCGGCCAGCTCCTGCCAGGCCGCCAGGGTGGCCGGCGCCGCGTCCGCCTCGCCGCGGCCGTGCCCGCCCAGCCGCACGGCACGGGCCCGCAGCCGCCACAGCATCGGTGCCAGAGGGATCGCCAGGACGGCGAGTCCGGCGAGGATCCAGCCCAGGAGCTTGACGTACCACCAGGGGCCCGCCACCGCCCACCACGGATCGTCGGTGTCACTGCCCAGCGCCGCTGCCGGGGACTCGCTCGCGCAACCGTCCAGCTTCCGCTGCTCCGGCGTGCAGGTCTCGCTCGCCGAGGGCGCGGCCGACGGTGCGGTGCTCGCCGACTCGGACGGCACCGACGGGTCCGGGAGCGTGCTGCCGGCCGCGTCCGGCACGGTGTACGACGGCACGGTGCCCCGGTTCGGAGTCGGCTCGAAGCGGGTCCAGCCCACGCCCTCGAAGTACAGCTCGGGCCAGGCATGGGCGTCCTTCAGCCCCACCGACACCGTCCCGTCCACCTGCGGGGTGCCGGGCGCGAAGCCCACCGCGACCCGGGCCGGTATGCCCAGGGAGCGGGCCATCGCCGCCATCGCGAAGGAGAAGTGGACGCAGAAGCCCTGCTTGTTCCGCAGGAACCGGGCGATCGCCTGCGAACCGCTGCCCACCTGCACCGAGGTGTCGTACTCGAAGCCACCGGTCACGGCGAAGTAGTCCTGGAGCGCGACCGCCTGTTCGTACGGGTCCGCCGTCCCCGCGGTGACCTGGCGGGCGGTGTCGGCCACCACCGGCGGCAGTGAGTCCGGCAGGTCGGTGTACTCGCGGGTCAGTGCCTCGGGCGGGGTCGGTGCGGAGGCGAGCTGCTCGGCCGTCGGCTGCACGTCCAGGCTCCGCACGGTGTACGTCACACCACGGGTGTTCTGGCCGTGGTCGCCGACGAGGGTCATGCCCTCGGGCTCGTAGCGCCAGTTGCCGTCGATCCGCACTCTGCTGGGCGGGTACGGCATCGGCAGCCAGTCCTGGGCGTACCAGCCGGCCGCCGAGACGGTCGTGTCGAACGTCGTGCGGTTGATGTCGGGGCCGAGGCCGATGGGGGTCGGGAAGTCGCCCCGGGGGACCGCGGTGATGGACCGCTTGGACGGCTTCCAGGTGGTGCCGTCGAAGTCGTCCAGGGACACGATCCGCAGGTAGAGGTTGGAGATGTCCGCCTCGGAGCCGGGCCTGAGGGACAGGACCTGGCGGTTCTCGTCCACGTTCAGACTGTCGCGCAGGGACACCAGCGGGTTGACCGCGGAGATCGTGCCGCCGTTCCCGGTGCCGGAGCCGACGCCCGCGCCCGTGCCGTCCAGCAGGCCGCCGTTCATCGAGGGCAGGGCGAGCGGCACCACGAGGGCGACGCCCAGCGCGACCACGCCGATGCGCCGTCCGCTGCGGACCGGGGCCACCGCACCGGAGTCCTCGCTGGAAGCGTGCGCCGTCCCGCCGAAGACCCGGCCCCACTGCGACAGCCGCTCCCGCCCCTCGGCCAGGAGCAGCAGCAGATAGCCCGCCGCCGCCACCAGGAACCACAGCCAGTCGGCGCCGCCGTCGGCCAGCCCGGCCGCGACGGAGTACAGCGCGAGCAGCGGCAGACCGGCCGGGGCCGCGCTGCGGAAGGTCACCGCAAGGGTGTCCACCGCGAGGCCGATGATCAGCACGCCGCCGATGAGCATCAGCCGGATGCCGTCGGCCTCCAGCGGCGCCGGGATCGCGTACCGCGCGATGTCGTCGGAACCCTGTTCGAGCAGGTCGGCGAAGCGCAGGAAGGCGTCCGGACCGGGGACCAGCCCGACGAACGCCTGCTCGCGGGCGAAGGTCAGCGTCAGCAGTATCAGGGTGACCAGGGCCTGTGCGGCCACGGTCAGCGGCCGGGCCAGCGGTACCCGCCGGGCCGCCGCGCCCACGCCCGACTGCACCGCCAGCAGGAAGGCGGCCTGCAGGATCCAGGTGGCCGGCTCGACCAGCGGCAGCAGGGTGCACGCGGCCATCAGCGTGGCCGCCCAGGCGCACAGCGTCAGTCGTACCCGCCCGCTCATGACCATCCCTCCCCGCCGCCCGGTGCACCGACGCCGCTGCGCTCCCGCTCGGCCTGCCGCCACAGGTCCTCCAGCGAGGCGCCCCGCGGCACGCTCAGCGCCGTCCAGCCCGCCTCGCGCAGCATCCGCAGCCGCTCCTCGCCCTTGTGCAACGGGCCGGGCACATCGCTCGGTTCCCGCGCCCAGCTGTCACCGTCCAGCAGGAAGGCGACCGCTCCGCCGCCGCGCTGCCGCATCCTCGCGGCGATCGCGGCCTGTTCCTCGTCGAGGTCGCCGAAGAAGGCCACCAGCAGTCCCTCGTTGCCGCCGCGCAGCACGTCGTAGGCCCGGGACAGGCCCGCGCCGTCCGAGTGGTCGATCACCGCGAGGGTGTCCATCATCATTCCGGCCGCGTCCGCCGTCTCCTGGCTCGCGCCCGCGAACCCGTCGGCGTTCTCGCTGGGCACCGAGTTGCCGGTGTCCGTCAGCAGCCGGACCGAGAAGCCCCGTTCGAGCATGTGGACCAGGGCCGACGCGGTCGCCGACACGGCCCATTCGAAGGCCGAGTCGGGGCCCGCGCCCTGGAAGGCGAGGCCCCGGGTGTCGAGCAGCACCGTGCAGCGGGCGCGCTGCGGCTGCTCCTCGCGGCGCACCATCAGCTCGCCGTAGCGCGCGGTGGAGCGCCAGTGGACTCGGCGCAGGTCGTCGCCGTAGCGGTACCCGCGCGGGATCACGTCGTCCTCGCCGGCCAGCGCCAGCGAGCGCTGCCGTCCCTCGCCGTACCCCTTCGCCTCACCGCTGAGGCGCACCGGCGACAGCGGCTCCACGCGCGGGATCACCGTCAGGGTGTCGTACGTCGAGAAGGACCGGGTCAGTTCGCACATGCCGAACGGGTCGGTCAGGCGCAGCTGCAAGGGGCCCAGAGGATAGCGGCCGCGCAGATCCGAGCGGACGCGGTAGGACACCTCGCGGCGGCCGCCCGGCTCCACCCGGTCGAGCACGAACCGCGGACGCGGTCCCAGGACGTACGGCACCCGGTCCTGGAGCATCAGCAGACCGGTGGGCAGCCGCGAGACGTTGTCCATCCGCAGGTGGACGCGGGCCTCGCTGCCGGCCGGCACGCGCGCGGGGGAGAGCCGGCGACTGCCCGCCACCCGGTATCGGGTGCGGAAGAGCACGGTCGCGCAGAGCAGGGGCAGCGCGGCCAGCAGCAGACCGACCCGCAGCAGGTCGCTCTGCCCGAGGACGTACGCGCAGATGGCCGCGGCGATGCCCGCCGCCAGGAAGGAGCGGCCGCGGGTGGTGAGGCCGGCCAGGGCCGTGCGGACGGCGCCCTTGTCGCCCGGGTCGGCCTCCGCGTGCCCCGTCCCCGCGACGGTCATCACAGCCTCCGGGGCGGTTGCTGGCCCAGCGCCGTCGCGCCGCGGCCCAGCCCGATGCCGCTCTGCTGGGGCGCCGCGGGCACCGGGGTGCGCTGCAGGATCTCCTGCACGACCTGCTCGGCCGTACGACGGTTCAGCTGGGCCTGGGCGGTCGGCAGCAGACGGTGGGCCAGTACGGCGACGGCGAGTGCCTGCACGTCGTCCGGCAGGGCGTACTCCCGGCCGCTGAGGGCGGCGGACGCCTTCGCCGCGCGCAGCAGGTGCAGCGTCGCCCGCGGGGAGGCGCCGAGTCTCAGGTCGGGGTGGGTGCGGGTGGCGGCGACCAGGTCCACCGCGTACCGCCGGACCGGGTCGGCGACGTGCACACCGCGGACGGCGTCGATCAGCTTCAGGATCTCGTGCGCGTGCGCCACCGGCTGGAGGTCGTCCAGGGGGTTCACCCCGCCGTGGATGTCGAGCATCTGCAGCTCGGCCTCCGCGCTGGGGTAGCCGATGGAGACACGGGCCATGAATCGGTCGCGCTGAGCCTCCGGCAGCGGGTAGGTGCCCTCCATCTCGACCGGGTTCTGCGTGGCCACGACCATGAAGGGGCTGGGCAGCTCGTAGGTCTGCCCGTCGATCGTGACCTGGCGCTCCTCCATCGACTCCAGAAGCGCCGATTGCGTCTTCGGCGAGGCGCGGTTGATCTCGTCGCCGATCACGATCTGCGCGAAGATCGCGCCCGGCTTGAACTCGAAGTCCCGGCGCTGCTGGTCCCAGATGGACACACCCGTGATGTCCGAGGGCAGCAGGTCGGGCGTGAACTGGATACGCCGCACCGAGCAGTCGATGGACCGCGCCAGTGCCTTGGCGAGCATGGTCTTGCCGACGCCGGGGACGTCCTCGATCAGAAGATGGCCCTCGGCGAGCAGTACGGTCAGCGAAAGCCGTACGACCTCGGGCTTGCCCTCGATCACACCCTCCACGGAACTGCGGACACGCTCCACAGTGGCGGTCAGATCAGTGAGGCTCGCTCGATCGTCATAGGTCGTCACCCGGCCCTCCTCGGCCCGTTCTTTCCAGGCCGGCGCACTCGATGTGCGACCGGCCCACCTCGAAACGCGGACACCACGCCGAAGTCAGTTCCGCGTGACGCCACTCCCGCATTCTTGCTGCCGTTACCGATTCGTGTCACTCGCCTGTGGACAACTGCCCGCACTATGTCGGGTCTTACGGTGTTTTGGGCGCCGTGAGGCCGGAAATCAACAGCGAATCGACAGGTGTGGAGGCCGATCACGCGGGTTCAAGCGGGGTCGATCTCCCGCAGCAGGCCCGTCTTCACGTCGAAGACGAAGCCCCGTACGTCGTCGGTGTGCAGCAGGAACGGAGAGGTGCGCACCCGCTGCATCGACTGCCGTACGTCCTGGTCGACGTCCCGGAAGGACTCCACCGCCCAGGCGGGACGCTGGCCGACCTCCATCTCCAGTTCGGTGCGGAAGTCCTCGGTGATCGACTCCAGACCGCAGCCGGTGTGATGGATGAGGACGACGCTGCGGGTGCCCAGCTTGCGCTGGCTGATGGTGAGCGAGCGGATCACGTCGTCGGTGACGACTCCGCCCGCGTTGCGAATGGTGTGGCAGTCGCCGAGTTCCAGGCCGAGCGCGGCGTGCAGGTCGAGCCGGGCGTCCATGCAGGCCACGACGGCTACGTGCAGCACGGGACGGGCGTCCATGCCGGGATCGGCGAAGGCGGCGGCGTAGCGCTCGTTCGCCTCGACGAGACGGTCGGTGACGGTGCCGCCAGTGACCATGGCGGCTTCGGGACCTGCGGGGACCGATGCGGAAGTCGTCATACCCATGACGGTACTGGTCACGCTTGGAGCGGGCTCGGTGTGAGAGTGGACAAAGAACGTCATTGAGCCTTGTTGTGAGCTAACCCACACGGGTGGCGAGACAGCGGCCGTACGAGTGATTCTTCCGGATACGTCGCATCGATCCCACGCCGGGCCGCGACGCGCAGGCCGGTTGATTGACCGCGCGACACCGTGGACTAAAGTGACGCGAAGCGGGAGGCGAGCCCTCCCCGCGGACTGATCTTCCCTGGAGATCCCGGCGATTTTTCGCCGGAGATCCCCCCACGTGCGCGGCGCGTACGTACGGCTCGGCCTCCTCCCGCTCCCGGCCGGCTGACGCTTTCGGCGCCGGCAGGCCTCCCCTTCACCGGGGGAGGGCGGGGACCCCGGCGGTGCGTGCGGCACCGCGCCGGACCTGAGAGGGCCCCTTGAGCCAGAGTCGACACGTTCCGGTGATGCTCCAGCGGTGCCTGGACCTGCTGGCGCCCGCTCTGGAGCGGCCGGGAGCGGTGGTGGTCGACTGCACGCTCGGCCTCGGCGGTCACAGCGAGGCCCTGCTGGCGCGGTTCCCCGAGGCGCGGCTCGTCGCCCTCGACCGCGACAAGGAGGCCCTGCGCCTGTCCGGTGAGCGCCTCGCGCCCCACGGGGAGCGCGCGACCCTCGTCCACGCCGTGTACGACGAGCTGCCCGAGGTCCTGGAACGGCTCGGCATCCGGCGCGTCCAAGGCGTGCTCTTCGACCTCGGCGTCTCCTCCATGCAGCTCGACGAGGCCGACCGCGGCTTCGCCTACGCCCAGGACGCCCCGCTCGACATGCGGATGGACCAGTCGACCGGCATGAGCGCCGCCGAGGTCCTCAACACCTATCCGCCGGGCGAACTCGTCCGGATCCTGCGCGCGTACGGCGAGGAGAAGCAGGCCAAGCGGATCGTGTCCGCGGTCGTGCGCGAGCGCGAGAAGGAGCCGTTCAGCAACAGCGCCCGGCTCGTGGAGCTGATCCGCGACTCCCTGCCGCAGGCCGCCAAGCGCACCGGCGGCAATCCGGCCAAGCGCACCTTCCAGGCCCTGCGCATCGAGGTCAACGGCGAGCTGTCCGTCCTGGAGCGGGCGATCCCGGCCGCGGTGAAGGCGCTCGACGTCGGCGGACGGATCGCCGTCCTGTCCTACCACTCGCTGGAGGACCGGCTGGTCAAGCAGGTCTTCGCGGCCGGTGCCGCCACCACCGCCCCGCCCGGCCTGCCCGTCGTGCCCGAGCGGTACCAGCCGCGGCTCAAGCTGCTCACGCGCGGTGCCGAACTTCCCACCGAGGAAGAGGTCGCCGAGAACCGGCGGGCGGCCCCGGCGCGACTGCGCGGGGCCGAGCGCATCAGGGAGGACGTCGGGTGAGGCAGGCCAAGGGGCGGGCGGCCAGGTCGGCAACGCGGACGCGGGGGAGGAGCGAGTGAGCAGGAAACCTCAGCTGAGGGGGCGGGCGGCCCGGCTGGCGCGGCTCTTCCCCACCGCGACGGGCCCGGCCCACGCGGCCCGTACCCCGTTCGTCCTGCTGGTCGTCCTGCTTCTCGGTGGCGGACTGATCGGCCTCCTGGTGCTGAACTCCGCGCTCAGCGAGGGCTCGTTCAAGCTGGACGACCTCCAGCAGGAGACCAAGAGTCTCACCGACGAGGAACAGGCGCTCCAGCGGGACATCGACGCCTACTCGGCCCCCGAAGCCCTCCAGCGCCGCGCCCGCGAGCTGGGCATGGTGCCCGGCGGCGACCCGGCCTTCCTCGGCCCGGACGGCACCGTCAGGGGTGTCCCCTCACCGGCGAGCGGCCTGGAGCCGGCCTCCGCGCACCACCCGCTGGTCCTCGCCCCCGAGGCGATGGTCGACGGAGCCGGCCCGCCCACGGTGCCCAGCCCGACCCCGACCCCCACCGCACCGGCCGCCGTGCCCGCCCCGCCCGTGCCCACCTCGTCCGCCCCCGCCCCGTCCGCTCCTCAGCCCTCCACCACCACCACGACCTTCGGCAGGTGACGGAAGTGTCCGACAGGGAACCGCCGCGCCGCCGCGTGCCCCGGCCCGCACGCCCCGAGCGCTCCGCCCGCCCCGAGGGCCGGCGGAGCCCGGGTCCCGGTGCCCGTCCGGCCCGCAGTCCGGCCCGCCGCCCGGCCCCGGGCCGCCCCCCGGCCCCCAGCGCCCTGCGGCTGGGCAGCCCCCGCCCCCGGCTGCGCATGGTCGGCGTGACGCTGACCCTGGTCCTGATCGCCTTCGTCGTCCGGCTGCTCCAGGTGCAGGCCGTCGACGCGAGCACGTACGCCGCCAAGGCCGAGCGGAACCGGTATGTCGGCTACACCCTGGCCGCCGAGCGCGGCGGGATCACCGACCGGGCCGGCGTGGCCCTGGCCACCAGCGTGGACGCGTACACCATCACCGCCGATCCCACGCTGTTCACCCGCGAGGAGCTGAAGGTCGACGACGGACCCGAGCAGGCGGCCGCCCTCCTCGCGCCCATCCTCGGCGAGGACCAGGACACGATCGTCGGGAAGCTCAGGCCCGCCGACCGGAACCTGCGCTACGTCGTGCTCGCCCACCGCCAGACCCCGCAGGTCTGGAAGCAGATCAAGGACCTCAAGACCGCGCTGGCCACCAAGGCCGAGACCGACCCGGACACGGTCAACGCCCTCGCAGGCGTCCTCGCCGTGCCCACCACCAAGCGCGTGTACCCGAACGGCGATCTCGCCGCCGGGATACTGGGCTGGGTCGACGCCGAGGGCAAGGGCGCCGGCGGGGTCGAGCAGCAGCTGAACGGTCTGCTGGCCGGCAAGGACGGCAAGATCCGGTACGCCCAGGCCGGCGGCCGGCAGGTGCCCACCGTGGGGTCCACCGAGACCCCCGCCGTGCCCGGCAGCGATGTCGAGCTCACCATCGACCGCGACATCCAGTGGGCCGCGCAGAACGCCATCGCCGAGCAGGTCAAGAAGTCCCGGGCGGACCGCGGCTACGTGATCGTGCAGGACACGCGGACCGGCCAGATCCTCGCCATGGCCAACTCGCCCGGCTTCGACCCGAACGACCTGTCCAAGGCCAGCTCGGTGAACATGGGCAACGCGGCCCTCCAGGACGCCTTCGAGCCCGGCTCCACCGCCAAGGTCATGTCGATGGCCGCCGTACTGGAGGAGAACGTGGCCACCCCGGCCACCCACGTCGTGGTGCCCAACCGGCTGCACCGCGGCGACCGGCTGTTCAAGGACGACATCGACCACCCGACCTGGTACCTCACGCTCAACGGCGTGCTCGCCAAGTCCAGCAACATCGGCACGATCCTGGCGACCGGCCAGCTCGGCAGGACCCAGGACCGGGCCAACCAGGTCCTCCACTCGTACCTGCGCAAGTTCGGCATCGGCGGCTACACCGGGCTCGGCTTCCCCGGCGAGACGAAGGGCATCCTCGCGGCGCCCGGCGACTGGTCGACCTCGCAGCAGTACACGATCCCTTTCGGCCAGGGCGTGTCCCTCAACGCGATGCAGGCGGCCTCCGTCTACTCGACCATCGCCAACGGCGGCGTACGCGTCGAACCCACGCTCGTGCGCGGCACCAAGGGCCCCGACGGACGCTTCACCCCCGCCGCGAAGCCCAAGGAGACAAGGGTCATCAGCGCGAAGACGGCCAAGACCCTCGCCCGGATGCTGGAGTCCGTGGTGGACGACGAGGAGGGCACCGGCACCAAGGCACGCATCCCCGGCTACCGGGTCGCGGGCAAGACGGGTACGGCCAACCGCGTGGATCCGGCCACCGGCAAGTACCAGGGCTACACCTCCTCGTTCGCCGGCTTCGCGCCCGCCGACAAGCCCCGGATCACTGTCTACTGCGCCATCCAGAACGCCACCGAGGGCAGCTACTTCGGCGGCCAGATCTGCGGTCCCGTCCACAAGGAGGTCATGGAGTTCGCCCTGAAGACCCTCCAGGTCCCGCCCACCGGCACCAAGCCCGCCAGCCTCCCGGTCACCTACAAACCCTGACCAGCAGGGACCCCGCCCCGATCAGCACCGAGCACCCAGGAACCACCTCGTGACAACGACCAGCCCCGATCCCGGGAACCAGGGAACGCCCAGCCCCTCACTTCGCTCCCAGGCGGGTGGGCCCGGTACGCTCACCGCCGTGCCACACGCTGATCAGTCCCAAACCACCCAGAAGGGCGCACCCGTGACATATCCGGGGCCGCCCAGGCCGGTCCAGGTCTCCGCCACACCCCTCGCGGAACTCGCCGATCAGCTGGGTCTCACCGCACCGCGGAGCGCCGCCGAGATCACGGGCATCACCCACGACTCGCGCGCCGTCCGCCCCGGTGACCTGTACGCCGCCCTCCCGGGCGCCCGCCTGCACGGCGCCGACTTCGTCACCCAGGCCACGGGCCTCGGGGCGGTCGCCGTGCTGACCGACCCGACCGGCGCCGAGCGCGCCGCGGCGACCGGCCTCCCGGTCCTGGTCGTCGACGACCCGCGCGCGGAGATGGGCGAACTGGCGGCCACCATCTACGGCCACCCGGGCCCCGAGCTGCTCCAGATCGGCATCACCGGCACCTCCGGCAAGACCACCACCGCCTATCTCGTCGAGGGCGGCCTGCGGACGGCGAGGTCCACCGGGCTGATCGGCACGGTGGAGACCCGTATCGGCGACGAGCGCATCAAGTCCGAACGCACCACCCCCGAAGCCACCGACCTCCAGGCCCTGTTCGCCGTCATGCGCGAGCGCGGGGTCGAGGCGGTCGCCATGGAGGTCTCCAGCCACGCCCTCGTCCTCGGGCGGGTCGACGGCTGTGTGTTCGACATCGGTGTCTTCACCAACCTCAGCCCGGAGCACATGGAGTTCCACTCCGGCATGGAGGACTACTTCCAGGCCAAGGCCCAGCTGTTCACACCGCGCCGCAGCCGGCTCGGTGTCGTCAACCACGACGACGAGTACGGGCGCAGACTGGTCAAGGAAGCCACCGTCCCCGTCGTCACCTTCTCCGCCGAGGGCCACCCGGACGCCGACTGGCGGGCGACGGACGTCCAAGTCGGTCCGCTGGACTCGACGTTCACCGTGATCGGTCCCAAGGGGGAGCGGATCACGGCCAGGTCGCCGCTCGCCGGGCCGTTCAACGTGGCCAACACCCTCGCCGCGATCGTCGCCCTCGCCGCCGCCGGTCTCGACCCGCAGACCGCGGCCGACGGCATCGCCGCGGTCCCGGGCGTGCCCGGGCGCCTGGAGCGGGTGGACGCCGGACAGCCGTATCTCGCGGTCGTCGACTACGCCCACAAGACGGACGCCGTCGAATCGGTCCTGCGCGCCCTGCGCAAGGTCACCGAGGGCAGCCTGCACGTCGTGCTCGGCTGCGGCGGCGACCGGGACAGGACCAAGCGGATGCCGATGGGGGCCGCCGTGGCCCGGCTCGCCGACACGGCCGTCCTGACCTCCGACAACCCCCGCTCCGAGGATCCCCTCGCGATCCTCGCGACCATGCTCCAGGGCGCGGCGTCCGTACCGGCGCACGAGCGCGGCGAGGTCCAGGTCTTCGAGGACCGGGCCGCCGCGATCGCCGCCGCCGTGGCCCGCGCGCAGCCGGGCGACACCGTGCTGGTCGCGGGCAAGGGCCACGAGCAGGGCCAGGACATCGCCGGAGTGGTCCGTCCCTTCGACGACCGCCAGGTGCTTCGCGAAGCTATCCAGAAGACCCAGGGATGAACTTGTGATCGCCCTCTCTCTCGCCGAGATCGCCTCAGTCGTCGGCGGGCAGACGCACGACATACCGGATCCGTCGGTCCAGGTCACCGGACCGGTCGTCCGGGACTCCCGCGAGGCCGGGCCCGGCACCCTCTTCGTCGCCTTCGCCGGCGAGCGCGTGGACGGCCACGACTTCGCCCGGGCGGTCGTCCAGGCGGGCGCGGTGGCCGTCCTGGCCGCACGGCCCGTCGGCGTGCCCGCCATCGTCGTCGAGGACGTCCAGACGGCCCTCGGCGCCCTCGCCCGCCATGTCGTACGACGGCTCGGCGCGACCCTGGTCGCCCTGACCGGCTCCGCGGGCAAGACCAGCACCAAGGACCTGATCGCGCAGGTCCTCCAGCGCAGGGCGCCGACGGTGTGGACGCCCGGCTCGCTCAACAACGAGATCGGGCTGCCGCTGACCGCCCTGTCCGCCACCGAGGAGACCAGGTTCCTCGTGCTGGAGATGGGCGCCCGCGGCATCGGCCACATCCGCTACCTCGCCGGTCTGACGCCCCCGAAGATCGGCCTCGTCCTCAACGTCGGCACCGCCCACATCGGCGAGTTCGGCGGCCGCGCCCAGATCGCGCAGGCCAAGGGCGAGCTGGTGGAGGCCCTTCCGGAGGACGGCACCGCGGTCCTCAACGCGGACGATCCCCTCGTACGGGCCATGGCCTCCCGAACGAAGGCGAAGGTGATCCTTTTCGGCGAGTCCGGCGAAGCGGACGTACGCGCCGAGAACGTGAGACTCACGGACAGCGGACAGCCCGCCTTCCTGCTTCACACACCCTCCGGTGCAAGCGAAGTGACCATGCGCCTGTACGGTGAGCACCACGTGTCGAACGCGCTCGCCGCGGCCGCCGTCGCCCACGAGCTGGGCATGTCCGCGGAAGAGATCGCCACCGCGCTCTCCGAGGCGGGCTCCCTCTCCCGCTGGCGTATGGAGGTCACCGAGCGCCCGGACGGCGTGACGGTCGTCAACGACGCCTACAACGCGAACCCCGAGTCCATGCGAGCGGCTTTGCGCGCGCTCGCGGCCATGGGCAAGGGGCGCCGTACGTGGGCGGTGCTCGGCAAGATGGCCGAGCTCGGGGACGAGTCGCTCGCCGAGCACGACGCGGTCGGACGGCTCGCCGTCCGGCTCAACGTCAGCAAGCTCGTCGCGGTCGGGGGCAGGGAAGCGTCCTGGCTCCAACTGGGCGCATATAACGAGGGTTCGTGGGGTGAGGAGTCGGTGCACGTGTCCGACGCACAGGCGGCGGTCGACCTGTTGCGCAGCGAGTTGCGCCCGGGAGACGTCGTACTCGTGAAGGCGTCCCGTTCGGTCGGACTCGAGAGCGTGGCGCAGGCGCTCGTCGAGACCGGGGCCGAGGGTGAGGTTGCCGCCCGATGATGAAGCAGATCCTGTTCGCGGGAGTCATTGGCCTCTTCCTGACCCTGGTCGGCACTCCGCTGCTGATCAAGCTTCTGGCCCGCAAGGGCTACGGCCAGTACATCCGCGACGACGGCCCGCGCACGCACGGCAGCAAGCGCGGTACGCCGACCATGGGTGGTATCGCCTTCATCTTCGCGACGGTCGCCGCGTACTTCCTGTCCAAGCTGATCACCACCTGGACCACCGAGGACGTCTCGGCCACGCCCACCTTCTCGGGTCTGCTGGTGCTGGGCCTGATGGTCGGCATGGGCCTGGTCGGCTTCCTCGACGACTACATCAAGATCGTCAAACGGCGTTCGCTCGGCCTGCGGGCCAAGGCGAAGATGGCCGGCCAGCTGATCGTCGGCATCACCTTCGCGGTGCTCTCCCTGCAGTTCGCCGACTCCCGCGGGCAGACGCCGGCCTCCACCAAGCTGTCCTTCATCACGGACTTCGGCTGGTCGATCGGCCCGGTGCTGTTCGTCGTCTGGGCGCTGTTCATGATCCTCGCGATGTCGAACGGCGTGAACCTGACCGACGGTCTGGACGGCCTCGCCACCGGCGCCTCCGTCCTCGTCTTCGGCGCCTACACCTTCATCGGCGTCTGGCAGTTCCAGGAGTCCTGTGCCAACGGCGAGACCCTGACCAATCCGGGCGCCTGCTACGAGGTGCGTGACCCGCTCGACCTCGCCGTCGTCGCCTCCGCGCTGATGGGCGCCTGCCTCGGCTTCCTGTGGTGGAACACCTCGCCCGCCAAGATCTTCATGGGCGACACCGGTTCGCTCGCGCTCGGCGGTGTGCTCGCCGGCCTCGCGATCTGCTCCCGCACCGAGCTGCTGCTCGCGCTGCTGGGCGGCCTGTTCGTGCTCATCACCATGTCGGTCGTCATCCAGGTCGGTTCCTTCCGGATGACCGGCAAGCGCGTCTTCCGCATGGCACCGCTCCAGCACCACTTCGAACTCAAGGGGTGGTCCGAGGTCCTTGTCGTGGTCCGCTTCTGGATCATCCAGGGCATCTGTGTGATCGTCGGGCTGGGCCTCTTCTACGCGGGATGGGCGGCGGAGAAGTGACCGACTGGCAGGGCAGGCGCGTCACCGTCGCCGGACTCGGCGTCTCCGGGGTCCCGGCGGCCAAGGTGCTGCACGCCCGTGGCGCCGTCGTCACGGTCGTCAACGACGGCGACGACGAACGGGCCCGTGCCCAGGCCGCCGAACTGGAGGCCCTCGGCGTCACGGTGCGCCTCGGCGACGGCGCCACCCTGCCGGAGGGCACCGAACTCGTCGTCACCGCGCCCGGCTGGAAGCCGGACAAGCCGCTGTTCACCGCCGCCGACCAGGCAGGCGTCCCCGTCTGGGGCGACGTCGAGCTGGCCTGGCGCCTGCGCGGCCCCGACGCGGCCCCCTGGCTGGCCGTCACGGGCACCAACGGCAAGACCACCACCGTGCAGATGCTCGCCTCCATCCTCAGGGCGGCGGGCCTGCGCACCGCGGCCGTCGGCAACATCGGCGTCTCACTGCTGGACGCGGTGCTCGGCGACGAGCCGTACGACGTCCTGGCCGTGGAGCTGTCGAGCTATCAGCTGCACTGGGCGCCCTCCCTGCGCGCCCACTCCGCCGCCGTCCTGAACCTGGCACCCGACCACCTCGACTGGCACGGCTCCATGGAGGCGTACGCCGCCGACAAGGGCCGCGTCTACGAGGGCAATCAGGTCGCCTGCGTCTACAACGTCGCCGACAAGGCCACCGAGGACCTGGTGCGCGCGGCCGACGTCGAGGAGGGCTGCCGGGCCGTCGGCTTCACCCTGGGCACCCCCGGACCGTCCCAACTCGGCGTGGTGGAGGGCATCCTGGTCGACCGCGCCTTCGTGGCCGACCGGCAGAAGAACGCCCAGGAACTGGCGGAGGTCTCCGACGTCCGCCCGCCGGCCCCGCACAACATCGCCAACGCCCTTGCGGCGGCGGCCCTCGCCCGCGCCTACGGGGTGCCCGCGACGGCCGTCCGGGACGGCCTGCGGGCCTTCACCCCGGACGCCCACCGCATCGCGCACGTCGCCGACGTGGACGGGGTCGCCTACGTCGACGACTCCAAGGCCACCAACACCCACGCGGCCGAGGCCTCGTTGGCGGCGTACGAGTCGATCGTGTGGATCGCGGGCGGTCTGGCGAAGGGCGCGACCTTCGACGAACTGGTCGTCAGGTCGGCGAAGCGGCTGCGCGGGGCCGTCCTGATCGGCGCGGACCGCGCCCTGATCCGGGAAGCCCTCGCGCGACACGCCCCGGAAGTACCCGTCGTCGACCTCGACCGGACCGACACTGGGGCGATGCTCCAGGCAGTCCGGGAGGCACGGCGGCTCGCGTCCGAGGGCGACACTGTACTGCTGGCCCCGGCCTGTGCCTCCATGGACATGTTCGCCAACTACAACAAGCGCGGTGACGCGTTCGCGGACGCGGTTCGCGAACTCGGCACGGGCACCTGACGGCGGGCCTCGGCCACGGCGGGTGCATCGGGACCCTTGGAGGGACGCGTGACTCGGATGTGGCCCGGGCTCGACCGGGCGGGAGACGCCGATGCCCGGTAGCCGTACCGGGCGGCCGCCCGTGCAGCGGGCGGTCCGGCGCCCCGCGACTCCTCGCGCACCGCGCGAGAACCCGTTCCTGCGCCTGTACACGCGCGCCCGCCGCGCCTGGGACCGGCCGCTGACCGCCTACTACCTGATCCTCGGCGGCGCTTCGCTGATCACCGTGCTCGGTCTGGTCATGGTCTACTCGGCCTCTCAGATCACGGCGTTGCAGATGTCGCTGCCGGGCTCCTACTTCTTCCGCAAGCAGCTCCTCGCGGCCGTCATCGGCGGGGTGCTGCTGCTGGCCGCCTCCCGGATGCCGGTGAAGCTGCACCGGGCGCTGGCCTATCCGATCCTGGCGGGCGCGGTGTTCCTGATGGTCCTGGTACAGGTGCCGGGGATAGGGATGTCGGTCAACGGCAACCAGAACTGGATCTCGCTCGGCGGCTCCTTCCAGATCCAGCCCAGCGAGTTCGGCAAGCTGGCGCTGGTCCTGTGGGGCGCCGACCTGCTGGCCCGCAAGCAGGACAAGAAGCTGCTGACCCAGTGGAAGCACATGCTCGTGCCGCTCGTGCCGGTCGCCTTCATGCTGCTCGGGCTGATCATGCTCGGCGGCGACATGGGCACGGCGATCATCCTGACGGCGATCCTGTTCGGCCTGCTGTGGCTGGTGGGGGCGCCGACCCGGCTGTTCGTCGGGGTGCTGTCGATCGCGGCCACCCTCGGCGTGATCCTCATCCGGACCAGCCCCAACCGCATGGCCCGCCTCCAGTGCATCGGCGCCACCGAGCCCAAGTCCGGCGTGGCCGACTGCTGGCAGGCCGTGCACGGCATCTACGCCCTCGCCTCCGGCGGGCTCTTCGGTTCCGGGCTCGGGGCGAGCGTGGAAAAATGGGGCCAACTGCCGGAAGCCCACACAGACTTCATCTTCGCCGTGACCGGTGAGGAACTGGGCCTCGCGGGCACGCTGTCGGTGCTCGCCCTCTTCGCGGCCCTAGGCTATGCGGGTATCCGCGTGGCCGGACGCACGGAGGACCCCTTCGTGAGGTATGCCGCGGGAGGTGTGACCACCTGGATCATCGCTCAGGCGGTGATCAACATCGGTGCGGTGCTCGGTCTGCTGCCGATCGCCGGCGTCCCCCTCCCGCTGTTCTCCTACGGGGGCTCCGCCCTGCTGCCGACCATGTTCGCCATCGGGTTGCTGATCGCCTTCGCGCGTGAGGATCCCGCTGCGCGGATGGCGCTTTCTCTGCGGCAACCCCGCTTTGGTAGAAAGCGGGCGGGAGGCCCTGTGCGGGGGTCTCGGAGATGGAACACGATGAGACGGCGTGCCTCGGCGGCGCGTTCGTCCGGAGAGCGGTGAATTTCGGTGCATGTCGTACTCGCCGGCGGGGGGACCGCCGGCCACATCGAGCCAGCGCTCGCCCTCGCGGACGCCCTGCGCAGGCAGGACCCGACCGTGGGAATCACGGCCCTGGGCACGGAGCGCGGCCTGGAGACCCGTCTCGTACCGGAGCGGGGCTATGACCTCGCGCTGATCCCCGCGGTGCCACTGCCCCGCAAGCCCACTCCCGAGCTGATCACCGTCCCGGGCCGGCTGCGCGGCACGATCAAGGCGGCCGAGCAGATCCTGGAGCGCACCAAGGCGGACGCCGTCGTCGGCTTCGGCGGCTATGTGGCCCTGCCGGGCTACCTCGCGGCCAAGCGCCTCGGCGTGCCGATCGTCATCCACGAGGCCAACGCCCGTCCCGGCCTCGCCAACAAGATCGGCTCGCGGTACGCCGCCAAGGTCGCGGTGTCCACGCCGGACAGCAAGCTGCGGGACGCCCGTTACATCGGCATCCCGCTGCGCCGCACCATCGCCACCCTCGACCGGGCGGCCATGCGTCCGCAGGCCCGCGCCGCCTTCGGGCTGGACCCGAACCTGCCGACGCTGCTGGTCTCCGGCGGCTCGCAGGGCGCGCGCCGGCTCAACGAGGTGGTCCAGCAGGTGGCTCCCTACCTCCAGCAGGCCGGGATCCAGATCCTGCACGCGGTCGGCCCGAAGAACGAACTGCCGCAGGTGCACCAGATGCCGGGGATGCCCCCGTACATCCCGGTACCGTACGTGGACCGGATGGATCTCGCGTACGCCGCGGCCGACATGATGCTCTGCCGCGCGGGCGCGATGACCGTCGCCGAACTCTCCGCCGTCGGGCTCCCGGCCGCCTATGTCCCGCTGCCCATCGGCAACGGCGAACAGCGGCTCAACGCCCAGCCGGTGGTCAAGGCCGGCGGCGGACTGCTGGTCGACGACGCGGAACTGACGCCCCAGTGGGTGCAGCAGAACGTCCTGCCCGTGCTCGCCGACCCGCACCGGCTGTACGAGATGTCCCGCGCCGCCGCCGAGTTCGGCCGCCGGGACGCCGACGACCTGCTCGTCGCCATGGTGTACGAGGCGATCGCCGCCCACCGTGCACACCGCTAGCAAACGCATCGGCGGGTGAGCCGAAGAGGCGCGCCGGTGTCGGGAGGCCGAGCACGGTCGGGCTCTCGGCACCGGCTGACGCGCCCGGAGGTGAACCGGGCCAGGAAAAGGAGCGCGCGTGGCCGGATCGACGACCGCCGAGCGCGGTGAACGCCGGCAGGAGTCGTCCGGCCCGCCGCCCGCCCGGAAGTTCACTCCGCCCCGACTTCGTACGATCATCATCCTCGCCGTCGCGCTGGTGCTCCTGGCGACGGGATCCGTCTGGCTGCTGTACGGCTCGCAGTGGCTCCGGGTGGAGCGCGTATCGGTTTCCGGGACACGGGTCCTGACGTCCGCGCAGGTGCGCGAGGCGGCCGACGTACCGGTCGGATCGCCGTTGATTTCCGTCGACACCGAGGTGATCGAGGCGCGTCTGCGCCGGAAATTGCCCCGAATTGACGCGGTTGACGTAGTGCGTTCCTGGCCGCACGGAATCAGGCTCAAAGTGGTCGAGCGCACTCCGGTTCTACTGGTTCAAAAGGACCGAAACTTTGTCGAAGTGGACGAGGAAGGTGTCCGGTTCGCCACGGTTTCGCGGGCCCCGAAAGGCGTTCCCGCACTGGAATTGACGCTCTCCCGGCCGGGTTCGCGGGCCGCGAGCCTGCGCCGTTTCGGCGAGGACCGGCTGGTGCGCGAGGCGGTCCGGGTGGCCGGTGCGATTCCGGCCGCCGTCGCCCGTGACACCCGCACCGTCAAGGTGCGTTCGTACGACGACATCTCCCTGGAGTTGGGCGGAGGCCGTACGGTCGCGTGGGGAAGCGGCGAGAAGGGGAGCGCGAAGGCCCGTACACTCACGGCTCTCATGAAAGCCTCTCCCGACGCGCGGCACTTCGACGTCAGTGTTCCCACGGCGCCTGCGTCATCAGGGAGTTGACGCACATCTGCGCAGGCCAGCACCCTGGTTGGGCAGCGCTATGGCTGATCACATAGGGTGAAAAGAAAAACGGGAGGTTCGGCGTGTTCGTTGAACGTGCGCCACTTGTCGACTTAGTGTCCTGTTCAGAAGACTCCAGGGAACAGACACACTGGTAACCCTAAACTTCAGGGTTAGGGTTCGGGTCGGCGCTACGGACCGTCCCATTCGGCATCTGTCGTCGGACCGCGGGTTCACACCCGCGAGGCGGCGGCAACGTAATTCGAGGCGAGAGGCCTTCGACGTGGCAGCACCGCAGAACTACCTCGCAGTCATCAAGGTCATCGGTGTCGGCGGCGGTGGTGTCAATGCCATCAACCGGATGATCGAAGTCGGTCTCAAGGGCGTCGAGTTCATCGCCATCAACACCGACGCACAGGCACTGTTGATGAGCGACGCCGACGTCAAGCTCGACGTCGGCCGCGAACTCACCCGCGGACTCGGCGCCGGAGCCAACCCGGCCGTCGGCCGCAAGGCCGCCGAGGACCACCGTGAGGAGATCGAGGAGGTCCTCAAGGGGGCCGACATGGTCTTCGTGACGGCCGGTGAGGGCGGCGGGACCGGCACCGGCGGCGCGCCCGTCGTGGCCAACATCGCCCGCTCGCTGGGCGCCCTCACCATCGGCGTCGTCACCCGCCCGTTCACCTTCGAGGGCCGGCGCCGGGCGAACCAGGCCGAGGACGGCATCGCCGAACTCCGCGAAGAGGTCGACACCCTCATCGTCATCCCGAACGACCGGCTGCTGTCCATCTCGGACCGCCAGGTCTCGGTCCTCGACGCCTTCAAGTCGGCGGACCAGGTCCTGCTCTCCGGTGTGCAGGGCATCACCGACCTGATCACCACGCCCGGTCTGATCAACCTCGACTTCGCCGACGTCAAGTCGGTCATGTCCGAGGCGGGTTCGGCCCTCATGGGCATCGGCTCGGCCCGCGGCGACGACCGCGCGGTGGCCGCGGCCGAGATGGCGATCTCCTCGCCTCTCCTGGAGGCGTCCATCGACGGCGCCCGGGGCGTACTGCTCTCCATCTCCGGCGGCTCCGACCTCGGCCTGTTCGAGATCAACGAGGCCGCCCAGCTGGTCAGCGAGGCGGCCCACCCCGAGGCCAACATCATCTTCGGCGCGGTCATCGACGACGCCCTCGGTGACGAGGTCCGGGTCACGGTGATCGCGGCCGGCTTCGACGGGGGCCAGCCGCCGTCCAAGCGGGACAACGTCCTCGGCTCGGCCTCGTCCTCGGCCCGCCGCGAGGAGCCCACTCCGGTGCGGCAGCCGGAGAGCCGACCGACCTTCGGCTCGCTCGGCAGCGTCACCCCGAAGGAGGAGCCGGAGCCCGCGCCGGAGCCGGTGGCCGACATTCCCGTCTCCCCGCCGGTCCCGCCGTCCCGGGCCTACACGGACAGCACGGCCGAGGAACTGGACGTGCCGGACTTCCTGAAGTGATAGGACAGCGCGACACCGTGAACGGCGCGCACTTCGCCTTCACCGACAGGTGGGGCGGGGTGAGCGCCGTTCCGTACGAGGAGCTCAACCTCGGCGGGGCGGTCGGCGACGACCCCGGAGCCGTACGGACCAACCGGGAACTGGCGGCGAAGTCGCTGGGGCTCGACCCCGATCGGGTGGTCTGGATGAACCAGGTGCACGGCGCCGATGTCGCCGAGGTCGACGGACCGTGGACCACCCGGCCCGCACCGGAGGTGGACGGTCTGGTGACCGCCGCCCGCGGTCTGGCGCTGGCCGTGCTGACCGCGGACTGCGTGCCGGTGCTGCTGGCCGACCCGGTCGCCGGAGTGGTGGCCGCCGCTCACGCGGGACGGCCCGGCCTGGTCAAGGGGATCGTGCCCGCAGCCGTCGACGCGATGGAGTCACTGGGTGCCGACCCCTCCCGGATCACCGCCCGCACCGGGCCCGCGGTCTGCGGCCGGTGCTACGAAGTGCCGGAACAGATGCGCGCCGAGGTGGCCGCGAACGAACCCGCCGCGCATGCCGAGACCAGCTGGGGCACGCCCTCGGTGGACGTCACCGCCGGAGTGCACGCGCAGCTGGAGCGGCTCGGCGTGCGCGACCGGGAGCAGTCGCCGGTGTGCACCCGGGAGTCGGAGGACCACTTCTCGTACCGCCGCGACCGGACCACGGGTCGGCTCGCGGGCTATGTCTGGCTGGACTGATGGGGCATGACGGACCGTAAGGGCGAACTCGCCACGAACCTGGCGAAGGTGGAGGCGCGGATCGCCGCCGCGTGCGCTTCCGCCGGGCGGAAGCGTGAGGAAGTGACCCTGATCGTGGTCACCAAGACGTATCCGGCGGACGATGTGCGGATCCTGGCGGACCTCGGGGTGCGGCACGTGGCCGAGAACCGGGACCAGGACGCGGCACCGAAGGCCGCCGCCTGCGCGGATCTGCCTCTTTCCTGGCACTTCGTCGGTCAGTTGCAGACCAACAAAGTGCGCTCCGTGGTCGGTTACGCGGATCTCGTGCAGTCCGTCGATCGATCCAAGCTGGTGACGGCGCTGTCCAGGGAGGCCGTGCGGGCCGGGCGCGAGGTGGGCTGTCTGATCCAGGTCGCCCTCGACGCGGGAGAGAACGAGCGGGGCGAGCGAGGTGGTGTGGCACCCGGCGGCATCGCGGAGTTGGCCGGCCTGGTCGCCGGCGCTCCGGGGCTGCGGCTCGACGGACTGATGACCGTCGCCCCGCTCACCGGGGAGTACGCGGGTCGCCAACAGGCGGCGTTCGAGCGGCTGATGGATTTGTCGACTGACCTGCGCCGAGCCCATCCGGCTGCGAACATGGTCTCGGCAGGGATGAGTGCGGACCTCGAACAGGCCGTGGCGGCCGGAGCGACACATGTGCGCGTCGGTACTGCGGTACTCGGAGTCCGCCCCAGGCTCGGGTAACGTCGCCAGGAAGTCGGACCACAGCAGAAAATATGGTCATTACCGCTGGACAGCGGGCATAACGACCTCGTGGATCGCGGGCACTTGGCAGTAGTCAGTCGATCCACCACAGAGCGGAGGACTCAGAGCATGGCCGGCGCGATGCGCAAGATGGCGGTCTACCTCGGCCTCGTGGAGGACGATGGGTACGACGGCCGCGGTTTTGACCCCGATGACGACTTCGAACCCGAACTGGATCCTGAGCCCGAGCGGGACCGCCGACGGCATGAGCCGTCGCACTCATCACACAACTCACACCAGTCCCATCAGGCACTTCAGTCTGAAAGGGACGAAGCGGTACGAGTGGTGCAGCCCCCGGTGGCGCGTGACCCGGTACCCCGATCCGCTTCGCTGGCCGCGGAATCCGGGCGTCCCGCGCGCATCGCGCCCGTGGCATCCATCACACAAGAACGCGCAAGCCTGGAGAAGAACGCACCGGTGATCATGCCCAAGGTCGTGTCGGAACGAGAGCCTTACCGGATCACCACGCTGCACCCCCGGACCTACAACGAGGCCCGTACCATCGGGGAACACTTCCGCGAGGGCACCCCTGTGATCATGAATCTGACTGAGATGGATGACACAGACGCCAAGCGACTTGTCGACTTTGCGGCCGGTTTGGTGTTTGGTCTTCACGGCAGCATCGAGCGGGTGACGCAGAAGGTGTTCCTGTTGTCGCCTGCTAACGTCGATGTCACGGCGGAGGACAAGGCCCGCATCGCAGAGGGCGGGTTCTTCAACCAGAGCTGAGACGCAGGACCGGAAACAGTAGGACAAGCAGTACCCGGCAGCACGGAACATGGGGAGAGGGAAGCACAGCAAATGAGCGTGGTTCTGGAGGTCGTCTACATCGCGCTGATGTGTTTCCTCATCGTGCTCATCTTCCGGTTGGTCATGGACTATGTCTTCCAGTTCGCCCGCTCGTGGCAACCCGGCAAGGCGATGGTGGTCGTTCTGGAGGCCACCTACACTGTCACCGACCCACCGCTCAAGCTTCTGCGGCGGGTCATCCCGCCGTTGCGTCTCGGGGGCGTGGCGCTCGACCTGTCCTTCTTCGTCCTGATGATCATCGTCTACATCCTGATCACCGTCGTGGGGAACCTCGCGGGGTGAGTGTGGACGATACGGTCTTGCCGACTGCCGATGACTACGTTGAGGTGAAGAGATGCCGTTGACCCCCGAGGACGTGCGGAACAAGCAGTTCACGACCGTCCGCCTCCGAGAAGGCTATGACGAGGACGAGGTCGATGCCTTCCTCGACGAGGTCGAAGCCGAACTGACTCGCCTGCTTCGCGAGAACGAGGACCTGCGCGCCAAGTTGGCCGCTGCCACGCGCGCTGCTGCCCAGAATCAGCAGAACATGCGCAAGCCTCCCGAACAGCCACAGGACCAGCAGCAGGGGATGCAGCAGCAGGGAATGCCGCAGCAGGGGCAGGGGATGCAGCAGCAGGGTATGCCCCAGCAGGGCATGCGAGGTCCCGGTGCTCCGGTGCCCGCCGGCATATCTGGCCCGCCGCAGCAGCAGATGGGTGGCCCCATGGGAGGCCCGCCCCAGCTGCCGAGCGGTGCGCCGCAGCTGCCCGCCGGTCCCAACGGTGGCCAGGGCGGCCCGCAGGGTCCCGGTCCGATGGGCCAGGGGCCCATGGGTCAGGGGCCGATGGGCCAGGGCTCGATGGGCCAGGGTCCGATGCAGGGGTCCATGCAGGGTTCCATGGGTGGTCAGCCCCCCATGCAGCAGCAGATGGGCGGCCCGATGGGTGGCCCCATGGGCGGTCCGATGGGCGGCCCCGGTCAGGGCCCCGGTGGCGACAGCGCCGCCCGTGTCCTCTCGCTGGCCCAGCAGACCGCCGACCAGGCGATCGCCGAGGCCCGTTCCGAGGCCAACAAGATCGTCGGTGAGGCGCGTTCGCGTGCCGAGGGTCTTGAGCGTGACGCACGTGCCAAGGCCGACGCCCTGGAGCGGGACGCGCAGGAGAAGCACCGCGTCGCGATGGGCTCGCTGGAGTCCGCTCGCGCCACGCTGGAGCGCAAGGTCGAGGACCTGCGCGGCTTCGAGCGCGAGTACCGCACGCGGCTGAAGTCCTACCTGGAGTCGCAGCTGCGTCAGCTGGAGACCCAGGCCGACGACTCGCTGGCCCCGCCGCGCGCTCCGGCGACCGCGTCGCTGCCGCCGTCCCCGGCGCCGTCCATGGCTCCGGCCGGTGCGAGCGCCCCGTCGTACGGCGGTGGCAACCAGGGCATGGGCGGTGGCCCTTCGCAGGGCGGCCCGTCCTACGGCGGACAGCAGCAGATGTCTCCGGCGATGACCCAGCCGATGGCGCCGGTACGGCCGCAGGGCCCGTCGCCGATGGGGCAGGCTCCCTCGCCGATGCGTGGCTTCCTCATCGACGAGGACGACAACTGACGGCCTCTAGTACGCCTTAGGCGTCGGCAGCGTTCAGGGCGGGGCCCCGGATTTTCGATCCGGGGCCCCGCCCTTTGGCATGCGGTGACCGGCGTGTCCGGGGGCGGCAGGAGCGTGCGCCGCACGGGTGCGGGACAGGCCCGGGGACACTGGCAGGCGGACAGGGAGTCGCTCTGCCGCCGGCGGGCGGGCAGGGGGCAAGGTTTGTACGCGCCTGCCCGGCGGCTGGTTGCCGGTGGAGGGGGAGCATCACGCGCCTGACAGCCGGGCTGCCGGCGGAGGCGGAGAACGGGGTCCCGGATGTGGGCGTCGGGGCGGAGGGAGCGTCGATCCCGGTGACGACGACGTGGGCGGGGTCTGCGAGGCCCGGCACGCGGCGCCGGTGCTGTGAGGGCGTCGACGGGTGTCGTGTGGCGGGAGATTCCGCGGCACCCGGTCCTGGGGCGTGGGCGCGCGGTCGCCGTCGCGAGGGGGCGCGTCGTCCGCGGGACACGTGTACGGCCGGGGGCTTCGCGAGGGCTTCACGGGGTTTCGCGAAGGGGTACGCGCTCGAACGCCGTCAGGTCCGGTTGCCGTACGTCGTCCGGCGGTCGTGGGAGGGGTTGCCGGCGGGGCTTGCGCGCGGCTTCCCGCGTGCGGGGGCCCGGTCCCCCCTCGGGGGGACCGGGCCCTCCTGGTGGCGGGTGGCTACACCTTGCGGAGGCGGAAGGTGAGGGACAGGGCCTCGTCGGTGAACGGCTCGCCGTAGGAGTCGTCCGCCTCGCCCTGGGCGAAGTCCGTGGCGAGGACCTCGTCGGCGATCAGTCCGGCGTGCTCGCCGAGTGCCGCGACCACCGCCGGGTCGGTCGCCGTCCAGCGCAGGGCGATGCGGTCGGCGACGTCCAGGCCGCTGTTCTTGCGGGTCTCCTGGATCAGCCGGATCGCGTCGCGGGCCAGGCCCGCCTGACGGAGTTCCTCCGTGATCTCCAGGTCCAGCGCCACCGTGGCGCCCGAGTCGGACGCCACCGACCAGCCCTCGCGCGGCGTCTCCGTGATGATCACCTCGTCCGGAGCGAGGGTGACCGTCTCGCCGTCGACCTCCACGGACGCCGTGCCCTCGCGCAGGGCCAGCGACAGCGCAGCCGCGTCCGCGTTCGCGACGGCCTTCGCCACGTCCTGGACGCGCTTGCCGAACCGCTTGCCGAGGGCGCGGAAGTTGGCCTTCGCGGTGGTGTCGACCAGGCTGCCGCCGACCTCGCTGAGCGACGCCAGCGCCTCGACGTTCAGCTCCTCCGTGATCTGCGTGTGCAGCTCGGGGTTGAGGGAGGCGAAGCCGGTCGCGGCGACCAGGGCGCGCTTCAGCGGCTGGCGCGTCTTCACGCCGGACTCCGCGCGGGTGGCACGGCCCAGCTCCACGAGCCGTCGGACCAGGACCATCTGCTTCGACAGCTCCGGGTCGATCGCGGACAGGTCGGCCTCCGGCCAGGACGCCAGGTGCACCGACTCCGGGGCGCCCGCGGTGACCGGGACCACCAGGTCCTGCCAGACCCGCTCGGTGATGAACGGGGTCAGCGGGGCCATCAGCTTGGTGACCGTCTCCACGACCTCGTGCAGCGTGCGCAGCGCGGCCTTGTCGCCCTGCCAGAAGCGGCGGCGCGAGCGGCGGACGTACCAGTTGGACAGGTCGTCCACGAACGCGGACAGGAGCTTGCCGGCGCGCTGGGTGTCGTAGGACTCCAGGGACTGCGTGACCTGGTCGGTGAGCGCGTGGAGTTCGGACAGCAGCCAGCGGTCCAGGAGCGGGCGGTCGGCCGGGGCCGGGTCCGCCTCGGAGGGCGCCCAGCCCGAGGTGCGGGCGTACAGGGCCTGGAAGGCGACCGTGTTCCAGTAGGTGAGGAGGGTCTTGCGGACCACTTCCTGGATCGTGCCGTGGCCCACCCGGCGGGCCGCCCAGGGGGAGCCGCCGGCCGCCATGAACCAGCGGACCGCGTCCGCGCCGTGCTGGTCCATGAGCGGGATCGGCTGGAGGATGTTGCCCAGGTGCTTGGACATCTTGCGGCCGTCCTCGGCGAGGATGTGGCCGAGGCAGACCACGTTCTCGTACGACGACTTGTCGAAGACCAGGGTGCCGACGGCCATCAGCGTGTAGAACCAGCCGCGGGTCTGGTCGATGGCCTCGGAGATGAACTGCGCCGGGTAGCGGCTCTCGAACAGCTCCTTGTTCTTGTACGGGTAGCCCCACTGCGCGAACGGCATCGAGCCCGAGTCGTACCAGGCGTCGATGACCTCCGGCACGCGCGTGGCCGTCTGCTCGCACCGCGGGCAGGCGAAGGTGACGTCGTCGATGTACGGGCGGTGCGGGTCCAGGTCCGACTGGTCGGTGCCGGTCAGCTCGGTGAGCTCGGCGCGGGAGCCGACGACGGTGAGGTGGTCGTCCGCGCAGCGCCAGATCGGCAGCGGGGTGCCCCAGTAGCGGTTGCGGGACAGGGCCCAGTCGATGTTGTTGTTCAGCCAGTCGCCGTACCGGCCGTGCTTGACCGTGTCCGGGAACCAGTTGGTGTTCTCGTTCTCCTGGAGGAGACGGTCCTTGATGGCGGTGGTGCGGATGTACCAGGAAGGCTGCGCGTAGTAGAGGAGCGCGGTGTGGCAGCGCCAGCAGTGCGGGTAGCTGTGCTCGTACGGGATGTGCTTGAAGAGGAGGCCGCGCTGCTGGAGGTCCTCGGTCAGCTTCTCGTCCGCCTTCTTGAAGAAGACGCCGCCGACGAGCGGGACGTCCTCCTCGAAGGTGCCGTCGGGGCGGACCGGGTTCACGACCGGCAGGCCGTACGCGCGGCAGACCTTGAGGTCGTCCTCACCGAAGGCGGGGGACTGGTGGACCAGACCCGTGCCGTCCTCGGTCGTGACGTACTCGGCGTTCACGACGAAGTGCGCCTCGGCCGGGAACTCGACGAGCTCGAACGGTCGTTGATACGTCCAGCGCTCCATCTCGGCGCCGGTGAAGGTCTCGCCGGTGGTCTCCCAGCCCTCACCGAGCGACTTGGCGACGAGCGGCTCGGCGACGACCAGCTTCTCCTCGCCGTCCGTCGCGACGACGTAGGTGACCTCGGGGTGCGCGGCGACCGCCGTGTTGGACACCAGGGTCCAGGGGGTCGTCGTCCACACCAGGAGCGCTGCCTGGCCAGCGAGCGGACCGGAGGTGAGCGGGAAACGGACGTACACGGACGGGTCCACGACCGTCTCGTAGCCCTGGGCCAGCTCGTGGTCGGACAGGCCGGTGCCGCAGCGCGGGCACCAGGGGGCGACGCGGTGGTCCTGGACCAGCAGGCCCTTGGTGAAGATCTCCTTGAGCGACCACCAGACGGACTCGATGTACTCGGGGTCCATGGTGCGGTAGGGGTCGTTCAGGTCGGCCCAGTAGCCCATGCGGGTCGTGAGCTCTTCGAAGGCGTCGGTGTGCCGGGTCACGGACTCGCGGCACCTGGCGTTGAACTCGGCGATGCCGTACGCCTCGATGTCCTGCTTGCCGGAGAAGCCGAGCTCCTTCTCCACCGCCAGCTCCACCGGCAGGCCGTGGCAGTCCCAGCCGGCCTTGCGGGCCACGTGGTAACCGCGCATGGTGCGGAAGCGGGGGAAGACGTCCTTGAAGACGCGGGCCTCGATGTGGTGGGCGCCCGGCATGCCGTTGGCGGTGGGCGGGCCTTCGTAGAACACCCATTCGGGGCGGCCCTCGGACTGCTCCAGGCTCTTGGCGAAGATCTTCTGCTCGCGCCAGAAATCGAGCACCGCGTGCTCGAGCGCGGGCAGGTCGACCTGGGCGGGCACCTGGCGGTACGTCGGCGTTGTCATCAGCGGGCTTCCTCCGGCGGACTTGCTGCCTTCCGTCCGGAGGGACGAGAGCTGTGTCGTGCCCTGCGCCGTTTTCGGCGCGCTCCCGCGGTACCACCCTCCTTGGCCCGCCGGTGCGCCGTACGCACTGGTGAGCCCCCTCATTGGGGTCGCGATGCCGGTTCTACCGGCCGCTGCCGTTCGGCTGCGGCTTTCTTCCGGCGGCTCCGGGGTGATCTTCACGTCGCGCTCGCCCCCGGGCTTCCACCGTCCCCGGGTCGCTCTGGGCTGCGTACGCCGCTACTCGTCCCCATCCACGCTTTTCGCTCCGCCCAGTGTACGGCGCCGCGAGGACAGCGGCCGACCGGTTTTTCCGGCAGCCGGGCGTCCGGCGGCGCTCGTGTGACCCGAATGGCGAGGTGTGTCCGGCCGGATCCCTGGGACGGCCCGCCCGGCGGATTACCCGGCGGGGAGCTGGGCACAACGCAGGCAGGTTTGCCGCGCGGCATCCGCGAGGCGGGCGAATCGGGCGGTGTGCCCCGTTGCCGCGGGACTGGAGTCGATTTATCGTCCCAGCACGATTCGCGTGCAAGATCACAATATGTGAAGGGGCCGCGGCCATGGTGGCGAAGAAGACCGCCGTACAGCAGTCGGCGTCCGGGTCCACGGGTGCCTCCGGCGGTGCGGCCAAGGACGTCGGCGGGAAGAAGAGCGCGCTGGGGGGTGCTGCCAAGCGGGTGTCCGAAGCCGTGAAGGCGGTGGAGGCGGTGGAGGTGGCGAGAACGGTGGGGACGGCGGCGAAGAAGACCGTCGGGAAGAAGGTGCCCGCCAAGAAGGCGTCCGCCGGGAGCACGGGGGCGCGGCCCGAGAAGTCCGCCGCGGGGAAGGCGACGCAGAAGGCGGCGACGAAGAAGGCGGGGGCGAAGAACGCGGCTCCGGGGAAGCCTGGTGCCGAGAAGCAGAGTGCCGTGCCGCACGGCGCGGTGAAAGGTACGGCGACTGGGCGGAAACAGGCGGCAGCCGACAAGGCGGCAACCAAGAAGGCCACGGCCAAGAAGACCGCGGCCAAGAGGACCGCGGCCACGAAAGCGGCGTCCACCAAGGCGGTGGCCGGGACAGAGGCCGCTGTCCGGGAGGGCACCTCCCAGGAGAGCGCTCCCGCAGAGGGCGTCACCGCGGAGAGCGCCTCCACGAAGAGCGCAGCCACGACTGCGGGCACGAAGAGCGCAGCCAGGACGACTGCGGGCAAGAACAGCACGGCCAAGAAAAGTACGGCCAAGAACGCGGGCGCGGCCCAGGCCGCGAAGCAGACGGGAGCCACGACGGTGGTTGCGAAGAAGACCCCTGGCACGGCCACGGCGGCGAAGACCGCCGTACCCAAGGCGCGCCTCTCCGCGGCGGAGCCCGGCGAGCTCGCGGTGCGTCCCGGCGAGGACCCCTGGACCCCGGAAGAGGTCGCGGAGGCACGCGCCGAACTCCAGTCCGAGGCGACGCGGCTGAGCGACGAGATCACCGCCTCCGAGCAGTCCCTCGTGGGCCTGATGCGGGACTCCGGGGACGGCGCCGGCGACGACCAGGCGGACACCGGCACGAAGAACATCACGCGCGAGCACGAGATGGCCCTGGCGGCCAACGCGCGCGAGATGCTCCTCCAGACCGAGCGGGCCCTGGAACGGCTCGACGCGGGCACCTACGGCCTGTGCGAGAACTGCGGCAACCCGATCGGCAAGGCGCGCATGCAGGCGTTCCCGCGGGCCACGCTGTGTGTCGAGTGCAAGCAGAAGCAGGAACGCCGGTACTGACCAGTACCCGGGTGCCGGCGGGCGTGCCGTACTCTCGTCCTCAGTCAGGTACCTAGGTCGAGGGACTCACGTGGCAGAGGCGGAGCGCATCATCGGTACGCCGGACTCCCCGGACGGGACGGGAGCCGAACCGGAGCAGTCGTCCGGTCCCGATTCCGGCTCGGACGGGCAGGAGAGCGCCGGCGCGCGGCCCCGGGGCAAGCGGCGCATCGCGGTCCTGTTCGCGGTCGCCGCCTTCGCGTACGCCCTCGACCTGGTCAGCAAGATGATCGTGGTGGCCAAGCTGGAGCACCACGCGCCCGTCGAGATCATCGGGGACTGGCTGAGGTTCGAGGCGATCCGCAACGCGGGCGCCGCCTTCGGGTTCGGCGAGGCCTTCACCGTGATCTTCACGGTGATCGCGGCGGCCGTGATCGTGGTGATCGTCCGGCTCGCCCGCAAGCTCTACAGCCTGCCCTGGGCCATCGCGCTCGGCATGCTGCTCGGTGGTGCGCTGGGCAACCTCACCGACCGGATCTTCCGGTCGCCGGGGGTGTTCGAGGGCGCGGTCGTCGACTTCATCGCGCCCAAGCACTTCGCCGTCTTCAACCTGGCCGACTCGGCGATCGTGTGCGGCGGCATCCTGATCGTGCTGCTGTCGTTCAAGGGGCTGGACCCGGACGGGACCGTCCACAAGGACTGAGCCCGCGAGGGGTTCGCGCAGGGGTTGTCCACAGGCTCCGTACGAGGGTGACCGGCCCGTCCGGCATACTCGACGGGTGAGTACCGTTCCCGAGATCCGAACCCTGCCCGTGCCCGACGGCCTGGAGGGCGAGCGCGTCGACGCCGCCATCTCCCGCATGTTCGGCTTCTCCCGTACGAAAGCCGCCGAGCTCGCCGCGGCGGGGAAGGTCACGGTCGACGGCTCGGTGGTCGGGAAGTCCGAGCGGGTGCACGGCGGGGCCTGGCTCGAGGTCGAGATGCCGCAGGCGCCCGCCCCGGTGCAGGTGGTCGCCGAGCCGGTCGAGGGCATGGAGATCGTGCACGACGACGACGACGTGGTCGTGATCGTCAAGCCGGTCGGTGTCGCCGCCCACCCCTCGCCCGGCTGGACCGGGACGACCGTCATCGGCGGACTGGCCGCCGCCGGGTACCGCGTCTCGACCTCCGGCGCCGCCGAGCGCCAGGGCATCGTGCACCGCCTGGACGTGGGCACCTCCGGCCTGATGGTGGTGGCCAAGTCGGAGTACGCGTACACCTCGCTCAAGCGCCAGTTCAAGGAGCGCACGGTCGACAAGCGCTACCACGCGCTGGTCCAGGGCCACCCCGACCCGACCAGCGGCACCATCGACGCGCCCATCGGCCGCCACCCCCAGCACGACTACAAGTGGGCGGTCACCGCCGAGGGCAAGCCCTCCGTCACCCACTACGACCTCATCGAGGCGTTCCGCGCGGCCTCCCTGCTGGACGTGAAGCTGGAGACGGGGCGCACCCACCAGATCCGCGTCCACATGGCCGCCCACCGCCACCCCTGCGTCGGCGACCTGACCTACGGCGCCGACCCGACCCTCGCCAAGCGGCTGGGCCTGTCCCGGCAGTGGCTGCACGCGGTCCGGCTCGGCTTCGAGCACCCCGGGGACGGACAGTGGGCGGAGTTCGAGTGCGGCTACCCGGAGGACCTTCAGAGGGCCCTGGACCAGGTCCGCGAGGAGACGTACGCGTGAGCCCGGCGTACGTGCTGCGGGTCGCCGAGGACCCCGCCGACCGTGAGGCCTGCTTCGCGGTGCGCAAGGAGGTCTTCGTCGGTGAGCAGGGCGTCGCCGAGGACATCGAGTACGACGCGTACGACGCCGGCGCCCTGCACGTGCTGGCGGTCCGGGAGGACGGCGTACCGCTCGGGACCGGGCGGCTGCTGTACGGCGAGGCGGCCGCGGACAGGACCGACGGCGACCCGTCCGTGGGATCGCTGGGGCGGCTGGCCGTGACGCGGGCCGCGCGCGGGCTCGGTGTGGGCGCCGCCCTCGTCCGGGCCATCGAGGACGCGGCACGCGCGCGTGGGCTCACCGCGGTGGACCTGCACGCGCAGACCCACGCGCTGGGGTTCTACGAGCGGCTGGGATACGTGGCGTACGGTCCGGAGTTCCTGGACGCGGGGATCCCGCACCGGTCCATGCGCCGGACCCTGTGACCGGCCGGGACCCTGTGACCGGCCGGGACCCGGGGGACGGCCGGGGCCGGTGACCGCGGTGGCGTGGCAGGCTTGAGGTCCGCTGTGTGACCGCCGAGACGACCCCGGAGCACTGACCGTGGATCAGTTGGCCCTGCTGTTCGCGTTGTTGCTCGGCGCTGTGGTGAGTGTCCCGGTCGGGGAGCGGCTGCGGCTGCCGGCGCCGGTGCTGATGACGCTCCTCGGGATCGTCCTGGCGCTCGCCGACTTCGTGCCCAACGTCGACATCCCGCCGGACCTCATCCTGCCCCTGCTGTTGCCGCCGCTCCTGTACGCCGCCGTACGGCGCACGTCCTGGCGGCAGTTCACGGCCAACGTACGGCCGATCCTCCTGCTGGCCGTGGCGCTGGTGTTCGTCACCACCGTGTGCGTGGCCGCCGTCGCGCACGCGATCGTGCCGGGGCTGCCGATCGCCGCCGCCGTCGCGCTCGGCGCGCTGGTGGCGCCGCCCGACCCGGTCGCCGCGACCGCCGTCGCCGGGCAGCTCGGTCTGCCGCGCCGGCTGGTGTCCATCCTGGAGGGCGAGGGGCTCTTCAACGACGTCACGGCCATCGTCCTGTACCACGTGGCGATCGCCGCGGCCGTGAGCGGGACCTTCTCGCCCTGGGAGGCCGGGCTCGACCTGGTGCTGTCCGCCGTCGTCGCGGTGGCGGTCGGGCTGGCGCTCGGCTGGGGCGCCAACAAACTGATGGACCTGCTCGACGACGCCACCCTGCAGATCGGGCTCACGCTGTTGGTGCCGTTCGCCTCCTATGTCCTGGCGGAGGAGTTCCACGGGTCCGGGGTGCTCGCCGTGCTCACCACCGCGCTGTTCCTCGCCGAGTACGCCACCGACGCGGACGACGTGCTGACCCGGCTGGCCGGGCACACCTTCTGGAACATCGTCGACACGCTGGTCACGGGCGTGGCGTTCGGGCTGATCGGGCTGGAGCTGCACAACGCGATCCGGACGGCGTCCGGGCGGTGGGGCGAGATGCTCGGGTGGGCGGCGGTGATCGTGGCGGTGGTGGTGTTCGTACGGCTGCTGTGGCTGCTGCCGGCGACCTGGCTGACCCGGCGACTGCACGCGAAGCGGGACTACGACGAGGACATCCCGACCAGCTGGCGGGAGACCGTCGTGATGTGGTGGTCGGGGATGCGGGGGGTCGCGTCGGTCGCGCTGGCGCTGGCGATCCCGTTGGAGACCGACGACGGAGCCGCCTTCCCCGGGCGGGACGAGATCGTGTTCGTCGCGTTCGGGGTGATCATGGCGACGCTGGTGCTCCAGGGGCTGACCCTGCCGTGGCTGGTGAAGCGGCTCGGAGTGCGGGCGGACACGGACCGGGAGAAGGAGTTCGAGAAGGCGCTGGCCGTACGGGCGGCGAAGGCGGCGAAGCGGCGGCTCAGGGAGATCGAGGCGGTGGAGGAACTGCCGGAGGAACTGTCCGAGCAGATGCTCCGGCGGGCCTTCGACATCGGGATGCGGATCAGTCCTGACCTGGGCGAGGACGAGCGGCGGGAGGCGCATCAGCAGCGGGTGCGGAGGCTGAAGCGGGTGCGGAGGATCCAGGGCGAGATGCTGAGTGCGGCGCGGCACGAGGTGCTGGCGGCGCGCAGTGAGCCCGGGGCGGATCCGGAGGTGGTGGACCGGGTGCTGCGCCACCTCGATGTGCGGAGTCTGAAGTGACCTCCGGTGCGCGCACCACCCGTCTCCGGTCGGACGGGAACCGGCCCCGCGTGTGAGGCATCGCACACCGGTGGCCACGGGTCCGTGTTCCCACGTCGGCCCGCGGCCACCGGTGCCGGATCAGCGGCGCGTCAGCGGTGCTTGGTCGTGGCGTGGCCCAGGCCGTCCCGCTGCCGGGGCGGGCCACCGTTGCTGTGGCTATTGCCGTTGCCGTTGCTGCGGCTGTGGAGCAGGGCGGCGTCCGCCGTGTTGACGCGGGGGAGGGCGTACGGGTGTTCCTCGGAGAGCCAGCGGATCATGCGCTCGCGGACCGTCACCCGCACCGTCCAGACGTCGTCCGCGTCCTTGGCGGTCACCAGGGCCCGTACCTGCATGGTGGTCGGGGTGGTGTCCGTCACGTCCAGCCCGTAGGCGCGGCCGTCCCAGGCCGCGCACTCGCGCAGGATGTCGCGGAGCTTGTCGCGCATCGCGTCCAGGGGGGCCATGTGGTCGAGGTGCCAGTAGACGATGCCGGTCATCTGCGGGGTGCCGCGCGACCAGTTCTCGAACGGCTTGGACGTGAAGTACGAGACCGGCATCGTGATCCGGCGCTCGTCCCAGGTCCGGACGGTCAGGAACGTCAGGGTGATCTCCTCGACCGTGCCCCACTCGCCGTCCACCACGACCGTGTCACCGATGCGCACCATGTCGCCGAACGCGATCTGCAGCCCCGCGAACATGTTGCTGAGCGTCGACTGGGCGGCGACACCGGCGACGATGCCGAGGATGCCGGCCGAGGCCAGCAGCGAGGCCCCCGCCGCGCGCATCGCCGGGAACGTCAGCAGCATCGCGGCCACCGCCACCACCCCGACGACCGCGGCGACCACCCGCATGATGAGCGTCACCTGGGTGCGCACCCGGCGTACCCGGGCCGGGTCGCGGTGGGCGCGCGCGTAGTGGGTGTACGACGTCTCCACGATCGCGGCGGCGATCCGGATCACCAGCCAGGCCGCGGCTCCGATGAGGACGAGCGAGAGCGCCCGCCCGATCGCGACCTCGTGCCGCTCCAGCAACTGGGCCTCGTCATAGGCCCCTCTCAGCATGGCCGCGCACAGGACGAGCTGGTAGGGGATGCGGCCGCGGCGCAGCAGACCCCACATCGGGGTCTCGTGGTGTCGTGCGTCGGCCTTGCGCAGCAGCAGGTCGGTGGCCCAGCCGAGGAGCAGCGTGAGCAGGACCGAGCCGCCGACCACGATCAGTGGGCGGAGTATGTTCTCCATGCCTCCGAACGTAACCGGCCACGGGCGTTGATGAACATGTGACTTCCGACGCCATGTGGGTACGGCGGTGCTCCCGTGCCGCGCTCCGTGCTCCCGTGCCGCGCTCCGTGGTGTCGTACCCGGCTGGCACCATGGCCTCATGAACATCATGCTTTTCCACTCGACCTACGGTCCGAGGCCCGCCGTGGGTGCGGCGGCGGACCGGCTGCGCGCCGCCGGGCACGAGGTGTGGACGCCGGACCTCTTCGAGGGGCGCACGTTCGACACGGTCGAGGAGGGCATGGCCTTCAACCAGGAGACCGGCAAGGACGAGTTGCTCAAGCGGGCCGTCCTGGCCGCCGCGCCCTACTCGGAACGCGGGCTGGTGTACGCCGGTTTCTCGCTCGGCGCCTCCATCGCGCAGACCCTCGCCCTCGGCGACGAGAAGGCCCGCGGCCTGCTGCTCCTGCACGGCACGTCGGACCTCGCGCCCAACCTGTCGGTCGACGGCCTGCCCGTCCAGCTGCACGTCGCCGAGCCGGACCCCTTCGAGACCGACGACTGGCTGAGCGCCTGGTACCTGCAGATGCGCAGAGCGGGCGCCGACGTCGAGATCTACCGGTACGCCGGGGCCGGCCACCTCTACACCGACCCCGGACTGCCCGACTACGACGAGGAGGCCGCCGAGACCACCTGGCGGGTGGCACTCGGCTTCCTCGACAGCCTGTAGCCGGGCCGGCCGCCGGCGGTTACACGGGGTCGTACGTCCGCTCCACCTTCTGCGTGCCGGAGCGGGTGCGGTAGGAACGGGCCCACGAAGACGTCGCGTCGGGCTTCGTGCGGTCGGACAGGACGTAGTAGTCCATCTGCGCCCGGTCGGCGGTGACGTCCAGCACGCCGTAGCCGTGGCGGTCGGTGTCGACCCAGTGGACGTGCCGGTTGGCGGCCTTGATGACCGGCGCGGCGATCGCGGAGATGCTGCCCTCGGGCGCCTTCACGAGGTCGTCGAGGTTGTCGGAGGTCACCGACGTGACGACGAACTCGGTGGCGGCCGAGGCGGACAGCGGGTAGGTGCCGGCGTTCACCGGCACGTCGTTGGCCCACGCCATGTGGATGTCGCCGGTCAGGAACACGGTGTTGCGGACGGCGTTCGCGCGCAGGTGGGCCAGCAGTTCCCGGCGGTCGTCCGTGTAGCCGTCCCACTGGTCGGGGTTGAGGGCGAGGCCCTCCTTCGGCAGGCCCAGCAGCTCGGCGAGCGGCTTGAGGAGGTCCGCGGTGAGCGAGCCGATCGCGAACGGCGAGATCATCACCGAGTTGCCCACCAGCCGCCAGGTGGTGTCGGAGGACGTCAGCCCCGCCTTCAGCCAGTCGAGCTGGGCCCGGCCGGTGAGGGTACGGTCCGGGTCGTCGACCGCCCCGTTGCCGACGGCGGCCTGCTGCGAGCGGAAGGACCGCAGGTCGAGCAGCGAGAGGTCGGCGAGCCTGCCGAAGCGCAGCCGCCGGTAGGTGGTGCCCGCGACCGCCGTGCGCACCGGCATCCACTCGAAGTACGCCTGCTTGGCGGCGGCCTGGCGGGCGGACCAGGCGCCCTCGGTGCCCTCGGTGTGGTTCTCCGCGCCGCCCGACCAGGCGTCGTTGGCGAGCTCGTGGTCGTCCCAGATCGCGACCACGGGAGCGGCGGCGTGCAGGGACTGGAGGTCGGGGTCGGTCTTGTAACGGCCGTGCCGGACGCGGTAGTCGGCCAGGGTGAGGATCTCGTGGGCGGGCGCGTGCGGCTGTACGACGGTGTCACGGGTGCCGTACTCGCCGGTGCCGTACTCGTAGACGTAGTCGCCCAGGTGCAGCCAGGCGTCCAGGTCGCCGCGGGCAGCGAGGTGGCGGTACGCCGAGAAGTGGCCGGCCTCCCAGTTGGCGCAGGAGACCACGCCGAAACGCAGACCTGTCACGGCGGCGTCCGCCGCGGGCGCGGTGCGGGTACGTGCCACCGGGGAGTCCGTGCCGCCGGCCGAGAAGCGGAAGTAGTAGTCGGTGGCCGGCTGAAGGCCGCGGATGTCGGCCTTGACGGTGTGGTCGGAGGCGGCGGTGGCGGTGGCCGAACCCTTCGTGACCACGTTCGCCAGCGCCTTGTCCGTGGCGACCACCCAGCTCACCTCGGTGTCCGGGCCGAGTCCGGAGCCCGGTGTCGCCTCGGCGACGGGCGTCACCCGGGTCCACAGCAGGATGCCGTCGGGCAGCGGGTCACCGGAGGCGAGGCCGTGCAGGAAGGCCGGTGTCTCCGTGACGGCACGGGCCGGGAGCGCGGCGCCGAGCGGGCCGGCCAGCACAGCGGTCGCCACCGCGGCCTTGACGACCGTACGACGGCGCGGAGAAAGGGAGTCGGGGCGCTCGGACGGGACGTCGGCGCTCGTTGATGATCTGTATCGACTTGTCACGGACAATCAGATTACTGACCAGTACGACAGAGAGCAGGCGAACCGGAGAGAAGTTCGCCCGCTCTTCGGCTGCGCGTCAGGCGCCGAGTCCCGCGGCACGGAATGGCGGGCGTCGCGGCCGGCCTCCCGCCGTGACGCCCGCGGTCGCGCCCGTGAACTGACGGGCGGTCACGGAAAAAGACTCAGTCAGCAGATGTTTACCGACCCGGACGTCAGGGACAGGTTCTCGGAGAAGATCCAGCCCTTGGTCTGACCGCTTCCCACGCGCCCGTACACCCAGAAGTTCCCGGACGTGTTGTAGACGCCGCACCATGCGTGGAACGCTGTGCCAGGCACCACGGACTGGGTCTGCGCGCATGACGCAAACGGGCCGTTCCGTAAATGCCCCACCACGACTTTGAGCTCGCCATTGGAATTGTTGGTGCCGGTGCTTCCGCATCCATAGGTGGCCGCGCTGGCTGACGTCGCCCCACCTACGGCGATGCCCCCGATTGCCGCCGATGTGGCGACGATCGACACCAGAGCTTTCTTGAATTTCATCTTTCCTCCTGCAACTCGTTTTGGGTCGGTGCGGCGTGAACGTTACCTCGCTCGAGTGCTGGATGTAAACGGCATGTTTTCGGATTCGCATTTGGCTTGATCATTGCGGCCCCCGCGATGAATATGGGGGCATTTCGTGCTTTTGTGAATTTCCCGGGTCAGGTTCCCGAGAAAGACGGAATGCCCCGGACCGGTCCACGGTCCGGGGCATTCCGGGTGATCAGGCCTTGAGTGCTGAAGCGATTGCGGTTTCGTAGTCGGCCACGCTCATGGGTACGCTGCCGTTGCTGCCGTTCACGAGCTTGCCGTCCATCACGAGGGACGGAGTTCCCTGGATTTTGAACTTCTCGCTGTCCGTGTCGAACCTCTCGCTCATGACGAGCGCCCACTTGTCGTAGGTGCCGTTCTTCACGGCGGTCTGGAACTTCGTGTTGCTCTTCAGAGCGGGGACCGTGTCCGCCACCTTGATCAGGTAGGAGTCGTCCTTGAACTTGTCGTCGGTCTCCTCGGGGTGGTACTTCGTCGAGTACAGCGCGTTCTTGTAGTCGAGGAAAGCCTCGGGACTGACGTTGAGCGCCGCGCCGAGAGCGCTCAACGCGTTCTTCGAGCCCTCGCCGCCGAGCTTGTCGTCGAGGAAGGTGGCGCCCACGAACTGGATCTTGTACTTGCCGTCCGTGACGTCCTTGTCGACGGTCGAGCCGACGGCCTGCTCGAACTGGGCGCAGATGGGACAGCGCGGGTCCTCGTATATCGCGAGGGTCTTCTTGGCGCTGTCCTTGCCGATGGTGACGGTCGTGCCGTTCTCGCCGCTGGTGTTGGCCGGCTTGACGAGCTTCTCGCTCTGGGCGTTCTCCCAGTACTCGGGCTTGTTGGCCTGGGCGACGGCGTAGCCTATGCCGCCGGCCAGCGCCAGCACGCCGACGACCGAACCGGCGACGACCGCCTGCCGCTTGACCTTGGCGCGCTTGGCCTGCCGCTCACGCTCCAGGCGCAGCCGTTCCCGGGCGGCCGTCTTCGCTTCCTTGCTGTTCCGCTTGCTCATGGTGGTGTGCTCCGTAAGGGGACGCGCACAGGACGGTGTCGTGTGCGGGATACGTAGGGGGACTGACTGGTGCTCAGGTGCGGTTCGGCGCCGCTCCGGCTCAGCCGCGGCCGCTCGGGCCCGACGCGGTCAGGCGTGGGCGAACGCGACCGAGCACGGCGGTCCACGCCGTCCCAGGGAGTGCACGAGGATCCGCTCGCGCGCGGTGGCCGTACGGCGGACAGGGCGCCGCGGGAGACGTACCGAGGGGGCCGTGCGGACCGTCACGGCCGCGACCGCGAGCAGCAGCGGACGGAACGTGGTGGCGGTCACCGCCCGCAGCAGCTGGGCCAGCGCCCGCTCGCCGCGGCGCAGCCAGGCGGCGGCGAGCAGGCCGACACCGACGTGCGCGCCGAGCAGCAGCCAGGCGGTCGCCGGATCGGTGTGGACGAGCAGGCCGGCCACCCGGTCGGGGTCGGCGCCCGTCATCCGGGTCAGCGGGGCGCCCACACCGGTGCCGTCGCCGCACAGCACGTCGAGGCCGACGGAGCGCAGGGGGCCGGTGACCGGGCCGCCGGCCGCGCCGTAACAGACGTGCTGGCCGGCGGTGAACACGGTGTCGGCGGCCAGCTCCAGCGGGATCAGCAGGGTGGCGATCCGGCCGAAGCCGCGCTCCCGGCCGGCCAGCGCGTACGCGACGAGGAACACGACGGCGGCGATCACCGCCACCGTGTTCAGCGGCAGCGGGACCCGGGACAGCAGCACGTGCGACGCGCTGCTGAGCGTCACGACGAGCGCCGTGAACAGTGCCGCGCGTACGGCTCTGAGGTGAGTCCCGGATATGTCCATAGCGGAGAAGAGTCTGTCACGTGAGCCTGTAAGAGACCCCTAAAGGATCCCTGTGAGTGGCCTCTCCGTCACAGACCCGGAATCCGGCCGTTGCGGAACAGGTCCACGAAGATCTGGTGGTCGGCACGCGCGCGTGCGCCGTAGTCGTGCGCGAAGTCGACCAGCAGGCCCGCCAGGCCGGCGCCGTCGTCGGAGTCCGCCGCGAGCGCCGCGTCGATGGCCCGCTCGGTGGAGAACGGCACCAGGGACTCGCCGGACTGGTCGTCCGCCGCCGCGTGCATCGTGGCGGTGGCCCGGCCCAGGTCGGCGACGACCGCCGCGATCTCCTCCGGGTCGTCGATGTCGCCCCAGTCGAGGTCCACGGCGTACGGCGAGACCTCGGCGACCAGTTGGCCGGCGCCGTCCAGCTCGGTCCAGCCCAGCCACGGGTCGGCGTGCGCCTGGAGGGCGCGCTGCGAGATCACCGTGCGGTGGCCCTCGTGCTGGAAGTAGTCCCGGATCGCCGGGTCGGTGACGTGGCGGGAGACGGCCGGCGTCTGGGCCTGCTTGATGTAGATCACCACATCGTTCTCCAGGGCGTCGCTGTGCCCCTCCAGGAGGATGTTGTACGACGGCAGACCGGCCGAGCCGATGCCGATGCCGCGGCGGCCGACGACGTCCTTCACGCGGTACGAGTCCGGGCGGGCCAGCGATGTCTCCGGCAGCGTCTCCAGGTAGCCGTCGAAGGCGGCGAGGACCTTGTAGCGGGTGGCCGCGTCCAGCTCGATGGAGCCGCCGCCCGCGGCGAACCGGCGCTCGAAGTCACGGATCTCCGTCATCGAGTCGAGCAGGCCGAAGCGGGTGAGGGAGCGGGCCACGCGCAGCGCGCCGAGGAGCGGGCCGTCGGCCGTGTCCAGGGTGAAGGGCGGCACCTCGTCGCTCTTGGCGCCGGCGGCCAGCGCGTGGATCCGCTCGCGGTACGCGCCCGCGTACACCCGCACCAGCTCGGTGATCTGGCCGTCGCTGAGCGCCTTCGCGTACCCGATGAGGGCGATGGAGGCGGAGAAGCGCTTGAGGTCCCAGGTGAAGGGGCCGACGTACGCCTCGTCGAAGTCGTTGACGTTGAAGATCAGGCGGCCCTGGGAGTCCATGTACGTGCCGAAGTTCTCGGCGTGCAGGTCGCCGTGGATCCACACGCGCGAGGTGCGCTCGTCCAGGTACGGGCCGCCCCGCTGCGATCCGGCAGCGTCGTGAGCCGTCAGGTCGTGGTAGAAGAGGCACGCCGTACCCCGGTAGAAGGCGAAGGCCGAGGCCGCCATCTTCCGGAACTTCACGTGGAACGCGGCCGGGTCGGCGGCCAGGAGCTGGCCGAAGGCGGTGTCGAAGACGGCGAGAATCTCCTCGCCGCGGTGCTCCTCGTCGAGCTGCGGAACCGACATCGCGGGGTGCCTCCTGGTGCAGTGCGTGGACGACAGCGTCTCTGCCGTCTCCAACGCCCGAAGGTACGTGGGAGTGCCCGCGCGGTGTCAGTGGCGAGGCATAGACTTCGACGCTGTCCCCCCAGACTGCCCGCAGCCTGTCGTCGAGTGTTTCCCTTGGAGGCCGAGCCGTGTCAAAGCCGCCGTTCACGCACCTGCATGTCCACACCCAGTACTCGCTGCTGGACGGTGCCGCGCGGCTGAAGGACATGTTCGACGCGTGCAACGAGATGGGCATGACGCACATCGCCATGTCCGACCACGGCAACCTGCATGGCGCGTACGACTTCTTCCACTCGGCGAAGAAGGCCGGCGTCACCCCGATCATCGGGATCGAGGCCTATGTCGCCCCCGAGTCGCGGCGCAACAAGCGCAAGATCCAGTGGGGCCAGCCGCACCAGAAGCGCGACGACGTGTCGGGTTCCGGTGGCTACACCCACAAGACGATCTGGGCGGCGAACGCGACCGGCCTGCACAACCTCTTCAAGCTCTCCTCGGACGCGTACGCGGAGGGCTGGCTGCAGAAGTGGCCCCGGATGGACAAGGAGACCATCTCCCAGTGGTCCGAGGGGCTCATCGCCTCCACCGGCTGCCCCTCGGGCGAGGTGCAGACCCGGCTGCGCCTCGGCCAGGAGGAGGAGGCCCTGAAGGCGGCGGCCGACTACCAGGACATCTTCGGCAAGGACCGCTACTTCCTGGAGCTGATGGACCACGGCATCGAGATCGAGCGCCGGGTCCGCCAGGGGCTCCTCGACATCGGCAAGAAGCTCGGCATCCCGCCGCTGGTCACCAACGACTCGCACTACACGTACGCGCACGAGGCGACCGCGCACGACGCGCTGCTGTGCATCCAGACCGGCAAGAACCTCTCCGACCCGGACCGCTTCCGCTTCGACGGGACCGGCTACTACCTGAAGTCCACGGACGAGATGTACGCCGTCGACTCCTCGGACGCCTGGCAGGAGGGCTGCGCCAACACCCTCCTGGTGGCCGAGCAGATCGACACGACCGGCATGTTCGAGGCCAAGAACCTCATGCCGAAGTTCGACATCCCCGAGGGCTACACCGAGGTCAGCTGGTTCAAGGAGGAGGTCCGCCGCGGCATGGAGCGCCGCTTCCCGGGCGGCATCCCCGAGGACCGCCAGAAGCAGGTCGAGTACGAGATGGACGTCATCATCCAGATGGGGTTCCCGGGCTACTTCCTCGTTGTCGCCGACTTCATCATGTGGGCCAAGAACAACGGCATCGCGGTCGGCCCCGGCCGAGGCTCCGCGGCCGGCTCGATCGTCGCGTACGCCATGGGCATCACCGACCTCGACCCGATCCCGCACGGTCTGATCTTCGAGCGGTTCCTCAACCCCGAGCGCGTCTCCATGCCCGACGTCGACATCGACTTCGACGAGCGTCGGCGCGTCGAGGTGATCCGGTACGTGACCGAGAAGTACGGCGCCGACAAGGTCGCCATGATCGGCACCTACGGCAAGATCAAGGCGAAGAACGCCATCAAGGACTCCGCGCGCGTCCTGGGCTACCCGTACGCGATGGGCGACCGCCTCACCAAGGCGATGCCCGCCGACGTCCTGGGCAAGGGCATCGACCTGAACGGCATCACCGACCCTTCGCATCCCCGTTACAGCGAGGCGGCCGAGATCCGCGCGATGTACGAGAACGAGCCGGACGTGAAGAAGGTCATCGACACCGCCAAGGGCGTCGAGGGCCTGGTCCGGCAGATGGGTGTGCACGCGGCGGGCGTGATCATGTCCAGCGAGCCCATCGTCGACCACGCCCCCATCTGGGTGCGGCACACCGACGGCGTGACCATCACGCAGTGGGACTACCCCCAGTGCGAGTCGCTGGGCCTGCTGAAGATGGACTTCCTGGGCCTGCGCAACCTCACGATCATGGACGACGCCATCAAGATGGTGAAGGCCAACAAGGGCATCGATCTGGAGATGCTCGCCCTCCCGCTGGACGACCCCACGACCTTCGAACTGCTCTGCCGCGGTGACACCCTCGGTGTCTTCCAGTTCGACGGCGGCCCGATGCGCTCGCTGCTGCGCCAGATGCAGCCCGACAACTTCGAGGACATCTCCGCCGTCTCGGCCCTGTACCGGCCGGGCCCGATGGGCATGAACTCGCACATCAACTACGCGGAGCGCAAGAACGGCCGCCAGGAGATCACGCCGATCCACAAGGAGCTGGAGGAGCCGCTCGAAGAGGTCCTCGCGGTCACCTACGGCCTGATCGTCTACCAGGAGCAGGTCCAGAAGGCCGCCCAGATCATCGCCGGGTACTCGCTCGGCGAGGCCGACATCCTGCGCCGCGTGATGGGCAAGAAGAAGCCCGACGAGCTGGCGAAGAACTTCACCATCTTCCAGGCCGGCGCCAAGAAGAACGGCTACAGCGACGAGGCCATCCAGGCCCTGTGGGACGTGCTGGTCCCCTTCGCCGGATACGCCTTCAACAAGGCGCACTCGGCCGCGTACGGACTGGTCTCGTACTGGACGGCGTACCTGAAGGCGAACTACCCCGCCGAGTACATGGCCGCGCTGCTGACCTCGGTCAAGGACGACAAGGACAAGTCGGCCGTCTACCTCAACGAGTGCCGGCGCATGGGCATCAAGGTGCTGCCGCCGAACGTCAACGAGTCCGAGTCGAACTTCGCCGCCCAGGGTGACGACGTGATCCTCTTCGGCCTCTCGGCCGTCCGCAACGTCGGCACCAACGTCGTCGAGTCGATCATCAAGAGCCGCAAGACGAAGGGGAAGTACACCTCCTTCCCCGACTACCTCGACAAGGTCGAGGCGGTCGTCTGCAACAAGCGGACCACGGAATCACTGATCAAGGCCGGCGCCTTCGACTCCATGGGACACACCCGCAAGGGGCTCACCGCGCAGTACGAGCCGATGATCGACAACGTCGTCGCGGTCAAGCGCAAGGAGGCCGAGGGCCAGTTCGACCTCTTCGGCGGCATGGGCGAGGAGGAGAACACCGAGCCCGGCTTCGGGCTGGACGTGGAGTTCACCACCGAGGAGTGGGAGAAGACGTATCTGCTCGCGCAGGAGCGGGAGATGCTCGGCCTGTACGTCTCCGACCATCCGCTGTTCGGCCTGGAGCACGTGCTGTCCGACAAGGCGGACGCGGGCATCGCCCAGCTCACCGGAGGTGAGCACTCCGACGGCGCGGTGGTGACCATCGGCGGGATCATCTCCGGTCTTCAGCGCAAGATGACCAAGCAGGGCAACGCCTGGGCCATCGCCACCGTCGAGGACCTCGCCGGTTCCATCGAGTGCATGTTCTTCCCGGCGACCTACCAGCTGGTGTCGACCCAACTGGTGGAGGACGCCGTGGTGTTCGTCAAGGGACGCCTCGACAAGCGGGAGGACGTGCCCCGCCTGGTCGCCATGGAACTCCAGGTGCCCGACCTGTCGAACGCGGGCACCAACGCGCCCGTGATCCTCACCATCCCGGCCACCCGGGTCACCCCGCCCATGGTCAGCCGCCTCGGCGAGATCCTGAGCCACCACAAGGGCGAGAGCGAGGTCCGGATCAGACTCCAGGGCCCGCGCAAGACGACCGTGCTGCGTCTGGACCGGCACCGCGTCAAGCCCGACCCGGCGCTGTTCGGCGACCTGAAGGTGCTGCTGGGCCCGTCCTGCCTGGCGGGCTGACGACGGGCCGACGCGAGCCGACGGCGGGCTGACGACGGGCTCTTGACGTACGCGAGGGGCGCATCCGGCACTGGATGCGCCCCTCGGTGCGTGCGCGGGCGACGGCCCGTCACGCGGAGGTCAGTTGTGACCGAAGCGCTTCCCGCGGCCCTTGCGGGCCATGTCACCGGGAGTCACCTGGGTGGAGCGCTGTTCGTCCTGGGGCTCCATCGACGGCTGCTGTGCCGTCTGCGGAGCGCGCTCGGCCGGCTGCTTACGGTCACGGCTCTTGTTCTTGGCCATGGTGATCTGCCTCCTGTGGGGGATCTCGGGCTTGTCCTTCGGTTCAGCCCTGGGCCGCGACCAGATTCACATAGGCTGACAAAGAACGCATGTCGGATCACTACCGTCCGTGATCGTGCTCATCGGGGTATGCCTCCCCGAAACGCCACGCCGAAGATCGAGTTCCGGCCGTTAACCCCCGCGTGGTCGGGCAGACTCGAAGCAAGCCCGAAGCAAACCTCCCGGGAAGAGGGTGAGTCGTGTGGACCGCTGCATCGTCCTGGTGGACGCCGGGTATCTGCTGGGGGCCGCCGCCAGTCTCCTCGCCGGGGAACCGTCGCGATCCCGGATCACCGTCGACCACAGCGCCCTCATCCAAGGACTGCGCGAACGCGCCGAGTCCGACACGGAACGGCCGTTGCTGCGCATCTACTGGTTCGACGGCGCCCCCGACCGCGTCCCGCAGCCCGAGCACCGCAGGCTGCGCGTGATGCCCCGGGTCACCGTCCGGCTCGGCGCCCTGACCCGCAGCGACGGACGCTGGGCCCAGAAGGGCGTGGACGCCGCCATGCACGCCGAGTTGACGGAACTCGCCCGCAACCGCGCCTGTTCCGACATCGTCCTGGTCACCGGCGACGGGGACCTGCTGCCGGGCATGATGGCCGCCAAGGAGCACGGAGTCGCCGTCCATCTGTGGGCCGTGCAGGCCGCCGACGGGGACTACAACCAGTCCGAGGACCTGGTCGCCGAGGCCGACGAGCGGCGGGTGCTCGACCGCGCGTGGATCACCAAGGCCGTACGCGCCAAGGAGTTCGGCGGGATCTGCGCGCCGCCGCCGGTGCCGCGGCCCGAGATCGCCGCGATCCTGTCGGCGCCGCTGCCCGAGTCCGCGCTCACCCGCTCGGGCGAGCGGTCCGCCGAGGCGGAGGAGCACGCCACGGCGGCCGACGCCTCGGAGAACGGGACGCAGGAGCGGGTGCCCGCGCCCAAGGGCGTGCCCACCCCGAAGGACCTGGCCGCGCTGCGCGCGCCCGGTGTCCAGCCCGCCCCGCCCCCCACGACCGCGACCCTGCGCTGGTCCTCGGACAAGGGCTGGGTCGACCGGCCCGGTGGGGCCGCCGAGCCGCCCGAGGTCGCCTCGATGCCGACGCTCGCCCAGGTGACCACGGCCGAGCAGCGGTGGGCCGACCGGGAGGAGGACATCACCACGGTCGGCGGGGACCCGTTCGAGGTGGGGCAGGTCTTCGCGCGGCGGTGGATGGAACGGCTCGGCGACCAGGGCCACCTGCAGAAGCTGTCCGGGATGTATCCGCGCATTCCGCACCGTATCGACGGCGAACTGCTGCGGTACGCCGCCCGCTTCGGGCTGCTCGCGCACAAGGACGACCAGATCGACGAGCACGACCGGTATGCCATCCGGGCCGGGTTCTGGCGGGAGATCGACGTGCGCACGGCGGCCGAGCACGCCCCCGCCGCCGACTGAGAACGGGCGAGCAGGGTCCTGGGGGCGGCTGGGATGGGCCGCAAGGCCTTGGGGTCGGCTGTGACCGGCTGCGACCGGTCGAACGCGCCCCTGCGGCTGGCTGAGACCGGGCGAGCGCGGTCCTGGGGTCGGCTCGGATGGGCCGAGCGTGCCCCGTCACCGGGTGAAACCGGGCGAGCACGGCCCTGCGGAGTGGCTGCGACCGGCTGAGCGCGTCCCGCCGCTGAGTGGGACCGGGCAGTACGCCCCGCGGCCGGCTCCGCGCGGCCGCGCGAGATCTTTACCGCTGGAATTCCCGTTATGGGCCGACCCGGCAGCGGGCCGGGGCGGCGGACCCCGTAGGCTCGTCCCTTGTGAGTACGCGCGCGGCACAGGCACTTCGACACAGCGGTGATGTCGTGTGCGCGGTGCGCGGACTGACCAAGACCTATCCGGCGGTACGCGGCCGGCGCGGTGTTCCCCCGACGCCCCAGGTGACAGCCACCGACGACGTACGGCTGGACATCAGGCGCGGCGAGATCTTCGGGCTGCTCGGGCCGAACGGTGCCGGGAAGACCACCCTCGTACGACAGCTGACCGGGCTGATGCGGCCCGACCGCGGGAGCGTCGAGATCCTCGGGCACGACATCGTGCGCCATCCGGAGCGGGCCTCCCGGATCCTCGCCTACCTGGGCCAGGAGTCCAGCGCCCTGGACGAGCTCACGGTGTCGCTCGCCGCCGAGACCACCGGCCGGCTGCGCGGACTCGACGTGGGGCGGGCGCGGGCCGAGCGGGACGCCGTACTGGACGAGCTGGGCCTGGCCGCGCTCGCCGGACGGCCGATCAAGAAGCTGTCCGGCGGACAGCGCCGCCTGGCCTGCTTCGCCGCCGCGCTGGTGGGGCGGCGGCCGTTGCTGGTGCTCGACGAGCCGACCACCGGCATGGACCCCGTGGCGCGGCGCGCGGTGTGGGGCGCCGTCGACCGGCGCCGGGCCGAGCACGGGGCGACCGTCCTGCTCGTCACCCACAACGTCATCGAGGCCGAGACCGTCCTCGACCGGGTCGCCGTCCTGGACCGGGGCCGGGTGATCGCCTGCGACAGCCCCACCGGCCTCAAGGAACAGGTCGCCGACGAGGTGCGGGTCGACCTGGTGTGGCGCGAGACGGCTCCGCTGCACGTCCCCGAGGTCGCCGCGCTGCGGGACCGGGCCGTGGAGTCCGGGCGCCGCTGGACCCTGCGGCTCGCCCCGGACGAGGCCCGCGCGGTCGTCGCCACCGTCACCGGCGGGGCGGCCTTCGCCGCGCTGGACGACTTCACGCTCGCCACCCCGAGCCTGGAGGACGTGTACCTGGCGCTGGGCGGCGCCGCACAGCAGGGACTGGTGAAGGCGTGAGCACGTTGAGTACAGGGACCGCCGTATCCGTACGGGACGGGGCGAGGGCCGGAGTGACACCGAGTAAGGGGAGCCGCACGAGGTGAGTGTCGTACCCGCCGAGGTTCTGCCGGGCAGCGCCCTGGCCGTGGAGGAGCCGGTCCGGGAAGCCGCCGAGCTCGGTCCGCGCGCGCGACTGTGGCCGGCGCTGGCGGCCGTGTACCGGGCGCAGCTGTCCCGGGCGCGGGTCGCGCGCATCCCGCTGCTGTTCGTGGCGACCTTCCAGTCGGTCGGGATCATGATCCTGATGCGTGGGGTCGTGGACGGCGGGGGCGAGGCGCAGGCGGTGGTGGCCGGCTCGTCGGTCCTGGTGGTCGCCTTCGTCGCGCTGAACCTGCTGGCGCAGTACTTCGGCCAGCTGCGGGCCAGCGGCGGGCTCGACCACTACGCCACCCTGCCCGTGCCGCCGGCGGCGGTGGTGCTGGGCGCGGCGGGCGCGTACGCCTCCTTCACCGTGCCGGGGACCGTGGTGACCGCGGTCTTCGGGTCGCTGCTGTTCGGACTTCCGCTGACGCACCTGTGGGTGCTCGTGGCCGTCATCCCCCTCGCGGGGGCCGCGCTCGCCGGGCTCGGGGCCGCCCTCGGGCTGCTCGCGCCCCGTCCGGAACTGGCCACGCTGCTCGGCCAGCTCGGCATGTCGGCGGCGCTGCTGCTGGGGGTGCTGCCCGCGGACCGGATGCCCGAGGCGGTGCGCTTCACCCGGGATCTGCTGCCCTCGACGTACGGGGTCGAGGCATTCGCACGCACCTTCGAGCCGGATCCCGACTGGGCCTTCGTCCTCGGTGATCTGGCCGTCTGCGCCGGCGTCGGCGTGTTGTCGCTGGCCGTCGCCACCTGGGCGTACCGCCGGGCGGCCGTCCGGTGACGCGCCGCACGGGCGCGCCTGGCACGATGTCAGGGTGACCGCACCGTTGACTCCTCCTCCGCCGCCCCATGAACAGCCCGCGCACAGTGCGTGGCAGGGGTCGCCTCCCGGGTACGTGGTTCCGGCGCCGGACGTGTCGTACGGTGCGGACGGCGCGTACGGACAGGACGGTCCCGGGATGAAGACCGAGGTGCGGGAGGCCGCCGTGGTCACGGTGGCCGTGGCGCTCGCCGGGGTGCTGCTGGGCGTGCTGTGGTGGTGGCTGGCGCCGCACGTCCCGCTGGTGGGTGACGTGACCGGCGAGAGCTGGGTCGTCTACCTGGAGGACACCGAGGGCGAACAGGCGGTCGGTGTCGATGGAACGTTCACTCTGCTGGCGCTGGCCTTCGGGGCCGTGAGCGCGCTCGTCGTCTTCCTGCTGCGACGGCGCGGGGGAGTGCCGCTGGTGGTGGCGCTGGGCGTCGGCGGGCTGCTGGCCTCGTTGCTGGCCTGGCGGCTCGGGGTGTGGCTCGGGCCCACGCAGGACGTGGTCGCCCACGCGAAGTCCGTCGGCAAGGGAGTCACCTTCTCCGCGCCTCTGGAGCTGGGAGCCAAAGGGGCGCTGCTGGCGTGGCCGCTGGCGGCGCTGGTGGTGCACCTGGGGCTGACGGCCCTGTTCGGGCCGCGGGACCCGGAGCACCTGGCCCCCTACCGGCAGGACCCCGTCCCGAAGGATCCGTACGGCGCCCCACCGGCGTGACGCGTCTCACGGTCTGGTGACAGGACAGGCGCCAGACCGGTCGCGCGCCGTGGTCGGAGCGGCGCTTCTCGACGCGCCACCGCGGTCGCGTGTCTCCTTCGACATGTCCCTGACGTTCGGCCGGGGAACGGACCGCCGTCGAGGGGTCACGCACGCCCGATGGGCGCCAGCACCGCGTCCGTGAGTTTCGCCAGGTCGTCCGGGGAGAGCTCGATCTCCAGGCCGCGGCGGCCCGCCGAGACGCAGATCGTGGGGTGCGCCGAGGCCGACGCGTCGAGCACGGTCGCGAGCTGCTTGCGCTGGCCGAGCGGGGAGATGCCGCCGCGCACGTACCCGGTGGTGCGTTCGGCGAGGGCCGGGTCGGCCATCGTGGCGCGCTTGCCGCCGGCCGCCGACGCCAGCGCCTTGAGGTCGAGCCGGCCCGCCACCGGGACCACGGCGACCGTCAGCGCCCCGTCCACGTCGGCGACCAGGGTCTTGAAGACCCGCTCCGGCGAGACGCCCATCGCCTCGGCGGCCTCCTCGCCGTAGGACGGGTGGGAGGGGTCGTGGTCGTAGGAGTGGACCGTGTACGGCACTCCCGCCGCCGTCAGCGCCACCGTCGCGGGCGTGCCGCCCGCCTGCTGCTTCTGCTTCGCCTTCTTCGCCATCGCGGCCTGATCCCCGCCTGTTCCCGCGCTCGTACGTCAGTTGAGACTCGTCGGCCCGCGCGTCAGCTCGGACGCGGGCAACGACGGCAGACTACGGATGATCGACGTCTCCGAGCGAAGGAGTTTCAACTCCTCGCGCAGCCGGGCCGCGGTGTCCGGGGCCTGGAGCAGACGCTGCTTGGTCGGGGTGTCCAGCATCATCGCGGCGGCCACGAGGTACGAGACCACGGACGGTTCGTCCGGCAGTTCCGCCCCGGTGGACAGGGACCGCTCCCGGGCCCCCGCCAGACGCTTCTGGTACTGGCGGAAGGACCGCAGCACCCCCTCGGCCAGCGCCCCGGCCTCCTCGCCCGGCTCCTCCGGCAGCTCCTCCAGCTCCGCGGTCAGGAACGGTCCGGAGGCGTCGACGGACCGCAGGCGCGCCCGGGTGGTGCCCGTCGCCAGCACCTCGAAGGTGCCGTCGGGGCGTTCCCGGACCGTCGCCGCGTCCGCGACACAGCCGATGCCGTGGAACGCCTTGACCGGGTCCTCGCCGAAGCCGGCCGTCGGCCCGCGCTCGGGCACGGCCGTCGGGTCCGGCATGCCGGGCGCGGTCTGCGCCACCTCGTGGCCGTCGCGGATCGTCACGACGGCGAACCGGCGTGGTTCGTCCTCGGGGGTCTTCAGCAGCTCGCGCATCATGGCGCGATAGCGCTCCTCGAAGATGTTGAGGGGAAGCACGAGCCCCGGGAACAACACCGAGTTCAGGGGGAAGAGCGGGAGCCGCACGGTGGTCACGACGCAAGAGCCTAATGGTCGCCGGAGCGGGCACGTCCGCCGTGCTCACTCCGTGGATGGCGGGGAGTGGTCCGGCGGCGGATCTCGTCCCGGATCTCCAGGAACCGGCCGAGGGGGTCGTCCGAGAACCGTTCCCACGGAAACGAGGTGGCGTACGGGCCGATGCGGCGCAGTTGCTCCCCGGCGTCCGGCCAGCGTTCCAGCCGCACCAGGACGTACATCAGCTTGTTGCGGACCTCGGCCGGCCAGGGGTCGGCGGCCGGAAAGCGGGCCGAGAGCGCGATGGCCCGGTCGGCGGCCGCATCCAGCCGCGCGCGCGGTATGTCCCGGCCGTGGCCGTCGGTCAGGTACGACAGGGCCGCCCGGGCCGGCAGCGCCTGTACCAGCGAGTCGGCCGGGGCGTCCTGCGCGGCCCGCTCGGCGAAGTCGAAGCACGCCTGGTGGGAGCCCTGCCCGGAGGCGGCGAGGTAGCGCAGGGCCGCCACATGGCAGCCGTAGTGGTGCGGGGCCCGGCGGACCGCGGCCTCCCACAGCTCCCCGAAGTACGTGTGCCCGGCCTTGGAGCCGCGCGCGTGGTCCAGCGCGATCCGCCACGGCACCGGGTCGCTCAGGTCGCCGTGCCCGGCGGCGGTGATCAGGGGGCTCACCTCGCGCAGCAGTTCCGCCCGTGCCGGTGACGGCCAGGCGCGCTCCACCGCGAGCTGGGCGCCGAGCAGCAGCGCGTCCGGGTCGTGCGGGGCGGCCGTGCGCCAGGTCTCGTACCACTCGTCGCGGGAGCGGGCGAAGGCCGCGAGTCTGCGCGCGTAGCGGTCGCGGTTCTCCCAGTCGGCGTCCGCGCGGGTGGCGGCGAGCAGCGCGGCGGCCGGCCCGTACGCGCCCGCTCCGGCCGCGACCAGCGCGGGGCCGAGCCGGTCGTCGGGCGCGTCGAGGAACACCTCGTCGTCGGCGGGCGGCCGGCAGACCGCGCACGAGGTGTTCCGGGCCGCCCGGGAGCCGCGGTTGAACGGGAGCAACAGAGCCATGGTGTCGACCATTGAAAGACGCGGGTGATCGCTGCGCCAGGTTCATCCGGCAAGTCGCGAAAAGTTGTACGTCCCCCGGTCAAGGGTAGGTAAAAAGGTGACCGTTCAACAACTCTGGTCACACCAGCACCGTCAACCGCGCCGCAGAAGGCGCGTCGCCCCCGCCGCCACCGTCGTCGCCAGCACCCAGCCCACCAGGACGAGCACCGCGGCCAGCCACTGCCAGCCGCCGTTCAGCTGCCAGAACCCGACCTGGCCCAGGTCGATCACCGGCAGCAGCAGATCGAGGGCGAACAGAACGGGGTCCCACGGCGGATGCTCGCCGCGCTTGAGGGGCGGATGGTCTGCCTGCGCGAAGGCTACCGAACTCGCCGCCCACAGCACCGCCATCCATACGGCCGCCCGGCCCGGCCGGTATCCGTAGGCGACCGTCCAGTCCTGGGCGTACCCCCAGAGCTTGGCCGCGACCGGCAGGCTCTCCCGGCGGCGGCGCTGCTTGGCGAGCAGCACCTCGCGCGCGTCCTCGTCCTCACCGCCGGCCCGCAGCACCGAGGCGAGCCGTTCGTAGGGCTCCGGGTTGTACTCGGCGGTCGCCGCCGCGACCCAGTCCAGCCGTGCGTCCAGCGGGAACGGGCCGCGCGGCACCAGGTTCTCGTAACCGAAGCCGCCCATGTGCAGCCGCCCCGGGCCCGGCCAGGCGTCCGCCCGGTCCATCAGGTTGACCACCCGCGCCCCCGACAGCACGACCATGCCCCGCGCCGGCCGGTCCCCGAGGAAGCGCAGCTCCGGCGTCTGCACGCGGCGCAGCGACAGCTCCTGCTCGTCGGTGAAGGTGAAGCGGGCCCGTTCCAGGTCGACCGCGTCCCCGAACCGCCCGTCGTCCAGCCGCACCCCGCCCTGGCACTCGAACCGCTGGACGCGCGTCCCGCGCGCGGGTGTGGTGCCGCTGAGCGCGACGCTGCCGACGCCCGCCGGGGTCAGGTACAGCGAGCGCTCCACGGTCAGCTGCGGGGCGTTCAGGGCGAGTCGCCCGTACGGGTTGACCAGCCGGGCGCCGCGCAGGCTCAGCGAGACGCCGATCTTGGCGCTGCGCAGGCTCAGCTCGCCGTGCGACTCCAGCAGCTCGGCCTGGAGGTCCTGGCCGACGCTCATGCCGTCCGCGGCGATGGAGCGGCCGCTGCGGTCGCGGTGGACGATCGCCTGGTTGAGCATCAGGTCCGTGCCGATCTGCGCGTCGGTGAGCCGGATGCCGCGGTGGAACCGGCAGCGCGGCAGGTGCAGGTCGCCCTCGGTGTGCACCCGGGCCGCCTCCAGCCGGGGCACCGAGCAGTCCACCATCCGTACGGTCGTGAAACGCGCCTCCGGCAGCAGGACGTCCTGCTCGAAGCGGCAGTTCCGCATCTCGACGTACGGCACCACCGTGCCGCCCGCGATGTCCAGGGAGCCGCTGATCCGCACCCCCACCAGCTTCAGGGAGGACACCCGGCCGGCGAGCGCGGGCGGTCCGTCCAGGAGCAGCCAGCACACGATGCGGGCCCGCACGGTCCGCTCGGGCCCCCAGGGATGCCCGCCGTGTGGATCGTCGACGACGGTGTCGCCGCTGCTCAGGTCGTACACGGTGCCGTTGCGGAAGGCCTGCCACATGCCGGCCTCGGCGGCGGTCAGATCGTCCGGCGGTCCACCGTCCCGCAGGCCGGCCCCCTCGGTCACAGTGCTTCCTTCCTCCCCGCTGCTCCAACCTTTCGTACAGCTGTTCATGCCCGCTGTGTGACGGGTCGAACACGTGGGGTGAAGGACGTCCCGCGGGTTCCCGGGATGTTCTGTATCAGCCATTGATACGCGCGGACGACGCCCGATCCCGGTCTGCGAGAATTGACGGCGTGATCTCCCGAATCGATCTGCGCGGCGACGCCCTTCCCGAGGGCCCCGCCCTGCGCGACCTGCTGCCCCGAGCCGACTTCGACGTCTCGGCCGCCCTGGAGAAGGTGCGTCCGATCTGCGAGGCCGTGCATCATCGGGGCGACGCGGCGCTGATCGACTTCGCCGAGAAGTTCGACGGGGTCCGGCTGGAATCGGTACGCGTCCCGGCCGAGGCGCTGACCAGGGCGCTCGACGAGCTCGACCCGGCCGTGCGCGCGGCCCTGGAGGAGTCCGTCCGGCGGGCCCGTCTCGTCCACCGCGCGCAGCGGCGCTCCACCCACACCACCGAGGTCGTACCCGGCGGATCGGTCACCGAGAAGTGGGTCCCGGTCGACCGGGTCGGGCTGTACGCGCCCGGCGGGCGGTCCGTCTACCCGTCCTCCGTGATCATGAACGTGGTGCCCGCGCAGGAGGCCGGCGTCGAGTCCATCGCGCTCGCCTCCCCGGCACAGGCCGACTTCGGCGGGCTGCCGCACCCGACGATCCTCGCCGCCTGCGCGCTGCTCGGCGTCGACGAGGTGTACGCGGCCGGCGGCGCGACCGCGGTCGCGATGTTCGCGTACGGCACCGAGTCCTGCCCGCCCGCCGACATGGTCACCGGCCCCGGCAACATCTGGGTCGCCGCGGCCAAGCGCTACTTCACCGGCAAGATCGGCATCGACGCGGAGGCCGGGCCGACCGAGATCGCGATCCTCGCGGACGACACCGCCGACCCGGTGCACGTCGCCTCCGACCTGATCAGCCAGGCCGAGCACGACCCGCTGGCCGCCGCCGTCCTGGTCACCGACTCCGTCGCCCTCGCGGACGCGGTGGAGAAGGAACTGGAGCCGCAGGTCGCGGCCACCCGGCACATCGAGGACCGGATCCGCCCGGCGCTCGCCGGCCGGCAGTCCGCGATCGTGCTGGTCGACGGCGTCGACGAGGGCCTCCGGGTGGTGAACGCGTACGGCGCCGAACACCTGGAGATCCAGACGGCCGACGCCGCCGCGGTGGCCGACCGGGTCCGCAACGCCGGCGCGGTCTTCATCGGCCCCTGGGCGCCGGTCTCGCTCGGCGACTACGCGGCCGGGTCCAACCACGTCCTGCCCACCGGCGGCTGCGCCTGCCACTCCTCGGGCCTGTCCGTCCAGTCCTTCCTGCGCGGCATCCACATCGTCGACTACACGAAGGACGCGCTGGCCGACGTGGCGCATCACGTGGTGACGCTGGCGGAGGCGGAGGATCTGCCGGCCCACGGGGCGGCGATCAAGGCGCGGTTCGGATGGAAGGTTCCCCAGAGCACGTGACCGGCATCGACGATCTCCCCGTACGGGACGAGCTGCGCGGCAAGTCCCCCTACGGCGCGCCCCAGCTGGACGTCCCCGTACGGCTGAACACCAACGAGAACCCCTACCCGCTGCCCGAGCCGCTGGTCGAACGGATCGCCGAGCGGGTCCGTGAGGCGGCCCGGCACCTCAACCGCTACCCCGACCGGGACGCGGTCGAGCTGCGCACGCGGCTCGCCCGGTACCTGACGGACACCTCCGGTCACCCGGTGGGGCCGGCCAACGTCTGGGCGGCCAACGGTTCCAACGAGGTCATCCAGCAGCTGTTGCAGACCTTCGGCGGACCGGGCCGTACGGCGATCGGTTTCGAGCCGTCGTACTCCATGCACGGTCTCATCGCGCGCGGCACCGGTACGGGCTGGATCTCCGGTCCGCGTCACGAGGACTTCACGATCGACCTCGCCGCCGCCGAGAAGTCCCTCGCCGAGCACCGGCCGGACGTCGTGTTCGTCACCACCCCCAACAACCCCACCGGCACCGCGGTCCCGCCGGAGACCGTCCTCGCCCTGTACGAGGCCGCGCAGGCCGCGAAGCCCTCGATGGTGGTGGTCGACGAGGCCTACATCGAGTTCAGCCACGGCGGCTCGCTGCTGCCGCTGATCGAGGGCCGGCCGAACCTGGTCGTCTCGCGGACGATGTCGAAGGCCTTCGGCGCGGCCGGACTGCGCCTCGGCTACCTCGCCGCCCACCCGGCGGTCGTGGACGCCGTCCAGCTCGTCCGGCTGCCGTACCACCTGTCGGCGATCACCCAGGCGACCGCCCTGGCCGCCCTGGAACACACCGGCACGCTGCTCGGTTACGTGGAGCAGCTGAAGGCGGAGCGGGACCGGCTGGTCACCGAACTGCTGGCGATCGGCTACGACGTCACCGCGTCGGACGCCAACTTCGTACAGTTCGGCCGGTTCGCCGACGCGCACGTGATGTGGCAGCAGATCCTCGACCGGGGCGTCTTGGTCCGGGACAACGGCGTACCCGGCTGGCTGCGGGTGACCACCGGGACCCCCGAAGAGAACGACGCGTTCCTCGACGCGGTCCGTGAGTTGAAGAAGGAGAGCGCATGAGCCGCGTAGGCCGCGTGGAGCGGGTGACGAAGGAGACCTCGGTCCTCGTCGAGATCGACCTCGACGGGACCGGCAAGGTCGAGGTGGCGACAGGGGTCGGCTTCTACGACCACATGCTCGACCAGCTCGGCCGGCACGGTCTGTTCGACCTGACCGTGAGGACCGAGGGCGACCTGCACATCGACTCCCACCACACCATCGAGGACACCGCCCTCGCGCTGGGTGCCGCCTTCAAGCAGGCACTCGGCGACAAGGTGGGGATCTACCGCTTCGGCAACTGCACGGTGCCCCTGGACGAGTCCCTCGCCCAGGTCACCGTCGACCTGTCCGGCCGCCCCTACCTCGTGCACACCGAGCCCGAGAAGATGGCGCCGATGATCGGCGAGTACGACACCACGATGACCCGGCACATCCTGGAGTCCTTCGTCGCCCAGGCCCAGATCGCGCTGCACGTGCACGTGCCCTACGGACGCAACGCGCACCACATCGTGGAGTGCCAGTTCAAGGCGCTGGCCCGGGCCCTGCGGTACGCCAGTGAGCGTGACCCGCGCGCGGCCGGCATCCTCCCGTCCACGAAGGGCGCGCTGTGACCGGCCTGTCGACCCTGCTGATCGTCGTCGGCCTGTTCCTGGCCGGCGGGATCTACTCCTTCGTCAAGCAGCAGATGCCGAAGAGCCTCATCGTGCTGCTCTCGGTCGGCGCCGCGATGTGCCTCGTCGCGGGCGTCATGAGGCTGGAGGTGTGGAATTGAGCACCGGTGTGAAGAAGGTCGTCGTCTTCGACTACGGCTTCGGGAACGTCCGCTCCGCCGAGCGTGCCCTCGCGCGCGCGGGAGCCGACGTCGAGATCACGCGTGACTACGACACGGCGATGAACGCGGACGGTCTGCTGGTGCCGGGCGTCGGTGCCTTCGCCGCCTGCATGAAGGGCCTGCGGGAGGCGCGCGGGGACTGGATCATCGACCGCCGGCTGTCCGGCGGCCGTCCGGTCATGGGCATCTGCGTCGGCATGCAGATCCTCTTCGCGCGTGGCATCGAGCACGGCGTGGAGAGCGAGGGCCTCGACGAGTGGCCCGGCGCTGTCGCGCCGCTGGAGGCCGACATCGTGCCCCACATGGGCTGGAACACGGTCGACGTGCCCGCCGGCTCCGAGCTGTTCGCGGGCCTGGACGCGGACGCGCGCTTCTACTTCGTGCACTCCTACGCCGTCCACGAGTGGAGCTTCCAGGCCACGAACCCCGCGCTGCGCGCCCCGCTGGTGACCTGGTCGACACACGGCAAGCCCTTCGTGGCCGCCGTGGAGAACGGCGCCCTGTGGGCCACGCAGTTCCACCCCGAGAAGTCCGGCGACGCCGGAGCGCAGCTGCTGAACAACTGGATCGGAACCCTCTGATGGCTTCGAAGCTCGAACTCCTCCCCGCCGTGGACGTCCGTGACGGCCAGGCGGTCCGGCTCGTGCACGGCGAGTCCGGTACGGAGACCTCGTACGGCTCGCCCCTGGAGGCCGCCCTCGCCTGGCAGCGGGCGGGCGCCGAGTGGCTGCACCTGGTCGACCTGGACGCGGCGTTCGGCACCGGCGACAACCGGGCCCTGGTCGGGGAGGTCACCGGGGCGATGGACATCAAGGTCGAGCTGTCCGGCGGCATCCGGGACGACGCCACCCTGGCCGCCGCCCTGGCCACCGGCTGCACCCGGGTGAACCTCGGCACGGCCGCCCTGGAGACCCCGGAGTGGGTCGCCAAGGTCATCGCCGAGCACGGCGACAGGATCGCGGTCGGTCTCGACGTCCGCGGGACGACCCTGCGCGGACGCGGCTGGACCCGTGACGGCGGCGACCTCTACGAGACGCTGGAGCGCCTCGACAAGGAGGGCTGCGCGCGGTACGTGGTGACCGACATCGCCAAGGACGGCACGCTCCAGGGCCCGAACCTGGACCTGCTGAGGAACGTGTGCGCGGCCACCGACCGCCCGGTCGTGGCCTCCGGCGGCGTGTCGTCCCTGGACGACCTGCGGGCCCTCGCCGGGCTGGTCCCCCTCGGTGTCGAGGGCGCCATCGTCGGGAAGGCGCTGTACGCGAAGGCGTTCACCCTCGAAGAAGCCCTGGAGGCGGTGGCCAAGTGAGCGATCTGCGACGTGTGACGACCGGCGCGCCCTGGGAGGAGACCTTCGGGTACTCCCGTGCGGTGGAACTGCCGAACGGCCTGGTGCTGGTCTCCGGCTGCACGTCCATCGTGGACGGCGAGATCGCCGCGGGCGACCCCTACGAGCAGACGGTCAACGCCTTCGACGTCGCGTTCGCGGCGCTCGGACAGCTGGGCCTCGGCCGCGAGGACGTGGTGCGGACCCGCATGTACCTCACCCACGCCCGGGACGTGGAGGACGTCGGGCGGGCGCACAAGGCGCTGTTCGACTCCGTCCGGCCCGCCGCCTCCATGCTGATCGTCTCCGGCTTCGTGGACCCCAGCCTGGTGGTCGAGGTCGAGGTGGAGGCGTACCGAGGGGCGGAGCGGTCATGACCCTGGCGGTCCGAGTCATCCCCTGCCTGGACGTGGACAACGGCCGGGTCGTCAAGGGCGTCAACTTCCAGAACCTGCGCGACGCGGGCGACCCCGTCGAGATGGCCAAGGTGTACGACGCCGAGGGCGCCGACGAGCTGACGTTCCTGGACATCACCGCCTCGTCGGGCAACCGCGAGACGACGTACGACGTGGTGCGCCGCACCGCCGAGCAGGTGTTCATCCCGCTGACGGTCGGCGGCGGCGTCCGCACGGCCGAGGACGTGGACAAGCTGCTGCGGGCGGGCGCGGACAAGGTGGGCGTCAACACGGCCGCCATCGCCCGGCCGGACCTGATCCGGGAGATCGCCGAGCGGTTCGGCCGGCAGGTGCTGGTCCTGTCGGTGGACGCCCGCCGCACCGCGTCGGGCTCCTTCGAGGTGACCACCCACGGCGGCCGCGAGGGCACCGGCATCGACGCCGTCGAGTGGGCGCACCGGGCCGCCGAGCTGGGCGCGGGGGAGATCCTGCTCAACTCGATGGACGCGGACGGCACGAAGGACGGCTACGACCTGGAGATGATCGCCGCGGTCCGCAAGCACGTGAGCGTCCCGGTGATCGCCTCCGGCGGCGCGGGCAGGCTGGCCGACTTCCCGCCGGCCGTCGCGGCGGGCGCGGACGCGGTGCTCGCGGCGTCCGTCTTCCACTTCGGCGATCTGCGGATCGGCCAGGTCAAGGAGACACTGCGGGAGGCGGGGCACGCGGTGAGGTGACACCACGCCGCCTTCGAACCCCGGTCGCCCGACGGCGGCCGGGGTTCTTTTTTCCGTCGGGGGTTCTTCGCCGTAGGTACGAAAGAGAAGTTGCGCAAAATAGATTGCGCAACTTCTACTGCGTATCTAGGGTGAGGCCATGCCCTCCCAGGAGAACCGCCGGATCACGGATCTCGGCACCCTCAAGGCCCTCGCCCATCCGCTCCGGATCCAGCTGTACCGGCTGCTGTACATCGCCCGCACCGCGACCGCCTCCCAGCTCTCCGAGCAGGTCGACGAGGCCGTCTCCCTGGTCAGCTACCACCTGCGCAAGCTCGCCGACCACGGCCTGATCGAGCCGGCCGAGCCGCAGAGCGGGGACGGACGCGAGCGCTGGTGGCAGCCCGCCTCGGACGGCCTCAGCATCCACGACGAGGACTTCCGGGACGCCCCGGAGAAAGCGGCCGCGCACACGGCGGCCTCCCGGCTCATCTACGAGCAGCGCAGCGAGCTGTACCGACGGCACCTCGACGAACGCCCCCACTGGGGTGCCGACTGGAAGAGCGCGTCCTTCGACTCGGAGTACCTGGCGCGGCTGACGGCGCCCGAACTCGCCGAGCTGTCCAAGGACGTGCACGTCCTGCTGAAGAAGTACGACGAGAAGGGCCGGGCCGCCGAGGCCGCCGGCGACACCGAAGGGCGCGAGAACGTCGCGCTGCACGTGTACGGGTTCCCGTTCCGCGTCTGAGGAAGGCCACCTCCGTGACCACCACCGCGCCCGTCATACCCGGGCGGGCCGCCGCCGAGCGCCCCGCCCACCGCGACGGCAACGTCCTGCGCTGGCTCGCCGCCTACACGTCCTCGATGGTCGGCGACAGCGTCTACTACCTCGCCCTGTCCTGGGCGGCCGTCCAGGCCGGAACGCCCGCGCAGGCGGGCCTGGTGATGACGGCGAGCGCCGTGCCGCGGGCCCTGCTGATGCTGGGCGGCGGAGTGATCGCCGACCGGTTCGGACCGCGCCGGGTGGTCATCGGCAGCGACGTCGTGCGCTGCGCGGCCGTTCTCGCGGTGGCCGTCCTGCTCTTCGCCACTGACCCCGGACTGTGGCCCCTCGCCGCGCTGGCCGTGGTCTTCGGCACCGTCGACGCCGTGTTCCTGCCGGCCGTGGGGGCCCTCCCCGCGCGCGTGACGAGCCACGGCCAGCTCGCGCGCGTGCAGGGCATGCGCGGCCTCGGGATCCGGTTCGCGAGCGTCGTCGGGGGCCCGCTCGGCGGCCTCGGGGTGGCGCTCGGCGGTGCGGCGGCCGCCTTCGGTCTCGCCGCGCTGCTGATCGCCGTGTCGGTGCCGCTGCTGCTCTCCGTACGGATGCGGGAACTGCCCTCCGACGACAAGGCGGCCGACGCCGGCGGCACCGCCTGGCACGAGCTGGTGGCCGGCCTGCGGTACATCCGCCGCCACCGCGTCCTCGCCCCCCTGATGGTCGCCATCACCCTGGGAGACCTCGGCTTCGTCGGCCCGCTCAACGTGGGCCTGGTCCTGCTCGCCGACGAGCGCGGCTGGGGCGCCGTCGGGATGGGCTGGGTGCTCGCCGGGTTCGGCGTCGGCGCGGGCGCCGCCTCCCTGCTGCTGACCGTGCGGGGGCGGCTGCCGTACGCCGGGCACACCGCGGCGTACGCGGTCCTGGGGGGCTCGGTCGCCATCGGCGCGCTCGCCCAGGCGCCCGGCGTCGCCGTGGCGGCCGGCACGGCCCTGCTCGTCGGACTGCTCGCCGGACTCAGCGGCGCCCTGTGCGCGGCCCTGCTGCAGACCCAGTCGGACCCCGCCTACCTGGGCCGCGTCACCGCCGTCGCGAGTCTGGCGAGCCTCGGACTGGCCCCGCTCAGCATGCCGCTGTCGGCCGCGGCGATCGGCGCCTGGGGCACCGGCCCGGTCTTCGCGGTCAGCGCGATGGTCTGCGGGCTCGGCGGGGTCGTCGCCCTGTGCGTGCCCGGCCTGCGCCGCGCCGAGCTGCCCCGCTGACGCGGGCTCACCCCTTGGGCTGCGCCAGCTGCACCAGGTTGCCCACCGTGTCGTCCAGGACGGCGGTGAGGTACGGGCCCTCGTCCCGCGGGCCCTGGGTGAACTCGACCCCGAGCATCCGCAGCCGCTCGTACTCCTCCTCGACGTCGTCGACGGAGAACACGATGCACGGCAGTCCCGCCTTCCGCACCGCCGTGCGGTACGGCTCCGCGATGGGGCCCTGGCCGGGCTCCAGCAGCAGCTGGAGGTCCCGCTGGGCCCCCTCGGGAGCGCCCACGGTGACGAAGCGCGTGCCGTCGCCGAGATCCATGTGGATGCGGGTCTCGAAGCCGAGGACGTCCGTGTAGAAGGCATGTGCCCTGGCCACGTCGTCGACGTACACGCTGGTCATGGCGACCTTGATCACCGCGAACTCCTCAGATCCCGAGCTGCTTGGCCTCGTGCAGCCGGGCGACGGCGTCCTTGTCGCCGTCCAGTTCGACCCTGGCCGCGCTCTGCCGGCCGTAGGTGAACAGCAGCAGCTCCGACGGGTCGCCGGTCACCGTCACCACCGGCGTGCCGCGGTGGGCGACCGCCGTCTGGCCGTCCGGGCGGCGCAGCACCAGTCCCGTCGGGACGCCCCGGCCCATCAGGCGGGCGGTGCGCTCCAGGCGGGACCACAGGGCGTCCTGGAAGACCGGGTCGAGTTCACGGGGCGTCCAGTCCGGCCGGGCCCGGCGGACGTCCTCGGTGTGGACGTAGAACTCGACGATGTTCGACGCCTCGTCGATCTGTTTGAGGGAGAAGGGCGAGAACCGCGGCGGGCCGGTCCGGATCAGCCGGATCAGCTCCTCGTACGGCTTGGCCGCGAACTCCTCCGTCACCTTGTCCAGGCGGGAGGCGAGCTGTTTGATCAGCAGGCCGCCGGCGGCATCGGGACGGCGTTCGCGCACCACCACGTGCGCGGCGAGGTCACGGGTCGTCCAGCCCTCGCACAGGGTCGGGGCCTCGGGGCCCTCGGCCTCCAACAGATCGGCCAGGAGAAGTCGTTCACGCTTGGCGAAGGTCGACATGACAGCCAGCCTACGACCGCCCCGCGGGTCCGCACAGTGGACGCACCCCGGGGATGTCACACGGGCGCGGCACAATGGCACCCATGACCAGCACGCCCGCGCCCAGCAACCTGGATCCCGAGATCGCCGCCCGCCTCAGGCGCAGCGCCGACGGACTCCTGCCCGCCATCGCCCAGCAGTACGACACCGGAGAGGTACTGATGCTCGGCTGGATGGACGACGAGGCGCTGCACCGCACACTCACCACCGGCCGCTGCACCTACTGGTCCCGCAGCCGCCGGGAGTACTGGGTCAAGGGCGACACCTCCGGCCACGTCCAGTGGGTGAAGTCCGTCGCCCTCGACTGCGACGCCGACACCGTGCTGGTCCGGGTCGACCAGGTCGGCGCCGCCTGCCACACCGGCGCGCGCACCTGTTTCGACGCGGACGTACTGCTCAAGGACGCCGGCGTACTGCTCGAGGACGCCGATTCCGGCCTCCCGGGCGCGGATCAGTAAGGTCAGCCGCCATGGACCTCGAGACGTTCCGCAAGCTGGCCACCGACCGCCGGGTCATCCCCGTCACCCGCAAGCTCCTCGCGGACGGCGACACCCCGGTCGCGCTCTACCGCAAGCTCGCCGCCGAACGCCCCGGCACCTTCCTGCTGGAGTCCGCGGAGAACGGCCGTTCCTGGTCCCGCTACTCCTTCGTGGGCGTCCGCAGCGCCGCCACCCTCACCGCCCGCGCGGGACAGGCCCACTGGCTCGGCACCCCGCCCGTCGGCGTCCCCGTCGACGGGGACCCCCTCGTCGCCCTGCGCGCCACCATCGACGCCCTGCACACCCCGCACCAGGACGGCCTGCCGCCCTTCACCGGCGGCATGGTGGGCTACCTGGGCTACGACATCGTGCGCCGTCTGGAGAAGATCGGCCCCGGCGAGCGGGACGACCTGCGGCTGCCCGAGCTGACCATGCTCCTCACCAGCGACCTCGCGGTGATGGACCACTGGGAGGGCTCGGTCCTGCTGATCGCCAACGCGATCAACCACAACGACCTCGACACCGGCGTCGACGAGGCCTACGCCGACGCGGTGACGCGCCTGGACGCCATGGAGGCGGACCTCTCGCGCGCGGTGGCCCAGCCGCCCGCGGTCCTGCCGCCCTCCGAACTGCCCGAGTACACCGCGCTGTGGGGCGGCCCCGACTTCCAGGTGGCCGTCGAGGACATCAAGGAGCGCATCCGCGCCGGCGAGGCCTTCCAGGTCGTCCCCTCCCAGCGCTTCGAGACGCCGTGCACGGCGAGCGCCCTGGACGTCTACCGGGTCCTCCGGGCGACCAACCCGTCCCCGTACATGTACCTGTTCCGCTTCGACGGCTTCGACGTCGTCGGGTCCTCGCCCGAGGCGCTGGTCAAGGTCGAGGACGGGCACGCCATGGTCCACCCCATCGCCGGCACCCGGCACCGCGGGGCCACCCCGCAGGAGGACCAGGCCCTCGCCGACGAACTGCTCGCCGACCCCAAGGAGCGCGCCGAGCACCTCATGCTCGTCGACCTCGGGCGCAACGACCTCGGGCGGGTCTGCGAGCCGGGCTCCGTCGAGGTCGTCGACTTCATGTCCGTCGAGCGGTACTCGCACGTCATGCACATCGTCTCCACGGTCACCGGCAAGGTGGCGGCGGGCCGTACGGCCTTCGACGTCCTGACGGCCTGCTTCCCGGCGGGCACCCTCTCCGGCGCCCCCAAGCCCCGCGCGATGCAGATCATCGACGAGTTGGAGCCCTCCCGCCGCGGCCTGTACGGCGGCTGTGTGGGCTACCTGGACTTCGCCGGCGACTCCGACACCGCCATCGCCATCCGCACGGCCCTGCTGCGCGACGGCACCGCCTACGTCCAGGCGGGCGCCGGCGTCGTGGCCGACTCCGACCCGGTCGCCGAGGACCAGGAGTGCCGCAACAAGGCGGCGGCGGTCCTGCGCGCGGTCCACACCGCCAACCGGCTGGGCGCGTAAGGGCGCCGCCCCGAAATGGGGCGCTTCTCACGGAGCCCCGGGTGACCGTTCGCCCGGGGTTCAGGCGATAGTGGAGTACGTGACTTCCGCACCCCGCCCCCGTTCCGACGCCGCAGGCCCCGCCCGGGCCGGCCGCCGAAGCCTCGCCGTCGCCCTGACGTGCGGCGCGCTCGGCGCGGCCGTGGCGCTGCTCGCCACCCGCCAGCAGTGGTCGCGGGGCACCGCGACGGTGGCCGGCGGCCCGTTCCCGCTGAGCGCCAGCGGCAGCGATGTCACCGGCGTCCCCGCGGCCCTGGCCATAGTGGGCCTCGCCGCGCTCGTCGCCGTCTTCGCCGTCCGCCGCACCGGCCGCTTCGCCGTCTCCGCCCTGCTCGCGCTCTCCGGCGCCGGCATCGTCGCCGCGGCTCTGTTCGGCGCCTCCGACAGCTCCGCGCTCGACGAGAAGGCCGCCCAGGCCTCCGGCGACACCTCCGCCACCGTCGACGCGCTCACCCACACCGCCTGGCCGTACGTCGCGGCCGCCGGCGGCCTGCTGATCCTGGTCGCCGGACTGCTCGCCCTGCGCTACGGCCGCCTGTGGCCCGCCATGTCCGGCCGCTACGAACGCTCCGGCGCCCCCCGCCCGCGCCGCAGGGCCGCCCCCGACCCCGACCGGCCCGAGGAACTGTGGAAGGCCCTCGACCGGGGCGAGGACCCCACGGGCGCGTAGCGCGGCGCCGACGCGCTCGACGGGCGACCCCCGGCCATCCGTCGCGCGCGGGTGCGGGACAATGGCATCGAGCGTCCGGCTCAGACACGTACACAGCAACGAGGAGCAAGTCATGGCGGGCAGCAGCCACGGTCACACCCCGGCCGCCTGGACCGGTGTCATCATCGCCTTCATCGGGTTCTGCGTGGCGGGCGCCTTCATGGTGATGGCCCAGCCGGCGGGCTTCTGGGCCGGCATGGCGATCGTGGTCCTCGGCGGCGTGGTCGGCTGGATCATGAGCAAGATGGGCATGGGCATGCCGAAGGACGTCCACCCGGTGCACCGGACCACGGACCGGCGGGAGCCGGCGGGCGCCGAGAGCTGACCCGCGCGCGAACCCCGTGGGGGCGGTCCGGCGAACGTGCCGGGGCCGCCCCTCACGCGCGTGCGGGGCGGAGCGAGGCACAATGCCGGACGTGAACGCCGACAGTCGCAGGGTGACGCCGTACACCACCGTGGCGGCCCGGCTGGCCGTTCCCGCGGGTGTCCTCGCGGCGGTCGCCGGGGCCTTCGCGTACGTGGGGACCGTGGACCCCAACCAGCCCGGCCACTACCCCGTCTGCCCGCTGCTGCGTCTCACCGGTCTGTACTGCCCCGGCTGCGGCGGCCTGCGCAGCGCGCACGCCGTCGTCCACGGGGACGTCCTGGCGGCGCTCCAGGCCAACGCGGCGGCCGTCGTGGGCTATCTGGGGTTCGCCGCGCTGTGGACCGTCTGGGTGGTCCACGCGGTGCGCGGCCGTCCACTGCGGCTCGACCCCTCCCCGGCGCTGCTGTGGTCGCTGGGCGCGTCACTGCTGGTCTTCACGGTTGTCCGGAACCTGCCGTTCGGTGGCTGGCTGCATCCTTGATCATCGGGCGGACGTCCATGTAGTGGGACCACTGTCAACCGGATGCGAGGCCTACGCCTTCCTCCGGATACCATCGCAATGACCACGGCCTTCTTCCCGGTCCCGCCCGGTGGGCGGGCCGGTGGCGGAAGCCGAACCGCTTGACAGTCAACCGCTGGAAGGGGGCCGCTCGCGTGAGTGTGCTCGACGAGATCATCGACGGAGTCCGTGCCGACCTCGCGGAGCGGCAGGCGCGCGTCAGCCTCGACGAGCTCAAGGAGCGCGCGGCGAAGGCACCCGCGGCCAAGGACGGGGTGGCCGCGCTGCGCGGCGACGGCGTCAAGGTGATCTGCGAGGTCAAGCGCTCCAGCCCGTCCAAGGGCGCGCTGGCCGCGATCGCCGACCCGGCCGGGCTCGCCGCCGACTACGAGGCGGGCGGCGCCGCCGTCATCTCCGTCCTCACCGAACAGCGCCGCTTCGGCGGCTCGCTGGCCGACCTGGAGGCGGTCCGGGCGCGGGTGGACATCCCCGTGCTGCGCAAGGACTTCATCGTCACCTCCTACCAGCTGTGGGAGGCCCGGGCCTACGGCGCCGACCTCGCGCTGCTGATCGTCGCGGCCCTCGAACAGTCGGCCCTGGAGTCGCTCATCGAGCGCGCGGTGTCCATCGGACTCACCCCGCTGGTCGAGGTGCACGACGAGGACGAGGTCGAGCGCGCGGTGGACGCGGGCGCCAAGGTGATCGGCGTCAACGCGCGCAACCTGAAGACGCTGGACGTCGACCGCGGCACGTTCGAGCGGCTCGCCCCCGAGATCCCCGCCCACATCGTGAAGATCGCCGAGTCCGGCGTCCGCGGCCCGCACGACCTCATCGCCTACGCCAACGCCGGCGCCGACGCGGTCCTGGTCGGTGAGTCCCTGGTCACCGGCAAGGACCCGAGGACGGCGGTCTCCGACCTGGTCGCCGCGGGCGAGCACCCGGCGCTCCGGCACGGCCGCGGCTGACCTCCGGCTAAGCTGGGCCCGATGACTCTGCCGCTCGCCCTGACGACCCGGGACCGGCACGCCCGCCTCGCGCGCGGCTGCCGCCCCCGTGGCTGCCGCGCGCCCGCGCGCAGGGTGCACGGCCGCAGGGTCCGGTACGTCATCGGTGACGAACCGGGACAGGTGAACGGCCGTCGATGGCAGCGCCCCTCCAGGGGCGAGGGGAACCGCGCGACGAGCCACCACAGGCCCGCGGTCATCTGACAACCCCCGCCCCACGGCGATCAGTGATTTTTTCCACGCACTCACCGTGAGGTATCCGCATGCCCAGCGAGTTCTTCATCCCCGACCCCGAGGGTCAGCTCCCCAGCGCCGAGGGGTACTTCGGCGCGTTCGGCGGCAAGTTCATCCCGGAGGCGCTGGTCGCCGCCGTGGACGAGGTCGCCGTCGAGTACGACAAGGCCAAGTCCGACCCCGAGTTCGCCCGTGAGCTCGACGACCTGCTCGTCCACTACACCGGCCGGCCCAGCTCCCTCACCGAGGTGCCGCGGTTCGCCGAACACGCCGGTGGCGCCCGGGTGTTCCTCAAGCGCGAGGACCTCAACCACACCGGCTCGCACAAGATCAACAACGTGCTCGGCCAGGCCCTGCTCACCAGGCGCATGGGCAAGACCCGCGTGATCGCCGAGACCGGCGCTGGCCAGCACGGCGTCGCGACGGCCACCGCCTGCGCGCTGTTCGGCCTCGAATGCACCATCTACATGGGCGAGATCGACACCCGGCGCCAGGCCCTGAACGTGGCCCGGATGCGCATGCTCGGCGCCGAGGTCGTCGCCGTGAAGTCCGGCAGCCGCACGCTGAAGGACGCCATCAACGAGGCCTTCCGCGACTGGGTCGCCAACGTCGACCGCACCCACTACCTCTTCGGGACCGTGGCCGGCCCGCACCCCTTCCCGGCGATGGTGCGCGACTTCCACCGCGTCATCGGCGTCGAGGCGCGGCGGCAGATCCTGGAGCGCGCGGGCCGCCTGCCCGACGCCGCCATCGCCTGCGTCGGCGGCGGCTCCAACGCCATCGGCCTCTTCCACGCCTTCATCCCCGACGCGGACGTCCGCCTCATCGGCTGCGAGCCCGCCGGGCACGGCGTCGAGACCGGCGAGCACGCGGCCACGCTCACCGCCGGTGAGCCGGGCATCCTGCACGGGTCGCGCTCCTACGTCCTCCAGGACGAGGAGGGCCAGATCACCGAGCCGTACTCGATCTCGGCCGGCCTGGACTACCCCGGCATCGGCCCCGAGCACGCCTACCTCAAGGACAGCGGCCGGGGCGAGTACCGCGCGGTCACCGACGACGCGGCCATGCGGGCCCTGCGTCTGCTGTCGCGCACCGAGGGCATCATCCCGGCCATCGAGAGCGCGCACGCGCTGGCCGGCGCCCTGGAGGTCGGCAAGGAACTGGGCAGGGACGGGCTGATCGTGGTCAACCTGTCCGGCCGCGGCGACAAGGACATGGACACGGCCGCCCGCTACTTCGACCTCTACGACACCGACGCCGAGGTCGCCGCCGACCAGGACGCCGACACCGCCGAGATCGAGGGGGACGCCAAGTGAGCGGGAACATCCAGCTGTTGACGGACACCCTCGCCGCCGCCAGGGCCGAGGGCCGCTCCGCGCTCATCGCCTACCTCCCGGCCGGGTTCCCGACCGTGGACGGCGGCATCGAGGCGATCAAGGCCGTCCTCGACGGCGGCGCCGACATCGTCGAGGTGGGTCTGCCGCACAGCGACCCGGTGCTCGACGGTCCCGTCATCCAGACCGCCGACGACATCGCCCTGCGCGGCGGGGTCAAGATCGCCGACGTCATGCGCACGGTCCGCGAGGCCCACGAGGCCACCGGGAAGCCGGTGCTCGTGATGACGTACTGGAACCCGATCGACCGCTACGGCGTCGAGCGGTTCACCGCCGAGCTGGCCGAGGCGGGCGGGGCGGGCTGCATCCTGCCCGACCTGCCCGTGCAGGAGTCGGCGCTGTGGAGGGAGCACGCGGACAAGCACGGCCTCGCGACCGTCTTCGTCGTGGCGCCCAGCAGCAAGGACGCGCGGCTAGCCGAGATCACCGAGGCGGGCAGCGGCTTCGTCTACGCCGCCTCGCTGATGGGCGTCACCGGCACCCGCACGTCGGTCGGCGCGCAGGCGCGGGACCTGGTCGAACGCACCCGGGCCACCGGCACCGGTCTCGCCGTCTGCGTCGGGCTCGGCGTCTCCGACGCCACGCAGGCCGCGGAGGTGGCCGGCTTCGCCGACGGGGTGATCGTCGGATCGGCCTTCGTCAAGCGGATGCTGGACGCGCCGGACGACGCGGCCGGTGTCGAGGCGGTCCGCGCCCTCGCCCGGGAACTCGCGCAGGGCGTGCGCGGCACGGCCTGACCGGGCGGGACAGGGCGTACAGGTCACTCGAACGGGTGGACCTGGGGCCGGGGAGGCGCGGTGCGCCTCCCCGGTTCGTTCTGCGGGATGTGAGCGAGAAGAATCGAGAGGCAAAGCGCACCGCCCGCGAGCGGCTGGCGCAGGAGCGCGAGAAGCAGAAGTCCGCGGACAAGCGGCGCCGGGTGCTGATCGTGGGTGCGAGTGTGGTCGGCGTCCTGGGTCTCGCGGCGGTGATCGGCGTCGTCGCGGCCAACGCGGGCAAGGACGACGGCAGCGACTCCGCCGGCCCGGTCGTGGTCCCGTCCGGCGCGCAGGGCAAGGACGGCCTCGCCCTCCCGGCCGGCAAGGAGAGCGCCACGTCGACGCTCACCGTCTGGGAGGACTTCCGCTGTCCTGCCTGCAAGGCCTTCGAGACGGCGTACCGGCAGGTGATCCACGAGCTGACGGACTCCGGTCAGCTGAAGGTGGACTACCACCTGGCGACGATCATCGACGGCAACATGGGCGGCACCGGCTCCCGCAACGCGGCCAACGCCGCGGCCTGCGCCCAGGACGTCGGCAAGTTCACCGCCTACCACGACGTGCTCTACGACAACCAGCCCCCCGAGACCGACGACGCCTTCGCCGAGAACAGCAAGCTCGTCGAGCTCGCGGCCAAGGTCGACGGACTCGACACCCCCGCGTTCCGCACCTGTGTCGAGAAGGGCACGCACAACAGCTGGGTCGAGAAGTCCTCGGCGGCCTTCCGCACCGGCGGCTTCAGCGGCACGCCGACGGTGATCCTCAACGGCAAGAACATCTACCAGGACCAGACGATGACGCCGGCGAAGCTCAAGCAGCTCGTCCAGGAGGCCGACCAGGGGTGAGCGGGCCGGGGGCCCTCACCGCCCGCCTGTTATGGACCCGTAGCCGGACCGCCTGCCGTGGGCCCGGTCCGGCACGGTAGCGTCGACCTTGCCATGGAACTTGCCTACATTCCCAGCCCGTCACGCGGGGTGCTGCACGTCGGCCCCATCCCGCTGCGCGGCTACGCGTTCTGCATCATCATCGGCGTCTTCGTCGCCGTCTGGATCGGCAACCGGCGCTGGGTCGCCCGGGGCGGGCGGGTCGGCACGGTGGCCGACATCTCGGTCTGGGCCGTCCCGTTCGGTCTGCTCGGCGGTCGGCTCTACCACGTGATCACGGACTACGAGCTGTACTTCAGCGAGGGCCGTAACTGGGTGGACGCCTTCAAGATCTGGGAGGGCGGCCTCGGCATCTGGGGCGCGATCGCCGTCGGCGCGGTGGGTGCCTGGATCGCCTGCCGCCGGCGCGGCATCCCGCTGCCCGCGTACGCCGACGCCATCGCGCCCGGCATCGCGGTCGCCCAGGCCATCGGGCGCTGGGGCAACTGGTTCAACCAGGAGCTGTACGGCAAGCCCACCGACCTGCCCTGGGCGCTGGAGATCACCTCGTCGTCGGACGGGCGGGTACCGGGCACCTACCACCCGACGTTCCTCTACGAGTCGCTGTGGTGCCTCGGCGTCGCGGCCCTGGTGATCTGGGCGGACCGCCGCTTCAAGCTCGGCCACGGGCGGGCGTTCGCGCTGTACGTCGCCGCGTACTGCGCGGGCCGGGCCTGGATCGAGTACATGCGCATCGACGACGCCCACCACATCCTGGGCCTGCGGCTCAACGTCTGGACCGCGCTGATCGTGTTCCTGCTCGCGGTCACGTACATCGTGATCTCGTGGCGGAAGCGGCCGGGGCGGGAGACCGTGGTCGAGCCGGGTGCCTCCGACGCTCCCTCCGGCGGCGAGGCGGAGGCCGACGGCCCGCGTGACGCCGACGCCGACGGATCGGACGGGACCGAGCCGAGGAGCGACGGGGGGACGGAGGCCGACGCGGAGGCGGACGCCCCCGGCGACCCGAAGAAGAAGGACGAGGCCGAGTCCGCGAAGAAGACCTGACGGCCGGTCGTACACAGCCGTTCGTACAAGGCCGTTCGCACCCGGCCGGTCGTACGTCGACGAGGGCGCCCTGAATTCTCCGGGCGCCCTTCGTCGTGTGGGGCCAAGGGGCTAGTGCCGTGGCACTAGTGCCGGCGGGCCAGTGACAGCGTGCGGTGTGCGGCTGTCACCACCGCGGCGTCGACGAACCTGCCGTCCGGCAGCGCCTGCGCGCCCCGTTCCCTGGTCGCCGCCTTCACGACCGCCTCCGCCTGCTCGATCTCCTCCGCCGTGGGCAGGTAGGCCCGCTCGATCACCGGGAGCTGGCGGGGGTGGAGCGCGGCGCGGCCGAGGAAGCCCAGGGCGCGGCCGTGGGCGCAGGAGGCGGCCAGGCCCTCCAGATCGCGGATGTGCGGATGGACGGACTGGGCCGGCGGGGGCAGTCCCGCCGCCCGGGCCGCCACGACCACCCGGGAGCGGGACCAGTCGAGCCCGGCGTCCTCGCGTACGCCCAGATCGGCGCCCAGGTCCGCCTCGCCGAGGGCGACACCGCGCAGGCGGGCGTGCGCGGAGGCGATGGCGTGGGCCTGCTCGATCCCGAGGGCCGATTCCAGCAGGGCGTACAGCGGGGGCGCGCTGCCGTCGGGGAGGGCGGTGGTCCGGGCGACGCGGATGACCTGCTCGGGCGAGGTCACCTTGGGCAGGCGCAGGCCGCGGACGCCCGGGAGCGCGGCCAGCGCCCTCAGGTCCAGGTCGGCGGCCGGGCTGTCGAGGGCGTTCACCCGCACGTGGACCGGGACCGGCTGCGGCTCGGCGAGGAGGTCCGCGGTGGCCGCGCGGGCGTACGCCTTGCGGTCGGGGGCGACCGCGTCCTCCAGGTCGACCACGACCACGTCGGCGCCCGAGGTGAGGGCCTTCAGGACCACGTGCGGGCGGTCGCCCGGCACGTACAGCCAGGTCAGAGGGGCCGCTGTCATACGGCGCCCGCCTCGCGCAGGGCGGTCAGCTCGGCTGTGGTCAGGCCCAGTCCGGCGAGGACCTCCTCCGTGTCCGCGCCGTGCGGGCGGCCCGCCCAGCGGATCGCGCCGGGGGTGGCGGAGAGGCGGAAGAGGACGTTCTGCATGCGCAGCGGGCCCAGTTCGGGGTCGTCGACGGTGGTCACGGTGTCCAGGGCCTGGTACTGCGGGTCGGCCAGCACGTCCCGGACGTCCTGGACCGGGGCGACGGCCGCCTCGGCCTTCTCGAAGGCGGCCAGCACGTCGGTGCGGGTGCGGGCGGCGATCCAGGTGCCGACCGCCTCGTCGAGCACATCGGCGTGGGCGGCCCGGCCGGCGCCCGTCGTGAACCACGGCTCGTCGATCAGTTCCGGGCGGCCCACCAGACGCAGCACGCGCTCGGCGATCGACTGGGCGGAGGTGGAGACGGCGACCCACCCGCCGTCCGCCGTGCGGTACGTGTTGCGCGGGGCGTTGTTGGCGGAGCGGTTGCCGGTGCGTTCCTGCACGTATCCCAGCTGGTCGTACCAGGTCGGCTGCGGGCCCAGCACGGTCAGGATCGGCTCGATGATCGCCATGTCGACGACCTGGCCCTCACCGGTGCGGTCCCGGGCGGCGAGGGCCGTCATGACGGCATAGGCGGTGGCGAGACCCGCGATGGAGTCGGCCAGGCCGAAGGGCGGGAGCGTCGGGGGCGCGTCCGGTTCGCCGGTGATCGCCGCGAAGCCGCTCAACGCCTCGGCGAGGGTGCCGAAGCCCGGGCGGTGGGCGGAGGGGCCGAACTGGCCGAACGCGGTGACCCGGGTGAGGACCAGGCGCGGGTTGGCGGCGGACAGCTCCTCCCAGCCGAGGTCCCACTTCTCCAGGGTGCCGGGGCGGAAGTTCTCGATGACCACGTCGGCGGTGGCGGCGAGGCGCAGCAGGGTGGCGCGGCCGCCGGGCGTGGAGAGGTTCAGGGTGATCGTGCGCTTGTTGCGGCCCAGCAGCTTCCACCACAGGCCGACGCCCTCCTTGGAGGGGCCGTGGCCCCGGGACGGGTCGGGCTTGGCGGGGTGTTCGACCTTGATGACCTCCGCGCCGAAGTCGCCGAGCATCGTCGCGGCGAGGGGACCGGCGAAGAGGGTGGCGAGGTCGAGGACGCGGAGGCCGGTGAGCGGGGCGGCGGGGGTGCGGGAGTTCGTCATGGGGTGTACCGCGCTTCGATCTCGGAGCGGTACGGCATCGACGCCGACGCGCCGGGCCGCTGGACGGAGAGGGCGGCGGCGGTGCCCGCCCAGGTCAGTGCCTCGCGCAGGGGGCGGCCCTCGCCGAGTGCCACGGCCAGGGTGCCGGCGAAGGTGTCGCCCGCACCGGTCGAGTCCACGGCGGTGACCCGCGGGGCGGGCACGGTGAACGGTTCGGTGCCACGGGCCGCGTACAGGCTGCCCGCCGCGCCCAGGGTGACGACCACCTCCGGCACCCGGTCGAGCAGGGCGACGGCCGCGCGGTGCGGGTCGGTGAGGCCGGTGAGCGCGGCGGCCTCGTGCTCGTTGGGGACCAACAGGTCGGTGGCGGCGAGGAGTTCGGGCGGCAGGGGCCGGGCGGGCGCGGGGGTGAGGACCGTACGGACGCCGTGGCCGCGGGCCGTCCGGGCGCCCGCGAGGACCGCGGTCAGGGGGATCTCCAGCTGGAGGAGCAGGGCGTCGGCGGCGGCGATGAGGCCCTCGTCGCCGGGGACGAGGCGGTCGACGGTGCCGTTGGCGCCGGGGATCACCACGATGGCGTTGCCGCCCTCGTCGTCCACGACGATGTGCGCGGTGCCGGAGGGGCCTTCGACGGTGCGCAGGTGGTCGGTGCTGACGCCGGAGTGTTCGAGGGTGGAGCGCAGGCGGGGGCCGAAGACGTCGTCGCCGACCGCGCCGATCACCGACACGGTGGCGCCCGCGCGGGCTGCGGCGATGGCCTGGTTGGCGCCCTTGCCGCCGGGGATCGTACGGAACTCCCGGCCCGTCACGGTCTCTCCGCGCCGCGGGGCCCTCTCGACGTACGCGACGAGATCCATGTTCGTGCTGCCGAGCACGACGATGTGGGTCATGGGCGAGGTGTCTCCCGGGGGGTGAGCGCGTGGGTGAGGTGGGCGAGCGTGTCGAAACCGGTGCCGTCGAAGGCGCCGACGGTGGTGGCCAGCCGGTTCTTCAGCGGGGCCGTCCAGCGGTCGGGCAGGGCGGCGGGGGCGCCGGCGAGCAGGGCGGCGATGCCGCCGGCCGTGGCTCCGTTGGAGTCGGTGTCCCAACCGCCGGACACGGCGCGGCAGATGGAGCCGGTGAAGTCGCCGTCCGCGTGGGTGAGGGCGGCGGTGATCAGGGCGGTGTTGGGGATGGCGTGCACCCAGTGGTGGGTGGGGGAGTAGGTGGCGTGGAGTTCGTCGACGACGGTGTCGAAGTCGTCGTGGGCCCGGGCGAGCCGGACGGCGTGGTGGACGGCCTCGGCCAGGCGGGAGCGGGGCGGGATCACGGTGAGGCCGGTGCGCAGCGCGGTGTGGACGTCCGCGGTGCCGGTGGCGGCGCGGGCGATGGCGGCCGCGACGAACATCGCCGCGTAGACGCCGTTGGCGGTGTGGGTGAGGGTGGCGTCCCGGTGGGCCTGTTCCGCGGCGGCGGCCGGGTCGCCGGGGTTGGTCCAGCCGTGCACGTCGGCGCGGATCAGGGCGCCGATCCATTCGCGGAAGGGGTTGCGGTGGCGTGCCGTGTGCGGCGGTTCCAGGCCGCTGAGGAGGTTGCGGTAGGCGACGCGTTCGGCGGTGAACGTGCGGCCGGCCGGGAGTTCGTCCAGCCACAGGGCCGCCACGTCGGTGGTGGTGAAGCGCGCGCCGTGGCGGCGCAGCAGGAGCAGGTTGAGGAGGGGGTAGTTGAGGTCGTCGTCCTCGGGCATGCCGTCGATGTTCTCGGCGAGGGAGGTGGGCGCCGAGCGGCGGTTCCAGGGGTACTTCGCCAGGAGGTCGGCCGGGACTCCGCGTGCGGTGAAGTACGTGCCGAGGGGCCAGTTCCCGGTGGACGCGGCCAGTCGGCGGATGGCGTGCAGGGGGAGCTTCTCCACGGGTTTGCCCAGGAGGCAGCCCACCGCTCTGCCGAGCCAGGCCGCTTCCAGGCGGTCCGGGGTCGTCACGGGGGCGCGGGTTTCGCCCGCCGGCGTCGGCGGGGTGCCGCCGCGCTGCCCGCTCGCGCCGGCCCGGTGGCCGGAGGGCTCGTGGCCGGGCTGGCCCTGGCCGGGTGGGTTCTGGTGGGAGGGTGAACGATCGCGGCCGGGTGGTTCGTGGCGGGCGGACGGACGATCGCCGTCGAGCGGTTCGTGGCGGGCGGACGGACGATCGCCGCCGAGGGGGGTCCGGCCGTCCGGCCAGTCCGGGCACAGTGCCTTGATCTTGGCGAGCTCGGTCGGTTCGGTGTCCGCCGACGTGCTGGGCAGGTCCGCCAGTTCGTCCAGCAGGTCCTCGGCGAGCAGCCGGAGGTAGCGCGAGACCGGTTCCGGGGACGCGCCCGCACGCGGCGGGGCCTCCGGCCCCCTCGCCGCCCGCCACCGCGCCGCGACCGCCGACGGCTCCCGGCCGTCCTGGGCCGCCTGGCGCAGTTCGTGGCCGATCAGGTCCTCCGGCTGGACCCAGGTCAGTCGGAGCATCCGGGGCCTCCGAGCGTCGCGAAGGCCGCCTCGTGCGTCCGCCGGCGGCGTACGTCCCGTTCGAAGATCTCCCGGGTGACGGCCGTGAGGGTGGCCGCCGGTTCCCACAGGTCCAGGCGGCTCGCCTCGGACACCTGCTTCGCCCAGGTCTCGGGGACCGGTGAGCCGAGGGCGCCGGTGACGGCGCCGGCCATGGTCGCGATGGAGTCGCAGTCGCGCCCGTAGTTGACCGCGCCGAGGACCGCGTGGCGGTAGTCGCCGGCGGCCACCACCACCATGCCCAGCGCGACCGGGAGTTCCTCGATCGCGTGCAGCCGGGACGGGCGGCGGGCGCCCAGGGAGGGGGACCGGTAGTCGGGGCCCACCGTGTCGTAGGGGGCCACCGCCTCCCGCAGCGGGACCAGCGCCGACTCGAAGTCCGTGTGGCGGGAGGCCGCCTCGCAGACCTTCTCGATCGCCTCGCGGGTGCCGTCCTTCGCCAGGGCCAGGCAGGCGGAGACGACCGAGTCCGGGGTCGCGCCGGGTGTGGCGGCCGCCGCCACCGCCGCCGCGAGGACGCCCGCCGCCTCGCGGCCGTACGACGACTGGTGGGCGCCCGCGACGTCGAGGGCCTCGGCGTAGGCGGCCGGCGGGTTGGCCGCGTTGACCAGGCCGACCGGGGCCACGTACATCGCCGCACCGCAGTTGACGATGTTGCCGACGCCGGCCTCCCGGGGGTCGGCGTGGCCGTAGTGGAGGCGGGTGACCAGCCACTTCTCCGCCAGGAAGATCCGGTGCAGGGGGAGGGCCTCCGCCTCCAGTTCCGGGATCCAGCGCGGGGTCGTCATCAGGTCCGGGACCAGGTGGTCCGCGACGGCGTACGCGTCCAGGTGGTCGCGGACCTGGGCGTAGACCCGTACGAGGGCGTGGGTCATCAAGGTGTCGTCGGTGACGTGGCCGTCGCCCTTGTGGTACGGCGCGAGGGGGCGGGCGGTGCGCCAGGCGTCGCCGTGCCAGGGGCCGACGACGCCGTGGACGCGCCCTGCGTGGCGCTCCAGGATCTGGGCGGGGGAGTAGCCCTCGACGGGGCCGCCCAGCGCGTCGCCGACGGCCGCGCCGACCAGGGCGCCGGTGACGCGCTCCTCCAGACTCGGTGCTGCGCTTTCTTCTGTTCTGGGGGTCATGACCCGAATCATCCCCCTGGTGGGGCCGGTTGTGCGGCTTCCAGGAGTTCGGCGAGTTCCACCAGGTCGGTGCCGGTGAGCCGGGGGAGCGCGCAGCCGGAGAGGGTGCGGCAGGCGTCCCGCCAGGACGCGGGGACCGACGCGCCGCCGCCCAGCGCGCCGGTGAGCGCCCCCACCAGCGCGGGGGCGGAGTCCGCGACCCGGGAGAGACAGGCCGCCGCCGGTACCGCCTCCGCGATCCGGCCGTGCGCGGCGGTGGCCAGGGCGAGGGCGACCGGGACGGTCTCGGCGGCCGCGATGCCGTAGCTGTAGACGTGGTCGACGATCTGGTGCTCGAGCAGGGGGATCAGGGCGAAGGCGCTCTCGGCTTCGTCGGCCAGCCGCAGGGCGTGGCGGGCGTTGCGGCCGATCTCGGTGGACTCGGGGAGTTCGGCGAGCGCGGCGTGGGTGCAGCTGTGCACGTCGGCTCCGGCCAGGGCGAGGGCCACCGCCGCCGCCATCGCGCGGGCGCCGTGCACGCCGTCGCCGTCCTGGGTGTAGCGGGCGTCGAACTCCGCGAGGTCGGCGGCGAGTTCGGGGTCGCCGGGGTGCGCCACGGCGAGGACGCAGGCCCGTACGCAGGCCGCGTCGTCGAAGAAGTGCGGGTTGTCGTGGCCGGTGGCGGGCGGGCGCAGGCCGGTGGCGAGGTTGCCGAGACCGGCCCGGACGGAGATGCGGGCGCGCAGGGGGAGGACCGCGGACTCGACCTCGGGGGCGCGTTCCGCCGCGGCGGCGACCTCGCTCGCCACGGCGTTCCAGGTCAGGTCGATCGCGGCGCGGGTACGGCGCTGGCGGCTGAGGTCGCCCAGGGCGCTGTCGTCGCCGGCCCGCAGGAGGGCCTCCGCGGCGAACGCCGCCCACTCGGCGTCGTCGGAGGGGCCCAGGCGCAGGGGTTCCGGGGGCTGGTTCAGGGCGATCGGGACGGGGAGGGTCGTGGTCGCGTTCTGTTCGGCGAAGGTGTCCAGTTCGCGGGTGAGGCGGCGGGTCCAGTCGGGCATGCGGGCGGCGCGGTGGCGGGCGGCGGGCCAGCCGGCGGCGTCCCCTGCGGCGAGGCCGAGCAGGAGGCCCTCGGTCCTGCGGGGTGCCTGCGGCGGCGGGGCGGGTCTTACGGCCTCGGCTCCGCCATCGGAGTTCGGGGTCCTACCCGGTGCCCGCGGCCGCGGGGCCGGGTTCACGGCCTCGGCTTCGCCTTCGGCCTTGTCGTTCCCACCCGAACCACCCGTGCGGCTTTCGTCGTCGGGTGCGGGTGGCCCCTGTGGGGCGGCCTCGTCGTCGGCGGCGTGCGGTGGGTGGGGTTGTGTCGGGGTGGTGGGCGCGGGGGTGTCTTCGTGCCATGGGGCGGGGGGTGTCATGAGGCCACCTCTGTCTCGGTGTGGGCCTCGACCACGGAGGCCACCTCCGTCTCGGTGCGGGGCTCGCCCGGGACGTATCCCGTCGTGGCCCATCGTCCGTCCTCGCCCGGGGTCAGCAGCTCCGCCACGTCCAGCACGTGGTGGCCCGCCATCGACGGCAGGCAGCTGCCGCGGGCCGGGCCGACGGCCGTCGCCCAGTCGGCGGGGATCGCGGACGCGCCCTGTGTCGCACCCGCCAGCGCGCCCGCCACCGCCGCCGTCGTGTCGGCGTCCCGGCCCATGTTGACGGCGGTCAGCACCGCCTGGACGAAGTCGCCGTCGGCCGCCGCGTACGCGCCGAAGGCGAGGGCGACCGCCTCGGGGGCCAGGTCGGTCCACGGGTAGCCGCCGATGACGACGGCGGAGCGGACCGCGCGTTCGCCCCGGTGGGCCACGGCCACCGCGCGGCGCAGCGAGCGGGCCGTCCAGGAGTCGTCGGGGACCACCGCGAGGGCCGAGGCGACCACCGCGATCGGCGGTGCGCCCGCCATCGCCGCCGCCACACCCGCCGCGACCGCCTGGCCGCCGTAGATGCCCTCGCCGTCGTGACTGACCGAGCCGTCGATCGCCACCAGGCGGGCCGCTTCGGCGGGACGGCCCGCCGCGAAGACGCCGAAGGGGGCGGCGCGCATGGCGAGGCCGTCGCTCCAGGCGTGGCGGTGCTGGGCCGAGATGGGGGCGGCCAGGCCCCGGCGGAGGTTCTCCAGGGTGCCGCGTTCGCTGAAGCCGGCGCCCCGGAAGGGCCCCTCGTCGCGGTCGGCGATCCACACGTGCCAGGCCGCCTCCACATGGGCCGGGGTGAGGGCCGAGCCGTGGCGGGCCAGCAGCAGCCCCGAGAAGATCGCGTACTCGGTGTCGTCGGTGCCGGCGGGGGTGTCGGTCACGTACCCGGTGATGCGGCCCCAGCGGGCACGGATCTCGGAAGGCTTCATGTTCTCGGCCGGTGCTCCGAGGGCGTCCCCGACGGCCAGGCCGAGCAGTGCGCCGCGGGCCCGCTCGCGCAGTTCGGCGGCGCTCCCGGGTGCCGGGACGGAGGGAATGCAGGCGATCGATGCCATACGCGGCCTCTCCTCTCAGGGGGCGCCGGTGAAGGGCGCTTCCCGGGCGCGGAGCCCTTTGCGGAACTGTCCCCGGTGCGGTGTTCCGCGCAGCCTCACGTGCCCCTGTGTCACCCGGTCGACATGTGGGCGCGTGCGTGTACAGATGAGCGAGACAGGGTGAAACCGCAGGTTAGGGCAGTCTTTCCTTGCTGGTGAGAGGGAATTCGGGGGCGTAGGTTGGGTGTTGTCGAAAAGTGGAAGAAGTCCAAGTCGGTGCCGGAAGCGGTACGAGCAGACTTTCGGGAGGACCGGGGATGGCCATCATCGAGACCGAGGCGGCGCTGCACGACGCGCACCGGGACAACCACACGCACCGGGACGTCAGCGGTGGCTGGTTGCGGCCCGCCGTCTTCGGGGCGATGGACGGCCTGGTCTCCAACCTCGCCCTGATGGCCGGTGTCGCCGGTGGTGCGGTCGGCGAGAGGACCATCGTCATCACCGGGCTCGCGGGGCTCGCCGCCGGCGCCTTCTCCATGGCCGCCGGCGAGTACACCTCCGTCGCCTCGCAGCGCGAGCTCGTCGAGGCCGAGCTGGACGTGGAGCGGCGGGAGCTGAGAAAGCACCCCAAGGACGAGGAGGCCGAGCTGGCGGCCCTGTACGAGGGCCGCGGGGTGGAGCCGGGGCTGGCCCGCGAGGTGGCCCGGCAGTTGTCCCGCGACCCCGAGCAGGCTCTGGAGATCCACGCCCGGGAGGAGCTCGGCATCGACCCGGGCGACCTGCCGTCGCCGCTGGTCGCCGCCGTGTCGTCCTTCGGCTCGTTCGCGCTGGGGGCCCTGCTGCCCGTCCTGCCGTATCTGTTCGGTGCCACCGCCCTGTGGCCCGCCGTCCTGCTGTCGCTCTTCGGGCTGTTCGCCTGCGGTGCCGTCGTGGCCCGGGTGACCGCGCGGACCTGGTGGTTCAGCGGGCTGCGGCAGCTCGCTCTGGGGGGTGCGGCGGCCGGTGTGACGTACGCCCTGGGCGGCTTGTTCGGGATCGCCGTAGGATAGGTCGGCTGCAACTTATGCGTTGGGCCGCATAAGTAGCCGTTACTCGCTGGTTTCGAACGCTTAACCACCGGGCATGAGCCGTAAGCGCTGTGGGCAAGGACGCCCGCAGCGCACTCGCGGGGTCGGCGGCGACGCCTTCTCCGCCCCCGGGCCGACGGACATCGATCTGTCCCGTTCGGTCCCCACATACTTCAAGCCATGTGCGCGGTACCCCCGCCGCCCCTCGTGGCGTCCGCATGATGGGACGGACTATCCGGTTCCCGAGATCCGCTCCATCATGTAACCTGCACGAAATTTGCACGCACGCAGAGGGCCAACGTCGTCCCTCGGCAATCTGCATATGCCACATGACGACGACGGGAGAGCCGATGCGTACGCCGCGCCAGCCGTCCCAGCACTCCGCGAATGGCCAGAAGTGGTCCTTCATGGATGCTCGCCCTGCTGCGCAGGGTATGTACGACCCCCGCAACGAGCACGACGCCTGCGGCGTCGGCTTCGTGGCCACCCTCACCGGCGAGGCGAGCCACGCGCTGGTCGAGCAGGCGCTCACGGTTCTGCGCAACCTGGAGCACCGCGGCGCCACCGGTTCCGAACCCGACTCCGGTGACGGCGCGGGCATCCTGTCCCAGGTCCCGGACGCCTTCTTCCGTGCCGTGACCCCGTTCGAGCTGCCCGCGGCCGGTGGATACGCCGTCGGCACGGCCTTCCTGCCGGAGCACGGCATCGAGGACGTCGTCTCGACCATCGAGACGATCGCCGCGGACGAGGGCCTGACCGTCCTCGGCTGGCGTGAGGTCCCGGTCGCCCCCGAACTCCTCGGCGCCACCGCCCGGTCCACCATGCCGGTCTTCCGGCAGGTCTTCGTGACCGACGGCTCCTCCATGGACATCGCCCTGGACCGCAAGGCGTTCGTGCTGCGCAAGCGCGCCGAGCGCGAGGTCGGCGTGTACTTCCCGTCGCTGTCCGCGCGGACGATCGTCTACAAGGGCATGCTGACCACCGGCCAGCTGGAGCCCTTCTTCCCGGACCTGTCCGACCGCCGCTTCGCCTCGGCCATCGCGCTGGTCCACTCGCGGTTCTCCACGAACACCTTCCCGAGCTGGCCGCTGGCCCACCCGTATCGCTTCGTCGCGCACAACGGCGAGATCAACACCGTCAAGGGCAACCGCAACTGGATGGCGGCCCGCGAGTCCCAGCTCGTCTCCGACCTGTTCGGCGGGCAGGAGAAGATCGACCGCATCTTCCCGATCTGTACGCCGGACGCCTCCGACTCGGCGTCCTTCGACGAGGTCCTCGAACTCCTGCACCTGGGCGGCCGTTCGCTGCCCCACTCCGTGCTGATGATGATCCCGGAGGCGTGGGAGAACCACACCTCCATGGACGCCACCCGCCGCGCCTTCTACCAGTTCCACGCCACGATGATGGAACCGTGGGACGGCCCGGCCTGCGTCACCTTCACCGACGGCAAGCAGGTCGGCGCGGTCCTCGACCGCAACGGACTGCGCCCCGGCCGCTACTGGGTCACCGACGACGGTCTGGTCGTCCTCGGCTCCGAGGTCGGTGTCCTCGACATCGACCCCGCGAAGGTCGTCCGCAAGGGCCGCCTCCAGCCCGGCCGGATGTTCCTCGTAGACACGGTCGAGCACCGGATCATCGAGGACGACGAGATCAAGGAAGCCCTCGCCGCCGAGAACCCGTACGCGCAGTGGCTCGAAGCCGGCGAGATCGAGCTGTCCGACCTGCCCGAGCGCGAGCACATCGTGCACACGCACGCCTCGGTCACCCGCCGCCAGCAGACCTTCGGTTACACCGAGGAGGAGCTGCGCGTCATCATCGCGCCGATGGCCAAGGCCGGTGCCGAACCGATCGGCTCGATGGGCACGGACTCGCCGATCGCCGCGCTGTCCGACCGCCCGCGCCTGCTGTTCGACTACTTCACCCAGCTGTTCGCGCAGGTCACCAACCCGCCGCTGGACGCGATCCGCGAGGAGCTCGTCACCTCCCTGCGCTCCTCGCTGGGCCCGCAGGGCAACCTGCTGGAGCCGACCGCCGCGTCCTGCCGCAGTGTCGTGCTGCCCTTCCCGGTCATCGACAACGACGAGCTCGCCAAGCTCATCCACATCAACGCCGACGGCGACATGCCCGGCATGAAGGCCGCGACCCTCTCCGGTCTCTTCCGCGTCTCCGGCGGCGGTGACGCCCTCGCCGCGCGCATCGAGGAGATCTGCGCCGAGGCCGACGCCGCCATCGAGAACGGCGCCCGCCTGATCGTCCTGTCGGACCGGCACTCCGACGCCGAGCACGCGCCGATCCCGTCGCTGCTGCTCACCGCGGCCGTCCACCACCACCTCATCCGCACCAAGCAGCGCACTCAGGTGGGCCTGCTGGTCGAGGCCGGAGACGTCCGCGAGGTCCACCACGTCGCCCTGCTGATCGGCTTCGGCGCCGCGGCGGTGAACCCGTACCTGGCCATGGAGTCCGTCGAGGACCTGGTCCGCGCCGGCACCTTCCTGTCCGACGTCGAGCCCGAGCAGGCCATCCGCAACCTGATCTACGCCCTCGGCAAGGGCGTCCTGAAGGTCATGTCCAAGATGGGCATCTCGACCGTCGCCTCCTACCGCGGCGCCCAGGTCTTCGAGGCCGTCGGTCTCGACCAGGCCTTCGTGCGGAAGTACTTCAACGGCACGGCCACCAAGATCGGCGGCGTCGGCATCGACGTCATCGCCAAGGAGGTCGCCGCCCGCCACGCCAAGGCGTACCCGGCCAGCGGCATCGCGCCGGCCCACCGCGCCCTGGAGATAGGCGGCGAGTACCAGTGGCGCCGCGAGGGCGAGCCGCACCTGTTCGACCCGGAGACGGTCTTCCGCCTCCAGCACTCCACACGCAGCGGCCGGTACGACATCTTCAAGAAGTACACCGAGCGCGTGAACGAGCAGTCCGAGCGCCTGATGACGCTGCGCGGCCTGTTCGGCTTCAAGAGCGACCGGCAGCCGATCCCGATCGACGAGGTCGAGCCGGCCGGCGAGATCGTCAAGCGCTTCTCGACCGGCGCCATGTCGTACGGCTCCATCTCCAAGGAAGCCCACGAGACGCTCGCCATCGCCATGAACCAGCTGGGCGGCAAGTCCAACACCGGTGAGGGCGGCGAGGACGCGGACCGCCTGTACGACCCGGCGCGCCGCTCGTCGATCAAGCAGGTCGCCTCCGGCCGCTTCGGCGTGACCTCCGAGTACCTGGTCAACGCGGACGACATCCAGATCAAGATGGCCCAGGGCGCCAAGCCCGGCGAGGGCGGCCAGCTGCCCGGCCACAAGGTGTACCCGTGGGTGGCGAAGACCCGGCACTCGACGCCCGGCGTGGGCCTCATCTCCCCGCCGCCGCACCACGACATCTACTCCATCGAGGACCTGGCCCAGCTGATCCACGACCTGAAGAACGCGAACCCGCAGGCGCGGATTCACGTGAAGCTGGTCTCCGAGGTCGGCGTCGGCACGGTCGCGGCCGGTGTGTCCAAGGCGCACGCGGACGTCGTGCTCATCTCCGGCCACGACGGCGGCACGGGCGCCTCCCCGCTCACCTCGCTCAAGCACGCGGGCGGCCCCTGGGAGCTGGGCCTCGCCGAGACCCAGCAGACCCTGCTGCTCAACGGCCTGCGCGACCGCATCGTCGTGCAGACCGACGGCCAGCTGAAGACCGGCCGGGACGTGGTCATCGCCGCGCTGCTCGGCGCCGAGGAGTTCGGTTTCGCGACCGCGCCGCTCGTCGTCTCCGGCTGCGTCATGATGCGCGTCTGCCACCTGGACACCTGCCCGGTCGGCATCGCCACCCAGAACCCGGTCCTGCGTGACCGGTTCACCGGCAAGGCCGAGTACGTGGTGAACTTCTTCCGGTTCATCGCCGAGGAGGTCCGCGAGATCCTCGCCGAACTGGGCTTCCGCACCATCGAGGAGGCCGTCGGCCACGCCGAGACGCTCGACGTGACCCGCGCGATCGACCACTGGAAGGCCCAGGGACTGGACCTGTCCCCGCTCTTCCACGTGCCCGAGCTGCCCGAGGGCGCCCCGCTGCACCAGGTCATCGAGCAGGACCACGGCCTGGAGAAGGCGCTCGACAACGAGCTGATCAGGCTCGCCGGCGACGCCCTGGCCGCGGACTCCGCGACCGACGCCCAGCCGGTGCGCGCCCAGGTCGCCATCCGCAACATCAACCGCACGGTCGGCACCATGCTCGGCCACGAGGTGACGAAGAAGTTCGGCGGCGCGGGCCTGCCCGACGACACCATCGACATCACCTTCACCGGCTCGGCCGGCCAGTCCTTCGGCGCGTTCCTGCCGCGCGGTGTCACGCTGCGCCTGGAGGGCGACGCCAACGACTACGTCGGCAAGGGCCTCTCCGGCGGCCGGGTGATCGTCCGTCCCGACCGGGGCGCCGACCACCTCGCCGAGTTCTCCACGATCGCGGGCAACACCATCGCGTACGGCGCGACCGGCGGTGAGCTGTTCCTGCGCGGCCGGACCGGCGAGCGGTTCTGCGTCCGCAACTCCGGCGCGACGGTCGTCGCCGAGGGCGTGGGCGACCACGGCTGCGAGTACATGACCGGCGGTCACGCGGTGGTCCTCGGCGAGACCGGCCGCAACTTCGCGGCCGGCATGTCCGGCGGCATCGCGTACGTGATCGACCTGGACCGCGACAACGTCAACGTCGGCAACGTCGGCGCGATCGAGGCGCTGGACGACACGGACAAGCAGTGGCTGCACGACGTGGTGCGCCGCCACGCCGAGGAGACCGGCTCGACGGTCGCCGGGAAGCTGCTCGCCGAGTGGTCCGTGTCGGTGGAGCGCTTCAGCAAGATCATCCCCAGCACGTACAAGGCAGTGCTCGCCGCCAAGGACGCCGCCGAGCGAGCGGGTCTCACCGAGACCGAGATCACCGAGAAGATGATGGAGGCGGCGATCAATGGCTGACCCGAAGGGCTTTCTGAACCACGGGCGCGAGGTCGCCAGGTCCCGCCCCGTCGACGTACGGCTCAAGGACTGGAACGAGGTCTACGTCCCCGGCTCCCTGCTGCCGATCATCAGCAAGCAGGCCAGCCGCTGCATGGACTGCGGCATCCCGTTCTGCCACAACGGCTGTCCGCTCGGGAACCTGATCCCCGAGTGGAACGACTACGCCTACCGCGAGGACTGGGCCGCCGCCTCCGAGCGTCTGCACGCGACGAACAACTTCCCGGAGTTCACGGGCCGGCTGTGCCCGGCCCCGTGCGAGTCGGCCTGCGTCCTGGGCATCAACCAGCCGCCGGTCACCATCAAGAACGTCGAGGTCTCGATCATCGACAAGGCGTGGGAGACCGGGGACGTCGCCCCGCAGATCCCCGAGCGCCTGTCCGGCAAGACGGTCGCGGTCATCGGGTCCGGCCCCGCCGGTCTCGCCGCCGCGCAGCAGCTGACCCGGGCCGGTCACACCGTCGCCGTCTACGAGCGGGCGGACCGCGTCGGTGGCCTCCTGCGGTACGGCATCCCCGAGTTCAAGATGGAGAAGCGGCACATCAACCGCCGGATCGAGCAGATGCGCGCGGAGGGCACGCGCTTCCGCACCGGCATCGAGATCGGCCGCGACCTCAAGGCGACCGACCTGAAGAAGCGGTACGACGCGATCGTCATCGCCGCCGGCGCGACGACCGCCCGTGACCTGCCGGTCCCCGGCCGTGAGCTCAAGGGCGTCCACCAGGCCATGGAGTACCTGCCGCTGGCCAACAAGGTGCAGGAGGGCGACTTCGTGGCGCCCCCCATCACGGCCGAGGGCAAGCACGTCGTGGTCATCGGCGGCGGCGACACCGGCGCGGACTGCGTGGGCACCGCCCACCGCCAGGGCGCGGCCTCCGTCACGCAGCTGGAGATCATGCCCCGCCCCAACGAGGAGCGGAACCCGGTCTCCCAGCCCTGGCCGACCTTCCCCATGCTGTACAAGGTCACCTCCGCGCACGAGGAGGGCGGCGAGCGGGTCTACTCCGTCTCGACGACCCACTTCGAGGGCGACGAGGACGGCAACGTGCAGTGGCTGCACCTCACCGAGGTGGAGTTCGTCGAGGGCAAGCTGACCCAGAAGCCGGGCACGGAGCGCAAGATCCCCGCCCAGCTGGTCACCCTCGCCATGGGCTTCACCGGCACCGACCGGGAGAACGGCCTGGTCGAGCAGTTCGGCCTGGAGCTCGACGAGCGCGGCAACATCGCCCGCGACGCCGACTTCCAGACCAACGTGCCCGGCGTGTACGTCGCCGGTGACGCCGGCCGCGGCCAGTCCCTCATCGTGTGGGCGATCGCGGAGGGCCGCTCGGCCGCCCGCGGCGTCGACCGTTTCCTCACCGGTGGCAGCGAACTGCACGCCCCGATCCGCCCGACGGACCGCTCGCTCATGGTCTGACGGACCCCACGGACGTCCCGTACAAAGGCGTACGGAACACCAGACGGCGCCTGCCCCACAGTCCCCGACCGGACGACGGGGCAGGCGCCGCCGCACGTCCGCGCCTCGCCCGTCGTCACTGCGCACGGCCGCCCGCCCCCAGCGGGTGACCCACTCCCGACGCCTTCGTGGAGCGGTAGGGTCGGCGGACTCATCCGCACGAGGGGGTTCCGTGTCCGCCATCAGCCTGCGCAAGGTCGAGGAGACCGCGCCCGCGCTGGTCGGCCCGTACCGGAGCGCCGGGGTGTCGCTCCGCAAGCACGGACTGGACGGGGCACGGGCCGCGGTCTACCTCGTCCTCGACCACTCCGGGTCCATGAAGCCCTACTACCGCGACGGCAGTGTGCAGGCGCTCGCGGACCGGGTGCTCGGACTCTCGGCGCACCTGGACGACGACGGCATCGTGCCGGTGGTGTTCTTCTCCACGGACGTCGACGCCGTCACCGACATCGAGCTGGCCGGTCACCAGGGCCGGATCGAGCGCATCGTGGCCGGCCTCGGGCACATGGGCAGGACCGGCTACCACCTGGCGATGGACGCCGTGATCGACCACTACCTCGACAGCGGGGCCGCCGCGCCCGCCCTCGTCGTCTTCCAGACCGACGGCGGCCCGAGCAGCAGGCCCGCCGCGGAACGGTATCTGTGCAAGGCCGCCGGGCTGCCGCTGTTCTGGCAGTTCGTCGGCTTCGGCGATCCGGACAGCCGGCAGTTCGACTTCCTGCGCCGACTCGACGAGCTGGCGGTGCCGGACAAGCGGGTCGTCGACAACGCCGGCTTCTTCCACGCCGGTCCGGATCCGCGGCACCTGCCGGACGCCGAGTTGTACGACCGTCTGGTGGGCGAGTTCCCGAAGTGGCTGCTGGACGCGCGGGCCCGGGGCATCGTGCCGCCCGCCTGACCGCACCGCCGTGCGCGGGCCGTTCGTTCCGTCGGCTCGGCCCGGCGGCCGAGGCCTCCTGCGGACGATCCGACGGGGAGGGCGGCGCGCGGGCGGCTGGCGATCGGTGAACGGGCGGGCGGACAGGGCGAGTTCGTCGCCGGGGGACCGGCACCGTCAGACGGCTCCCGCACGCCGGCTACGTCGAGGTCCACGCACCTCTCGCGGGCGCACCTGTTCGCCCTCACCCAGCACGAGCAGCCCCCGCCCTACGAGATCGGGCCGCTCGGCGACGCCGACGGGGTGCGGCGGCCGGGTCAGGGGCTCCCCGTGGGCGCGGGCCCGGCCGGCGCGGGCGATGTCCGGGCCCGGGACCCGGACCGAGAAGGCCGACGGTTCGAGGAGTACCGACGGATCACCAGAGGCGATCACCACCACTGGGAGGAGTGATCGCCACCGTCGAGAACGGCGTCCCGGCACGTGTCCGGGTCGCCCCACGCGGTGCGCAGGGCACGGGCCTTGGTGAGCCACAGGGACAGGTCGTACTCCGCGGTGTAGCCGATCGCGCCGTGCAGCTGGAGCGCCGTACGGGCGGTGGCGTACGCCGCCTCGCACGCCGTGACCTTCGCGGCGGCCAGGTCGCGCGCGTCCATCGTCACGGCGGCACCGAGGACGAGCGGCCGGGCGAACTCCAACGCGATCTTCGCGTCGGCCAGCCGGTGCTTGACGGCCTGGAACGAGCCGACGGGGACGCCGAACTGGGTGCGCTGCCCGACGTACGCGACGGTCCGGTCGAGCAGCGCGAGGCCGACGCCGAGAGCCTGCGCGGCGGTGGCCAGACGGGCCCACGCCAGGGCACGGGAGGCGGCCACGTCGACCTGCGGGCCGGCGGCGAGCAGTTCCCCGCCCGGCGGGACCGGGAACAGCCGGCGGGCGGGGTCGAGGGAGGGACGGAGACCGTCTCGGGAGGACCCGGCGCCGGGCGTGGCGCTGGGCGCGCGGGCCGGGGCGGGGGCGGGGGTCAGACGCAGTTCGGACCCATCGCCCGCCGGGGTCCGGGAGGTGCGGACTTCAGGGTCTGCCGGGGTCCGAGAGGTTCGGGCCTCTGGGTCTGCCGGGGGCCCGGAGCCCTCGGCAGACCCCGACACCCGGGGGGCCGCAGGGGGTTCGGTGGCTTCGGCCCGGTGGTTCGCGGGGCGCCCCGCGGGGCCGGCCGGCCGGGTCGGGGCGTGCGGGGCCGAGACCGTCAGGCGTACGTCCGCCGCGTCCGCGTCCAGTGCGTACGGGCCCTGCGCCAGGGTGGCGGCCGACCTGCCCGAGGCCAGGGCGGGCAGCAGGCGTTCGGCCGGGCCCGTGTCGTCCAGCTCCGACAGCAGCACCGCGGCCGTCACCGTCTCCACCACGGGACCCGGGACCGCGTACCGCCCCAGCTCCACGAAGGCGACGGCGAGTTCCACGGGCCGCGGTCCCAGCCCCGCGTACGCCTCCGGGACCGCGAGCGCGAAGACGCCCGCCTCGGCGACCCGGGACCACAGCGCGCGTCCGCTCCGGTGGTCGCCGCGGCTCCAGTCTCGTACGACGGAGGGGGTGTCGGCGGCCGTCAGGAGGGCGGTCAGCGCGTCGGCGAAGGCGCGCTGCTCGGTGGTGGGCAGGAACCGCATCAGCGGCGTCCCTTCGGCAGGCCCAGCAGGCGCTCGGCGATGATGTCGCGCTGGATCTCGTTGGTGCCGGCGTAGACGGGACCGGCGAGGGAGAACACGTACCGCTCCGCCCACTCGGTGTCCGCCAGCTCGCCCTCCGGGCCCAGGAGGTCGAGGGCGGTCTCGGTGAGGGCGATGTCGTACTCGGACCAGAACACCTTGTTCAGACTGGACTCCGGGCCGAGGGACACCCCGTCGAGGTGGCGGGAGGCGGCGGCGTAGGTGAACAGCTGGTAGGCGCGGGCGCCGATCAGGGCGTCGGCCACGCGGCGCCGCGCGGCGTCCGGGCAGCCGCGCGCCCGCCACAGCGCGGCCAGCCGGCCGGCGCCCGCCAGGAAGCGGCCGGGGGAGCGGAGCGTGAGCCCGCGCTCGTCGGCCGCCGTCGCCATCGCCACCCGCCAGCCCTCGCCGGGCCGGCCGATCACGTCCTCGTCCGGCACGAACACCTCGTCCAGGAACAGCTCCGCGAAGGCCGGTTTCCCGTCGAGGCGGCGGATGGGGCGGACGGTGACGCCGGGCGCGCGCAGGTCGAACATCAGGTACGTCAGCCCCTGGTGGGGTCTGGGCCGGTCCGGGTCGCTGCGGAACAGGCCGAACGCGCGGTCGGCGAACGCGGCCCGCGACGACCACGTCTTCTGGCCGCTCAGCAGCCAGCCGCCGCCGGTGCGCACGGCCCGCGACCTCAGGGACGCCAGGTCCGAGCCCGCCTCCGGCTCCGACCAGGCCTGCGCCCAGACCACCTCACCGCGGGCCATGGGCGGGAGCACCCGCGCCCGCTGCTCCTCGGTGCCGTGGCCGAAGAGGGTCGGCGCGAGCAGGCTGACGCCGTTCTGGCCGACACGGCCCGGCGCGCCCGCCGCGTAGTACTCCTCCTCGAAGAGCAGCCACCGGACCAGGCCCGCGTCCCGGCCGCCGTACGCCGTGGGCCAGTCCACCACCGACCAGCGGTCCGCGGCGAGTGCGGCCTCCCACGCCCGGTGCGCCGCGAAGCCCTCCTCCGTCTCCAGGGAGGGCAGCGGAGCGGACGGCACATGGGCCTTCAGCCAGCCGCGGGCCTCGGCCCGGAAGGCCTCCTCTTCCTGCGTGAAGGCGAGATCCATCGGCGGCCGTCCTTCGGGGAGAGTCTTCCCTAACAAGTGTTTGGTAGGTTAGCGTGGTCCCATGACAGGCGTCGAGAGTCCGGCGTACGTGCCCGGGCACGGGCTGCTGAGCGGACGTACCGCCGTCATCACGGCGGCCGCGGGCGCCGGGATCGGCGGGGCGACCGCCCGCCGCTTCCTGGAGGAGGGCGCGCGGGTGCTGATCAGCGACGCGCACACGCGCCGGCTCAAGGAGCACGAGGCCCGGCTGAGCGGCGAGTTCGGCGCGGAGCGGGTCGCTGCGGTGCCCTGTGACGTCACCGACGAGGGGCAGGTGCGGGCGCTGTTCGCGGCGGCCGTACGGGACCACGACCGGCTCGACATCGTCGTCAACAACGCCGGTCTGGGCGGCACGTCGGCCCTCGTCGACATGACCGACGAGCAGTGGTCGCGGGTGCTGGACGTGACGCTGAACGGCACCTTCCGGTGCACGCGGGCTGCCCTGGCGGCGATGAGGGAGGCCGGGACCGGCGGGGTGATCGTCAACAACGCCTCCGTCGTGGGCTGGCGCGCCCAGGCCGGGCAGGCGCACTACGCCGCCGCCAAGGCGGGCGTGATGGCGCTCACCCGGTGCGCGGCGCTGGAGGCCGCCGAGTTCGGGGTGCGGGTCAACGCCGTGTCGCCGAGCCTCGCCATGCATCCGCACCTGGCCAAGGTGACCACCGCGCGGCTGCTCGCGGAACTGACCGGCCGCGAGGCCTTCGGGCGGTACGCCGAACCCTGGGAGGTGGCCAACGTGATCGTGTTCCTGGCCTCCGGCTACTCCTCGTACATGACGGGCGAGGTCGTCTCCGTCAGCGCCCAGCACCCCTGAGGACCGGAGCGGCCCACAATGGACCCGTGCCTACGAAGAAGAAGCCCCAGGTGACCGCGGGAGAGCCCACCGTGGCCACCGCCGCGCGCGACCGCCGCCGCGAACTCCTCGACACCGCCGCCGAGGTCTTCGCCGAACAGGGCTACAACGCCACCACCGTGCGCAAGATCGCCGACCACGCGGGCATGCTCGCGGGCAGCCTCTACTACCACTTCGACTCCAAGGAATCGATGCTGGAGGAGATCCTGCGCACCTTCCTCGACGAGCTCTGGGACGGCTACGACAGCGTCCTCGACGCAGGTCTCGGGCCGCGCGAGACCCTCGAAGCCCTGGTCACCGAGTCGTTCCGGGAGATCGACCGGCACCGCGCCGCCGTCGCGATCTACCAGAAGGAGAGCCGGCAGCTCGTCGCGCAGGAGCGGTTCGTCTTCCTCGCCGACTCGCAGCGCAGGTTCGAGAAGACCTGGCTGTCCACGCTGGAACGCGGGGTCGCCGCCGAGGTGTTCCGCGCCGACCTCGACGTGCGGCTCACCTACCGGTTCGTGCGCGACACGGTGTGGGTCGCCGCGTCCTGGTACCGGCCCGGCGGACAGCACAGCCCGGAGGAGATCGCCCGGCAGTACCTGTCGATGGTGCTGGACGGGATCGCCGTACGCGAACAGCCCTGACATGTGAGGGAGTTGCCATGGCCGAGGCCTACATCGTCGAAGCGGTCCGGACGCCCGTCGGGCGGCGCGGGGGAGGACTGAGCGGAGTCCATCCGGCCGACCTGGGCGCGCATGTGCTCAAGGAACTGGTGGCGCGGGCCGGGGTCGATCCCGCCGCCGTGGAGGACGTCGTCTTCGGCTGCCTGGACGCGGTGGGGCCGCAGGCGGGGGACATCGCGCGGACCTGCTGGCTGGCGGCCGGGCTGCCCGAGGAGGTGCCGGGGGTGACGGTGGACCGGCAGTGCGGCTCCTCGCAGCAGGCCGTCCACTTCGCCGCGCAGGCCGTGCTGTCCGGCACGCAGGACCTGGTCGTGGCGGGCGGGGTGCAGAACATGTCGCAGATCCCGATCGCCTTCGCCACCCGGCAGGCCGCCGAACCGCTCGGCTTCACCGAGGGCCCGTTCGCGGGCAGCGAGGGCTGGCGGGCGCGGTACGGGGACCGGGCGGTGAACCAGTTCGCCGGCGCGGAGATGATCGCCGCGAAGTGGGGCATCACCCGCCAGGATCAGGAGGAGTTCGCGCTGCGCTCCCACCGGCGGGCGCTGCGGGCGATCGACGAGGGACGCTTCGAGCGGGAGATCGTGCCGCATCGCGAGGTGTCGGTCGACGAGGGCCCGCGCCGGGACACCTCGCTGGAGAAGATGGCGGGCCTGAAGCCGGTCATCCAGGGCGGCACGGTCACCGCGGCCTGCTCCTCGCAGGTCTCCGACGGGGCGGCGGCCATGCTGCTGGCCTCGGAGCGGGCGGTGCGGGAACACGGGCTGCGGCCCCGCGCGCGCGTGCACCATCTCTCCGTGCGCGGGGAGGACCCCATCCGCATGCTGACCGCGCCGATACCGGCCACCGCGCACGCCCTGAAGAAGACCGGCCTCACCCTCGACGACATCGACCTCGTCGAGATCAACGAGGCCTTCGCCCCGGTCGTCCTGGCCTGGCTGAAGGAGACCGGCGCGGACCCCGGCAAGGTCAACGTCAACGGCGGCGCCATCGCCCTCGGTCATCCCCTGGGAGCCACCGGCGTGAAGCTGATGACGACCCTGCTGCACGAACTGGAGCGCAACGGCGGCCGGTTCGGCCTCCAGACGATGTGCGAAGGCGGCGGGCAGGCGAACGTCACGATCATCGAACGGCTCTGAGCAAGGGTGGCGGGCCGGCCACGCACATGGTGGGCCGGTCACCCGCGCGGACGCGGTGAATCGGTGGTGGGCCGGTCACGCTCGTGGTGGGCGGTGGCGGGTCTGCGGCAGGCCCCTCATGCTCGCGGTGGGGCGGTGGTGGGTCTGCGGTGGGCCGGTCACCCGCGCGGTGAATGGGGGGCGGGTCGGTCGCCCGCGCGGCGGGCCGAAGCCGGTGTGACGGTCACCGGGAGGCGGTGACGGTCAGGGTCCGGTGCGGAGCCTGGCCTGTACCTCCGTCGCCTCCTTCATGATCCGCTCCACCAGCTCCGCGCACGACGGCAGGTCGTCGATTACCCCGGCGACCTGCCCGGACGCCATGACCCCGAGATCCGTACGGCCGTCCACCATCGCCGACCTCAGCAGCATCGGCGTGTTCGCGGCGAGCAGGACCTGGCTCCAGGTCAGGTCCCGGCCGTGCTTCATGGCGAGGCCGTCCCGGACCATCCGCCGCCAGGTCAGCCCCGACAGCCTCCGGAACCCGGCGGCTTCCCGCACGGCCCGCAGCAGGGCCGTCGTGCGGCCGGCGCGCTCCAGGGCGGCGACCAGGTCCGTCCGCAGCATGCGGTGCGGCAGGCCGTCGACGGCGGTGGTGACGGTGACGTCCCGGACCGTCGCCGTCAGGTACCTCGCCTTCACCGCGTCGGGGACCGTGGAGTCCGAGGTGAGCAGGAACCGCGTGCCCATGGCGACGCCGGACGCGCCGTAGGCCAGCGCGGCGACCAGTCCCCGTCCGTCGAAGAAGCCGCCCGCCGCCACGACCGGGAGGTCCACCGCGTCCACCACCTGGGGCAACAGCACTGTCGTCGCCACCTCACCGGTGTGCCCGCCGCCCTCCCCGCCCTGCACGATCACCGCGTCCGCGCCCCACGCGGCGACCTTCTCGGCATGCCGGCGGGCGCCCACGGAGGGGATCACGACGACCCCCGCCTCCTTGAGCCGGGCGATCAGAGCGGGTGACGGCGCGAGGGCGAAGGACGCGACCCGCACCCCCTCCTCGATCATGATCCGTACCCGGTCGGCGGCGTCGGCGGCGTCGGCCCGCAGGTTGACCCCGAAGGGCGCGTCGGTGCGGGACCTGACCTCGCGCACCGCCGCGCGCAACTGGTCCGGGGTCATCGTCGCGGAGGCGAGGATGCCGAGCGCCCCGGCGTTCGCCGTCGCCGAGACCAGACGGGGGCCCGCCACCCAGCCCATCCCGGTCTGCACGAGCGGGTGCCGGACGCCGACCAGCCGGGTGAACGCGGTCTCCATCACATCCCGACCGCTCACGTCCCGACCGCTCACGTCCCGACCTCGGTGGCCCGGGTGTTCCCCGGGTCGATCACCTCGCGGATCAACTCCAGCTCCCGGGGCGTCGGTTCGCGGGTGTACGGCACCTCCTGGGGGACGGTCAGCGCGAAACCGGTGGCCTCCCCGACCTGGTCCAGCGTGACGCCGGGATGCAGCGAGGCCAGCCGCATCGAGCGGTCGGGGGTGTCGAAGTCGAAGACGCCGAGGTCGGACACGACCCGGGGGATCCGGTGGAAGCGGGCCGACTCCGGATGCTCGGCGGCACGGTCGTACCCCACCCCGCACACCAGGTCGACGCGTTCGACGAAGACCCGCCGGGAGTGCCGCGGGATCCAGTAACTGGTCGGGTTGTTCAGGGTGTTGACCGGAGCGCCCCGTACTCCGAGCAGCTGCCGCGTGGGCCGGGCCCAGTCGCCGATGCAGGAGATGTTCTGGTTGCCGTACCGGTCGATCTGGCCGGCGCCCATCATCACGTGCCGGCGTCCGCCGGTGACCCAGGTGAGGTGCTGCCGGTAGGGCAGCCAGCCCTCGACGGTTCCGTCCGGGTCCACGAGCAGTGCCTCGCCGTCGGTCAGCAGCAGGTCCGGCGCGAAGGTGCGGCGGGCCAGGCGGGCGCCCACGGACGGGATCACGCCCATGGGGCTCGCCAGGATCTCGCCCGCGTCCCGCCATGCCTCCGCGCAGGCGATCACGCAGTACTCGGCCCGGGTGGGCGGGGCGGAAGGGGCGCCCAATCCGGTGGTCATGACCCCTCCGCCTCGTGCCACGCCTGGACGGCCGACCGGTACGCCTGTTCGTCCCCGTCCAGGAACCGCGCCGTGAACCGCGCCCAGGGCATGCTCGCGTACTGCTTCTGGAACGCCTCGTCCCGGCCGTAGTCGGGGGCGCAGGACGTGAAGTGCGCGCCGTTCGGGGCCTCCACGACCCCCGTGACCGTGTGGCGGCCGACCAGCAGGGTCTGCGGGGGCGCCGCCTTCGTCAGCTCGGCCGTGTCCACGATCCGCTCGCAGGACAGGTAGGCGGTGTCGGCCGCCGCGCAGAACAGGTCGTCGAAGTACGGGTCGGGCCCCAGGTACTGGCCGTTGCCCTGCCGGTCGGCGCGGCTGACGTGCACCAGGGCGGCGTCCATCCGCAGCGCCGGCATCGCCACGAACGTCTCCCCGTCGTCGTAGGGCGAGGTCACCGTCCGCAGAGCGGGGCCGGCCCGCATCACATCGGAGCCGATCCCGGCCCGCACCGGCAGGAACGGCAGCCGGTTCGCCGCCGCGGTCAGGCCCCACAGGAACATCGCCTCGTCGACCTCCCTCAGCTCCAGGGCGCCCCGCTCACGGGCCGCCCGGTAGTGCGGTTCCAGCGGGATCGAGTCGAGGGTGACGAAGGCGGTGACCAGGGTGCGGATCCGGCCGGCGGCGGCCAGCATGCCCACGTCCGGGCCGCCGTACGAGACCACCGTGAGATCGGTGATCGGGGACCGGAGCAGTGCTCTGACCAGGGCCATCGGTTTGCGGCGGGAGCCCCAGCCGCCGATGCCGAGGGTCATGCCGCTCGCCAGCCGGGCGACGGCCTCGTCGGCGGTCATCGTCTTGTCGCCCACTACATCCGCTCCTTGCCGAAGCCGTCGCGCACCCGGCCGGCCACCCCGGTGAGGCCGGCCTCGAAGGTGAAACCCTGTTCGAAGCGGTAGCTGCGGCGCACGTCCACCGGGTCGATGCCGTTGAGGGCGGCCTTGGCCAGGCGGAGCAGCTCCCCGTCCTTGGCGGCGATCTCACCGGCCAGTTCCAGGGCCGCCGCCCGCAGGTCCGCGCGCTCCACCACCCGCCACACCGACCCGTGCGCATGCAGTTCGGCCGCGCTCGCGGTGCGCGAGGTGTAGTACAGCGCGCGCATCAGGTGCTGCGGGACCAGCCGGGCCAGATGGGTGGCGGCGCCCAGGGCTCCCCGGTCCAGCTCGGGCAGCCCGAAGGCGGCGTCCTCGCTCGCCACGATCGCGTCCGCGTTGCCGACCAGGCCGATCCCGCCGCCCAGGCAGAATCCCTGCACCGCCGCCACCACGGGCACCTCGCACTCGTACACCGCCGCGAACGCCTCGAAGCAGCCGCGGTTGGCGCCGGCCAGCACACGGTGCCCTCCCGCCTGGATCTCCTTGATGTCCACGCCCGCGTTGAACCCCCGCCCCTCGGCGGCCAGCACCACACACCGCGTCCCGGGATCCTGGCCGGCCGCGCGCACCGCGTCGGCCAGCGCGAACCAGGCGCGCACCGGCAGCGCGTTCACCGGCGGGACGTCGACCGTGACGACGCGGACCCCGGGCGCGGGGGCCGTGACGGAAATCCCCTTTTCCGGGGACGAGGTGGAGACACCCATGGGCGCATCAGCTACCTTTCCACCAAACGTTTGTTAGGTGAAGGGTAGTGTGGATGGAGCTGCACGGGAAGGTCGCGGTCGTCACCGGCGGCACCCGCGGGGTCGGCGCCGGGATCGCGCGGGCCCTCGTCGCGGCGGGCGCCCACGTCGTGGTCTGCGCCCGCAGACCGCCCGAACAGCCCGTGGCGGGCACCGAGTTCACCCCCGTCGACCTGCGCGACCCGTCCGCCGTACGGGACCTCTTCGCCGCGCTGCCCCGCCTCGACGTCCTCGTCAACAACGCGGGCGGCACCCCCCACCGGCTGCTGGCCGGCACGGACGCCGAACGGCACGCCCGGGTCGTCGAACTCAACCTCCTCACCCCGCTGACCGCCTCGCTCGCCGCGTACGAGCACCTCAGGCGGGCCGGCGGATCGGTCGTCATGATCGGCAGCGTCAGCGGCAGCCGCCCGTCGCCCGGTTCGGCGGCCTACGGGGCGGCCAAGGCAGGCCTGGAGCACCTCGCCCGGTCGATGGCCGTGGAGTGGGCGCCCGAGGTCCGCGTCAACACCCTCGTCGTCGGCATGGTCCGCACGGAACTGTCGCACCTGCACTACGGCGACGCGGACGGGATCACCGCGGTCGCCCGCACCGTCCCCCTCGGCCGCCTGGCCGACCCCGGTGACGTCGGCGCGGCCGCGGTCTTCCTCGCCTCCGACGCCGCCGCCTACATCAGCGGGGCCAGCCTCCTGGTGCACGGGGGCGGGGAACGGCCCGCGTTCCTGGACGCCACGACCACCCACCGGGAGGCCTGACATGAGCGGACTGTGCGACGGACGGGTCGTCGCCGTCACCGGCGCCGGCCGCGGACTCGGCCGTGCCCACGCCCTCGCGTTCGCCGCCGAGGGCGCCCGGCTCGTCGTCAACGACCTCGGCGTCGGCCTCGACGGCACACCCGGCGCCGACAGCCCGGCCGGGCGGGTGGCGGCGGAGATCCGCGCGGCGGGCGGCACGGCGGTCGCGCACGGCGGCGACATCGCCACGAGCGACGGTGCCGCCTCCCTCGTACGGACCGCCCTCGAGACGTACGGCCGTCTCGACACCCTCGTCAACAACGCCGGCTTCCTGCGCGACCGCATGCTCGTCAACCTCGACGAGGACGACTGGGACGCCGTCCTGCGCGTCCATCTCACGGGCCACTTCCTGCCCCTGAGGCACGCGGCCGCGCACTGGCGGGCCGAGACCAAGGCGGGCCGCACACCCGCGGCGCGGATCGTCAACACCAGCAGCGGAGCCGGCCTGTCGGGCTCGGTGGGGCAGGGCAACTACAGCGCGGCCAAGGCCGGCATCATCGGACTGACCCTGGTGGCGGCGGCCGAACTGGCCCGCTACGGCGTCCAGGTCAACGCCATCGCGCCGGCGGCACGGACCCGGATGACGGAGCAGACGTTCGCCCAGACCATGGCGAGCCCCGCGACGGGCTTCGACGCCATGGCCCCGGAGAACGTGTCACCGCTGGTGGTGTGGCTGGGCTCGGCCGCCAGCGCCGGCGTCACCGGGCGGGTCTTCGAGGCGGAGGGCGGCCGGATCACGGTGATGGAGGGCTGGCGCGCCGGACCGAGCGCCGACAAGGGGGCGCGGTGGGCTCCGGCGGAGGCGGGGGAGGCGGCCCGTCAGCTGGTGGCGCGGGCGGAGGTGCCCCGGGCGGTGTACGGGGCGTGAGGGGACCGGGCGGCCGAGCCCGCACCGGCGCGCGCGCCGCCGACGGCGGCTCCTCCGGCACGCACCCGTTCCTACGTGTCGCACTCCAGCACCGTCCGGCACAGCGCGCACCGGGCCCGGACCCGTCCCCGCACCGGCACCCTGATCCGCTGGTGGCAGGTCGGGCAGGGGAAGGACACCCGCAGCCGGCCGCCCACGTCGGGGGTGAACGTGTAGGGGGCGTCGAGCCGGGCGTCGGGTCCCGGGCCGGCGTGCCGCCGGTCGTGGGCGTAGCGGCGCCGGCCCGCCCACCCCGCCGCCGTCAGCGGCGGCTGCTGCCCGTCCTGGCGGGCCCGCGCCATGCCCTTGACGTACGCCGTGTAGGCCTGCGGACTGGTGAACCACACCGAGGGGTCCTCGCCGAAGACCAGGGCCCGCTTGGCGAGCACGTAACCGAACTCCTCCGGCGTGAGATACCCCAGCTTCTGCGACGACGCCGCGTCCTCCCGGTACGCGTCCAGCAGCAGCCACCCCGCGCCCAGATACGTCGTCGCGGTGTCCGTGAGGATCTCGTTCTCCCGGGTGCCCGGGAAGGACAGCCCGAGGCGGTGCAGGTACACGTGCATCACCTCGTGCGCCAGCGCCGCCCCGATGTCCCGGCGGTGGGTGCGGAAGCGGTCGTTCAGCTCGACGAAGTACTCGGGGCCCGCGGTGAGTTCCACGTTCGCCGCGTGCGTCATCTCGCGGAAGCCGACGACCAGCCGGGCGTCCGGCAGCCGGTAGTGCCGCACCAGCTCACGGGCCACCCGCTGCGCCCCCAGATGCAGGTCGTCGGTGTCGCAGAACGCCACGTCCACGGGCGCCACACTGGTCGCGAACGTCTGGATGGTGTCGTACGACAACCGCTTGTACAGCGCGGTGATGGCGGCCCGCACCGTCTCTAGATGCGGGTAGCCGTGCTCGACCGGTCCGTCGTTCGCCACGCCCGTACCCCCAAGACGCCGTGAACCCGGTTCCACTCTACGGGGACGCGGCCGGAACCTCCCTGGCCGGTTCGGCGCGGGAGCCGGCCCCTGACATACTCCGCGGCGTGACCGACGACCAGCGAGGCGTTCCCGCCGCCACGGTGCGGGTGGGCGGCGAGGACGACGCCCTCGAACAGCGCCTCGACGACGAGCTCACCGCCTTCAACGGCCGCGCGACCGGCGCCGGCACCCCCGAGGACCTCACCGTCCGCGTCGACGACGCCGGCGAACTGGTCGGCGGGCTCACCGCGTGGCTGTGGGGCCGGTGCTGCGTGATCGAGACGCTGTGGGTGCGCGAGGACATGCGCCACGCCGGCTGGGGGAGCAGGCTGATGCGGGCGGCGGAGGCGGAGGCCGTGCGACGCGGCTGCACCGACCTGATCGTGTCCACGTACACCTTCCAGGCCCCCGGCTTCTACCGAAAGCTCGGCTTCCGCGCGACGGGCCGTACCCCGGGCATCCCCGGCGGACACCAGGACGTCCAGCTCCACAAGGCCGTCGGCCCCTGAGCACCGGGCTGCCCGCGGCCCCGACCCCGCTCACCCCCGCCCGACCCCGGCTGGGACGAAGGGCTCGCCGACCTCACCGGGCCGCCACCGCCACCCGCGCCGAACGCGGCCGCATCGCACGCGGCCCGCCCGTGCCGCCCCTGTCGGAGCCGCCGGCCCACGCGGCGTCGTCGCCCGCGTCGCCCCGGCCGCCCACCGCGGCAACCCCCTCCCGGAGGCGGAGACCGGCGCTGGAGCGACCAGGGCCCCGCCCCCGCCGAACCACCCGCCATCGAACACGGCCACGCCCCGTAAGGTGGTCGCCCATGACCACCAGCAACACCGGTATCCCGGACGTCGATCCCGCGGTCCGCGAGGAGCTCGCCCGGCTGCGCGACAGCATCGACAACATCGACGCGGCCGTCGTCCACATGCTCGCCGAACGCTTCAAATGCACCCAGCAGGTCGGCCACCTCAAGGCCCGGCACCAGCTGCCGCCCGCCGACCCGGCCCGCGAGGCCCGTCAGATCGAACGCCTGCGCGCCCTCGCGGAGAACGCGAAACTCGACCCCGCCTTCGCTGAGAAGTTCCTCAATTTCATCGTCGCCGAAGTGATCAGACACCACGAGCGCATCGCCGAGGACACGGTCAACGGCACGGCACGTCTGGCCGATTGACCTTCCACGACGCCCCGACGACGTGACACGCGGCCCTGTGAGAGGCATGCTGCGCTGTGCACTCCTTGTCAGCTGACGAGCACACACCGTCAGCCCCTCGGACATAAGCTGGATCGTCCACGAGGAAGGGACGCCGGGCCATGCCGTCGGATGCGAGGATCCTCATCGTCGACGACCACGAGGACACGCTGTACGCCCTGGAGAGCGCCCTGGCCCCCCTGGGCTACCGGCTGGACCGCGCCACCAGCGGGGACGAAGCCCTCAAACAGGTGCTGCGCGGCCGCGTCGGCCTCCTCCTGCTCGACGTGCGCATGCCCGGCGTCAGCGGCCTCGACGTCGTGCGCTACATGCGCCGCGTGGAACAGACCCAGCACATACCGGTCATCCTCCTCACCGGCTTCGGCCCGGACCAGGAACTCGCCTCCGTCGCCTTCGGCCTCGGCGTCGCCGACCTCGTCATGAAACCCGTCGACCCGTGGACCCTGCGCACCAAGGTCCGCTACCTGTTCGACACCCACCAGCGCCACATCGCCCTCGAACACGAGACGCGCGCGCTGCGCGCCCTGGTCAAGGGCCACCCCGACACCGCCGGACCGCCCCCGCGCCCCGCCCTGCCCCACCCGGACACCCGGGTCCCGTTCCAGCGCGCACAGGGAGCGCACACCGGGGAGCTCGAACAGGACCGGACATAGGCCGCGTACCGATCCGCCTCTGTGCCTCGCCCACGCCATCAGGCAGCATGGCCTGCATGTCCGTACTGACGCGCGCCGAAGCGCAGACCCGTGCCAGGCTCATCGACGTCCACCGCTACACGATCGACCTCGATCTGACCGCCGGCGACGACACCTTCGACTCCCGCACCGTCATCCGGTTCACCGTACGCGCGGACCAGGACACCACGGACACCTTCGTCGAGATCAAGCCCGCCACCCTCCGCACCGTCAGCCTCGACGGACAGCCCCTCGACCCGCAGACCCTGGACGAGAACCGGCTCCCGCTGAAGAACCTCCTCCCCGGCGAACACGAACTGCGCGTCGACGCGAGCATGCGCTACTCCCGCACCGGCGAGGGCATGCACCGCTTCACCGACCCCACCGACGGCGAGAGCTACGTCTACACCCAGCTGTTCATGGACGACGTCCAGCGCGTCTTCGCCGCCTTCGACCAGCCCGACCTCAAGGCCGTCTTCGACCTCACCGTCACCGCCCCCGAAGGCTGGACCGTCCTCGCCAACAGCGTCACCGACCACCTCGGCGACGGCCGCTGGCAGGCCGCCCCCACCCCCCTGATCTCCACCTACCTCGTCGCCGTCGCCGCCGGACCCTGGCACTCCGTCCGCACCGAACACCGCGGCCTGCCCTTCGGCCTCCACTGCCGCCGCTCCCTGGCCCCGTACCTCGACGCCGACGCCGACGAACTCCTCGACATCACCCGCCAGTGCTACGACCGCTACCACGAGAAGTTCGAGGAGCCCTACCCCTTCGACTCCTACGACCAGGCGTTCGTCCCCGAGTTCAACGCCGGCGCCATGGAGAACCCCGGGCTGGTCACCTTCCGCGACGAGTTCGTCTACCGCTCCGCCGTCACCGACACCGAACGCCAGACCCGGGCCATGGTCATCGCCCACGAGATGGCCCACATGTGGTTCGGCGACCTCGTCACCCTCCGCTGGTGGGACGACATCTGGCTGAACGAGTCCTTCGCCGAGTACATGGGCTACCAGACCCTCACCGAAGCCACCCGCTTCACCGACACCTGGACCGACTTCGGCGTCACCCGCAAAGCCTGGGGCTACGACGCCGACCAGCGCCCCTCCACCCACCCCGTCGCCCCCGAAGCCGTCGACGACACCGCCTCCGCCCTCCTCAACTTCGACGGCATCTCCTACGCCAAGGGCGCCTCCGCCCTGCGCCAGCTGGTGACCTGGCTCGGCGAGAAGGACTTCCTGGCCGGCATCAACACCCACTTCGCCCGCCACAAGTTCGCCAACGCCACCCTCGCCGACTTCATCGACTCCCTCGCCGCCCACACCGACCGCGACGTCCACGCCTGGGCCGACGCCTGGCTGCGCACCACCGGCGTCGACACCCTCACCCCCCGCGTCACCCCCGACGGCGGCACCTGCGCCCTCACCGTCGACCACACCGGCAGCCGCCCCCACCGCATCGCCGTCGGCCTCTACGACCAGGACGTCACCGACGAGACGCACCACCTCGTCCTGCGCGAACGCCTCGACCTCGACGTCCCGCAGGCCGGGTCCGGCGCACCCCACCCCATCGGCAAACGCCCCGCCCTGCTCCTCCTCAACGACGGCGACCTCACCTACGCCAAGGTCCGCTTCGACCCCGAGTCCTTCCGCACGGTCACCACCGCCCTCCGCGGCCTGCCCGAACCACTCACCCGCGCGGTCGTGTGGAACGCCCTCAGGGACGCCGTCCGCGACGGCGAACTGCCCGCCGCCGCCTACCTCGACGCCGCCCGTACCCACCTCCCGCACGAGACCGACCTCGCCCTCGTCCAGGGCGTCCTCGCCTTCGCCGCCACCCAGGTCGCCGACCGCTACCTCACCCCCGAGGAACGCCCCGCCGCCCTGGCCACCCTCACCGCCCTGTGCCGCGACCTCATCCGCCGCACCGAGGACGGCGACCACCCCGGCCTGCGCCTGACCGCCGTACGCCACTACATCAACGTCGCCGCCCACCCCGACACCATCGCCGCCTGGCTCGCCGACGGCACCGTGCCCGGCGGCCCCGAACTCGACCCCGAACTGCGCTGGCGCGTCCTGGCCCGCCTCGCGGTCCTCGGCGCCGCCGACGAGGCCGCCATCACCGCCGAACTGGAACGCGACCCGAGCGCCACCGGCCGGGAAGGCGCCGCCCGCTGCCGGGCCGCCCTGCCCGACGCGGACGCCAAGCGCCAGGCGTGGGAGGCCATGTTCACCACCGACGACCTCTCCAACTACCTCTTCACCGCCACCGCCCAGGGCTTCTGGCAGCCCGAACAGACCGACCTCGTGCGCGACTACGTACCCCGCTACTTCCAGGACGCGGTCACCGTCGCCGCCCGCCGCGGACCCGCCATCGCCGACGCCGCCGGCCGCTGGGCCTTCCCCGCCCACGCCATCGACACCGACACCCTGCGCCTGGGCGAACAGTGCCTGCACGACGCCGAGCCCATCCCCGCCCTCCGCCGCAAACTCACCGACCAACTCGACGACCTGGAGCGGGCCCTGCGGGTACGGGGGGCGTAGCGCCGGCCCGCGACGGGGACACGCCTCCGCCCCCACCCCCACGGACCCCGGACCACACGCACGCCTTCGGACCCGCACCCCGCGGCACCTGCCGGTCGGGCGCGCCCGACCGGGCGGACGTTCACGGATCGGGACGCGCGGGGTCGGGGTCCGGGGCGGGGCGGGAGAGCGAGGTCCCGGTACGGTGACCGGGCCCGGGAGGGTGGCCTGCCGCCAGCGCCCCGCTGCCTCCCGCCCCCGCCACAGCCCGGACCCCGCTCCCGGCCCGCCCTCCGCCACGGGGTCCGAGGGGCGGCAGCCGCCACAGCAGCCCATCGGCCCTTCTCGCGTGAAGTCCCGCGAGCGGCTGGGCCCGGGGCGATCGCCGGGCCGGGGCGGCGATGAGAAGGGCCGGGGCGGCAGCCGCCGTGGCGCGGCCCGATCGGCCTCTCCCCACCCCCGTCCCGGCCGCATCCCTCGTCGCCGAAGCCTCCCCACCAGCGCACGTACCCCCTTCCGGGTTCCGATCGTTGAACCTTCCGGGCACGCCCACGCGACCGCGTACACGCTGACATCACGCGTCCCCAGCAGCGTCCCGGAGGACACCGATGAGCATGCCGCCGCTCGCCTCAGGACCCGACGGCCCCCACGCCCTGCGACCCCTGCTCCACACCGTCCTCGACGCGCTGCGCGACGGGACCCGGGCCCGCGGCGGACCGCTCCCGCCGGGCGGCCCGGAAGCGGTCGCCGCACGCGTACGGGACGCGGTCGGCGACGTCCTGCCCGACGAGGGCGACCCGGACGCCCTACGCCGCCTCATCACCGCCCTCGCCGAGGGCTCCGCCGACCCCGCCCACCCCCACTGCGCCGCCCACCTGCACTGCCCGCCCCTCGCCCTCGCCACCGCCGCCGACCTCGCCGCCGGCGTCCTCAACCCCTCCCTCGACTCCTGGGACCAGGCCCCGGCCGCCTCCGCACTGGAGACACTGGTGACCCGGGCACTCGCCCGCGAGGCCGACGCCACCGACGCACTCGTCACCACCGGCGGCACCGAATCCAACCAGCTCGCCCTCCTCCTGGCCCGCGAACGGCACGGCGGAACCGTCCGCCTCGTCCACGCCGCCAACGCCCACCACTCACTGCCCCGCGCCGCCTGGCTGCTCGGACTGCCCGACCCCGTCGTCGTACCCGCCCCCGCCGGCACCCTCGACCCCGCCGCCCTCGACGACGCCCTCACCACCCTGTCCGGCCCCCTCCTCGTCGCCGCCACCGCGGGCACCACCGACGCCGGACTCATCGACCCGCTGCCCGAGATCGCCGCCCTGTGCGCCGCCCACGGCGCCCGCCTCCACATCGACGCCGCCTACGGCGGAGGACTCCTCCTCAGCGACCGCCACCGACACCGCCTCACCGGACTCGAAGCTGCCGACACCGTCACCCTCGACCTGCACAAACTCGGCTGGCAGCCCATCGCCGCCGGCCTCCTCACCGTCACCGACCCCCATGACCTCACCGCCCTGCACCAGCACACCGACTACCTCAACGCCGACGACGACACCGAAGCCGGCCTGCCCGACCTCCTCGGCCGCAACCCCCGCACCAGCCGCCGCCCCGACATCCTCAAGATCGCCGTCACCCTCAAGGCCCTCGGCCGCACCGGCCTCGCCGCCCTCGTCGACCAGGTCTGCGACCTGGCACAACACCTCGCCGCCCTCGTCCACGCCCACCCCCGCTACGAGCTCTACGATCGGCCCACCCTCAGCACCGTCCTGTTCCGGCCCGCCGACGCCACCGACGACACCGTCGCCGCCGTACGCCGACACCTCCTCACCCAAGGCCACGCCGTCCTCGGCCGCGCCCGCCTCGACGGCCGGCTCTGGCTCAAGGCAACCCTCCTCAACCCCCACACCCGCCCCGACGACCTCGCCGACCTCCTGAGACTCGTGGAAGGAACCACCCCCCGATGAACCACCCCCCACACCACGAACCCGACCGACCCCACGACCTCGTCGGCATCGGCATCGGCCCCCTCAACCTCTCCCTCGCCGCCCTCGCCCACCCCCTCACCGACCTCCACACCGTCTTCTACGAACAACACCCCACCTTCGACTGGCACCCCGGCCTGCTCATCGACGGCGCCACCATCCAGGTCCCCTTCCTCGCCGACCTGGTCACCCTCGCCGACCCCACCAGCCCCTGGACCTTCCTCAACTACCTCAAAGCCCGCGAACGCCTCTTCCCCTTCTACTTCGCCGAGCACTTCCACATCCAGCGCGCCGAATACGACGCCTACTGCCGCTGGGTCAGCGACCACCTCCCCACCCTGCGCTTCGGCCACCAGGTCGACGCCGTCCGCTGGAACTCCGAACGCGACCTCTTCGAAGTCGACTTCACCCAGCTCGACACCGACGGAGAAGCCGAAGCCCTCGGCCGCACCCACACCAGGAACGTCGTCCTCGGCATCGGCACCGAGCCCTACGTCCCCGAACCCCTCACACCCCTCGTCGACACCCCCGCCGTACCCGTCGTCCACGCCGCCGACTACCTCGACCACCGCGACACACTGCTCACCGCCGGCCACGTCACCGTCATCGGCTCAGGACAGTCCGGCGCCGAGATCTTCCTCGACCTGCTCCGCCACCGCCCCGCCGGCCACGAGCGACTCCACTGGCTCGGCCGCACCGAGGCCTTCGCCCCCATGGAGTACTCCAAGCTCGGCCTCGAACACTTCACCCCCGACTACACCCGCTACTTCCACGCCCTCCCCGAAGGCGTCCGCGACCGCCTCGTCACCGCCCAGTGGCAACTCCACAAAGGCATCGAGGCCACCACCATCGCCGCCATCCACGACGAGCTCTACCGCCGCAGCCTGCACGGCGGCTGGCCCGACGCCGTCCTCACCCCCGGCGTCCGCGTCCGCACCGCCGGCCGCATCGCCACCACCAAAGTCGAACTCCACCTCGAACACATCCAGCAGAACACCCGCTCCCGCCTCACCACCGACGCCGTCGTCCTCGCCACCGGCTACCGCGAACGCCCCCTCGACCGCGTCCTCGCCGGCCTCGACCCCTACCTGCGCCGCGACAGCAGCGAACGCCCCCGCGTCGACGAACAGTTCCGCCTCGTCCTCGACCCCTCCGTCACCGGCTCGGTGTACGTCCAGAACGCCGCACGCCACTCCCACGGCGTCGGCACCCCCGACCTCGGCCTCGCCGCCTGGCGCAGCGCCACCATCCTCAACACCCTCACCGACCACGCCCCCTACCCGCTGCCCACCCGAACCGCCTTCACCACCTTCGGACTCGAACCCCACCCCCACGTCCCCCCGGCCCGCCAAGCCCCCCGAACCCTGACCCCACTCGTCGACAGAAGGTGAGAAAAACGGATGGAGCGCTGACAAATCGGGCCACGACTCGGAAAGCTCAACGCCGGCGACGGCCCCACACACCCACGGCCCACACACCGACGTCCCCCGCGCAAACGGCGCCGGCGCCCCAACGAGCGCCGACGCCGTAGACGTCACCCACCGAACCCCTAGAACACCGGGGTACCGTCCCGCGTCAACGTCCAGCTCACCGACGCGAAGTCCTTCGGATCCAGCACACCCTTCGCCGTCACCCACTCCGCGATCCGCGTCCGGATCTCCGTCGACTCCGACCACACCTCCCGCGCCGACGCCACATGCGGGAACGCGCCACCACCGTTCGCCCGGTAGTTGTTCACCGCCAGCACGAACTGCCGCGCGTCATCCAACGCGACACCGTCGTACGACAGATTCCTGATCCGCGCACCCGCCGGCCGCGCGATGTCGATCTCGTACGACGCCCCCGACACATAGTCGTAGTTGTAGTCCGGACGCCCACCCGCATTCGTCAGCTTCGCCACGTCGACCACCGTGTCCGCCGCCGTCTGCGCGAAATACTGCGCCGAGTACTCCAGGTACGCCCGCAGCTGCGCCCCCGTCATCACCTTCGCGACCAGCGTGTTGTCGTACACATACAGACTCGACAGATCCCGGATCGTCACCTCCCCGGCCGGAATCGCCGACGTCCGCGAGAACGGCGACGCCTGCGCGATCACCGGCAGCGACGCGAACTCGGTCCCCGCCAGCGCCGCCCTGACCACGTCCTCCTGGACCCTGGTGATCAGATCGATGATCGGCGCGTCCTTGTACCGCGCCTCCACCGTCGTCAACGTCTCCGTCGCCGTACCGACCACCTGGTTCACATACGCCACGACGACATCATGATCGTCCTTCAGCAGCCTCGTGATCCGCGGATCGTCGGCGACCGTGTTCGAGTTCCGCACCGACGCCTTCACCGACTCGACCCGCCAGCGCCCCTTCACGAACTCCAGCTCGAAGTCGAACAACGACAGCCGCTCCGCATACGCCAACGGCTCCGACAACACCACCGTCTTCCCGGACTTCTCGTTCGTGACCAGCAGCTCCGGAATCTCCACATGCGCGTGCCCGACGAGAATCGCGTCGATCCCCGGCACCTGCTGCGCCACCAACGCCGCCGAGTTCTCCACGTACGGCAGCTGATCACCGTACGACGACGTACCCGACGACCCGGAATGCGCCGACACGACCACCACGTCCGCACCCATCGACCGCAGCTTCGGCACCCACTTCGCCGCCTGCTCCTCCAGCCCCGGGAACGTGAGCCTGCCCTGCACGTACGCCTTGTCCCAGATCGCGATACCCGGGTTGGTGAGTCCGAGAACCGCCACCGTCACCGGCGGCGCACCCTTCACCGGGAACTTCCTGATGAAATACGGCGGAAAAGCCGGCTTCAGCGTCTTCGCGTCCAGCGCGTTCGCACCCAGCAGCGGGAAATCACACTGCTCCTCGAACTTCCGCAGCGTCTCGATGCCGTAGTTGAACTCGTGGTTGCCGAGCGCCACCGCGTCATACCCGATCGCGTTCATCGCCGCCGCCATCGGATGCACCGGACCACCCTTGGCGGTGATCGGATCCACCTTCGCGTAGTAATACGTCAGCGGAGTGCCCTGAATCGTGTCCCCGGCGTCCAGCAACAGCGTGTTCCCCCGGCCCTTCTCCTTTCGGACCTGGTTCACCAGCGTCGACACCCGCGCCAGACCCTGCGCGTTGCCCTGCGTGTCGGTGTACTCCGCGTCCTTGAAGTAGTCCCAGTTGAAGACATGACCGTGCAGGTCGGTCGTCCCCATCACCGTCAGCGCGTACCGCTTCGACGGCCTCGGCCCCTTCTTCGCCTCCGCGGCCTGCGCCGCAGGAGTCGCCACCGCACCCGCCAGCGCCACCCCCGCCCCGGTCACGGCGGACTTCTTCAGGAACTTCCGGCGATTCAACGGCATGGCTCGAACTCCTCGGGACGGATCAATGACGCGCGTAGATTCTGACCCGTACACGCCCGGCCGGAACAGACCCCACAGGTTTCGATCTGATGACCGACAAAGGACCAGGAGCGCGAACCACCTGACAGAGTGGAACGCATGACCACCCCACCCACCGATGACACCCGCCCCGCCGTCCCCTACGGCACCCCCGACGCCCCCCGCATCGCCGTCCGCGGCGAAGCCCACCTCGAAGTCGACCCCGAGATCGCCCGCATCACCGTCACCATCGCCTCCCGCGGCAAAGACCGCCGCGCCGCCCTCGACGACCTCACCCGCCGCAACACCACCGCCCTCGACCTCATCAGAACCTACGGCGAAGCAGTCGAACGACTCGAAACCGGCGCCTTCTCCATCACCCCCCAACTCAAGGAAGGCCGCGGCGAACGCGTCCACGCCTACCACGGCCGCGTCCACCTCACCGCCGAACTGACCGACTTCACCGCCCTGGGCGAACTCACCACCCGCCTCGCCGACCTCGACCTCACCCGCGTCGACGGCCCCCGGTGGGCCCTGCGCCCCGACTCACCCGCCCACCGGGAAGCCCGCCAACAAGCGGTACGCGAAGCCGTCCAACGCGCCCGGGAATACGCCGAAGCACTCGGCACCACCCTCGCCGCCCTCGTCGAACTCGCCGACATCGGCGCCGAGAACACCCCACCCACCCGCCCCGCCGCACCCATCGGCCGCATGCGCTCCATGACCCACGCCGCCGAGGAGACCACAGCCGCCCCCCTCGACCTCGAACCCCAACGCCAACGCGTCCACGCCCACGTCAACGCCCGCTTCACGATGGCACCCCCACAGCTGTGACCGCTCAGCCAGGACCGCCACACGAGTCACCACCAGCCGCGACCGCACAGGAACACGACCATCGAACGCCCGTCTGAGCACCCTCGGCCACCTTCAAGCCTCGACGACAACGCTTCACCCGAAGACGGTCGAGCCGCCACGCCCACCGAACTCCCTACCCACCGGTAAGCCCTAGGGTCGCCTCATGCGCCGAGCGAAAATCGTCTGCACCCTGGGCCCCGCAACCGACTCGTACGACCAGATCAAAGCCCTGGTCCACGCCGGAATGGACGTCGCCCGCCTCAACCTCAGCCACGGCACCCACGCCGAGCACGAGGAGCGCTACCACCGCGTACGCAAGGCCTCCGACGAGACCGGCCACAGCGTCGGCATCCTCGCCGACCTCCAAGGCCCGAAGATCCGCCTCGGCCGCTTCACCGAAGGCCCCGTACTCCTCGAACGCGGCGACCCCTTCACCCTCACCGTCGAAGAAGGCACCGAAGGAGACCGCCACACCTGCGGCACCACCCACGCCGGCCTCGCCACCGACGTCACCCCCGGCGAACGCATCCTCGTCGACGACGGCAAAGTCAGCCTCCAGGTCACCGGGATCGACGGCCCCCGCGTCCACACCACCGTCATCGAAGGCGGCATGGTCTCCGACCACAAAGGCCTCAACCTCCCCGGAGTCGCGGTGTCCGTCCCCGCACTCTCCGACAAGGACGAAGCCGACCTCCGCTGGGCCCTGCACGCGGGCTTCGACATCATCGCCCTCTCCTTCGTCCGCAGCGGCCACGACATCCAGGACGTCCACCGCATCATGGACGAGGAAGGCCGCCGCCTCCCCGTCATCGCCAAGATCGAGAAGCCCCAGGCCGTCGACGCCATCGACGCCATCGTCGACGCCTTCGACGGCATCATGGTCGCCCGCGGCGACCTCGGCGTCGAAATGCCCCTCGAACAAGTCCCCCTCGTCCAGAAGCGCGCCGTCAAACTCGCCAGACGCAACGCCAAGCCGGTCATCGTCGCCACCCAGATGCTCGACTCCATGATCGAGAACTCCCGCCCGACCAGGGCGGAGGCGAGCGACGTCGCCAACGCCGTCATCGACGGCACCGACGCCGTCATGCTCTCCGGCGAGACCAGCGTCGGAAAGCACCCTGTGGAGACGGTCCGCACGATGGCGAAGATCGTCGAAGCGGCCGAGGAGGACATCCTCGCCAAGGGCCTGCCACCCCTGACGGAACACAACAAGCCCCGCACCCAGGGCGGCGCCGTCGCCCGAGCGGCCGCGGAGATGGGCGACTTCCTCGGCGCCAGGTTCCTGGTCGCCTTCACCCAGTCCGGCGACACGGTCCGCCGCCTGTCGCGCTACCGCTCCCCGATCCCGCTCCTCGCCTTCACCCCCGAACCGGCCACCCGCTCCCAGCTCAGCCTCACCTGGGGGGTCGAGACCTTCCTCGGCCCCCACGCCGACTCGACCGACGCGATGGTCGCCCAGGTGGACGAACTGCTGCTGAAGTACGGCCGCTGCGAGAAGGGCGACACGGTCGTCATCACCGCCGGCTCGCCGCCCGGCGTCTCAGGCTCGACCAACCTGGTGCGGGTGCACCACATCGGGGAGGACGACAAGTAGCCCGACCGGGGTCAGTGTTTGGGACCCACGTGGGTGTCCATGAGGGCGACGGAGGCTTTGCGGGCGACGGAGATGTTGAACGGGTTGCCGTTCCTGGTGCAGTGCGTCCACTCGACGCCGAGTTTGTCGAGGGTGTCGGTGTAGAGCTGGCGGATGTCGTTGGACACGTTGGTGAAGAAGTACCTGGGGTGTTCGTAGCGCTTGCGCTCGCCGGCGACGAGGCGAGTGGTCCAGTTGGTGATGCGGCAGCCGTCCGAGTGGATGAGGCCGCGGATGAATTCCCACGGGTGGGCGTCGACGATGGCTTGCTGCCAGGGCTCGAGAGCGATGGTGCGGTCGTGCTTCTTGCCGGGGCCGTGTTGCGGGAACAGGCAATGCGGGTGCTTCGAATAGACCTTCACGTTGCTGCACCCGGTCCTGCGGACGCGGCAGACGGAATTGTCGGGGAAGACTGCGCGCATCGCTTGTTCGCAGTCGTCCATCAGGCCGGGCCATGAATCGGCGCAGGTGATCATGAGGTTGGGCACTCGGTGTTCGGAGTAGTGACTGATGTGGCCGTCACCGAGGTAGAGGCCCAGTAGGTAGCTGTACGCGGGCTCGTCGAGGTCTCGTCCGTCGCATCGGGGACACTTGGGGTCGTGCTTGCCTGGACACTCGCCGCGTTTCGCTCGGTCCAGGTGCTTCCAGTAGCCGACTGTTCCCAGCGGGACGTTGAGTTCCCGGGCGACATCCGCGTTCTTCGTGCCGTTGCGCAGCAGTGTGAGTGCCTTCTGTCGAACCTCAGTGCCGTGAAAGTTCATGCGGAAACTCTGTGTCACTGATCGTGACGGCACGCAGCAAAAAGCGGATGTTCACGAGAACGTGAGCATCCGCTTCTTCCTTGAGGTGCCCGGTGTGGGATTCGAACCCACATGCCCTAAGGCACGGTGGTTTGAGCACCGCGAGTCTGACCAGTTCCTCCAACCGGGCAAGCTGTTCAGCTGTCGGGAAGTGTACCGGGTCACCTCAGGTCCTTGCCTCTAGGTAGGCTGCGTAGGCAGCAGTACCTGCCCGGCCCGTACCAAGGAGCCCCCGTGACCGCCCCCGAGTCGCCCCAGCCCGTAGACGCGCCCGACGACGACACGTCGCACGTGCCTCCGCTGACGACCCGTGTCGTCATCGCCGAGGACGAGGCCTTGATCCGGCTCGACCTCAAAGAGATGCTGGAGGAGGAGGGCTACAGCGTCGTCGGCGAGGCCGGTGACGGTGAGGCGGCCGTGGAGCTGGCCCGTGAGCACAAGCCGGACCTGGTCATCCTGGACGTGAAGATGCCGAAGCTGGACGGTATCTCCGCGGCCGAGAAGATCGCCGAGGAGCGCATCGCCCCGGTGCTGATGCTGACGGCCTTCTCGCAGCGGGACCTGGTCGAGCGGGCGCGGGACGCCGGTGCGATGGCGTATCTGGTGAAGCCGTTCAGCAAGAGTGATGTCGTTCCGGCCATCGAGATGGCCGTCTCGCGGTTCACGGAGCTGCGGGAGCTGGAGAACGAGGTCGCTGACCTGTCCCAGCGGCTGGAGACGCGGAAGCTGGTGGACCGGGCGAAGTCCATTCTCCAGACGGAGTACGGGCTGACCGAGCCGGCCGCGTTCCGGTGGATCCAGAAGACGTCGATGGACCGTCGGATGTCGATGCAGCAGGTCGCGGAGGCGGTCATCGCGGACGCCGACGAGAAGAAGGGGAGCAAGGGCTGAGCGCGCCCTCTGCTCCCGGGCGCCCTTAGGTCCGTACGACGAAGGCCCGCTCCCTGCGCTGACGCGTCGGGGAGCGGGCCTTTGTCGTGCTCGCGTACGGGTGGGGTGCTCTAGTCCTCGCCCAGGTACGCCTTGCGGACGGACTCGTCGTGCAGCAGGTTCTGTCCGCTGCCGGACAGGACGATGTTGCCGACTTCCATGACGTGTCCCTGGTCGGCCAGGGAGAGTGCCGCCTGGGCGTTCTGTTCGACCAGGAGGATGGTGGTGCCCTGGGACTTCAGCTCGGAGATGGTCGCCATGATCTTCTGCATCATGATCGGGGAGAGGCCCATGGAGGGCTCGTCGAGCATGAGCAGTTTGGGCTGGGACATGAGTGCGCGGCCCATGGCGAGCATCTGCTGTTCGCCGCCGGAGAGGGTTCCGGCGGCTTGCTTGCGGCGTTCTCCGAGGATGGGGAAGAGGTCGTAGGCGCGCTGGATGTCCTTGTCGATGCCTTCCTTGTCCTTGCGGAGGAAGGCGCCGAGCTGGAGGTTCTCCGCGATGGTGAGGCGGGGGAAGATGTGCCGGCCTTCGGGGGAGTGGGCGAGGCCGAGGGCGACGATCTTGTGGGCGGCGATGCCGGTGAGGGGCTTGCCGTCGAAGATGATCTTTCCGCTGGTGGGCTTCAGCAGACCGGAGAGGGTGCGCAGGGTGGTCGTCTTGCCGGCGCCGTTGGTGCCGATGAGGGTGACGACCTGGCCGGCCTCGACGCTGAAGGAGATGCCTTTGACGGCTTCGATCTTGCCGTAGGAGACCCGGAGGTCCTCGACTTCGAGGAGTGCGGTCACTGGGCTTCTCCCTTGGTGCTGGTGGTGCTGGGCGTCTCGGCGGCGGCTTCGGCGGCGGTGACTTCCGCGGCTTCGGCCTCTCCGGGTTCGCCCTCGAACGGTTCGCCGAGGTAGGCGGCGATGACGCGTTCGTCGGCCTGGACGACGTCGGAGGTGCCTTCGACGAGCTTCTCGCCCTGGACGAGGACGGCGACGCGGTCGCAGAGGTTGAAGATGAACCGCATGTCGTGCTCGATGACGAGGACGGCGATGCCCTGGTCGCGGATGGCGAAGACGAGTTCTTCGGCGGCGCGGGTTTCCTGGGGGTTCATGCCGGCGGTGGGCTCGTCGAGGAGCAGGATGCCGGGTTCGCTGGCCATGGCCCGGGCGATTTCGAGCTTGCGCTGTTCGCCGTAGGGGAGGTTGCGGGCGAGGTGGTCGCGCTTGTGGGCGAGGCCGATGAACTCCAGGAGTTCCATGGCGCGTTCTTCGCTGGCCTTTTCGGCCTTCTTGAAGCCGGGGCCGCGCAGGAGGGCGGACCAGAGGCCTTCTTTGGTGCGGGTGTGGCGTCCTACGAGGACGTTTTCCAGGACCGTCATGTTGGCGAACAGGCGGATGTTCTGGAAGGTGCGGGCGATGCCTGCCTGGGTGACCAGGTGTGGTTTGGGCGGCAGGACGGTGCCCTTGTAGGAGACGGTGCCTTCGGTGGGGATGTAGAGGCCGGTGAGGCAGTTGAAGAAGGTGGTCTTGCCGGCGCCGTTGGGGCCGATGAGGCCGACGATCTCGCCTTCGTTGACGGTGAAGTCGACGGAGCGGACGGCGGTGAGGCCGCCGAAGCGCATGGTGACGTCGCGTGCTTCGAGTACAGGTGTGGTCATGGTGGTCACGCCCCCGCCTTGGTGACGGTCCCCGGTGTGTCGGTGAGCGTCGTCTGTTCTGGTACGTCGAGTTGGCCGGTCTCGTGGAATTCGAGCTGGCGGCGGCGGTTGGCGATGATGCCTTCGGGGCGGAAGCGCATCAGCAGGATGAGGGCGATGCCGAACGCGAGCAGCGACTTGTCCTGGAGGAAGACCAGTTTCTCGGGCAGCAGGTAGAGGAGTGCGGCGCCGAGGATGGGGCCGGCGACGGTGCCCATGCCGCCGAGGACGACGGCGGCGAGCAGGAACGCCGAGTTGGGGGGTGTGGATCCCGCGAACTGGTAGGGGGTGGGGACGACGCTGTAGGTGACGTGGGCGCTGACGGTGCCGGCGAGGCCGGCGAGGGTGGCGCCGAGGGCGAAGGCGATGAGTTTGACGCGGAAGCCGTTGATGCCCATGGCGGTGGCGGCGGTCTCGTCCTCGCGGATGGCGATCCAGGAGCGGCCGATGCGGGAGTCGGCGGCGCGGGTGTAGACGAGGACGACGATGGCCATGATGAGGACCATCAGCAGGTAGTAGTTGGCGAATCGGCCGAGGGTGAAGCCGGCGATGTCGTGGGACTGGCCGAGGTTGAAGCCGAAGAAGCTGAGGTCCGGGATGGAGGGGATGCCGTTGGGGCCGTTGGTGATGTCGGGGCCGGATTCGCCGTCCATGTTGTTGACGGCGATGCGGAAGATCTCTCCGAAGCCGAGGGTGACGATGGCGAGGTAGTCGCCGCGCAGGCGCAGGGTGGGGGCGCCGATGAGGACGCCGAAGACGAGGCTGGCGGCGGCGCCGGTGAGGGCGGCGGCCCAGAAGGGGAACTGGACGCCGGAGAAGGTGGAGAACTCGGAGCCGGAGACGAGGGCGGCCGTGTAGGCGCCGACGCCGAGGAAGGCGACGTATCCGAGGTCGAGGAGTCCGGCGAGGCCGACGACGATGTTGAGGCCGAGGGCGACGGTTCCGAAGATGAGGATGTTGACGCCGATGTTGGCGTAGTGGTCGTCGCTCTGGGTGAAGGGGAACGCGATCGCGGCGGCGAAGCCCATGGCGAGCGTGAAGCTGCGGTTGTGGGCGACGAGGCGGGAGAAGCGGTCGAGGACGCCTGCGGTGTGCAGGGCCCAGAGGGAGAAGATGACGACGATGAGGTAGCCGATGAAGAGTTCGCCGTACTCGGTGTCGATGCCGTAGGTGAAGACGCCGAGGCCGATGATCGTGACGATGGTGATGATCGCGCGCTCGAGCCAGGGGGAGATGTCCTGGGGGGCGGGGATCCGTTCGGCCTTGGTGATGTAGGCCTTGAGGTGTTCCTTGGTGTCGCCGGTGGCCTTCTCGGGGAGCGCGAGGGCGCCGAGGAGGGGGATGAGCGAGGCGACGGCGGCGACCCAGGCGCCGGGTTCGAGGTTGGCGAGGCCGCCGAGTTCGGTGCTGATCGCGAGGACGGTGTACCAGGTGACGCCGAAGCCCGCGAGGGCGCTGAGGACGAGCGGCGCGTTGTTGCGGGCGGGGATGAGCCAGCCGAGGCCGCGGACGCCGTAGGCGGCGAGGGCGAAGAGGGTGGTGAGGACGCCGGCGGTGAAGGTGAGCCATTGCAGGCCGCCGGGGTAGCCGGTGACGGTGAGGTCGCCGGGGAATTCGGAGGTCCAGGTCCACGCGAGGAAGGTGGAGGCGGCGGTGGCGATGCCGCCGGCGAGGAGGAGTGCGCGGGCTGCGGCGATGGGCAGGGGCACCAGGCCGCGGGTCTCGGGGGTGGTGTCCACGGCCGAGGGGGTGGGGTTCGTGGTCTCGGTCATGTCATCACGCCCTGTCCGCGACGCGTTCGCCGAGCAGGCCTTGTGGCCTGACGAGGAGGACGAGAATGAGGAGGCAGAAGGCCCAGACGTCGGCCCAGCCCTGGCCGCCGAGCTGCTGCATGCCGGGGACTCCGTCGATGTAGGCGGACGCGAGGGTTTCGGCGATGCCGAGGACGAGGCCGCCGAGCATGGCGCCGTAGATGTTGCCGATGCCGCCGAGGACGGCGGCGGTGAACGCCTTGAGGCCCATGAGGAAGCCCATGCGGTAGTCGACGCTGCCGTACTTCATGCCGTACGCCACGGCGGCCACGGCGGCGAAGAAGCCGCCGATGGCGAAGGCGATGACGATGATGCGGTTGGTGTCGATGCCCATGAGCTGGGCGGTGTCCGGGTCCTGCGCGGTGGCCTGCATGGCGCGGCCGGTGCGGCTCTTGCGGACGAAGTACGCGAGGGAGGACATGCACACGATCGCGGCGACGATGAGGAAGATGTCGGCGTCCTTGATGGTGACGGAGCCGAATTCGTGGAGGGTGTCGAGGCCGGGGAAGGCGCGGGCGCGGTCGGCGTCGGGGTAGAAGTTGCGGACGACTTCCTGGAGGGCCAGGGAGAGGCCGATGGCGGTGATCAGTGGCGCTAGCCGTGGTGCTCCGCGCAGTGGCCGGTAGGCGAATCGCTCCGCTCCGACGGCGATGAGGATGGCGACGATGGCGCCGCCTATCAGCATCAGGGGCACGGCGATGGCCATCGCCGTGCCGTCGGGGAGGATGTAGAAGTAGACCGTGAGGGCGCCGAAGGCCCCGGTCATGAAGATCTCGCCGTGCGCGAAGTTGATGAGCTGGACGATGCCGTACACCATCGTGTAGCCGATGGCGATGAGCCCGTACATCGAGCCGAGGAGCAGCCCGTTGGCCAGCTGCTGCGGCAGGGTGTTCACCGCGTGGCCTCCATGTCGCTGGTGGTCGTGTGCACTGGTGGTGTGCAGGGTCTGGGGTGCACTGGTGTGCGGAAGTCCGGGTGTGGGAACGGGCCGCGCGGTCGGGATCCTCCTTCCGCGCGGCCCGTGTGGGATGTGCTGAGGTTCCGGGTCAGCCGAGGTCGGCGGTGCCGGTGTCGACGGCCTTCCAGGCGCCCTTCTCGACCTGGTAGACGGTCAGCTGCTTGTTGGTGGTGTCGCCGTACTGGTCGAAGGAGACCTTGCCGGTGAGGCCTTCGAAGTCGGACTTCTGGACTCCGTCGACGACGCTGGTGCGCAGGGCGTTGATGTCGCTGGGGACCTTGCCGTCGTTGGCGTCGACGGCGGCCTTCACGGACTTGATGATGGCGGTGGTGGCGTCGTAGGCGTAGGCACCGTAGGCGCCGTAGTCACCCTTGTAGCCCTTGGCCTTGTAGGTCTCGATGAAGGTCTTGGCGGCGGGCAGGGTGTCGGCGGGGACGCCGATGGCGGTGACGAGGTCGCCTTCGGCGGAGGCGCCGGCGGTCTCGATGTAGGTGGAGGCGAACATGCCGTCGCCGCCGAAGAGCGGGATCTTGACGCCGGCGTCCTTGAGCTGCTTGGTGAGCAGGGAGGACTCGTCGTACTGGCCGCCGTAGTAGAGCAGGTCGGCGCCGGAGTTCTTGATCTTGGTGACGAGGGAGCCGAAGTCCTTGGCGCCGGTGTTGACGTGGTCGGTCTGGACGACCTGGCCGCCGAGCTTCTTGAACTGCTCGTTGAAGATCTTGGCGAGGCCGGCGCCGTAGGTCTGCTTGTCGTCGACGACGAAGGCCTTCTTCTTCTTCAGGTCGTTGAAGGCGTACTGGGCGGCGAAGCTGCCCTGCAGTTCGTCGGTGGTGGCGGTGCGGAAGTACGTCTTGAACGGCCGCTTCTTGTCCGTCTGCCAGTTCTTGCCCTGGGTCAGCTCGGGCGCGGTGTTCGCGGGGGAGATCTGGGCCATGTCGGCGGAGGCGAAGACCTGCTGCATCGTCTGGGCGACGCCGGAGTTCAGCGGGCCGACGGCGCCGACGGCGGTCTTGTCGGCGGTGATGGCGGTGGCGTTCTGCTGGCCGGTGGCGGGCTGCGCCTTGTCGTCCAGGGCCTTGAGCTTGAACGTCACGCCGGGAACGAGCTTGTTCTTGTTGGCGTCGTCGACGGCGATCTGGGCGCCGTACTGGATGCCGAGACCGGTGGTCGAGTTCTCGCCGGACAAGGGGGCGCTGACGCCGATGGTCAGGGTGGTGGTGTCCCCGTTGTCGCCGGTGTCGCCGCCGCCATTGTCGTCACGGGAGCCGCAGGCGGTGAGCGTCAGAGCTCCAGTCGCGAGGACGGAGGTAAGTATCACCATGGAACGTCGCACAATCAGTCCTTTCCGCAGGCACTGCCACCTCGGTGGGGGCGGCTGGTGCCGCGCTGGTACCGAACTCCCGATGGAGCGGTGACTGGCCGTGACTCTAAGCCCGGTTTGTAGGGCTGGGCATCGCCGTGGGCGGGCTTGTGACTTTCTTGTTATGACGTGATGGAGAGCGGGCTGCGGCATAGGGGGCTCTCCACCGTTTTGGCGGGAATTCCGGTTGGTCCGCATGCTGAGAACCCGCACTTCCGCTTGGCCGTGGGCCCGGTCGTGCGGATGTGGGCCGACGGGGGCGCCGAAGGAGCGGGAAATGCCCTGCGGAGTGGGTGCGGCCGGGGATGGACGTGTGGCGCTGCATTGCGCCCGTGTTACGCAGCGTTACCACGATAAAGGGCAAGTCCGCATTCGGGGCAGGCCGGATCAGTCGGAAAAGGGAATCTCTACGGGGGTTCGGCGGGCTTTCCCGGGATGCGTGCGTGGTGGGGGGTGTGCGGGCGCGGGAACCGGGCTCGCGGCGGTGCCGGGTGCCGGGTGCCGGGTGCCGGGTGCCCGGGGAGCGGGCGGCACCCGGCGTGGCGGCGGAGCTGTCATCCCGCGGCGCGCACCTGGGCGCCGTCGGCGGCCGTCGCGTCCCGGAGCAGGCAGGTCAGCCGCGCGGTGCACACCCGCCGGCCCTGCTCGTCGCTGATCACGATCTCGTACGTCGCCGTGGACCGGCCCCGGTGCACGGGCGTGGCGACGCCGGTGACGAGTCCCGACCGCACGCCCCGGTGGTGGGTGCAGTTGAGGTCGACGCCCACGGCGATCTTGGAGCTGCCGCCGTGCAGCATCGCGCCCACGGACCCGAGGGTCTCGGCGAGGACGGCGGACGCCCCGCCGTGCAGCAGCCCGTACGGCTGGGTGTTCCCCTCGACCGGCATCGTTCCGACGACGCGGTCCGCCGACGCCTCCACGATCGCCACGCCCATCCGGGCCCCGAGGTGTCCTGCGGAGAACAGCGCGGGGAGGTCCACGCCGAGTGCGGCGTACTCGTCGATGACCTCCTGCGGGAACTTCACGTGCTGCTGCTCGCCCATGGGGTGCGGCTCCGTTCGTCTGGCGGCCTGGTGCCTGAGCAAACGCTCAGTCGGTCGCCGATTGTTCCAGACGTACGACGACGGACTTGCTGGCCGGGGTGTTGCTGATGTCCGCGGTGGCGTCCAGCGGCACGAGCACGTTGGTCTCGGGGTAGTAGGCGGCCGCGCACCCGCGCGCGGTCGGGTAGTGCACGACCCGGAAGCCGGGCGCCCGCCGCTCGACGCCGTCCTTCCACTCGCTGACCAGGTCGACGTACGACCCGTCGGCCACGTCGAGCGCCCGTGCGTCCTCGGGGTGGACCATGACCACGCGGCGCCCGTTCCTGATGCCGCGGTAGCGGTCGTCGAGGCCGTAGATGGTGGTGTTGTACTGGTCGTGCGAGCGCAGTGTCTGGAGCAGGAGGCGGCCCTCGGGCAGCTCGGGGTACTCCACGGGCGCGGCCGTGAAGTTGGCCTTGCCGGTGGCGGTGGGGAAGCGGCGCTCGTCGCGCGGGGCGTGGGGCAGGGCGAAGCCGCCGGGGTGTGCCACGCGCGCGTTGAAGTCCTGGAAGCCGGGGATCACGCGTGCGATGCGGTCGCGGATCGTGGCGTAGTCCTTCTCGAACTCCTCCCAGGGCACCTTGCTGTCCGCGCCGAGCACCCGGCGGGCCAGGCGGCACACGATCGCCGGTTCGGACAGCAGGTGCGCGCTCGCGGGCCGGAGGCGGCCGCGGGAGGCGTGCACCATGCCCATGGAGTCCTCGACGGTCACGAACTGCTCGCCGCTGCCCTGAAGGTCGCGTTCGGTGCGGCCGAGCGTCGGCAGGACGAGCGCACGCGTGCCGGTGATCGCGTGCGAGCGGTTGAGCTTGGTCGACACGTGCACGGTGAGCCGGGCCCGGCGCATGGCCGCTTCGGTGACCTCGGTGTCGGGGGAGGCGGAGACGAAGTTGCCGCCCATGGCGAAGAAGACCTTGGCCTCGCCGTCGCGCAGGGCGCGGATGGCCCGTACGACGTCGTAGCCGTGGTGGCGGGGCGGCGCGAAGCCGAACTCCTTCTCCAGGGCGTCCAGGAAGGCGGGGGCGGGGCGTTCGAAGATGCCCATCGTGCGGTCGCCCTGCACGTTCGAGTGGCCGCGCACCGGGCACACGCCCGCGCCCGGGCGACCGATGTTGCCGCGCAGGAGGAGGAAGTTGACGACCTCGCGGATGGTCGGCACGGAGTGCTTGTGCTGGGTGAGGCCCATGGCCCAGCACACGATGGTGCGCTGCGAGGCGAGCACCATGGCGAGGGCCTCCTCGATCTGCTCGCGGGTGAGACCGGTCGCGGTGAGGGTCTCGTCCCAGTCGGCGGCGCGGGCCTGGGCGGCGAACTCCTCGTATCCGTGGGTGTGTTCCCGCACGAACTGCTCGTCGACCGCGCCGTCGGTCTCCAGGATCAGTCTGTTCAGGAGGCGGAAGAGGGCCTGGTCGCCGCCGATGCGGATCTGGAGGAACAGGTCGGTGAGCGCGGCGCCGGTGGTGAGGCCCTTGGGGGTCTGCGGGTTCTTGAAGCGCTCCAGGCCGGCCTCGGGCAGCGGGTTGACGCTGATGATCCGCGCGCCGCCCGCCTTGGCCTGCTCCAGGGCGGAGAGCATGCGGGGGTGGTTGGTGCCGGGGTTCTGGCCGGCGACGATGATCAGGTCGGCCTGGTGGAGGTCCTCCAGCAGGACGCTGCCCTTGCCGACGCCGAGCGTCTCGGACAGGGCCGAGCCGGACGACTCGTGGCACATGTTGGAGCAGTCGGGCAGGTTGTTGGTGCCGAGTTCGCGGGCGAAGAGCTGGTAGAGGAACGCGGCCTCGTTGCTGGTGCGTCCGGAGGTGTAGAAGAGGGCCTCGTCGGGCGAGGAGAGGGCGGTGATCTCCTCGGCGATGATGTCGAAGGCGCGCTCCCAGGTCACCGGCTCGTAGTGCTCGCCGCCTTCGGGGAGGTACACGGGGTGGGTGAGCCGCCCCTGCTGTCCCAGCCAGTAGCCGCTCCTGGTGGCGAGATCGGCGACGGAGTGCGCGGCGAAGAACTCCGGGGTGACCCGGCGCAGGGTGGCCTCCTCGGCGACCGCCTTCGCGCCGTTCTCGCAGAACTCCGCCGCGTGCCGGTGCTCCGGCTCCGGCCAGGCGCAGCCCGGGCAGTCGAAGCCGTCCTTCTGGTTGACGCGCAGCAGGGTCAGCGCGGTGCGCTTGACGCCCATCTGCTGCCGTGCGACGCGCAGGCTGTGCCCGATGGCCGTGATCCCCGCCGCCGCGTGCTTCGGCTCGGCGACCTGCGGCGCGTCCTGGACCGGATCTGCCTTGGGCGGCTTCCTTGCCATCGCGGCGCTCTCCTTCGCTGGCGTGTGCGCTACGTCCGCGGCCGCGGCCTCCGCGGCTGCCTCTGCGATCCTCGCACGCGACACCGACATCGATGGCGGGCGGGCGGCGGGCCGGTGGGCGGCCGGCGGCGGACGCGGGACGGCGGCGTCGCTTTCGCCGGGGCCTGCCGGCCGCGGTGGCCGAGGGCGGGTGACGGCGGCCGGGAACAGCGACCGGTGAGGGCGGTGTGCGGGCGGCGGGCGGGTCCGGCTGTCAGTGGCACGTGGCAGGATCGGGGGCGTGGCAGAAACAGCATCGAAGAAGACCGACACCAACCCCGGCGGCAGCCGTCCTCGCCTGATGCTCATGGACGGGCACTCGCTGGCCTACCGCGCGTTCTTCGCGCTGCCCGCGGAGAACTTCACGACCGCGACGGGTCAGCCGACGAACGCGATCTACGGCTTCGCGTCGATGCTGGCCAACACCCTGCGTGACGAGGCGCCCACGCACTTCGCGGTGGCCTTCGACGTCTCGCGCAAGACCTGGCGCTCCGAGGAGTTCACGGAGTACAAGGCCAACCGCTCCAAGACCCCGGACGAGTTCAAGGGGCAGGTCGAGCTGATCGGCGAGCTCCTCGACACGATGAACGCGCAGCGGTTCGCCGTCGACGGCTTCGAGGCGGACGACATCATCGCCACGCTCGCCACCCAGGCCGAGGCCGAGGGCTTCGAGGTGCTGATCGTCACCGGCGACCGTGACTCCTTCCAACTGGTCAGCGAGCACACGACCGTGCTGTATCCGACGAAGGGCGTCTCGGAGCTGACCCGGTTCACTCCGGAGAAGGTGTTCGAGAAGTACGGACTGACGCCCGCGCAGTACCCCGACTTCGCGGCGCTGCGCGGCGACCCGTCCGACAACCTGCCGGGCATCCCGGGCGTCGGTGAGAAGACGGCCGCGAAGTGGATCAACCAGTTCGGCTCGTTCGCGGAGCTGGTCGAGCGCGTCGACGAGGTCAAGGGCAAGGCCGGGCAGAACCTGCGCGACCACCTGGAGGCCGTCAAGCTCAACCGGCGGCTGACCGAGATGGTCCGCACCGTGGAGCTGCCCAGGACCGTCGCCGACCTGGAGCGCGCGCCGTACGACCGCAAGGCGCTCGCGATGGTCCTCGACACCCTGGAGATCCGCAATCCCTCGCTGCGGGAGCGGCTGCTGGCCGTCGACCCGGGTGCCGAGGAGGCCGAGACGACACCGGTCGTCGCGGACGGCGTGGAGGTGGACGGCACCGTGCTCGGCACCGGTGAGCTGGCCCCCTGGCTCACGGAGCACGCCACCGAGGTCCTCGGTATGGCCACGGTGGACACCTGGGCGCTCGGCGTCGGCTCGGTCGCCGAGGTCGCGCTCGCCGCCGGCGGGGGAGCGGCCGCCTGGTTCGACCCCTCCCAGCTGGACGAGGCCGACGAGACGGCGTTCGCCGCCTGGCTGGCCGACGCCGGCCGGCCCAAGATCCTGCACAACGCCAAGGGCGCGATGCGGGTCTTCGCCGAGCACGGCTGGACCGTCGACGGCGTCACCATGGACACGGCGCTGGCCGCCTACCTGGTCAAGCCGGGCCGTCGCTCCTTCGACCTGGACGCGCTGTCCCTGGAGTACCTGCACCGTGAGCTGGCCCCCGCCGCCGCGGCCGACGGGCAGCTCGCCTTCGGCACCGACGAGGGGGCGGAGGCCGAGTCCCTGATGATCCAGGCCCGCGCCGTCCTCGACCTGGGCGAGGCGTTCGGCACGCGCCTTCAGGAGGTCGGCGCCGCGGAACTCCTGCGGGACGTGGAGCTGCCCACCTCCGCCCTGCTGGCCCGGATGGAGCGGCACGGCATCGCCGCCGACCGGGCGCACCTGGAGGCCATGGAGCAGATGTTCGCGGGCGCCGTGCAGCAGGCCGTGAAGGAGGCGCACGCGGCGGCGGGGCACGAGTTCAACCTCGGCTCGCCCAAGCAGCTCCAGGAGGTCCTCTTCGGTGAACTCGGTCTGCCCAAGACGAAGAAGACCAAGACGGGCTACACCACCGACGCCGACGCGCTGGCCTGGCTGGCCACGCAGACGGACAACGAACTGCCGGTGATCATGCTCCGGCACCGCGAGCAGGCCAAGCTGCGGGTCACCGTCGAGGGCCTGATCAAGACGATCGCCGTGGACGGCCGCATCCACACCAGCTTCAACCAGACGGTCGCCGCGACCGGCCGCCTGTCGTCCACGGACCCCAACCTGCAGAACATCCCGGTCCGTACCGACGAGGGGCGGGCGATCCGCCGCGGCTTCGTCGTGGGCGAGGGCTTCGAGTCGCTGATGACGGCCGACTACAGCCAGATCGAACTGCGGGTGATGGCCCACCTGTCCGAGGACGCGGGCCTGATCGAGGCGTTCACCTCCGGCGAGGACCTGCACACCACGGCCGCCGCGCAGGTGTTCGGGGTCGAGCGGGGCGCGGTGGACGCGGAGATGCGCCGCAAGATCAAGGCGATGTCGTACGGCCTGGCCTACGGTCTGTCGGCGTTCGGTCTGTCCCAGCAGCTGAACATCGAGGCGGCCGAGGCCCGCGCCCTGATGGACGCGTACTTCGAGCGGTTCGGCGGCGTCCGGGACTATCTGCGCCGGGCCGTCGACGAGGCGCGGGCGACGGGCTACACGGCGACGCTCTTCGGGCGCCGCCGCTACCTCCCCGACCTCAACAGCGACAACCGCCAGCGTCGTGAGGCGGCCGAGCGCATGGCCCTCAACGCGCCGATCCAGGGCACGGCCGCGGACATCGTCAAGATCGCCATGCTGAACGTGGACAGGGCCCTGCGCGAGGCGGACCTCGGGTCCCGCATGCTCCTCCAGGTCCACGACGAGATCGTCCTGGAGATCGCCCCCGGCGAGCGCGAGCCCGTGGAGGAACTGGTCCGCCGCGAAATGGCGGGCGCGGTCCACCTCCGAGCCCCCCTGGACGTCTCGGTGGGCTCGGGCCCCGACTGGGAATCGGCGGCGCACTAGCGTCCCGGCGGGGTGCGGGTTCGACCCGGGTGAGTGACCGCAGGGGCCACGGCGGAGATGGGCCGGGGGTTCTGCCCGGTCCTCACGGTCCGACCGCTGGGTGGGCTCGCTTCCCGGCGGGGTGCGGGTTCGACCGGCCAGTGACGAAGGGGCCCTCGGTGCGAGTTGCCGGGGGCCCTGCCCAGGTCGACACGGCCCGACCGCCGCCCGGCGGAAAGCCGTGGCGTGGAAAGGCACGCGCCAGAGAACCGCAGCGCGGAAGGCCGTGCCCCGGACAGCCGCAGCCCGGGAAGCCCCGCCCCGGCGGCCCCGTCACTCGCGTGGCCCTTGCGAAGGCGCCCCGCGCCGTCCCCTCCCGCAAGGATGCGGGCATGGGTATACGCATGCTCCGCCGCCGGACGACCCACGCATGGACGCAGGCATGGACGCACGCCGACTCGGCCCCGTCGCCGCCGCCTCCACCGGTCCCGGCCGTGGCGGCCGCCGCGAGCACCGCCCGCCTCCCCGCCGACCTCGGGACGACCCTCCGCAGAGTCACCGAGGCCGCCGCCGCGGTGCCTTTCCATCCGGGGACGGCGTTCCGTGGGCGGCTCACCTCGGCGCTCGCCGTGGTGTCACGGTGGCGGCCGCTGCGCGCCCGCGCCGTGCTCACCGGTGTCACCGAGCGGCCGGCCGGCTCCGCTCCTCGGACCCTACGTCCGCCTCGCGGATGACCCGGGCCGGACGCCACAGCCTGACGCCGACGGCGTACAGCAGTACGCCCAGCACAAGTCCCGCCCCCCCACCGAAGCAGAGCGTCGGGATCAGTTCCCAGGGCTTCGCGGTGGAGCCCCAGTAGTCCCACCACCGCGTCGCCCGCTGCGTCGCCGCGAGGACCGCGCAGCCGCCGATCACGATCCCGGCCCACCACCGGTCCCGCACCGACAGCAGCGGAACCCCCACCGCCGGAGCCGTCGCGGGCGCGCGCCGCAGCGCGCGGGTCACGAACACCGCTATCCCGAGGGCGGCGACCGCCGAACCGCCGTACTGGAGGTACCAGTACAGAGGGAAGCCCGCCAGGTGCTCGCCCAGCACGGGAAACAGCCGCATGCCCCACCGGTCGAGGTGGGTGAACGCGTCCCACACGACGTGGGTCAGCGCCCCGAGCACGGCGGACACGTACCACCACAGCACCGAGGACGGCCGTACACGCGCGCGGGGCGCCCCGCAGCGCAGGAGTGCCGCCACCCTGCCCTGCCGGGCCCGCGGCAGCAGGGCGACCAGTGGTTCGCGCACCAGCAGCCACAGTGCGACCAATGCCCAGGCGACCAGCACGTCGACCGTGAGGACACCCGGGAAGGAATGGGTCACCTCGCCGAACTCCATGGCCCCGGACGCCGCACTCGCCGCGTAGTAGGTCATGTCGGGCGCGAAGGAACCCGCCACGAGCACGGCCGGCACGAGTTGCCCACGGCCGCTTCCGTCGCTGCGCACGGCGGGCAGAACGGCCGCGGCATGGCTCAGAGTGAACGGCAACGGGGCTCCTCGCGACAGGTGTTGGCAGGGGCCGGGAGGCCCGGTGATCGGCGAAGCCCAGTATGCGTGACATGGCCCGCCGCGAGCGGGGCACGATCACACATGGCCAACTGGTGAAAACCGGGCGCGAACGGGTGCCCGCGCAAAGGAAGTTGTCGTAGGGTCGCCTGGGTCGCCGCGCGGGCGGCACGGCCGAACACACGAACAGGGCACATAACGGCGTGACAGTGCATATAACGGCGTGACGGAGCAGACGCAGGCGTGACGGGGGCAACCCGCACCGCGGGTCGTTCGTCACAACAGAGCGAGACCGACAGGCAGAGACGGGCGCTGGGGCGTCCACGGGAGGATTCACTCTATGGCGGCGCAATTCGGCAGGAGGCTGTGCAAGGGGGCGGCAACCACCGCCGTGGCCGCGGTCGCGGTCGCGGCCCTGTCCGCCTCTCAGGCTCCGGGGGTGACGGCCGACGACCAGAGCCGACCGGCCACCACCGGCGCCGAGACCTCACCCGATGTGACCGCCGACGACGGCGCGACCGACTCGCAGTACTACACGGACCTGCCGCCGCTCAACACGCCCAGCCCCTCGCCGACCGTCGGCACCCCCAGCTCCCCGGGGACGGGCGAGGCGGGCATCCCCGCGACCGTCCTGGACGCGTACAAGAAGGCCGCGGCCGAGTTGCAGGCGTCCAAGCCCGGCTGCAACCTGCCCTGGGAACTCCTCGCCGCCATCGGCTGGGTCGAGTCGGGCCAGGCCCGCGGCGGCAAGGTCACCGCGGACGGCACCACCATCTCCCCGATCCTCGGCCCGCAGCTCGACGGCAACGGCTTCGCGCTGATCAAGGACACCGACAACGGCGCGTACGACGGCAACAGCACGTACGACCAGGCCGTCGGCCCCATGCAGTTCATCCCGTCCACCTGGGCGTGGGCGGGCCGCGACGGCAACGGCGACGGCGTCAAGAACCCCAACAACGTCTACGACGCCGCGCTCGCGGCCGGCCACTACCTGTGCCGCTTCGGCTGGGACCTGTCCACCCCGTCCGACCGCGAGCGGGCGATCCTCAGCTACAACAACTCGCGGGAGTACCTGAACACGGTCCTGTCGTGGCTGGAGTTCTACCGCGAGGGCACCCACGAGATCCCCGACGGCACCGGCAGCCTGCCCGTCGGCCGCACCGGCGGCGACACCCCGCCGGCCACCCGGCCGTCGTCGCCGGCCACGACCAGGCCCGGCACACCCGGCACACCCGGCAAGCCCGGCAAGCCGGCCAAGCCCAGCAAGCCCGGCGGCGGCTCCCAGAGTCCCACCCCGCCCCCGCCGGTCACCCCGCCCCCGTCGACCACGCCGCCTCCCACCGCCCCCCAGACCCCCACCGACACGGTGGACCACCTGGAGGACGCGGGCACCGCCAAGCTCACCGCGACGGCCGGGGAGACGTTCGCCAAGAGGATCAGCACCCGCGCCGAGACCAAGGCCGGCGAGGCCGTCGCCAAGGTCCGGGTCCGCTTCACGATCGCCGGCGCTACCGACGCCACCTTCACCAACGGCGAGAGCGTGGCCACGATCGTCACCAACGCCACCGGTGTGGCCGTCGCGCCCGCGCTCCGGGCGGGCGAGAAGACGGGCGGCTTCACCGTCCGCGCCACCGTCGTCGGCCGCACGGTCGACGGCGTCGACTACACGGCCACGGTCACCGAGCGCACCGCCGACGCCCTCACCCGCACCAGCGACACCGCGCTGACCTGCGTGGCAGGCGGCGAGTTCGCCGACCAGGTCGAGGTGAAGGCCACGGACAACGGCGAGGCCGCGGACAAGGTGGCGGCCACCGCCACCCTGATCACGTCGGCGCTCGACCCGGCCGAGAACGACAAGGGCCCCTACTTCAAGGACGCCGACGGCAAGGCCGTACGCACCCTCACGGGCCTGAGGACCGACGCCGACGGCCTGCTGAAGCTGCCGAAGCTGTACGCCGACGACGCCGCCGGCACGTACCTGCTCCGCATCACCACCGCGGGCGGCGCGGCGCTCGACGTGCGGCTGACCGTAGCGGCGGCCGAGACGCCGGCGCCGAGCCCGTCGGCGGACTCGTCGCAGAGCCCGTCCACGAGCCCGTCGACGAGTCCCTCCGCGTAGCGGTTCCCGGCACACACGGCGGCGGCGCCCCTCCCACGGAGGGGCGCCGCCGCCGTGTGTGCCGCCGTCGTGCGCGACCTGTTCTCATCTCGCCCGCCCGTTGCTACGGTGCCGGACCTGACGATGTATCAGCTCCAGTTCCCGGAGGCAGGCATGCGCGCCCTGATCGCCGCCGTGACCGGTCTCGCCGTCGCGCTCGCCCTGGTCCTCACGATCACGGCCATGGGCTCGCCGACGGGAAGGACGTCCCCGAAACCGCTGCTGACGACGGTGCCCGCACATCCGTAACCACCCGGGAGGGAGGCCGAGATGCGCCGCAAGGCCAGCCTGATCCTGCTCGCCCTCGCCGTGTTCTTCGCGGCGTTGTCCCCACTGCTGCGCTGGTACGCCTACCCCCGCCTCGCCAAGGTCCCGGCGCACCATTACCAGGACATGGTCCTGGAGGCGAGGGACGCCACCCTGCTCGACTACGGCACGATGAAGGCCGAGAAGGTCCCCAAGGTCACCATCGTGCAGACCCTGAAGGGCAACGTCGAGGCCTCCGAGCGGATCGAGAAGACGGCCGGCCGGGACGTCGTCGTCTGGGACGGCCTGTCGTACGTCCAGGGCCCCGACGGCAAGATGGTCTCCGAGATCCCCGAGCGGTACATCTTCGACGCCCACACCCAGGAACCCGTCCACGCCGACGGCGAGATGGTCGACGGCGACCCGGTCGAACGGCAGGGCATCGAGTTCAAGTGGCCGTTCCTGACGGAGAAACGGGACTACGAGTACTTCGACGCGCAGGCCCGTGTGACGGCCCCCATCCACTACCGGGGCACCCAGGACTTCCGGGGCGTCGAGGTCTACTACTTCGAGCAGACCATCCCCTGGACCAAGGTGCCGTTCCCCAAGACGCTGCCCGTCGAGGGCATCACCCCGGAGACGATCGCCGAGACCGGCACGACCCGCTGGTACACCACGGTCCGCAAGTTCTGGGTCGAACCCCTGACCGGCGCGCCCGTCTACGGCGAGGAGATCCACCGGGAGGAACTGCGCGGCGGCACCCTCCTCGGCGACCGCGACAAGGTGACGGCGTTCGCCGGGCACGTGAAGATGCGCGAGGACTACATCGACCACACCGTCGACCTGGTCACGTCCAACCGCACCCTGATCCTGCTGCTGACGTCGTACCTCCCCTGGGGCTTCCTCGTCCTCGGCGCCGTGCTGCTGTCCCTCTCCCTCTACCTGGAGGCCCGCGGCCGCCGCGACCCGGCCCCCGCCCCGACCACGGAACCGGAGCCGGTCACCGCCTGAGCCGGGCGTTGGTGTACCGCGTCGGCTCCGCGGACGCCGGGTCCTCGGGCCACGGATGCCTCGGATACCGGCCGCGCAGCTCCGCCCGTACGTCCTTGTAGCCGTCCTTCCAGAAGGAGGCGAGGTCGGCGGTGACCGCGGCGGGCCGCCCGGCGGGGGAGAGCAGGTGGACGAGCAGCGGCACCCCCGCGACCCGGGGCGACTCCTGAAGCCCGAACATCTCCTGCAGCTTCACGGCCAGGACCGGCTGCTGGGGGTCGCCGTAGTCGATCCGGACCCTGGACCCGCTCGGTACGGCGATCCGCTCGGGCGCCAGCTCGTCGAGCCGGGCGGCGTCCCCGCGGGCCCAGGGAAGCAGGCGGCCGAGCCCCGCGCCGGCGTCGATCCGCGCGAGGTCGGCGCGCCGCCGGGCCCGGCCCAGCTCGGGCTCCAGCCACTCGTCCACGCGCGCGTGCAGCGCGTCGTCGGACACGTCGGGCCACGGCTCCCCGAGCCGCAGCCGCAGAAAGGCGAGCCGCTGCCGCAGGACGACCGCATCGGCCGGCCACCGCAGCAGCCCGAACCCCTCCTGCCGCAGCCCTTCGAGCAGCGCCTCCCGTACGAGCCCGGGGTCGGCGTCGCGCAGCGGACGCGCCGCCAGCTCCACGGCCCCCAGCCGCTCGACGCGCCGGGCGACGACGTCCCCGTCGGCCCAGCGCACCTCGTCCCGCACCCGCGCCAGGGACCCCGCCGCCAGCCGGGCGACCTCCTCGTCCACCACGGCCCCGAGCCGCACGCGCGCGTGCCCCTTGCCGACCGGCCGGTCGGCGACGGCCACGGCGATCCAGGAAGCCCCGCGCAGCCCCGTGGCGTCGCCGGTCTCGGCCCGGGTCCCGGAGACCATGAGATACGACCCGCCGTCGGCCCGGGCGACCCGCTCGGGGAACGCGAGAGCGGCGACGAGCCCGACCGCGCTGTCCTCACCGGCGGCCGCCCACGCGCCCGCCGGGTGGGCGGGGAACTCCGTGGCGACGGCCCGCAGCCGCCGCACCTCCGATCGCCACCGCGCCCCGTACGCGTCACTCCCGCGACGCGCCGTGCGCACGGCGGCCGTCAGATCGTCCCCGTACTCCCGGGGCGCCTCCTCGCTCAGCAGCGCGACCACCTCGGCGGCCCGCTCCGCACCCACCAGCGGCGCCGAGTCCAGCAGCGCCCGCCCCAACCGGGGATGCAGCCCGAGCCGGGCCAGCCGGCTTCCCCGCTCCGTGGCCCGCCCGTCGGCGTCGACCGCCCCCACGGCCGTCAGCACCGACCGGGCCGCCGCCATCGCCCCGCCCGGCGGCGGATCCAGCAGCGCCAGCCCGGACGCCTCCGGATCCCCCCAGCAGGCCGCCTGCAAGGCGAACGCCGTCAGGTCGGCCACTTTGATCTCCGGGGACGGGAAACGCGGCAGACGGGCGTCCTCGGCCTCCGTCCAGCACCGGTACACCGCCCCCGGCGCCTCCCGGCCGGCCCGCCCCGCCCGCTGCCGCCCCGCCGCCTGCGAGGCCCGTACCGTCGCCAGCGCGCTCAGCCCGCGCGCGTGGTCCACCCGCGGCTCCCGCGCCAGCCCCGAGTCGACGACCACCCGCACCCCGGGAACCGTCAGCGACGACTCGGCCACCGAGGTCGCCAGCACCACCCGGCGCCGCTCGGCGGGAGCCAGCACGGCGTCCTGCACGGCCGCCGGCGCCCGCCCGTGCACCTGGAGCACGTCCACCGCGCCGAGGCCGCCCAGCTGTCCGGCGACCCGCGCGATCTCCCCCACCCCCGGCAGGAAACACAGCACGTCCCCGTCCCGCTCGGCCAGCGCCCGCCGCACCACCGACGCCACATGCGTCAGCATGGCCGGATCGACCCGCATCCCGTGCGGCGGCCGGACCGGCCGCGTCGGCGGCGCCCACACCACCTCCACCGGATACGAGACACCCGCGGCCTCCACCACCGGCGCCCCGCCCAGCAGCCGCGCCCAGCCGGCCGCGTCCGTGGTGGCCGAAGCGGCCACCAGCCGCAGCTCCGGCCGCAGCGTCTCGCGCACGTCCCACAGGAACGCCGCCGCCGTGTCGGCGTCCAGGTGCCGCTCGTGGCACTCGTCCAGCACCACCACGTCGACCCCGGGCAGCTCCGGGTCCCGCTGCACCCGCTGCAACAGCACGCCTGTCGTGACGACCTCCACGCGCGCGCGGAGCCCGACCACCCGCTCCCCGCGGACGGTGAACCCGACGCTCTCGCCGACCTTCTCGCCCAGCAGCCACGCCATCCGGCGCGCCGCGGCGCGGGCCGCGATCCGCCGCGGCTCGGCGACGACCACCCGCCGCGCGGGCCCCTCGCCCAGCAGCCCCGCCAGCGCCAGCGGCACCAGCGTCGTCTTGCCGGTGCCGGGCGGCGCGACGAGCACGGCGGTGCCGTGGCCGTCCAAGGCGTCACGCAGCCCCGGCAGGGCACCGCGTACGGGAAGGGCTTCCAGAGCGTCGTAACGGATCACGCCCCCAGTGTCGTACGCCGGGCGAAGAGGCCCCACGCGCGCGTGCGTTCCGTCAGTACCGCTCAGCACCACCCGAAAAGCACCGCTCAGTGCCGCCCGAGGACCGCCGGCTCGGGCGAACGCCCGCTCGTTCGGGTCAGTCCCGCTCGCACACGAAGATCGCCGTCCCGGGGATCAGGTTCCCGCGCAACGGTGACCAGCCGCCCCACTCGGCGGTGTTCCAGGCCGGCCACTCCGGTTCGACCAGGTCGACCAGGCGGAACCCCCCGGCCACCACGTCACGCACCCGGTCACCCAGCGTCCGGTGGTGCTCGACGTACACCGCGCGGCCCTCGTCGTCCTGCTCGACGTAGGGCGTGCGGTCGAAGTACGAGGCGGCGACGGTCAGCCCCTCCGGGCCGGGCTCGTCCGGGAAGGCCCAGCGGATCGGATGCGTCACCGAGAAGACGAAACGGCCGCCGGGACGCAGCGTCCGGCGCACCTCCTTGAGGACCAGCACCGGGTCGGCGACGAAGGGCAGCGCCCCGTACGCCGAGCAGGCCAGGTCGAAGGAGCCGTCCGCGAAGGGCAGCGCGCCCGCGTCGGCGCACACCAGGGGGAAGGGCCCGCCGATGCGCAGGGCGTGCTGGAGCTGGCGGTGGGAGATGTCCAGGGCGACCGGACGGGCTCCCTGCGCGGCCAACCAGCGCGCGCACTGCGCCGCGCCGGCGCCGATCTCCAGGACGCGTTTGTCCTTCAGTTCCTCCGGCGGGCCGAGCAGCTCGGCCTCCACCTCGTCGAGGCCCTCGGGACCCCACACGAAACGGTCGTCCCCGAGGAACGTGCCGTGCTCGACCTGGTACTCGTCCGCGTTGCGGTCCCACCAGCCCCGGTTGGCCCGGGAACTCTCGGTGACATCGGCCGCACGCCGGGTGACTTCCGGCTCGGACGCTTCGGGCTCTTGGATGACCGGCTCCCTCGTATTAGTCTGCGGGCTCTTCCGTCCGACCTGCCGCGGTGGACGTCACGAATGGGGCGCCGCCGGGCCCGCGTAGCCTCGCGAGACAGGTTTTGTGCCGGGTATGCGGCGATCCGCCCCGGGTGGGTGCCTTCGCGCATTGACCCTGCCCGGCTGCCCCCGTATGCTACAAGTTGCGCTGCGGGCCTGCGCTCCTCAGACGTAGCAGGCTGCGCTCGCATCTGTTGTATGTCCCCTCGGTTGTCGAGGCGCCACCAGTGGTTTTGTGTGGCGCTTCCTTGGCTGTCCGGCTTCTTCAGAGCGAAACGGGCTCCCGGCGTAAGCAGTACCTACGACTCACTGTCCGTACCGGAGCCCTTTCCCACATGACGAGCAGCACCGAGACCACCTCTACCACTCCGCAGGTAGCGGTCAACGACATCGGTAACGAGGAAGCCTTCCTCGCCGCGATCGACGAGACGATCAAGTACTTCAACGACGGCGACATCGTCGACGGCGTCATCGTGAAGGTCGACCGGGACGAGGTCCTGCTCGACATCGGTTACAAGACCGAAGGTGTCATCCCGAGCCGCGAGCTCTCGATCAAGCACGACGTCGACCCCAACGAGGTCGTCGCCGTCGGTGACGAGATCGAAGCCCTTGTTCTCCAGAAGGAGGACAAGGAAGGCCGCCTGATCCTCTCGAAGAAGCGCGCCCAGTACGAGCGCGCCTGGGGCACCATCGAGAAGATCAAGGAAGAGGACGGCATCGTCACCGGTACCGTCATCGAGGTCGTCAAGGGTGGTCTCATCCTCGACATCGGCCTCCGTGGCTTCCTGCCGGCTTCCCTCGTCGAGATGCGCCGTGTCCGCGACCTCCAGCCCTACGTGGGCAAGGAGCTCGAGGCCAAGATCATCGAGCTGGACAAGAACCGCAACAACGTGGTCCTGTCCCGCCGTGCCTGGCTCGAGCAGACCCAGTCCGAGGTCCGCCAGACCTTCCTCACGACCCTCCAGAAGGGTCAGGTCCGTTCCGGCGTCGTCTCCTCGATCGTCAACTTCGGTGCCTTCGTGGACCTGGGTGGCGTCGACGGACTGGTCCACGTCTCGGAGCTCTCCTGGAAGCACATCGACCACCCCTCCGAGGTTGTCGAGGTCGGCCAGGAAGTCACCGTCGAGGTCCTCGACGTCGACATGGACCGCGAGCGTGTCTCCCTGTCGCTGAAGGCGACCCAGGAAGACCCGTGGCAGCAGTTCGCCCGGACCCACCAGATCGGCCAGGTCGTGCCCGGCAAGGTCACGAAGCTGGTTCCGTTCGGTGCGTTCGTCCGCGTGGACGAGGGCATCGAGGGTCTGGTCCACATCTCCGAGCTGGCCGAGCGCCACGTGGAGATCCCGGAGCAGGTCGTCCAGGTCAACGACGAGATCTTCGTCAAGGTCATCGACATCGACCTCGAGCGTCGCCGGATCTCGCTGTCCCTCAAGCAGGCCAACGAGTCCTTCGGCTCCGACCCGGCCTCGGTCGAGTTCGACCCGACGCTGTACGGCATGGCCGCGTCGTACGACGACCAGGGCAACTACATCTACCCCGAGGGCTTCGACCCCGAGACCAACGACTGGCTCGAGGGGTACGAGAAGCAGCGCGAGGAGTGGGAGCGCCAGTACGCCGAGGCGCAGTCCCGCTTCGAGCAGCACCAGCAGCAGGTCATCAAGTCCCGCGAAGCGGACGAGAAGGCCGCTGCCGAGGGTACCGACGTCGCGGGTCCGGCTCCGGCCGCGTCCGGTGGCGGCGGCGGTTCGTACTCCTCCGAGGGCGCCGACACCTCTGGTGCGCTGGCCTCGGACGAGGCGCTTGCCGCGCTGCGCGAGAAGCTGGCCGGCGGCCAGAGCTGAACACCGCTTGCCGCTGAGGCTTAGCCGCTAGCTGAAGGGCCGTACCTTTCGAGGTACGGCCCTTCAGGGTTTTCCGGGGACCGGTCGTCGCTGACGGGTCGTCACCGAGCAGGCGGAGGTTCCCCGGTCGTGCACGCGCGACCGTGCTGCCCGCGCGCGGGCCGGTGACGCGCCGGCGCGGCGCAGGAAAAGCCCGGAGGAGGAGCCTGATCAGGGGCGCGGGCGGGAATGCCCACGTCCTGCGCCGCGTTGTGGAGTACGAACACGAGGAGGAGCGGTCACAGTGCTTGATCCGCAGGGTTTGTACGCATGGGAGCCGAAGGGCCTCGCCGTGGTCGACATGGCGCTCGCCCAGGAGTCGGCCGGACTTGTCATGCTCTACCACTTCGACGGATACATCGACGCGGGTGAGACCGGTGACCAGATCGTCGACCGGCTGCTCGACTCGCTGCCTCATCAGGTCGTCGCCCGCTTCGACCACGACCGGCTGGTCGACTACCGCGCCCGCCGCCCCCTGCTGACGTTCAAGCGCGACCGCTGGGCCGAGTACGAGGAGCCCACCCTCGAGGTGCGGCTGGTGCAGGACGCCACCGGAGCGCCCTTCCTGCTGCTGTCGGGCCCCGAGCCGGACGTGGAGTGGGAGCGATTCGCCGCGGCGGTCCAGCAGATCGTGGAGCGGCTCGGCGTCCGCCTGTCGGTGAACTTCCACGGCATCCCCATGGGCGTCCCGCACACCCGCCCGGTGGGCCTCACCCCGCACGGCAACCGCAACGACCTCGTCCCCGGTCACCGCAGCCCCTTCGAGGAGGCCCAGGTGCCCGGCAGCGCCGAGTCCCTGGTCGAGTACCGCCTCATGGAGGCCGGCCACGAGGTCCTGGGTGTCGCCGCGCACGTGCCGCACTACATCGCCCGCTCCCCGTACCCTGACGCGGCACTGACCGTCCTGGAGGCCATCACGGCGGCGACCGGTCTGGTCCTGCCGGGCATCGCGCACGCCCTGCGCACGGACGCCCACCGCACGCAGACCGAGATCGACCGGCAGATCCAGGAGGGCGACGAGGACCTCGTCGCGCTCGTGCAGGGCCTCGAGCACCAGTACGACGCCGCCGCGGGTGGCGAGACCCGCGGCAACATGCTCGCCGAGCCCGTCGAGATCCCCTCGGCGGACGAGATCGGCCGCGAGTTCGAGCGGTTCCTGGCGGAGCGGGAGGGCGACGGCTGAGTCCCGCCGCACGTCCCGCCGGGACCGCTGTCAGTGGCAGGCCCTAAGCTTCGGCTCATGCTGAAAGTGGGCCTGACCGGCGGTATCGGTGCCGGAAAGAGCGAGGTGTCGCGGCTGCTCGTGGAGTGCGGCGCGGTATTGATCGATGCCGACCGGATCGCACGGGAGGTCGTCGCGCCCGGGACGCCCGGCCTCGCCTCGGTCGTCGAGGCGTTCGGCCCGGACATCCTGACGGCCGACGGCAGCCTGGACCGGCCCCGGCTCGGCTCGATCGTCTTCGCCGACCCCGACAAGCTCGCCGTCCTGAACGGGATCGTCCATCCGTTGGTGGGCGCCCGCTCCCGCGAACTGGAGACCGCCGCCGCCGAGGACGCCGTCGTCGTCCACGACGTCCCGCTCCTCACGGAGAACGGCCTCGCCCCGCTGTACGACGTCGTGGTCGTCGTCGACGCGAGCCCCAAAACCCAGCTCGACCGCCTCGTCCGGCTGCGCGGCATGACCGAGGAGGACGCCCGCGCGCGCATGGCCGCCCAGGCGACCCGCGAGAAGCGCCTGGAGATCGCGGACATCGTCATCGACAACGACGTACCCCTGGACGACCTGCGGCGACGCGTACGGGAGGTGTGGGCCGACCTGCTGCGCAGAGCCCACACGCCCCGGCCCCCTCAGGAATAGCGCTCCGCGGTCCGGGCGTTGAACCCCTGGAGTGAGGGAAGGACTGTGCCGTGGCCGAGACCAGTGGATCGACCGGACGTACTCCGGAGACGCATGTCATCGACTTCCGTGCCGCCGAGCAGTTGCTCGCCGCCCGGGACCCGCGGGGCGCGGTGAAGCTGCTCGACTCGGTGATCGCCGCCCACCCGGAGAACACCGCGGCCCGGCTGCTGCGCGCGCGGTCCTTCTTCGCCGCCGCGCAGCTCAGGCCCGCGGAGCTGGAGTTCACCATCGTGCTGGAGCGCGAGCCGGACAACGCGTTCGCGCACTTCGCGCTCGCCCGGACCTATGAGCGTCAGGGCCGGTCCGACGAGGCCCGGCGCCACTTCCGCCTGGCGGCCGCGCTGGATCCGAAGCCGGAGTTCCTGAAGGCGGCTCGCTTCGAGTCGTGAGGGCCGGGGGCGTCCGTGCCGGTCGGGACGGCTGGTGAGCCCTCGGTGGATGACCGTCGACCGGCGCCGGCCCGTGGTCTGACGGCGGCCGGCTAACGGTGCCGGTCCTCCGGGGGCTGGTACGGCGGGACGCCGGGGCCCGGCTGGTAGTGCGGGCCCTGGCGGATGTGCCTGGTGACGAGGGCCAGGTCGACCGTGATCACCAGCCACAGCGTCCCGCAGGCGATCGCCCAGCCGGGGCGCCCCGCCAGCGCGAACGCGGCCGTACCGACGGTCGCCCAGATCAGGCCCCACACACTCAGCCAGAACCGCGCTCGCAGCGCACTGCGCGCGGTCCTCGGTTCGCTGCCCGTACGCATCTGGATCACTCCTCCTCCGCGCAACGTACTCTTCGCAAGGGACGTCCACCAACGCGTCCGGACAAGGGGTCGCCACGTGCTTCCGGACGCCGATGAGCTGGCCGAGGTGCTGCTGGACCTGGCCGTCCCGCACGAGGACATCGACGAACTCGTCCGGATGGGCCGACGGGTCATGGACGATCCCGAGCTGCTGCGGTTCCTCGAGGCGTCGGTCGAGACGCTCGTCCGGGACATGGGAGAGATCCGCGGCACGGTCGACGTGCCCGAGCTCGACTGGGCGTCCGGCGCCCTGCGGCGCTGCTTCCCCGTGTACGTGTTCGTGGCGGCACTGCCCCACGCCCGGGCCCACCACCGGGAGCGCGGCATCCCCGCCGACGTCTCCCGGCGCACCCTCGCCGACCTCGGCCGGAACATGGCCGTGTACCGCAGGCGGCACGGCCGGGCGGGCGTGGAGGCGCTGCGGTGGCTCACCCACCACTTCCGGGGCGAGCTCTACCAGCTCGGCCGACTGCAGTTCGAACGGGCGCGGCACGGGGAGCGTACGGCGCGGGCGCTCGCGGCGGCCGGACTGGACGTGGCCCTCGGCGCGCCCTGTCTGAACCTCCATGTCCCCGACTTCCTCGGCCCGCTGTCCCCGGCCGCCTGCGACCGCTCGCTGGCGCTGGCCGGGGAGTTCTTCGCGCGGTACTACCCGGAGGAGCGGTACCGGGCCGTGCTCTGCCACTCCTGGCTGCTCGACCCGCAGTTGAAGCGGTACCTGTCCGAGGACTCCAACATCGTCCGGTTCCAGGAGCGCTTCCGCGTCGCCCGCGAGGGCACGGAGCCGTCGGACATGGAACCGGTCCGGTTCGTGTTCGGGGACCCGGAGCTGGAGGTGGAGAGCCTGCCGCGGCGCACGTCCGTGGAGCGGGCCGTCGGTGACCATCTGCGGGCGGGCGGCCACTGGTACATGGGGCACGGCTGGTTTCCGCTGTAGCTCGGACGGGTGAATCCGGGCCGGACGGGAACGACCGTGCGGATACGGGCCGTTGGACCGGCATGGAGCTGAACACCCGAACGGGACACAAGGGGACGGGGCCCGGGGCGATCACCCCGGACGGCTGTGCGGTCGAGTTCTACTCCCGGCTGCCCGCGGGGCCCGAGCCGGACATCATCACCGCGGCCGTGCCGGCGGGGGCGCTCGTCCTGGAACTGGGCAGCGGTGTCGGGCGGATGACCCATCCCCTGCTGGAACGGGGCTTCCGGGTCACGGCGGTGGACGAGTCCCCCGAGATGCTGGAGCGCGTCCGCGGAGCGCGCACGATACGCAGCCCCATCGAGGATCTCCACCTGGGGGAGACGTTCGACGTGGTGCTGCTCGCGTCGTTCCTGGTCCACTCCGGAGACGTCCGGGTACGGCAGGGGCTGCTGGCCGCGTGCTCCCGTCATGTCGCGCGGGACGGCTGCGTGCTCATCCAGCGCGAGGGCGAGGACTACCACACGAACGTGCCGCGCGAGCGGGTCGACCCCAGCGGTTTCATCGTGCGGGTCGCCTCGTCCGAGCCGCTCGGCGACGGGGTCAACGAGGTGCGTGCGGAGTACGAGTTCCCGGACGCGACCTGGACCCAGACGTTCCGAGCCCGCCCGCTGACGACGCAGCAGTTCGAGGACGCGCTGGCCGAGGCGGGGCTGGAGGTGGACAGGTATCTGACGGAGGACCGGACCTGGGTGCGGGCCGTTCCCGCCCCGTAGGCCGTCGGGCGAGGGCGAGTTGCCGGGCGGACGGCGATGAGTTTCCGGACGCGGGTCGGTCTACCTCTGCGACAGCACCACGGACCGCTTCCCACAGGAGACCCCGATGTCCGAGACCGCCGCTCCCGTCCCCGCCGCTTCCTCCGGCACTGTCATCGCCGAGTCCTCGACCGCCCGTGATCGCCGTGCCCGGATCGCCCTGCGCGGCCTTCAGGTGCTGCTCGCCCTCTTCTACGTGATCGCGAGCGCGCTGCCCAAGCTGATCGCGCACCCCTCGGCCGCCGAGGGATTCGACGAGCTGGGCTGGGGCAGCGTCGGCATGTACGCCATCGGTGTCCTCGAACTGGCCGGGGGCATCGCGCTGTTGATCCCGGTGCTCCAGTCGGTGGCGGCCGTGGCGCTGAGCGCGCTGATGGTGGGCGCGTTCGTCGTGACGATCACCGCCTTCGACGGGGAGAACGCGGCGACACCGCTGATCCTGATCGTGCCGCTCGCCCTGATCGCCTGGGCCCGGCGGGACAGCAACGCTCAGCTGCTGCGGTTGGTGCGGCGACAGGGATGAACGGCTGGATGCCCGTGCTCCGCGGCTGTACGACGTTCGTACGGCGGTGGTGACGGCGGCGGTGGTGGTGTGCGGCCTGGCGCTTCGCCGGGGCCCCACCGCCACCGCCGTCGTCACGGTCGCTGTTCGCCCGCTCAGGCCGGGGGGCCGGCATCCACAGTCAGGATTCCTCGGGGCGGCCGCCTCCCAACAGTCCTCGCAGGCGTTCCAGTTCGCGGCGGTCGCGCTTGGTCGGGCGGCCCGCGCCGCGGTCCCGGATGCCGGCCGGGGCGACGGCCTCGCGGGGCGGAGGCGGCGGGCTGTTGTCGACGTAGCACTGGGCGGCGACCGGGGCACCGACCCGTTTGCGGATCAGCCGCTTGACGACGACGACCCGCTCCCAGCCCTCCTGCCGCACCCGCACCTCGTCGCCGACGCGCACGGAGTAGGCGGGCTTCACCCGCTCGCCGTTCACCCGGACATGGCCGCCCCGGCAGGCGGTGGCACCCATGGAGCGGGTCTTGACCAGCCGGACCGCCCAGATCCAGCTGTCGAGACGCACGGACTGGCCGTTCTGCGGACCGGCCGCCTCGGCGGCGGCCACGGCGGCGGCGACCTTGGGGTCCACGTCCTGGGGGTCGGCGGCCGGGCCGGCCGCTCCGGCACCGGGTGCTCCGGCGGCGGGTTCTTCGGCGCCGGTGGCGGGCGCGCGGGTGCTTTCGCCGTCCCGGTCGGCCTTGCTGGATCCGCCGGGGCCGTCGGACGCACGGGATGTGGCGGATGCGCGGGACCTGCCGGACCTGCCGGACCTGTCGGCCCCGCCGGATTTCGTGGGTCCGCTGTTCCTGCGGGAGCTGCCCGACCCGGTCGTTCCGGTTCCGGTCGCTCCGGTCGCTCCGGTCGCTCCGGTCGTCCCGGTCGGCTTCTCGTCGTCCGTGTGCTCCACAGCCATGCTTCCGACCTTAGTCCCCTCGGCCGGGCGGCTCAGGCGGGATTTCCGCGTGGATGTGCGGGCCGGGCCGCGGGCTCCCGGCTGGATCGGGGGTTCTCGGGTGGACCGGAGTGCGGGCGGAGCCCTGGGCTTTCGTACGGTGGAGGCATGGACACCAGCGGAGATTCCGGGCTTGTCGGGCTGGACGGGCGGATCGCCGGGTGCCGGGCCTGTCCCCGGCTGGTCGCCTGGCGCGAGGAGGTGGCCCGCACCAAGCGCGCCGCCTTCGCCGACTGGACGTACTGGGGCCGGCCGGTACCGGGCTTCGGCCCGTCAGACGCCCGGCTGCTGATCGTGGGCCTCGCCCCGGCCGCGCACGGCGGGAACCGCACCGGCCGGATGTTCACCGGCGACCGTTCCGGAGACGTGCTGTACGAGGCGCTGTACGACGTGGGCCTCGCCTCGCAGCCCACCTCGGTGACCCCCGACGACGGCCTGGAGCTGTACGGCGTGCGCGTCACCGCGCCCGTGCACTGCGCGCCGCCCGCGAACAAGCCCACCCCCGTGGAGCGGGACACCTGCCGGCCCTGGCTCGTCCAGGAGCTGAACCTGCTCCGGCCGACCCTGGCAGCCGTGGTCGTCCTGGGCGCCTTCGGCTGGCAGGCCGCGCTGCCGGCGTTCGCCGAGGCGGGCTGGAAGGTGCCCCGGCCCCGGCCCTCCTTCGCCCACGGCGCCCACGTGCCGCTCGACGGCCTGGACCTGTTCGGCTGCTTCCACGTCAGCCAGCGCAACACCTTCACCGGCCGGCTCACGCCCGCGATGCTGCGGGAGGTGCTGCGTACGGCGGCGGGGGCGGCGGGGCTGCCGACGGCCTCGTACGGGGAACGAGCCCTGCCCTAGGGTGCCGGGATGGCCCTTCATCCGGAGACCGAACCCCACGACCACGGCATGCTCGATGTCGGTGACGGCAACCGCGTCTACTGGGAGACCTGCGGCAACCCACGGGGCAAGCCCGCGCTGGTGCTGCACGGCGGGCCGGGGTCCGGCTGCACACCGTACTTCCGGCGGCTGTTCGATCCGGCCGCCTACCGGATCGTGCTGCTCGACCAGCGCGGGTGCGGGCGGTCCCGGCCGCACGCGAGCGCGTACGACACCGACATGAGTGTGAACACGACCGCTCATCTCATCGCGGACCTGGGGGCGCTGCGGCGGCACCTGGGGATCGAGCGATGGCTGGTGTGGGGCCTGTCGTTCGGGTCGGTGCTGGGACTGCGGTACGCGCAGACGCACCCGGGAGCCGTGTCGGAACTGGTGCTGACAGGCGTCGCGACCGGATCGAACGCCGAGGTGGCGTTGCTGACGAGAGGGCTGGGCAGGATCTTCCCTGAGGCCTTCCAAGCTTTCCACGCCTTCCAAGCGTTCGAAGGTTCGAAGACAGCCCAAGCAGCCCCCGCAGCCACTCCATTCCTGGCCGGATCGCCGGAGAGGGAGCGGTCCGGCAACCTCGCCGCCGCCTACAACCGGCTGATCGAGTCGCCCGATCCACGGGTACGGGAGCGGGCGGCCCGGGCGTGGACGGACTGGGAGACGGCCACGATTCCCGCGCCACCGCGGTCGGTCGAGCGGTTCGAGGACCCGGTGTTCCGGCTGGGCTTCGCCCGGACGGTCACGCACTACTTCGCCAACGACCACTTCCTCGGCGAGGGCAACGACGAAGGCGTCGTACTGCGGGACGCGGCCCTCCTGAAGGACATCCCCGGGACGCTCGTCCAGGGCAGCCTCGACTTCGGCAACCTCCTGGGCACGGTCTGGCGGCTGCACCACGCCTGGGCGGGCAGCGAGTTGGTGATCGTGGACGAGGCGGGACACGATGCCGGGGCGCCGGGGATGGCGCGGGCGCTCGTGGCGGCGACGGACAAGTACGCGACCCGCTGACGACCCCTGCTCCGGGACGACGGCCGTCGCCGTGGCCGGGGCTGCCGGGGCTGTCGGGACCGGGGCCGCTGCGGGGACCATCGGGACCGCCTGGGCTGTCCGGACCACCGGACCACCGGGACCGTGGGAACCACGGGGACCACCTGGGCCGGCGGGCCACTGGGACCGCCCGTACCACCGGAACCGTCTGGGCCGCCGGGACACCGTGGGCCGCCTCACGGAGGTCGCCGGCGCGCTCGCAACGGCCGCGATGCAGGCGGGCCATGGCGTGCTCGCGGCGCGGGGGGAGTGGGTGGTCGAACGAGAAGCGATTGCTGGCGCGGGGGGAGTGGGTGGCCGAACCAGAAGCGATTGCTGGCGCGGTAGGAGTGGGTGGCCGAACGAGAAGCGATTGCTGGCGCGGGGGAGTGGGTGGCCGAACGAGAAGCGATTGCCGGCTCGGGAGGAGTGGGTGGCGAAAGCGAAGCGGTTGTCGGAGCGGGCGGGGTTGCGGGGTGTCGACGGCGTCCTGGGACAGGTCACGCCTCCGGGCACGCTTCGCGTCGACACCGGTGCGGATGGAGTTGCGTTCATAACGAACCCACCGCTCGAGCCGATCGTCACACCCCCGAAACGCGGCCGTTCCATGCCCTCCAGGACCGCGAACTACCGTGCAGACACGGGCCGCACCAGCACGGCCCGCAGTCCGCAGTCCGTAGCCCGGCCACCGTCGTCCGAAGGCTCACCTCCGCCTTCGTCCAGACGACTGGAGTCCCGTGTCACGCCCCGCTGCTCTGACCCTTCCGCCCTGGCTCGCCCACGCTCTCCGTGCCCAGCGGGGGCCCGTGCCCTGGAACGCGGTCCTGCGGGGGGCGTTGTCCGCCGGGCCGTTGCTGCTCGTGGCCGTGCTGGCCGGCCGGACGTCCCTGGGAGTCGTCGCCGCCGTCGCCGCCATGCTGGCCGGGATCAACGACCGGCCCGGCAGCCGGCGGGCCTTCGTACGGAGGCTCGGGGTGCCCGCGCTCGCGGGAGCGGCCGGGATGTTCCTGGGGACGTACGTCGGGGGGCATGCCGGGGCCGTGGTCCTGACCCTGCTCCTCACCCTGGTCGGGCTGGTCGCCGGGAGCGTCAGCGCGGTGGGGCCCGTCGCCTCCGGGGCCGGGACGCAGCTGCTCGTCGCCTCCGCCATCGGCGCCGGGATGCCGCTGCCCGCCCCCGGATGGCAACGGGCGCTCGCCTTCCTCGTCGGGGCCGGATGGCTGCTGGGACTGCGGCTGGTCCTGCCCACGCCCGGTGCCCTCGCCGGGGACTTCCGGTTCGACGGGGAGCGCAACGCCGTCGCCGCGGTCTACGACGCCGTGGCCGACCTCCTCGACGCGGCGGGCACACCGCGGGCCACCAACCGTCGCGCCGCGCTCACCGCCGCCCTCGACCACGCGCAGGACGCCCTCGCCGGGCCCCGGCTGCGGCGGTACGCCAGCTCCGCGGCCGAACGGCGGCTGCACGCCCAGTACGCCGCCGCGCTGCCGCTCGCCGAGGCCGCGACCGCGCTCGCCTGGGCCGGGGACGGCGTCTCCGGGCGCGCCTCCGAGGGGCCCCGGCGTCTGGCCGCCGCCGTACGCGACAGCCGGCACACCGGGCCGCTGCCCGCGCCCTCCCGTTCGGCGCCCGGGCTGCGCGCCCTCGACGACGCACTGCTGCACGCCGCCGAGGCCTTCGACCGGGCGCCCGGCACCGACCTGCACACCCGCAGGCGTACGACCAGGGCCCTGCTCCGTACCGTGTGCGGAGCAGGGGGGCGTGAGTACGGGCTTCGGGTCGCCCTCTGCTTCGGAGTCAGCGTCGGCGTCGCCCAGGCCCTGCACCAAGGACGCTGGTACGGGCAGCACGAGCACTGGTACTGGCTGCCCGCCACCGCCGTCTTCCTCGTCAAGCCCGACCTGGGGCCACTCGCCTCGCGTGTGCTGTGCCGGGCCGCCGGGACCGTCCTGGGCGCCCTCGTGTTCGCCGGGTTCGCGGCCGTGCTGCCCCGCCCTGAGGGGCTGATCGCGCTCGTGGCCGTCAGCGGCGCCCTCATTCCCGTGGCCACACGGCACTTCGCCGCGCAGACCGCCGTCGTCACCGTCCTCGTGCTGTCGCTGGTCATGGTCGCCGGCGAGCCGCAGGCCTCCGCCGGCCGGATCGGGGAGACGCTGCTGGCCTGCGCGATCGTGCTCATCGTGGGGCACCTGCCGATCCTCGGGCAGCGGGCAGGCGGGGTGCGGACCAGGCTCGCCGCGGCGGGCAGCGCGGCGCAGGCGTACCTGGCCCATGTGCTGCGGGAGTCGGACGTTCACATCGTGCGGGAGTCGGAGACGCATGCCGTGCGGGAGTCCGAGGGACCTGCGCTGCGCGCCACCTCCGCCACCACCACGTCCGGCGCCTCCACCTCCTTCACCTCCGCTGTCGCCACGTCCGCCGACACCGGCTCCGACAGCCGCGCCGCCCGCTGGACCCTCCGGCGCGAGGCCTACCGGGCGCTCGCGGAGGCCCGTACCGCCATCACCCTCGCCGCGGCCGAACTCCCCGCGCTGGCCCGGCATTCGGAGGGCGCGGAGGAGATCGCCGCCACCCTCGAACGGCTCGTCGACACGACCACCGCCTGCGCCGTGCACCTCGACGACACGGGACGGCTCAGCCCCCGGCACACCGAACGCCTCACCGAACTGCTGGACGAACTGGCCAGGGAACGCGACCGCGAGGGGCTGCGGATACCCGGCCTGCCCGTCGCCGGGTGAGGCCGTCGCCGGGTGAGGTGCCCCGACCGAGCCGGACGACTCCACCCCGCTGGTCCTCCCCGCTACTCCATTCCCATCCGCACCCACACCGGAGCATGGTCCGACCCCCGCGCCCCGCGCCGCTCCGCCGGGTCCGGTCCCACCGACGGGAGTCGCGGAGGGCCGTCGCCCGGGAGGCCCGTGCCCGCCTCCGTGAGCCGGTGGGCCAAGCGGTGGCTGACCAGGACGTGGTCGATCAGCTCGCGGCGGCCGGAGTGGACGCGGGAGTAGCGCTGCTCGACCGGGATGAGCGGGGCCACGTTCCACAGGCGGGCCGCGTCCCCCCGGTCGGCCAGGTCGTGGCCGGGGGTGCCGATCTCGGAGCCGGGTGGGCCGAGCAGGATCTGCGTGGTCGCCGCCCCCACCTCGTCGTTGAGGTCGCCCAGCACCGCGACGTCCCGCTCACGGCCGTCGCCGCCCGGCCGCTGACCGTTCACCGCACCGGCCGGCGGACCGTTCAGAGACTCACCGGCCAGCAGCGCGTCGGCCAGTGCGCGCAGGCCCGCCGCCTCGGCCGCCCGCCGGTACAGGGCGTACGCCCCGTACCGCGCCCGTTCGCCCTCGTCGCGCGGCTGGAAGCGGCCCCCCGGATACGACAGCAGCTTCGACTTGAGATGGGCGACCGCCACCCGCAGCGGGCCCTGCCCGGTCTCCGCCTCCACCGCGAGGAAACCGCGGCCCGCCTCCGCCACCGCCACCCCCGCGTCGTCCGCCTGCACCGGACGCAGCCTCGCCGGGAACGCGGTCGTGTCGGCCAGCACCTCGAACGGTGTACGCCCGAGGAAGCCCACCCGGATGCCCCGGGCGTCCGGACGCCGGGACAGCGCGAGATGCCAGGCGCCCTCCAGCATTCCGGCCAGGTCCCGCAGGGCCCCCGGCTCCCCGACCTCCTGCACCCCGAGCAGCGCCGGGTCCAGTTCCGTGATCACGGCGGCGAGGGCGGTCAGCTTCGCCTCGTACGCGGCCTCGTCCGCGGGGCCGAACGGGCCGCCGGGACGGTAGAGGTTCTCCAGGTTCCAGGTGCCGAGGAGCATGCCGGGCTCCTTCCGGAAGCCGTCGGGCAGCGGCGGTGGGGGCCTTGTCCGGCGGAGCGGCCCCAGCCCAGCGTGCCCGCCCGGAGCACACCTGGACAGGGCCACGACAGGATGCGCGATTCGGCTGACGCGCCGTGACGACGCCGTCGTACGTTGGCATGATGACGCCCTCTCCCGCAGCGCGCGCCGAAGGCACCGCCGATCTCATCGTCACCGGCTGCACCGTCCTCGTGCACGACGACCAGGAGCGGATCGGCTTCGAGGAGGACGCCGCGATCGTCGTACGGGACGGCGTCGTCCGGTCCGTGACGACCGCCGCCGCGGTCGCGGACCGGCCAGCCGCCGAACGTCTCGACGCGCGCGGTCAGGTCGCCCTGCCGGGGCTGGTCAACTGCCACACCCACGCCCCGATGGTCGCGCTGCGCGGCATCGCCGAGGACCTGCCCACCGAGGAGTGGTTCAACGACGTCGTGTGGCCCGTGGAGGCCAACCTCACGGAGCAGGACGTGGCGTGGGGGGCGTGGCTCGCCTGCGCCGAGATGATCCGGGGCGGCGTCACCTGTTTCGCGGACCACTACTTCGCCATGGACGCGGTCGCCGCCGTCGTCGCCGAGTGCGGGATGCGTGCCCACCTGGGGCAGGCGTACTTCTCCTCGCAGGGGCCCGAGGGGCGCGAGAAGTCCCTGGAGTTCGCGCTGCGGCACCGGGGCGGCGCCGGCGGCCGCATCACCACCGCCCTCGCTCCGCACGCCCCCTACACCGTGGACGACACCGACCTCGTGGCCACCGCCGGCCTCGCGCACGCCCACGGCCTGCCCGTGCACATCCACGCCTCCGAGAACCGCGACCAGACCGACACCAGCCTCGCCCGGCACGGCGTCACCCCGATCGAGGTCCTCCAGCGCACCGGGATCCTCGACACGGACGTACTCCTCGCGCACGGCACCGGAATCGTCGAGCGTGACCTGCCCGTCCTGGCCGCCGCCCGGGGCCGTACGGCCGTGGCCACCGCTCCCCGCGGCTACCTGAAGTTCGGCTGGCCCACCACCACGCCGGTCCGCGCCCTGCGCGACATCGGTGTCCCCGTCGGGCTCGCCACGGACGGCGCCGCCTCCAACAACTCCCTCGACGTGTGGGAGGCGATGGCGCTCACCGCCCTCATCCAGAAGTCCACCACCGGGGACCCGCGCTGGCTGACCTCCCGCCAGGCCCTGCATCACGCCACGCTGCAGAGTGCCCGGGCGGTGGGACTCGGCGAGGCCGTCGGCAGCATCACCCCCGGGCGGCGGGCCGACCTGATCCTCGTCGACCTCACCGGCCCGCACACCCAGCCCGTCCACGACCTGGCCGCGACCCTCGTGCACAGCGCCCGCTCCTCCGACGTCCGCACGACGATCGTCGACGGACGGATCCTGATGCGCGACCGCGAGCTGCTGACCATCGACGTCCCCGCGGTGGTCGCGGAGCTGGGGGCGCGGCTGCCCGCCCTCGTCGACCGGAGCCACGGCAGGCGCATCCAGGATTACGACACCTGAGTCCGCGCCGGCCCCGACCTGGACCGGCTGACCTGAACCGGCTCGACTGAACGGCCCGACCTGAACCGGCCCCGCCGAACCGCCGCCGGAGACGTCGTCCCGTCGTCCCGTCCTTCCCGCTCACGCGCGCGGCCCGCGCTCAACGCCGAGCGGGGCGGGCTGCCGATGGTCGAGGTCGACACGGAGTACGTGTTCGAGGGCGGAGACGGCAAGGCCTCGCTGCTCGACCTCTTCGAGGGGCGCCGCCAACTCGTCGTATACCGCTCCCTGTTCGCGCCCGAGTGGGACGCCGGCCGTCGCAGCTGCTCGGGCTTCCTGGACCAGATCGGACATATGGCGCGCATCTGCATGTGCGCGGGACGGCGTTCGCGGCGGCGTCCCGGGCGCCGTCCCGGAAGATCCTGGCGTTCAAGGCGCGGATGGGCTGGACGGTGCCCTGGCACTCGAGGGGCGCGCGTCGGTATTCGGGGCGCTCACGGGGTGAGAGCGTTCTTTATCACGATGAGTACGACGACTGACACCTAAAGTAAGAGAACCGATCGGAAAGTAACCGAATCCTCACGGTGTGCTCTACGCGCGTGTCAACTACGTCTCAGTCCAGCAACTGGGCGAGGCGTTCTGCCCCGGGAAGGCGTTAACTCCTACAAGTTACGAACGCTTTCTGGAGGTGCAGGGTGGTGAACGGGCGAACAGTGCTCGAACGCTTTCCCGCAGGTGGGCCGCGAGGCTCGTGGCCGGCGGAGGAGTTCGCGCACGCGCGGCGTCTTGAAGGGCTGCAGGCCGAGGTCGTGATGGATCTCGCGACCGACACGTTCCTGGTGATCGTGCGCAGTGGGGAGGCGGCGGCCGACGCCGTCGCGTGAGGTCAGCCCGTCTTCGGGGCGGGCACCTTCCGTGGAGCGTCCGCCTGTCCCGGCCCGTCCGTGTCCGTCTGATCCCGCCCGTCCGTCTGCTCGGGCTCGTCCGTCTGTCCCGGCCCGTTCCTCTGACCTGGCGCGTCCGGCTGGCCTGATCCGGTTGTCCGTCCTGCTCCGTCCGTCTGCGTCGCTACCTTCGTCTGTGCCGGTACCTTCGTCGTGAACTGTTCCGCCTGGAGCGAGTACAGCTCCGCGTAGACCCCGCCGGTCGCCAGCAGCTGGTCCGGCGTTCCGGACTCCACGAGCCGGCCCTGGTCCAGGACGTGCACCAGGTCCGCGTGGCGGACGGACGCCAGCCGGTGGGTGATGAGGATGACCGTCTGCCCCGTACCCGCCAGGGCGCGGATCTTCTCGAAGACCTCCAGTTCCGCCCGCGCGTCCAGGGCCGCCGTCGGCTCGTCCACGATCAGGATGTGCCCGCGCCGGTACGCGGCCCGGGCGATTCCCAGGCGCTGCCACTGGCCGCCGGACAGCTCGTGCCCGCCGCTGAAGTTGCGGGCCAGCAGGGTGTCCAGGCCCCGAGGCAGATCCACCAGCACCTCCTGGGCCCCGGCCTCCGCGACCGCCTCCGTGATCCGCTCGTCGGTGAGCGGCGTCGAGGAACGGCCCACGGCCACGTTGACGCGGGCGGTGAACGGCCACCGCTTGAAGTCCTGGGCCACCATCGCGACCCGTTCGGCGAGCCGGTGCCGGTCGGCGCCGGCCGCGTCGACGTCGTCCCACAGGATCCGGCCGCGGTCGGGGGCGTACAGCCCGGCCAGCAGCTTGACCAGAGTCGTCTTGCCGGAGCCGTTCTCGCCGACCAGGGCGACGATCTTGCCGAGCGGGACGGTGAGAGTCACGTCGTCGAGCGCGGGACGGGTCGCGTCACCCGGGTAGGTGAAGCTGACGTTCTCGAACCGGATCTCGCGCGGATCGTCCGGCAGGGCGGCCCCGCCCACCGGAATGGCCCGTTCGGCCGCCTCGACGTGGAGCCGCTGGAGATCGCCCACGAACAGCGCCTCCTCGTGCAGGGCGTTCATCTCCACGACGAGGGTGGCGAGGCTCTGCGAGCCGGTGCGGATGGCGATCACGGCCGTCCCCGCCACCGCCAGCGCCATCGCGCCCGCCAGCAGCAGCCCGCCCAGCGTGGCGTACGTCGCCGCCGTCGCGAGGCCGGTCCAGCCGGCCGCGATCAGCCCCGTACGGGCCGCCAGCCGGGCCAGGCGGGCCTGCTCCGCCTCCGCCGTCTCGGACATCTCACGGAAGTGGCGCAGCAGGAACGGGCCCACTCCGTGCACCCGGATCTCGGGAGCCGCCTCGGGTTCGATCAGCAGGGCGCCGAGCAGCCGGCCCGCGCGCGCGTGCTGCACCCAGGTGTGGAAGGACTCGTAGCGGCGGCGCGCGTTCGTCAGCGCGCTCCAGGCGCTCGGCAGGGTCATCGTCACCAGCAGCGGCAGCAGCGCCGGGTGCAGCACGGTGAGCACGCCCGCCGCCGCGATCAGCGAGATGATCGCGTTCACCACGCGGGTGGCGTATCCGATCATCCGCCGGGCGGAGGTGGCGCCGTACTGCGCGGTGTCCAGCAGCTTGTGGAAGGCGTGGTCCTCGATCGCGGTCAGCTCCACGGTCGCGGCCCGCTCCAGATAGCGTTCGGTCGCCACCCGCTCCACCTTGGGCTCCAGCCGCCCGGTGGCGTACGTCGAGGCGGCCCGCAGCAGCGCTCCGACCAGCATCACGGAGGCCATCACGACCAAGGCGGGCACGGCGCCGCGCAGCCGGTCCTCCAGGGTGCCGCCGCCGATCAGCCGGCCCAGCAGGCTGTTGACCGCGAGGAGGCTCACGGCCTGGGCGAGGCCCCGGCCCACCTCGGCGGCCAGCACGGTCCGCGCGGCCCGTCGGTCGGCCTGCCAGGCGAGGTGGAAGCTGGCCGTGAGCATGGCGGGGAGGCGGACCAGCATGGCCCGGAAGTTCAGCTCCAGGAACGCGTCCGCGTGCGAGTTCCAGCCCATGTCGTAGCGCAGGGGGCCGCCGAACAGCAGCCGCTCCGAATCGGACACCTGGGGTTGGTCCGCGCCGCCCGGATCCGCGTCGCCCTTCGTTCCCACCGCCGACCTCCCCGGACGTGGACGAACCGCCACTATCGCGAAGCGGACTCGGCCCGGGCAGGGCGCAGGGGGTGGCGGCCGGAGCACGCGGGCGCACTCCGACCGGAGGGGGCGGGGTGCGCGCCGACCGAGGGTGGCCGATCGCTCGTGGTGCGGGTCCGTCGGCCGTGGTGGCCGGTGGCCGGCGGCCGGTCGTCGGTCGCGGGTGGCCGGTGGCCGGTCGCGGGTGGCCGGTGGCCGGTCGCGGGTGGCCGGTGGTCGATCGGGTCGCTGGTGGTGTCCGTCACCGGCGAGGGGCGGCCGGGGGCCGGAGCCGGGCCTACGCGCTGACCGGCCTCGACCAGGTCGGCGTCGTGCCGGTCAGCCGGCACAGGGCCAGGTACAGCGGTATCGGCGGCGTGTACGGGATCGTCCCTTCCGGCCGGTGGATGAGACCCGGGAGGCCGGGAGCGTCCGGGACGACCGCCCCGGTGGCGTACCGGACGGGGGCGGGCCACTCCAGGGCGTAGTCGGAGTCCGACGGAACGATCCACCACCAGTGCGCCTCGTCCGCGTAGACGCATCCGACCCGCGGCAGGCGCGGCATCACCAGGGGGCCGAACCGCGCGGGCACCGCCACGGCGTCGCAGCCCAGCGGGGCCGTCATGCCCTCGGGCACGGGCAGCCGCCGGGGGGTTCCCGGAGTGCGCAGCCCGCGTCCGAGGCGGACCAGCGTGTCCAGGTTCAGCACCTGGCCGCCGCCGGAACCAGCCCTTACGCCCATGCGGCCCCCGTCCCATGGTCACGGGCCGGTGTCCCGTCGTCCGTCTCGGCGGCGGCGGTGCCGTGCTGGGGTTCGGCGTCCGGGCGGGTCGGGGGCACCCGGGGCGCAGTGGGTGCCCGGGGCGCCGGGGGCGCGTTGAGGGCCGGGGGTGCGTTGAGGGCCGGGGGTGCGACCTCGGGGAGTGGCGAAGGTGGTTCGACCGGCGAGGGTGGTTCGACCGTGGCGCCCGGCTGCGTCGTGGCCGCGTGGAGTTGCTCCGCCGCGGCGCTCGCCCGCCCGGTGGCCTCGTTCCCCGAGCTGCCGGCCCCGCCCGGCTTCGGGCGGGCGCCCCAGCCCAGGTCGTTGCGGGGGCCCGCGTCCGCGCGGGGCGCGTCGGCCTTGCGGGGGAGCTCCGCCCAGACGAGCAGGCCGGGGCCGTGCTCATGAGCGCCCCAGGCGTGGCAGAGGGCGTCGACGAGAATCAGTCCCCTCCCCTGCTCCTCCTCGGGCCGCTGCGACGACGGCCGGGGCTCACCCGGCGCGCAGCCCTCGTCGCGCACGGCTATCCGCACCAGGTCGTCACTGTCCAGCAGCTCGCAGACGACCCGGTGGCTCGCGGTGTGCACGATGGCGTTGGTGACCAGCTCGGAGACCACCAGGGCCGCCGAGTCGCAGGTGTCCTCGCAGACGGACCAGCCGGTCAGCCGCGCCCGTGTCAGGCGTCTGGCCTGCGCGGGAGAACCCGGATGTGCGGCCAGCTCGAAGCGGAACCGGCGCTCGGCAGCGGCCCGGTCGGGGCCTGCTCCCGCGGCGGCACCGAGACCGAGGGGGCGGCCTGCGGCAGCGTCTGTTCCTAAGGGCGCGGACGGAATCACGCTTGCCACTATCGCCCCGCCGTGAACACTTGGCAAGTGTCACTCTGAAAAATGCAGAGTGCTGTGTGACGCGGTGAAGGGCCGTGGCACACTGCTCGCAACAGCACTGAGAGCGGCGCCAGTTGGGATCACCGGAGATCCGTACCGATCTTCGAATGGGTCTTCGAATGGCGCCGCAGGGCTGTCAGCATGCATTCCGGGACCCGGCCCCGATCCCCTCGCGGCCGTCCGAGCAGGGACTTTGTGGAGGTGGAGGGTGAGCGAACCGCGGTCCGCGCCGACGGTCGGACAGGTCGTCCTCGGCCGGCGCCTGCTGGACCTGCGGGAGCGCGCGGGGCTCAAGCGCGAGGAGGCCGCCCGTATCCTCCGTGTGGCCCCCGCCACAGTCCGTCGTATGGAGATGGCCGAGGTCTCGCTGAAGATCCCGTACCTCCAGCTCCTGCTGAAGGCCTACGGCATCTCCGACCAGGAGGCCGAGGCGTTCGTCCAGTTGGCCGAGGAGGCCAACAGGCCCGGCTGGTGGCAGCGGTTCCACGACGTGCTGCCCGGCTGGTTCTCGATGCACGTCAGCCTGGAGGGGGCCGCCGCCCTCATCCGGCAGTACGAGCCGCACTTCGTCCCCGGGCTGCTGCAGACCGAGGACTACGCGCGTGGTGTCCTGCGTTCGGGTGCCATCGGGCAGACGAGCCCCGACGAGATCGAGCGCCATGTCGACCTGCGCATGCAACGCCAGGAACTGCTCACCCGTCAGGAAGCGCCCCGGCTGTGGGTCGTGATGGACGAGACCGTGCTGCGCCGCCCCGTCGGCGGCCCGGAGGTGATGCGCACGCAGATCGACAAACTGCTCGACGCCACGGAGCTGCCCAACGTCACCCTCCAGGTCGCCCCGTTCGAGAACGGGCCGCACCCGGGCACGTACGGGCCCTTCGTGCTCTTCCGATTCGCCGTGCCGGAACTCCCGGACATGGTCTACAGCGAGTACCTGACCGGCGCCGTCTATCTGGACGCGCGCACCGAGGTGGCGACCCACCTCGAGGTCATGGACCGCATGGCGGCGCAGGCCGCTACGGCACATCGCACGAAGGAGATCCTCCGGGATCTCCGCAAGGAGCTGTGAATGGATCGCATCAAGCCGCGCCTACGCGTCTACAACGGCATGCCCGCGCGGGACTTGGGCAGTGAGGGCTGGCACAAGCCGTGGAGCGGCGGCAACGGCGGCAACTGCCTGGAGGCCATGAAACTGGCCGACGGCAGGATCGCCGTCCGCCAGTCCACCGACCCGGACGGGCCCGCGCTGATCTACACGACCGACGAGATGACCGCCTTCATCGAGGGCGCCAAGGCGGGGGAGGCCGACTTCCTGCTTTCCTGAACCGATTGCCTTTCTCCCGCTCGACTTCCTTAACTTGGTACTGAATTGACCACCCCTTGCGTCTTACGGAGCGCCTCATGACCGGGCAGGACCCTCGCGGTGCCGTCGACATCGACACCAGCAAGCCGCATCCCGCGCGGATGTACGACTGGTACCTGGGCGGCAAGGACAACTACCCCGTCGACGAGGCCATGGGCCGGCAGATGCTCGCCCTGGACCCGCGGGTGCCGGTGATGGCGCGGGTCAACCGCGCCTTCATGCACCGGGCCACGCGCTGGCTCGCCGAGCACGGCGTACGCCAGTTCCTGGACATCGGCACCGGCATCCCGACCGAACCGAACCTCCACCAGGTCGCCCAGCGGGCCGCCCCCGACGCGCGGGTCGTGTACTGCGACAACGACCCGATCGTGCTCGCCCACGCGGCCGCCCTGCTGCGCGGCACGGACGACGGCGTGACCGAGTACCTGGAGGCCGACGTACGGGACCCGGACGCCATCCTCGAAGGCGCCCGGAAGATCCTGGACTTCGGCCGGCCGGTCGCCCTCTCGCTGATCGCGCTGCTGCACTTCGTCTCCGACGAGGACGGCGCGCACGAACTCGTCCGCCGGCTGCTCGCCGAACTCCCCTCCGGCAGCTACCTGGTGATCAGCCACGCGACGGCCGACTTCACGCCCGAGGAGTCGAAGGCGGCCACCGAGAAGCTGAAGGCGGCCGGCGTCACCCTGGCACTCCGCTCCCGCGAGGAGTTCACCCGCTTCTTCGACGGCCTGGACCTCGTCGAACCCGGCGTCGAGGTACCGCAGTTGTGGCATCCCGAGCTGGGTGACCCGGTCCCGGGCCAGGACGACGGGGTCATTCCCGGTTACGGGGCGGTGGCACGCAAGCCGTGACCGTGACGGTCCGGCTCGCTCCCACGACCACACACGCGGCGGTAGGCCGACCAGTTGGCTGACCATCGCCATCGCCATCGCCGTTGGCACCGTCATCGTCATCGGCAGCGGTGGTGGTGGTGGCAGTCCGGTCGGCGCGAGGTACGCCGCCGGCACCGTGGTGGCCTGGGCCGGTCGTGGACCAGCAGGCTTACGAGGTTCAGCCCGGACCTCGCGGTGGCCGGCGGGCGCGCCGCGCGTGGGCCCGCCTGCGGCGGCACCCCAGGCGTCGGCTCCGGTGGCATCTCCGGCGTCGGCTCTGGTGGAGCCACGGGGTTATACGGCCATGGGGCGGTCGTACGGTCCGATCGGCGCCGGCAGCCGTGAACTCCCCGTCAGATGGCGGTCGACGGCCGCCGCCACCGCCCGCCCCTCCGCGATCGCCCACACGATCAACGACTGCCCCCGGGCAGCGTCCCCCGCGGCGAACACACCGGGGACGTTCGTGGCGAAGTCCGCGTCCCGCGTGATCGTCCCGCGCGGATCCAGCTCCAGGCCCAGCTGGTCCACCAGACCGTCCTCCTTGTCCGGCCCCGAGAAGCCGAGCGCGAGCAGCACCAGGTCGGCGGGCAGGCGGCGCCCGCTGTCCGGCACCGGCCGCCGCCGGGCGTCCACCTCGACCAGGTGCAGGGACCGCACATGCCCGTCGGCGTCGCCGGTGAACCGGAGGGTGGACGCCGCGAACAGCCGCGCGTCCGCGGTCGCCGCCGGTGCCGTCCGCAGGTCACGGGCCTCCTCGTGCGCGGCCGACAGCCGGTAGACCCTCGGGTACGTCGGCCACGGCTCGGCGTCCTCGTCCCGCTCGGTGCCGGGCTGCGTGTAGATGTCCAACTGGGTCACGGACGCTGCCCCTTCCCGCACCGCCGTACCCAGGCAGTCGGCTCCCGTGTCACCGCCGCCGACGATGACGACATGCTTCCCGGCGGCGGACATCGGCGAGACCTCCAGGTCTCCCTCACGTACCCGGTTGGCCAGCGGCAGGTACTCCATCGCCTGCTGGACACCGGTCAACTCGCGCCCGGGCACGTCCAGTTCCCGCCACGCCGTCGCCCCGGTGGCGATCACCACGGCGTCATGACGCGCACGCAGCTCCGGGGCGCCGATGTCCCGCCCGATCGCCGTCGACGTACGGAACTTCGTGCCCTCGGCCCGCAACTGCTCGATCCGCCGGTCCAGATGGTGCTTCTCCATCTTGAACTCGGGGATGCCGTACCGCATCAGTCCGCCGAGCCGGTCGTCCTTCTCGTACACGACCACCGTGTGTCCCGCCCGGGTCAGCTGCTGTGCCGCGGCGAGGCCGGTGGGTCCCGAGCCGATCACCGCGACCGTCCGCCCGGACAGCCGGTCGGGCGGACTCGGCGGCGCGAACCCGAGCTCCCAGGCCCGGTCGGCGATGGAGACCTCGACGTTCTTGATGGTGACCGCGGGCTGGTTGATGGCCAGCACACACCCCGCCTCGCACGGCGCCGGGCACAACCGCCCAGTGAACTCTGGGAAGTTGTTCGTGGCGTGCAGTCGATCGGCGGCCACCCGCCAGTCGTCGCGGGCGACCAGGTCGTTCCACTCGGGGATGAGATTGCCGAGCGGACAGGCGTCGTGGCAGAAGGGGATGCCGCAGTCCATGCAGCGGTCGGCCTGCTTGTCGATGATGGGCAGCAGCGCCCCGGGGACGTACACCTCGTCCCAGTCCCGCACCCGCTCCTCGACCGGCCGGCGCGGCCAGTCCTGGCGGGGCGTGGTCATGAATCCCTTGGGGTCGGCCATGGGCGTGTTCCTTGCTTGCGCATGACGCTCGCGCGTCCGACGTGGCCGTGCGTCATCGGGCGGCACTCTTCCGGCACTGCTTCCGGTACTTGGACCGGCACTGCTTCCGGTACTTGGACCGGCACTGCTTCCGGTACTTGGTCCAGCATTGCTTCTGGTACTTGGGGCATTGCGTCCGGTACTTCGCCCGGTACGGCTCCGGAGCTTCGTACGGATGGTTTCCGGTACTGCTTCCGGCCACGATACGTCCCCTCGGCCACCCGCGCAGAGCGTCCGACCGTGCTTGCGACCCCGCATGCGACGGTGCTTGCGACCGCGTTCCCGACAGCGCCCACGACCACGCTTCGGCTGCCGGGAGTACCGATGCGCTCAGGTGAGGGCGAGCACGTAGAACACCGCCGCGGCGGCCGAGGCGATGGTGCGGACGTGGTTCCACATCGTCCACTCGCGCACATACGTCGGCCAGTACGCGGCCGCCTCGGGAGTGTCCGGTTCCATCCTGGCCAGCGCGTTGTTGCGCGGCACGTTCGCCACCACGGTCAGCCCGAACACGCCGAACAGGTACAGCCCGCTGCCGACCAGCAACTCGGCCGTCCCCTCGTCCGGCCACAGCACGAACGTCACCACCGCGATCACCACGCACACCACGGCCGATCCGGTGAACACGAGCATGAACGCCGGCCGTACCGCGGTCACGTTGATCGCCTGCATCGCGGCGACACCCCGGGAGGGCGGCAACGCGGCGAGCCCCCGCATCACGAACGTCGAGAACCCGCAGAACACCCCGGCGACCAGTCCGGTCCCCAGTACACCC